>NZ_QAOH01000007.1 GCF_003050785.1 Celeribacter persicus
GGCATCATGATTATCCAAAGCGGAAACCTGAAAATGAATCACCAGAACAACAGCTTGAAGCCCCGAACTCAGCATAATGCTGACGCGGCATATTATGTCTTATCCGGAGCTCGGGATAAGACGTATTCCCGCGGCGTGACATCGACGGAAATGTCATTCCATTCCTCGGTGGGGATTTCTGCCAGCCGCCGTTCCATCAGCGCCTCGCCGGTGGAGACGATCTGGATGACGGCGGCATGGCCCGCCTCGAGATCGGCATCGATCGAGCGGATCAGCGTCGGCGTCTTCATCGAGGTCAGCAGATGCCCGAAGAAGCGTTGCTTGGTGCTCTCGAAGGCCGACCGCGCTGCGGATTTGGCCTGCCGGTTTAGCGTGCCTTCACTGCCGGTGATGTTGGCCGCCTCCATCGCCGCGTCCAGGTTTCCATGGATCACGGCGAACGCGGCCGCGTAAGCGTCATAGATGCGGCGCTGCTCGTCGGTGAGCTTGTGCTCGACCAGTTCGTATTCGACGCCGTCGTAGGAGAGCGAGCGCGCGGTATAGAGGCCGAGAGAACGCAAATCGCGGGCGAGCACCTCCATGGCTGCCACGCCACCGGCCTCGATCGCCTCGACAAACTCGGCGCGGGTCTGGAACGGAAAATCCTCGCCATGCCAGAGGCCGAGACGCTGGGCATAGGCGAGATTGTGAACGGTCGTGGCTCCTGTCGCCGAGACATAGACCACGCGCGCATCCGGCAGGGCATGCTGGAGCCGCAGGCCTGCGCGACCCTGCTGTGAGGCGGCGATGTCGCCGCGGTCTCCTTTGCCGCCTCCGGCATTCTGCATGGCATGGCTTTCGTCGAAGATGATGGCCCCTTCGAAGTCCCTGCCCAACCATTCGACGATCTGCTTCACGCGCGAAACCTTCTCGCCGCGGTCATCGGAGCGTAGCGTGGCATAGGTGGTAAAAAGGATGCCTTCCGAGAGCGTGATCTTTGCGCCTTGAGGGAAGCGTGACAGAGGCGTGACCAGGAGTCGCTCCATTCCGAGCGCCGACCAGTCGCGTTGCGCGTCCTCGATCAGCTTGTCGGACTTGCTGATCCAGACCGCCTTGCGGCGCCCGCGCAGCCAGTTGTCGAGAATGATGGCGGCGGACTGGCGTCCCTTACCAGCGCCGGTGCCGTCACCAAGCATGAAGCCCCGGCGGAAGCGGACAGCGTCGGCGGCGCCTTCGGCAGCGGCGCTTACGTTGTCGAAATGCTCGTCCACAGTCCAGGCGCCGGCGAGGTGATCGGCATGGGCGTCCCCGGCATAGATCACCGTCTCCAACTGCGCGTCGGAAAGCCGGGTACGGATGTCGGTGGGCAGCATCGGTCGGTAGGAGGGCTTCGGAGGTGCGACGGAGGCCATGGCGGCGGATTGCACCAGCCTGGTCGGATGCGGCTGTGCACCAGCAATGCGCAGCGATTGCAGCGCATATTCCTCATAGATCGCGTCCGACAGGCACGCGCCCTCGGGCGGCGCCCAGTCCACGGTCTCATACTCGAGCTCCACCACCGCGGGATCGGACGCTGGTGCAGCGGCGGGTCGGGACGCTGCGGCGTGAGCGAGATAACAGCGCACGGTCTTCGGGGCAGCCGCCGGCACGGGAGAAGAGACCTTCGGCAGCGAGACCGGCAAGCGCGGCGGAAGCTGGCTTTCGATCCAGCCGAGCAGCGTGGCAACATCAGGCGCGATCCCTGCCGAGGCCGGGAAGACGGACGGATCGTCGGCGGGCAACTTGTCGATGACGGTGAGCCGCGTGTCGATGCTGGTGCCATGCCTGGCAAAGACCGCGCCATCGATGGCCGCTGTGAAGACCACACGTCCGCGAACCTGCAAGCGCATGAAGGCATCGCGCCAGGCTGGAGCTTCCGGTCCGAAGTTGGCGCCGGTGATCGTGATCAGCCGTCCGCCGGGGGCGAGCCGGGCCAGTGCCGAAGCGACATGACGATAGGCAGCGTCCGCCATCCGTCCCTCGACATTGGCCATGACCGAGAATGGCGGATTCATCAGCACAACGGATGGCACGGCCTCCGGGGCCAGATGATCGTCGATCTGGGCGGCGTCGAACCGGGTGACGGGAAAGGCCGGAAAGAGGGACGAGAGAAGATCGGCACGGGTCTCGGCGAGTTCGTTGAGGATCAGCGAACCGCCCGCGGTCTGGGCCAGGATCGCCATCAGGCCGGTGCCGGCCGAGGGTTCCAGCACCACGTCATCAGGCGTGATCGCGGCCGCCGCCAGCGCGGCAAGACCGAGAGGCAGAGGCGTGCTGAACTGCTGGAAGCTCTGGCTTTCCTCGGAGCGGCGGGTCTGCGTCGGAAGAAGGCCCGCGATCTTCGCCATAGCATCGAGCCGGGAAACCGGAGAACCGGCTTTGCGGAAAAGCGCCTTTCCGTATTTGCGCAGGAACAGAACCGTGGCGACTTCGCAGGCCTCATAGGCGAGCTTCCAGTCCCACGCGCCGCTGGCGTCGGAGGCGCCGAAAGCGCTTTCCATGGCACTGCGGAGGTCCACAGTATTGACGCGTTGACCGCGTTCGAGATGGGGAAGGAGGAGATTGGCGGCGGCCAGGATCGCTGGCGCAGCCGCCAGCGGCGTGACCGGATCGGTCACGGGAGATGAGATATTCATGTCGGGGAACCTCGGAGAGCGGGAACGGGGAGGACCCGGACGGCGCTCTCTCTCAACCACCCGGACTCACCCTGTCCCGGCCTCTCTCTGACTCGGCCCCTCATGCCCCATCACCTCGCAGACCGGAGGGCAACAGCGCTCCGCTATCAACTTTCGCAAGACCTCATTGATTGTAATCGATATTCATGAGATACACCGACTTAAGATCAATCATCGGGACCAAGAACTGAATTTCATGGAGCAGGCGCAAAAGAATCTATTTTCAGGTGCCGTAACCGTTTTTCACGAGCGCTGGCTCCCCGAGGAGGCCACACCTGCTGGCTATGCTGCGCTGATCGATGCCTATGCGCTCGCAACGCCCCTGCCCCGGACACTTTCCGCCATCGGCCCACGTCACAAGGTCTACGCGGCCGACGGCTGGCGCCTCTACACGCCCCGCCATGAACCCGAGGCGAGCCTCATCGGTCACCTGACCTTCGCGCTGCGCTACGAGGGGCTGGATCTGACGGTTCTCAAGCGGCTGTTCAAGGCAACCGGCCCAGAGCCGGTCCAGGCCATTGTCGAGGCCGCCCCGACGGGCAGCTACGCGCGCAGGGTCTGGTTCCTCTACGAGTGGCTCCTCGGCGCGGAATTGGATCTGCCCGACGCCACGCGCGGCAATTACGCGCCCGTGGTCGATACCAGGCTCCAATGGGACGCAGAGGGCGCCCCCTCGCCGCGCCACCGGGTCCGCAACAACCTGCCCGGCACCCCGGATTTTTGCCCGATGATCTTCCGCACAGCGGCAATCGAAGCCTTCATCGCCCGCGATCTGGCAGCCGAGGCCCGCGCGGTGCTGGCCGAGGTGCCCGCCGATCTGCTGGCGCGCACGGCGGCCTTCCTGCTGCTCAAGGATTCACGGTCGAGTTTCCAGATCGAAGGCGAGAACCCGCCCCAGGATCGCATCCGGCGCTGGGGCCAGATCATCGGCGAAGCCGGGCGGCATCCGATTGACCAGGCAGAGCTGGAACGCCTGCAACGCATCGTCATCGGCGATGCCCGCTTCGTCCATCTGGGCCTGCGGCAGGAGGGCGGCTTCATTGGCGAGCACGACCGCGCGACCGGCGCCCCCCTCCCCGATCACGTCAGCGCCCGGCACGAAGACCTGCCCGCGCTGATCGCCGGGCTCGAAGCGTTCGACCGCGACGTCGCCCCGGGGCTCGACCCTGTTCTGGCTGCCGCCGGCCTCGCCTTCGGATTCGTCTATATCCACCCGTTCGAGGATGGCAACGGGCGCCTCCATCGCTACCTGATCCATCACGTGCTTGCTGCACGCGGCTTCAATCCGCCCGGGCTGGTCTTCCCGGTGTCGGCGGTGATCCTCGAACGGATCGAAGCCTATCGGCAGGTCCTCGAGAGCTATTCGCGTCGGCTGCTGCCCCATGTCAGCTGGCGCCCAACCGATCGCGGAAACGTCGAGGTGCTGAACGACACCGGCGATTTCTATCGATTCTTCGATGCCACGCCCCATGCCGAATTCCTCTTCGCCTGCGTGGCCCAGACAATCGACCATGACCTGCCAGCAGAGACCCGGTTCCTGCGTGCCTATGACGGGTTCAAGTCCCGCGTCTCGGGCCTGATCGACATGCCCGACCGCGTGCTCGACCTGCTGTTTCGCTTCCTGCACCAGAACGGTGGCAGACTCTCCGGACGTGCCAGAGCGAAGGAGTTCTCCGCTCTGACCGACGGGGAGGCCGACCGGATCGAAGCTATCTATGCAGAGTTGCAGGACGAGTTCTGAGGCGTTGCACCTTACCCGAACCGCTGCCCCGCCTCGGTGAAAGTGTAGCCGTTGGCGATGATGGCCTCATCGACAACGTCATCCGAGGACAGATAATCGTATTCGCGCTCGAGCTGGCGGTAGAGCCACCGGGCGAGATCGCGCAACGCCTCGATCACGCCTTCCTCGGCATCGGCGGTCATGTCCTGAAATGTCGGACTGTCACGCTCGACCGAGATCCCCATGCAATATTCGTGGTAATAATGGCCGCGACGGCTGGCCTCGGCGCGAAGCTGGTAGAAATTGCGCCGCTGGATCGCCTGCAGGGCATCGGCGATGCAGTGCAGTTCGGTGTCCTTAGGCGCATATTCCCGGATCAGGCGCGGCGCGCCCTTGCGGTAGGCATAGAAGGTTTCGAAGCAGGCACCATCGCCCTGGCTCCAGAAGCCGCGGAACCAGATGCAGGGTTTCTGCTGTGTGCCACCGCCCATCAACCGGACGGTTCGGGTCTTGAGGTTCAGCCCGAGGATTTCGGCGACGCGCTGGAAATCCTCATAGACGGCATCGTACCAGTCATCGTCGAACCCGCTCTCCCGGTACCAAGCGCGGGCCCTGTCCCACGCCACCTCGGGAAGCTCATCAAACCGATAGACGACGGTTTCGATAGTATCAGGCATAGGGATCACCTCCGTCGAGAACGATGGCAAGCCAGCCGTCCGTGTAGATCCAGTCCACCGTCTCGCCGGTGGCGAGATCGAGGACGTGCGCCCCGCCGCCGAACACGTCCACACGCGGCTTCGAGCAGGTATTGGCGTATTGCATCCCCCAAAGGCCGGTCAGACCGAACTCCTTCGCGCAGCGTTTGACGAACTGGATGACATGCTCGGGATCGCCTGTGACGTCGTCACGCATCCAGAGCTGGGTTCCGCCATGCTCGGGCTGAATGGAGAGCAGGAAGCCGTCCGAAGGCGGATCTTCGGCGGCATTGTCACCCGCCAGAGCGTTGTAGAGATCGAGCGCGCGGGCAGCGTTTTCGGAGGTGCCCACGTCAAGCAGGCAAGAAAAGTGCGTGAAATAGTCGGCCATGATGGTCTCCGGGCATGGCCCGGCGTGAAACCGAGCCGAAGGGGATTGAAAAGGTGAAGCTCAGGCGGCCCGTGGCAGGCGGAGCAGATCGGCCGCGGTCTCGCGCCAGAAGGGATCAACCAACCGTGCCTCCAGTGCAGCGGCGCGGTAACGCAGCCGTCTCGCGTCCCCGGGATCCAAGGCCCGGAACGCCATACCGCGCACGCGACTGGCCTCGGTCACGATTCTGCGGGCCTCGGCATCAGATGCGACCGGCTGTTGCCAGAGGATAATGCCGGCGCGGATTTCGCCGGCGAGGACCAGGCGCTGATCGCGATCCTGAATGATCATGATGCGCGGCTGAAAATACGGAAAGCTATTCGGCCCCGTGCAAATATCACCGCGCGACAGGCGCAAGGCCGCGGCCTGTATGACCTCCTCCGGTGACGGGCATTCCCCAAGCGGGATCACGCGGTCAAAGCTATTCGCCGCGTCACTGGCGTCATAGCTGGCGACACCGAGGCAAGAGATGCGCAGCGGCAGCTTTTGCGACCGATAACGCGTGGGCAGAACATCAACCGCCAGAATCTGGCCGATGGGGCGGAAGGTTTTGGAACGGGCAAAGGTCATCGGGATCACTCCATGACGGGCGCCGGCGAGCCTCTCTCTCCAGCCCTCAACCCGTCACTGCCGAACGGCCCGCACTCTTCCTCTCTGACCGGGCTTGTTCCCGGTTCCGCTGCCGACGATGGGGGACCATTGTGAGGCACTGAAGGCCCGAAGCGTGGGTCTTCGCGCTCGGGCCGTTTGGGGTGAGGCGCTTTCGCGCCTTACTCCCATGGATCCAGTTCCAGCTTCACCATGTCTTCGTCGCCGTCGAACTCGTCGGCGGGCATGGCGCCGTGGGTTCCGTCCCCGGCCTGGAACACGACGATTACGACCATCAGAGTGGTGGCGAGGCTGGCGGCGAAAGCGGTGGCATCTGCATAGGACATCGGGATTGGCTCCTGTCTTTGGAGGCGGGGGACCATCCCCCGCGCGACAGGCGCCCGACGTGTCTGACCGGATCTGCACTCACCCTCGGGCGTTCGGACTTTTTCCGAAGCCCCGAGGGCGGCACGCGTGCGTAAGCCGACCCCTCCGGGGTTGAATGTCAAAGAGACGGATCAGACCGAGGTTAGCGAATGGAAGCGGGGGTGGTGTCTGCATCCGACAGGCGCCGGAGACCCCCACTGCAGATGTTTCGCCGTGCCAGCCTCGCAGCCACGCCGGCATCAGAAGCGTGTTCCAGGCCGGGGGCGGAATCCGATGCCCAACATGATGAGCGGCAGCATGATGAAGCTGGAACTGGAGCCATGTAGGCCGATGACATGACGACGGTCGCTGATATCGTCGGACGTGGACGGGCCTTCAGTCCCAGAGCCCATCGGCGATCTCGCGGGCGATCATCGCGCGCGCTCTCATCATCACGTCGTCACCGCTGGTGTCGATATGACCGTAGAAGCGGGCATGACCGCCGTTCGCGGTCCAATCGGCGTAGCGGCAATATGCGCGGGCTTCGAGACGGAAGGCGCGCATGTCGTCCGCCCAATGCGGCTTCGGCTCCACCACCACCGTGATGCCGTCGCAGGTTTCCTCCCAGGGCAGCGTGCGTTCGGATGGTGGACTGGCGCGGTTCTCACGGAATATTCGGTCGATATCGATCGTTCCAGGCATCAGGGTTCTCCAAAGAAAAAGCCCGGTCACGAGGACCGGGCGAAGTGGGAAAAGGAAGGGATGTGGCGGGGCAGCGAACACCGCCCCACCTGAGGATCATTCGGCAGCGACCATTGGCTGCTCCTCGTCCTCCGTGGCGTCTTCACCCTCGCCATCGCTGGCAAGGAATTCAGGCAGATCATCCGCCCCGGTGTCGCCCCCGGCGTCCGCATCGACATCCGCATCGGGATCGACCATGCGCAGCGGCTCCGGCAACCAGCCGGTTTCTGCCAGCAGCCGCTCGGCCTCTTTGCCCATATCGCCCTTCTTGAGGTGGTCGATGAGCTGGGCCGCCCGCTCGCCGGCGCCCTCACGCACCGCCTCGATGATCCGCGGCTTGGTCACGCGGCCGAGATAGTTGGCGACGGTCGGCCTCCAGCCCACCGCCACCATGTCGAGGCCCGTTGCCCGCGCCAGCCGTTCGGCCTGGGACAGGCGGACGTCGAGACCGTGCTGGCTGACGCCCATGCCGCTATAGGGGTTGGGCTTCTCGTGCAAGGCGTTGACGCCGAAGCTGATGCAATGGGCGAGCAACTCCATGCGGGTGTCGTCGTCCTGATCGGAGAGCCAGTCCCAGAGCGCCGCATCGTCGGCCGGGATATGATCGCCCCAGCGTTCGTGCCGCTCGGCGATGGCGCGCGCCGAGACGCTTTCGCCGAGGTCGTCGGCTTGCGCCGGGAAGTGAACCTCCCGGACATGGGCCTCCAGGCACCCCCTGGTGGAATGCGGCAGGAAACAATCCGTGACCAGCCGGTGCAGCAGCGCCGTCATGGCGACATGCGGGTTCATCGCCACAGCGTCCCGGAGCGCCAGGGTGCGATGCGCGGTCAGCTCGCTGACGAGGCGATCGGGCAGCGGCCGGATGGTCTCGACCTCTTCGTCCTCGTCGGTCTCAGGCGCAGCACCGCCCACGGTGATGACGGCGCGCCGGACGCTGCCGTCTTCGTCGCCTTCGACAGATGCACCATCGACATCATCGCCTTCCTGGCCGTCCACCACCTCGTCTTCGGGGCGGACATAGCCGCGCTCGACGGCAAGCTGGCCGTCATGGCGGATGCTGACGAAGACACCGGCACGGGCCATCTGGTCCGCGTCATAGCGCATCGGCCGGTTTTCGAAGGCCTCCAGTGCCTCCTCGATCTCGCCGAGACGGGCATCCACCTCGTCGGGGAACTCGTCGGCCTGGGCATATTCCGCCTCCAGCGCCTCGAACTCGTCCCGCAGCTTCTCACGCTCGGCACGCTCCTCGTCGGTCAGGTCGATGGTGGTGCCGGCCAGACGGCGCATGCCGCTGGTATGGCCATAGGGGAAGTCCACGGCGATCTCGATCCACTTCCAGCCCTCAGCGGCGATGGTCTCCGCCTCGGCCTTCAGCTTCTCGCCCGCCAGCCGGTCGAGCAGCACCGGGTCCTGGAGCCAGCCGCCATCGTCCTGCTGGAAGAGATCGCGCAGCACATAGCCGCCCGCCGCCTCATAGGCCTCGATGCCGACGAAGAGCGCCCGCTTGTCGGAAGCCCGCACCGTGGTCTCGGTCAGCATGCGGCGGATCGTATAGGGCTCCTTCTGCCAGCTGTCCTTGATCGCCTCCCAGACCTGTTCTTGGCGGGCGTGGTCGTCAGAAACGGTGAAGGCCATGAGCTGTTCCAGCGTCATACCATCCTCGGCATAGGTTTCGAGCAGCAACGGCGAGACCGAGACCAGGCGCAGGCGCTGCTTCACGACCCTGGCGTCGACGAAGAAGGCGGCGGCGATTTCCTCTTCGCTCATGCCCTTCTCACGAAGGACCTGGAAGGCGCGGAACTGGTCGAGCGGATGCAGCGGCGCGCGCTCGATGTTCTCCGCTAGCGACACCTCGTCGATCAGGATATCGTCTCCGGCCTCCGAGACCACACAGGGCACCGGCGCGGTCTTGTTGAGGCGCTTCTGCTTCACCAGCAATTCCAGAGCACGAAAGCGGCGGCCGCCAGCCGGCACCTCGAAGAGGCCGGTCTCCTTGCCCTCCGCATCGAGCTCGGGCCGGACATGCAGCGATTGGATCAGCCCGCGGCGGGCGATGGACTCGGCCAGTTCCTCGACCGAGATGCCGGCCTTCACGCGCCGGACATTGGACTGGCTGAGCAGCAGCTTGTTGAAGGGGATGTCGCGCGAGGACGACAGGGTGATCTTTTGAGTGGCAGTGGCCATGTCAGGGTCTCCATGACGGACGCCGGGGAGCCTCTCTCTCCGGCAACCAGCCCGTCACGAAACCCCCACCCTCCTTTCACTCTCATGGCCGAGCCGCAGATGAACGCGCAGACCCATCAGAGCTCGCCGCGGGCGCGCAGGCTGGTCTCCCGGCCAGCCCCGGTGATGATGTGGTCGTGCAGTATCACCCCCAGGGACGCACAGGCGTTCCGGATTTCTTTTGTCATTGCGAGGTCGGCGGCCGAGGGCTCGGGATCGCCGGCCGGATGATTATGGACGATGATCAGCGCCGAGGCATTGAGCGCCAGGCATCGCCGCAGCACCTCCCGGGGATAGACCGGGACATGATCGACCGTGCCGATGGCCAGGCATTCGTCTGAGATCAGCCGGTTCCTCCGGTCGAGATAGAGGACATGGAAGCGCTCCACATCGCCCCTGATGGTGAGGGTGCAATAGTCGAGCACCGCCTGCCAGGACGACAGGACCGGGTTCTGGTTGAGATGGCGCAGCAGGATCTGCCGGGCCTCGTAGACCACGGCCTGCTCCTGGGCCGAGAAGCGGAGCGGTTGCGCTTCGATGGCGGATTTTCTCGTGTTTCGTGTCATGGAGCTGTTCTCCGACGGGAAGCCGACCGGGCGCCGAACTTTCACCGCGTCACGAGGAGAAGCGCCGCCCTCTTCCTGCGAAGAGAGCGGCGCGAAAGCTGCAGGGCGTGGATCTCAGGAACGCGGGGGCTCCGCATCGGGGCGTGTTCCGCCTGGCAGACGGCCCGAGCGATAAAGCAGGCGCTCGGCATCGCGAATGCTGCCGGTTTCGCGGGCGGCCTTGGCCCAGACCGAGATCGGGAAATCCCCCGTGAACAGAAGATCCCGCTCGATGCCCATGCCGAAGGGTAGCCGAATGGAGCGCAGTTCGTTGAGACTCCAGGAGCCAAGCTCGGGGTAGCCGATGTCGGCCAGGCCGAACATGATGTCACCGTCCTCGTCGAGCTCGGTCGCAAGCCAGACACCGGCGCCAAAGGGATTGAAGAACTTCACGACCGGAATGTGATCCTGATCGCGATCACGGCCATTCGCCAGCAAACGGTCACGCTGTGTGTCGGTCAGGCGGATCATGCCGCAGCCCTCCCTTTCGTCGGGGTCTGCCGTTCAACATCGGTGCTGTCGTCGGGCAGATGGGCCAGCAGCCAGTCGGCCGCCTTGCTGGCCTGCGAGGCTGCACGGACGATCGCGCGGGCATCCTCGCGCATCACCTCCAGCCAGGAGCCGATGTAATCGGCGTGGCGCACAGTCGGGACGATCCCGAGCGAGGCGCAACAGAACGCACTCGAAATCTCGGCGATCAGTTCCTCGAAGGCGTATGTCTTCGTGCCGAAATCGCCCGAGAAGTCCCGCCCCAACCGTGAGGCATGTCCTGTCGCGTGCCCCATCTCGTGCAGGGCGGTCCGGTGCCAGTTGATCGGCTCGAAATAGGCCTGCGGAGGTGGCACCTGTACATAATCGAGCGCGGGAACATAGAAGGCGCGGTTGCCACCGATCCGGAAGTCGATGCCGGTCGCCGCGATCAATGCCTCGACCCGCGGCTCGATCAGCCCGGGCGGCGGTGGCGGTGCTTCGACGGCGATGTCGTCGGGCAGACCCTCGCATTGCGCCGCGTTGAACACGGTAAAGCGCTTCAGGAACGGGATGCTGTTTGCATCCTCCCCGGTCTCCCGGGCGCGGCGCTTCTCGTCTTCAGGCGTGAAACGGTCGGCATAGACGACGGTCGTGCCGCGCTCACCCTTGCGGACATTGCCGCCGAGCGACAGCGCCTGGCGGAAGGTCAGCCAGTGCTGGGTTGGATAGCCCTGCTGGATCACGGCGCCCCAAAGGATCAGGACATTGATCCCGGAATATTGCCGACCCGTGCTGGCGTTGCGCGGCATGGCGAGCGGCGCTTGCGCCGCCGCCGCCCCCCAGGGCTGGACCCAGGGCAACCGGCCTTCCTCCAACTCGGCGATGATCTTGTCGGTGATGTCGTCATAAAGGTTCGTGCGCGGGCCGCTCTTGCGGGCCGCGCGATGCTCTCTGGCCATCGGAATGATCTCCGCGACGGGCGCCGGAGGCCTCTCCTCCAGCCCTCAACCCGTCACGGAAAACCCGCCCGCACTTTCACTCTCAGGGGGCGTTGCGGGGTCTCCCCGCTGATGGGGGTGCGTCGGCAACGCCAGTGCCGACCAAGGGGAAGGCTTTCCCCCAGACGATCCTCGCATTCAGCCGAGCCAAGCGTGAAAAAGGCAAAAGCCAACACTCGCGAGCCCCAATCCCCGACGTGTTGTAATCCCCAGGATATCTGCGCTTATCTGACACGCAATCGCGGTGCCTGCTTTCCAGCGCCAGACGCCTTTCTTCCCCAAGGCTCGGGCTCAAATCCACCGGGCAACAAATGAGGACCAAATGACGGATATCGATCTTAACGCCTTGTCGCTTCCCGAGCTGAAGCAGTTGCAAAAGAATGTTGCGAAGGCCATCGCGAGTTTCGAGGACCGTCGCAAGGCCGAGGCCCGCGCCCAGGTTGACGACTTGGCCCGCGAACTCGGTTTCAGTTTAGACGAACTTGCGGAAGCCGCTCCCACCCGGAAACGCGCGGCGTCTGCGCCCAAGTACCGCCATCCGGAAAACGCCGAAATCACCTGGTCCGGCCGTGGGCGCAAACCGGCCTGGATCGCCGAGGCGCTGGCTTCGGGAAAATCGCTCGAGGATTTTGCGATCTGATCGGGGAGACCTGCCTTGTACCAGCCCGCGAATGCCATCCGCCTGCATGTCTTTCTGGCGGAGATTGACCCGCCAATCTGGCGGCGACTTGTCGTGCCGTCGGACTGGACGCTCGACAGGCTGCATCTGGTGCTGCAGGCCGCGTTCAGCTGGACCGACAGCCATCTGCATGAGTTCCGGATCGGCGGGCTGCGCTATGGCGACCCCGATCAGCTTGAGGATGGCTTCAGCGGGCCGCAGACCTTCGACTACACCGGGGTCAGGCTGGCGGATTTCTCCGGCCAGGATCTGACCTTCACTTACCTCTACGACTTTGGCGATGACTGGACCCATGTGATCCGGATTGAGGAGTGGCTGTCCCTCGATCCCCTGCCCCACCACGCAGAATGCACCGAAGGTGCCCGTGCCCGGCCGCCCGAGGACGTCGGTGGCCCCTGGTCCTATGCCGATTTCCTCGAGACCATCCGCGATCCGAACCACGAGGACCACAGCTCCAACCTTCGCTGGGCCGGCGGGCATTTCGATCCGGACTGGTTCGACATCGAGCTGATCAACAAGGATCTCCGCAACACCTTCCGCAAGAACACCAGCCGACGCATGCATCAGCCCAGGACAAAGCCTTCTGATCGGTGAGCGCAGAGGGCCCGGCCCTCAAGGCGGTGCCGCGGGCCTGGATGACCCTCCTCCTGCCGGCATCGTCAGAGTGATAGCGCCTCCGGGCATACCTTGCCATCAGGTGGGGATGTAACAGTGCTTAACTAACCAGGGCTACGCCGTACCCACATTCAGCA
This sequence comes from Celeribacter persicus, assembly GCF_003050785.1. Lineage (GTDB taxonomy): Bacteria > Pseudomonadota > Alphaproteobacteria > Rhodobacterales > Rhodobacteraceae > Celeribacter > Celeribacter persicus. The sequence continues at coordinate 12,962 of NZ_QAOH01000007.1, forward strand.
GCTGCCACCCTGAAAGCAGACACGGCATCACAGATCAAGCCGTTCGCGACTGAGGCATACATACGACGCGGCGCAGCGATTTCTCCGCTGCGCAATGGGCGGCCACTTGCAGACCCTATCCCAGAAAACCGATCTCGTTGCTAAACCCATACTTTGAGGTTCGGCAGAATGACTTCATCGCAAAACCGCCGGAAGGTCAGCACGTTCGCGTGTCCGGCGTATTCGGTCTCTTTGGCGTCCATCAGGCTTTCCGGGATCACCAGTTGCACGCCGATGCCTGCCATATCCTGAATGGCATTGCCCGCGATGTTTTCATCGACCGTGGTCAGGTAAAGCCTGCGCTCGCCTTTCTCCCGCTCAACCTGCTTCCAGCGTTCGCGCAGGGTGGTCTTCGCACTCAGGATCAGACCGGTTGCGGCGATGACTTCGCCGCTGCTGATGAAGGCCAGTGAGGGAAGAATGAAGTCGGGGCGCTTCTTCGCCTCGATTACGACCTGTTTTTCGAACGGGATTTTTCCCCCGCTCAGCATCGCTTCAATATGGTGTTCGTAGGAATAGCCCGCCCTGGATTTCCTCTGTTGGCTGGCCGACAGCATCAGCGCGTCGATCCGGGGCAGTTCATTGATCAGCTGCCGGATGATCTCTGCGATGGTCATGTCGCGCGGTGCGTCGCCAAGGACGATGCGTACCAGCTCGACGGCCCGCTCGCGGCGCTGAAAGTCTCGGAACATATCCCATTCGATACTGCGGCTGATCTCGCGGAGCGCATCACCCGGGCGTTCGATGGCGAAGGGATCGAGGCTGTTCAGTCCGTAGATCTCGAGGTAACGGTCGCGCGCCAGCCCGGCCAGTTCTTCGGTTTTCGGCATGGCAGCACGGGCGAGGCCGAACTCGACGATCGTACCAGCCTTCCAGGCCGCGATCAGTTCTTCCGCGAAATCAAGAACCCGGTCCTGTTCCTTTGCCCTGACCTCAGCGGGTTCAAACTCACCAATCAGGAAATCCGGTGTGATGTCGAGCTGCAGGAGAAGCAGATCCGCTTCCTCGCTGGCGGAATCAATGGTCAGGCATTCGTAGACAGTATCTTTGCCCTGCCGATACCGCCCCATCATCAGGAAAGAAGCCGGCGAGAGATGCTCAAAGCACTCTTTCGGCAGGCGTGTCATATGCGTCTCAGGGCCCTTACTCGTGTAGTGTACGATCCGGGTATGTTTATTGCGCTCATCGCCTGAAGCCTGTGGCCAGAGCGTATCGAACCAGGCCTCCCGGATCGGGGCCGCATCCGGGTCTTTGCGCGGTTTGACCTCCAGCGGTGGAAAAAACCCGCTCTCGCGCTGTTCCGCCGGAATATAAACCCCGGCCTGGTGCTTATTGGCATAACGCGCCCAGTCACGGTCATTGTTCGAGAGCTTCTTGACCAATACCCGCTCAGCCCGGCTCAGCAGGTCCGTCAGAAGTCCGGCCTGACCGCCGCCGTCCTCGTCAAAATCGAAAATACCCTGCTCGCTCAAATCTGGCCGCCTGTTTCTGTATGCTGACCTTCGAGATCCAGCCGTTGGTCGCCAGAACATATCCATAGGGCGAGGGAGTCAATCACCGCCTCCGACGGCAACCTGCCGCGCCCCTTCAGCGCACATTCCCAGACCGTCGCAACACGCCAGCCGGCAACAATCAGCATGTCGATATTCCGGGCGTCCCGCTCGATGTTGCCGGTGATCTTGGCGCGCCAAAAATCCTGCCGTGTTGCAGGCCATCGAAAAAGTGGGCAAGCGTGCCCATGCCAGAAGCAGCCGTTCACAAAGATCACCGCATCATGCTTTGCCAGCACTATGTCTGGTCTACCCGGCAGTTTCCGGTCGTGGAGACGGTAGCGGTAACCAAGTGCATGAAGCCCGCGCCGGATCAGCATTTCCGGTTTGGTATCAGCCCCCTTGATTGCCGCCATGTTTCGGCTGCGGGTTCTGCTGTCGTGAACGTCAGCCAACTTTCTTAAGCGGTTCAGCTCTCGTCAGTGCGAGGATATGTGGTGCCATGACTTTTGCCACCTCGGCAAATACAGGCACGGCCACCGAGTTGCCGAATTGCTTGTAGGCCTGAGTGTCAGACACCGGAATCCGGAAGTCATCGGGGTAGCCCATCAGCCGCGCACATTCACGAGGCGTGAGGCGTCGCGGATTGTTGCCTTCGCCCCGACTGATCAGAATCTCGGAACCGTCTTTGTAATAGCGGGCCGACAACGTGCGCGAGATACTGTCACCATCGACCATGCCAAAGCCGAACCCATTCCCCTTGGCCTTATGCTTTGCAGCATAGCCTTGCAGATAGGCCCAAAGTTTGTCGGTCAGGGTGTATTTATCGCTGACCACAGCATCCGGCCCAACGGTAAAATGCCCCTCGGGTTGTTCCGTGCCATTTTCAGGGTGCAGAACATGGCGCATCCGCCTGGTCCCGTAAGTCGGAAGATGCACGTCATCGAAGCTGAACCCGGTCGCTTCACGGAAGCCGACCATCACAATCCGTTCGCGATGTTGCGGCACGAAATGCCCGGCATCAATGATCCGGGTCTCCAGCGTGTAACCGAGTTCCTCGGTCAGCTTGCGGCGGATCACCTCGAAGGTGCGGCCCTTATCGTGGCTTTTCAGGTTCTTGACGTTCTCCAGCATGAAGGCCGCAGGACGGTGGTGCATGAGGATGCGTAGCACATCGAAGAACAGCGTTCCCTGGGTCTCATCGTCAAAGCCATGCGCGCGGCCGAGTGCGTTCTTCTTGGACACCCCGGCGATCGAGAAGGGCTGGCAGGGAAAGCCCGCAACCAGCACGTCATGCGCGGGGATGTCTTCGGCGTCTACCTCCCGGATGTCGCCCACCGGAAGCCGGTTGTCAGGAAAGTTCGCCATATAGGTCTGCTGGGCGTACTTGTCCCATTCAGAGGTGAAGATGCAGCGACCACCCGCGCTCTCCATTGCCCGCCGCAGGCCGCCGATCCCCGCGAACAGGTCGATGAAAGTAAAGGTCTTTTCCGCATCGCCTGCATCGCGCCGCCGCTCGATCTCCATGTTCAGAAGACGGATCACGCTGTCACGGGGGATTTCCTCACCGCGCTTCCAGCGATAGATGTGGCCTTCTGAATAGCCAAGCACGCGCGCGGCCTCGGGCACAGAGTATCCGGCTTGCGCCAGAAGTGTGGAAAAGTCAGCCTGCATGTGTCAACGCGCCTCTGGGAATTTTTCTGACACAATGTCTATATGAGTCACCTTAATCAAGAACAAACGACGAAACATGATGGCTTTTTTCGCCTATCCGGTAAGCTAGCTTTTTCGCTCAGGGCGCTGTCCTTCTGACACGCGACGGACCCTTGGCTCTACGTCCGGCCGGTAGGCCTGTTGACTGCGGTCCGACCGTTTCTCGCCACGTTAAGGGTGTGACGGAAGGCGGCACGAAATCTGCTGCGGCAGCCAGAAAATCTGCGTGAAGGATACGGTAAGGATCGCACGATTCTCAGGATATCAACAGATGATAGTGGCTGAGACCACTTCATGCTTCCGGCGTTTCGACATGTTCTCATCTCATCCCTCTTGGCGACCAGCAGAGATCAGATCGCGGCTTCCGTCACTGTCCGGTTTTCAGGGAGAACCTCGGGGAGTTTCAGCGACGAGCACAGTAAGCTCTTGCTTCGGACCTTGATCCGATGTGGGAGCAGACCTTCTCCTCCGTTTCGTCTGGCATTGCTCGCCAATCTGGCAAACCTTCCGAACGGCACCACTGAGCCTCGCAACCCAAATGCAGTGGCGTGGTTGAATTGCATGCCTGCATCGCGCCAGAAGGCGCGTCCTCGCCCTCCCAGGCGATCAGACCAACCCAACAGCTTGGAATTTCGAGGTTAATGGCGCACCCATCAGGATTCGAACCTGAGGCCTTCGCCTTCGGAGGGCGACGCTCTATCCAGCTGAGCTATGGGTGCGCAGTAGAACCGTCAGGCCCTGACTGCTTACGCAGTGCTTACGCGACTTCTCCAGCCTTTAAATCGAAAAACGATCTGCTCGGCAAGAGCTTGGTATCACGTATCTTTCTTAGTCCTCTTCATCACGGCATCCCCTTGACATCAGCCTTCGGAGGGCAGCGCTCTATCCAGCTGAGCTATGGGTGCGCGGGCTGACCGCGTCAGTGCGCCTGTCTATAGGCGATGCATGCCGGGCGTGCAATCGGTTTTCACGCCCGGCAGAAGGCTTTAGCCGAAGAATTCCCGGCACAGTTCCAGCGCCCCGACCAGACGGTCGACCTCTTCGCGGGTGTTGTACATCGCAAACGACGCCCGGCAGGTGGCGGTGACGCCCAGATGCTGCATGAGCGGCATGGCGCAATGGCTTCCCGCGCGCACCGCAACGCCCTTTTTGTCGAGAACGGTGGAGATGTCATGCGGGTGCGCACCCTCCATGGTGAATGAGAAGATCGCACCCTTGCCCGGTGCCGTGCCTTGCACATTGAGCCAGTTGAGGTTTTGCAACCGCTCGGCAGCATAAGCCGCAAGCGAAGCCTCATAAGCGGCGATGTTTTCCATGCCGATTTGCATCAGGTAATCGAGTGCCACCCCCATGCCAATGGTCTGAACAATCCCCGGCGTGCCGGCCTCGAACTTGAGCGGCGGCTTGGCATAGGTCACCGCGTCTTTTGTCACCGTGTCGATCATGTCGCCACCACCGAGGAAGGGGCGCATTTCGGCCTGACGCTCCGCGCGGATGTAGATCGCCCCGGAGCCGGACGGGCCATAGAGCTTATGCCCGGTGATCGGATAGAAATCGCAGCCCATGTCCTGCACATCGACCGGACCATGCACCGCCCCCTGCGACCCGTCGACCAGCGTCGCCACGCCCTTTTCGCGCGCGGCATGGCAGATGGTTTTCACATCGACCCGCGTGCCGGTGACGTTGGACATTTGGGTTATCGCGACAAGCTTGGTTTTCGGCCCTATGGCGTCGATCACCGCCTGCGGGTCGAGCGATCCGTCGGGGGCACAATCGACCCATTTCAGGACAACACCCTGACGGTCGCGCAGGAAATGCCAGGGCACGATATTGGCGTGATGTTCGAGCACCGACAGCACGATCTCATCGCCCGCCCCCAGATGCTCCGCACCCCAGCCATAGGATACGAGGTTGATCCCCTCAGTCGTCCCGGAGGTGAAGACGATCTCATCCTCATGACCCGCGTTCAGAAACTTCGCCACGATCTGACGCACATTCTCGTACTTGTCGGTCGCAAGGTTGGAAAGAAAGTGCAACCCACGGTGAACATTGGCATATTCTGACGTATAGGCTTGGGTGATCGCGTCGATCACTACCTGCGGCTTCTGCGCGGAGGCGCCATTGTCGAGATAAGTCAGCGGCTGGCCGTTGACCTCGCGCGCGAGGATCGGGAAATCGGCCCGGATTTTTGCGACATCGAACATGTCAGCTCTCTTTCTTCACGACTTCCGCAAGCATTACGCCCCAGAAGTATATCAAGGCGCCGAGGGCGAGAACGCCCACGCCATTGGTCGTGGCTCCCGGCCCGACAAACCCCGCCGTCAGCCCCCAGAGGAGCCACAAAGGCGCGGCACAGAGAAGTCCCCAGAACATCGCCAGACGCACCTCGAATCCGGTGGCCTGCGCGCCCGTGAGACGCAGGGCAAAGCCCACGACCCCGGAAAGCACGTAGAACACCAAGGGCATGATGAAGAGCCAGCTCAGGAGCGTCGCGCCCATGAGCATCTGCACCTCCTGGCCCGTCTCAAACGCCACACGCGACAGCCGCGGCCATTGCGCGACAAAAATCAGCCCGCAGGCGAGCATGAGGGTGACGAGCGCGCCGCCCTCGCTTTCGCCCGCGAGCCGGTGCCGGAGCACGGTCCGCGGAGCGCGGTAGCTTTTCGCGATGTCGGTGACGACGCCCATGTTATTTCCGACGCCGTTTCAGCCAGCCTTCGAGGCGATGCAGGATATCTTCGGCAATTGCCTTATCCTCGATCTCCTCGATGGCTTCGGCCAGAAAGGCCAGCGTCAGAAGGTCGGTCGCGTCAGAGGCCGGCACACCGCGCGAGCGCAGGTAGAACAACGCCTCCTCGTCGATCGCCCCCACAGTGGAACCATGCGAACAGGCAACATCATCGGCGTAGATTTCCAGCTCGGGCTTGGCGAGGAACTGACTGTTGTCGTCCAGCAGCAGGCCTTGTGAAATCTGGTAACCGTCGGTTTTCTGCGCATCGGGTTTGACGAGGATCTTGCCCTGGAACACCGCCTTAGCACCATTCCGAAGCACCTTCTTGAACACCTGACGGCTTTCGCAGCGCTCCGCGTCATGGGTGATGAACACGGTGTCGTCATGGTGGAAATCGCCATCCCCCATGGCCGCGCCCGCGACATGGGCAACCGAGTCGTCGCCGATGATGTCGATGAACACCTCGTTGCGGGTCAGGACGCCGTTGGCGGTCATGGTGAAGCTCTTGAACAGCGCCTCCTGACCGACGGTCGCGAAGATATGAGTCACCGCACGACGCTCATGATCACGGCCTTGGGCGCGGACGTGGTGGAAGGCGGCCTTGTCGGCGACCTCGATCTCCATCACCTTGTTGAACCGCGCCGCCGCCGGACCGTTCTCCAGAACGGTCAGGTCGGCACCTTCGTCCACGCGGATGACGTGGTGCAGAATGGCGTCGGAGCTTTCCTCCTTGTGCAGGTAGACGAACGACACCGGTTTGGCGACTTTGCCAGTGGCACGGATCACCATGCCATCGGTCGCAAAAGCGGTGTTGAGCGTCGCAAACGGGCGCTCCACTGGCACCTGCGCCTTTTTCTCCTGAACGCCGTAAGCGTCCTTCACCCAGTGGATGTCGGAGGAAAGCGCATCCGAGAGACGCATGATCTCAAGATTTTCGCCCTCAAGCGCATCGGACGCCTCGGCGTCGAACACACCGTCGACGAACACGAGTTTGATCCGGTCGAGGCCGGAGAAGACTGGAGCCTCCCCCGCCGTAAAGACCGCAGCTTTTGGAGCCTCGGTTGCATTCAGGCTGTCAGGTCGGGTCCAACGCCAATATTCGTCCCGCCCCTGCGGCAAGCCCATGGTGAGCAGCCGATTGAGAGCGTCCTGACGCAGGGCCTCGGCCCAGGGCGCACCAGCCGGAAAGGTCATCCCCTCCACTCGCGCCGCCGTCGCGTCCAGTTTCTTCTGTTTCAGTTCCGCACGTTTCATCAGGCCTTCTCCACCTCGGCCAGAAGATCGGCATAGCCATTATGCTCGACCTCAAGCGCCAGTTCCGGCCCGCCGGATTTCACGATACGCCCGTCATACATGATGTGCACCACATCCGGTTTGATGTGATCGAGAAGGCGCTGGTAGTGGGTGATCACCACGAAGGACCGCTTGCCGTCGCGCAGCGCGTTCACGCCGTCGGACACCAGTTTCATCGCGTCCACGTCAAGCCCGCTATCGGTCTCGTCGAGGATGCAGAGCTTCGGTTCCAGCATCGCCATTTGCAGAATTTCGTTGCGTTTCTTCTCGCCGCCGGAGAAACCCATGTTGACCGGGCGTTTCAGCATGTCGGCGTCGATCTGAAGGCTTTTCGCCTTGGCACGGACCAGTTTGAGAAAATCGGTGGCCGACAGTTCCTCTTCGCCGCGCGCCTTGTGCTGGGCGTTCACGGCGGTGCGCAGGAAGGTCATGTTGGACACGCCGGGGATTTCGACCGGGTACTGGAACGCGAGGAACAGACCGGCGGCAGCGCGCTCTTCGGGTTCCATCTCAAGGATGTCCTCTCCATCGAGCGTCGCTTCGCCTTCGGTCACCACATAACCGTCGCGGCCCGAGAGCACATAGGAGGTGGTCGATTTCCCAGAGCCGTTCGGCCCCATGATCGCATGCACTTCACCTTCGCCAACGGTGAGGTTCACACCCTTGAGGATTTGCTTGTCCTCTTCTTCAAGTTTGACGTGGAGATTTTTGATTTCCAACATTTTATTGTCCTTTCACGGAAGAGAGCCCACGCGAGATCGAAACCCCGGCAGGCACATGTGCGTTTGTTATGTTCGAATGGGGCACCGCGACCCGCGCGGCGCTGATGAGATCATCGCGGGACGAAGCGAGGCCGCTCAGCCCCCCGCGAAGTGCAAAAACAGAAGCAGACCGGAGCCCAGAGCCACCAGCTTGAGCATACCGGATTTCAGCCCGAGGCTCAAAAGCTCTCCAACCGACAAACGGCCCTCGATGACCGGTGCCTTGTGCTGCACGCCGGAGACCTTGTTGCCCGCAGGCGTGTCGACATCCTGCAAACCGGTGTAGACCGTCGCAAAGGTGTTCGGCCCTCCCGCCTGAATGCGCCGGATGCGATCCGCGAATTGTGCCTGTTGCCCATCCTGCATCCTCTTGCCCCTCTTCCCGTTTCTTGTTCCGGACGGGTCCAGATTGATCCGGAAATGGGGAAAGATCGTGGCAAGTGCCGGGAATTGTTGCGGCCCTCAGATCGGGTAGCTGTGCCCCCGGAAGGACAGCGTGCCCGGCTCCGTCGTGTCGGTCACATGCGCGACCCATTGCGGCGAGAACAGGCGCGAAAACACGTCCGGCATTTCGTGCACCACATTGTGCATGGTCACCATGGCCAGAAGGATACCGGCGAATTGCGCCCCCATGTGTTTGACCGCGGAGAGAGACACAGCCTCGCGCAGGATGAAGGCGATCACGATAGCGAAGATCACATCGAGCGCCAGATCGAGATCCGCCGAGACCGATATCACGCCATCTGAAAGCTGAAAGCGCAGCCAGCGCGCAATCACCGCCGCCAGACCGCCCATGGCGAAGGCCAAGAGATAGCACAGCACCTGCGTGAGTTTCAGTCGTGGCTCCATCGCGGAAGCGCCATGCACGCCCTGCGCCCTGTGCCGGGCCAGCATCTCCTTGAGGTGCTGGTTGCGGCCATGCGTGCGCGTCTGGCTGGGGCCCATCCTGTGCAGAACGCCCTGCGACGGGCGCGACACACGCTCCAGACGGTTGTAGAATTCTTCGCGCTGATCCATCAAAACACCCTTTACCACACTGTATAAACGGGGCGTTTACCATTTGATCGTGGCAAAAATCAGGCGTTATGGCAGGGAAGGACGTCATCATCACGCTTTCCCCTGAAACAGTTTGAGAACCGTGTAAAGCGACGCTGCGGGCAGGTTGTCGACGGGGGCCAGATCGAATTGCGCCATGCGACCGTGAACTCCGGTCGGTTCGGCGAATTGCGTGATTCCCGCGTATTTGTCTTCGCGCCCGACATAGTCGTCGATCAACACGCGTGTCGGTCTGGTGATGGACACCAGCGTCGCAAGGAAACACCCCGCCCGGAACCGCCCGTCGATCAGTACGAGATCGGGCGCGATCAGATCGTCACGCTGCCAGACCCCGAAACAGTAATCCGGGTAGCGGAACCATTTGCTGTTGTTCGACGGGTAGGACCAGCCCTTGGTCGGACCGATATCGGCATGGATGAGGTGCAACTCGGCCTTGGGCGGGTGGCGTTCGAAATGCGTCACCATGGCGGCATGCCAGTCTTTCGCCCCTTCGACGGACCAGATGACCTTGCCGGGTTGCGCCGCGGCATAAGCGGTGGAGCCCCCCGAACCGTATTCGACAATCCGCTCCGCCCGGTCGTATTGCGCACAGACATAGTCCGCCACCTCCTCCGGGAAGGTCAGCTCAGGCCCACCGGGGCCTAAAGAGGTGCTATGTGCGCTCTGCGGGATCATCAGCCGGAATAGCTCACCATGCGGATCAGCGCGGTGAAGACCAGCGCCGCGAGCCCGACCACGAGCGCCGTCACCACAACGGAATTCCCGATCAGCCCTTCCCGATTGCCGCCCTTGGCGCGCATGCCGAGACCGATCAGCAGACCGATGAAGATGCCGACGCCGATGCCGGAGGATTTGATCAGGAAATAGGGCAAAAGTTCGAAATGCATGATTTAACCTGTCCTTATTCCACGATCACGGCGGTGCCGGAAGCGGACACCATCAGCATCTGGCCGATCACCTCGTAATCGAGATCGACACCGATAACAGCATTCGCCCCCAGAGCGCGCGCCTTGTCCTCCATCTCGCTCAAAGCGGTCTCCCGCCCCTCGGCGAGTTTCGATTCATAGGCGTTCGAGCGCCCGCCGATGATGTCGGTCACCTGCGCGAAAAGATCGCGCACGATATTGGCCCCCATGATCGCCTCGCCGGTGACGATGCCGCGATAGGCGGTGATCTTTTTTCCCTCGATCGAGGGGGTCGTGGTCACGATCATTGCTTCGCTTCCTTCAAAATATCGCCGCCGATCATACTAAAGATGTCAGGCGCGTCGCACTCATGATCAGATCGGATCATCATTGCTTTTCTTTCCCATCAGTCTTGGCTGGCAAAACGGCACCTGTCACAAGCCCCACGATCATCCCGACAGCTCCGGCTCCACCGGAGCCAATCGAGAATATGATAAACGGATCTTTCACACGCGAGAGGTCCATGAGCCCCATCAAAAGCGTGCCCCCGACAAGCCCGAACCCCAAGGCAAAATAGCCTCCGAACTTAAGGACGCGCGCATTCTTCGGGTCCACATATGCCCACACGCCCGGCGCGACATGAAGCTGTTCAGTATGCTCATTGTCACGCCGAATACGCATGCTTACCCCACAGACCCTTCCAGAGAAATCGCCACAAGCTGCTGCGCTTCCATGGCGAATTCCATCGGCAGCGCCTGAAGCACTTCCTTGGCGAAGCCGTTGACGATCAGCGCCACGGCCTCTTCTTCGTCCATGCCGCGCTGGCGGCAGTAGAACATTTGTTCGTCATCCACCTTCGAGGTGGTCGCTTCATGTTCGACCCGTGACGAGTTGTTGCGCACTTCGATGTAAGGCACGGTATGTGCGCCGCACTCGGAGCCGATCAGCAAGCTGTCGCATTGGGTATAGTTGCGCGAGTTTTTCGCTTTCGGGTGCATGGAGACCTGACCGCGATAGGTGTTTTGCGCCTTGCCCGCCGAGATGCCTTTGGAGACGATGCGCGAGCGGGTGTTTTTACCCAGATGCACCATTTTCGTGCCGGTGTCGGCCTGTTGCATGTTGTTGGTGATGGCGATTGAATAGAATTCGCCCTGGCTGTCGTCGCCGCGCAGCACGCAGGACGGGTATTTCCACGTCACGGCGGAACCGGTCTCGACCTGCGTCCACATCACTTTCGCCCGGTCGCCCCGGCAATCGGCGCGTTTGGTCACGAAGTTGTAGATGCCGCCCTTGCCCTCTTCGTCGCCGGGGAACCAGTTCTGCACCGTCGAGTATTTCACCTCGGCGTCTTCCTCGATGATGATCTCAACGACGGCGGCGTGAAGCTGCGCCGTGTCGCGCTGGGGCGCCGTGCAGCCTTCGAGATAGGATACGTAGCTGCCCTTGTCGGCGATAATCAGCGTGCGCTCGAACTGACCGGTGTTCTCCGCGTTGATGCGGAAATAGGTGGACAGCTCCATCGGACAACGCGTGTTCGGCGGGATGTAGACGAAAGACCCGTCGGAGAACACGGCGGAGTTCAGCGTCGCATAGTAGTTGTCGGAGATCGGCACCACGGAGGCGAGATATTTCTTCACCAGTTCCGGGTGTTCCTTGATCGCCTCGGAAATGGAACAGAAGATCACCCCTGCCTTCTCAAGCTCCTTCTTGAAGGTCGTACCGACGGAAACGGAATCGAACACCGCATCGACTGCCACCTTGCGCTCGGAATTGTCACCGTCGGCGGCAACCTCTTCGGCGCCTTCGACACCGGCGAGGATCATCTGCTCCTTGAGCGGAATGCCGAGTTTCTTGTAGGTTTCCAGAAGCTTGGGATCGACCTCATCCAGAGACTTCGGCTTGTGCTCAAAGCTTTTCGGGCGCGCGTAATAATACTGCTCCTGAAAGTCGATCTCCGGATAATCGAGCATCGCCCAGTCCGGCTCTTCCAGCGTGATCCAGCGGCGATAGGCCTCAAGACGCCACTCGGTCATCCATTCCGGTTCTTCGTTCTTTGCCGAGATCAGGCGCACGATATCTTCTGTCAGCCCTTTCGGGGCATATTCCATCTCGATATCGGTATCCCAACCGTATTTGTATTTCCCGGCGAGGGATTTCACGGCCGCAACCGTTTCCTCCTCGACACCTTCCTTGACCTGAATGTCATCCATCATCGGATCACTCCTTCATGTGCGTCGTCTGCTGGCCTTTTGGCCTTTTGTTTCATGCGGCGCGTTTGCGCCAACGTCCGTAGGCGGCAAGCCAGGCACTGGCGAACCGCTCCAAGTCTTCCTTTGTCACCTCCGGCCCGATGGACACCCGAAGCGCACTTGCCGCATCTTCATCGGAATATCCCATCGCGGTCAGAACCTTCGACGCCCTGACCTTGCCCGAGGAACAGGCCGAGCCCGCCGATACGGCAAACCCTGCCAGATCCATCTGCATCACCTGCGTCTCGCCCTTCCAGCCGGGCGTGATCAGGTTCATCGTATTGGGCAAGCGCACCGCGCCCTTGCCCACAAAGATGGGGTCTTGCACCCCCTCCGCCAACAGCGCTTCGAGATAATCGCGCTTTTGCGCGACCTCTTCCCAAACGCCCTCGGCCAGTTGCTTTGCCGCCCGCTCCGCCGCAGCCCCGAAACCAGCAATACCGATCAGATTCTCGGTGCCGCTCCGGCGCCCCATTTCCTGACCGCCGCCCCTGATCGCAGCCTCGACATCGAGCCCTTGTTTGAGCACCAACGCGCCCACGCCCTTCGGCCCGCCCAGCTTGTGCGCCGAAAGAAGCGCCATATCGCAGCCCAGCCAGTTGAAGGCCAGCGGAATTTTCCCGAACCCTTGCGTCGCATCGCAGACCGCAAGGCCTTCGGGCAGGCTCTGGATCACGCCGGTCTCCGAATTGGCGATCTGAAGCGCGCTCTGGCCGGGCTCCGTCACCGTCACCCGCCCGGAGCGGTCGACCGGCAAATCCGCTGCACACCACGAAGACACCGCTTCATGTTCGATGTCCGCGCAATGCATCCCTTTGCCCGCAAGCGCCAAAGCCGCCGCCTCGGTCGCCCCGGAGGTGAACACGATATCCACACCCTGCGCCCCGAAAGCCTCGGCCACCTGCGCGCGGGCGCGCTCCATGAGACCCTTGGCGGCTCGCCCCTCGCCATGCACCGATGACGGGTTGCCGACCACATCCATGGCCGCAATCATCGCCTCACGCGCCGCCTCAGCCAACGGAGCTGTGGCGTTCCAGTCGAGATATGTACGCGTCTTGTTCACGGTCTTCTTCTTGGCTCAGATACTCATGAATATCCGTCAGTCTTCATCGACCACGGCAAAGAGGCTCGGCACCGCCGGGCATGGGCGCAGTTCATTGCGTACCACGTCCGAAAGCCGCGTCTGATGCAGGAAGACATAGACATGCGCCGATAGCCCCTCCCAGAGCCGGTTGGTCATGCTTTGGGCGCGCGATCCCGATACACCGCCAGAGGCCCCCGCGCCCGTGTGCATCGCCGACACGGTTTCATCCACCGCACCGAGAATGTCCGAGACGCGAATCTCCGAGGCAGGTTTGGCAAGCTTGTAACCGCCCCCCGGCCCTCGAACAGAGGTCACGAGTTCCGCACGCCGCAGCTTGACGAAAAGCTGCTCAAGATAGGGCAGTGAAATATCCTGACGCTTGGAAATCTCCGCCAGAGACAAAAGCCCGCCCTCCGGCTGCAAGGCCAGATCCGCGAGGGCCACCATGGCATAACGCCCTTTCGTCGACAGCTTCATCGTCTTTCCCCTTTTCAACACGACCTTATCGCCACACGGACGCCCCGGTTTTCACACTCTTGCCGCCCTTCCCCGCGATTCCTTGCCACGGGACGACGAAAACAGTCGCAAAAACATTGACGTGCCCGCGTGAGAGCCTTACCTCCATACCACCCGCGCGTGCATTGCTTTCGGTCAATTTAGAATGCTTCTAAATAGCCTGAGCAATTTCGTCAACTATAAACCGCGCCCGGACACATCATGCGCGCGAAGCGGCCAGACCCGAAAGGTCCCGCGCCCCGCGCCCAACAGACTGCCGCGACTGGTGCCGGGGGCGATTTGCCCGTCGGCATCCAATGAGGAGACAGGGACAAGATGCCCGAAGTGATTTTTCCCGGCCCCGAGGGCCGGCTCGAAGGCCGCTACCACCCGCAACCGCAAAAAGACGCACCCATCGCCATCATTCTTCATCCGCACCCGCAATTCGGCGGGACGATGAACAACCGTGTGGTCTACAACCTGCATTACGCCTTCCACAACATGGGTTTCACCGTGCTGCGGTTCAATTTCCGTGGTGTCGGCCGCTCGCAGGGCGAATACGATCAGGGCGTGGGCGAACTGTCCGATGCGGCTTCGGCGCTCGACTATCTACAGTCGATGAACCCGAATGCGAAACATTGCTGGGTCGCGGGCTTCTCCTTTGGGGCCTGGATCGGCATGCAGCTTTTGATGCGCCGCCCGGAGATCACCGGCTTCATCTCCGTCGCGCCCCCCGCCAACATGTACGATTTCTCCTTCCTCGCGCCCTGCCCGTCCTCGGGCCTGATCATCAACGGCACCGCCGACCGGGTCGCACCACCGAAGGACACCCATGCGCTGGTCAACAAGCTGCACGAGCAAAAGGGAATCACCATCACCCATACAGAAATCGAAGGTGCCGGGCATTTCTTCGAAGACCCTTATATGGAAGAGATGATCGGCCATGTGGATACATATGTCCGCCGACGCCTGACCGAAAACACGAGGTAAGCGCCATGGGGATCATGGAGGATCTCGCCGACGATCTGGCCAAGGACACGATTGCAGCGCTCGACATCATTCAGGATGAGCAGCTCATTCAGGACGTTTCACGCGTCATCGGTGCCTCTTCGGTCACCACGCAGGAGGCTTTCATGACCGCCGCCCGTGTGCGTTTGGCTGAAAAGCGCGCACGGGATTACCTGCAAAAACGCATTGCCGAGGCCAAGGGCGGCCGTGCAGCCTCCGCGCCGCCGCCCGGAGCGGAAGACGACATAGAATACTAGGAAGAACATGCCCAAAGACAGCGCCGCCCTCCGCCTCGACGCCCAATACGCCTTTCTGATGGAGGCCGACCGGCTCAAGACGGTGGAGCGCGCCAATCAGCTCATGGACCGTTCGCGCTTCGAGAACTCCGCCGAGCATAGCTGGCATGCCTGCCTCCTTGCCCTTCTTTGTGCGCCGCTCGCAGGCTCCGACGTGGACATCGACCGCGTCCTCGAAATGCTCATCCTGCATGACATCGTCGAGGTGGACGCGGGCGATCATCCGATCCACATCCTCTACGACACCGATCAGATCGTGGCGCGGGAACAGGCCGCCGCCGACCGGATCTACGGGCTTCTACCCGACGATCTCCGGACGCGGTTCCGGGCCACATGGGAAGAATTCGAAGCGATGGACAGCCCGACCGCGCGGTTTGCCAAGGCGGTCGATTACCTCGCGCCCGCGTTGCAAAGCATCGGTGCGCCGGAGCAGATCGACGAGGAACGCGACATCGTCGGCGGCAACCTGCGCCGGGGCCGGGCCGTGAAGGCAAAGGGCATCTTGCCGGAGTTGTTCGAGTTCACCCGCGCCGCGTTCGAGGGCGAGGATACCGATCCGACACTTGCTAGGCGTTTCGCCTTCTGGTGCGAAGCGGACAAGCTCAAATCCGTCTATCGCGCCACCCCCATCGCGGACGGCTCGCGCAAGGAGAACACCGGCGAGCACTCCTGGCACATCATGCTCTACGCGCTGACACTGGCCGATCACGCGGAGGCTGGCGTGGACATCGCGCTGGCGCTCAAGATGCTCCTGCTGCACGACATCGTCGAAGTGGACGCGGGAGACACGCCAATCCACGGCGCGGTAACGCCCGAGGCTTTGAAAGCTCAGGAAGAGGCCGAGATCAAAGCCGCCGACCGGCTTTTCGGCCTCCTGCCCGAAGATCAGGGCGCGATGTTCCGCGCGATCTGGGAAGAGTTCGAAGCCGCCGAGACACCCACCGCCGTTTATGCGAAATCCATCGACCGCACCCAGCCCGTGCTGCACAACCTGTCCGACGACGGCGGCTCATGGCGCACCTATGACGTCAAGCTGCATCAACTCGATGCCCGCGTCGGCGTCAAGATCGCCCGCGGCTGCCCGAAACTCTGGCCTTATATCCGCAGCCAGTGCGAGCCGTGGTTCGTCTCGCGGAACGCTTTGTGACGCCGCTTTTGAGTATTTGAGCCAAGAAGAAGACGAAAGGGCGCCCAATCTTCTTCGTCCTGTCTTCTTCTTGGCCCTCAATACTCATCAGACCTCAAAATCCGTAAATCCCCGCGAATTTCTCTTCGAGATAATCGAGCAGCGGCGCTTCTGTCGGCTCGAACCCGCAGGCATGGAAGATGGTGGCGCGCGGCTCGCGCAGGCCACCGTATTGCTGCAAATGCTCCTTGAGCCACCCGGTCGCGCCCGAGGTGTCGCCACGCGCAAGTTGCGCGTCGAGATCGGGAATATCGCCCCGCAGCGCTTTGTGCAGGCAGCCAGCGTAGACATTGCCCAGAGAATAGGTCGGGAAATAGCCGAACAGCCCCACCGGCCAGTGCACATCCTGCAAACAGCCGTTGGAGATTCTGTCGACCTTGACACCGAAATCCGCCTCGAAGCGGCTGTCCCAGGCCTCCGGCAGGTCGGCGATGTCGAGGGAGCCGTTGATGATCCGGCGCTCCAGATCGAAGCGCAGAAGGACGTGCAGGTTATATTGCACCTCGTCCGCCTCGGTGCGGATATACCCCGGCGTGACACGGTTGACGGCGGCATAGAAAGCCTCCGCCGTGTCGATCCCGAAATCCCCGAACGTGTCGCGCATCTGGCCGAAGAGATATTCGGTGAAGGCGCGCGAACGGCCCAATTGGTTCTCGTAAATCCGCGACTGGCTTTCATGCACCCCCATGGAGACTCCCGCGCCCAGAGGCGTCAGAAGGTAGTCGCGGGAAATGTTCTGTTCGTAACAGGCATGCCCGACCTCATGGATAGTCGAATAGATCGAGTTGAACGGGTCCTCCGGGTTGGTGCGCGTGGTGATCCGGGTATCGAGGCCGGAGCCACTTGAGAACGGGTGCACCGCCTTGTCGATCCGGCCATGGTCGAAATCATAGCCGAAGGTCCCCGCCAGCATACCGGTCAGCGCCATTTGCTTGTCTTCATCGAAGGTGCCGGTGAGACCCTTCGGCTGGGCCGCGCCCATGATCTTGTCGCGTAGCGCCACAAGACGCGGACGCAACGCCCCGAACATCGCCTCAAGTTCCGCCCCCGACGAGCCCGGTTCGTAGTCCTGATGCAGCGCGTCCCAGAGATCGGCGTGTTCCGTGCCTTCCTTAAGAGCGGCGGCTTCTTCGCGGCGCAGCTTCACCACCTCCTCGAACGTGGGGGCGAAATGGTTGAAATCGTCGCGTGCCCGCGCCTCTGCCCAGATGCCCTGCGCCACCGAAGTGACGCGCGCCAGTTCGGCGGCGAGATCGGCGGGCACCTTGGTGTTGCGCGCATAAGAGCGACGCGTGTGACGCACGAGCGCCCTGCCGAAGTCATCGAGGCTGTCCTCGTCGATGGCGGCAAGCCAGTCACCCAGTTTCGGGTCCACGCGGCGGGCGTGCAGCACGCTTTCGATGGCGGCGAATTCCTCGCCCCGCTGCTCAACGGCGCCGCGCGGCATGACGGTTTCCTGATCCCAGCTCAGCCGCCCGGCAATCTGGCCAAGGGCTTCGGTGGTGCGCACATAGGCGAGAAGGTCGTCGAAAGCACTCATGATTTGCCTCACAGGTTAAGCGGAACGGACGGATTGGGGTTGCGGGTAATGCGACAGGAAACGGGCGCGCGAAATCGCAACGAACAGCGCCACCGCGCCGACCTGATGGGCCAGCCCCAGCGCCAGAGGTGCACCATGGACCAGCGTGGTGATGCCGAGGATCACCTGCAGAAACAGCACCGCCATCATCAGCGTGAAGGCACTTGCGGTCGCCCGGTTGGCGGATTTGCGGCCCTTGAGCCAGGTCACCAGCCCATAGATGAACAAAAGATAGCCCGCCATGCGGTGCAGGAATTGCACCAGCGCCGGGTTCTCGAAGAAGTTGCGCCAGATCGGCGTGATGTAGAATGGATCGGGCGGCAGCACCTGCCCGCCCATCAGCGGCCAGTCGGTATAACCCCGTCCCGCGTCGATACCCGCGACCAGAGCACCCAGAAGGATTTGCAGGAAGGCGAAGTGCAGCAGGCCGGTAGACATGCCGAAGAGTTTGGCATCCTTGGCCCGGCGCGCCTGCATCAGTTCGGGCTCAGTGCGCCCAAGCAGGAACACATACCAAGCGATGAAGCCGAGGATGACGAAGGCGAGTCCGAGATGCACCGCCAGCCGGTAAGACGCCACATCGAGCCTCTCGCCCGCAAGCCCGGAGGACACCATCCACCAGCCGATCGCCCCCTGAAGCCCGCCCAGAGCCCCGATGAAGATCAGCCGCTTGTGCCAGCCGGTCGGCACCTTGCGCGCCAGCGCAAAGCCCGCATAGCCAAGCGCCCATACAAGCCCGATCACCCGACCGAGGTTGCGATGCCCCCATTCCCACCAGTAGAGCGATTTGAACTCGGAAAGGCTCATGCCCTCGTTCTGCAACTGGTATTCGGGGATCTGCTGATATTTCTCGAACTCCGACTGCCAGTCGGCGGCGTTCATCGGCGGCAGCGCGCCGGTGACGGGTTTCCATTCCGTGATCGACAGCCCGCTGTCCGTCAGGCGGGTCAGCCCGCCCACGGCGATCATGGCCATGACCAGTGCGAAAATCACCATGAGCCAGATGCGAATCCCCTTGCGCGCGCCCTTGCTGCCCTTTTCGATCAGCCCGCCCCTGGGCGTCTCCTTCGGCTTCTCGCTCGTGCCGACTTCCTCGAAAATGCTGCGTTTTCCGGCCATGGGTGCCTCTTGTCGTTGCCTGAGCCAGAACCTAGGCAGCCACGCGCCGAAGGGCAAGCGCGATAGCGCCGATCCATTGGCGAAAACCCACCTCATCACGGAAATGCGCGTGCAACGTTTGGAACCTTGCCCCCGTCCGGTCGGTTGATCCTGCAAAACGACGGAAAGGAGATGTCTCATGACAGCCCGACGCAATATTCTCGCCGCCGCAATCACGGCTTCGTTTATCGGTGCCCCGATGGTGGCCACAGCCCAAACTCACGCCGCCCCCCAGGCAGCGGTTCAGGCGGATTACGTGGTCAAACCCGGCGTGACGCTCAACGCCCGCAGCGGCCCCGGCACCGGCTACCGCGCAGTGACGTCCTTTGCCCCCGGCACCCCCCTGAAGGCGCTGGACCATTCCCGCGGCTGGGTGAAAGTTACGGCCCATGGAGGCGCGCCACTCTGGGTCTCCGGTGCCTATCTCGATGCGATCAACCAGCCACAGAGTCTCAAACAGGGTCTCAAGGTGATCCCGCAGGCGAAACCCGACCCGAGCAAACCCGCGTTCGAGGGGGATTACCCGCTGGTCATCCGCCAGTAAAACCAGAAGGCAGATTTACACACACGACTTGGGAAAAGCAGGGCTCCGGCCCTGCTTTTCCCACATTCTGCGACGGAACCGTAGTCCATGGCCGTTTGAGATCAGGAACCGTTCTTCATTCGGTATGATGTGCGGTATGAGCAGAAAAGGACATAAGCCATGAAATTCTCCATGAAATCCCTCACAGCCATAGCGCTGAGCGCACTGATGGTGGCCGCGCCCGTCGCGAGCTTTGCGCAAAGCCAGCCGCCGCAGCAACAAGGTCAAGGTCAGTATTACGTCAAACCCGGCGTCACCCTGAACGCACGTTCGGGCCCCGGCACGGGATACGGCAAGGTGACCGCGCTGAAACCCGGCACTCAATTGCAGATCGTCAAGAAACAGGGCGACTGGGCGCAGGTGAAAACCGGCAATGGCACATTGTTGTGGGTGTTTCTGAACTACCTGACGCAAAACACGCCGCAGGCCCAGAAGGCCGCCCCGCAACCGGGCAAACCTGCGCCGCAACCACAACAACCGCAACCGCCGCGCCCGTAACGATCTGACGCAAGCAACCCGAGAGCGCGGAGCTTATCCGCGCTCTTTCCAACGCTTCATCTGGCGCATCATGCCGTGAAACACCTGCACATCGGATTTCGTCAGCGGCATACGCGACCAGAGATTGCGCAGAACCAGTTTCATCCCGTCGGCTTTCTCCGGCGGAAAGAAAAAACCGGCCTCGTCGAGCACCGTCTCGTAGTGATCGCCAAGCTTCTCGACCTCGATATGACCAGCCCATTCGGTTTTCGCCATTTCCATGACCTCGGGCACGGCGTCCGTGGTCTGACGCCCCCATTCATAGGACATCAGCAGAACCGCCTGCGCCAGATTGAGCGAGGCGAATTCCGGATTCACCGGCACGGTGACGATGGCATTGGCCTCCACCACATCCTCGTTCTCAAGCCCCGCGCGCTCCGGTCCGAACATCACGCCGACCTTGCGCCCTTCGGCGATCAGGGCGCGGGCATGTTCCATGGCGCGTTCGGGTGTCATCACCGGCTTTGTGATCCCGCGCATCCGCGCCGTGGTGGCGAAAACGTAATCGCAATCCGCAACAGCCTCGCGTACCGTTTCGAAATGTCCGGCCTCGTCGAGCAAACGCCCGGCACCGGAGGCCATCGCCACCGCCTTCGGGTTGGGCCAACCGTCACGCGGCGCCACGACCCGCATCCGGTCCAGCCCAAAATTCCACATCGCCCGCGCAGCGCCCCCGATGTTCTCGCCCATCTGCGGGCGAACGAGGATCATGGCGGGTGTCGGGCCTTTCAATTCAGACATGCAGGCGCTCCTTTAGGGTTCCGCGCGCAATAGCGGCATTTGTCCCTGCTCGCAAGGCTTCCGCCCGGCCCCAAGCTGCGCTATAGGGGGCGAAACTCCGTGAGGTATTCCATGTCCGAGCCGCAAAAAGAACTGCCGCAGATTTACCTGCTGACACCGACCGCGTTCGATCCCGAAGAGTTCGCGCCGAAACTGGCGGCGGTTCTGGACGCCCATGAGGTTGCCTGTGTCCGCCTCGCGCTGGCCTCGAAGGACGAATATGTGCTGGGCCGCGCGGCGGATGCCTGCCGCGAGGTCTGCCATGCCCGCGATGTCGCCATCGTGATCGAGAGCCATGTGGCTCTGGCCGAACGGCACGGGCTTGACGGGGTGCATCTCACCGACGGCGCGCGCTCGATCCGCAAGGTGCGCAAGGTGCTGGGCGATGACGCGATTGTCGGCGCGTATTGCGGTGCATCACGTCACGACGGGCTGACTGCGGGCGAGATCGGCGCGGATTACGTCGCCTTCGGCCCGGTCGGTGACACCGGTCTCGGCGACGGCACGAAAGCGCCGCGCGATCTGTTCGAATGGTGGTCGCAGATGATCGAGGTGCCGGTCGTGGCCGAAGGCGCTTTGACGGTTGAGATCGTCAAGGACTTCGCCCCGGTGACGGATTTCTTCGCCGTGGGGGATGATATCTGGTCGACAGAGGACCCGGTGAAAGCGCTTGGGGATTTGATTGCGGCGATGGGGTGAAGGCACAGGCAAGCTTAGATTACGCGTATCATCGCTACTCTCCGTGCCAATCATATAGTGGCGCTGTAGTGGTGAACTCACGTAAGTATCTAATTTTTCCAGCTTTAAGATCACAAATTGAAGCTCCTTCAAATTCATGGCGCATACCATCAAACAAGCAGATGAAAGACCATTGAGCAGCTTCAAACTCTTTTCTCACCCATAATCGTGTTACGTCCCATCGCTGAACGTGACCAGTTTCCAACCACTTGATCATCCAGTTTTCAACAGTCTGCTTTCCCCGATAAACAGGGCCATAACATTCCACGATTTCACAATCATCTGTGAGACATGAAAGTACTGCTTCCACGTCACGCACCTTCCAGCTTTTAATGTATTGTTCAATCACAGACATAAAAGCTCCTCACACATCCACATACTCCGCCGGTACCTCCGGCAGTCCCGACCGCACCGCCGCCTCGCAGCGCAGCGCCATCTCCTTGCGGTCCTTCACGTCCTTCACCGCAATCGGGTCGTGGAAAACCACCTCCACCGCGCCCTGTGGACTGGCTTTCAACACCTGCACCAAGGACGGCCCGAACTCCATATCGCCCCACCAGCCGTAAAACCGCACATCCTCGCCCTCGGGCGCGATGTAATGCACGGTCACGGGCTGAATCCACACCTCGTCACGCAGCTCGGGCGTGAAAAAGGCGGCGAACAATGTCGGCTTGAACGGCAGCACCCGCAGGCTGTCCGAGGACGTTCCTTCCGGAAAGAACAGAAGCTTGTGCCCCATGTGCAGCCGCTCCTCGAAGAGGCGTTTCTGCGCGGCGGCTTCCTTGCGGTCGCGGTTGATGAAAACCGTGCCGGTGGCCTTGGCCATGGTGCCGATCCCCGGCCAGTTCGCAACCTCCGCCTTGGAAACAAAGAAAATCCGCTGCACGGCGTTCAGAACGAAAATGTCGAGCCAGGTGGAATGGTTCGCCACCACCGCGCCGTGATGGGTCATCGGGCGGCCCTTGACCGTGAGTTTCATGCCGAGACATCGCAGCGCGGTGCGTGACACGAAACGCGGGAAAAAAGACGACCATGGGCGGCGCTTGCCAACCAGAAGCGCCTCGACCGCGCGGGTGAGCAGCATCAGCACCATGCAGATCACGATCATCAGCACAATCGGCACACCACGTCGCAGCGCGCGCCATGTGCCCCATTTGACCGGTTTCGGGTCAGAGGGCGGGATACGGCTTTCCCAGAGCGGGCCATTCTGCCTGTCGCTCATACCCTGCTCCCCTTCGTGTACATCGCGCGTTGCCGCGGCGAGATCATCTCCGTATCGAGGATCAAAAGCACGTCGACCGTGTTGAACTCCGTATCGACGAATGCCCCCTCGCCCACCGTACCGCCCAGACGCAGATAGGCCTTGATCAGCGCCGGGATCGCTAGCATGGCGCGCTTACGGTCGATCTCCTCCAGAGGCATCAGATCCATGCTCTGGAAATGCTCAGGCAGGGCGCGCGCGCGCATGGCCTCGGGTGCGAGATGGTTGTGATGCAGCCAGGACAATGCCTCTGCATGACGGCTCACATCGGCGTCAAAGAAGGAAGCCGTGCCGAAGAGTACATCATAACGCTCCTCGATCACGTATTTCGCCAGCCCCGCCCACATTTCGAACAGTGCCATGCCGCCGCGATATTCCTTCGCGACGCAAGACCGCCCCAGCTCCAGAAGCCGCTTGCCCGAGGTCTTCAGAGGCGTGAGATCGTATTCTCCTTCGGAATAGAACCGCCCGAGCTTTTCCGCCTTCTCTCCCGGCAGAAGCCGGTAGACCGCCACACATTGCTCCAAAGGGTCCTCGGACCGGCTCGGGTCGATCAGCATCAGGTGCTCGTAATCCGGGTCGAACCGGTCGGCTTCGAGCCGGGCGACATGATCGACCATTTCACCATCCGAGCCCAGTTCCTCGACAAACACCCGATAGCGCAGCCGCTGCGCCGCCCGCAGGTCCGCCGCATCGCGTGCAAATCTCAACTGAAACGGCGGCTTGGCGGCGCTCATGGGAGTCTCACTGCTCGGCAAGGGCGTCACGAAACCTGTCGGACAGCTTTCGGCACCACCTGCAAGGGCTGATGTTTATACCTTCTGGCCGCTTGCCGACATGCTGGACGCGGTTTGCATGGCCTTCGGTGGGCGGGTTTTAAGATTTTGTTGATTTCAATGCAACAGACTGCCGATAACCCGCACGGGAATATTCACGCAAAGATTGTAAGCCACTGCGGCTTTTGCGACCATCGAAGAGCACGGACCTCATCGGACACGGGCTTTCAAAATACGGGGAGGAGCGCAACACGCCGACTGTCGATCACGATCTTGCCCGCATGCTGGAACATCACCGTGATCTTGCCATTGATATTGGACTGCACCTGACCGAGACCCCACTCGGTCTCTGTTGGATGGCGCACCATCTGCCCCGGTTCCAACATCGCATTCAGATCTTCCATGCCTTCGCACCTTTCCAGACAAAACTCTCAGCCTCGCCACTCCCGGAGACCCCATGACCGCAAACCCAGCTCAAGACCTGACCCGAGACATCGCCGCCATGATCGGCTCCCGCATCTGTCACGATCTGATCAGCCCGGTGGGCGCGATCTCGAACGGTGTGGAGTTGCTGGCGATGTCCGGTGCCGGTTCCGGCCCTGAGTTCAGCCTTATCTCCGAAAGCGTGGAGAATGCAAACGCCCGCGTGAAATTCTTTCGCATCGCTTTTGGAATGGCCTCAAGCGGCCAGATGACCTCGCGTGCGGAAATCTCCGGCATCCTCAAAGCGGTCTCGACGGCGCGGTTGACCTATGACTGGACGCCCGCGGAGGATCTTCCGCGCGAGGAGGTCAAGCTGGCCTGTCTCATGCTCATGTGTCTGGAAACCGCCCTGCCCCGTGGCGGTGCGATCAAGATCGGCTACACCAACGGTCAGTGGCAGTTGCGTGCCTCGGCTGAGCGGCTGGAACCCACCCCCGATCTCTGGGCCCGGCTCGGATCGGTCACCGGACCGCAAGGTCTTAAACCCTCCGATGTGCAATTCCTGCTCGCCCCCATGCAGGCCGCCGCTTTGCGACGCCGCATCACCCACTGTGCGGGCGATGGCATGATCTCTCTCTTTGCCTAAAGCGCCCCGCCTTTAACCTGAGCCATCAGATAAAGGCGGAGTGCGTGGCAATGCTCATATCTTGCTCTGCGTTCCACACAACATCTCGCGTCGCATCCGTCACATTGCGGTCAAGTTGCGCGTTTGTCCCCGCGTTAACCTTAACGCCACCGCACAAGGCTCCGGAGAGCAAAAGGCGCGCCGGTCTCCCCGCACGCCCTTTTCATTGCAGATCAAATACTCCGGCCCTGCGATCAGGCCCGCACCGCACCCTCAGAGGTCACGAGATATTTGAAACTCGTCAATTGCTCGGCGCCGACAGGCCCGCGCGCGTGCATCTTGCCGGTGGCGATACCGATCTCCGCGCCCATGCCGAACTCGCCGCCATCGGCGAATTGCGTCGAGGAGTTGTGCATCAGAATCGCGCTGTCGAGGCGGGAGAAGAAGCTCTCCACACTCTCCGGCGTCTCGGAAATGATGCAATCTGTGTGCGAGGAGGAATAGCGCTGGATATGCGCGATCGCCGCATCCACATCCTCCACAACCTTCGCCGCGATGATGCTGTCGAGATACTCGCGACCCCAGTCCTCTTCCGTGGCGGGTGTCACCGCTTCGACCATGGTCTGCACGGCGGCGTCGCCCCGCACTTCGATGTCCTTCTCAATCAGCGCGGCGATCAGGTCGCGGCCCAGTGTCCCGGCGATGTCCTTGTGGATCAGCAGACATTCTGCCGCACCGCAAATCCCCGTCCGACGGGTTTTCGCGTTGAGCACGACCTTCATCGCCTTCTCCGGATCGGCGGAGGCATCGACAAAAATATGCACGATGCCTTCGAGATGCGCGAACACCGGCACGCGGGCCTCACGCTGCACAAGGCCAACCAGGCCCTTGCCGCCACGCGGCACGATAACGTCGATGTAATCGGTCATATGCAGCATTTCGGTCACCGCCGCCCGGTCACGGGTCGGCACGCGCTGGATTGCGTCCTCGGGAAGCCCCGCCGCGCGGAGCCCGGCCTTGAGACAGGCATGGATCGCGCCGGAGCTGTGAAAGCTCTCCGAACCGCCACGCAGGATCACCGCGTTGCCCGCTTTGAGACACAGCGCACCGGCATCCGCCGTCACGTTCGGGCGGGACTCGTAAATCACGCCAATTACCCCAAGCGGCGTGCGCACACGTTTGATATGGAGCCCGTTCGGACGGTCCCACTCGGCAATCACATCGCCCACCGGGTCTTTCTGCGCTGCGATTGCTTTCAAACCGTCGATCATGCCCTGGATACGAGCTTCATCAAGCTTGAGCCGGTCCATCATTGCCTCGGTCAGGCCCTTTTCACGACCAAAGGCAAGGTCTTTTTCATTCGCCTCGATGATCTCTGAGCGGCTTTCCCAAAGCGCGTCTGCGGCGGCCAAAAGCGCCTTTTCCTTGGCCTCGGAGGAGGCCGTCGCAAGCGCACGGGCCGCCTCTTTCGCGCGGTGGCCCAGCTCTTTCATCATCTCTTTCACGTCAATATCGGTCATGTCACCAAATCGTCTCTATGGATCAGGGCGGCCCGGCCAGGATAGCCGAGGATCGCCTGTATGTCTTCGGAATGCGCGCCCTTAATGGCTTCCGCCTCATCCGAGGTGTAGCGCGACAACCCGAGCCCGATGCGCGCCCCGTCAGGCCCGAGCACGACGACTGGTTCGCCGCGGCCAAAATGGCCAACAACCTCCTCGACGCCGACGGGCAACAGGGATTTTCCGCGTGAAAGCGCCGTGACCGCGCCCGCGTCGATATAAATCTCGCCCTTGGGCTTCATCGCGCCGATCCAGCGCTTGCGGGCGTGTTCCGGGTCCTCTGCGGCCAGAAACCATGTCGCCCGCGCACCGTGTTCGAGCGCCTTCAGAGGCCGGTCTTTCGACCCTTCGGTGATCGCCATGGTACAGCCACCAAGCGTGGCGGTTTTCGCGGCCATCACCTTAGTCTTCATGCCGCCTTTCGAGACACCGGAAACCGGATCGCCCGCCATGGCCTCGATCTCCGCCGTGATCTCCTTGACCACGGGCAGATGCACGGCATCCGGATCGAGCGAGGGGTTCGCGGTATAGAGCCCGTCCACATCGGACAAAAGAACCAGCCGGTCCGCGCCGATGGTCACGGCGATGCTGGCGGCCAGACGATCGTTGTCGCCATAGCGAATCTCATCCGTCGCCACCGTGTCGTTCTCGTTGACGATGGGCACCGCCCCCAAAGACAGCAGAGCATCGAGCGTGGCCCGCGAATTGAGGTAGCGACGGCGATCCGCGCTGTCCTCCAGCGTCAGCAAAATCTGCGCCGTGGTGATGCCATGCGGCTCAAGCACTTCCTGATAGGCACGCGCGAGGCGGATTTGCCCGACGGACGCTGCCGCCTGCGACTGTTCCAGCGGCAACTCTCCCGCAGGCAGATGCAAAATTCCCCGCCCCAGGGCGATGGAACCCGAGGACACAAGGATCACATCCGCGCCCTGGGATTTGAGCATGGCAACGTCCTGCGCCAGACCTTCGAGCCAATGCGACCGCAACTCGCCGCGCTCCACCAGAAGCGCCGAGCCGATCTTGATCACGATGCGTTTCGCTCCGTCGAGCGAGGCGGTCAGGGGTGCCACGCTTCGTCTTCCTCATCGCCCTCTTCGGCCTGTTTGATCCGAAGACGGTCCATGGAAATCTCGGCCTTGAGCGCCCGGAGCACCGTATCGACCCCCTCGCGCGACACGCCGGACATGGTGTAGACGCGCCCACCGGAAGCCTCTTGAAGCGCCGCCAGTTTCTCCTCCACCTCTTCGGGCAGAAGGCTGTCGATCTTGTTGAGCACAGTCACGCGCGGCTTGTCGCCGAGGATGTGCGAGTAATTGTTGATCTCCGTGATGATGGTCTCGTAATCCGCAACCACATCCTCGGACGTACCATCAATCAGGTGCAGAAGCACCGCGCAGCGTTCGACATGGCCAAGGAAGAGATCGCCAAGACCACGCCCCTCGGACGCCCCCTCGATCAGGCCGGGAATGTCAGCCACGACGAATTCCGCCCCGTCGATGCCGACAACGCCGAGGTTCGGGTGCAGCGTGGTGAAGGGATAATCCGCGATTTTCGGACGGGCATTCGAAGTCACCGACAGGAAGGTCGATTTGCCCGCGTTCGGCAGGCCCAGAAGCCCAGCATCCGCGATCAGTTTGAGACGCAGCCAAATGGTGCGCTCGATCCCGGGCTGGCCGGGATTGGCCTTGGACGGCGCCTGATTGGTCGAGGTTTTGAACCGCGCGTTGCCCCAGCCGCCATTGCCGCCCTTGGCAAGCACGAATTTCTGCCCGACCTCGGTCAGATCGGCAATCACGTTTTCCTCGTCCTCGTCGAGCACTTCCGTACCCTCGGGCACCCGCAGGATGATATCGTCGCCATCCTTGCCGGTGCGGTTGTTGCCCATACCGGCCTGACCGTTCTGGGCAAAGAAATGTTGTTGGTAGCGGAAGTCGATGAGCGTGTTCAGCCCGTCGACCACCTCGATGATCACCGAGCCGCCCTTGCCGCCATCGCCGCCATTCGGCCCGCCGAATTCGATGAATTTCTCACGCCGGAAGGAAACGCAGCCGTTCCCGCCGGAGCCGGAGCGGATGTAAACCTTGGCAAGATCGAGGAATTTCATAACTCTTGTCCTTTGCTGCCCCGTTTTGAGGCTTTCGGGCAGATGTATCTTGCCCATGCGTTAAACTCAATTGCCGTTTCGCGCCTCAAACGCCGCGCGGGTCAGGATCATGTCGATCCGGTCGACCTCATGACCTCGCGCAAGGCATGGGGACCGCGACGTTCCGGTCTCGACAAAGCCCATGGCGCGCAAGACCTTGGAGGAGCGGACATTCATCGCGAAATACCCGGCCTCGATCCGGTCCTGTCCGGTGGCAAACCAAGCGGACAGAACCGCCCCCGCCGCCTCGGGCATGATCCCCTGCCCCCAGTACGCCCGCCCGAGCCAATAACCGAACTCGCCTTCACAACCGATGGTGCCGACGATCCGGCCCTTATACTCGATCCCGAAGACAAAGGCTTTCGCCGCCACCCTTCGGGCGAACCAGTTCGCATCGTGGACAGAATACGGATAGGGAACGCGGGTCAGCCATTTACTCACCTCAATGTCATTGAGCACGCGCACAATATCGGGCGCATCCGTCGCTTGATACGGACGCAGGATCAGGCGGTCGGTTGTGAGGATCGTATCGGTCATCGGGGTCTTCCTTGGTGGCGACCCCGATTTTGGGGTCTTTCAGAGTTTGCGCAGGTAGGTCCAGGTTGGGACATGCGCCCCACGCGCGACGGAATAGGTTTCCGCATCGCCGAGATATTCGAAACCACAGGCGGTCACCACACGCGCAGAGGCCTGGTTATCCTGGAAAATTTCCGCGAACATTGTTTTGGATTTCATCGGGTTGGCCTCAACAATCGCAGCAAGCGCGGTGCGGGCCAGCCCCGTGCCCCAGAACGCGGGAGCGACCCAGAAGGCCACTTCGCACTGATCGCGGTCGAGCGGTTTGAGCGAAATCACCCCCAGCACCTCGGAAAGGCCGTGGGCAGACCCATCGAGAATCCACACCTTTTCCTCGGTCTCGGGTTTCAGCGAACGGGCCACGAAAGCCTCCGTCGCCCCTGGCGGCATCGGATGCGGCAGGGAGCGCGAATTGCGCGCCACGCGCTCGTC
This sequence comes from Celeribacter persicus, assembly GCF_003050785.1. Taxonomy (GTDB): domain Bacteria; phylum Pseudomonadota; class Alphaproteobacteria; order Rhodobacterales; family Rhodobacteraceae; genus Celeribacter; species Celeribacter persicus. The sequence goes on from NZ_QAOH01000007.1 coordinate 42,438, forward strand.
GCTGACATACATGTTCAAGAGACCCGCATCCGAGTGGCGCGGCGGGCGCAGCACGAAGCGCTCCGTCTCAATCACAGCCTGTGCGCCGTGGTCCAGCCTGTCGTCAACCAAGTCCATTCTCATCTCTCTTCCTCCAAATCTGCTGCCACGCGCCTCTCTCCCAAAGGCGGCTTCCGATGCTCCTGCGCAGAGGGCCGGAAAGCGGGCCTGTCGTATCGGCGATCTGCGCCCAGAGGTGCAGGGTATCCGCGTTCTACGACAGTCGTATTAACCACAGATGAAAGCTGCGGTAGCACGAAGACACATTTGGCTCAGTTTTCTGTTTCATTTCAAGTCATCCGTGACCGGACACCTGAGCGCCAAATGGAAAAAGGGGACCGGCCTGCGCCGATCCCCCTGATGTTCAAACCTGATCGAGGTCGGCTTATTCAGCGGCCTCCGCCACCGGAAGCACGTCGATAAAGGTACGTTTTTTCAGGCCCTTACGGAAGGAAACCTTACCGTCGGTGGTCGCAAAGATGGTGTGATCCTTGCCCAGCCCCACGCCTTCGCCCGGCCAGAACTTGGTGCCGCGCTGACGCACGATGATGTTACCGGCAATGGCCTCTTGGCCGCCGTAGAGTTTGACGCCGAGACGGCGACCTGCGGAGTCGCGACCGTTACGGGACGAACCGCCTGCTTTCTTGTGTGCCATGGTGTTCTCTCCTTAACGTGTCTTACTTGGCCAGTTCTTTGGCCTGTTCAACCCATTCGGGCTTCACTTTGACGGCATCGAACGCGTCGGCGTCGACAGCGGCGAGCTGAGCGAAGGTGGTGATCCCGGCCTCGTTCAGTTTCTTCGCAGCAGCCGGGCCCACACCGTTGATCGCGGTCAGATCGTCCGCACCCGCAGCAGCCGGAGCTTCGGCTTTCGCGGCCTTCTTCGGAGCGGCGGCAGCAGCCGGGGCGGCAGACACGGAGCCTGCGCCTATGGCGGCTTTCACACCGGTCTTGTCCGCCCCCGCTTCGAGAATGTCGGTGATGCGGAGCAGCGTGAGCTGCTGACGGTGGCCTTTGGTGCGCTGCGAAGAGTGCTTACGGCGACGTTTGACGTAGTGGATGAGTTTCTCACCCTTGATCTGGTCAATGACTTCGGCCTGTACGCCGGCGCCGGCCACGAAGGGCGCGCCGATGGTGGAGCCGACCATCAGAATCTCGTTGAACTGGACTTTTTCACCAGCATCGGCAGCGAGTTTCTCAACGCGCAGAACGTCACCCGCCTGCACCTTGTATTGCTTGCCGCCAGTTTTCAAAACCGCAAACATGCAGTCTTCCTTTCGATATACCCGCGTCCTGTGGCCCCGGCTTGCTTTGATTTTCAAAGCGTTCCGATGTTTGATGCCTCGAACGGCGCGCCCCTCGGAGGGGACGAGATTGTCATGAAAGATGCCCTGTCCCGGAATGGGTTCCGACAAAAAGACATCACCCGGTCGAGCCCAAGGGACCGCCGGGTGCGCGGTATATCGGGAATCATCGCCGAAAAGTCAAGTCCGCAGTGCCCCGAACAACGGCCTCAGAGCTGTTCGCCCTCGTATTTCTGCATCAGCATGGCCGTGCCCGCGCCCAGGCCCCGCGACAGGTGCTCATAGACCGCATCGAAGGAGGCGAAAAGCGCACGGTTCAGGTCCTGCCCCGCATCGGTCCGGGCAAAGTCGATATAGGCTTCGAACTCGTCATCGGTCAGCGGCTCATAGGCCAGCGTCGAAAACCCGTAGACCCATTCGGACACATCGGCGCGCACCTCCGGTTCGCTGGCCCAAATCTCATTCAGGAGATCGCTGTCGCTCATTCCCTCCTCGGCCTCAAAGCCTTCGCTCCAGAGACCGCTGTAATAGGCGATATCGCTGTTCATCGCACCGACGACGTTCATTTCGACGAGATCGTTGACCTGCACGTAATCCTCAATCAGCCGCGCCCGCTCCGTATCCGGGTCGAGTTCCGCCCACGCTTGCCCCGCTGCGGCCTGTGCCGCGTCGTCGGACATCGCCTTGCGCGTGTCCAGTTCGAGCCGTGCGATACGCCCCCCCAGATCGGTAGAGAAGAACGCCACCATCGGGGCAAGATCGCACCCTTTCAAAGCCTCGGCCATCTCGTCATGGAAAGCCTTCGACATAACCTCCGGATCATAGAGGCGGTCCAGCATATCCTTCCACGCAGGCTTTGGCACACCATAGCCCGCATCGACGAAATCGCCGACCATATCCTGCCCCTCCCGGGCTAGGACCGTGACCACCTCGTCGAACAGCATGGCATCCATCAACTGCTCAAGCTGCGCCTCGTCGACCTCCGCCTTGGCAGCCAAAGGAAGGGTCATCGCCATGATTGCACAAACCAGCCCAGCCAACCCGGCGCGCAGGCCCGCGCGCAGGTCGATTTCCATGGATTTGGCGCGTTTCAGAGCAGTCATGCTGATCCTTTCCCGAAGCACTGTGCTGGACAGCAGCTAAACAAAGAGTTGAGGAAGGAACAAGTCACGACATCGAAATCTTCCGCCCCGGCGAAATTTCGCACCGATTTCGCAATACCTGTCGCAACGATTGCTCAAAAGAATGTCACGAAAAGGGGTTGCACGCGACGCGCAGCACGGATAAATCACCCGCCACCAGACCCCCGCGGAGAGGTGCCGGAGTGGTCGAACGGGGCGGTCTCGAAAACCGTTGTCCCTTCACGGGGACCCAGGGTTCGAATCCCTGTCTCTCCGCCACTTACCCTTGCAAGTAATTGATTTTATTTGGAAATTTCTCCAGATCAATCACCTTTGCATGTCGCGTTGCATGTTTGGGGAAAGGCTAGATCAGGCCGATTTGAAGCCCGGAAGGGACGCAAGCAATCACGAAAACGTGAACATCGCGACGACCTTCTAAGATACTCCAAAGCATAAATAGATGTGCAACGCGAAAATGTTGCGGAAAAATTATAGGAGAAAAAAATGAAAGTAACAGCAGAAATCATTGATAACAAAGGCGTCGTGATAATTTCCGAAGACGCAAACGTGACACAAGACGGAGACCTAGCCACTTTGTTCAGCAAGGCTATCGCAGCGTTTCGGCGCAAACATCCTGACACTTCGTTGTTCAGCGACGAAAATCATCCGGGCTATACTGTGCGACTGCGGTGAACAAAAAAGCCCCGACGCGGTAAAGCGCCGGGGCAAAGCCGTTCGGAACAATCCCGAAGAACGAACGGCCATCGGGCAGACGGGCCATGCCGCCCGAATTCGAAGGTCAGCGCACCGGCAACATCGGTCGCAGCTTCATCGCCACGCCGGGAAGCATCGTATAGAGCGGCAGGCCGATCACGGCTCGGTCCAGCACCACAGGGCACCCCTGCACTTCGGCAACGCACGCTGTTACCTATCAGAGGTATGACGCGTTAAAACAGCCGCAAACCTTGATCTTATCTTGTCTGAAAGAACCGGTCATGATGCATGATGTGGTAAACGGACTGCCTGCTCAGGGAATTGCCGACAGGTCCGAGCGTCTATTCCGGAGCCGCCGATGGTATTCGGCGAGCTTTGCCGGCATATCTATGTCAATTCGGTCCATCCATGACAGGAGATAGTAGGCCGCAGCATCAGCAATCGACAAGTCTCCAAAGAGAAATTCCTGATCACCGAGCTGCTTTTCCAGCGCAAGGAAACCGGCTCTTACGACCGCCTGTCCATGCTGGCGCAATTCCTGCTGGGCTTGTGCATCGGACAGGAATTTCTGCGGCATCATGGCGAAAACCGAACCGCGCATGTGCAGGCCCGAGACGATATGTTCGGTCAGTTCCATGACACGCACCTCGTCTTGCAAGGCCTCCGGCAAAAGTTTCCCGGCCGGAAAGCTCCTGGCGATCCAATATGCGATAACGGGAAACTCCGTCAGCACCGAACCATCCGGCAACATGAGCGCGGGGACTTTCCCTTTGGGGTTGATCGCCAGATACTCGGAACGACGATGGGCACCCGATTTCAGATCGGTTGTGACCACTTCGTACTCCGCGCCAGCCTCGTCCAACAAAAAGCGAATGCCTTCGGAGCAAGACCCCGGAGAATGGAAAAGCTTCATGGTTTACTCTCGACCCGTTATCGCATGTGGCAAACCGCACAGCCGGAAGAAGAAATATCAAATCACGATCGCAACATGTCCGACCTATGGACACTTCATGACCACATCTTGCAACGGGAAAACGGTCGGGTATCTGGTCGGCGAAAAGGGGAAAATTCATGACGCAAGGTACAGAGATCGGTCCGCTTCGCGACGAGGACTGGCCATCGCAGATTGAAGACCTGCGCGAAGGGTTTGCCGGCGCTCTGAACGTCTATCGCACCATGGCGCATCACCCCGATCTGCTGCGCGCCTGGGCGCCCTTGCGACAACATATCGTCAAGGACAGCGTGCTCGGCGCGGTGAATTCGGAGATCGTGATCCTGCGCACCGGTGTGCGGCTCGGCTCGTCCTACGAGTGGGCGCATCACGTCTCGCGGGCGCGCGCACTTGGCATGGACGATGCCCGGATCAAGGGCGTTCTGGCAACACCCGAAGGGACAGACGCGCTTCTTGTGCAAGCCGTCGATTCCATCATCGACCACCAGAAGCTCTCCCCGGCACTGGAACGCCAACTGGCAGCAACCTTCGGTCAAAAGGCCGTGTTCGACATCATCGCCACGGTCGGGTTCTACACGGTTCTCGGCACGATCCTGATGACCTATGACGTGCCTGTCGATGACAGGATCGCAGCGGAGATCGAAGCGAACCCGCTCTGATCCAACACCTCTTCAATCCGGCAGAGAGGCCGCGATCTTGTCGGCAATTTCCCTGAGAGGCGGCCCATATTCATCGAGAGCGCGCCGCGTCGTCATCGCACTTCGGATCCAGATCAGCGAAACACACCCGAGCACCGCGCCGCGCAAAAGGATCGGCACGGCAATCGAGGCGGTTTCCAGACGAAACTCACCACTGTCGCGCACGGCAAAGCCACGGTTGCGGGTTTCCTCGATCAGATGCGACAGCATAGGTTCTTCGAGAAATGGCCGGTCTTCCTCGACGTCGAGACGGCGCAGGTGATCGAGAATCAGGTTGCGCTCTTCCTCGGGACAAAAGGAAATATAGGCCCGTCCCGCAGAGGTACGCAGCACCGGCATCCGAAACCCGGTCATCCCCCGGTCGATGGACAGGGGCGAGCGTCCGTGCGTCGTCTCCTGAATGACCATCGCGGCATTATTATACATGCTGAGATCGAGCGGCCAGACCAGCCGCTTGGCATAGTCACCGAAGATCGGCCCCGCCGCCTGGGTGATCTCGGATGTCAGGGCTGTTCCGTCCCCCAAAGCAGCGGCAAAGCGGGTGACTCGGACATAGTTGGACGTCGCCGAAAACGCGACATAGCCCAGTTCTTCCAGCGTTTCCAAAAGCCTGTAGACCGTCGGACGCGGCAGATCGAGAGCCTTGGCGATCTCGCCGGGGCGTGCCTCCCCGACCCTGTTGACGTAACGCAGGATGGCAAGGCCCCGCGCGAGGGATCGCACGGAGCCTTGTGACAGTTTCGGTGTGACCTGCATGCTCATGGGACAAGCATCTCACAAGTCACACCGGGTTGAAAGCCAACGACGCAGGTCAGGCTTCCGCTTTCACCGGGTTCGACAAGATGCCGACCCCGGAAACCTCGACCTCACAGACATCGCCGTCCTTCATGAACAAAGGCGGATTGCGACGCGCACCGACCCCGCCCGGCGTGCCGGAGACGATCACATCGCCCGGCAGAAGCGGCAGGATAGTCGAGCAATAGGCAATCAGGCGCGGGATCGAACACACAAGCATATCGAGCGTGGTGTCCTGAACGGTCTCACCATTCAGACGCGTTTGCAGGCGCATCTTGGTGTGGTCCGCGATCTCGTCGGCGGTGGTCATCCACGGGCCGAAACCGCCGGTGCCGGCAAAGGTCTTGCCCGGCATGAACTGGTGCGTGTGCTTCTGCCAGTCGCGCACGGAGCCGTCGTTATAGCAGGCATAGCCCGCGACATAATCCATCGCATCCTCTTCGGAAATCCGGCGGCCTTCCTTGCCGATGATCACCGCGACCTCGCCCTCGTAATCGAACATATCGGATTCAAGCGGCTTGATCAGCGGCTCGTTGTGGCCGATCTGGGAGCCTTGGTAGCGGGCAAAGAGCACCGGGTTCGGGGTCTCTTCACGGCCGGTCTCTTCGATGTGGGCGTGATAGTTCAGGCCGACGCAAATGATTTTGTCCGGGTTCGGGATGACCGGATCGTGTTTGACATCGTCAAAGGCATAGTCGGCATCGGCAGAGACGAGCTTCTCGGCCGCGGCCATATCGCCCGAGGCAAGGAAATCGCGCAGCGTCGGCGCGTCGAGACGTTTGCCGAGATCGACGATGCCAGAGTCGTTGACGAGGCCGTAAGAGGACACGCCGTCTTTGGTGAAAGAGCAAAGTTTCATGAGTTAAGCCATTTCCGGTTGTTGCGTTTCGAGTGGATTGGGCAGGATGAGGGCAATCAGCGCCTCAAGTTCCTGTGTCGTGTCGGCCCCGCCCAGCGTGTGACGGTCGGGACGCAGAACTGTGGCCCGCGCACCGAGGCGAGCAAGGTGATCGGCAGCATTGGACGCGCTCGTGGTCACAAGCCCCACGCCCTCGGGCAAACTCAGCCCCGCGACGATCTCGTCCTCGGCGACAACCACGAATTGATGCGGATAAACCTCATCCATAAGACGGCTATAAGCCAGGCGCGGTTGTCCGAAAAGCCGCCCGGCCTTGTCTCCGATCCCAAGGCCCGGCCCCAGAGGCGGCGCGATGCTTTCCATCCGGGCCGTGCCATCACCGGAGGGCAGAGCCGCGCGTAACGCCGCTTCCGTACCCACCGTGTTGATCAGCCCCCCCAGACGCACTGCCGTCTGGATATATTCCCGCGCATTGGGCTTGCGCTCGCTTTCGTAGCTGTCGAGCAACGCCTCTGCGGCCTCTCCCGCAACCTTGCCCTGACAGATCAGCGCAAGCTTCCAATAGAGGTTCGCCACATCGCGCGTGCCTGCACACATCCCCTGCCCCATGAAGGGCGGGGTCTGATGACAGGCATCCCCGACCAGAAGCAACCGCCCCTTGCGCCAGTCTTCGGCGACCAGAGAGTGAAAGGTGTAGACCGCGGTCCGTTCGAGTTCCGCCTCTTCCGGTTTGAGCCAGTCGGACAAGAGCTCCCAAACGCGTTCGGGTTTCGAAATCTCGGCGCTGTCCTCATCGGGCCGCACGGTGATCTCCCAACGCCGCCGCATTCCCGGCACCCGCACATAGGTCGCGGGTCGTTCCGGGCGGCAATACTGGATCGAATGTTCGCCCAGCTCCGGCTTCTCCTCGTTCAGGATCACATCGACCACGAGCCAGCGCTCATGGAAGCCGTAATCCTCCATACCGCTCTCGATATAGCGCCGCACCAGAGAGCGCGCGCCATCGCAGCCAACGACATATTTCGCGCCGATCCGTTCGACCTTGCCGCGAGACATGTCCTCGAACCGTAGTTCGACTTCCTCACCTTTGTCTTCGATATAGAAAACATCGCAGCGCGTGCGGACAGTGACCGTTTCACGCTCTGCCATATGTGTCCGCAACACATCTTCGAGGTCCGGTTGGTGGAAGCGGTAATTGGCACGCCAACCCTGTGGCCCCTCGCCCTGCGGTCGCGGCCAATCCAACAGCAGCTTGCCAGCCGGATCGACAAAGCGCATCCCCGGATGTTTCGCGGTTTTCGGCTCCATCTCCTCGGCGATGCCGATCCACTGGAACACCCGCATCACCTCGGCGTCGAAATGTACCGCGCGCGGCAGATGATAGGCCGCGCTTTCACGTTCCAGCACGATGGTTTTCAATCCGCACTGACCCAGAAGATGCGCCAGCGTGGCCCCTGCGGGCCCGTAGCCCACGATGGCAACGTCATACTGTTCCATAGTCATTTTCCCCCGGAACCCGTTTGTTTCGCCAATTCACCGAAAAGCCAGGGGCAATCCGCCACCTGCGGCGCACGCACACCACGCGCAGCAGCATCCAGCCGCATATCGCGCAGACGTTTGCGTCCACCTTCCTCGGTCAGATAAAGACGCTCATGCCCCCAGAAACTCGGTCCGTCATGGGTTTCATGCGGCTCCCATGTCTCTGGCTCGATCAGTCGTCCGCCCCAGCCATTTTCAACAAAGAAGCCGGAGGGCGAATTGGCGTAATACGAGGTCATGTAATCGTTGGTGTGCCGCCCCAGCGTATAGGCGACGCGCCCCTCTTCGAGCTGGGCCAGATCGTAACCCTGCCCGACATCGTCGAGGTTCTGGAATTCGACCATGAAATGATGGAACCCAAGCTGACCTGAGCCGACCATCGCGAAGGAATGGTGACGTTGATTGAGATGGAAGAAATACAACCCGTAAGGTTTCAGCCCGTAATCCGAGACGTGGAAATCCAGCAGGTCGCGGTAGAACGGCATCATCACCTCGATGTCTTTCACATGCAACACCGCGTGCCCCATGCCCAGAGGCCCGGTCTTGAACCCGTCGATGGGACGTCCCGGTACGAAAGGATCGGAAGCGATCATCGGCGCATGGAACAGTTCCACCCGGTTGCCGCCCGGATCCTCGAACCAGATCAGATCGCCGACAAAACGCCGGTCCGCCAGTTCACGGGTTCCGAGATTGACCGTCACCCCCGCCTTGTCGAGACGTGCGGCGTAAAGCTGAAGATCGTCTTTTTCAGCCACCTCGAACCCTATGAAGGCCAGCGTCTCGCCCGGTTCATCCGAGATCAGAAGTCGCTGCATCTTATCGTCCATGCGGAAGGCCAGCGCCTTGCCGCCGCGGTCGATCTTCTGCATCCCCAAGAGTTTGCCGGCAAAATCGGACCAGTCGTCGAGCTTGTCGGAGCGCACACCGAGATAGCCCAGAGCAATAATCGCCATGGTTGTCTCCATTGGTTGAATTCGGAATGCTCCTTTTTAACCGGGTTGCTGCACGACCCCGAGGAGCGTTCTCCGCCCGTCCACTGGGCGGACGGAGAGAGAGGTGGTATTATTCCGCGCTGATCTGCATCGCGTGATCGAGCACCGCCTGTGCCGCCGCCGGGTCGACCTGTTCGGCAACCCACGCGGCGGACGCACCGGCCAAGGCCTCTTTCCACGGCGCAAGCCCCGCCTCGTCGAGGTCGATGAAGGTGAGTTTTTCGTCTTGGCGATAGCTGGCCTCGATCTCCGCATCGGCCTCATCGACCACGGAAGCGATCCACTCCGCCATGCTGCGCCCGGTCATCTCATCGAGCACCGCCTTGTCCTCGTCGGACAGGCTGTCATAGCTGCGTTTGTTCATCAGGATTGCCATGGGCGAGGCGGTGTAGCGCGTGTTGGTGATGTAGGGCGCAACCTCGTTGAGGCGGAAGGTACGGTAGGCGTCCATCACCCAGACCGCACCGGAAACGACGCCGCGTTCGAGGTTCTCATAGACTTGCGGCGCCGGCACGGATACGCCCGACGCCCCAAGCATGTCGAACAGGGTTGAGCCGAATTTCGACGGTGTCCGCAGTTTCAGCCCCTTGAGATCGGCGGGGGTCTCGGCCGGCGCATCGGTCATGAAAAAGCGATAACCGGGCGTGGAGAACAGCGCCAGCACCTTGTAATCGGCATATTCCGCATCGAGCGCCCCCTCTTCGAGCAAGGCGTTCAGCACCTTCGCCCCCTGCGTGGAAGTCGGGGCGACACCCGGCACTTCGACCACGCCGGTCATCGGGAAGAGACCCGGCGTATAGGTCGGCACGATCAGCGCAACATCGGCGACACCGGCTTTCACCAGTTCGGCCTGCGCAGGCGGCGCACCGAGGATCGCGCCGGGATAGAGTTTGAAACTGGTCTTCTTCGACAGTTTCGCATTCATCTCGTCGATCCAGGGCTGGAGGATTTTCGCGGAATAAAATCCCTGAGCCGGTTCATGTACGGAGACACGCAATTCGCGGGCCTGCGTCGCGGTAGCGGTCAGCGCAAGCGCCAGAGCGCTGGCCCCGAGAAGTTTCTTGATGTGCAGTCGGTTGAACATGGTTTCCTCCCTTATGTTCTTAAAAAGCGTTGTAGGGCAGCCAGATGACCAACGCCGGAAGCGCGATGATGATGGCGACGCGGATGAAATCGGCGATCACGAAAGGCGTCGCACCTTTCCAAAGCTCGGTGAGCTGGACATCCGGCTGGACGGTTTTGAGCACGAAGAGGTTCATCCCTACCGGCGGCGTGATCAGCCCCATCTCGACGACCATCACCGCGAAGATGCCGAACCAGACGAGGTCGATCCCGGCGGCCTGTGCAATCGGCACGAAAAGCGGCACGGTAAGCAGCAGCATGGCAAGGCTGTCCATCAGCGTGCCCAGTACGAGATAGATCACCAGCATCAGAAGGATCACCAGAAGCGGCTGATCGAGGATGCCCGAAAACATTCCGGTGAGAGAAAACGGCAACCCCGAAAGCGCCAGAAAAAAGTTGAACAGGTTCGCCCCGATCAACACGAGGTAGAGCGCGCCACAGGTCATCGCCGTGTCCATCAGCGCCGACATCATCCCCGACAGGTTCAGACGACGCGACAGAAAACCGTACATGAGCACGACAAAGGCTCCGATGGCGGCGGTCTCATTGGCGGTGAACACACCGGTGTAAAGCCCGCCCATGATCAGACCGAAGATGCCCACCGGCGGCAGAAGCTCCTTGAGCGCAAGATTGCGTTCGTGTGTCGTGGCGCGGGCGCGTTGCGGTGCGGAGGACCAGCCGAACCAGATCGGCACCCAGATCGCGAGGCAATAAAGCAGCACGGCCAGTAAGATCGGCCCGGCGGTGGCGAGCAGAAGATCGCGAATGGATTGTTCGGCGATGAAGGCATAGATCACCAGCACGGTCGAGGGCGGGATCAGGATGCCGAGCGTACCACCGGCGGCAACGGAGCCAGCGGAAAGCGACCGCGAATAGCCCGCCTCCTGCATCTCCGGCATGGCGATCCGACCCATTGTGGCGGTGGTTGCCAGAGACGAGCCGGAAATCATCCCGAAACCCGCAGAGGCCCCGATGGTCGCAAGCGCCAGCCCACCGCGACGATGCCCGATCAGAACGGACATCGACTGGTAGAGCTTTGCCGACAGGCCCGAGCGCGCGGCGACGTTTCCCATAAGCACGAAGAGCGGCAGCATGGTCAGCGTGTAGTTCGTCAGACTGTCCCAGGTGGTCGTCGCTCCGATCGCCATGGCCCCATCCATGCCAATGATCATGGCCGAACCGAGAATGCCGACGAGACCAAGCGCCACCGCCACGGGAACTTCGAGGAAAATCATCAAAATGGCCGCGACAAAGCCGAGGCCGCCCAAAAGAAGTCCGCTCATTACCAGTCCCTCTCATTGCGTAGCGCAAAACGCAGCCCCGCAAAGGCGGCGAACATGCAGGCGGTCAATGCGAAAGCGACAATCATGATCAGGACCGGCGTCGGCAGACCCAGATCCGCCGTGGTCTCTGGTGAGCCGATCTTCTCGATGGCGTTCTCGCCGACGATCCAAAGCAGAAGCCCTGCGAAGACGACCGAAGCCACAGCCCCCACCAACCCCAGCGGATAGGTGAAACGATTGGGCGACAGTTCGGACAGAAGTTTGGCCGTCACATGGGTTCGCTTGGCATAACAGACCGGCATCGACAAAAGCGCCCCGAGCCCGATGGACAGCGACGTCATTTCAATCGCGCCGGGAATGTTTTTTCCCGCCACGGCACGTAATGCGACATCGCCGACCGTGACAGCGGTGCCGAACAAAAAACAGAGACCGGCCCCTGCCAGGAAGCCGTTCGAGATGATTTTCTTAAAGGTTGCCCCAGCCATTTCAATGTTCCTCTGGGATCAAAAGAAATGTCGTGAGAACACCCGCGGTTTTGCGGATCAGGTGCGTTTCCATGCGTTCCTCCCAAACGCTTTTCCCCAAACATAGGAAGTGGGTTCGTCGTTAAGATACCCGGAAGGAAAAACTGTCCGACTGACGGACACACGGCGAGCCTGCACACCAATTTCAGAAAATCGAGAAAGTCGCTGAGCCGATCCGGTGCGTTGGTGCCGTTGTAAACCTATAAGTTCTTATAGGTTGTTCAATCTTCAGAATGATGGAGAGTTTTCATGATCTTAAGGGGTCGTTTCAGATCTTTGCACAATGATTAGGAGAACTCTGCATGAGGTTTTTAACACTGGCCGCTGTTTCGGCAGCGACACTCTCACTTGCCGCTTGTGGTGGCTCATCTGTTGATGGGGATATGTCCGACGTTGATCTTCCCCCGCAATACGACAGCCTTGAAGGCCTGGTCTCTGCGGCCGAGAAGGACGAACTCGAAACCGCATCGGAAAGCCAAATGTCCGGGACCGCGACGATGACCGGCGCGTTGGCCATCGGTGACATCGGAGAGGATGAGGATCTCGAAGCGCTTGGCGACCTGAGCCTGACGGCCAATTTCACCTCTGGCACGGTGAGCGGTACGGCTGACAACTTCGCCCTGTATAACGAGGATACGCTTGAGGTTGACACCGATCTCACCGGCTCTCTTTCGATCAACGGAACGATCTCGGGCACCAGCCTTACGGCCGATGCCGATGGCATTCTGAACGACGGTGAAGATCACACTCTCGATCTCGCCATGTCCGGTACGTTCTACGACTACGAAGGGGATCTCGCGGTCTACGGCGATGTGTCCGGGAACATTGACGGCGAATATCACGAAGGTGGCTTCGCTGCCGTCGAGGATTGAGGTCATCTTTCCGTCCTCATGACAATGCCGTGCTGCGAGCCTCCCTCGCAGCACGGTTGTTTACGGTAAATCGAGGTTGGAATGAGCAAACGCAGCCGCCGTCCGGGGCATTGGTTTCGGCAAATCATGGGCATCGCATGGTGCGTTCTGTGCATCGACGGAGCGGCTTTCGCCGACACGTCCCCTTCGACAACACAAGTATATCATGCGCTGATGCGGCTCGGGCAGACTGCTTTGGCGAAAGAGGACCCCAGCAAAGCCACACTCTACTTTTCAAAGGCTTATCACCTTGTCCCGACCGATCCGTCGGCCCAGCTGGCGATGGCCGAAGCCATCGCTCAACAAGGTCAGGCCCGTAAGGCCGAGACGTTTCTGCGACAGCTTTTGAAAGATCCAGCGCAACGGGCCAACACGGATTTTTACCTGAAAGGCCTGACCAAATTGCAAAAGCGCTATCCGTTCGTGACGTCGGCGTCTTTTGCGGCCTTGCCCAGCACGAACATCAAAAACACCTCATCCGCCACGATTTTCGACACGCTTCTGGGGCGATTTGAAATAGATGACGGCGGTGAAGAGATCTCCGGCATCGGCATCGAAATCGGGGCATGGGGAACCTACCGATATCCGCTTGCCGACGGTTTGTCTTTTGAGCTTGGGGCGGGCCTCAATCGCATCTGGTACGAAGAATCCGAACTCCGCTATTGGCGTGGGCGGGTAACGGTCGATGTCTCCCGGCTCGACGCACATCAGGAACTGCGCGGCGGGCTACATGCCGACCGCAGCTATTACACCGAGGTGGAGGACGACAGCTCTGATCGCATCGCCATGGGGCTCCATGGGAGCTGGTCCAGACCCATCACGAACGATCTGCGGCTGAACGTCAGTGGATTGGCGGAATACCGCGACTATCTCGACAAGGATAGCCTGTCCGGTCCCTACGCCTCTTTCGGTCTGGGACTGGTCAAACGATTGTCCTCGGGTGCAACGGTTTTTATGGGCGGTTCCGTGGAGCGCTCCAGAACGACTTTGGACTATCACCGTTACTGGGGTGGGACTTTGCGGGCAGGATATGAAACCGATCTCACCGACACATTGCGTGGCAGCGTCAGCCTGAGTGGCACATTCCGGCAATATGACACAGAATTTTCTGCCGTGGATTACGCCCGCCGCGATGAAGCCTTCCGCATCGGCATCTCTCTGTCAGATCGCCGGATCAAGATCATGGGAGGCACGCCCAAACTGTCTTGCAGCTACAGGTTCCAATCCTCGAATATTTCTCTTTATGAAACCAGATCAACCGACTGCAGGATCGGATGGTCTTATAGTTTCTGACATCAGACATAAGGCGACAACACACTCATGACGCCGCATGTGCCAACCCCTCATGGGCGATCATCTGTGAGACAAGAGCCTTGAAGTGTTGCGTCAAAATCAGATGACCCGCGTTTTCAAAGGCATGGAAGGAAGCCTCCGGCATTGTCTCCGCAATCGCCTGAATGTCTTCTATGGGGCTGATCGGATCTTCTTCTCCGTGAACGAATGTCACCCGACAGGTGGTTTTTTTAAGATCGCCAAGCCAGTCACGCTGTAAATTCGCGATCTCATCCACTGAGGCAAAAGTCGCATGGTTTGCAATCAGACGGAGCCAGTCGGACAAATGCGTATGCCGGAAAAATGTCTCAAGACAGGCCGTATCCGCGGCAGATTTACGGTAAAGATGCGCTAACCCTTTTTTTGCCAACACAGGGACACGGCTGAAAGCATTATAAATTTGCGTCAACCCGGCGATGACACGTTCGTCACGACGCACCCGTTGCGACATTTCGATGAAAATCGTCGGGTTGTGAGAACCTGGCTCCGGTTTGAACACTTGCGGTGTGGCGGCCAGGACCAGTTGGGACACCATATGCGGATTATGTCGGGCAAAATGCGCCGCCCAGGTCACCCCGGCACTCTCGGCCACACAGATCAACGGCTCATCTGTCAAATATTCCATTGTGTCCGACAGCGCCCTCGTGAGTCTTGCCAAGCGCGTCTGGACATCCAGATTACCCTCGAACCCAAGAAAGTGTCGTGGCACAACCAGCCAGCGCAAACCGTTCTCCTTGAGCGTGTCTATCATCTCGTCATGAAAAACGACGGGCGCCAGCATGCTATGGAAATACAGCACAGGCCGCCCTCGCCGCGCCCCGAACTCCCACACGGGAACGTCAATGCCGTCTCCGATAGAGATGGTGTTGACAATGACATCCTTGCCGAACTGCCGTTTGACGAGAGCGGTCTCGAAATCGCGCTTTTGCAGCGGAAGGATTTCATCCAGAATGCCGGCCGTGATCTCCAGAGACAGGTTTCTGAGGAGCACGGTTTGAGTTTTGCATCCCATCTTGTCGAGGATGACCTGAATCTGTTTGCGTTTCGTGTCATAGGAAGCCCCAAGCCGTGCCGCCGCCGTTTTCAGATCGAGACCGGTCAACAGATGGGACAGCAACAGATATTCCGAGGGGGTCAGGCGTACATCTGTTGCATTCTCGGCCAACGCCGCAATTCGTTCGGCATCGAGCCGAACGGCAACGAACGCGACATGGTCCGGAACATCGCTCCAGCGTTCCACGCGATCGTAGAGAAAGTACAGGCGCTCGTCGACCACCACAAAGGTACAGCCGCTTGCCAGATTGCCCGGCATGTGAATGACGGGCGGGAATAAACTGTCTGATTGTGAAACGATGCTATGAATTTGCCGGTTGCCATCGTGATCGTAGAGATTGGCAGGCAATCGGCAATTTGAAAAACTGCGGAAAAAGAACTGCTCACTTGAGGCTTCGTCTTCCCGCAGATGCAAAAGCGCATCTTCAGAGGGCAATGCCAAACGGTCTTTTTTGAGTACAGTCGTCAAGATCTGAATGAATTGCGATGGAGGTGTCATCTGGCTATCGCTCCGTTTTCATCAAACGCGTCCCGGTTTGCATCCCGACACCTGAACTCCAATGGTCAATCTCGTTTCAAAATCACGAAATTAACACTTTTTCTTCACGCCTACCGGCTAAGCTTCTCAAGCAGCCTCAGACATAATTCCCTGAACGACAAGACAAAATACATTTGCGATGGCTCGAAATGAAGACCGACCATTTTTCGCACATTTTTTACCCCCCCAAAGGGGGGCGAACGGCCAAATCGGTATTTCTATAGTGCGTGTGTCGCCAGTCAAAAACCAAGCGGAAGTCTTGGTCAAACAGTCAAGCCGATGCACAACAACGCACCATCTTTTCATATCGCGCGTAAAAGCGCCAAAACTGAAATGGTTGATCTCGCCTTCCTCGATCTCGACAGTGAGGGGCGGATCATCTCGCATGACGCACTTGCGAAACGCTTTCTGGATATGAAGCCTCACTATATCAGAAAGAACGGTGCCAGGTTCTTCACTCCCGATCCCAGCCACACTTTCTTGCGTGCTTTACTGGCGGCATGTGACGACGTTAATCCTGTCTCCACTGTTTTCAATCCAAGCGAAGATACGCGCGATCCGTTTCTCCAGATCAATGTTCTTCCGTTTCAACCGGGGCTGGCGCGCGTCGTTCTGTTCTGGGCGCATTCTGATACCGAAATCAGCGAGACAGAAGACCCCGCCCCTTCTGTCTCAGTCCTTTCCGCAAGAGAACGCGACGTTCTGGAGTTGGCGGCAGAGGGCCTCAGGCGTGATCGCATTGCTTATAAGTTAAACATTTCCCTGCCAACTGTAGACATGCATGCACGCAACCTGCGTCGCAAGTTGTCTGCACTCACGACATCCGAAGCGGTCGCAATTGCTGTTAAAATGAAGCTGCTCTGATCCCCGAAAATAACGACAAAGCTCCCTGTAATCGTCAGGTGGGCTTGCTTATATCTTTTATCAGTCACGATCTGGGCGGGGAGCGCGATGTCGCAAATGCCGGGCGACATTTGATCTATGAGAAAGCGGATGTCGATTTTCCTTGAGAACTGATGGTGGCATCCCTCTCCCGATGGCACCCTGCGTGGTCGCAATGCCGGCCTGATACATGACCGCACCCGATCACACATCAGCGCTGAAATCTGCCTTCTTGTTTTATCAACGGCGACGCCCCATTGGGCCACCTGTGGAGTGCGCCCCATGGGATTCCTCAGCCAACCACGCGGCGCGAGAACGGATCGCGGACCACGCAGAGATACAGCCAGCCTGGGTATCAACAGTTTTTCTGCTCTCTCAGACAAACATGATCTTTATCATGGACCTTGCCGCGGCTTCATGTTCAAATTCAATATCAGGTATATATCTTTCAGCCAGCGCTCAGGCACCATGCCGGAGTTCCCAGCCAGAGAAGATGCGAAAGCAACGATCTGTAAAGGAATATGGCGCAGATGAGCGTTTCATCTCACGACACACACAAACAATCTGAAACGGGCAGGAAGCCAACGCTCGGGACCGGGGAAAACCCACCCTTTGGCTGGTATTACTTCGGACCCGAACCGCCTTGGAAAACCTCAGGGGCCGCGCCTTCCTCCAGAGACACCAACGCCGACGCCTCGGGAGAGGATAACACCGATCTGATGCGGGCCTTCGACCGGTTGTCGCGTGGTGAGGTCAATGCGGAAACCATCGGTAAGCTCTTCGACCTGAAGGACCGCGATTTCTGGAAAGGCGCGCTGGCCGGGGCCGCAGCCGCCCTTGCGGCCAACAACCTGCCCGCACTCAAGGCAATGGCAGCCAGCGTCATGGCCGGTGCTTTCGCGCAGGCAACGCCCGCGAAACCCGCCGCGGCATCCACGGCAAAAACGGATAAAGCGCCCGATCCGCACAGCAAGGAACACTCCGGGACGCAACAGGCTCCGGATCAGACCACGCAAGAAGAGGAGACTTCAGTATGAGCACGTCCAGCAAACTCAATCTCACTCAGGCCACACAGCCCGGAACATTGCCCGACGCAAGCCAGATCATGCGCTCTGGCGTCAACGGCGCCGCCATCACCGGGGCCTGGACCGCGATCAACGAGACCATACGGGTGCGCAATGGCGAAATCACCACAGAGGAAGCGGTGAAAGCCACCGCCAACAGCGCCGCCATCGGCGCAGGCGCGGGAGCCGTGGCCTCTGTGGCTTCGCATATCGCGCGCTCCATTCCGCTTTCGAGCCTCGCGCTGATCGCTCTGGGAGCCGGTGTGCTCTACCTGTCGAAACAGTCGAAGAAAACCACACCGCCCGCCGCGCCCGAAGCTGAAACAGAAGCGGCAAAAGGCTGACGCCTCCGCACGCGGGCATGAACTGACAGTGAAAGGAGGCTCTCATGGCCAACACTCCGAACGACACCGGCATTCCGCTCACCGCCGCCAATCTTCTCAACAGCAAATTCCTGACCGGCGCTGTCGTCGGTGGTTTGGTGACCTATGTGCTGACCAATGAGGCTGTGCAAAAAGCCGCGCTGAATGGGCTGGCCCATCTCTGGATCACTCTGCAAGGCGGTGTGGAAGAGGCCAAGGAACGGTTCCGCGACGCCGAGTCCGAGATCAAGGCCGCCCGCGACAGTTGAGGACTGTCGCGGACTTCAAGGAGTCGAGCATGCGTGTCGAAACCCTTCCGAATGCCGTTTCTCCCGTGGTGTCGGCAGCCGCACCTTCCGGCAAGGCGCGGCTGAAGATCGTGCATGAAACGAAAGGGCGTCTGCGGGTCAAAATGCCGATCCTGGGCCTGCCCGGGCTGGACACCGAACATCTTGCCCGGGTCCTGCGCGGCACACCGGAGGTCCGCACCGTCCGGATCAATCCCGGAGCCATGTCGGTGGTCTTCGAGTTTACCGGCGGGCGCGCCACACGTTACCGTATCCTCGACCGCCTGTCCTGCCTGACCCGTGATCAGATGCGGTTTCGTGCACCCGATGAAGACACACGCCCCTCGGCAGTTCCTCTGTTCAAACGCGCCGCACTTCTCGCCGCGCTTCCGGTTCTGCCCCCGACGGTTGGCAGGGTGCTTGCGATTGCGACAATTGCGCCACGCGTGCTGCGCGGGGCGCGTTCTCTGGTGAGCGAGGGGATCACCGTCGAAGTGCTCGATGCGCTCGCCGTCTCGCTCGGCGCCTTGCAAGGCCGGTTCGGTACGGCGGTTACCACCGATTTCATGATGGAAACCGGCGAATATCTTGAGGAAAGCACAATCCGCCATTCCGGCGCGCTGTTGCAGGATTTGTTGATGCCGAACCCGGAACATGCCTGGATCGAACGCGACGGTCATGCGGTCGAAGTACCCTTTTCCGAGGTCCGCAAGGGCGACAGGGTGGTGGTGCAGACCGGCGAACTGGTGCCCGTCGACGGTGTGGTCTGTGGCGGTGCGGCGCAAATCAACCAAGCCTCGATCACCGGAGAGAGTCTGCCGGAAACCAAGACTGTGGGAGACATGATCATTGCTGGCAGCCTGGTCGAGAGCGGATCGCTCAAGATCATCGCTGAACAAGTCGGATCGGACACGACCACCGCGCAGATCGCGGCGATGATCCGTGAGTCACTGGAGAAACGCTCCACCACCGAGAAACGGGCCGAACGCCACGCCAATCGTCAGGTCTACATGACTCTCGGGCTGGGGGCCGCCACCTTGCTTTGGACGCGGGATGTCAGACGGCTCAGCTCGGTCTTTCTGGTCGATTACGCCTGTCCGATCAAACTCTCCGCCCCCGTGGCAATCCGCGCCACCATGTCGGAAGCGGTGGCGCGCGGCATCCTGATCAAGGGTGGTCCGAGCATCGAGAAGCTCGCAGAGGTCGATACATTCGTTTTTGACAAGACCGGCACGCTGACTCGTGGCGAACTGGCGGTGACGGATGTGATCTCGCTGAAACTGCGCGGTTGGTCGAAGGCCCGGCTGCTGGCGCTCGCTGCTTCGCTCGAAGAACATTCGCAACATCCGCTGGCCCATGCCATTGTCGCAGAGGCGAAAGCCCGCGACACCGGTCATTGCGACCATGGCGATGTCATTTTCGACGTCGGTCACGGGCTGCGCGCCGAAGTGAGCGGGAAAGAAGTCCTGATCGGCAGTCGGCATTTCCTAGAAAACCGTGAAGGGGTGGATTTCACACCACATGAAGCCGTGTTGGACCGGCTGACCGATGAGGGGAAAATGGCCCTGTTCATCGCGGTGGGCGGCAAGCCTGCCGGTCTGATCGGCCTTCGGGACGAATTGCGCGACGATGCAAACGAGACCGCCGCACGGCTGCGCGCGAGCGGTGTGAAACGGCTTGTCATGCTCACGGGCGACCGCCGGGCACGGGCCGAGGGTTTTGGCGAGACCCTTGGCTTTGACACGGTCCATGCCGATCTGCGTCCGGAGGACAAGGCCCGCATTCTGGCCGAATTGCAGGAGCGAGGCCATAAGGTCGCCTTCGTCGGCGACGGGATCAACGACGCTCCGGCTCTGGCGCAGGCCCATGTGGGCTTCAGCATGTCGCAAGGTGCCGATATCGCCCAAGCGACCTCGGATATCACCCTGATGGATGACCGGATCAGCGCCGTGGCCGATGCGCGGGAAGCTTCCGACCGGGCCATGCAGATTATCAGGACCAACACCAATCTGGCACTTGGTATCAACACCGGTCTGTTCATCGCCGCATCCGCCGGAACGCTCTCGCCAGTGGCGGCTGCGGTGGCCCATAACGGTTCGACCTTCGGCCTCTTGCTTTACGCCCTGTCGCGGGCCGGGGTGCCTGCAAAACGGACAAAGCCAGTGACGCTATCCGAAATGTGACATGGGACGCGGCAGCAGAAAGCTTGACTGTTTTTCTCCGAATCTCAATACTGACAACAATTGTCAGCTTTTCGGAGACGCGCAACGATGGTTTGCTGTGTGCACAACATCCCCGGTCGGGCCCGGTTCAAGATCGAGGCCCTGCGCAAGGACGAGACGCTCGCCAGCCTGATCAAGTTGAAGGTCGGTGCGCTGGATTTCGTCAAATCCGTCGAAATCAACCGCAAAGCCGCCTCTGTCGTGGTGCATTACTGCACCAAACGTGGCGAGGTCGGGCGGATCATGGATCACATCTGCGCCCATTGTCCGAAAGCCGCCACGCCGCGCGCGCCGGAACAGGTCGCCCGCCCATTACCCCATCGTCAAAACCGCCCGCTTCTGAAAACCGACACAGATTTCGGTCGTGCCATGACCAATGCCGCAGGCAAAGCTGTGGTCAACACGCTGATCAACCGTCTGGTGTTGCACGCTCTGCATTAAAGGCGATCCCGAGATGCCCGCACGGCGTCTCTCATTTCAGGCGCGGACCTAAGGTGAAAGCGCTGTTGGTAACCTGAGCGACACGCTGCAAAGCCGTTCAGTCCGCTTCTGTCAACCTCGCTGCCGTTTCCCCGCCTTCAATACCAGCACCAAAGCCGCCCCCGCCACTGCGCCCAGAACAAAGCCCCAGGGACCGGCCGCCCGTGCCGTTGCAGCAAGCCCCGCACCGCCCAACAGGCCCAGAGCAGGCGCTGCGACATCGGATTGTGCCGGGGGAACCGGTACAACTTCGCGCGCGACACAGGCCTCGAACGCGGCCAGGTGATTGTCGCCCGAGGCATGCCCCAGTTTTGCGAAAACAGCCTGCGTCCGCTCATCCTCCACGCGCGCGATCAAGCGCCGATACATCGCCTCGTTTTCCTCTTCAGCCACCACCCCAAGCTGACAAACCTCGCCAAGACTGTCCGGCACATCGACCTGCCCCATGAAGCGGTCTTCCGGGACATCGAAGCCGTGCTCTTCGAACAACGGGACCAGCGCTTCGACATGACGGCTCTCGGCTTCGGCGATATTCGGCAATGGTCCGACGGGGCCGAACCGGTCGATTGCGGCTGTGTAGAGTGCGCGGGCCCGGTATTCATCTTCGATCGCTTCGACAAGCGCGCTCTGAAGTGTCTGGTCGGCTCTGGCCATGTGATTTTCCTCTTCGAACGGTCCGAAACATAAACTCTCGCCAAGCCAAACAAAGCTTGATCTGTGTCATACCTTTACAAGTGGCAGAGAGTCATATTTGTTAATGTCTGATTGTTTCAGTCAGATATCAGAATATAATTATGTCTGCCAGCCATTCGACTCACGATGCTCTGAAAAGCCAGAGCGGACACTCGACAGTCAGCATAAGCTGAACGAATGGGAGACCCGAAAAATGCTTGTAAATATTGGGAAAAATATGGCGCTGGCCGGTGGCTTTGCGCTCACTCTGGTTGCTGCGGCATATGGCCATACCCCGGTTTGCGCTTGTTACGACAACGGGGATGGCACCGTGCTGTGCGAGGGTGGTTTCTCCGACGGATCGTCCGCCGCAGGCGTAGCGATGATCGTGCATGATGCGGACGGCAATGTGCTCCTTGAGGGAGTGATCAATGAAAACGGCGAATTCGAATTCGAGAAGCCCGACGGGTTTTCCGATGTGCTGTTCGATGGTGGCGAAGGTCACCGGATCACCATTCCTGCCGACGACATTTACTGATCGCTCGGGCTCATAAAGGAGACACAGACATGAAACTCACCATGACCGCAGCGGTTCTGGCCGCTTTTACCCTTGCCGGTCCGGCCTCTGCACATTTCCAACTGGTCTATAACCCCGAGGCCAATCCCACAGCGCCCGGCGATCTGGCGATCAAGCTGATCTTCTGGCATCCGTTCGAAAACGGTCACGCCATGGATATGGGCACACCGGAAGAGTTCTTCTATGTGTTCAAAGGCGAGAAAACCGATCTCACCGACAGCCTCACCCCGATCACCTTCCACGGCGCCGGCAATGACGCCGCCGCATTCGAAGGCGCCCTGCCCGTCAAACGTAATGGCGATTACATCGTCGGTCTGGTGCCCGCGCCCTATTACGAGGAGAGCGAGGATATCTATATCCAGCAGATCACCAAGTCCTATTTCAACAAGGGCGGCATTCCCTCGGGCTGGGAAGAGCCGGTGGGGATGAAAACCGAGTTCGTACCACTGAACAAACCCTATAACGTCGTGGCCGGTTCGACCTTCTCCGCGCAGCTTTTGTCCGATGGCGCACCTGTGGCTGGCGCAGAAATCGAGATCGAATATATCGCCGCCACGCCCGACATGGAGACCAATGCTCCGGGCGAAGTGACCACCGAACCGCTTCCGGGCGGCGCGCTGGTGGCCATGACCGACGACAACGGCGTCTTTACCTTCGGCATTCCGAAAGAAGGGTTCTGGGGCTTTGCCGCTCTCGGCTCCGGTCCGGACACGAAATTCGACGGCAAGGAACTCAGTCAGGATGCGGTGATCTGGATCCGTGCCTACGACCTCGACTGATGAAACCGGTATGGCCGGGGAAACCCGGCCATACCCACCAGAAAAGACGACAGAACTGACTTCGGAGCAGGATCATGAAACGCGGATTCCGGCGCAGGTTCGGCCTTCAGAAGGGCTTTGGAGAAAACGGTGAAAACCGTGACACCGCCCAGGAGGAAGGCTGTGGAAAAGGATTTGGACATCGGCATGGCGAAGGGCGTCACCGGATGTGGCGGCGCCGGTTCCGCTCCGTCATGGGAGACAGGAGCGACACCGATTTGTCACTGAACGACATTCGACCGGGGCAGGACTGCATCATCCTCCGGCTGCATGGTTTCGGCCCGACCCGGCAACGGCTTCTGGATCTCGGCTTCCAGCCCGGACGCCGGATTCGGGTGCTGCGCAACGCCCCGCTGCGCGATCCGATCGAAGTGCAGGTCGGCGACACATTCATTGCCCTGCGCCGTCACGAGGCAGACCATGTTCAGGTCGAACGTGCCGAGAGTGAGCTCTCCACACCCTCATCGGCCCCCTCAGACGAGGACAAAGATCATGACTGAGACAGAGAAACTTCAACACCTCGTCGCCCTCGCAGGTCAGCAGAACTGCGGAAAATCCACTCTTTTCAACCTGTTGACCGGACTGCAACAGCATATCGCCAATTATCCCGGCGTCACCGTCGACAAGAAAAGCGGGACTTATGCCCATGAGGGGCATCGTTACACCGTGACGGACCTGCCGGGGTGTTACAGCCTCTCGGCCTTTTCCCCCGAAGAACGCGTCGCACGTCAGGTTCTGACCGAAGAGCGCCCGGATGTGGTGGTGAACGTGATCGACGCCACCAACCTGCGGCGCTCCCTGCCTCTGACCTTTCAGCTTCTGGAAATGGGATTTCGCGTCGTCATCGCGCTTAACATGATGGATGCGGCAGAGCGACGGGGGCTTGAGATCGACATCACGGCACTGGAACGCCGTCTCGGCGTGCCGGTCATCCCGGTTGTCGGACGCAAAGGCAAGGGCGTGCCGGAATTGCGCGCCGCGATTTCCAATGCCGCTCAGGCCGCCCCCGCAACCCCGGCGACACTGAACTACGGCCCGCTTGAGGACGCGGTGGCCGAAGTCCATGCCCGTCTTGTCGAAATTCCCGCGATGAACAACCGGATGGCGCGCTGGCAGGCCGGAAAACTGCTCGAAGGCGATCATGACAGCGAGGCCCTGCTGGCCAGGGCCCTCCCCGATCCCTACGGCTTGTTCGACGAAATTGCCGCGCTCAGGACTGCGTTCGAAGACAAACACCACCTCAGCGTCGGCGATCACATCAGCGCCACGCGCGACCGCCATGCTGCCGAAATCCTCAATGCCTGTGTCCGCGACACCAAGGCTGGCAGCGTGCCTGTTTCCGAACGGATCGACCGGGTTTTGCTCAACCGCTTTCTGGCCCCCGCCTTTCTGCTCGCCACGATCTGGGCGATCTATCAGCTCTCCATCGTGCAGGGCTATGAACTGACCAAAGTCACATGGCCCATCCTCGCAGGCTTTCGCAATTTCGCCTCCGGGCTCCTGCCCGACGCGGGCTTTCTGACCGATCCGCAATTGCGGTCTCTGGGGCTTTGGATCGTCGATTCCGTCAACACATTGCTCAATTACGTGCCGATCTTCCTGATCCTTTTCGCGCTCATCGCCATTCTGGAGGACAGTGGCTACATGGCACGGATCGCCTTTATTCTCGACCGGGTGCTGCATCGCTTCGGGCTTCATGGCCAATCCACCCTGCCCTTCATTCTCGCGGGCGTCTTCGCGGGGGGCTGTGCCGTTCCGGGTGTCATGGCAACCAAGGGCATTCCCGATGCCCGCGCGCGGCTGGCGACGATCCTCACCGTGCCGTTCATGAACTGCATGGCGAAAATCCCGCTCTACACGCTGTTGATCAACATCTATTTCCCGAATTCCAAGGGGCTGATGCTGTTCTATCTCTCGACCCTCACCGTGCTTGTGGCGCTTCTGGTCGCGAAGCTTCTGACCAGTTCGATCCTCGCCAGACAGCCCACGGCGCCTTTCGTGATGGAATTGCCGAGTTATCATATGCCGACGCTCATCGGCGTGCTGCGCCGCGCGTTCGATCGCACATGGCTTTACATCAAAAAGGTCGGCACCGTGGTGGTCGCCATCGCCGTGGTGATTTTCGTCCTGCTACAATTCCCGGGTGTGCCGAAAGCGCAAATGCACGACTATCAGTCCCGTGGAGAGGTGGCGATTGCGGAGTTTTATGCCCAGCTCGACGGCAACCCGAACCTCGCTGCCGTGGCAGATTCCGACCGGTTGATCGAACTGATCAATGTGCAAAGCGCCTACAAGGCCCGGCGTCTGAACGCGGGATCGAAAGAGGCGGCAGAGGCGCTTGATGCCGGTGTGCGCGAGACTTATCCCGCATACGCTCCCTTCGTGCTGCGTTCCCGCGAAGCCGCCGACAAGACCGCCTTCAATGCGCTCAGGGAACTGACCAACACCCGCAACAGCCTGCGCCGCGAGATGCAGCAAGAGCGGATCGAAACCAGCTTCCTCGGACGGATCGGACGGGGCCTTGAACCGGTGACGCAATATGCGGATTTCGACTGGAAGATCAACATCGCGCTGCTGTCTTCCTTTGCCGCCCGCGAAAGCTCGGTTGCAACCCTCGGCGTGCTCTTCGATCAGGAAGAAGGACAGAACCAGACGCTCGAAGAACGCATGGGCGATCAGCAACGCAGCGAAGGTCGTGGCGCGCTTTCTGCCGTCGTTCTGATGCTGTTCTTTGCCCTCTACCCGCCATGTCTGGCCACGGTGATCATGGTCCGGGTTCAGACTGCCTCGACGAAATGGATGGCCTTCTCCATCGTTTTTCCGACCATTCTCGGACTCGTGGTGGCCTCTGCGGTCTTCCAGATCGCCTCCGCCCTTGGTCTGAGCGGCATCGGCGCGATGACCGCAATCTGGCTCACAGCGCTCGGGCTCCTGTTGCTGGTCGCACTGCCCAAACCTTGGTGGCCGAGCCTGCGCCCTGACCCCGTACCGGAGGATGCATCATGACCGAGACCGTGATTGACCTGTCCACGGAAGCCGGGGGCGGCCTGTGGCAAACGCTTCTGGTCACCGTCATCATTCTGGTGGCGCTGGCCTATCTGGTTCACAGCTTCTGGGCAAAACAGAAACGGCTGCGCGCGGGGGGCGGTTGTGGCACCTGCGCCAGTTGCAGTTCCGGGAACAGCTGCCCGATCCAAAGCCAGATGCATTTTCCGCCTCCGACGAACACCCCCTCTCACGCCACTTCGGAAAAACCCTGATACGCCGCCGCCCCCCGGTCGAAAGGGCGTCCCCCTCCCCTTTGCTCCCGCCCGCAACTGTCCTCCTGTTGCCAAACCTAAATTCGCGATCCTTACGGCTTTATCGTGAACTCAAAAAAGGGTGTCGGATCATGTGGAAAGAGGGGAAATTCTCACCGACATCGCGGCTATTTCCCCAAACATTCGGCATGAATGGGCTATAATGCTCGCATATCTCTGAAGCGCATCGCGACATGCAGATCAGAATATTTCCTGCTGCCGGAACCTGGAGTTTATGGCGCGAGCAGTTCTCCGAGACCGGCGAAACATCCTCAACCCATCGTATAAGAAGCGCATGCAGCGATCAGTCATCAACGCGTCATGCCCTCTCCGCAAAGTCTGAAAAGCCTTGCCAGCAGAGCGGCGGCTTGCTTTACACGGGCAGACTGCCAAACAGGAGAACCCCGTGCCTCTGATCAGCCTGTCCCATCTGGAGCACGATTTACAGAAGAAATATGTCCTGAGCTGTCTTGCCGACATCTGGCAGGAGATGGGGTTGACGGTGCATGTCGGTCCCGGTTTCGCTGAGAATGCCGATCTCTGTGTTCTGCATCACAACATCACACGCATGTCCCCGACCGATGTACCGACAGCACCGAAGGGCGTTCGGGTACTCAACGGCGAGGTGCTCGACATTTCCAAACGGCGATATTCCGCACTTCGTCTGCAACCCGGAGATGACTGGGACGGACCGGTCATCGTCAAATCGAACCTGAACCATTTCGGTGCCCCGGAACAGCGCAACCTGCCCCGGCGGACACAGCTTAGGATGAAGGCGCAAAGACATCTCGCCCGGCTGAACTGGGATCTCGCACGCACCCTGCCGAAGAAAACCTATCCCCTGCTCGAAAGCCTCGACAAGGTGCCGGGCTGGGTCTGGGAGCGGGAGGATCTGCTGGTCGAGCGCTTCATGCCGGAGCGTGAGAGCGATCACTATTGTCTGCGTGGCTGGCTGTTCTTCGGTTCCGCCAGTTACGGTTACCGGCTGGTGGCCTCCGATCCGCTCGTGAAGGTCGGCACCATGGTGCGCTATGAGTATATCGACGATGTGCCGCCGGAACTCTTGCGCCATCGCGAGGAGATGAAATTCGATTTCGGCAAGTTCGATTACGTCATTCACGACGGACGCGCGATCCTGCTGGACGCCAACAAGACCCCGAGTTTTGCGGGCGACCGCCGATCGGAACGTATCCTGAGGCTGGCTCGTGCCGTGGAGGAGTTTTTGCCATGATGTCTGCTACAAGTTCCGCCATGCCCGTCCTGACCCCGCTCACGCTCACCGGGCAGGACGTGAGGCTTTGCCCCGACAATGCCGCCTATATGGCCCGCACGGACCTGCAACAGACCCGGATGCTGGGTTATATGCCGTTCAATCTCGATGCGGTGACGACGCTTTTGCTCGGCCTTCTGGGCGATCGTGCAACGGTACGCCACATCTGTGGCACCACAGACGAAATCCTGAATTTTCTCACCGAAGCAGGGTTGTCGATCCATGAAGAAATGTATCGCTACGAAACCGGTGCCGAGGCCGAGGCCATCGCCGACCGGCTGATCTCGGAAGGCCGGAAACTGTTCTGGCCTTATCCGCTGCGCGCGGACCGGTTTGAGGACACCGCCCATCTTGTGCCCCCCGCGCTCTGGTCACGGCTCAACAGCAAGACCGCCCTGCCCGATCTGGTGCCGCCTGAAGCCCTCGCCCCGCGCCAGAGCTATGCGACCGAAGCCCTCCCCGAGGACATCGTCCTGCCCGCCTATCTCAAGGCCGGCGGGGAGGAAGCGACCGGTTGGGGCTATGCCGTGCGTCATTGCGAGACCGCCGAACAACTCGCCGAAGCGCGTGAGGCGTTCCTCGCTCAGGGCATCGAAAGCGTGATCGTCGAAGAAGCCATGGCGGTGACGCGTTGCTGGTGCGTCAATCTCGCGGTTGGCCCCGAAGGGATGCAGTATCTGGGGGCTGCCGAACAGACCTTCTCCGCCCCCGCCCGCCAGCTGGGCAGCGTGATCGACCCGGAAGCCTCCTACCCGGAGACGGGTCATGCGCTTGCCCTGCACGTCGCGGAAGAGGCCCGCAAGCGCGGCTTTCTCGGAGTCTGCGGGCTGGATATCGGTCAGACCACCGACGGGCGGCTGATCGTCTTCGACCCGAATTTTCGCTTCAATTCTTCCACCCCGCAAATCCTGTTGCACCGCATGGCGGCAGAGCGAAGCGGCCTTCGGCTCAGCCTGTCCTTTTCCGGTAAGGCACACTGTTCCATGCCCTCCCTGATCGCCCGGCTCAGGGGCCCCGTCGCCGACGGCTGGTTCGTCCCCACGCGACTGCTCGATGGGGCCCTGTTGCCCGCAGCCGAAGGCGCAAGCCTGTGCACCGGATTCGTGCTCGCCGACACCCGTGAAACGGCGGAAACCCGCAGCCACTTGCTACAGTCCCTGATCGACGCCTAACATCCAGCGCCGGGTCAGCCGTCAGCGACGCAGACCTGGCGCTGCTCGCCAAGGCCGTCGATGCCGAGCGTCACCACATCGCCCGCACGCAGGAAACGCTGCGGTTCCATCCCCATGCCGACTCCTGCGGGCGTTCCGGTGGAAATGATGTCGCCGGGCCGAAGCGTGAAGAATTGCGACAGATAGGAAATCAGCGCCGCCGGTTTGAAGACCATGTTGGCCGTCGTTCCCGCCTGCATCCGCTCACCGTTCACATCGAGCCACATAGCAAGCGCAGACGGATCCTCGATCTCATCCGGCGTCACCAGCCACGGGCCCACCGGGCCGAAATTGTCCGAGGATTTGCCCTTGGACCACTGCCCCGCGCGCTCAAGCTGAAAGCTCCGCTCGGAGACATCGTTGATCAGGCAATAGCCCGCCAGATAATCGAGTGCCGCGTCTTCCTCGACATATTTCGCGGGCTTTCCGATCACGAGACCCAATTCGACCTCCCAATCGACCTTTTCCGCTCCGCGCGGGATCAGGATCGGGTCGTTCGGCCCACAGATCGCAGATGTGTATTTCGCGAAGATCACTGGCTCCTCCGGCAACGCCATGCCGCTTTCCGCCGCGTGATCGGCGAAATTGAGCCCGATGCAGATGAACTTACCGGTGCCACCGACACAGGGACCATAGCGCACCTCTTCGCTCACCACAGGCAGGGCATCGAGATCCAGACGGGCAACTTCGCCCAGCCGCGAGAGCTGATCTCCTGCGATGTCATGCACATGATCAGACAGGTCTCTGAGCCGACCCTTGCGGTCGATCACCCCCGGTTTCTCCGATCCCGCTTCGCCAAAACGCACCAGTTTCATGGGCTTCTCCCTCTGTTTCCCCTTTCATGCCCTGTTGCAGCGCACATGTTAAGTCGCAATCCACCATGTGATCGCTTTGTCGCGCCACCGGGCTTGTCACAGCAAGTCAAATGGCGAATGTAGGTGCAAAATCAGTCCGGAGCGCCAATGTCCACCGCCAGAGCCCGTCACGCCATCCTCGCCCTGTCCATCGGCACGCTGTTCTTCCTGTTCGAATTCGTCGCCCGCATTTCCCCCTCCACCGCCACCGAGGCGATCACCCGCGACCTCGGTCTGTCGAATGCCGATTTGGGGGTATTCTCCTCCCTGTTTTTCTGGATTTACGCGCCGATGCAGATTGTCGTCGGGTTGTTGCTCGACCGCTGGGGCGCGCGGCGGTTCGTGGTGCCGGCCATCGCGCTTTGCGCCGGGGGCATCGCACTTGTCGGTGCCGCGCCCAATATCACCATCGCCGGGATCGGGCGGCTGATGACCGGCTTCGGGGCTTCCTTTGCCTTTGTCGGCGCGCTCTACGCGGTCAACCACTGGTTTGCACCCGCCCGCTTCGCGCTTCTCTCCGGGATCGTCAATGCGGTGGGCATGCTCGGCACGGCGATCGGTGTGGTCTGGCTCACCGCGCTCACCGACACTGCGGGTTGGCGCCCGAGTTTTCTCGGCATCGGCACGGTCGGGGCCGGGCTTTTCGTGCTGGCGCTGCTGTTTTACCGAGACGCGCCTTCGGCGGGCGACACGGAGACCCATGCCAACCCGCTCGGCCCCCTGCGCCAGATCGTCAAAAGCCCGCAGGTCTGGCTTGTGTCGCTGGTCGGCGCACTGATCTACATGCCGATCAATGTCTATGGCGGGCTTTGGGGCAACGAGGAACTGACCGCCGATCACGCACTCTCCTCCGTTTCCGCGGAAACCGCCGTCTCCATGGTCTTCTGGGGTATGGCGGCAGGTTCCGTGCTCTGGGGCGCAGTGTCGGACGCTTTGGGCCATCGCAAATGGATCGTCTTCGGCGGCGCGGTGGCGGCCACGCTCGCTTGGGCCGCCGTCATCTTCACCACGACCGACAGCGTCTGGCTGCTGTCCACGGCGCTCTTTCTTGGCGGGGTGTTCTGCGGCGCGCAGATGCTCACCTTCGCCATGGCAAAGGAAGGCCAAGATCAAAGCACGGTCGGCACGGTCACGGCCTTCGTCAACATGATCGGGATCGGCGCGGCTTTGGTGTTTCAGCCGCTCGTGGGCTGGCTGCTCGACCTCTCAGGCGGCGATCACACACTGGCGCTCGCCTCCGTGCCGATCTGCCTTGGCGTGGCCGCTTTGCTCGTGCTCGCCTTGCGCGAACCCGAACAGCCGCACCTGCGACACGGCCACCGATAAGATGAGTCAGCCCGCCTGACGCTGTGCCCCGCAACCGCCCTGCGGCAACATCATGTCCGGATTGGGCAGCGTCAAAAGCGCCTCAAGACCCACATTGTCTTCCACCAGGTCCTGCAAGGTCATGTCATCGAGCACGCTATAGAAGGCTTCGAGCGCGGCGGTAAGCGCGATCCGCAACCGGCACACCGCATGCAGCGGACAGGTGTTGGCTTCATTCGCGAAACATTCCGCGAAAGGCACCGCCGCCTCGAAATGACGAAACACTTCGCCAAGGGAAATCTTCTCCGGCGAGCGCGCCAGCACGATCCCCCCCGCACGTCCGCGCGTGGTCTCGATATAGCCCCCCGCCGCCAGAAGATGCACCACCTGCGCCAGATGGTTCTCCGAGGCATTCGCCGCTTTGGCAATGCCCGCCCGGCGGATCATATGCCCCTCGTTCACGGCGCAGGCCATCAGCACACGCATGGCCAGATTGGTTCGGATCGTCAGACGCATATTGCGGTTCGTACTCCATCTAGAATGACACAAATCCCCGGCACGTTAGAGCGCCTTCAGCGGCCCGGACGTTGATCTGTATCAGAAAGGTATATTTCAGACCGAGAAATAAGTCCCGTCAAAGGGCACCGCAAGCGATCCCCCGCCGATGCCGTGCACCGTCAGACGATCCGGCCCGACAGAAAGCCCCACCACACCGGCCCAGCCCGGAGGCCGTTCGAGCACAGCAATGGCATGGCGCAGGGTGAGACTGCCCCCAGCCGTAAGGGCGAAAGCCGTGGCCACGCCTTCGCGCGCCACGGCATTGTCCCCAAGCGCGGCACGGTGCCCCTCGGCCCCTGCGGCACAGCCGTCCTCGATGCCCAAAACGCCGTCATGCCGCCCGTCCCAGGGCGCATAACCCCGCCCGCCGTTTGATATCCAAAGCATGGTGACCGGCATCACCCGGCTGTCCTTGAGCACCACGACGATATCACTCTCCGCCAACCGTGACACCGCCGTCCAGCCGATGCCGCCGATGTCCGCCTCGACAAGCGTGACGAAATCCTCATGACCGGTATCCCCGTCCCCCCGATCCGGATAGCGCGTCAGATCGACCGTGCCTCCGTCCGCCGCCGGAAAGGCAGAGAGATCAGCGCTCCGCCCCCACGCAGCCAGCCGATGCGCGGGTTCCAGAGGATCGTTGCTCACCGCGGCGCGTTTCGGTGAAAAGGCGATATGATCGCCGGGAGAGACCCGAAACATCGGATGATGGGCAAAGGTCAGACCGCCCTGCCCGCCCGAGATCACATGGCGCTGATAGAGCACCGGGTGAGCCTCACAAAACCGCAACTCCTTGGTGATCCGCGCGCCCATCACCGGGCGCTCAAGAGCGAGCTTCATCACCGCGCAGGCCCCGCCCTCCGCACGCACCACCGGGTGCCAGCGCGCATTGGCGCTCCAGCCGTGGGGTGGATCGTCCAGCAGATCGGATGACCCGAAAGGCGCGGCGAGAAAGTCGCCCGCCAGATGCGCGTCGATCACGCTGCCCGCCGCCTCTGCGGCCGGTGTACCGACCCAATGCGCGGTGTGGAAAATCTCGCGATCCCGAACGGCAAAACGCCGGATATTGCCGACCTCGGGATCGAACGCCAGATCGAGCGGCCCCGCCCGAAGACGCAGCCAGCGCTCCATCAGCCCCGGAACCCCGTGGCGACCACGAATTTCTCGGAACTGTCCGAACGCGAGGCAGGCGGCTTCATGTTCACCACCTTCTCGAATTTCTGTTTCAGAAGCTTCTGAAGATCTCCCTCGGCCCCACCCGCCAGAACCTTCGCAACAAACGTCCCACCGGGAGTGAGCACGTCAAAAGCCAGATAGGCCGCCGCCTCGCACAGCGCGATGATCCGCAGGTGATCGGTCTGTTTGTGCCCGGACGAGGCCGCCGCCATATCGGACATCACCACATCGGCCTCTCCACCGAGCCACTCCTTGACCTTCTCGTCGGCATCGTCCGACATGAAATCGAGCTGATGGGTCTGCGCCCCCGCAATGGGTTCGACCTCCTGCAAATCGACGCCCAGAACAGTGCCGATCTTCTTGCCGCTCTTCTCGCCAAGTGCATTCACCCGCTTGACCGCGACCTGACACCAGCCGCCGGGCGCACAGCCGAGATCGACCACGCGCGCGCCGGGCACGAGAAAGCGAAACTTGTCATCGAGTTCGAGAATTTTGAAGGCCGCACGACCGCGATAGCCCTCGGCCTTGGCGCGCTTCACATAGGGATCGTTGAGCTGACGCTCCAGCCAACGGGTCGACGAGAGCTTGCGCCCGCGCGCAGACTTCACCTTCACCCGCAAATCGCGCGCCCCGCGCCCGGATGAGTTGCCAGAAGTTTTCTTGTCGGCCATCGCTCAGAGTCCTTTTGATCGAAAGGCCTTATAACAGCAACGCAGGGCCTTGGAAAAGGGGCTCCGGTTTGAGTATTTGAACCAAGAAGAAAACCTTTCGCAACTTCTTCTTGGCGAAAATACTCACTTGAACGCTTTGAGCCGCGCCAACAGAGACGAGGTGTCCCAACGGCCGCCACCCATGGTTTGAACGTCCTTGTAGAACTGATCGACAAGGGCCGTAACCGGCATAGGCGTGCGCGTCTCCTCCCCCGCCTCCAAACAGATCGCCAGGTCCTTGCGCATCCAGTCAACGGCAAAGCCGTGCTCGTATTCGCCCGCCAGCATGGTCTTGTGACGGTTCACCATCTGCCAGCTTCCGGCCGCACCGCCCGCGATCACCTCGACCAGCGCCTCCCCGTCGAGGCCGGAGTTCTCGGCCAGCAAAAGCGCCTCGGAGAGCCCCTGCACCAGCCCCGCGATACAGATCTGATTGCACATCTTGGCGGTCTGGCCCATGCCAACCGCACCGAGACGCTTCACCGTGCGACCATAAGCGGCCATGATCGGTTCGGCTTTCGCATAATCCTCTTCCGCGCCGCCACACATGACTGACAACACACCGTTTTCGGCGCCCGCCTGACCGCCCGACACCGGCGCATCGACATAGCCGATGCCCTTTTCCGCAGCCACGGCGGCAAGCTCGCGGGTCACTTTCGCCGAGACCGTGGTGTGATCGACGAACACCGCCCCCGCGCTCATGCCCGCGAAGGCCCCATCCGGGCCGAGGCAGACCGAGCGCAGGTCGTCATCGTTGCCGACACAGGCCATAACGAATTCCGCCCCCTCAGAGGCCTCGCGCGGCGTGGCGGCAAACCCGCCCCGATGCGCAGCGGCCCAGGCCTCCGCCTTCGCTGTCGTGCGGTTGTAAACCGTCACCTCGTGGCCCTTGGCCGCAAGATGCCCCGCCATCGGAGACCCCATGACTCCCAACCCCAGAAATGTGACTTTCGTCCCTGTTTGAAGCATGGCTTTTCCCTCTCCGCCGGATATGGTTTAACGGCGCAAACGGTAGCCGCTCGCGGCCCGGCGTCAACATCCATTCGCGCACATCCGATAGGTTCGCCCTGCCCATGGCCCGCACTTTTTCCATTCTTCTGAAACTCGTCTCCGCGCTTGTGCTTCTGACCGTGCTCGGCATCTGGCTCACCTATTGGCTCGCCGCACGCTCCCTGCCGGAATACAACGCCGATTACGAGGTGCCGGGGATTTCCGCCCCGGTCGAAATCGCCCGCGACAACGCCAATGTGCCGCATATCTTCGGTGCGACGGATGAGGATGTCTATTACGGGCTGGGTTTTGCCCATGCGCAGGACCGGTTGTTCCAGATGATGCTTCTGCGCCGCACCGCGCAGGGCAAGCTGTCGGAGATGTTCGGCGAGCGGACGTTCAAGACCGACGAACTGATGCGGCGGCTGGGGATTTACGAGGCAGCGCAGGCCTCCGCACAGGTGCAAAGCCCCGAGGCCAAGGCAGCTCTCGACGCCTATGCGCGCGGGGTGAATGCGTGGATTGCCGAGGTGAACGAGGGCGCACGCGGGCGTGGCGCGCCGGAGTTCTTCCTCTTCCCGACCGAGATTGCCTATTGGCAGCCCGCCGATTCCATCGCGATCCTGAAACTGGTGGCCTTCCAGCTCTCCGACCAGATCCCGAACGAGGTGCTGCGCGCGCAGGCCTCTCTGCTTCTGCCACAGGAGCGGTTGCGCGATCTGATGCCCGATGCGCCGGGCACGGGCACGGCGCTTTTGCCCTCTTACGCATCGCTCTTCCCCGAGGCCACGCCGGGCAAACAGCCCTCCGGCACCGAATATGCCATGTCGCCTTTCCCCAAAGCCGGGCTTGCAGGCGCGTCCAACGTCTGGGCGGCGGCTCCGGGGCGCTCGACCACCGGCTCGACGCTTCTGGCCAATGACCCGCATCTGGGCTTTTCCGCCCCCGGTGCGTGGTATCTCGCAAGGCTGGAGCTTTCCACCGGGGGCGTAATCGGTGCCTCCGTTCCCGGCATTCCCGCCATCGTCTCGGGGCGGCGCGAGGATTTCGGTTGGGGCATCACGGCAGCCTATCTCGACGATGCGGACCTTTATATCGAGAAGCTCAACCCCGACAACACGAACGAGGTTTTAACCCCCGAGGGGTTCAAGCCCATGCGCGCGCGCCCCTCGATCGTGCAGATCAAGGATGCCGCGCCGCGCACACTGACGCTGCAATGGACCGAGAACGGTCCGGTCCTG
Source organism: Celeribacter persicus (assembly GCF_003050785.1). Classification (GTDB taxonomy): domain Bacteria; phylum Pseudomonadota; class Alphaproteobacteria; order Rhodobacterales; family Rhodobacteraceae; genus Celeribacter; species Celeribacter persicus. Next base: position 78,192 of record NZ_QAOH01000007.1, read on the forward strand.
CCCGCCACCGCCTTTGACGTCGACACGATCACACCGCCGGGCCATGTGGTTTCCGCCGCATGGACAGCACTTGTCTCCGACGACCGGTCCATGTCCGCGGTGGTGGCACTCAATCATGCGCGCAGCCTGACCGAGGCGATGCAGGCCGCCCGCGATTTCGCCGCCCCCGCGCTCAATCTCGTCATGGCCGACCCGGACCGGGTGCAGATGAAGGTGATCGGGCGTGCGCCCCTGCGCGACGCACAACACCAGTCGCAGGGCCGCATTCCCTCCCCCGGCTGGATCGAGACCAACCGCTGGCAAGGATGGCGCGACTTCGACGATCTGCCGTTCTTCACCGGCGGCGAGACCGGCATCGTCGGCAACACCAACAACAAGACGGTGGAGGCCCCCTTCCCCGAGCACCTGTCCTATCACTGGGGCGATACCCAGCGGGTGCAACGCTGGACCCGGCTGATGCAATCGCGCGAGGTACACACCCGCGACAGTTTCATCGAAGTGCAGAATGACGTGGTTTCCCCCGCCGCACGCACGCTCCTGCCGCTCGTCGGTGCCGATCTCTGGTTCACCGGCGAGGCCGCGCCCGAGGGCACGCCGGAGCGGCAACGCCAACGCGCGCTTGAGCTTCTGGCCGAATGGAACGGTGAGATGAACGAGCATCTGCCGGAGCCGCTGATCTATTACGCCTGGATGCGTGCACTTCAGGACCGTCTGATCCGCGACGACATCGGACCTCTGGCGCGCGAGTTCACCCATGTCGATCCGCTGTTCATCGAACGCGTCTATCGCGACATCGACGGCGCCTCCGTGTGGTGCGACGTGATCCAGTCCGCGCCCATCGAGACCTGCACCGACATCGCGCGCCAGTCGCTCGACGATGCGCTCCTTTGGATCGGTGAACATTACTCGACCAACCTTGAGAGCCTGCGCTGGGGCGACGCGCATATGGCGCATCACGATCACCCGGTTCTGGGCACGATACCCTTCCTGAAATGGGTGGTGAACATCCGGCAATCGACCTCAGGTGGCGACAACACGCTGATGCGCGGCGTCACCTCCGGCGATCCCGACGATCCTTTCGCCAACGTGCATGGCGCGGCCTATCGCGGCGTCTATGATTTCGCCGATCCCGACAGTTCGGTCTTCATCACCGCCACAGGCCAGTCGGGCCATCCTCTGAGCCGTCATTACGACGATCTGGGCGAGCTGTGGCGGCGGGGCGAATATGTGCCGATGAGTCTCGACCCGGAGCTTGCCCGCGCGGCGGGGGTCGGCATCACCCATCTGGTGCCAAAGGAATGACCTCCGAACGTGACAAGATGCGCGCGGGTGACTGGTATTGCTGCATGGACCCGGAGATCGACGCGATCCGCATGCGGGTCTTCGATGCGGTGCATCGGCACAACCTCGCCCTGCCGTCCGAACGTGGCAATATCCACCCCGAACTGCGTGCGCTTCTGGGGGCTGCGCCGGAAAGCGCACGGATTGAGGGGCAGTTTCACCTTTTATACGGTGAGAACCTGTTCCTCGGCGAAGAGGCATTCCTGAATGTCGGCTGTGTGGTGCTCGACAGCGGGCGGGTGGAAATCGGGGCTCGTACGATGATCGGCCCACAGGTGCAGATCTACTGTGCCGATCATCACCGTGACCCCGTGCTGCGCGGGCAGCTCATTGAACGCGCCCTGCCCGTCACCATCGGTGCCGACGTGTGGATCGGCGGCGGGACGATCGTCCTGCCAGGGGTGAGCATCGGTGATGGCGCGATTGTCGGTGCGGGGGCCGTGGTGACGAAAGACGTTGTGCCGGGTGCACGAGTCGTCGGCAATCCGGCGCGGCAGGTGACAGCGCGCCGGTAAGCCTTAGGCCTGCCCCTTCAACTCATTCTTGTAGACAAGGAACCCCGCGCCCTTCTCGATGGCCTTGCGGGCCATGCGGTCGAGGGCCGGATCTTTCAGGCGTTTCTGGCCGGTGATGTCCATGCCGTGCTTGATCTGCATCCCGGACCAACCCGTCATCTCAAGCCCCTTGAAGGCCTTGGCCGCAGCGATTTCTCTGGTGGTCGCGACCATGAACACGGCAATCGCGTGGCGCGCGCCCATGCGCAAGCCGGTCTTCGCCCCCGCCGTGGCTTCGAACAGCATCATAAACAGACGCGGCGTTTCCCCCGAAGCCTTTTTCGGAGCGGCGCTCTGAGAAGCCGCCTTTTTCGCGTCGGGCTTTTTCGCCGCAGGTTTCTTCGTGCCGCCCGCCTTGGTCTTGGTCGTCTGAGCGCTCATCTCACATCTCCCGGAATTGCTTTTCCTGCCGCGGCGTCCACAGCACCTTAAGCTGATATCCGTCTTCCGTCATCTCCTCGGAAAGAACAACCCCTTCCTCGAAAAGCCAGGCCCGCTTGCGACCTTCCGCGTAGGGCAAAAGGAAATCGCGCTCGATCTTGTCCTCCTCGAAAAAGGCGGAGATCGCGGCCAGAAGCTCCGGCACACCCTCGCCCGTCACCGCCGAAATCGCGAAGATATTGTCCTCATGCGCAGCACGCTCCATCCGGGCGGCGCGGGCTTCTTCGTCCAGCAGGTCGATCTTGTTCCAGACCTCGAACATCGGCGCGTCATCCTTAATCCCGAGATCGCGCAGGATTTTCAGCACGTCGTCGCGCTGATGATCCGTCTCCTCGGAAGCAATGTCGCGCACGTGCAGGATCAGATCGGCGTCCAGCACCTCTTCGAGCGTCGCGCGGAAAGCGGCGACCAGTTGTGTCGGCAGATTGGAGATGAAGCCCACCGTATCGGACAGGATGATTTCCCGGTCGCCGCCATGGGCGTTTTCGATCACCAGTTGCCGCATGGTCGGATCGAGCGTCGCAAAAAGCATGTCCTTCGCGAAGACATCCGCGCCGGTCACCGTGTTGAAAAACGTCGATTTCCCGGCGTTGGTGTAGCCCACGAGTGCAACAATCGGAAACGGAATCTTGGCGCGCGAGGCGCGGTGCAGCTCGCGGGTTTTCACGACCTTCTCCAACTGACGCCTGAGCCGGGTCAGTTGTTCGTCGATGGCGCGGCGGTCGGCCTCGATCTGGGTCTCGCCGGGACCGCCAACGAAACCCAACCCACCACGTTGCCGCTCAAGGTGGGTCCAGGCGCGCACAAGGCGGGTGCGCTGATAGGTGAGTGCGGCCATTTCGACCTGCAACACGCCCTCGCGGGTCCGGGCACGATCGGAGAAAATTTCGAGAATCAGCCCCGTGCGGTCGAGAAGTTTGACCTTCCACTCTTTTTCGAGGTTACGCTGTTGCACCGGCGTCACCGGCCCGTCGACCAGCACCAACTCGACCTCGGCCGCCTTCATCCGCTGTTTCAACTCCTCGATCTTACCGGAACCGAAGAGGTGACCCGGCTGGATTTTCGGCAGGCGCACGATCTCGGAGCCCACCACCTCAAGCTCGGGCAAGGCATCCGCCAGCGCCACGGCCTCTTCAAGCCCCGCGATGGGATCGCGGCGGGTGCGGTCGGAGGTAATGTCGGGATGAAGCACCCAGGCGCGGGTTTTCTTCACCTCATGGTCATGCAGTTCGGCCAAATGCCGCTCCTTTGAACGCGAGAAAGCACCCGTCGCGTGCCGACAGGTGCCCATCAGTGTGGTGTCACTTATAGTTTAACCTGCGCAATGCAAGAGGGCCGGTCTCTCAGGCCTCTTCACCATCGTAAAGATTGATCGGCTGGGCCGGCATGATCGTCGAGATCGCATGTTTGTACACGAGCTGAGACTGGCCGTCCCGGCGCAGGAGGACGCAGAAATTGTCGAACCATGTGATCACACCCTGAAGTTTGACCCCGTTGATCAAAAAGATCGTCACGGGAACTTTGGTCTTGCGAACATGGTTGAGGAAAGCGTCCTGCAGGTTCTGTTTGTCGGCGGCCATAATCTTTGCCTTTTTCTTGCGCTTTTGATGCGAGCTGTCCCTCGGGCGACAGCACTTGAGGGTGAGTTCGCCGGAGATTCAGGGGAATGTCAAGATAAGGCGCTGAATTTCCGCGCCTTGTTTTCAACCCGGCGCAAATTTGCGTCACATCCTGAAGATGCGAGCGCTAACGCATTTCGCGGATGCTTTTACCGCCGCCAGAACTCGGGATTCAGCAGGGCGATGATCGCCAGCATCTCCAAACGACCGAGCACCATGGTTGCCGCCAGAATGAGCTTTTCGGGCGCCCCAAGGGCGGCGTAGCTCAGCGGCACATCCCCCGCCACCTGCACCAGCGGCCCGGTGGTGGTCAGCGCCGAGATGGTGAAAATCGTCGCCGCCTCGAAATTGAGCCCGTAAAGCGACAAAAGCATCATTACCGCGGCGATGGTGAAAGCAAAGACCATGAAATAGACCCAGGCAACATAGGCCCCTTCGCGCCGGATACGCCGGGCATTGGCCCCCGCCCCGCCCACGGAATTGGGTGAGATCAGTTTCTCGATCTCGCGCTCGCCGTGGCGCACCAGTGCATAGAGCCGGATGAGTTTGACACCGCCCGCCGTGGTCGCCACCCCGCCCCCGAAAATCGCCAGCCCCATAAGCAACACGCCCGGCGCCTGAAGCCCGGACCAGAGCCGCGCCTCTTCCCAACCGAGGGATTCGAACCCCGCCGTGGACAGGAAGGACAGCACCATGAAAATGCCACCCCAGAGCGAAGAAAGCGCGCGCCCGACCGTCCAGTCGCCCGACACTTCGAGCACAGCGACCCAATGACGCAGGAACAGAAACAGCGGCACGGTGACGATCAGCGCCAACGCGATCTTCATCTCCGGGTCACGCCACAGGGGCGGTGCATCGGGGCGTGGCTGATCGGCGGTGAAGGTCTTGCGCGACAGCGCCAGGAAGAGGAAGGCGAAGACCAGAAGTTCTCCCATGAACCCGGTGCCCGCCTGCGTCAGCCCCCCCACCGGGGAGATGCCCGAGGTCGCCAGAACCGACATGGCATGACAGAGCGCCACATAGGGGCTGGAGCCGACCATGGCGAGCGCAAACCACAGCGCGATGGTAAGCCCGAGGTAGATCGGAAAAAGCTTCGTGGTGAATTTTGCCATGCGCTCATGCGCTGCGGCGATGCGGGTGATCTGCGAGGCGCGCACCTCGCTCTGTCCGGGCTGGCGCGAGGAAATGACCTCGAACCCGCCGAGGTTCATGGGCGCGAGCACCGCCACCGCCGTGACCCAGGCAAAGAGCCCGCCGAGCCAGCCGACCAGCGCGGTCCACAGATGCACCGGTTTCGACAGCCGCGCCGGATCGTCGAACAGCGTCGCCCCGGTGGTGGTCAGCGCCGAGACCATCTCGAAATAGGCGTTGAAATAGGTGGTGTCCTTCGTCGCCTCGGAAAACGGCACCGCAAGGATCAGCGGCAAAAGCGTATAGGCCCCGACCAGCGTCAGAAGTTGGTTGCGGCCCTCGCGGTCGCGGGAAGCGCTGCGATCCTCGAAACCTTCGGGGCGATATCGCGCGATGGCGATGAACAGGGCCATGGAAGAAAACAGCACACTGGCATAGACGAAGGCCCGCGCATCGTCCCATTCGCGCAGCACCAGCGCATAGATGGCCGGCACCATCATGGCGGCGCCGGAGACCAGCATCAGCTGGACGAAAAAGGGCATGCGCGAGAAGCGGTTCATCAGAAATAGTCGATCGAGACCTGCAACAGGCGTTCGACTTCCGGAACGTCGGCGGAGAGCGAGAAGATGGAGATCACATCGCCCTCGTCGATCCGGGTCTCGCCCATCGGCTTGACATATGTGTCGCCCTTGGCAATCGCGCCGACCAGCACACCTTCGGGAAAGTCGATGTCGCGAATGCGCTTGCCGGAGATCGGCGAGGTCGACAGCACCTGTGCCTCGATCACCTCCGCCTCGCTGTCGCCCACGGAATAGACGTTGCGCACCCGGCCGTGGCGGATGTGGCGCAGGATCGAGGACACGGTTGTGGCGCGCGGGTTGATATAGGCGTCGATGTCGAGCGCGTTCAGGATCGGCACCAGTGTTGGATCATTGACCAGACAGATCGCCATTTTCGCCCCTGCCTGCTTGGCCCGTACGGCGGCAAGCATGTTGACCTTGTCGTCATCGGTGACGCAAAGCACCGCATCGGCCCGGTTTACCCCCGCCTCGGACAAAAGCTCCGGGTCGAGACCGTCGCCATTCAGGACAATGGTCCGCTCCAGCGCATCCGCCGCCTTTTCCGCGATCTTGCGGTTCTTCTCGATGATCTTGGCACGCACCCGCTCGGTCCGGGCTTCCAGCGCCTGCGCCACGCCGAGCCCGACATTGCCGCCGCCGAGGATCACCACGCGTTCCTGTTTGGCGTTGGTCTTGCCGAAAATCTCCAGCGTCCGGGTGATGTCGTCGGAATGAACGAAAACGTAAATTTCGTCGCGGGCAAAAAGCTGATCCTTCGGTTCCGGCGCAAACAGCCGCCCGTCGCGGCGTACCCCCACCACGGTGGCGCGGAGCGTCGAGAACAGCTCGGTCAACTCACGCAAAGAGGTGTTGAGCACCGGGCAGTCTTCTTCGAGCAGGATGCCCATGAGCTGTACCCGGCCAGCCAGAAACGCCTGAGTGTCAAACGCCGCAGGGGCCGCCAGACGCCTGAGCGCCGCCTCGGCCACCTCTTTCTCGGGCGAAATTACCACATCAATCGGAAGGTGATCGCGGCGGTAAAGATCGGAATAGATCGCGGTCAGATAGGACTGCGCTCTGAGACGCGCGATTTTGCGCGGCACGTTGAACACGGAATGCGCCACCTGACAGGTGACCATGTTCACCTCGTCGGAATAGGTCGCGGCAATCACCATGTCGGCATCACGCGCGCCCGCCTTTTCCAACACATCCGGATAGGAGGCAAAGCCTTCGATCCCCTGCACGTCGAGCGTATCGGTGGCCCGCCGCACGAGTGCCGGGTTGTTATCCACGACAGTGACGTCGTTTTTCTCGGCGGAAAGCTGCTTGGCGATCTGCCAGCCGACCTGGCCCGCGCCGCAAATGATGACCTTCATCGCATCATCCCTGTCTCAGGGCCGCCGTGAATGCCACGACCGGCCCTCTATATGTCACGCCCTGCGCCGCGGAACGCTCCGCGACCAGCACAGGGCCTTGGCTTCGCCACAGGCTTGGCATGGAATGTCAGAGGCGTCAACGCACCCGACGACCGGACGGGCCGTCGAACGCCACGTCTTCACCCTGCCCGCTCACTCCGTTTCCTCGGCGACGTAGGCCATCCGCCCGCCCTGTTTGTTGCCGGTCACGACGCCCAGCGATTTAAGCTTGCGGTGCAACGCCGAGCGTTCCATGCCCACGAATGTTGCGGTACGGGAGATATTGCCGCCGAAGCGGTTGATTTGGGTCAGCAGGTATTCGCGTTCGAACACCTCGCGCGCCTCGCGAAGCGGCAATGTCGCGATCGCTGGCGACAGCATCGCCCGCCCGTCGTCTTCGCGCACCCCGTCCTCGGAAGGCAATTCCTCCGCCTCGATCAGCCCGGTGCTCTCGCCGAGGATCAGCACCCGCTCGATCACGTTCTTAAGCTGGCGCACATTGCCGGGCCAAGCCATGGTCTGAAGCATCGCAGCAGCATCCTCGGAAAGATCGCGCAGCGGCAACCCCTGCTCCCGGTTCAGCTTCTCGATGAAGAACCGGGCCAGTTCAGGGATGTCCTCGCGGCGTTTCTCAAGCGCGGGCACTTCGATCGGCACCACGTTCAGCCGGTGATAGAGCTCTTCGCGGAACCGCCCCGCTTCGATCTCCGCGAGAAGATCGCGCGAGGTCGAGGAGACGACGCGCAGATCGACGGAGACTTTCGAGGAACCACCCACACGGGTAAAGCGCTGATCGACCAGAACGCGCAGGATTTTCGACTGGGTGCCCAAGGGCATATCCGCCACCTCGTCGAAATAGATCACCCCGCCACTGGCCTCCTCCAGAAGCCCTTTCTCGACACCACGCTCCGATGTCTCGCGACCGAACAAAACCTCCTCCATCCGGTCCGGCTCGATGGTGGCCGAGGACACGGTGACAAAAGGCGCATCGCGCCGCTCGGACCCCGCATGGATGAAGCGCGCCGCCACTTCCTTACCGACGCCCGCGCCGCCCGTGAGCATCACCCGACCGTTGGATTTCGTCACCTTCTCAAGGTTGCTCTTGAGCTGCTTGAACGCCGCCGAGACACCGATCATCTCCAGCTCCCCCGAACCCGAGCGTTTCAGCGTGGCGTTTTCGCGGCGCAGGCGCGAGGTCTCCATGGCACGGCTGATCACCACCATGAGCTGGTCGATGTTGAACGGCTTCTCGATGAAATCGTAAGCGCCCTGTTTGATCGCCGCAACGGCGATCTCGATGTTGCCATGGCCGGAAATGATGATGATTGGCACTTCCGGGTGCTCGCGCTTGACATGTTTCAGGATGTCGATCCCGTCCATGTCGCTGTCCTTCAGCCAGATATCAAGGATCATCAGCGCTGGCACACCCGCGTCGATTTGCTTGAGGCACTCATCCGAATTCGACGCGAGCCGCGTCTCATAGCCCTCATCCTGAAGAATATCCCCGATCAATTCGCGAATATCGCGCTCATCATCGACGATCAGAATATCAGACATTTCTCACTCCAGACTTCATCTTTACACCGCAATCTCTTGTTTTTCTTTAATAACATTGCCACCCACGACGGCGATGCGAATGCTCGCACAAGCCCCGATCCGGCCGGTTTCATCGAGCGGCACACCATCGGTCAACGTCAGTGTCCCGCCATGTTCTTCAATGATCTTTTTGACGATCGGCAGCCCCAGCCCGGTGCCTTTCTCCCGCGTCGTCACATAGGGTTCGAACAGCCGCGAGCGGTCCTCCGGCAAGCCGATACCGTTATCGGTCACCGAGATCACTGCCTCCTGATCCTCGCAGTGCATGGCCACCAGAATGCGCGGCACGTAACCCTCTGTAACGCCGCATTCCTCAAGACTTTCAATCGCTTCCCCGGCATTCTTTATCAGATTTGTGAGCGCCTGTCCGATCATGGTCGCATCCACTTCGGCAAGCGCCGTATCCGGGTCTATTCTGGCCGTGATCTCCACATCCGGCTGGGCGTTCTGCTGCAACAGGACCGCGCCTTTCACCAGCTCGACAAGATCGTGTTCACGCCGCTCTGGGCTTGGCATACGGGCGAATTTCGAGAACTCGTCGACGATGCGTCGCAGATCGCCGGTCTGACGCACGATCACGGAGGTGTATTGTTCCAGATCCGCCCGCGCCTCCTCGTCCAGCCCGCGCCCGAATTTGCGCAGGATACGCTCGGCAGACAGTTGAATGGGGGTCAGCGGGTTCTTGATCTCATGCGCGATCCGCCGGGCCACATCGCCCCACGCGGCCAAACGCTGCGCGCTCACAAGATCGGTCACATCGTCAAAGGCGACCACATAGCCCTCAAGTTTGCCGTCCACGTCACGTCGCGTTGCAATACGAACCAAAAGGCTTTCCTGCGCCCCAGAGCGGATGAGCCGCAGTTCGTCCTGCGCCACCTCGCGCTTATTGCTGCGCAGGAGATCGAAAAGCGGACAGAATTCCGGCACGACCACGGCCAGAGGTTCGCCCGTCACATCGCGTTCGCCGAGGTTCAGCAGCGCCTGCGCCGACCGGTTCAAAAGCGTCACCCGTCCTTCGGCATCGAGCCCCACGACACCCGCAGTCACCGAAGAAAGAACGGAATCGAACAGCCGCCGCCGCGCTTCGATCTGGGCATTACGCTCCATCAGCTCGTCATGCTGGAGCTTCACCTGCCTGGTCATCTGGTTGAACACCCGGCCCAGTGTTGCGATTTCGTCCTGCCCTTCCTCCTCGGGCACGCGTACCGACAGATCGCCCTCCCCCACCTTCTGCGCCGCCCCCGCCAGCCGCCCGATGGGCCGCGCCAGCCGTTCGGCGAACCACAGGCCCAGCCAGGTCGCGGCCAGAATGAGAATGAGCGCAAACCCGATGTACAAAAGCCCGAATTCGAACAGAAGCCTCCCACGCTCGCTCTCCAATTGATTATAAAGCGCGATGCTGTCCTGCGTCTCGTCCAGCAGGTTGAGGATTTTACCATCCACGTCGCGGGTCACGTAGAGATAGCGGTCCGAAAAGCTAGCCAGACGTTGCAGCGCACGGCTCTCGTTGCGGTCCCAGTCGTCAATCAGCACCAGTTCGCCGGTCTCCGCCCGTGCGAGATCCGCCTCCGACGGTTTCTCGTAATCGAACAGATAGGAGCGCTCACCACGGGCCTTGATCTCGCCCGCCCTATTGATGACATAGGCCTCGCGCAGCCCCCTCTGAACCAAACCCTGCCCTTCATTGAGCACTTCCCGCAGCCCGCCATCGGGCAGGATCGTGACTTGCCGCCGCCGGTCGATGATGAAATTCGCCAGCCCCCGCGTGTCCTCGGCCAAACCGTCACGATGTTCGGTCTCATAGGCTTTTGCCGCTTCGAGAGAGGAGCCCACCACATTGCGCACCCGCTCTGAGAACCAGCCCTCAAGGCCGAAATTCACCGTAACCACGGCGAAGACCGCGACCATGACGGTCGGAATAAGGGCAAGAAGCACGAAAGCGCCCGAGAGCCGCAGATGCAGCCGCGAGCCTTCGGAATGGGCGCGCCGGGCGGCGATCACACTGGCGATGCGCTGCGCCACAAGCCCCGCAACCACAAGCACATAGACCACATCGGCCAGAAGCACGGCGCGCAACACCGCCGATGCCGGACCGTGATCGAGCGGACCGAGCACAAGGAACGTGAACACCGCCAGGAGCGGCCCCATCACGAAAACCGCAAGCGTCGCCACATTCTGCAACCGGCGCTGCCGACGCAGCCGCAACAGCCTGTTCCAGCTTTGCCGACCGATTCTCTGTGCCACCGGTTTTTGTGCCACTGCCCGCACCCTCAAACTGCTCAAAACGCCCCTTGCGCCGCCCTTGTTTTCATGGCTCAGACACAAAGCACCGTGGCAGAGAGAGCGCAGTGGAGTGGTTTTCCGGTCACTGCGCCCTAATCGGCACGGATGTGGCCTTTTTACATCAGCTTACGACGGCGTGTCACCTGAATATCGAGATCATTGATCTTTTTTCGCAAGGTATTGCGGTTGATGCCGAGCAAATCGGCACATTTGGCCTGATTTCCGCCCACTGCATCCAGCGCAATTTCGATCAGCGGCCCTTCGACCTCCTTGAGAATACGCTGATACAACCCCGGCGGCGGCAAAACCCCACCATGCAGGTCGAAATACCGGCGCAGATGCTTGGCCACCGACGACGACAGTTTCTCGCCCTCGCCCCCGCCTTGCAGCGGCTCCATGGCGGGCTGGTTGCCGAGCACGGTTTCGACCTCCATCCGGGTGATTTCCTCTTCGGGGGAGGTAACAATGAGCCGGCGGATGGTGTTCTCCAACTGGCGCACGTTGCCCGGCCAACTGTAGGCGCGTACCAGCTCCATCGCGTCGGCGGTGAAACGCCGCGCCGAGAGTCCGTCGCGTTCGGCCTTCGAAAGGAAGAACTCCGCCAGAAGCGGGATGTCGTCGACGCGTTCGCGCAGCGAGGGCACAGAGATCGTCACACCGCCAAGACGATAGAACAGGTCCTGACGGAAGGCACCGCTTTCCATCTTGGCCGAAAGATTGGCTTGCGAAGTTGCCATGATGCGCGGCGCGTTGTCGGTGAAACTGTCAAGCATGCGCACGATACGCGCCTGTGCCTCCTCATCGAGATCGCCGACCTCGTCGAACAGAATCGAACCGTTCCTGGCCTTTGAGATCACCGCCGCGGGGCCTTCCATCGTCGCGAGATCGGAAGCCGAGACCACCACGAAGGGCAGGTTGCGCCGGTCGGAGAAATCATGGATCGCCCGCGCGATCAGACTTTTTCCGGTGCCGCTCTCGCCGGTGATCAGCACCGGCAGATCGGTGTTCATCACGCGTGCAACAAGGCGATAAAGCGTCTGCATCGCGGGTGTTCGTCCGACCAGCGGCAGGTCTTCCTGCGGTGCGCCGATCTCGGAGGGTGCGCGCGCCGTGGAAGGTGCCGGATTGGCGCGGCGCTTGACTTCAAGCGCCTTGGCGGCCCGTTTCATCAGGTCCGGCAGATCGAAGGGCTTCGGCAGATAGTCGAAGGCCTCGGCCTCGGCGGCCTGAATGGCGGTCATGATGGTGTTCTGCGCAGAGATCACGATCACCGGCAGACCGGGCCGCAACTCGGCGATGCGCGGCAGGCTCTCAAGCCCGTTGCCATCGGGCATCATCACGTCGGAGATCACCAGATCGCCTTTGCCCTCTTCCACCCAGCGCATCAGCGTGACCAGAGACGAGGTCGCGTGCACCTTGCAGCCCGCACGGGTCAGCGCCTGGGTCAGGACCGTGCGGATCGTGCGGTCGTCATCGGCGACGAGGATCGTGCCATCCATAGTATTCTCTCCTTGTCAGTCTCGCGTCAGGCCCATCGGCCCACGCGCTGTCCCCTTGTCGGTGGGGCTTTTCTCAACTTTATGACGTGTCACGCGCATGTCACCCTTTTTTCGGTTCGCGCGGGGCAACCGGCAGGGAGATACGGAACACGGTCTTGCCGGGCACGGAGTCCACGGAAATCCAGCCCTCGTGATCGGAAATGATCTTCGAGACCAGCGCGAGGCCAAGCCCCGTGCCGTTTTCGCGCCCCGAGACGAAGGGTTCGAAAATATCGGCGGCAATCTCCGGCGGCAGGCCCGGACCGTCGTCGATGATTTCGACCTGAAGCGGCAAGGCCGCCCCCGTCCCGTCCTTGCGCCGCAGCCTCAGCGACAGGTCGTAGAAGGTCCTCAGACGGATCGTGCCGCCTTCCTTGCCCGCCGCCTCGGAGGCGTTCTTGATCAGGTTCAGGAAAACCTGCAAAATCTGATCGCCATCGACAAAGGTCGGCGGCAGGGAGGGATCGAACTCCTCGATGAACTTCATGTTCGCGCCATAGGACAGCTCGGCAGATTTGCGCGCCCGGTCCAGCAGGTCGTGAATGTTGATCGGTCGTTTGGCGGGCGGGCGCAGGTTGCCGAATTGCTCCACCTGCTCCAGAAGCGCCACGATCCGGCGGCTTTCCGCGACGATCAGGTCGGTCAGCTCAAGGTCCTCGGGGTTGAGGCTCATCGACAAGAGCTGCGCCGCCCCGGTGATGCCCGCCAACGGGTTCTTGATTTCATGCGCCAGCATTTCCGCCATGCCGATCGCCGAACGCGCGGAGGTTTTCACCTGATGCGCCCGGCCCAAACGGTCGGCAATCTGGCGCGGCTCCATCAGCAGGATGAGCCAGTTTTCCATGCCTTGCAGCGGTGCGATCTGGATGTTGCATTGCACCGGTGCGGCGTTGCCGCCCGAGACATCGACATTGTTGATGAACAAAGGCGAGTCGTCCCGGCGCACCCGCCCGAAGGCTTCCTCAAGCGGCGCGTCGATAGCCAGCTTGTCGAACACGGGCACACCGGTGAGCACCTTGGCCGACGCGTTGAGAAACAGTTCGGCGGCAGAGTTCACCTCGACGATCTCATCGCCCGCGTCGATCATGATCGCGGGCACCGGCAGAGACGGCCAGAGCATGTCGAAACGATGTGTCATGCGGCGCAGACCTCCCCACTTAAAGCTTCGGGCAAAAATTCGAACACGGCACGTGGTGATTTTTGCGTCAGTACCCGCTTGCGCAGCGCCTCGGGCGTTCCCGCCGTATCCATGTACCAGCCCAGATGTTTGCGCATCACCCGCCCGCCGAGGACCTCGCCGTAAAACGTCAGCCCTGCCTCGTAATGGCGCGCGACCATCTCGACGAAATCCTTGCCCTCGGGACGCACGGGCAGCGGCGCGCCGGTCAAATTCGCAGCGACCTGCGCCAGAAGCCAGGGTTGGCCCTGCGCGCCGCGCCCGATCATCACCCCGTCCGCGCCGGATTGCGCCAACGCTTGCCGCGCGGCCTCGGGCGAGGTGATATCGCCATTGGCGATCACCGGGATCGACACCGCCTCCTTCACCGCCCGGATCGCGGCCCAGTCGGCGCGGCCCTTGTAGAACTGGCACCGCGTGCGGCCATGGATGGTGATCATCTGGATGCCCGCATCTTCGGCGCGTCTGGCAAGCTCCGGCGCGTTCAGAAGCGCATCGTCCCAACCCAGCCGGGTTTTCAGCGTCACCGGCACCTTGACTGCCCCCACCACCGCCTCGATGAGTGTGAGCGCATGGTCGAGATTGCGCATCAGGGCAGACCCGGAATAGCCCGACACGACCTTTTTCGCCGGGCAGCCCATGTTGATGTCGATGATCTGCGCTCCGTTGTCCTCAGCCATTTTCGCCGCCAAAGCCATCGGTTCCGCCTCGCGCCCCGCAAGCTGCACGGCGGTGTTCTCGACGCCGAAACCAAGCTCCGCCTTCTCGCGCGCCCCAGGTCGCGCGTTCAGCATGTCATGGGAAGCAACCATCTCGGACACCACAAGCCCCGCACCGAAAGACGCAACGAGATCGCGGAAGGGCAGGTCTGTGATTCCAGCCATGGGGGCCAGAAACACGGGTGGGTCCAGTTCGAATTGCGCCAATTCAACGGGCAAGCGATTAATCCTTGAGCATTTCGGACAGAGGTAGCGGTCACAGCCGCGAGTCGCAAAGGATCAAGGCGAAAAATGTGGCGAAAAACAACAGATGCACAAAATTTGATCATCACAAAGGTCAAAAACAGCGCATTGCAAGCCTGCGCGCCACCGATTATGCCAAATCTCATGACAAAGATCGCAGCTCTGATCGTCGCCGCCGGACGCGGCACCCGCGCGGGCGGGGAGATGCCGAAGCAATGGCAGAGGCTTGGGGCCACGCCCGGAGCCCTGCGCGTCATCGACCATGCCATCGCCGCCTTTCGCCCACATGTGGCGCGCGTCGTGGTGGTGCATCACCCGGACGACATGGACCTCGCGCAAAGCCTTGAAAACGTGACACTCGTTCCGGGCGGCGCGACGCGTGCGGCCTCGGTGAAAGCAGGGCTTGAGGCGCTCGAAAACGAAGGGATCGACAAGGTTCTGATCCATGACGCGGCCCGCGCCCTGATCCCCGCCGAGGTAATCAGGGGCGTGCTTACGGCGCTCGAAAATCACAACGGTGCGGCCCCGGCGCTCATGGTCACGGATGCGCTCTGGCACGCAGGCAACTCACGAAATGCCGCGCAAACAGGCGTTTTCGTCGACGGCACCCGCGACCGCAACGGGCTTTACCGGGCCCAGACGCCGCAGGGTTTTGCCTTCGAGGCCATTCTGGCCGCGCATCGCGCACACGCGGGCGAGGCCGCCGATGACGTCGAAGTCGCCCGCGCCCATGGCATCGCGGTTGCGATCACCGAAGGCTCGGAAGAGAATTTCAAGATCACCCACCCCGGCGATTTCGCCCGGGCCGACGCGCTTGTGCGTCAAAGAACCGAGGAGAAAGCACAAATGGAAATCCGGCTGGGCAATGGCTATGATGTGCACCGCTTCGGCGAGGGGGACCACGTCTGGCTCTGTGGCGTGAAGGTTCCGCACGGGCGCAGCCTTCAGGGCCATTCCGACGCCGACGTGGGCATGCATGCGCTCACCGATGCGATTTACGGCGCACTGGCGCGCGGCGACATCGGCCAGCATTTTCCGCCCACCGACCCACAATGGAAAGGCGCCGAGAGCCATATCTTCCTGCGCCATGCCATCGGGCTTGCGCGCGAGATGGGCTATGAGATGATGAATTGCGACGTCACGCTGGTTTGCGAACGCCCCAAGGTGGGACCCCATGCCGCCTCGATGCGCGCGGCACTGGCCGATATCATGGGCGTCGATGTGGAGAAAGTGTCGGTCAAGGCGACCACCTCCGAGCGGCTCGGGTTCACCGGGCGCGAAGAAGGCATCGCCGCGCTGGCGACCGCGGCGTTGATCAAGAGTTGAACGAAAGCTGTCGAGGAGAGACCGGATGAACCCCTATGCGGAACTGATCGCGACCATCGCCAAGGTCGGTTACATGAAACCGGCTTCGGGCACATGGGGATCGGCGGCCGCCGTGCCTCTGTTCTGGGCGCTGCATGAAAGCCTCGGCGTGCCCGGCGTTCTGATTGGCACTGTCATCGCCTTTGTCGCGGGGCTCTGGGCCACGCAGAAGATGATACAGGCCAAGGGTGAGGAAGACCCCTCCGAGATTGTCATCGACGAGCTTGTGGGCATGTGGATCGCGCTCATCCCCGTCTCCATCGGCTCTGCCATGGCCGGTGCGCCCTCTACCGCGCTCTGGCCCGCATGGCCCACCGCCTTTCTCGCCTTCCGGCTGTTCGACATCTGGAAACCCGGCCCCGTCGGTTGGGCCGACCGGCGCGGCGACGCATTGGGCGTGATGCTCGATGACGTGATCGCGGGCGTGTTCGCCGCCATTGTCGTCGTGATCTTCGCGGGCGTCTATCACGGGCTGATCCAAT
Organism: Celeribacter persicus; assembly: GCF_003050785.1. Taxonomy (GTDB): domain Bacteria; phylum Pseudomonadota; class Alphaproteobacteria; order Rhodobacterales; family Rhodobacteraceae; genus Celeribacter; species Celeribacter persicus. The sequence continues at coordinate 94,656 of NZ_QAOH01000007.1, forward strand.
GACCTCGCATGCCACGCCCCTGCCCCTTGCTCTCGCCGAAGAGGTGCTGGCACGCGCGCGTGCGACGGGCGTGATGATCGCCACCGCCGAAAGCTGCACCGGCGGGCTTATCGTCGGCAGCCTAACCGAAATCCCCGGCTCATCGGATGTGGTGGATCGCGGCTATGTCACCTACTCCAACACCGCCAAGCGTGAGATGATCGGGGTGTCTCCGGTTACGCTCGCCGAACACGGCGCGGTGTCCGAGCAAGTGGCGCAGGAAATGGCCGAAGGGGCATTGGCGAAATCCATGGCCAGCGTCGCAATCTCTGTGACCGGCATCGCGGGCCCCGGTGGCTCAGAACACAAACCCGAAGGCCGGGTCTGTTTCGGGCTCGCCCGCAAGGGGGCAACAACGGTGGTGGAAACCGTGGATTTCGGCCCCCTGGGGCGCAGCGCGGTGCGCGGCGCGACAGTGGAACACGCGCTCGAAATGCTGCGTTCCGCGCTCAGGGGATAAGCGCCGGATCGGGAGGGGGACATGGTCGACATCTTGCTGGTGCTCGTCGCCGGAATTCTCGGTGGCATGCTCAATGCCGTCGCAGGCGGCGGCACGTTTCTGACCCTGCCCGCACTGATCTTCGCGGGCGTTCCTCCGGTCTCGGCCAATGCCACCGCCACGCTCAGCGCCCTGCCCGGCTATCTCAGCAGTGTCTGGGCCTATCGCCACGACCTTCACACGACGCCCAACATGCCCGCCACGCGGATGGTCGTCGTGTCGGCATTCGGCGGCATTCTTGGCGCGGTCCTGCTTCTGCTCACCCCCAACGACACGTTTCTCATAGCGGTGCCCGCGCTCATGGCGCTCGCCACGCTCCTGTTCGCCGGGGGACCGCAACTGATCCGCCGCCTCCTCGCCCGCGACATGCTGGCGCCTGCGGGCGCGGCGGTCGCGCTGTTGCTGGTGTCGATCTATGGCGGCTATTTCAACGGCGGGTTAGGGATCATGCTTCTGGCTGTGCTGGGCCTCATCGGCTTCACCGACCTGCACGCGATGAACGGGCTCAAGAATGCGCTGTCGGTCCTGCTCTCACTGGTCTCCGCCGCAACCTATGCGCTGGCGGGCGTCATCGCCTGGGACTACGCGGCACTTCTGGCCGAGTCCATGATAGCAGGCGGCTTCCTCGGCGCGCATTACGCCCGACGCATCCGCAACACGGCCCGGCTCAAACAGTTCATCGTGCTGGTCGGGCTGGTGATGACCGTGATTTTCACGGTTCGGCTGCTCTGAGCCCTCAGCCATACAACTCCTGCGCCCGGCGCTCAAACGCCCGCACGATACGTTGCATTGCCTCGTTGAACACCACGCCGATCACGCCCTGCAAAATTGCGTTCTTGAATTCGAAATCGACGAAGAACTCAATGTCGCAGCCGCCGTCTGCGGCGGGCGTGAAGGTCCACCAGCTTTTCATGTAGCGAAACGGCCCGTCGAGATATTCCGTGTCGATCTTGCGCTCTGCCGGATAGAGTTTCACCCGCGAGCCGAATTTCTCGCGAAAGACCTTGAAGGAAATCACCAGATCCGCAAGCATCAACTCGTGATCGCCCATATCCGTACGCGAGCGAATGCGCGCGGCGGCGTTCCACGGCAGGAATTTCGGGTAGCTCTCCACATCCGCCACAAGTGCATACATCTGGTCGGCACTATAGGGGAGGTGTTTTGTTTCCTGATGCGTCGGCATGGTCTCTGGTCTGTCTGGGTCCGGCCTGATACATCTATGGCGGGGACAAAAAATGCAAGGGTCCAAAGAGGGGACAGCATGACGCAGCGGCCATATCACATCGAAACCATGATCTCGGCCAAGGCCATCGCCGCCCGGATCGAGGACCTCGCGAAAGAGATCCGGCAAGCCTACAGGGACACGGACAAGATCGTCGTCGTTGGCCTGTTGCGCGGCTCTTTCGTCTTCATCGCCGATCTGGTGCGCGAACTTGAAATGAATGTCGAGGTCGATTTCCTCGAAGCCTCCTCCTACGGCAGTGGCACCGAATCCTCGCGTGAGGTGAAAATTCTCAAGGACCTGCGCGGCCCGATCGAAGGCCGTGACGTTCTGGTCGTCGAGGACATCGTCGACACCGGACATACGCTTTCCGCCGTTCTCAAGCTTTTGCAATCGCGCAACCCGCGCAAACTGGAGACCATCGCCCTGCTCGACAAACCGGCGCGGCGCGAAGTCGATCTCAAGGCCACCTGGACCGGCTTCGAAATTCCCGACGCCTTCGTCGTCGGCTATGGCATCGACTTTGCCCAGGCCAACCGCAACCTGCCTTTCATCGGCTCCGTCGTCTTCGATGACGAAGTCCCGGAAGCCGGAGGCAAAGCGTGAACCAACTCCGCTGGCTGATGCGCGCGAAACGCTGGGCGCAAAATCCACCGTCGGCAAAGCGGGTCAAATTTGTTTTTGCCATCATCGCCGCCTGTCTCGCGCTTTATGCCGTGGAGAAAACCGTCGGCCTGCCGGACTGGATGAAGGTTGCGGGCCAGACCCATCCCAAGATCCGGCCCGCAGAACAGCCCTGAGCGTTCATCGCTCACTCAGCCCCTTCCCCTCAAGAAGACATCTGCATCAGGGCTTTGCCCATCAGCCGCGGCTCCTCGCCTTCCAGCGCTGTCGCGATCCGCGCGCGTGCCTGACGCAAACGCGGTGCATCGGCGAGATCGGCATGGGAGGCCACGAAAACCGGTAATGGCGGCAGATCGACCACCGGCTCCACCGGCACCAGCATCTTCGCGGCATCGCCCAGCACGACCGGGAGCATCACGCGCCCCATGCCGGTCTCGGCCAGCGCACGCAGGGTCAGGAAACTGTCGGCGGCGGCCACGAAATCGACTTTCCGACGCTCCAGTTCCTCGCGAAGCTTCTGCGCCGCATGGGATCGTCCAATCGCCCCCGTAAGGCCGATCCAGCGATCCGTCGGCACATCTGCGGAACGGGCATAGAAGCCGAACCGCATCTGCGTCGCCATTTCCCCATGCATATCCTCCGGCAGTTTGAACGTCGGGCGCACCGTGACATCGGCATGCAGCCGCGACAGGTCCAGATGCGCGTTGTTCGAGATCAGTTCGAAAGACAGCTCTTTCTCATGCGCGGAAAGCCGCGCCAGAAGCGGTGGCAGCACCACCTGACAGAAGGTGTCCGTGGATGTCACCCGGATCACCCCGGCCAGCGGCGCCTCGCCCGCCCGCGCCAGACGTTCGACCGCACTGACAGCGGCCTCCACCTCACGCGCTGCCTCGATCAGCCGCAGTTTCTCGGGCGCGATCTCATAACCGCGTACCGATTTCTCGAACAGCTCGACGCCGAGGCGTTTCTCGATCCCTGCCACACGACGCAAGACGGTGGCATGGTTCACACCAAGCTCGCGCGCCGCCCCCGACACGGACCCCGTGCGCGCAACGGCCAGCACGAACCGGTAATCGTCCCAATTCGGCCTGTGCATCATTTCAAAACCTCCCCTCCTATACGTATGAATTTTAGCATAGGAATGTGGGAAAATGCCTTGAGTAAGATCACATTCAAAGCGAATTTCGCACGGGCAAGTGCAAAGTCAGGATTGCAAAACTGCCGTTCTGTAAAGGCGCACTTTCAGGCCGCCATGGGCAATCGGTGCAGAAACAGGCAGCCAGGGCAGGCCCGTCGCATGCGCCAGTTGCCCGTCGGAGGTGATCATGCCAACCCGCCAGCCCGCGAAACGGTCCAGCATCACCTGCCCGAAAGCACCGTAAAGTGCGTAGAGGTCTTTCTTTTTGCCAATCCGTGCCCCGTAGGGCGGGTTGACGATCACCAGCCCCGGCGCACCCCCGGGCCGTTCGATCTCCGACACCGGTACGGGTTTGAAGGTACACAGATCGGCCACGCCCGCACGCCCGGCATTGTCGTTCGCCATGCGCACAACATTTACATTGCGATCAGAGCCGTGGAAGCGCAAAGCCGTCTCACGCTCATGCCAGTCCGTCTTGAGATTTTGCACAGCCTCGGGATCGAAAGGCGCAAGATGCTCGAAAGCAAAGCTCCGCACCCGCCCCGGCATCATACCCCGTGCCCATTCCGCCGCCTCGATCACGAAAGTTCCCGAACCGCACATCGGATCGAGCACCGGTTCCGCCCCCTCATAGCCGCAGGCACGCAGAAACAGCGCCGCCATGGTTTCGCGCATCGGCGCCTTGCCGACGCCCGCCTTATAACCACGCTTGTGCAGCGCCTCGCCAGAAGTGTCGACGGAGAGGATCACATTGTCATCCTCGATCCGCACCTTGAGGACCACCTCGGCCTGCGCCGAGACCGGCGCGCCAAGCTCCTCGGTAATGGCCCGCTCGATGCGCTCCTGCGCGGCACCGGCATGGTAAATCTTGTTGCGCTTGCCGGTCACCACCTCGACACGGAACGGCACATCGGCGCGCAGCACCTCACCCCACGGAAATTTACGCGCGCGTTTGTCGAGCTGGGCAAGGTGAAACGCCCGGAAAGACCCGATCCGCGCCAACACACGTGCAGCCCCGCGCAACACAAGGTTTGCCCGCACCACATCGACCCATGTGCCCTCGAAAGTCACGCCGCCGCCCACGGCGACGGGCGACGGAAAGCCCGCCTCCACCGCCTCCTCAAGCAGGTACGGCTCAAGCCCCGGCTGGGTGCCGAGGAAAATTTCAAATGTTCCGGACACTTACGCCTGACCGAATTTCTTCAGACGGTTCTCGCGCAGACGCGCGAAATCGTCGCCCGCATGATAGGACGAGCGCGTCAACGGCGTGGCAGACACCATCAGAAAACCCTTGTTGATCGCGGCTTTCTCATAGCTCTTGAACGCATCCGGCGTGATGAACTCCGCGACCGCATGGTGTTTCGGCGTCGGCTGCAAATACTGCCCGATGGTCATGAAGTCGATGTCGGCGGCGCGCATGTCGTCCATCACCTGCAACACTTCGGCGCGCTTCTCGCCAAGGCCCACCATGATCCCCGATTTGGTGAACATGGTCGGATCGAGTTCCTTCACCCGCTGCAACAGGCGCAGGGAGTGGAAATAGCGCGCACCGGGACGCACCTCATGATAGAGGGCCGGCACGGTCTCAAGGTTGTGGTTGAACACATCGGGCTTGGCCGCGACCACGGTTTCCAGTGCCGAGGGGGCGCATTTCAGGAAATCGGGCGTGAGAATTTCGATGGTGGTTCCGGGACTGCGTTTGCGCACAGCCCGGATGGTCATGGCGAAATGCTCCGCCCCACCGTCCTCAAGATCGTCACGGTCCACCGAGGTGATCACCACATGCTTGAGACCGAGTTTCTGGACCGCATCGGCCACCCGTCCCGGCTCGAACACGTCGAGCGCGTCGGGACGCCCGGTCGCGACGTTGCAGAAGGTGCAGCCACGGGTACAAATCTCCCCCATGATCATCATGGTGGCATGGCCCTGCGACCAGCATTCGCCCGCGTTCGGACAGCCCGCCTCTTCGCACACCGTCACCAGTTTGTGCTCGCGCATGATCCTGTGCGTGTCCATATAGCCCTTCGACGTGGGCGCTTTCACACGGATCCAATCCGGTTTCTTCGGCTGGGCGTTGTCGGGACGATGCGCTTTTTCGGGATGGCGCTGGTCGGGGATCTTGAGATCACGCATGGCGGGATGCTTTTCCGTTTGGGCTTTTCCGTTTGGATCACGATATAGGCAACCTGCCCGCAAATGTCTCGTGAAATCCGCGTATTTCGCCTGTGCAGCGATTTTCGCTGCAGGCGCATTGATAGGGCGTTTGGAATCGCTCTAAAAGATGCGGCATAATGAAGCGTCTCCTCTCAGGAAAGGCGCAAGCTCAAGGAGTTTCCCATGAAAGCCGGTTACAAACTGCCCGAAGTGACCTTCCACACCCGCGTTCGCGACGACAGCATCGGCGGTCCGAACCCGTTCAAATGGGAGGACAAGACCACCTCCGATTACTTCGCCGGAAAGCGCGTCGTGCTGTTTTCCCTGCCGGGTGCCTTCACGCCCACCTGCTCCACCTATCAGCTTCCGGGCTTTGAAAAAGGTTTCCCGGAATTCAAGGAAATGGGCATCGACGCGATCTATTGCATGTCCGTCAACGACAGCTTCGTCATGAATAAATGGGCGCAATCTCAAGAGCTTGAGAATGTCCAGGTGATCCCGGACGGTTCCGGCGAATTCACCCGCCGCGTTGGCATGCTGGTGCGCAAGGACAATCTCGGCTTCGGCCTGCGCTCCTGGCGTTACGCCGCCGTCGTCAACGACGGTGTCGTCGAAGCCTGGTTCGAGGAGCCGGGTCTGTGCGACAACCACGGTGAAGATCCCTATGGCGTGTCCTCGCCGGAAAACGTGCTCAAGTGGCTCAAGGGCGAAGCTGCGGAAGCTGTCGCTTAAGACATACGCTCAATCGAGTTGACAAAAGGCCCGTGGATAAACCCGCGGGCCTTTTTGCATCTGCAGCATCCCTAGATGTGCTGAATACGGTCGCATACCGGGAATACGCGCGACGCATGGCTTCCTCAGCCCATCCCTTCAAGCACGCGCCCGCGCCTCGCTCATCAACTCCTCCCCCGCATCCGCCAAAAGCGCCGCCAATTCCGTGAACCATGCCTTCACCTCGGTCGACTGCCGCCGCACCAAAGCAACAACGCGCTGCGGCTCCGGTTCCGGGAAACGCATCACCGCCATATCGGGGCTGGCCGCCATTTCCGAGCACAGCGCGATTTCAGGCAAAAGCGTCAGACCGAAGCCCTGCGCCACCAGCCCGCAGAGCGTCGCAAGCGACGAGGCCCCGAGATCGACCGATTGCCGGTTTCGTTTCAATCCGCAGACTTCAAGCGCCTGATCGGCAAGGCAATGTCCCTCGTCCAGAAGCAGGAGCGTATCCGGAGACAGTTCCGTCGGACGCGGCACCGTGGCCTCGCTCAGCGCCGCGATCCGGGCTTTGGATCCGGCCAGAAGAAAGCGGTCGGTGAACAGCGGCTCCGCCATCAGCCCCTGCGTTTCGTAAGGCAGCGCGATCACCGCCGCGTCAAGCTTGCCAGAAGCCACAAGCGCGATCAGTTCCGCCGTCTGCGCCTCCCGCACCCGCATGTCGAGATCGAGCGCCGCCGCCTTGATCCGGGTCAGCGCACGCGGCAACAGGTAGGGCGCGATCGTCGGAATGACCCCCAGTGTCAACCGCCCGGTCAGCCCTTTTGAGAGCCGAATTTCCGCCTCCAGATCGCGGGTCATCGCCAAAATCTGCCGCGCCCGGTCCAAGACCACCTGCCCCGCCCGTGTCAGCCGAATATCTCGCGGCAGGCGCTCAACCAGTTGCGTTCCAAGCGTGGCTTCCATTTCCTTGATCTGCTGCGACAGCGCGGGCTGGGTCACATGCACGGTTTCGGCCGCCAGAGAAAAGCTGCGGGTCTCGGCCAGCGCAACGAAATAAGTCATTTGTCTGAGCGTTAGCATGGCCCCTCCATTCATTAGGATAACTAATATCAGACTGCGGAAATTACAATTTCAATTGATCGACCTGCGCCGCTATGCCCGCACCACCCGGCAACGGGGAAATCCCGCCCCAGAGTAAGGCCGCGGGATCGGGTCGGAGACGGCCCACCTTGAGCACGTCTGCTCCGCGCAGACCAACTGACACCCGAAGGCTGGACCTTCGGGTGCTTTTTCAGGGCACATTTTGGAACGGTTATCGGGGCTTTGTCCCGGTCGTCCGGGACTCCGTCCGTGAAATCCCCAAACGCTCCCCCGGAGCGTTTGCCGGAGCAAACCCCCGGACTGGCCTGCCCTCGCAAGTGTGCGAGGGCGTTCGCGCCTTGAAAAAATCCACTGGACCTTTTCATCCTGCCTAGCAGGACCGACGCTCACCCAATCAGATTGCTGTACCCGGCGGCGTCGTAGTGCTTTTTCAACCGTTGCAACGCAATGCGCAGCACGATCTTGCCGGAGCGTGCCGACCAGCCCATACGTTTTTCCGCCTGCTCCATGCCTTCGAGAAAACAGCAGCAGCGCAGCGCTACATCGCCAAGCCCCGGCCCGAGTTCCCCGAGAGCGACCGCGACCCGAGCTTTCGCCGCCTTCGCGCCAAAGCCCTGAACATCGCCCTTCACCCGCCCGGCATCGAGCAGGAAACACTCCCAGTTCACGCCACCCTCGCCCATCTGCGCCAACTCGAAGTCTTCGCGCAGCCGCTCTGCCGCCGCAACCAGTTCGGTCGAGAGAAACATTTCGCCGTCCTTGTCGCGCCGCCGCGCCAACACCATCACCGGGCTCTCGGTGGCATTGTAGCGAATGCGCCTCGGACGGTTTTCGGCGCGCGGATCGGCGCGGAAGGGAAAGCTGTCGGATGTGACCTCGAACCGCACAGGCGCCTCGGCAAATCCGGCGCGCGCGCCCTCCTCTTCGGCCAGAAACCCGCGCAGCGCCGCCCGGCCCGCCGCAGTGATCGTGTAGCGCGTGATCTTGCCCTTGGCATTGGCGGCGATCCAGTCCTTGAGTGCCATGGCCTGTGCCACGGGCCGATCAAGCACCGCCGTGCGCGCCGTACGCCCGTCGGGCAAATCGCGCACCACCACCGCTTTCTCCATGTCTTTCGCCACCGCCAGACAGGCCCCCGGCTCCGACAGACGGCGCAGAATGCGGCGGGCTTCGCGTGCAATGGTCGCATCGTCCGGCGGGGTGGAACCGGTCGGCGCGTCGAACGGGCTTTGGTCAGTCATGACTGTCTTGTCCTTGGTATCGTGGGGGGAGGGGCGCAGGCACATCGGAGCCTCGACATCGGTCGCCCCCTTCGGCGCGAGACGGCTGAGCGAGGATAATACCTCGTCAATCAGCGGATCGTCCCGCTTCTGTTCGATCTTGCGCACCTGACGCATCACGGTCGAGGGCGCACAGCCTCCCCGTCGCGCCAGTTCGCGTATCGTGTCACCGCGTTCCGTATGCGCCAGATAGCGCTTGGCCTCCTGTGGCACCCATTCCGGAAGATACCTCCCCGACCCGACCGTTCCTTTCCCAGTTTCCAGCATATTTTCCCCGGCATTCAGACTAATTGTTTCCATTTAAGACACAGTTAAGATTTGGGCCCCTTGCAATCGCACAGATTTCAACAGGATTTGCACAAGTTATCCCCCGACTTATCCCGAATCCCAGATCAACCATGAGTTGCAATTGGTTACGCAAAGGTTAACTGTTTCCCGTTTTGTCATTGTAATTTCTTGTCTCTCAACAATATCACGACAGATCGTTCGCGATATCGAAACAATACGCAACACATGCCAAGGTTGTGCAAAACTTCTTCTGTATCGTTTTATCCACGACCCGGCGCCCGGTACCGGACGGTGAAACCGGACAGGCGCCACCCCAACAGGAGATCCGCCCATGACCGACGTCACAACCCTGCTTTCCACCCTGCGCCGCCCCCGCCTTCTGATCCGCGCTGCACGACTCGGCCTTGAGCATTACAACCGCAATCGTGACCTCAAACGGGTGATGCGCACCGGCACCGCGCCTTCGCCCGCCCGCGCGCTCACCGCGCTGATTGAGGAAGAGGCGCGCATGGAGGACATCCGCCGCTCGGGCGATGCGACCTATAATGTGACCCGCCATGTCGAGGTGCTGATCGCCCTGATGGGAGAGGCCCGACTGTTGCCAGAGGAGCGACACGCCGCCTGAGCCGGTCCCTCTCTCTTTCACAGGCCTCCGTCTGTGCCGCCCCCGTTTCCGCCGCGACTGGCCGAAACGGGGGCTTTTTCATACCCGTGAGCAACAAGACCGCCTCAACAAGAGGGCGAATGCGGGAATCCATCTTGCCTGAATCCGTCCACGCGCATAAAGGCAGGGCATGACCCAGATTTCCCATGACCGCCTCCTCATCATCGACTTCGGTTCTCAGGTGACGCAGCTCATCGCGCGCCGTCTGCGCGAGCTGAACGTCTATTGCGAAATCCACCCCTATCAGAAGGTCACCGACGCCTCGCTGAAAGAGTTCGCCCCGAAGGCGATCATCTTTTCCGGCGGCCCGGATTCGGTGATGCGCGAGGGCAGCCCACGTCCGCCGAAAGCGGCCTATGAGATGGGCGTCCCGATCCTCGGTATCTGCTATGGCCAGCAGGTGATGATGCACGATCTCGGCGGCCGGGTCGAAGCCGGCGAACATGCCACCGCAGAGTTCGGTCGCGCTTATGTGACTCCCACCGAGAACCGCCCCGAATTCCTCAAGGGTTGGTTCATGGACGGCACCGGCAAGGAGCAGGTCTGGATGAGCCACGGCGATCACGTCGCCGAAATCGCTCCGGGGTTCGAGGTCTACGGCACCTCCCCCGGCGCGCCCTTCGCGATCACCGCCGATCTGAGCCGCAATTTCTACGCCGTGCAGTTCCACCCGGAAGTGCATCACACGCCGAACGGCGCGACGCTCTATGAGAATTTCGTGAGACTTGCCGGGTTCACCGGCGACTGGACCATGGGCGCTTACCGCGAAGAGATGATCGCGAAAATCCGCGAACAGGTCGGCGACAGCCATGTGATCTGCGGCCTCTCCGGCGGCGTCGACAGTTCCGTGACCGCGATCCTCTTGCACGAGGCGATCGGCGATCAGCTCACCTGCGTGTTTGTCGATCACGGCCTGCTGCGGCTTAACGAGGCCACCGAAGTCGTGAAAATGTTCCGCGACAATTACAACATCAAACTGATCCACGCCGATGAGAGCGATCTCTTCTTAGGCGAGCTTGAGGGCGTTTCCGACCCGGAAACAAAGCGCAAGACCATCGGCAAACTGTTCATCGACGTATTCCAGAAATACGCCTCCGAGATCGAAGACGCGGAATTCCTCGCGCAGGGCACACTCTATCCCGATGTGATCGAGAGCGTGTCGTTCTCCGGCGGCCCCTCCGTGACGATCAAATCGCACCACAACGTCGGCGGCCTTCCGGAAAAAATGGGCCTCAAACTGGTCGAACCGCTGCGCGAGCTGTTCAAGGACGAAGTGCGCGCGCTGGGGCACGAGTTGGGCCTTCCGGCCAGCTTCATCGGTCGCCACCCCTTCCCCGGACCGGGCCTCGCGATCCGTTGCCCCGGCGAGATCACCCGCGAAAAACTCGACATCCTGCGTAAAGCCGATGCCGTCTATATCGACCAAATCCGCAAGCACGGGCTTTACGACGACATCTGGCAGGCCTTCGCCGCCATCCTGCCGATGCGCACCGTGGGCGTGATGGGCGACGGGCGGACCTATGACTACGCGCTGGCACTCCGCGCGGTGACCTCGGTCGATGGCATGACCGCGGACTATTACCCGTTCAGCCATGAATTCCTCGGCGAGACCTCGACCCGGATCATCAACGAGGTGAAAGGCGTGAACCGCGTGTTCTACGACTGCACCTCGAAACCGCCGGGAACGATCGAGCTGGAATGATCTCCGCCACCCACAAAATCGCAAAGGCGTTCTCCACCGCGAGAGCGCCTTTTCTTTTGCCAATCGCCCCGCCGCCTCGTTATGGAAGAAAAACCCGATGAAGGAGGAGCATCCGGTGAGCAAGATCCTGTTGACAGGCACGATGACCTGCGCGCCCGAAGAGGTGGAGCATGTTCTGGCGCTCATGCCCGAGCACATCCGTCTGTCGCGTGCCGAACCCGGCTGTCTGCAATTCGATCTCTGGCAGGACGAGGTGCGCCCGACCGAGTTTCACGTCACGGAAGTCTTCCGCGATGCATACGCGTTTGACGCCCATCAGGATCGCACGCGCAGCTCCGACTGGTTCCGTGTCACCGGCCACATGCATCGCGATTTCAGGAAGACATCCGCATGAGCACACAAAGCCATCCACTGAAGGCCGCGCTCTGGATGAGCGGCGCGCTTCTGGGCTTTTCGGCCATGGCCGTGGCCGGACGCAAACTCGCCGGACATCTCGATACGTTCGAAATCCTCGGCTACCGCTCTTTCTTCGGCCTCTTGATCGTGCTCGCCGTCGCCCTGCCGCAGCGCCGTCTTGCGGAATTTCGCCCCAAGGCCATGGCGCTCCACATCGGGCGCAATCTCGGGCATTTCGCCGGACAGAACCTTTGGCTCTACGCGCTCACCCTGATCCCCATGGCCCAGCTTTTCGCACTGGAATTTTCCTATCCGATCCTCGTCGGTCTGGGTGCCACGCTTTTTCTGGGGGAAAAGATGACCCCCACGCGGGCGCTGACCTCGGTCATGGGATTCGTCGGTATCCTGATTGTCGCGCGGCCCTTCGGCGGGGCGCTCTCCATCGGGCTGATCGCCGCCATGCTTTGCGCCTTCGGCTTTGCCGCCTCCGCGCTCTTCACCAAGCGGCTGACGCTCACCGCCCATGTCTCCGTCCTGTCGATCATGTTCTGGATGGTCACGCTGCAACTGATCTTCGGGCTGGTTTGCGCCTTCGCAGACGGGCATGCGGTGCTGCCGCGTCTTCAGGACGTGCCATGGGTGATCGTTGTCGCCATCTCGGGGCTTGGGGCGCATTTCTGCCTGACCACCGCGCTGTCTCTGGCGCCCGCCTCCATTGTCACGCCCATCGACTTCCTGCGCCTGCCGATCATCGCGGTCATCGGCATGGCCTTTTATGGGGAAGGCATCGACATATGGGTCTTCATCGGTGCGGCGATCATTTTTTCCGCTAATTACATCAATATCTTGTCCGAAAACCGCCGGATGGCCCGATTGAGCAGCCCCGCCTGATGCAGAAAAGCCATGATCGCAACCGTGCAACCATGACGCGGCGTCAGAATTGCTTGAAATCTTGTCGCAGCTTAGGCTGAGTGAACAATAAGAGCGAAAAGTCGCTCAACACGACACACTATACAGATCTAAGGAAGCGGGCCCCGTGCCCGTCAGGGATGGAGATCAATGAAAAACACGACACTTTTGGCGGCCTCTCTGGCCGTCGGCGCCACTGGCGCATACGCAGGTGGGATGGATCGCTCCGGAATGTCCATTGCGCCCCTTTTCGAAACGGGCACCTATGTCGAGCTGAGCTTTGGTTCCGTGAACCCGGATGTTTCAGGCAGCTTTGCAGCAAGCGTTCCGCTTATAGGTGGTATTTCGTCCGGCGACCTGACCCCATCCTACACGCAACTCAGCGCGGCCTATAAACGCGACCTTTCCGAAAACCTGTCCATGGCGATCATCCTCGACCAGCCCTTTGGCGCGGATGTGGACTACCCGGACGGCACAGGCTACGTCTACCAGGGTAGCAATGCTTCGGTGGAAACCACAGGCGTCACTGCCGTCTTGCGCTACAAGTTCAATGACCGTTTCTCGGTCCACGGAGGCGTTCGCAACCTGACCTCCAAGGGAACTGTCGAGATTCCGATTGTCGGACCCAGAGGGTACACGATGGAGACCTCGACGGAAAATGACTGGGGGTACCTGATTGGTGCCGCTTACGAGATTCCGGATATCGCTCTGCGTGCCAGCCTGACTTATAATTCCGCCATCGACATCGACTTCACAGCCTCCGAGGATTTCTCGGGAGGGACAGCTGCTGCAAACAAGTCCCCCCTTTCTGTCACGATGCCGCAATCTGTGAATTTCGATTTCCAGACCGGGATCGCCGCAGACACGCTTTTGATGTTCTCCGCACGTTGGGCCGAATGGACCGAAACCGTGATTGCCCCGCAACTCTACAGCTCGCCCAGCTTCGTCAATGACAATCTCGTCGATCACAACGACGACACCATCTCCTACAGTCTCGGTGTCGGACGTCGTTTCAACGACAAGCTCTCCGGCTCGCTTTCCGTTGGCTATGAGAAATCTTATGGTGGGCTTCAAGGGAACCTGTCGCCGCGTGACGGCTACAAATCCATCACTGCCGGTCTGAAATACCAGATCACCGAACAAACCGCAATTTCGGGTGGCGTGTCCTATGTCTGGGTCGGCGATGCGAAAACAACATACGCCCCCTCGATTAATCCCTCTTTTGAGGACAACACTGCCATCGGTGTCGGGCTCAAGCTGTCGCATCACTTCTGATCCGGTCCGCATATCTTTGAGAAAGGCCCTGCGATTTGCGGGGCCTTTTTCGTTTCCCACGGATCAAAAAACGTGATGCGCGTTTGCACAAATTCCGGTTTGCCAAGCCGCACCACTCAGGTGATTTTGCGCCGAAAGCGTTTCGCATAAAATCTGAATCACAGATTTAATGTGAAGCGCCCGCAACGCTCATACGAGGCACTGCGTTTTGCTTTTTCCCTGTTTCAGATAAAAAACAAAACGCTTTAACCGCATAAGGATCGCATCATGGCCCCGCAAAAGACCATCTCCGCCGCCGCATGGGCCGGGCTTTTCGCCATGGGGTTTCTCTGGGGCTGCTCTTTTCTGGCCGTCGCGATCCTGATCCGGGAGGTGCCGATCTACTGGGTGGTCGCGGGTCGGGTCAGCCTCGCGGCCCTTATGCTCTGGACCTATGTCCTGCTCAAAGGGCTGCCAGTCCCGTCTTTCTCACGCTATCTCTGGCGGTTCATTCTTGTCGGGGCACTAACCTCGGCAGTTCCCTTCCTGTTGATCACATGGGCGCAGCACCATATTCCTTCGGGGCTCGCGGGCATTCTCAACGCCTCCACCGCGATCTTCGGCGTGCTCTTCGCCGCCCTGATCTTTGCCGATGAAAAGCTGGGCTTTCGCAAGGGCACGGGGGTCGCACTCGGCGTTCTGGGCATCGTGGCCGTCATTGGCCCGGAGGCTCTCAAATCCTTCGATCTGACCTCTCTGGGGCAGCTCGCCATGATCGCCGCCACCATGTCCTACGGGGTGTCCAACTCGGTCGGGCGCATCCTCTTGTCCGAGTTGCGCCCCGAGGTCGCCGCCGCCGGAATGCTCACGGGGGCCGCGCTTGTCGCGCTTCCGGTGGCGTTTGTGGTTACGGGTGCACCGCCCCTGACGCTCAAAACGGAGAGCTGGGGAGCGCTGCTGTATTTGTCAATCATGTCCACCAGCCTCACCTATATCATCTATTACAAGGTGATGGCGGCGGCGGGTGCGGGCAACACCTCGCTTACCACGCTGATCGTGGCGCCCGTCTCCATCGCGCTGGGGGCTGCGGTGCTGGGCGAAAGCCTGCCGCCGCAGGCCTATGTCGGCTTCGGGCTGATCGCGCTCGGGCTTCTGGTCATTGACGGGCGGATTTTGCAACGCTTGCGGAGGCGCGAGGCCGCTTAACCCTTGCGAGCCGACGCCTGCCGTGGCACCACCGTCACCGATCAACAGGGAAAGACCGATGAAATACAAAACGGGTGCGGAGTGGCAAGGCTGTGCGAACAAGCGCCTTATTCTCTTCGGCATGTCGGGGCTGGGTAAGACCGTGATCTCCAACATGCTGCGGGACACGGGGGAATGGTATCATTACTCCGTCGATTATCGCATCGGCACGCGATATCTGGGCGAAGCCATTGACGACAATCTGAAAAAGGTTGCCATGCGCGAGCCGTTCCTGCGCGAACAGTTCCTTTCCGACAGCATCTATATCAAGGCCAACCTGACCTTCGACAATCTCGCGCCCGTGTCCTTTTTCCTCGGAAAACCCGGCTCCGAGGCCTTGGGCGGTATTCCCATGGCCGAGTTCCGGCGGCGTCAGAAACTGTTTCGTGAGGCGGAAGAAGCGGCGCTTCTCGATACGCATCATTTCATCGAACGGGCACAATCGCTTTACGGCTATCCGCATTTCGTCTGCGACACCGGCGGTTCGATCTGTGAATGGGTCGATCCCGCGAACCCGGAGGACCCGATCCTGAGGGCGCTTTCCGACGACGCGCTTCTGGTCTGGATCAAAGGCTCGGAAGCCCATACCGGAGAGCTGATCCGCCGGTTCGACAAGGCCCCGAAACCCATGGCCTACCAACCGGAATTCCTTTCGGCGATCTGGGAGGAATATCTCACGGAGAAGAACCTCAAGGAAGATGCGGTCAACCCGGACGATTTCATCCGCTACACCTATGCCCGCGCGCTGGCACATCGCCAGCCGCGTTATGAGGCGATGGCGGACACCTGGGGCATCACCCTCGATTACGAGGATGTCAAACGGATCAAGGGCCCCGACGACTTCATGGCACTGATCGCCACGGCGCTTGATCATCGCGCAAAAGAGTCCTAAATCACCTACCCTCAGCGTTAAGGAGTGTTCAGATGCCCATCACCCTGCCCGAAAACCTTCCCGCCTATGACGTGCTCTCCGCCGAGGGCGTCATGGTCATGGGGGAGGGTCGGGCCGCACGGCAGGACATCCGGGCGCTCAAAATCGGGCTTCTGAACCTCATGCCGAAGAAAATCCAGACGGAGAACCAGTTCGCCCGTCTGATCGGCGCCACACCGCTTCAGATCGACTTTCATCTGATCCGCATGAGCGAGCATCAGACGAAAAACACCGCCGCCGAGCATATGGAACAGTTCTACCGCCCTTTCTCCGAGGTCAAGGCCTCCGGCGAGAAGTTCGACGGGCTGATCATCACCGGCGCACCGATCGAGCACCTGCCTTTTGAGGAGGTCACCTATTGGGACGAGCTCAAGGAAGTGTTCGACTGGACCCAGACCCATGTACATTCCACCTTCGGCGTCTGCTGGGGCGGGATGGCGATGATCTATTACTTCCACGGGGTGCGAAAACACCCGTTGGATCACAAGGCGTTCGGGTTGTTCCAACAGGAAAACCTCGCCCCCAGTTCGCCCTATCTGCGCGGGTTTTCGGATCTGTGCTACATCCCGGTAAGCCGCTGGACCGAAATGCGTCAGGCGGAAATCGACGCCGTTCCGGGCCTCGTGCCGCTTTTGGGATCGGATGAAACCGGGCCATGCCTCGTGCAGGACCCTGAGCATCGCGCGCTCTACATCTTCAACCATTTCGAATATGACACGGGCACGTTGTATGAGGAATATCAACGGGATGTCGAGGCGGGCAAAGAGATCATCCTGCCAAAGCACTATTTCCCGAACGACAACCCGTCGCTGCGCCCGATGAACCGCTGGCGTTCGCACGCGCACCTGCTCTATGGCAACTGGATCAACGAGATTTACCAGACGACGCCCTATAATCTGGACGAAATCGGGAGTTGAACGGCGTGGTCGCCCGCGCACCGAACCCGCTTACTCAGATGCCGCTTCGGCAGGGTCCGTTGCGGGCGCTGAAAACCCGGCGCAAAGGCGATCTGATCAAAGGCGCGGGCGGCGCGGTGATCCATATCGAAAGCTATGGCCCAATGGACGCCCCGCCGGTGGTGCTGATCCACGGCCAGTCCGGCTCGACCTATGACATGACATTCGCGCTCGCGCCAAGGCTGGCCGAGCAGTTTCGGGTCTATGTCGTGGATCGTCCGGGTTTCGGTCACAGTCCCTATCACAAGGATGAAAGTCTCACCGGACAGGCCCGCGCGATCCGCGAGGCCGTGGCCGAAATCGAGGCGCGCGCGCCCATCGTTCTGGGTCAGTCTTATGGCGGTGCCGTGGCTTTGCGTTGGGCCGTCGACGTGCCGACATCCCTTGCCGCACTCGTTCTTGTCTCCTCGCCCTCGCATCATTGGGAGATCAACGCCCCACGGCTGCATAGCACCCTGGCGCGTCCGGTGATCGGCTGGTGGGCGGCGGAGCTGATTTCCTTTCTGACCCCGCAGGCCATCGTCACGCAACAGCTCGCCAAGGTCTTTGCCCCGAACCCGGTACCCGAAGGCTATGCCGATCATTTCCAGCCCCGCAATTCCATTGTTCCGCGTCGCCACCGGCTCAATGCGCGGCAACGGGTGGCGCTCAAGGACGAGATTTTCGAGATGATGGACCTCTATCGCCAGATCGAAATGCCGATCGAGAGCGTTCAGGGCATTTCCGACATCATCGTGCCGGAAATCTTACACGCCAAGCCGTTCGACGCACGCGTGGAGACGAACCGTCTCACCCGGCTCGAAGGCATCGGCCATATGCCACATCACGTTGCGACAGATGAGGTCGTGCAGGCCGTCACACGCGCCGCCACGCGTTGCAACCGGGACTGAAAAACCCCATAGTGTTAAAGAGATTAACACGGAAAGCGACGTGCCATGCCCGATCAACCCTCTGATCTGCCCTTTGACGGAGCCATTTCCCGCTATTACGAGAAGGACGCTCCGAAATCCATTCGCAAGGCTGTAGAGGACGGCGGCAAGAAGGAAATCCTCTCTCCATCCTTTCCCTATGAAAAATGGATGAAAAAGGCGGAGTACGAAGCGGAAATCGACGCGCTTCAGCTTGAGCTTGTAAAAATGCTCGCCGATGTACGCGAGACCGGCAAGCGCATCGTCGTCGTTTTCGAAGGGCGCGATGCGGCGGGCAAAGGGGGCACGATCAAGCGCTTTCGCGAATATCTGAACCCGCGCTCCGCCCGCATAGTAGCGCTGTCGAAACCGACCGAACGCGAAGCCGGTCAATGGTACTTCCAGCGCTATATCGACCACCTGCCGACGGCGGGGGAAATCGTGCTCTTCGACCGTTCGTGGTACAACCGGGGCGTGGTGGAAAAGGTCTTCGGCTTTTGCAGCGACGAGCAACGCGAAAAATTTTTTCACCAATTGCCCGAATTCGAAGAAATGCTGGTGTCCGAGGGCATCCAGCTTTTTAAGATCTGGCTCAACGTCGGACGTGCCGAGCAACTCCGTCGTTTCCTCGCACGGGAAAGCGATCCGCTGAAACAGTGGAAACTCTCCTCCATCGACGTCGAGGGGCTGAAACGCTGGGACGATTATACCAAGGCCATTTCCGAAACCATGGAGCGCAGCCATACGCTGATTGCGCCCTGGACGGTAATCCGCTCCGACGACAAATACCGCGCGCGGCTGAATGCGATCCGCTCCGTGCTCACCAAGATCGACTACAAAGGCAAGGATGCGAAAAACCTTGGCGAGATCGACACGCAGATCGTGGATGGGCCGAAGATTCTGATCACCGGCGATGAAGACGAATAAGCGGGACGAATGAGAGCGGCCTCATGAGCAAACGCGGCTATCATCACGGCAACCTGAAACAGGCGCTCATCGAGGCGGCATTGCAGCTGATCGAGGAGAAGGGCCCGACCGGGTTCACCCTCTCGGAGGCGGCGAAAACGGCGGGGGTGACGCCCGCCGCCGTCTATCGCCATTTCGAGGGCCGTGAAGACCTGATCGCGGAAATCGCACTTCAGGGTTTCGAGGTCTTCGCCGATTTGCTCAACTATGCTTATGACACTGGCCAGCCCTCGCCCCTTGCCTCTTTCGAGGCGGTGGGGCGCGCCTATCTGGCCTTTGCACGCAAATACCCGGGCCATTACATCGCCATGTTCGAATCCGGCATTTCCATGCAGCGCTCACCCGAGCTTTACGCCGTGGCGAACCGCGCGCTCGGCGTTCTGGAACGGGCCGCCGACCAGCTCGCCCTGCAAATCCCCGAAGGCAAACGCCCACCGCCGCAGATGTTCGCGGCGCATGTCTGGGCCATGGCGCACGGGGTCGTGGAGCTTTTCGCCCGTGGCACGCCGGGTGCACGCGTGCCCTTTCCGCCCGAAGACCTTTTGGAAACCGGAATCGGTATATACTTGCGTGGATTGGGGCTTATTCCACAGGACAAATAGGGCCACGCCTATGCAGGGTGACACGATTCATCGTGTCATAAATCCCCGCACAAGCGTCCAGTTGCCCCGGGCAACCTCTTAGTTGCATTTGTCATACCGGTAGTCACCAAATTCCAACCAGTCTTTGCCACTGTCATGGAAGACAAGAAACTCGGACCGATCCTCACCGAGCAGGGCCACCACAAAACCGCGCGGCGGTTCGGAATTGCCAAAGTAGCTGTAGGACGTCATCGCCCTGATCTGCTCTCCGTTCACTGTCACAACAGCGTCCCACTGATCTTTGGGTTTGTCGCGTATCAGATACTCGATCTGCCGCTGCATCGCTCCGCCACCGCAGTAGACGATGCCTTCCGGCGCTTCCATCGAAGCCGCCGCAGGTTTCGGAGCAACCAGGCGGGAACCGGAACACGCAGCCCTCAGGGACCTGATCGCAGCCGCCGAGCCGGTCAGATCGAATATCCCGTAACTCACATCCTGATCCGCCATGGAAAGTTTCAGCACCGCATTTGCCGCGATCTGATCAAGAACGAAGTTGTAATCGGCTGCGTCCTGAAACCGGATTTCCACCGGATAGTTATCCACGAGCTCGACAGATGCATTCATCCGTCCGACCTGGAAAGACCCCGCCTCTGTCTTGCCATCTTTCATGAACTGAATGGATATGCCCTGCTTTGCAATAATGTCCTTGCTGTCCGCATAGTCTGCTGGCGCAAATCGGATTCGATCACATTGCAGTTCGAGGGTCATGTTGTTCGCCTGAGAGAATGCATTCGGAGTTCGACCTTCACTGAAATGCCATTCGGCAAAAACAGGCGTTGCAGACATGGCGAGCATAGCCGCCGCGCAAATCATACGTTTCATCATCTGTCTCCCCTCTTTTGGAAGCGCTTACTTAAAATCCACGACACCGCGCTTTCGGAAAAAACCGATCAATGTACTGAAAAATATAAGCCTTTTGCGTTTCATGTTCATGACGAATTGCATGAAAATATGATACTCGTGGGTGCTCGTCACATAAAGAGCGACCCATCGGAAAATTGCGGCGACACCCAGAAATTCCCGCTTTCCCTCATTCACCGGCCCCAAACACCACCAGCGCGCCCGGCGACCAGCTCACCCTTGCCGGAGCGCCCACATCGAGCACATCACGCCCAAAGATGTTGCGCATGGAAATGCGAACCGGTTTGTCGACGCCTTCGAATTTGACATCGTAATAGGTCATATCACCGTAATAAACGACCTCTTCGATGGTGGCCGGGGCTTCGCGATGGGTCGCGGTCTGCCCCTCATAGAGCAGGGTCAGGGTTTCCGGACGGAAACCGACGGTGGCCTCGCCCAGAGGCACGCCGGCGGGGCATTGCTCCCCGGTGATTTCGGTTTCCCCAAGGCCCGCGACGGAGGCGATATATTTACCGCCCTCTTCGCGTACCGTGGCGGGAAGAAAGTTCATCACCCCGATGAAATCCGCGACCCGTTTCGATTTCGGCTTGCGGTAAAGCACTTCCGGATCGTCGCATTGCACGATTTCGCCCTCGAACATGACAGCGATCCGGTCGGACATGACCAGCGCCTCTTCTTGATCGTGGGTCACGAGGATGAAGGTGATCCCCACCTCGCGCTGAAGCTTGATCAGTTCCACCTGCATCTGCTCGCGCATCTTGCGGTCGAGCGCCGACAGAGGCTCGTCGAGCAGCAGCACCTTGGGTTTCAGCACCAGTGCACGGGCGAGAGCGACCCGTTGCCGCTGACCGCCAGACAACGCATGGGCGGCGCGGTGGCCGTAACCCTTGAGACCCACCATCTCCAAAGCATCCTCGGCAGCCTTGGTTTTCTCAGCCTTGCTCATCGCAGATTTGCGCAGACCGAAAGCGACATTCTGCAACACCGTCAGGTGCGGGAAGATGGCGTAGGACTGGAACACCATGTTCGTGGGCCGCTTGTTGGCCGGAACCCCGCGCATATCCTTGGACGAGATCATTACATAGCCACTGTCGTAATCTTCAAAGCCTGCGATAGTGCGCAGAAGCGTGGTCTTGCCACAACCCGACGGCCCGAGAAGCGAAAAGAACTCGCCCTGCCCGATTTCGAGATTGATATCCCGCAGCGCGTGATAATCGCCGTAATGCTTTTCCACCTTTTGCAGCGTAATCAGCGCGGGGCCGGACGGTTTTTTCTTGATGGTCATTAGAGGAAGCCCCCGGTGTCTTTAAGGCCTGCGCGTTTCGCGCCACGGCGGCGGAAGAATTCGGCAATCACGATGAGCAGAATGGAGAGCACGACAAGGATCGTGCCAAGCGCCATGACCGCCGGAAGAAGTTTCGGAAAACGCATCATCGAGAAGAGATAGACCGGAAGCGTCGGTTCGGCCCCGGTCAGGAAGAAGGCGATGATGAACTCGTCCATGGAGATGGTGAAAGAGATCAGAAGCGCGGAGATGATCCCCGGCATCACCAGCGGCAACGTCACCAGGCGGAAGGTGGACGCGGGCGTTTCACCCAGATCATAGGCGGCCTCTTCGAGCGAAGGATCGAGAGAAGCAAAAGCCGATTGCAGGATGGCGATGGCAAAGGGTGTGCAGATCAGCGTATGCCCCGCAATCACCGACCAGGCCCCGGTGTTGAAACCCATCCGCAAGATGACAATCAGGAGCGAGACGGCGACGATGATCTCCGGCAGCACCAGAGGCAACATGATGAAGCCCATGATGCCCCTCTGCCCCGGAAAAGTGTAACGCGTCGCCGCCATGGCCGCGAAAATCCCAAGGATGGTGGCAAGCACGGCAGAGGTCAACGCGATTTTCAGCGAGTTCAGAAGCGCCCCGTGCATCTCGGTCAGCGTCAGAAGCGTGGTGAACCATTCGGTCGTGAAACTCGTTAGCGGAAAGGCAATGACCGTCGAGCTGTTGAACGCGAAAAGCGGCAGCAGGAAGATCGGTGCGTAGAGGAAGATCAGATAGAGGATGGCGTAGCTTTTGAGCGATTTCATTTGCGACGCCCTCCTGTGTTACCGCCTGCGGCCTTGTTGCCCAGCAGCATGAAAACGATAGCGATCACCGCGACAATCAGCATGGCAAGCACCGCCAAAGTGGCCCCCAGAGGTGCGTTGTTGAGGCGCAGGAACTGGGTCTGGATCATGTTCGCGATCATCAGCCCGCCGGGCCCGCCGACCAAGCGCGGCGTGACGTAATCCCCGATGGTCGGGATGAAAACGATGAGCACGGCGGCGACCACGCCGGGGGCAGCCAGCGGCAGGGTCACACGCAGGAAGGTCATTGTCCGGCTCTCACCGAGATCGCGGGAGGCCTCAAGGAGAGAGCGGTCGATCTTTTCCAACGCGACGAAGATCGGCAGGATCGCAAAGGGCGCATAGGCATGAGCGAGTGTGATGATCACCGCATTGACGTTATAGAGGATGAAGGACAGCGGCTCGTCGATCGCCCCCACGGCCAGCAGGCCGGAATTGAGAACGCCGTTATAGCCGAGGATCACTTTCCACAGGAACACGCGGATCAGATAGGAGGTCCAGAACGGGATGGTGATCAGGAAAATCCAGAGCGATTTATGCTCCGGTTTCACCCCGAAGGACACGAAATAGGCAATCGGAAAGGCCAGCACCACGGTGATCAGCGTCACCAGCCCCGACACCATCAGCGAACGCAGCATGAGCTGGCGATAGAGCGGATCGGTCAGTGCCTCTTTATAGTTGGCCAGCGTAAACGTCGTGTCGAAATCGCGCACCCCGGTCTGGGTCCAGAAGGAAATCACGAAAATCGCCACCAGAGGCACCGCCAGAAGCAAAAGCGCATACAAGGCGGTCGGTGACACGAGCATCATGCCAACCCCTTGTTCCGACCGGAAGAACCGCCGCATCTTGTCACCGAATGTCATGCCCTCTTTCCCCTGGAACCGCTTTTCGAGTGTCGCTTCTTGAGCCTGTTTTCGATCCTGTGAGACTTTTGATCAAATTTGCAAGAGCCAACCCACAAGGCTCACGCCGCAATGGGTAAATTCATCGCAACTGCCACCTGATCGACCATCAAACGGGCAAACTCTGCATTGGCATGCAGCACATCGTCTTCGTCATGCGCCAATCCCTTGCGTCTGGCAAGCCGCACCGAACCGCGCAAAAAGGACTCAGCCGTGAAAAGCCCCTGCTCCACCGTCTGAGCCGGTTGCGGGATGAACTGCACGCGCTGCGCCGCGCACAGCTCTGCCGCCTCCCGGTCGAACCAGTCGGAGACAAATTCGCCATCGCCGCGCGCGGCCAGTTGGATAAATCCGAGATAAGCACCACTGCGTTCGCGCACGCGACCCGAGGGGCGCGGCTGACTGGCGACAAAGATCGGCGCCTCTGTGGCGGCGCGCAGAATCCGGGCAAGCTTCATCCCGCTGGTGCGCATCAGCCGCTCCGCCCCATAGGCCCTGAGCATCGCTTTGGAGGCCAGGGGCCGCCCGTCCTCCATGGCGCTCAACGCACCTTCGACCGAAGGCATATCCACCGAAGACAGCTCGCGAAACATCCGCACGAAAGTGAACACAGACACCTGCAAACCCGTGACGATGAACCCGTCGTAATCGGAAAGAGCAAACGAGTCGCGCCCCACCAGATGTTCGATCCGCGCCCTTGCCTCCGCATCGTCGCTCTGAAACCACCCGTCCCGTACCTCGAAGCGCGAAAGCACATCGCCATGCGCGCCGAACATATCGAGACGGAACTCCGGCCAGCGCGCGGCATAATCCTCCGCCGCCGTCGCGAAAGCCGCCATGTGGGAATTGCCAAGAACGCAGAGACGCCTCATGAGTTGCACACCGTCATTTCCGAAACGCCTCCAGAAGCGCCTCTTCGCAGACCACGTCGTCGTCCTCCCCGATCTGATCGAACACCTCCTCTGGCGCATTCAGTTCAACCGGGTCCAGCAGCCCCTGCGCGGTCAGAAATACTTCCATCACCCGCTCCACCGTCTCGGGCCGAACCGACCGCAGGTTCGCGGCAAAGACCGGATCAGTGTTTGCCCATGTGGTCACCAACTCATAAGACGGGAAGTAATCCACCACCTTATGCGCGGCAGCGAAATCGCCCGCGGCGGCGCGCAGGATGGATTTCGAATGGGTGGTCGCCGCCAGCACATGCTGGCCCGAGGCCGTGGCAGTGAGCGGCACCGGCGAGACGGTCAGAAGCAGCCGGATGTTCTTGTTCAGAATCCGCAAGAGACGCAGGATTTCCGCAAGATCGGCGATGATCTCGTCATAGGTGAAATTGCGAAAGGTATGGCGGCGGGGCCGGTACGCCCCCGCAATCACCCCCGGTGCCATCGCCATCGTGCGCTTGACGCCACTATGAATCCAGCCCTCGGTCAGTCCTAGCGTAAACACGAAGACATCCGTCGTCTGCGCCAGAGACACCACTTTCATCAAATGCTCGCGCCGCAGTTCGATCGCCTCTTCGCGGCTCTCGCAGCCCTCCGGCTCCACCCCCGGTCGCAGGGCATCGAACCAGCGGTTGCCACGAGCCCAAAACAGGCGTCGGTAGACCTGCCCCGCCATGGCATCTTCGAGGAGTTCGCGCATCTGGCGCGCGGTGTAGATATTGCCGTAACGCGCCGAATAGATGCCGTAGTCATAGCGGCGCGCGAGCTCTTCGCTCATCCCCTTGGGCCGGGGTTCGGCATCGAGCACATTGACTCCGGAAAGCGTGAGATAATTGCCGATATGTTGCGCGAAACAACTCCCCGCCGTGGCCACCGCCGTATCCCGCGTAATCCGCACCTTCGGCCGATAAATCCCCGGCCAGCTCTGACGGTCGGTCTCGACCACTCCGCTGCGCCAGAAGCTTTGGGAGGGAATATTGTCGTAAGGATGGGACAAGGTCGCAAGGGGCTCCCGTCGGACAGGTTCGTGTTACTATGGCCCGCCACGCAGATGATGCCAAGGGTTTCGCATCTGTTTCGTAAACCCTCCCCCCACAAAGAAAAGAGCCGCCACAGACCTGCTGTGGCGACCCTCTGAATGTCTTGTCCAGAAAACTCTGGTCCAGTCCGGCGATTAACGCTTGGAGAACTGGAAGGAGCGGCGGGCTTTGCGCTTACCGAATTTCTTCCGTTCCACGACACGGGAGTCGCGGGTCAGGAAGCCAGCGGCTTTCAGGGCGCCGCGCAGGTCCGGGTTGTAGAGCTGCAGAGCTTTGGAGATGCCGTGTTTCACAGCACCGGCCTGACCGGAGAGACCGCCGCCTTTGACGGTGGCAACCACGTCGAATTCACCTTCGACGCCGGCGATCTGGGCCGGTTGTTTCACGATCAGCTGGAGCACCGGACGGGCGAAATAGACGGTCATGTCCTTGCCGTTGACGGTGACTTTGCCGGAACCCGGCTTGATCCAGACGCGGGCGACAGCGTCTTTACGCTTGCCGGTGGCGTAGGAACGGCCCAGTTCGTCACGAACGGGTTCACGGGGGGCGGCGGCTTCGACGACAGTCTCACCACCGGCGACAGCGCTCAGCGCGTCGAGGGATTTGATTTCTTCAGCCATCGGTCTCAGCTCCGGGTGTTTTTCTTGTTCATGGACTTGACGTCCAGCACTTCCGGTTTCTGAGCTTCATGCGGATGCTCGGAACCGGCGTAAACGCGCAGGTTGGTCATTTGCTGGCGGGAAAGCTTGCCACCCGGCAGCATGCGCTGAACGGCTTTGGTCACCACGCGCTCCGGGTGATCGCCTTCGAGGATCTGACCGATGGTGCGGGATTTGATGCCGCCCGGGTGGCCGGTATGCCAGTAGAAGCGCTCGTCGGTGCGTTTCTTGCCGGACAGCTGGATTTTGTCGGCGTTGATCACGATGACGTTGTCACCCATGTCCATGGACGGGGTGAAGGTCGCTTTGTGTTTGCCACGCAGGCGCATGGCGACGATGGAAGCGAGACGGCCAAGCACGACGCCCTCGGCGTCGATGATGATCCATTTCTTGTCCACGTCCGCGGGAGTAGCGGAAAAGGTTTTCATGTTTCTTGCCCTTATGGGATAGGAATTCGATTGAGCGTGTTCTAAGCATTTCCCACGCCGCGTCAAGCACGGCCTGTTCCAATTTTTCATTCAAAAACAAATTGTTAAAAAATAGGTATTATTTTACCCCATATAATTCACGGCTTTCTCCCGCGAAAACCCGGTTTGCGTGGCGTCATGGGTCGACTTATGCCTTTTCCCCAGGATCGCGCCTGATATACTTCAGGTCGCTCCAGAGGATCCCCAGCATGTTCGCCAGGCCCAACCTCACCGACCACCTGAAACAGATCGTCTATGGCGGCAATGACGGAATCGTCACCACCTTCGCCATCGTCGCGGGCTTCGCGGGAGCCAATGCCGAGGGCGGCGGCGAGCTCGCGACGCTGGCGGTTCTGGTCTTCGGGCTTGCCAATCTGTTTGCCGACGCCACTTCGATGGGGCTGGGCGAATTCCTCTCGGCCCGCGCCGCGCGCGACATGATCCGGCGGCGGCAAGCGCGGCTGTCGCGCGATCCCTCCGCGCAGATCGGTGCCCTCACCCGGCACCTGAAAGACCACGGGCTTTCGACACTCGACGCGACCACCATGGCGTCTCTCGCCGCGAAATCGCCGGGCCTCATGGCGGAAATGACCCTGTCGCAGGTCGAAGGACTTGAAGACCCCGGACAGGGGCCCCTTTGGCCGCGGGCGCTGATCACCTTTCTGTCCTTTGTCAGCTTCGGCGTGATACCGATCCTGCCCTACCTGCTCGGCCTACCGGGCCCGCGCCAGTTCGCCGCCGCTGTCGCCGCCGCCGGGATCGCGCTCACGCTGCTCGGGCTTTTGCGCCATGTAGCGACACGCGCGGGGCTGTGCCGCGCGGTCGGGGAAACGGTGTTCCTCGGCGGCATCTGTGCGCTCGTCGCCTATGCGGTCGGACTGATCGTGGCGGGCTGAGATGGCAAAAGGCCTGCCCCCGAAGGGACAGGCCAAAAGACACAAAGCGGCGCGCGCCTCAGAACCGCAAGGTCGCCCCAAGGGTGATTTCCCGCCCCGGACCGCCATAGGAATAGATTTCATCCGTAACACCCGAATTGGCCTCACGGTAAAATTTATCCTCGACATTGGTAACATTCGCGAACACTTCGAAATGATCGCTCACCTTATAACTTCCGTAGAGATCAACGAGCGTGTAGGAGTCGACATCATAGAAAGTGTCTTCCGACAGATAGGCCACGATACTGTCCCCGACATAGCGCAAGCGTGCGCCCAGAACGAGATCGCCATCCAGAAGCTTCACCCCGCCTCCCAAGGACCCGAAATCATCCGGCAACTGGCCGCTGTCGCTGACGATCCCCACGAAGGGTGAGGTCGGCTGATCGGTGTCGGCCTTGGTAAAGCTCGCATCGAAGAAAAAGCGGTCACTGTCATAGCTCAGCGCCAGTTCGATACCGTCCATCTTCGTGACACCATCCTGATTCAACCACTGCATCGCATAGGTTTCAGTATAGCCAAAGATGATATAATTCTCGATATCTGAGCGGAACAGATTGGCCTCGACCCGGAACGTGTCATTTGCGGCCAACAGCCCTTTCTTCTCATAAGAAGCACCGATCTCATAAGTCTGCGCATATTCCGCTTCGAGATCGAGGTTGAGATAGGCGCTGGAGATTGCCCCGTTGAAATTGTGGAACCCCGGGTAGAACATTTCGGTCGCGGTGGGCGCACGCTGGGTTTCGCTGTAGGAGGCGTAGAAGCGCAACTCCTCCGTCGGGCTATAACCCAACACGAGGTTCGGCAGAAGCCGGGCATCACTGCGGTCTTCCTTGGCATTGATACAGCGCCCGTTCGAAGCATCCGCCGGACAGTCACCTCTGCCGGCTGCCGTTGCTTCGGTCACCCCCGAGAGCTTGTAACCATCGTAGCGTAACCCAAATCCCAGATCGAATTTGTCCACCACATAAGCCGCATCGACAAAGAGACCGTATTTCATGAGCTTGCCGTTGGCATTCGAACCGGCCTGAGCGTTGTTCTCATAGTCATTCTGCTGCAAGGTCGCACCATAGGACAGATCAAGGGGATTGCCGAAGGCCTCCAACAAGCTGGTGTTCGTCAGCTTGAAGCCCGATCCGGTATCCGTCCCGTCGCGACCGTTAAAGGTTCCGCTGCTCTGGTCCTCAGAGCCCGGGAAATAGATATTGTCCTTTTGCAGGTAGGCTTCGACATTCAAGTCGATCAAAGGCGATCCGGGATCGTAATGATACGCCCCTTTCACCAGTTTCTTTTCATTCTCCCAGTAATAGCCCGAAGAGGTATCGGCGAGGAAACTGTTCTCTCCCCAAAGCCCCAGAATATCGAAAGTGGCATCCGTACCCGGAGTGAAATGGAGGCGGAACATACCGGATTTGGACTCGCCATCCGAAAGCACTTCTGTACCCTCCCCGTCCTCATAGGACGAGTTTTCATATCCGCTAAGAGCAAACATGGCAGAGAACCCGTCTCTTTGCATCGCTCCCGCAATCAGGGCGTTATAGTCGTTGCCGTTGTCACTACCCATGGCCTTGAACATGCCCCCCGTATCACGCCCATCAAGCAGGATATCCTCGACATCCAGAAGACGCAGGTTCGCCGCACCGGCGAGCGCCCCAAGCCCATCGGCACCGGATACATAACCGCGCGCAATATCGGCGCCCGACATCAGGATCGGGTCGAGGAAGACCTGTTCATCCAGCGTCGCACCATGCCCCGAAGCGTTACGGAATGTCTGAGGCACACCCTCGATCATCGTATTGACACGCCCTTTGCCTTGCAGGCCGCGAATGTTGACGACAATGGCCGGATTATCAGACGGCGAGCGGGTGAACGCACCAGGCGTGGAGCGAATGGCATCGGTAACATCGCCACCGTATTGCTCGACCAAAGCCGTGCCATCGAGCGTGCTGACCGATGCGCCCGAAAGGGTCTCTGCCCCCTGCCCGTCGGCATCGCCCTGCACAACGATCGGATCGAGTTGCGTTGTGTCCTGCGCCTGTGCGGTCAGCGGCAGGCAAGACGAAATGAGCGCGGCACTGAGCATCAGCCGCGCGCGGGCCCGTTCGGGCCAAAGAAATACGGTCATGAGAATCCCCTCTTCATGTTTCCGGATCGGTGGAAGCTTGGGCTTTCCTGATCTCGGGGGCCAGGTTTCGGGGACCATGGGCTACCTGGTTCCGGCATCGCGGAAGATGCCGGGAAAGCGTCGATAGCGCCGTGTATAAATTCTTAGTTTTTTTGTCAACTTTAGAAGGCACACGCCCGATTCAGTGTTGCCATTTCACGACAGGACGTGTGTCGACCGCGGCCGGCTGCCTCGAAATCAGGCGTGCGACGGGATCAGAATCGACACAAATGGCGGGCATATTACTCAGTTTCATGAATATTTGGTATACAATTGTATGCACATCTTCCGCCAGCCTCCGATATGGTCTAAAAGGAAGCGACTCTTCCAGACCCCTCATGGAGCTTCCCAGATGACCAAGATCAAGGTAGACAACCCTATCGTCGAAATGGACGGCGATGAGATGACCCGCATCATGTGGGATTTCATCAAGAAGAAACTCATCCTGCCCTATCTCGACATCGACCTGCTCTATTACGACCTCGGCATCGAGAGCCGTGATGAGACCGAGGACCAGATCACCATCGACGCCGCGATGAAGACCAAAGAGGTCGGTGTCGCCGTCAAATGCGCGACCATCACCCCGGACGAAGCCCGCGTCGAGGAATTCGGGCTCAAGAAGATGTGGAAATCGCCCAACGGCACGATCCGCAACATCCTCGGCGGCGTCGTTTTCCGCCAGCCGATCATCTGCCGCAACGTGCCGCGTCTCGTGCCCGGCTGGACCAATCCGATCGTGGTCGGACGTCACGCCTTTGGTGATCAGTACAAGGCCACGGATTTCCGTTTCCCTGGCAAGGGCCAGCTCACCATGAAATTCGTGGGCGAGGACGGCACCGAGATCGAGCATGTGGTCTATGACGCCCCCTCCGAGGGCGTGTTCATGGGCATGTACAACCTCGATGCCTCGATCCGCGACTTCGCCCGCGCCTCGCTGAACTACGGCCTCAACGTCGGCTGGCCGGTTTATCTCTCGACCAAAAACACCATTCTCAAGGCCTATGACGGCCGCTTCAAGGACATTTTCGAAGAGGTCTACGAACAGGAATTCGCCGACAAGTTCAAGAAGGCCGGGATCTGGTACGAACACCGGCTGATCGACGACATGGTCGCCTGCGCGATGAAATGGTCCGGCAAATTCGTCTGGGCCTGCAAGAACTACGACGGTGACGTGCAGTCCGACACCGTGGCGCAGGGCTTCGGCTCGCTGGGCCTGATGACTTCGCAACTCATGACCCCCGACGGAAAAATCGTCGAGGCCGAGGCCGCCCACGGCACGGTGACGCGCCACTATCGCCAGCATCAGGCGGGTGAAGCGACCTCCACCAACTCGATTGCTTCGATCTATGCCTGGACCGGCGGCCTGAAACACCGCGCCAAACTCGACGGCAACGAACAGCTCATGCGCTTTGCCACGACGCTGGAAAAGGTCATCGTGAACACGGTGGAAAGCGGTTTCATGACCAAAGACCTCGCCCTGCTCGTCGGTCCCGATCAGGGCTGGCTGACCACCATGGGGTTCCTTGAGAAGATCGACGAGAACCTGAACAAGGCTCTGGCGGGCTAAGATCCCCGGTCCAACCCGTCGGAAAGGCCGGAGCCCGCACGCTCCGGCCTTTTCTTTTGGCCTTTTTTGTCTTGTGCCGCTCAACGGAAATTCTGCCACTCCACCCGTCCCGGAGGGGCTTCGGGCGGCAGACCGATGTCACGACGCAGATGGGCGTTAAGATCGCCCGGATTTATTGCGCGACGCGCCTCGCGACGCAGAGCTCCGCGCGCGGAAAAGGCCGCCCTCAGCACCAGCCAGAAGCCATGGCTTTCGATCAGAGGTAGCAGAACCTGCCGCAAGGCGAGCGGCGACGAGGGAGAGGGAGTCAACATGAGATTTTCCCGGCAAGTACCGGGCCCTGAATGAGAATTTTGAAGATATGGGTCGCGCCAGACGCCTGATCCGGGACGAAATGTCAGGGATCAGACGACGAAGGACCGGCCCGTTGCGAAGAACAGACGCGGCAGCGAGGACGGATTTTCAGGAAAAGGATCGTGTTAAGATCGCTGAGCCTTGTAAGCTCCCTTGCCACCCGAATACATCGCCGCGCTGATTGGCGCGCGCCGGGTATGTCCGCGGAGGGTGTGTCGAATGCTGATGGTCATGTCGCCCTCCTTCGTGGCAAGTTTCGTGACAGGTTTCTGTGGCCGCACCATGGCCGACGCCCGAATTTGAGGCAAAGGTTTTTTTCCACTGCAAGAAAATCGTGTCCTTTTTGCCGCAACGCCTTGCACACCCCTTGTCGGCCCCCGCCCGCTCGGTCAGATTGGACTTGGAGGCGTGACCCAAACCGGGACGCCCGTTGACTTCAATAAGGGACAGTCATGAACAAATATCTTCTGACCGGGCTTTTCGCCCTTCTCACCAGCCCCGCGCTGGCCCACCTGCCGCCCGAACAGCACGGCTCTTTCCTCGCCGGCGTGTCTCACCCGCTCTTTGGTCTTGACCACATCATCGCCATGGTCGCCGTGGGCATCTGGGCGGTTCAGATCGGCGGCAAAGCCGTCTGGGCCGTGCCCGCAGGCTTTGTCGGCGCGATGGCGCTTGGATATTTTGGCGGCATCATGGGGCTGCCCCTGCCCTTCGTTGAACCGATGATCCTCGCCTCCGCCATCATCGTTGGTCTTCTGGCCACATTCGCCGTGAAACCCAGCCTTGCTGCGGGCGTCGGAATTGCCGCCCTGTTCGGGCTGTTCCACGGCCATGCCCACGGCTCTGAACTGGGCGCCGCTCAGGCTCTGACCTTCGGCCTCGGCTTCATCGCGGCCACCGCAGCGCTCCATGCCATCGGCGTGATCGCCGCCCAGCTCGTGGCCCGCGTTCTGCCCTATGGCCCGCGTATTCTGGGCGCGGTCTCGGCCCTTCTGGGCCTGTCTCTGATCTTCGGCTAAACACAGAGAATTAACCATAAACTACGGATTGCGCGGAAGAATTTCCGCGCAATTTTATTTGTTATATCGGATTTAACGGGCGCGCCCCTATATTCTGTCCAACAGGAGAACAGAAGGTTTCCGATGCAGATCTTCTCTGCCCATTCCCTCTTGGCCGCGAGAGGACAGACACAGAACCAGACCGCCGTCACCAATGCGGAGACGCGCGGAGATTCCGTGGCTGATGATCCCGCAGCAAACGGATCCAGTGAAAAAACGACAGCTCAAAGCGGTGCACAACACACCGGCGCCAGCGGCAAAAGTAATGCCATCCAAGGCGCACGGGAGATTTTCGCCCGCTACGATCTGACCGCAATTTCCGCCAATGAAATCGACCAGTTGACCGCCGTGTTGAAAGCAGCGCGCTTCGACGATCTGGGCTTTGTTATGGGGCTGGAGCGTCAGGGTGCGGCTTATCGCACAGATATGGAAAACTCGGGCCGTGTCTATGGCATCGGCGCGACCGAGTTCGATCCTGACACCCCCATCGACCTGCTCGCGCAGACTCGCTCGGAACTCGCGCTCGCCAGTCGCTACGGACAGGACACCGAACGGCTCTCGACTCAGCTTTTCAAGCTTGAAGAGGCGCAAATGGCACGACCGGCGGCGACAACCACCTCCGCCACGCCGCAACTGGCCGAGACACTCGTGCTGTTTCAGGCACAGCGCCTCTGGATCGAATGAAATCAAGGCACATCTGCTCTGCACCAAAGTCCGTTACGCGCGCGCTCCGGAACGGATATGCGCGTAATCCACCGAACATGCCGCATTTTTCAACAGGGGCACAAAGACAAAAGGAATTGCCGAACCCGGATACATTTTCCGCTAGACAGGTCAACAACACTGCCCTATCCGTTCCCTATGCCAGCACCATTCCCGATCCCAGAGTCGCCCCCAAAACACAGCCTCCTTGAGGATGTGCAGGGCTTTTCCATCGCGCTCATCACCACGTCCATCGGACTGGTGATCATCAATCAGCTCGGCTTCATCACCGGGCAGACGGCAGGGCTTGCGCTGGTGATTTCCTATCTCACCGGCTGGTCGTTTTCCTGGGTGTTCTGGCTGATCAACGTGCCCTTCTACGCGCTGGCGTGGTTTCGCATGGGCACGGAATTCACCATGAAATCCGCAATCTGCGTCACCGTCGCCTCCATTCTGGTCGCACAGATCCCGAACTGGATGTCGTTCGACTATCTCAACCCGCTGTTCGGTACGATCGCCTTCGGCATTCTTGCGGGCTACGGGCTTCTGGGCATTTTCCGGCACAAGGGGTCGCTCGGCGCGCTTGGCGTGATCGCTCTGGTGGCACAGGACCGTTTCGGCGTGCGCGCCGGGATTGTGCAGCTTTGCTTCGATGCCGTGCTTTTCGCCGTCGCATTCTTCCTTTTCGAACCGACCCGGGTGTTGTATTCGCTGCTCGGAGCGGTGGTCCTGAATGGCGTGATCGCCTTCAACCACCGCCGAGACCGTTACATTGCACATTGATCCCGTCACCTGACACCCGGAGGTCCCTATGGCCGCAGCAGACACCGCGACACCGCGCGAAGAAGATCAGCACACGCTGTTCGAGGATGCACAGGGGCTTCTGTTCGGCACGATCATGTGCGCCTTCGCCCTGATCCCGCTCAGAACTCTGGGCCTGATCACCGGCCAGATCGCGGGCTTTGCGGTGCTGGTATCCTATGTCACCGGCTGGTCCTTCGGCGCGATCTTCTTCGTTGCCAACCTGCCGTTCTACTGGTTCGGCTATAAACGTCTCGGTAAGAAATTCATGCTCAAGACCTTCGCCTCGGTCGCCATGGTGTCGGTCTTTGCCGAATGGTTCCCAACGCTTGCGAGTTTTGAGAGGCTCAACCCGGTGCTGGGTGCGGTGATCTTCGGCTTTGCCACCGGCGCGGGGCTTCTGGCGATCTTCCGGCATGGCGCCTCTCTGGGCGGGATCGGCATCATCGGCCTCTACATTCAGGACGCAACCGGCTTCAAGGCGGGCTATGTGCAGCTCATTTTCGACGCCTGCCTGTTTGTCGCCGCCTTCTTCCTCCTGCCCCTGCCGATGGTGCTTTACTCGCTTCTGGGCGCGCTCGTGGTCAACCTCGTGATCGCGATCAACCACCGCCGTGACCGCTATATCGCGATGTAAACCGGACCGAAATTCACCATGCCGAAACATTACCTCTTCCTCATCGCCGCCGTCGTCTCCGAAGTGATCGGCACCGCGGCTCTGAACGCGACACAGCAATTCACCAAACCGCTGCCCACCGCCGTGGTCGTGATCGGCTATGGGCTGGCCTTCTACTTCCTCACCCATGTGCTCAAGGTCATGCCCGTGGGCGTGGTTTATGCCATCTGGTCCGGCCTCGGGATCGTACTCATCACCCTCGTGGGACTTGTGGCCTTCGGCCAGAAGATCGACCTGCCCGCCGCCCTCGGCATGGCGCTGATCATCGCCGGTGTACTGGTGATCCACCTTTTCTCGCGCACCGCGTCACATTGAGCGGCTTTTCGCACCGTTCAGGCGCTTTAAAGCTGGCCTTTTGCCCTCTCACCCGTTAGGCGCGGGGCCAAGACATATTCACGACGGAAAAACCCACCCTATGGATCTTCGCAATATCGCCATCATCGCCCACGTGGACCACGGCAAGACCACTCTTGTCGATGAGCTCCTGAAACAGTCGGGCACCTACCGCGAAAACCAGGCCACCACCGAGCGCGCCATGGACTCCAACGATCTGGAACGCGAGCGCGGCATCACCATTCTGGCGAAAGCCACCTCGGTCGAATGGAAAGGTCATCGCATCAACATCGTCGACACCCCCGGCCACGCCGATTTCGGCGGCGAGGTGGAGCGTATCCTCTCCATGGTCGACGGCGTTGTCCTTCTGGTGGACGCCGCCGAAGGCCCCATGCCGCAGACCAAATTCGTGACCTCGAAGGCGCTCGCCCTCGGCCTGCGGCCGATCGTGGTGCTCAACAAGGTCGACAAGCCGGACGCCGAGCCGGACCGCGCGCTCGACGAATGCTTCGATCTCTTCGCCTCGCTCGACGCCGACGAGGACCAGCTCGACTTCCCGCATCTCTATGCATCCGGCCGCTCCGGCTGGTGTGACGCGGAACTTGACGGGCCGCGCAAGAACCTCGACGCGCTGTTCAACCTGATCCTGAACCACGTGCCCGCGCCCAAACAACTCAAGCATCAGGACGAACCGTTCAAGATGCTCGCAACCACCTTGGGCTCCGACCCGTTCCTCGGACGCCTTCTGACCGGCCGTGTCGAGAGCGGCAAGATCAAGGCCGGCGCGACCATTCAGGCCCTGACCCGCAACGGTCAGAAGATCGAACAATTTCAGGTCAAAAAAATCCAGGCCTTCCGCGGTCTCGCCATGGCAGAGATCGAAGAGGCCGTCGCGGGCGACATCGTGTCGCTTTCCGGTATGACCAAGGCCACCGTGTCCGACACGCTCTGCGCGCTCGAAGTCGATGAGCCGCTCGAAGCCCAGCCGATCGACCCACCGACCATCACCGTGACCTTCGGCATCAACGACAGCCCGCTCGCCGGTCGCGAAGGCAAAAAAGTGCAGTCCCGCGTGATCCGGGATCGTCTCATGAAAGAGGCCGAGTCCAACGTCGCGATCAAGATCAAGGACACGCCGGGCGGCGAGGCTTTTGAGGTTTCGGGCCGTGGCGAGCTTCAGATGGGCGTTCTTATCGAGAACATGCGCCGCGAAGGCTTCGAGCTGTCGATCTCCCGTCCGCAGGTGATCATGCGCGAAGAGAACGGCGTGAAAATGGAACCGATCGAGGAAGTCACCGTCGATGTGGACGATGAATACTCGGGTGCCGTGATCGAAAAACTCACCGGCGCGCGCAAGGGCGACCTGACCGAGATGAAACAGCAGAACGGCAAGACGCGCATCATCGCGCATGTGCCCTCGCGCGGTCTCATCGGCTACCATGGCGAGTTCCTGACCGACACCCGCGGCACCGGCGTGCTGAACCGCGTATTCCATAGCTGGGCGCCGTACAAAGGCCCAATCCCGGGTCGTCGCCAGGGTGTACTGATCTCCATGGAGGACGGCGAGGCCGTGGCCTATGCGCTGTGGAACCTCGAAGAGCGCGGCAAGCTGTTCCTTGGCGCGCAGGCGAAGGTTTACCAAGGCATGATCATCGGCGAGCATTCGCGTGACAA
Source organism: Celeribacter persicus (assembly GCF_003050785.1). Classification (GTDB taxonomy): domain Bacteria; phylum Pseudomonadota; class Alphaproteobacteria; order Rhodobacterales; family Rhodobacteraceae; genus Celeribacter; species Celeribacter persicus. The sequence goes on from NZ_QAOH01000007.1 coordinate 131,542, forward strand.
CGACCTTGAGGTGAACCCGCTCAAGGGCAAGAAACTCACCAACGTGCGCGCCTCCGGCACGGACGACGCGGTGCGTCTCACCACGCCCAAGACCCTGTCGCTGGAAGAGGCCATCGCCTATATCAACGACGACGAGTTGGTGGAAGTGACGCCGGAAAGCATCCGTCTACGCAAACGCTACCTCGACCCGCACGAGCGCAAGCGCAACGCCAAGGCGGCGCAGTAAGGCTGAGTATTTTCAGCACAAAGGAAACCAAAGGCCCGCCCTCTCCGGCGGGCCTTTCTCTTTGGCGCGCAGTCTCTGTGCATCTGCGAGACTTAGGATCGACGGCGTTTTCGCCTATGTTCAGGACCAAAGGAGACCAGCCATGACCCAAAACCTGCGCAAGATTCAGACCCAGGGCGTGCATCACATCACCATCACCGGTGCCGACCGGCAGTCGACTATCGACTTCTGGGAGGGTGTCCTCGGCATGCCTTTCGTCTTCGATCAGCCCAATCTGGACCGGCCCGAAGAGGGTCACCTCTATTTCGATCCCGGTGACGGACGGCTGATCACGGTCTTCACCAATGAGGAGCGGAAGCCGGGCCGTAACCGCATCGACCAGGGACCGGGATCGCTGCATCATCTGGCGTTCAACGTTTCGAAAGTCACCTTCGATCAGATCATCGAGCGACTGGACGCGCGCGGCGTGAAACACTCGGACGTCAAGGATCGCGGCTTTATGGATTCGATCTATTTCCGCGAACCCAACGGCATGTTGATTGAGCTGGCGAGTTACCGGTTCGAGCCTCCCTCTGGCTATAGCCACACGGACGTGCTGCACCGCGCGCATCTCATCCGGGTTGCGGCGGGAGACGATCATATCGACAAGAAACATCTGGCCGATGCCATCGAGAAACTGGTGGGCGAGAGCACGAACACATTGTCATTCGACCGCAGCGCGAAAAATCCGTTCTCCAAATGAAAACGGCGCGGGAAACGCCCGCGCCGTCTTGGTCTCATGTGAGAGAGTTCACTCTTCGATTTCGATCACCACGATATCGCGCTCGGAGGCCCCATTGGCGTGGCTCAGCGCCTCCTGATATTCCGGGCTGTTGTAGCAGGCGACGGCGGCCTCCACGCTGTCGAAACGGGTCACTACGTTGCGCGGACGGTCGTTGCCTTCGAGCTGAACATAGCGACCGCCACGAGCAAGAAACTTGCCGCCGTGCTTGGCGATCGCGGAACCTGCAAGTTTGGCATAACGGCCATAGGCCTCTTCATCGGTGACCTTGATATTGGCGATCCAGAGTGCGGGCATGTCTTATCCTTTCAACAGGGTTTCTGCGGCTGCAATCGCGGCATCAGAACCGGAAAAATCCTTGCCCCCGCCCTGCGCCATATCGGGACGACCACCGCCGCCCTTGCCGCCCACGGCAGGCACTGCCGCCTTGAGCACATCCACGGCGGAAATCTTGTCGGTCAGGTCATCGGTCACACCACAGGCGACAGCCACCTTGCCGTCCTCTTCCGCAATCAGAAGGATCACGCCGGATCCAAGGTTGCTTTTATGCGCGTCGATCAGGGAACGCAGGTCCTTGCCGGAGACGCCTTGCAGCGCCTGAGCGAGGAATTTGACGCCGCCGATCTCCTTGGCCTCGACCCCACCTTTGGCCCCACCGCCAAGCGCGATCTGTTGCTTGAGGTTCGCGACCTCCTGCTCCAGTTTCTTTCGCTCCTCGGCCAATGCCTTGACGCGATCCACGACCTCGGCGACCGGCGCTTTCAACACATTGGCAACCTCAAACGCGCGATGCGCCTCAGTTTCAAGATGCGTAATCGCCGCCTGCCCGGTCAGCGCCTCGATCCGGCGTACACCAGCCGAGGAAGCGCTGTCCCCCAGCACCACGCAAAGCCCGATATCGCCCGTGCGTTTGACATGGGTGCCGCCGCACAATTCGATGGAATAGGTCTGCCCGTCCGTGCCCTTGCCGGTGTCGGCACGGCCCATGGAGACAACGCGGACCTCATCGCCGTATTTCTCGCCGAAAAGCGCCTGTGCGCCAATGGCACGGGCGTCGTCCGGGGTCATGATCCGGGTTTCGACCGCCGTGTTCTGACGGATAAACGCGTTCACGTCACGCTCGACCTTGGCGATTTCCTCGGCGCTCAGCCCCTTGGCATGCGAGAAGTCGAAGCGCAGACGATCCGGCGCATTCAAAGACCCGCGCTGCGCGACGTGATCGCCCAAAGTCTCGCGCAGGGCCTCGTGCAGGAGGTGCGTGGCGGAGTGGTTGGCGCGAATGGCGGCACGACGGGCATGATCGACCTCAAGCGCAGCCGGGGCGCCTACCCTGATCTCGCCGGTTTCGACGGTGGCAAAATGGATGAAGACACCCGCAACCTTTTTCGTGTCGGTGACTTTGGCGATGGATTTCTCCACGCGGATCACACCGGTGTCGCCGACTTGGCCACCGCTTTCGCCATAGAACGGCGTCTGGTTCACCACGATCTGTACGGTATCGCCCGCCTTCGCGCTCTCGACGCGTGCACCGTCCTTCACGATGGCGACGATCTCGCCCTCGGCCTTTTCGGTGTCATAGCCCAGAAATTCCGTGGTGCCCTTGTCTTCCGCGATGTCGTACCAGACGGTCGCATCCGCCGTTTCACCTGACCCGGCCCAGGCGGCACGCGCCTTGGCTTTCTGTTCGGCCATGGCGGCATCGAACCCGTCGGTGTCGACTTCCACGCCCTTCTCACGCAACGCGTCCTGCGTCAGATCGAGCGGGAAACCGTAGGTGTCGTAAAGCTTGAACGCCGCCTCGCCCGGAAGTTTCTCGCCCTCGGGCAGGTCCACAAGTTCCTCTTCGAGAAGCTTGAGACCACGATCCAGCGTCTGGATGAAACGGGTTTCTTCGAGTTTCAGCGTTTCCTCAATCATCGCCTGACCGGTGCGCAGCTCCGGATAAGCTTCACCCATCTGGCGCACCAGTTCGGGCACCAGCTTGTGCATGATCGGGTCTTTCGCACCCAGAAGGTGCGCGTGACGCATGGCGCGGCGCATGATCCGGCGCAGCACATAACCCCGGCCCTCGTTCGAGGGCATCACACCATCCGCGATCAGGAAGGAGGTGGAGCGCAGGTGGTCGGCAATCACCCGGTGATGCACGTTCTTGTCGCCATAAGGATCGACCGAAGTGGCGTTGGCCGAAGCCTCGATCAGCGACCGCATCAGGTCGGTATCGTAATTGTCATGCGAGCCTTGCAGCAGCGCTGCGATGCGCTCAAGCCCCATGCCGGTGTCGATGCTCTGCATCTCCAGATCGACCATGGACCCGTCGGCGAAGCGCTCGTTCTGCATGAACACGATGTTCCAGATCTCGATGAAACGATCGCCGTCCTCTTCCGGCGAGCCCGGAGGGCCGCCCCAGATGTGATCGCCATGGTCGTAGAAAATCTCGGTGCAGGGACCGCAAGGCCCGGTGTCGCCCATCTGCCAGAAATTGTCGGAGGTCGCGATACGGATGATCCGGTCTTCCGGCACGCCGACTTTCTTCCAAATCTCAAAGGCTTCGTCATCCGTGTGATAGACGGTCGTGTAGAGCCGGTCCTTCGGGATGTCGAAATCTTTGGTGATCAGTTCCCAGGCAAAGGGGATCGCTTCCGGCTTGAAGTAATCCCCGAAGGAGAAGTTGCCGAGCATCTCGAAAAACGTGTGGTGGCGCGCCGTATAGCCCACATTGTCCAGATCGTTGTGCTTGCCGCCCGCGCGCACGCATTTCTGCGCCGTGGTGGCGCGCACGTAATCGCGTTTTTCCACCCCGGTGAAGCAGTTCTTGAACTGCACCATACCGGAGTTGGTGAACATGAGCGTCGGATCGTTGCGTGGCACGAGCGGTGAGCTTGGCACGACGGTGTGACCGTTGCGTTCGAAATAGCTGAGGAAGGTGGAGCGGATATCGTTCACGCTGGGCATGTTGGGCGCGTCCTTACGGAAAAGTCTTGGCGTTCGGCATGGTTTACCCGCGCGCGCCCGTGCTGTCCATAAGTGCCAAACGGAAAAGGGCCGAAACCACTGCGGCTTCGGCCCTCACATCCTCGGGATGTCCGGACGACTTATTCGTCGTCTTCAATCATGTCACCGTGATCGAACCCGTCACCAAGGTCGAAATCGAGCCCATGGGCGGCGCGGATCTTGTCCTCGATCTCAAGTGCTACCTGCGGGTTTTCCTTGAGATAGCGTTTCGCATTCTCGCGGCCCTGCCCGATACGCTCATCGCCATAGGAGAACCAAGCGCCGGATTTATCCACCACGCCGGCCTTGACACCAAGATCCAGAAGCTCGCCGGTTTTCGAGATGCCTTCGCCATACATGATGTCGAATTCGACCTGCTTGAACGGCGGCGCAACCTTGTTCTTCACGATTTTCACGCGGGTTTCGTTGCCGACGACTTCGTCGCGATCCTTGATCGCGCCGATGCGGCGAATGTCCATGCGCACGGAGGAATAGAACTTGAGCGCATTGCCGCCCGTCGTGGTTTCGGGTGAGCCGAACATCACGCCGATTTTCATACGAATCTGGTTGATGAAGATCACGGTACATTTCGAGCGGCTGATCGAGCCGGTCAGTTTGCGCATCGCCTGCGACATCAGACGCGCCTGAACGCCCACGGAACTGTCGCCCATGTCACCTTCGAGCTCGGATTTCGGCGTGAGTGCCGCCACAGAGTCGACCACGACAAGCGACACCGCACCGGAGCGCACCAGCGTATCGACGATCTCAAGCGCCTGCTCGCCGGTGTCCGGCTGGGAAATCAGAAGTTCGTCGAGATCGACACCGAGTTTCCGGGCATAGATCGGATCGAGCGCATGTTCGGCGTCGACAAAGGCGCAAACGCCGCCCTTTTTCTGTTCCTCGGCAACGCAATGCAGCGTCAGCGTGGTTTTCCCCGAGGATTCCGGGCCGTAAATCTCGACGATCCGCCCCTTCGGAATACCGCCGATGCCAAGCGCGATATCGAGACCGAGCGAGCCCGTGGAAGTGGCCTCGATCTCCTGCACCGGATTGTCGGCACCGAGTTTCATGATGGAGCCCTTGCCGAATTGTCGCTCGATCTGCGCCAGCGCGCTTTCCAGCGCCTTCTGCTTTTCCCCGTTCTGCTTGTCGTTCTTTGCCATGTCTTTGGTCGCCGTTGCCATCTGTTCAATCCCTTATCTCACACCCGTCAAAAAGCGTCCATCGCGTATAAGGCGCGGAATTGGGACCTGCTCCGAACGGGGCTCTTGTTCGCCTCTTGTTCTCATTGATCTTTATGAGTACAAAGAGAGAACATTTCAACTTAAATTTACGAAAACCACCTTGAGACAGAAATGGTTAACGACCGGTTATCAAAATACGCATGTATGAAAAAATTCAAACATCACCTGAAGGTAACGCCAGAACTCCATTGAATATAAAGACTTATCAAGGCGTTTCGCATAAAATCTGAATCACAGATTTAATGTGAAGCGCTCACAACGTTTATATATTGTACTGCGTTTTGCTTTTTCCCTGCCTCAGATAAACAGCAAAACGCTTTAGTGAAACTGTGCCTGCACCGTCGCCGTCAGTTCCGAAAGCGAGAAGGGTTTAGGCAGGAAGACCGAATTCGGAATACGCGACTGCTGTTCGGAGAAATGATCCTCCGCATAGCCCGAGACGAACACCACCTTGACCCCCGGACGATGTTTCAGCGCCTCGGAGACCCAGCTCGGTCCATCCATGCCGGGCATGATCACGTCGGAGACGAAGACGTCGATATGCAGACTCTCATCCTCCAGCGTCTCCAGCGCCTCTTCGGCATTCTCCGCCTCGATCACCGTGTAGCCCCTGAGCCGCAGCGCACGCGAGGCAAAGGCCCGCACCGGAGCCTCGTCTTCGACCAGAAGAATTACGCCGGAGCCACGTTCCGACGACGGGGCGGGTTCTGGCTCCGGCCTGTTCGCCGCCTCGACCACCGCCTCGGCCCGCGCCGTATGGGCAGGCAGGAAGATGGTAAAGGCCGTGCCGGACCCAACCACGCTGTCAACGAAAATAAAGCCACCGGTCTGTTTGATGATGCCGTAAGCGGTGGAGAGACCAAGCCCGGTCCCCTCGCCCGTACGCTTCGTGGTGTAGAAAGGTTCGAACACTTTCTGAAGCCGGTCCGGCGCGATGCCGATCCCCTGATCCGACACGATCACGACAACATATTCGCCCGCCGGTATCGTCGCCCGGTCGCGAAAGAAGGCGTCGCGCAGGACTTCGTTGCGGGTCTCGATCCTGATCGCACCGCCCGCGGGCATGGCGTCGCGCGCATTGACCACAAGGTTCATGATCACCTGTTCGAGCTGGCGTTTATCCACCCGGATCGGCAGAAGACCCGCATCGTGATCAAGCGACAGGCTGACCTTTTCGCCCACCAGACGGTTCAGAAGATGGGTCAGATCCGACAGCGTATCGCGCAGGTCGATGACCTCGGGTTTGAGCGTCTGCTTGCGCGAGAAGGCCAGAAGCTGCCCGACCAGAGAGGCGGCACGGTTGGCGTTCTGATGAATCTGGACCAGATCACCATAATCCGAATCCGCCTTGTCGTGACGCAGGAGCAAAAGATCGCAATGTCCTGAAATCGCAGTCAAAAGATTGTTGAAATCATGCGCCACGCCGCCGGCAAGCTGGCCGATGGCCTGCATCTTCTGCGACTGCACGAATTGCGCTTCGAGCGATTTCAGTTCGGTCGCATCGGACAGCACGGCGATCAGTTCGATCTGGTCCTTCTTGCCCTCGACCCGGTTGAGCGAGATTTGCAGAAAAGTGTCGCCCTGCGGGCGCGCGGCGCGCACGAATTCCGGCTTGCGGGCGCGCCCCATGGCCACATCCGTCACCCAGTCCTGAACCGGACGCCCCAACCCCTCGACCAGATCGCCGAGGCTGAGCCGGTCGTGTGTCGGGATCGCCAACAGGTCGCGCGCAGGCCGGTTCGATTGCAGGATGCGCCCATCCACCGCCACTTTCAAAAGCGCGACCGGCAGCGCGTCGAGAGCCTCCCAGGCACCAACCGTCGGCGTCGTTTCCGGGAGAAAATACAATTCTTTCCGTCCCGATCCTGAACTCTCGTACTGTGCCACGCGGGCATAAATTCGTCCCTCGGTTCCCGCCAGAACATGCACATCGCCCGGACGAATCGGCAGGTCCGTCACCATCCGGTCCAGCGCTTTTTCCCGATGCCCGATCAGCCGCCGCATCGGTTCGTTCATGAACAGAACCGCATTGTTCTTTGAGAGGGTGACCATCGGCAGGGAAATCGCATCGCCATCCAGCGCACCGCCACGTTCCGCCATGTCTTCGAGACGCCACAGGAAACCGCTTTCCCCGATCAGATGTACCGACAGACGCATATGACCGTGGCGCATCACCACGTCTTCGCGCGCAGCACCCTTGGCCAGCGCCCGCGATTGCAACCGGCTGAACGTCGCGCCGGGAGCGGCGAAGACCTCTTCGAGCGCGGAAAGCAAGGTCTGTCCGCCCCGCCCCCCGAAACGTTCGATCGCGGCCCGGTTTTCATAGCCGATCACGCCGTTCAGATCGGTGGTGAACGACGGCGCGGCATCATTGGAAACGAATTCGGCCAGCGCCATGTTGAGCCGGTTGCGCACAAGGCGCTGACGGTGGTTCAACATACGGACCAAGACGACCGTCCAAAGCAGCGCCGCCCCGGCACAGAAGATGATCAGACCAAGCTCAGGCATGGGCAAAAACAGCGCCGCAACGCAAAGAGCCAGCCCCGCCAGCGCGAGCCACATGCTATAAGGCGCGATCCGTTCAGCCTGTTTCGACAATGGCCCTGCAGTCATACTGGCACTGATCACCTGTTCCCCTTTGCATTTTCTCTTCCGGGGTCGCTAATCCGATTGTGCAGCGCACAGGTCAAAGCGAGGTCCCACGGGGTCATTCCCGATGTCTTGCCGATCACGGGGCCAAGCTTGCGGTGATTTGGTTAATGGCACTTTAATCGGCAGCACAAAAAAAGAATAAAACGCGAAAAACTATCGGTAAAGTTGTATCAGCGCTTAAACTTAAACGTATGGAAAAAGAGTGTTTTCGACTTTCACATCACCCCGCGCGCCGGAGCGTCGCATAGAAAAACCCGTCACCACCTTCCAGCGGGCTGATCTGTCTCTGACGGATCAGTTCGAACGCATCGTGGCGTGCCAGAAATCCCGCGATCTGCCCGGCATTTTCAGCCGCGAACAGCGAACAGGTGGCATAGGCTAGAACCCCGCCCGGACGCACGCGCGGAGCGACCTCTTCCAGAATTTCGGCCTGAAGCGCGGCGAGACGATCCAGCCGCGCCTGCGTCAGCGCCCATTTGCCCTGCGGACTGCGGGAAAAGGCACCTGAGCCGGAACAGGGTACATCGCAGAGCACCAGATCGTAGGACGGAGCCAGATCGGCCTTGCGCGCGGTGGTCACAGCAATCCCGGCACGAGAGGCACGCGGGGCGATGTCCTGCATCCGCGCGGGATCGACGTCATGAACGGTAAGGGTCAAAGCGGCACGCGCGCCCATGGCGAGGCTCTTGCCGCCACCGCCCGCACAGTAATCCAACACTGACATGCCATCTTCGAGCGGCAGGCCGTCGATGATCGCCTGCGAGCCCGCATCCTGCAATTCGACCACGCCGGTGAGATAGGCCTGTGATCGTGCGACGGCGCGCGCGCCGCGGGTCACTTTCAGAGCCGTCTCGGACAGCGGATGCGGCACCGCCTCAATCCCGTCATCAGAGAGCAACTCAAGCGCATAACCCAAGGTGGATTTACGGATATTCACACGCAGGAAGACATCGGAGCGCTGACGCAACAGCATAAGCGCTGCGTCGGTCTCTTCGCCGAGGCTTTCCTGATAGAGCGGCAAAAGCCAGTCGGGACAATCGAGGCGCACGCCGCGCGGAGCACCATCCAGCGCAGGAGGCGCAACGCGTTCCTCGGCGGTCAGAGGCCGGGGCGCGAAACGGTCGTCACAGAACAGCGTATCGGGGTCGACGCCCTGTGCCCTGAGCGCGCCGATCATCAGTTGACGCCCGGAGGGGCGCGCCTCTCCCGCACCGCCGAGCCAGCCATAGGAACGCTTGCAGCGCAACGCGTCGAACACATGATCGCGGATCGCCGCCCGGTCTTTGGACCCGGCGAAACGATGCCCGCGCGCCCAATTGGTCAGGACGCGCTCGGCATTCTCTCCGGCGAGCACATCGTCGAGACATTCGATCGCAGCGGACAGTCGGGCGGCAGGGGTCATTCAGGGCTCCGGTGGCGGATCGGACACGATCCCTCAGTTCAGACCTACACCGCCCCCGTCCGACAATCAACTTGGGCCATCACCGCGCCAGAAGTTTGCCGATCAGCTCAGGCTCAAGCACCCGTTCAGCGCAATTCTCTTCCTCCGGCAGGGTTTTGCAGAGCTCGTAGAGCCCTTTGAGGGTACGCGGCCCGGCATAGCCATCAAGCGCGCCACTGTAGAGACCCTCGGCCTTGAGATCCCCCTGAAGCATGTAGATCGCGAGGTTCGGATTGGCCTTGTACAATTCCTTACCGAACCATGCGGTCATCAGAGCCGGGTTGGCGGCGACCTCGTCTTCGATCTGCGCGGCCATCTTCGGCAGGTCCTGGGCCCTGCGGCGGGTCGCGGCTTCGATCGTCAGGCCGTATTGCGCCCGTTGTTCCGCACTCAAAAGATCGCCATGCGCCTCAAGCGAGGCCAGAGCGCCCCCCGGGTCCTTGCGGATGTTATAACGGTTGCCGTCGCGTTGCAGCGAGATCAGGTTCAAAAGCGCCGTGACATTGCCGTCCTGAGCCGCGGTTTCCAACTCGGACAGCGCTTGCGGGCCGCTGGCCTTCATCGAAATCCCCCAAGTCGCGCGTTGCGATTCCAGAACGGCGATGCGTTCCTCACCCGCCATGCGCGCCTTGTCCGCGAACCCGTCGAATTTGCCGCGCGATTCCGGTCCGAGATAGCCGTACATCGCGCCCTCGGCCAGCGTGACCCAAGCCGAGCTTTCGCCCATTTCACCCGCCCGGATCAGGTCGGACTCGGCCGCTTTCCAGTCTTTTTCACTCCACATCATCATGGCACCATAAGCCGCAAGCCCGGCCCCATCGCCCGCAGCGGCGGCCTCCTCGAACAGGGCCTCGGCCCGCTCCCAGTCTTTCGCCAACGGCTTGCCATAGAGATAGAATTCCCCGAGCGCGATCTTGGCCCGCACATCGCCCTGCCCGGCGGCCTCTTCGAGAAGCAGCAGGCCACGGTCAATGTCCTGGGGCATGACCCAGCCGCCAATCAATTGCTGGCCGAGCACCCGCATCGCCTCACTGTTGCCCTGAGCGACCGCAGCACTCAGAAGCCGGTCGGCCTCGGCCAGATTTTTCGCCAGCGGTGTTCCCCAGAGATAGGCCTGCCCCAATGTCGACTGCGCCTGTGCATCCCCGGCCTCGGCGGCTTTCGACAACAGGAGCGTGGCGGCTTCGGCATCCTGATCGACACCGCCATAGCCCCACAACAGTGCGCTGCCCAGTTGATTGGCCGCCGCCATATCCCCCGCCTCCGCAGCGGCTTTCAGCGCCGAGGCGTCCAAATCCTCTGCCGTACCTGCCAAGGGCAGGACAAGACAGATCACGGCACAACTCACCGTACCCCAAAGTGCGATTTTCCGAAGTCCCGATTGCAGCATATTCCCCTCCTCTTCCCAACGTCGGTCATGGCTCGGAGAAGATCGCATTCCGCCCGTCACAGGGCTGACAGGCAAATCCTCCACCTGTCTTGCGTATAGGTCCGGCCCCATGGCCGTTCGATTATTAAAGCACAAAATCGGGAAAATATCAATTTGCCATAGCGTCACAAACTCTGTTCGGCAAAAATGAAAAGACGCCACGGTTTATCCCGCAGCGTCCTGTCTCATTCTTGTCCCCTGGCTTTCTTGCCTTGTCCCCGGCTCAGCCGATCCGATAGTTCGGGCTTTCGCGGGTGATCTGCACGTCGTGGACGTGGCTTTCCTTGAGACCCGAACCCGTAATCTTCACGAATTCGCAGTTCCTGCGCATCTCCGCGACGCTGGCGCAGCCGGTGTACCCCATGGAGGCGCGCAGGCCACCGACCATCTGATGCAGCACAGTCGCAACCGGGCCTTTGTACGGCACCTGACCCTCGATGCCTTCAGGCACGAGCTTGTCAGAGGCGGCGTCCTTCTGGAAATAGCGATCCGCCGAACCGCGCGCCATGGCGCCCAATGAGCCCATGCCGCGATAGGATTTGAACGACCGGCCCTGATAGAGAATGACCTCACCCGGGGACTCATCCGTGCCGGCAATCATCGAGCCGACCATCGCGACCGAAGCCCCCGCCGCGATGGCTTTGGAGAAATCGCCGGAGAATTTGATGCCGCCGTCGGCGATGATCGGCACATCCCCCGCCGCCTTGGCGCAATCCATGATGGCGGTGAGCTGCGGCACACCGACACCTGCGACCATGCGCGTGGTGCAGATCGAGCCGGGCCCGATGCCGACCTTGACCGCATCCGCACCCGAGTCGATCAGTGCCTTGGTGGCCGCCCCAGTGGCGACGTTGCCCGCGATGATCTGAACCTTGTCACCGAAAATCTTCTTGGCTCGCGCCACGGCGTCGATCACGCCCTGGGAATGACCATGCGCCGTGTCGATCACGATGATGTCGACACCCGCATCCACCAGTGCCTCGGATCGCGCGAACCCCGCATCCCCCACGGAGGTGGCGGCGGCCACGCGCAGACGCCCAAGCGCGTCCTTGCAGGCCGAAGGGTTCAACACGCTCTGTTCGGTGTCCTTCAAGGTCAGAAGGCCGGTGAGACGCCCGTCCTTGTCGGTGACCAGAAGTTTCTCGATCCGGCGCGCCTTCATCAGGGAGATTGCCTCGTCACGGTCGGCGGGTTCGGTGAGCACCGCGAGGTTGTCGGAGGTCATCACCTGAGACACCGGCGTGTCGTCGGAGGTGGCAAAGCGCATGTCGCGGTTGGTGACGATACCGACGATGCGGCGATCCGCGTCGATCACCGGGAAGCCGGTGAAATTGTACTGTGCGCAGAGAGCTTTCGCATCGGCGATGGTTTGGTTCGCGGTCAGCGTCACCGGGTTGTAGACGATGCCGGATTCAAACCGTTTGACCCGACGCACCTCCATGGCCTGTGCTTCGAGGTCGAGGTTCTTGTGGATTACCCCGATGCCGCCGGCCTGCGCCATGGCGATCGCCATGCGGGCTTCGGTCACGGTATCCATCGCCGACGACAGCAGCGGAATGTTCAACTGAATGGATTTGGTGACATAGGTCTTGGTATCGGCTGTGGACGGCAGCACAGAGGATGCGGCCGGAACAAGTAATACGTCATCGAAGGTAAGCGCCTCGCGAATCTCCATCGGGTCTCTCCATGGGGGATACGGTTTGGCACGTCCCTATTGCATGGATACCCCACAATGGAAAGGGCGTTTTGTGTCTTTTACCAAGATGTCACCCAAGATTTAGGGCCGCACTCCGGAGAGACGCAGCCCTTCTTCGAGTATTTTCCAGTAAAGGAAACGTCAGACCGTCGCGGCGTTGGTGGCCTTGGAAAGCTTGCCGCGCATCCAGATTTGCATGATTTTCGAAGCGATATAGACGATCACAAGCGTGGCGGCGACCAGCTCCAGCCCGCCGACGATCCGGAAAGGCACAGGCGTTAGCGTGGCGGCGGCGAACATCATGTTGGCGAAGGCCGCGAGCGGAAAGGTGAAGGCGCCCCAGAGCGCGGAGAAATCTCCCTTGGTCAGGTAGCGCACGCCAACAAGGTAAACGATCAGAGCGGTCACCCCGATCCATGCAAAAGCCAGCGCCAGCGTGGTATAGCCCACAAGCGTCGCAACGATGCCGAAAAGCGACAAGGGTGCGATATGGATCGCCAGAAGCGGGCGCAGCGGTGGCGGCACATCGGCTTTGGCGAATTGCATCGCGGAGATAATCCAGATCGCAGCGGCAATCGGCAGGGTCGTGGCGAAGAGGAATTGCGACAGGCCGACCCAACCCAGAGGCACGGCGGAGAGCGGCGCAAGGATATAACCGACAAAAGACAGATGCCAGGCAGGCGTCACACGGCGTTGCTCGGCGGGGCCAAGCGTGAAAGACCGGATGATAAGGAGTGCGACAACGGTCAGCGCGATAAGCGAGAGCACCAGAACGGTTTTCGCAGCGCCCGCCGAGTAGGGCACGAGGGCGGCGGCGAATAGAAAGCCGGTATCCGCACCCGCAGCCAATCCGGCACGCCCCGGCAAAATGCGCAGATCTTCGGCGATCACCGAGGGGCGGCGTGCCATCTTGGCGAAATAGGTCAGGAGCGCAAAGAGATAGAGCAGCGAGAATGCGCCCAAGAGCATTTCCCCGATCCACACCGGCGCGCCGGGGATCACCCTGGCCGCATTGCGCCAGGCGAGCCCGAGACCCATCAGCCCCATGATCGGCGGAAAGATCGCGGGCGGCGTGGCGCGCCAGAAGCCCTGCGGCGCGGCATTGAACGGTTTCGGCATGATGCGGGGCGGAGTGGACATGTGATCTGGCCTTCAAACATATATTTCAAAGGCTGAATATCACCCTGCCCTGCCCCGCGAAAGCCTCTCGTGAGGGCGCAATGTCGCGGGCAGATGGAAAAAGGGCGACGTGAGGTCGCCTCTTTCCGTCAATCTTTCGGACGCATCGACAGCCCGTCGGCGAAGAGGTGCACCTTTTCCGGCGGGGCGGAGAGTTTTACGGTCTGGCCTTTGAGACCCGCGTGAATACCCGGCAATTTGGCAATGATCGGATCGTTGCCGCGCTCGGCGACGAAATACAAAAGCGTCACCTCGCCCAGAGCCTCCACCACATCGACCACACCGTCGAGGATCGCCTCACCTTCCGCAAAATGCATATCTTCCGGGCGTACGCCAATATTGACACGGCGGCCCATGTCCTCAGCACGCGTCGGGATCGCGGAGGTGGCGATGCCTTCGCCGTCGAGTTTGACACGGGTCTGAGCGCCGGTCTCGATGATCTCCCCCGCAAGCAGGTTCATCGCAGGCGAGCCGATGAATTGCGCGACGAACTCATTGTCCGGGCGTTCATAGAGATCGAGAGGCGAACCGACCTGAGCGATGCCTTTGTTGGCCAGAACCACGATGCGGTCGGCCAATGTCATGGCCTCCACCTGATCGTGGGTCACATAGATCATCGTGCTCTCGGGCATACTTTCCTTGAGCTGCGCAATCTCAAGCCGGGTGGCAACGCGCAGGGCAGCGTCGAGGTTGGAAAGCGGCTCGTCGAACAGATAGACCTTCGGGTCGCGCACGATGGCGCGGCCGATGGCGACGCGCTGACGCTGACCGCCGGAGAGCGCCTTGGGCAGGCGGTCGAGGTAATCTTCGAGCTGGAGGATATGCGCCGCCTTCATCACTGCCTCTTTGATCTCGTCCTTCGACCTTTTGGCGAGTTTCAACGAGAAGGCCATGTTGTCGTACACGGTCATATGCGGGTAGAGCGCGTAGCTCTGGAACACCATGGCGATGCCGCGCTGCGCGGGCGGCACATCGTTGACGCGAACCCCGTCGATCTCAAGCGTCCCGCCGGAGATTCTCTCCAGCCCCGCAATCATCCTGAGAAGCGTGGACTTGCCACAGCCCGAGGGCCCGACGAACACGATCAACTCGCCGGTCGCGATGTCGAGATTGATGTCCTTGAGGACTTCGACCTTGCCGCCGTAGACCTTCGAGACGTTTTCCAGTTTCAGTTCCGCCATAACGCTCTCCCCTCGCGCTTTTAGTGGTCTTCGGGTTTCTCACGCAGCATGAGCGCCGGTTGCCACGGCCCGAGATGCAGCTTGCCGTCCTCCATCGGAGAGGCGGAATTCAGCTCGCTGCCGACATGATGCCAGTTCCCCTCCGGCGCGTCGAGCGTTGCGGGCTGATCGGACAGGTTGAAGACACAATAAAGCTCTTCGTCCCCGGTCTTGCGGGTGAAGGTGAGGCAAGCGCCCTCGACCGTCATATCCGTCATCTCGCCGCTCCTCAGCGCCGGATGGGCATGACGGAAGGCGATCGCACGGCGGTAGTGATGCAGGATCGAACCGGGATCGTATTCCGACTGCGCCACCGAAAGCGACAGGTGGTCCGGGCTGACCGGCAACCAAGTGCGCGGGGCCTCGGAGAAGCCGCCGTGATGCTGGGTCTGATCCCAAACCATCGGCGTGCGGCAGCCGTCGCGGCCCTTGAACTCCGGCCAGAAACGGATGCCATAGGGGTCTTGCAGATCCTCGAAGGCGACATCCGCCTCCGTCAGACCCAATTCCTCGCCCTCGTAGATACAGGCCGAGCCGCGCAGGCACATCATCAGCGTGGTGAAGGCGCGCGCGCCCATCGGGTCGAGATGCCAGCGCGACATGTGCCGCACCACGTCGTGGTTGGAATAGGCCCAGCAAACCCAGCCATCGGAAGCCACCTCGTCCACCTTGTCCATGACCGACTTGATATAGGCCGGTTTCGGCGTGTCGCCGGACAGAAGGTCGAAAGCGTAGCACATATGCATGAGATCATCGCCGGAAGTGTATTCGCCAACAATCTCAAGATCGCGCTGGTCATCCCCGACTTCACCCACGGCAGCCGCGTTGTAGGGCTCCATCACCGTCCGCAGCTTGCGCAGAAAATTCAGATTCTCAGGACGGGATTTATCGTAAATGTGGTTCTGCCAAGTATAGGGGTTTACCGAGGGCGCGGTTTTCGAGGTGCGCAGCTCAGGCGCGAGCGGCGGGTTGTCGCGCAGCTCCGCGTCATGGGTGTAGAAGTTGATCGTATCGAGCCGGAACCCGTCCACACCCCGTTGCAACCAGAAGCGCGCGACATCCAGAAGCGCCTCCTGAACCTCGGGTTCGTGGAAATTCAGGTCGGGTTGTTCGACGAGGAAGTTGTGCAGGTAATATTGCAAACGCCCCGCGTCCCATTGCCAGCCGGAGCCGCCGAAGATCGACAGCCAGTTGTTCGGCGGCGTCCCGTCGGGCTTCGCATCGGCCCAGACATACCAGTTGGATTTCGGATTGTCCTTGGAGGACCGGCTCTCCGTGAACCACGGGTGCTGGTCCGAGGTATGCGACAGCACGAGGTCAATCATCACCTTGACGCCGAGGCTGTGCGCCGTGTCGATCACCGCGTCAAAATCGGCCAAAGTGCCGAACATCGGATCGACATCGCAGTAATCCGAGACGTCATAGCCGAAATCCTTCATCGGCGAGGTGAAGAAGGGCGAAATCCAGATCGCATCCACCCCGAGCGAGGCGATGTAGGGCAGACGGTTCACGATGCCCAGAAGGTCGCCCACCCCGTCGCCGTTGCTGTCCTGAAACGAGCGCGGGTAGATTTGGTAGATGACGGCCCCGCGCCACCAGTCTTTTTCACGGGTGAATCCTGCGGGAGAGGAGGAAGCTGCGTTCATGGTTATGCTCTTGATGTTACTTCACGGACCCGGCCAACAGGCCACGCACGAGATATTTCTGCATGAAGAAGAAGACGGTCAGCGGCACGGCGATCGACACGAAGGCTGCGGTCGCAAGGATTTCCCAGTTGCCGCCACGCGTGCCCAGAAGCTCGACGATCTGGCGCGTCATCACGGTGGTCTCGCCGGAACTGTCGATCAGGAACACGAGCGCCACAAGCAGGTCATTCCAGGTCCAGAGGAACTGGAAGATCGCGAAGGAGGCAAGCGCCGGAAACGAGAGCGGCAGGATGATTTTCGTGAAAATCTGGAACTCCGTCGCCCCGTCGACGCGGGCATTCTCGATGATGTCCTTCGGAAGACCGACCATGTAGTTGCGGAGCAAGTAGATCGCGAGCGGCAGGCCAAAACCGGTATGCGCCGCCCAGACCCCCAGGTAGCCTTTCGAATTGATCGTATCGCCAGGCTCGAAACCGAGCATCCGCCCGATGCTTCCGACCTCGGCAAACCGCCGTGCATTCCCCGGAGCTGGCGTGCCCATCAGATCGACGAACCACTCGACCACCGCCCCGTGGAAGCTCAGGAGCGGGATCAGAGCCAGTTGCAGCGGCACGACGAGAAGCCCGACGATCACCGCGATCAGAAACGCCCGCCCGCGAAAATCCATCCACGCCAGCGCATAGGCCGCAAAGGCTGCGATCAGGATCGGGATCACGGTGGCAGGAATCGTCACGGTGAAGGTGTTGATGAAGGCCTTGCCCATCTTATCGGTGGCCTTGCCGGAAAACAGCACCGTGCGGTAGTTCTCAAGCGTGAAGGACGGCGGCGTCTTGGCGGTGATGAACACCCGCTCGCCGCGCGAGCCACTATATTCCGTGTCGTTGACCAAGCGATAATCGCCGTTTTCTTCAACGGTCAACTGGCCATCTTCACCCAGATCGGCGGTCTCGCCGGGCACGTAAGCGGCAATGTCCCGCGAAGACGTGCCCCAGACGGAAATCGTCCCCGCCTTGGCACCCTCTTCTTCGAAAAGATTGCCCTCGATCACGTATTTGCCGTCAATCTGTTGCTGGGTTTCGGGCGACGCCGTGCGGATCATCGTGTTCTGTTCCTGCGGGAACAGTGCCTTCCACCAGCCGGAGCTGGAAATCTGGTCGGCGGTACGAAACGACGAGACGAACAGCCCAACTGTCGGGAAGAGCCAGAGCAAGACCAGAAAGAGCACCGAAAGATGCGTGGCCCAGATCAGCGCGGGTTTCTTGCCGGCAATATTGTCCATGATCCAGCCCTCACTTCATCTCTTTGCGTGCGTTGTAGACGTTCCACACGAGGATCGGCGTCACCAGGAGCATGATCACCATGGCCGATGCCGAGCCGACACCCCAGTCGCGGGCACGGAACAATTGGTCATACATGTAATTGGCAAGCACCTGTGTCTCCCACTGGCCGTTGGTCATGGCGAACACGATGTCGAAGATTTTCAACACCACGATGGTGATCGTGGTCCAGACGACGACGATGGTCCCCATGATCTGCGGCACCTTGATGCGGAAGAATATCTGGAACGGATTGGCCCCGTCGACGATGGCCGCCTCGATGGTTTCCTCCGGCACGCCCCGCAGTGCTGCCGAGAGGATCACCATGGCGAAACCGGTCTGAATCCAGATCAGCACCACCATCAGGAAGAAATTGTTCCAGAACGGAATGGTCAGCCACTGCTGCGGGGTATCGCCCCCCAGCGCCATGTAGATTGCATTGAGGATACCGATCTGCTCCGTGCCCAGAGGCCGGGCGTCATAGACCAGTTTCCAGATCACGGCGGCACCGACGAAAGAGATCGCCATGGGCATGAAGATCAGCGACTTGGCGATGGAGCCCCAGCGGATGCGGTCGGTAAGCTGCGCCACCAGAAGACCGAAGGCAGTGGAGGCAGCGGGCACGACCAGAAGCCAGAAGGCGTTGTTGCGCATCGCCTCCCAGAATTTCGGGTCAGCCGACATCTTGCGATAGTTTTCGAGCCCCACATAGGCCCCGCCGAGATCGCGATCCGTGAGCGAGAGCCGCAGTGTCTCGAACACCGGATAGGCCAGATAAAGCCCAAGAGCCGCAAGACCCGGCAAAAGGAACAGCCAGGGCCGGACAAGGTTCGCGCGGTTGATGTTTTCCCCAGCCGACCTGCCTGAGATGGGAAAAAGATACTTTACCAATACAACGAGAGCAAAAGTTAAAACAGAAACCGAAATAATCGAATAATAGCCGCCCCACGATTGCAACTTCCAAAGAGGAAAAGGTTTCACCCCAATGAGAACTATAGCCAATATCACGAGGCCCACGGCGACGTAACCGTACAAACGATACCGCTTGGATGTCGGCGCACTCAGATTTCGCGCCGGGAAGATCACCTTGTCGAGGATGATGTTGGAAAAATAGAAATACCCGATACAGGCGCCGACGCCGATGGCGATGGTCAGAAGACCCTGAAGTGCCGGATGCATTGTCTCTCCCCTTCGATCTGTCGGCCCTTGATACGGACGCGAAAGCCCCCGGCCCCGAAGGGCCGGAGAAGCTCGTTGTGTCTGAACTGATTACTTCAGCGCATCCCAGGAGGCCTGGATCGACTTGGCAACATCCTCGGCGGGTTCACCACCGGCGTAATCCACCATGCCGGTCCAGAAGGAGCCAGCTCCCACGCCGCCCGGCATCAGGTCGGACCCGTCGAAGCGGAAGGTGGTCGCACCGAGCAGGATCTCGTTCATCGCCTTGGTCGCCGGATCGCCGAATTTCGACGTATCGACACCTTTATGCGGGGTCAGGAAGCCCTTTTGCGACATCCAGACCTCATGCGCCTCAGGCGTTTCGAGGAACTCGATGAACTGATGCGCCGCCGGGCTGTCGTTGGTGATTGCCCAGAGCGTGCCGGCACCGAGCACCGGGTTGCCGAGCTCTTTTTCGGCGTAGGCCGGGAAGTAGAAGAAATCGACATCCTCGCCCTCAACCGTGCCTTCGGGGAAGTAGGCCGGAATGAAGGAGGCCATGCGGTGCATGTAGCACTGCGGCGGCGAGGTAAAGAGACCTTTCGGACTGTCGCGGAAATCGGTGGAGGCCACGGCCCCCGCCCCGCCGGAGACGAAAGCGTCGTTGCGGGCGAACCAGCCGAACTCCTCAATCGCGGCGACCACGCGCGGATCGTCGAATTTCACCTCGTTGGAGACCCAGCCGTCATAAACCTCGGGCGGCTGCGTGCGCAGCATCATGTCCTCGACCCAATCGGTCGCCGGCCAGCCGGTCGCGGCCCCGGACCCCAGCCCGATGCACCACGGCACTTCGCCGTCGGCAGCGATCTGTTCGGTGAGCGCCTTCAGATCCTCCATGGTTTCGGGAACTTCGTAGCCCGCATCCTCGAAGTTTTCCGGCACGTACCACACGAGAGATTTCAAATCGACCTTGTAGAAAAAGCCATAAAGCGCCTCTTCGCCATCGGGACCGGCAGAGGTGCCGAGATCCACCCAGGACTGACCGGCGGCGTAATTGTCACGCACCCAGTTTTCGACATCGTCCCCCAGCGGCGTCAGGAAGCCGCGCTTCGCCATATCGGCGGCCAGCCCCGGCTGCGGAAACACCGCAACGTTCGGAGCAGAACCCGCTTCCGCGTCGATCACGATCTGCTGTTCGAAACTGTCGGACCCGACATAGGCGACATCGAGGCCGCTCTGTTCTTCAAAGAGTTCAAGGACCTTCTCGACCATTTCCTGGTCGGCGCCGATCCAGGGACCAGCGATGGTCAAATCCTGCGCCTGCGCGCCTGCCGCCATGAGGGCGAGCGTCGCGGCACCGGTCATAAGTGTCTTTTTCATGTAAACCTCCCAGTTTCATACCCGGACACGGGCGAGGAAATCTTAGCGCTATCGGCCCGAAAATCAATCACTTCCCAAACCGTCAAAGCGCTTTGATACCCGCACCCTGTCGGAAGCCCGCTCCGGTGTCAATGACACGGATCAAAAGGACTTCACGACGTCAGACATAACTTGTAACACTTCCGTAACGTCATTTCGACACAGGCCGCAACCCTGCACCACCAACCCGGCGGAGGTGCAAACTCCCATCTTTACCTCTGCCCCGACCTCGGTCTAGCGTGGCAGGATATCGCAGATCACACCGCAGATCATATCTCGGAACACCACGGAACCACGGGGATCACATGAACCTCAAAGAGCTTTCCACCCTGCTCGGCCTGTCCCAGACGACCGTCTCCCGCGCCCTCAACGGATACCCGGAGGTCTCGGAGGTGACGCGTCAAAAGGTGTTGAAAGCCGCCCGCAAGTACAATTACGCCCCGAATCCGCGCGCCCGCGGACTTGCCACTGGGCGCAACCATGCCGTGGGCCATATCATCCCGCTGTCCAAGGGGCACGAGATGGTCAACCCGGTCTTTGCCGATTTCATTGCGGGCGCCTCCGAAATCTATTCACGCGAAAACATCGACATGCTGCTGACCGTGGTGCCCGACAGCGATGAGGCGGACGCCTATCGAAAGATCGCCGCAAAAGGCTCGGTCGACGGGGTGATCGTGCACGGCCCTAAGGCCGATGATCCGAGAATCAAGTTATTACGCGACATCGGCATGCCCTTCGTCGTGCATGGTCGATCTGGAAGCGCCGACGAGAATGAGTATTCCTGGGTCGACATGAACAACGCCCGCGCCTTTGAGCGGGCGACAAAATTCCTGATCGACCTCGGGCACCGGAGGATTGGCCTGCTGAACGGGCTGGAGAGCATGGACTTCGCCGCCAAGCGTCGTGCCGGCTATCGCACCGCGCTTGAGTCCGCCGGGATCACAGAGGACCCGGACTTGTGCCACAGCGCCGAGATGACCGAGGAATTCGGCTATGTCGCGGCGATGAAAGTGCTTACCCTGCCCGACCCTCCGACCGCGCTTCTGACCTCTTCGATCATCGTCGGTTACGGCGTGCGCCGGGCGCTGGATACGCTGGGTCTGAGGATCGGCAAGGATGTCTCGCTGATCGTGCATGACGACGAGTTGTCCTATATGCGCAACGGCAGTTCCGAACCGATCTATACCGCGACCCGCTCCTCGGTCCGGCTTGCCGGTCGGATCTGCGCGGAGATACTTCTCGACCAGATCGCCCACCCCGAACGCCCCCCTCGCCATGAACTGCTCGATGCCGATCTGATCATCGGCCACACCACCGGCCCGGCACCGAAATAACCCCGTGACCGGAGCCAGCGGCAGCCCTGTTTGTTTGCGCTAAAATCAAAGCGCTTTGAACTTGCCCGCGACCGATATTTCCCGCTATAAGCGCAGCCAGCCCCTTCAGATATGGAGCGCCACATGACCCAAGCCACACTCCCCACCCTCGCCCGCAAGGATTTCCCGGACGGCTTCCTGTTCGGGGCCGCCACCGCTGCCTATCAGGTCGAAGGTCATAAATTCGGCGGTGCCGGGCCTTGCCACTGGGACAGCTTCGCCGCCACACCCGGCAATGTGCTTCGAGCCGAAGACGGTGCCGTGGCCTGCGATCAGTACCACCGCTACGGCGAGGACATGGACCTTCTGCGCGCGGGCAATTTCGATGCCTACCGGTTCTCGACAAGCTGGGCACGGGTGATCCCCGAAGGCCGCGGAGCGGTGAACCGCGCAGGGCTCGATTATTACGACCGCCTTGTCGATGCGATCCTTGAGCGCGGGCTGGAACCGCATGTCACGCTCTATCACTGGGAACTGCCCTCGGCGCTCTCCGATCTGGGCGGCTGGACCAACCCGTCGATCGCCCGATGGTTCGGCGATTTCGTCGAGGTGATCGACGACCGGATCGGCGACCGGGTCGCGACCTATGCCACGATCAACGAGCCGTGGTGCGTTTCCTACCTTTCGCACATGCTGGGCCATCACGCGCCGGGGCTGCGCAACATCCGCGCCGCCGCGCGTTCAATGCATTACGTGCTTAAGGCCCACGCCGAAGCCATCGCCCGGCTGCGCGCACACGGTCGCGAGAACCTCGGCATCGTGCTCAATTTCGAACACACCCAGCCCGCCAGCGACAGCCCGGCGGATGTCGCCGCCGCCGCCCGTCAGGACGCAACCCACAACCGCTGGTTCATCGAAGCCATCGCCAAGGGGCGCTATCCGAAAGAGGCGCTTGAGGGCCTTGAGCCGCATCTGCCGCATGACTGGCAGGAGGATCTCAAGGCAATCTCGCGTCCGATCGACTGGCTCGGCGTCAACTATTACACACGCAATCTCGTCGCCCATGACACTGAGAGCCCCTGGCCTTCGACCGCCCCGGCACAAGGCCATCTCGCCACCACCCAGATGGGCTGGGAGATTTGCCCCGAGGGGCTTGAGGCGCTGCTTCTTCGGCTCAAGGAGAACTATGTCGGCGATCTGCCGCTGATGGTGACGGAAAATGGCATGGCCTGGGACGATCATGTGAGAAACGGCGTGGTGGACGATCCGGAGCGCTGCGCCTTTATCCGCGATCACATGGCGGCGATGCACCGGGCGATCCAACAGGGTGTCAATCTCAAGGGCTTCTTTTACTGGTCGCTTCTGGACAATTACGAATGGGCCTTCGGCTATGAACGGCGCTTCGGCATGGTGCATGTGGATTTTGAGACATTGAAACGCACCCCCAAAGCCTCGTATCACATGTTGAAAGAGCTCTTAAAACGGACCTGACCCCATGCCGCAGCACCCCGCCGACACCCTCACCCTCGTGGCCGATATCGGCGGCACCAACACTCGTGTGGCGCTGGCGGATGGGGTCAAACTTCTGCCGGAGACGATCCGGCGCTATTCCAACCGCAAGTTTCCGGGGCTGGAAAGCGTCCTGCGGCAATATGTCGAAGACGAGGGTGGTGTGGATTGCAAGGGTGCCTGTGTCGCGCTGGCCGGGCCGGTGCGCGATGGCGTCGGCACGATGACCAATCTCGACTGGACCATCGACCGCGACACGTTACATCGGGCCACACAGGCCGAACATGTCTCCATTCTCAACGACTTGCAGGCCCAGGGTCATGCCCTCGGACTTGTCGCCGCCCCGAATATCCGCCCCGTCATCGACGCCCCCGCCGCCTCGCCGCAGGCGGTGCGTCTGGTCGTCGGCATCGGCACAGGCTTCAACGCCGCGCCGGTGTTCGAGACCGCCACGGGGCGTTTTGTGGCCCCTTCTGAGAGCGGTCACGCCAACCTGCCGATCCGCACCGCGCACGAACTCAAACTCTGCGCATTCGTCGAAACCGCGCATGGCTTCCCGGCAATCGAGGACGTACTCTCCGGTCGCGGGCTTGAACGCGTCTATCTGTTTCTCGGCACCGAAGCCGATGCCCCGCGGGAAAAATCGGCGGCAGAGATCATGACAGCGGTTGAGACTGGCGAGGATACCGTTGCCACCGAGGCCGCCCGACTCTTCGTGCGCATGCTCGGCACGGTGGTGGGAAATCTCGCGCTCATTCAACTGCCCTTCGGCGGTATCTATCTGGTCGGCGGCGTGGCGCGTCACATCGCACCTTACCTAGACCGTTTCGGTTTTGACGAGGCGTTCCGCGACAAGGGGCGTTTCGCCGGGTTCATGAAGAATTTTTCCGTCTCCGTGATCGAAGACGACTATGCGGCCCTCACGGGATGCGCCTCGCATATGCACAACATCTATCCATAACCAATTATATTAAAAAAGTTTTTCAAAGACGCTTCAAAACGAGGCGCGGATATTTCCGTGATTCATTAAATCGGGAAACGTAACCTCGTTTTAACTCCCTTGCCCTTACACAAGGTCCCGTGACCGCAGTTGTAAGGGAATTTGGAGATGTCTCACCCCGGACATAATGAAAGCGTGCGCACATGACCACACATGTGCAACTCCACGACCGGCTCGATTATCAATCCGTGATGCCTCTGATGGCGGAACTTGCGGCCATCAGCGACGACACACTGGTCATTGATGCCGGAAATATCCGTCATCTTGGCACCCTGCCGCTTCAGGTGATCCTTTCCGCAGTCAAAACGCGCGCGGCCCAAGGCAAGAGCACGCGTCTGGCCAATGCCTCCGACAACTGCGTCGACATGCTGGGCCTCTTTGGCTTCACCCCCGAAACACTGACCCAACCGGAGGCCTGGACATGAGTCTGCAAGTTCTCGCTGTCGACGACAGCCGCACCATGCGCGATATGCTCAATCTCGCCCTTTCGTCCGCGGGCTTTACCGCTCATCTCGCCGAAGACGGTGTTCACGCCCTCGAAATGCTTGAAGTCACCGAACCCGACGTGATCATCACCGACATCAACATGCCGCGCATGGACGGATTCCGCTTCATCGACGCCGTGCGCTCCAACGACAAGTGGAGCCGCATCCCGATCCTCGTGCTCACGACTGAGAGCGCCGATGAGCTTAAGGCCAAGGCCCGCGCCGCCGGTGCCACCGGCTGGATCGTCAAACCCTTCGACCCCGCCAAACTCGTCAAAGCCCTGCAAATGGTGGCTGGTTAAGAGGTTTCCGATGTCCGACCCGATGGCAGAAATCCGCGCCTCTTTCTTCATCGAATGCGAGGAGCTTCTGGAAAGCCTCCAGGACGGTCTCCAGACGATGGATGACGGCGACACCGACCCGGAGACGATCAACATCGTGTTCCGTGCCGTGCATTCGATCAAGGGCGGTGCGGGGGCTTTCGGCCTCGACAATCTTGTGCATTTCGCCCATCGGCTCGAGAGCGCCATGGATGAGGTGCGCACCGGTCGCTTTCACCCGGATGGCGAGGCGATCCGGCTGTTCTTCACCTGCGCCGATGTTCTGGGCGATCTGGTGCGCGCCGCGCGTGACGATGATACGGTCTCCTCCGACGTGACCGATCCGGTACTGGAAAAGCTCGAAAAACTCGTGGGCGTAGAAGAAGAGGCCGAAGAAGACCTCGACTTCACCCCCACCACCCTGTCACTGGATTTCGGGGATGATATGGCCTTGCCAACTCTTCCCGATCTCTCCGCCCTGCCCACACCCGAGCCTGACCCAGCAGACGCACCGCTGCCCGGGGGCAAAGGATTCACCATCTTCTTCAAACCCGACCCCGCGCTTTATCTCTCGGGCAACGAGCCTCTGTATCTGTTTCGCACCCTGCGCGATCTCGGCGATCTCACCGTGACCTGTCACACGACCGCCCTGCCGACGCTCGATCAGATCGACGCTGCCACAGGACACCTGTCCTGGACCCTGACCGTTCACACCGAAGAGAGCGAACAGGCCGTGCGCGAGGTGTTCGAATTTGTCGACGGGCTATGCCAACTCGACATCACTCCGTTCGCGACCGTGCCCTCTGCTACGCTCCCCTTTCCACTCACGGCCACACCGTTCCTTCCGCCGCTGTCTCCGCCAGAACAGCCCGCATCCACAGCAATGCTCCCCGACCCCACGACAGTGCCCGAAACACTCGTGGCAAAAGACACCGCAGTGCGCGTGAAGCCTGTCGAAACGCCCCCGTCCGAAAGTTCGGCCCCGGCAAAACCCTCCGGCACACCGACCCAGCCGCACGCCACTGTGCGCGTGGACCTCGAACGCATCGACCGTCTCGTCAACCTCGTCGGCGAGCTGGTGATCAACCAGGCCATGCTCAGCCAATCCGTCACCGAAGCCGGTCTTCCGCCGAACTCACCGATCTCGACCGGTCTCGAGGAATTTCTGCAATTGACCCGCGACATTCAGGAATCCGTGATGATGATCCGCGCGCAACCGATCAAATCCCTGTTTCAGCGCATGGGCCGGATCGTTCGGGAATCCTCAGCCTCCGTCGGCAAGGAGGTGCGCCTTCATACGGACGGCGAAAATACCGAAGTCGACAAGACCGTTATTGAACGTCTCGCCGACCCGCTCACGCATATGATCCGCAATGCAGTCGACCACGGACTCGAAAGCCCTGACAAACGGCTCGCAGCCGGAAAACCGCGCGAGGGTCATGTCACCCTCACCGCGCAACATCGCTCCGGCCGCATCGTGATCGAAGTGAGTGACGACGGCGCCGGGATCAACCGCGAACGCGTCAGGGCGAAAGCCATTGAAAAAGGTCTCATTCCCACCGACGCGCAACTGACCGACGGCGACATAGACAACCTCCTGTTCCTGCCCGGTTTCTCGACGGCCCAGGAGATTTCCAATCTCTCCGGTCGCGGGGTCGGCATGGATGTCGTCAAAAGTTCCATTCAGGCGCTTGGCGGTCGCATCGCCATCACCTCGCAGGAAGGCAAGGGCACGACCTTCTCGATCTCTCTTCCGCTCACCCTCGCCGTGCTCGATGGCATGATCGTCCGCGTCGCCAATGAGACGCTGGTCGTACCGCTCAACGCCATTCTCGAAACGCTGACCCTGACGCAGGATGACGTCAAAGCACTCGGCCCGCAAGCCCATGTCGTCCAGATTCGCGGCGGCTTCGTCCCGCTGTTCGATCTCGGTGCAGAACTCGGTTATCGCCCGCCACAGGAGAGCTATGTCGGCGGTATCGTCCTGCTGATCGGACAGGAAGACGGCAACCGTGCGGCCTTGGCCGTGGACGGGATCGAAGACCAGCGTCAGGTCGTCATCAAAGGGCTCGAAGGCAGTTACGGACCCGTCCCCGGCATTGCCGCCGCCACCATTCTCGGCGACGGGCAGATCGCGCTCATCCTCGATCCGACAGATCTGGTCAGCCAGGCCTCCGGTCGGACCCGTTCCCGCCCCCCTCAGCATGCTCTTGCAGGATAAGACAATGACCGACACCGACAAACCGACTTCCTCATCGTCTATCGAACTCTTGTCCTTCCGCGTCGGCGGGCAGGACTACTCCGTCGACATCATGTCCGTGCGTGAGATCCGCGGTTCCGCCAAGGCGACCTCCCTGCCGCATGCGCCCTCATTCGTCAAAGGAGTCATCAACCTGCGGGGCACCGTGCTTCCGATCATCGACCTTGCGGCGCGCCTCGGGTTGCAAACCGGTGATAAGCCCGAACGCAACGTCATCATCGTGGTCGATCTGGGCGCACGCACTGCGGGTCTCATGGTCGATGCGGTCTCCGACATTCTTGCCATCCCTTCTGGTGAGATACAACCGCCGCCGGATCTCGCGACCGATAACGCCAGAACCTTCGTATCCGCCCTGACCATCGTGGACGGACGGATGATCCGCATTCTCGATCTGGAAGCCGTCATGCCGCCACAGAGCGAGGAGGTCGCTTGAGCGAATTATCTCCCATGACCGGACATTCCCAAATGGCCAGCGCCATTTCAGATCGCGCCTTTACGCGGATCGTCTCCATCGCGGCCAGAGAGGCGGGTATCGTGCTCGCCGAATCCAAGGTTTCGATGGTGAAGTCCCGCCTGAGCCGCCGTCTGCGGACGCTGGACATACCCAGTTTCGACGCCTATCTGGATTTTCTGGAAGCCACCAACGACAAACAGGAGATGGAGAACTTCATCTCTGCCCTGACCACGAACGTGTCGCATTTCTTCCGGGAACATCATCATTTCGATTACCTGAGAACCCATATCCTTCCACATCTGAGGAAAAAGCTCGCGGCGGGAGGAAAAGCACGGATCTGGTCTGCGGGATGCTCGAACGGGCAGGAACCCTATTCCATCGCGATGACAATCCTGAAAGAGGCGCCCGATCTCGCCAAAATGGATTTCAAAATCCTGGCGACGGATATCGACCCGGAAGTCCTCGTCCGGGCCAAAAGCGCACAATATTTCGGATCGCTGACCACAGGGCTGACAGACGCCACGATCAAGGCCTTCTGCACGGCATCCGAGCAGCAGGCGGAAACCGCTCTGATCCTCAAACCCGAGGTCAGAAACATGGTCGCATTCCGGCAACTCAACCTTCACGCCGAATGGCCGATGAAAGGTAAATTCGACGCGATTTTCTGTCGTAACGTCGTGATCTATTTCGATGAGGAAGCGCAAAGCCAGTTGTTCCGGCGTTTTGCCGCCATTCTCGAACCCGGCGGCTGGCTGATGCTTGGACATTCAGAGCGCCTGAGCGAAAGCACCACACCGCTCTTTGTGAACACGGGGGTCACAACCTACCAAACGATACAGAATACCCAATTTCTCTCTCCGGGTGAGACACAAGTCAAAGAAGGAACGGTCTGATGGCTCTTCGGGATCAACTTCGCGTTATGGTCGTCGACGATATGTCCACCAGTCGGGGACTTATCGCCAACGCCCTGGATTCTTTCGGCATTCGCAATGTTGCGAGTGCGGCGGACGGCCCTTCTGCCTTGCAGAAACTCGCAACCTCTCCGGTGCACCTTGTCATCTCCGATTACAACATGCCCGGGATGGATGGCCTCCAGCTTTTACACGCCCTGCGTACGAATGGGCCCACCCGCGGCATCGGCTTTCTGCTCATCACCGGGCGCGCCGATCGGGAAATCATCGACATGGGCAAACGGCTCGGGATGAACAACTTCCTCAAAAAACCCTTTGACCCCGCCGGTCTTCGCGCCGCCATCGAAGCGATCGTGGGAAAACTCTGATGTCGCCGAGCCCCGTCAAATCCATGCTACGGAATGGTGTAGTCGAGCCCGCTTGTATTCCCCTGAAAACACTGAACAAACGTATTCAGGATGAGATGGTCACACTGGTCATCCTGACCGCGGAAGTTCAGATTGCGCTGGGACCGACACTGGCGGAAGCCAGGAGCCTGTCCCCGGCGGTTCAACGCAGCCTCCAGGCCATCGACCGTTTGCACCAGACACTCGACGATTTGCAAAGGGTCATGGGTCATCTGGCCGGGCAAACCGATCAGGAACTGGTGGAAATCAATTCCCTGAGCGAGGTCATTCGTCTGCGCCATCTCGCCCATAAGCTGTTCGACAATATTGATGCGCCTTTTGCCCTGTCCGAAGACGATTCCGGGGAAATCGCATGGTTCTGAGGCGGGCCTATAAGCGCTCATCTCCGACAAACCTACGAAACCGTAGTTTCCGGTGAATCCCGGGAACAGAGCCGACACTCATGACGACAGGTGTTGCAGCCAAATGGAAAAGAGCGCCCGTTTCTCACAGACACTCTGTTATGGCACTCTTTTGGCATACTCTTCACCGGTTTAGAAAACCGGCTTGGAAACCGCTTGCGTTTTCACATGGAAAAAACGCAAACAACCGCCGCATCCCTCAGCGGCGATAACAGCGGGAATGATTGCCAAAACCGGCCGGAGAGCAAATCCAGGAACCGGACCCCTGCGGTGCCGTTGCGGAGACCGTCGAGGACGCATCCGCGACATCCTTGCCTCTGGCGAGCCAGTCGAAACGAGTGTCGCCGCGGCCCCCGACCGTGGTCTTCTGCGCGCCGGTCTCGGTCTGCGACGCAGAAACGGGAGCGCCCGCAACCATGACGCCCAAAGCGAATGCGGCTATAAGAGCCGCCTTCGACAAAACGCCTGTCGGGCACATATCCGGATTGAATTTCGTAAATACGAACATAGCTCTGCCTCCTTTGCTCGGCCTCGTCCAGCACGGGGGCGGAGACAGGTCCGTCTTTATCTCGTTATCCCGTGATCGGTGAAAAGGAGGTTAGAGGTCAAGAATGCCATGAGTCCGGCTCAAGCGTGGCAGCAATGTGTCCGACGCGAAAAATGCGCTACACCCGATAAAAAACCTTATATATTCAAAATATTACATGAAATAAAAGAAATGGGCGGATTTTCGCCGCCCATTCAATTTCGCCCTATTTTACAGCGAAATGCCCGACATCAGATCATTTGAGGACCTGATTCTTGACCCGCCAGTCCGGCTGACCGAAGCCTTCCGGCCACGGGTAAACTTCCGGGTAGTTGAAGTAGACGACACCGACCAGCGCCGGGTAATCGGCGTTTTCCGCTCGCACGGAAGTCTTCCACCCCTCGACGTAACCCGCCTTGCCGACATAGCCGAGCTCGGCCACAACGACCGGTTTGCCAAAGGCCTGCGCCCGTTTGTAACGGGGTGCGAAGATTTCGTCATAGGTCCGGTCATGACCGTATTTCGCCTGATCCCAGGCTTGCAGACCGAAGACCGACAGGCCGACCAGATCGGCATAGTCGTCGCCCGGATAGTATTGCGCCATTTTCTCATCGCCCAGAGGCGACCACATCAGGTTGATGTTCGGCGCATCTTCCTTGCACAGATCGGTCATCCGGCGATAGGCGGCAATGTAATCGTCCGGGTCCCAGCCCGCCCAGATAAACTGACCGCTCTCATCATCCATCTCATGCATGAACCGCAGGGTCACCGGGCTTTTCAGCGTGCCCAGTACCTCGCAAACCGCGTGCATGTTGCCGTCATAGGTGCCATTGAAAATCCCCTCGCGCAGGTAGCGCGCGGTGTTGCGTTCGCTGCGCGACCACGTCCAAGGTTCCAGCGTCACCAGAAGCGCACGCTGACGTTCGAGCGCATAGGCATCGGCATCGTTCAACGATGGAAGATACACGTCCTCCCACGGCAGGAACAAATGCTCGACCGTCACAGCCCCGTCAGCGGAAAAATCCCCATCCGGGTCATAAACCCCGAACGGCACCTGACCCGGCGGCGATTGTGCAAATCCCATGCTCAAGAGTCCCGACAGAACCCCTATCCCCAGACCGGCGCCCAGCGCCCTCATCATCCGTTTTGTCGACATATTCAACATCGCTCCCTCCCTTCAGGGCGCTTCGGCCCCAAACCATTCCGGTGCGAATTCCAGATGCACATCCCCCGGCTGGCCCTGCCCCGCACCGGCGACCACGTACTCGACTCTCATCACTTGCAGAGGCACGAGTCCATAAGACAGAGCAAGGAGACCCATCTGTCCCCTCAGGATAACAGAATTGGCGAAAAATGCCATGATCATTATCAAAACAGCACTTTGAAGCACGAGTTTTGGCGTGAAATTCCGCAATTTGATGCGGTTTTCCCGAATGTGGTGAATGATCGCCACGGCCAGCAGAACAACATAGACCACAGCGTTCATCAGCGTCAGAAGATAGAACCCCGGCGCCACGACAAGATGGTCGCGCAGCATCACCGGCAGGATCGCCCCCAAGGCGAGGACCGCATAGACCAGAACGATCCGGTTCGGCAAAGTCGCATGCGCCACGTGTCCCTTGGGCGTGATGCGGAAGTCGACGAAATGTCCCGAAAGCCGGTCACGCACGGCCATGGCCACCCCCCAGAGCACCCAGGGCCATTGCAGCGCGACGAAAAGGATTTTCTCCCAGGAGAGAATCTTCGCATCCACCGGTCGCAAAAGCCCGTCACGTTTCAACCCGCGCACGATCAACAGCGGAATGAGACCTAATGGGAAACTATGTGCTATAAAGGACGGATATGTGACATTGGCATAGGTGAAATCGAACAACACCGCCAGAACCGGCGCGACATAGGCCATCGCCATGGCCAATGCGAAGAACACGTACCAAAGCTGACAGAGAAGAAAGAGCGCCTTGAGCCGCATCGGCAGTTTCGGAAGGTAATCGGGCGTGTGGCGCAGCAGCAGCGAAACGAGCGAACGCGACCACTGAAATTCCTGCGTCACCAGATCGGGCAGCGTCGCCGGACCGTCGCCCAGCGCGAAGGCATCAATGGCATGCACACCGCGCCAACCCGCCGCCGAGATCAGCATGGTGGTGGAATGATCCTCCGCCAACTCCGGCCCGAGACCTCCCGCCTGTTTGAGCGCCTTGGTGCGCACCGCGTAATGCGAACCGATGCACATGGGCGTCAGGAGCCGGGTGTAGCCCGCCTGAAAGATACCATGGAACGCCGCCTCGACATAAAGCCGGGTGCGCGCAGCCCAGTGGCCCCTGGCATTGGCGCCACAAATCGAGGGCGCGGAGACATAGCCCACCTCCGGATCGGCGAAGGGACGCACCATCTCGCGCAAGTATCCCGGCCCCGGTACATGATCGGAGTCGAGCTGCGAGACGATGTCATAGAGGCGATAGCCCCATGTATCGTAAAAATAGGCCAGATTGCCCTCTTTGCAGCGAGTCCGGCGCGGCCATTCCTTTTGGTGATAGGCCTCAAGCTCCTTGCGTGAGGAAATATGCACCCCATGGGCCGCACACCACTCGGTCACCTCCGGCGTCGGGTCCTCATCGGCCAACCATGTATCATGGGGATAATCCTGTGCCAGCATCGCCTCAAGCGTCGGGCGGATCACCTCGAAAGGCTCTGAAGGGGTCTTGGTCACGATCATCGCAACCCTGTACTGTCCCAGCTCGGGATCGGGCGCGGCGGAGCGATGAGCCGCAAGGAAGATCACCATGAAATAGGCCTGCATGCTCCAGACCCAGATCAGCCCGAGGGTGATCAGCCCATAGCGCACCGCCCCACCGACATGAGACGGCTCGAACCACCAGCTCCAGAACCAGAGCGAGGCGAGAAACCACAGCCCCGCAAGAAAGCCGTACCACAGCCTGCGTCTGCGTGAAAACAGCGGGGTCAGCATCGGGCGCGGCGCGAGAGCCGGGTGTCGGGACCTGCGATGCTCCGCCATGGGGGCGGCGGGTCTGCTCATCCCTGGGCGACCTTCGGCGCCTCCATGAACCATGGCGCGGCATGGCCCACGATCTCGTCTATATTGGTCCACCGGGCTTCGAACCCCAGCACCTCGCGCGCATGGCCCGGATTGGCCACCAGTTCCGGCGGATCGCCTGCCCGGCGCGGGCTATTTTGATGTGGCACCGCATGGCCGGTCACCCGCTCCACGGCATCCAGGATTTCCTGCACGGAAGTGCCTGTACCGGTTCCGAGGTTGAGCTTTAGCGGCCCTGCCCCACCCCGCAGCGCATCGAGCGCCAGCACATGAGCGCGGGCCAGATCGCTGACATGGATGTAATCCCGCACGCAAGTTCCGTCCGGCGTCGGGTAATCCGTGCCAAAGACCTGAAGCGGCGCCCCTGTGCCTTGCGCGGCCATCAGCGCGAGCGGGATCAAATGGGTTTCCGGATCGTGGCGTTCGGAAAGCTCGAACTCCGGATCGGAGCCCGCCGCGTTGAAATAGCGCAAGGCGGCATAATTCAGCCCCCAGGCACTGGCGGCATCCTCCATCATCCATTCGCAGATCAGTTTCGAGCGCCCATAAGGGTTGATCGGCGCCTGTGCCATGGTCTCGTCGATCGGCACCCGATCCGGCACGCCATAGGTGGCACAGGACGACGAGAAAACCAGCGTCTTCACGCCCTCCCGCTGCATCGCCCCCAGAAGCGCGATCATCCCGCCGACATTGTTGTCGTAATACATCTGCGGTTCCTGCACGCTTTCGCCGACATAGGCGAAGGCCGCGAAATGGATCACCGCGTCGATGCGCTCCTCTTTCAACACCTGCGCCAGACGATCCCCGTCGCGCATGTCACCCTTTACCAAAGGGCCCCAACGCACCGCATCGGCATGCCCGCGCGAGAGATTGTCGTAGACCACCGGCACCATCCCCGCCCGGCTCAGCGCCTTGCAACAATGCGATCCGATATAACCCGCGCCACCGGTGACGAGCACGCGCGCGGCTTTGGCCGGAAGATGTGTCATGCCGCACCTCCTTCGACCATGCCGGTGGCGGGCCGTACCTGCGACAGCTCAAGTTCCTTGCTGAAATAGGCCACCGTCGGCACCAGCCCGACGCGCAATGTCACTTTCGGCGCCCAGTTCAGCAGGCCTTTCGCACGGGTAATGTCAGGGCGACGTTGCCGCGGGTCGTCTTTCGGAAGATCGCAATAGACCGAACCGCCATGGGTCGGGATCATCTTCTGCACCAGATCGGCCAGCTCGTTCATGGTGAACTCGCCCGGATTGCCAAGGTTGACCGGCATCGCGCCGCAGGTCTCGCATTCCATCAGCGCCATCAGCCCGTCGAGCATATCGTCGACATAGCAAAACGATCGCGTCTGCTCGCCGGTGCCATAAATGGTCATCGGTTCGCCTTTCAGCGCCTGTACGATGAAATTGGAGATCACGCGCCCGTCCTCCGGGTCCATCCGCGGCCCGTAGGTGTTGAAGATCCGCGCCACACGCACATCCACCCCGCGAGTTTCATGCATATCGTGGAACAGGGTCTCGGCGGCACGCTTGCCTTCGTCATAGCAGGACCGCGGTCCCATGGTGTTCACCAGCCCGCGATAATCTTCGTTCTGTGGCGAAACATCCGGGTCGCCATAGACCTCGGAGGTCGA
Organism: Celeribacter persicus; assembly: GCF_003050785.1. GTDB lineage: Bacteria > Pseudomonadota > Alphaproteobacteria > Rhodobacterales > Rhodobacteraceae > Celeribacter > Celeribacter persicus. The sequence continues at coordinate 166,208 of NZ_QAOH01000007.1, forward strand.
GGATTGCAGCACCCGCGCACCTTTTCTCGCTGCCAGTTCCAGCAGGTTCAGCGCCCCCATGACGGAGGTCTGGAAAGTGTGAACCGGATCTTTCTGATATTTCGGCGGCGAGGCCGGGCAGGCCAGATTGTAAATCCGGTCTACCGGTCCCTAGATGCTGAACGGTTCGACGATGTCATGCAGGAAGAACCGGAAATCCGGCTCCTGCATCAGCGCGCCGATATTGCTCAACCGCCCGGTTTCGAGATTGTCGACACAGATCACCCGATCCCCCTGCGCCAACAGTCGCCGACACAGGTTGGAACCGATAAACCCGGCACCGCCTGCGACGATGACAACTCTTTGCGAGGACCGATTTTCACTGGTTGCAAGACTGAATTGCGGATCAAGCCGCTTCACGTTGGAGCCCATCTCCCCCTCCTGTCACCCTGATCCCCATAAAGCCCCCGCAACAGAGAGATCAGAGCCGTGTATGTTTAACATTAATATTTTACATTATAGCCCTAAAATGGACGTTGATATGTCGCAATATAACCATAATTTGAAATATATCTTTTTAGTCAATACACCGACATGCTGCAAAAATCATGCTGCACTGCATCAGGTTTCCGGCCTGTTTCAGTCTTGAAAGACGCTGGAAATCTGCCCTGTTCCGATCCTCCAAAGCGCTGGTCAAAGACTGAGCCAACTTTGCTCTACGACGGCTTCCATGGCGACATAGCTCGTAGTCGAACTAATATGCGGCAGGGTCGAGATTTTTTCCGCCATGATGTGCCGGTAATGTGCCATATCACGGGACCGCAACTTGATCTGGTAGTCGAAGCCGCCGGCAATCATATAGCATTCCTCGACCTCCGGGATCTTGCGCACCGCCGCGTTGAACTCTTCCAAAGCCTTTTGGCGCGTGTCCGAAACGCGCACCTCGATATAGGTCACATTGGTCAGCCCGAGTTTGAGCGGCGAAAGGATCGCACGATAGCCGGTGATCAGCCCGACATCCTCCATCTGCTTGATGCGATAGGTGACCGGAGTCTTCGACAGACCTACCTTTTTAGACAGTTCCGTGATCGGGATTCTGGCATTGGCAACCAGGGCTTCGAGTATCTTTTGGTTGGTGGCGTCCAGTTCGAAATTCATACTAAATCCTTTCTGAATTTAGGTCATATCGACTACTAATAGGCAAAAAATAGAGCCTTCGTCTATAATTTACCCGGTATTATTGGTGAAATTCCACTCTCAGAGGTCAATATGGCTCTTCCTCCCTTTCCCGCCCTTGGCTTTGCCGCAAAATACGCCCCCGAGAATCAGTTGCTCGATCGTCTGATCGCCGAGGCCGAAATTTCGCCCCGAACCCGCGCCGCCATTTCGGCCCGTGCCGTCACCCTCGTGAAGCGCATCCGCACCGAAGCGAAGCCTACCCTCATGGAACATTTTCTCGCCGAATACGGTCTTTCGACCCGCGAAGGCGTGGCACTCATGTGTCTTGCCGAAGCGATGCTGCGCGTGCCCGACAGTTTCACCATCGACGCCCTGATCGAGGACAAGATCGCCCCGTCAGAGTGGAACAAACACATCGGCACCGCCGCCTCCTCGCTTGTGAACGCCTCGACCTGGGCCCTGATGCTCACCGGCAAGGTGCTCGATGACAAACAACCGGGCGTCGCAGGCACGCTGCGGGGCGCGGTCAAACGTCTGGGAGAGCCGGTGATCCGCGCCGCCGTCGGGCGCGCGATGAAGGAAATGGGTCGTCAGTTCGTCTTGGGTGAAACCATCGAAAGCGCTCTGAAGCGCGGCGAATCGCGTGAGAAACAGGGCTTTACCTATTCCTTCGACATGTTGGGCGAAGCCGCGCGCACCAAGGCGGACGCAGATCGCTACGCCAAGGATTACGCCGATGCGATCACCGCCATCGGCAAGCACGCCGCCCATGACACCATTGTCGATAACCCCGGTATTTCAGTGAAATTCTCCGCCCTGCACCCGCGCTATGAGGTGGCTCAGGAAGCGCGTGTCATGGCGGAGCTTGTCCCCGTGCTGACCCGCCTTGCCCGTCAGGCGAAGGACGTGGGCATCGGCTTCCACGTCGATGCCGAGGAACAGGATCGTCTGGTGCTGTCCTTCAAGGTGATCGAGGCCGTGCTGTCGGATGACTATCTCGCCGGATGGGACGGTTTCGGTGTGGTGGTGCAGGCTTACGGCAAACGTGCCGCACCCGCAATTGATGCGCTTTACGACATGGCGAAGCGCTATGATCGCAAGATCAACATCCGCCTCGTCAAGGGCGCCTATTGGGACACGGAGATGAAACTGGCGCAGGTCACCGGCCAGCCGGGCTTTCCGCTTTTCACCTCCAAACCCGCAACCGACGTCTCCTATGCCTGCCTTGCCAAGAAACTCTTCGGCATGGGCGATCACATCTTCCCGCAATTCGCCACGCATAACGCCCACACGGTCGCGACCATCATGGAACTTGCGGAAGGCCGCCCCTTCGAGTTTCAGCGCCTGCACGGCATGGGCGAACGTCTGCATGACATCGTGCTGAAGGAAACCGGTGGGCATTGCCGCATCTATGCGCCTTGCGGGGCACACCGCGACCTTCTGGCCTATCTCGTCCGTCGCCTGCTGGAAAACGGCGCGAACTCGTCCTTCGTGCATCAGATCGTGGACGAAAGCGTCCGCCCGGAAGACATCGCCAAGGACCCGTTCGAAGCACTGACCACCGCCAAAGCACCTTCAGGTCTCGTGCATCCGTCGCAAATCTTCGGCGGGGAACGGGTCAATTCGAAAGGCTGGGACCTCACCGACGATGGTGTGCTGGCCGAGATCGACGCCGCCCGCAATGTATCCCTCCCGAAAGCCCGCCCCCTGACCGTCTCCGAACCCTCCGGCACCGCGCAGCCGGTAACCAACCCGGCCACAGGAGAAAAAATCGGCGAGGTGATCGAGGCGGACAAGGCCACGGTCGAAGCCGCGCTGAGCGACGCCCGCACATGGAGCGCCCCCGCGACTGAGCGCGCTGACGTACTGCGCCGCGTGGCCGATCTTTATGAGGCCAATTATGGCGTACTCTTCGCCATTCTGGCGCAGGAAGCCGGGAAATCCCTGCCCGATGCGGTGGGCGAGGTCCGCGAAGCAGTCGATTTCCTGCGCTACTACGCACAGGAAGGCGAAAACGACACCCGCGCCCCACGCGGCATCTTTACCGCGATCAGCCCGTGGAACTTCCCTCTGGCGATTTTCACCGGGCAAATCTCGGCCGCGCTGATGGCGGGCAACGCCGTGCTCGCCAAACCGGCCGAACAGACGCCCATCGTCGCCACCAAGGCAGTCGAGCTGATGCATGAGGCCGGTGTGCCGCGCGAGGTTCTGCAACTCCTGCCCGGGCGCGGACCGACCGTCGGCGCAGCTCTCACCTCTGATCCGCGCGTCAAGGGCGTGGTCTTCACCGGCTCCACCGACACGGCGCAGCGGATCAACCGCACCATGGCCGAACATCTCGATCCGGGCACGCCGCTCATTGCGGAAACCGGTGGGCTGAACGCGATGATCGTCGACTCGACCGCACTTTCTGAGCAGGCCGTGCGCGATGTCGTAGCTTCCGCCTTCCAATCCGCCGGTCAGCGTTGTTCCGCGCTGCGCTGTCTCTACCTGCAAGAGGACAGCGCGCCGCAGGTGATCGAGATGATCAAAGGCGCGATGGATCAGCTCACTGTCGGCAATCCCTGGGCCCTGAGTACCGATGTCGGTCCGGTGATCGACCGCGAGGCCCGCGACGAGATCGCAGGTTACGTTGCACAGAAAGCCAACAGCATCCTGCACCGGATCGAGGCTCCGACTGAGGGCACCTTCGTCGCGCCCACCCTGCTCAAGGTGAACGGGATCAACGATCTGGAGCGCGAAATTTTCGGCCCGGTCCTGCATGTCGCAACCTTCAAGGCCCGCGATCTCGACAAGATCGTGACCGAGATCAACGCGCGCGGGTTCGGCCTGACCTTCGGGCTGCACACAAGGATCGACGAGCGGGTGCAGAGCATCTCGGACGCCATCCATGTCGGCAATATCTACGTCAACCGCAACCAGATCGGCGCGGTCGTCGGTTCGCAACCCTTTGGCGGCGAAGGCCTTTCTGGCACCGGTCCGAAAGCCGGTGGCCCGCTCTACCTGAACCGTTTCTTCGCCCCCGAGCCGGGGCTTGCGGAAGCGGGACGGTTCGAGCGCGGCGCCGATCTCAAGGCACTTCGGGAAGTCTTGGGCAATCCGGCCGAAACCAAGCTCGAAGAGCGCCTGATGCCCGGACCGACCGGCGAGATGAACCGCCTCGCCTTCTACACCCGCCCGCCGGTGCTCTGCCTCGGGCCGGGTGTGGAGGCGGCGAAGGCGCAGGCCGCCGCCGTCGAAGCTCTGGGTGGTGTCGCCATCGCGCTCGACGGCACGCTGTCCGCGAAAGACCTCGTCGCGCTCGACGACTTTTCCGCAGCCCTGTGGTGGGGGGACGCGGAAACGGCGCGTACTTTCGCCCGGGCGCTGGCCTCATGTGACGGGGCAATCATACCCCTGATCACCGCACGTCCCGACAAGGCCCATGTCGTCCATGAACGCCATCTCTGCGTCGACACCACGGCGGCGGGTGGCAACGCGGCATTGCTGGCGGGCTGAGACCTTCAGAGCAAAGAAACGGCAAAGAGCGCGGGAAACCGCGCTCTTCTTGCCGCCCCAACCGTTTAAAGCGTTTTGCTTTTTATCTGAAACAGGGAAAAAGCAAAACGCAGTGCATCGTATGAGCGTTGCGAGCGCTTCACATTAAATCTGTGATTCAGATTTATGCGAAACGCTTTAGCGCCGGGCGAAATAGCCCTTGGGGTCCATCACCGTGATCCGCACGCTGGCAGGGCTGTCACAGGTTGTGCTGAGCATCGCCTGCAACCGTTCAGCCACCTCTTCGAGCACCTCTCGCCCCCGCTCCGCCTTGCCCAGCACCCGCAGATCGGCATTGACCTGCGACTGGTCCGGCAGACCGAACACAGGGGAGACAGTCAGATGGGCAAACTCCGCTCCGACGGAAAGCCGTTCGCACAGCATGACGCGCAGATCGGGCAAGGCCGCCATGAGCGCGCCCTGCCGCACCTGCCAGAGGCCGTGGTCGATGGCGATGGACAGCAATGGCATCGTGCCCTCCTTACTCTGCGACCATGACGAAATCGAAAGGCGAGCGCCATTCGGTCTCGGCTTTGACATGTTCGAACGGCGCAACCAGTGTTTCCTTGACGCCGAAAACGCTATCATCGTTCAGATAGCGGTCATCGCCCACGAAAGTATGCGTGACGATGGTCCTGAACCCCGGTGCCGTAACCATGAAATGCATATGCGCCGGACGGTAAGGATGCCGTCCGAGCTGGCCCAGCATCTTGCCCACCGGCCCGTCATCGGGGATCGGATAGCTCACCGGTTTGATACCGACAAAGCTGTAGGCCCCGTCCGCCTCCGTGATGAACCGGCCCCGGTTGTTGAACTTCGGCTGGATGTCGGGCTGCTGCACGTCATAGAAGCCTTCGGCATTGTCGGACCACACGTCCACGCAGGCCCCTTTGATCGGCTCACCGTGAATGTCGATGACGCGACCGGTGAAGAGGCAGCTCTCGCCCTTGCCGTCCAGGCAAATATTGTCTCCCATCTTGCGGATCGGCGCATTGGCGACGTGGAAGGGGCCGAACACCGTGTTCTCGGTCGCCCCCGCCGGACGGCGATTGTTGATCGCATCGACCAGCATGGAAAAGCCCAGCACATCGGACAGAAGGATGAATTCCTGCCGCTCCGGGCTACAGATCTGGCCGGTCTGGGTCAGGAAGTCGATGCCGAAATCCCATTCCTCCTGGGTCAGTTCGACCTCCTTGGCGAAGGCGTGCAAGTGCTTGACCAGCGCCCCCATCACGGTTTTCAGACGTGGGTCGATATCGTCCCCCATGCGGGCGTTAACGGTCTCGACGGAGCCTTCCTCGGTAAAATAATCGGTCATGGGTTTCCCCTTTCTGTTGTCTGGAATGTCAGTTGCCGGAACGCTGCGATGGCCTGTGTTGCAGGGAACGGTGCCGCAGCGGCAGAAGTTCGATCCCCGTTTTTTCGGTGAACATCCCCCAAAGCCCCTTGCGCGCGAACAGCATGATGACGATGCCGATCAGGCCGAGGACGATCAGATAGACCGTGCCGTAATCCGCGAGCACGCGTTGCAGGATGTAGAAGACGAGCACTCCCACGACCGGCCCCGGCAGCGTGCCGATGCCACCGATCACGGTGATGAAGATGACGAAGGCGGTCCAGTCCACGACGGAAAACGCCGCATCCGGGCTGACCCGCGTGATCTGGATGAAAAGAAGCGCGCCGCACAGCCCGGTGCCGAAGGCGGTGAGCACGAAGACCAGCGCCTTGAGCCGCAGGGGATCGACGCCGACGGAACGCGCCGCCTCGACATTGTCGCGGATCGCCTGAAGCCCAAGCCCCATACGCGAGCGCAGGAACAGGTAGCCGACCAGAAGCGTCACCACGGCCAGCGTAAGCGCCAGCCAATAAGTCAGCGCATCCGACGCCGCCGAGGAGGACACACCCAAGAGTTCCTTGATCTGCGCCACACCGATCATCTCCTTGGTGGTGCCCTTGGGCAGGGATGTGCCCGTGCCTCCCCCCAGAGCCTTCCACTGCGCCATGGAGAGACGGACGATTTCGGCGGAGACCCATGTACCGATGGCGAAATAGGCCCCGTTCAGGCGAAAGGTGAAAAACGCAATCGGGAGCGACAGGAGCATGGCCGCGACGCCTCCCAGAAGGATCGCAGGCAATGGGTCCCAGCCCCAGAGGATCACGCCACCGAACATCGCGTAGGCCCCGATGCCGACGAAAGCCTGTTGCCCCACCGAGACCAGCCCCGCGAAGCCCGCGAGCATGTTCCAGTTGAGCGCGAGCACCAGAAGGGTGAGCACCATGAAGAGGTCCTGCACCATGGCGCGCGAGCCGATCACCGGCACGAGCGCGAGCACCAGGACAGCCAGGACCGCGATCACGCGTGAGAGGGTGGATTTGGAAGAGTTGGTCATCTTGAGCCCTCAGTCATTGGCGCGCGGGAACAACCCGCGGGGACGGATCAGCAGGACGAGCACGAAGGCGATATGGCCCGCGAGGATTTGCCATTCGGGATTGACGGCGGCCCCCAAAGCCTGCGCCACACCGATCAGGATGCCTCCCGCGAGCGTGCCCCAGAGCGAACCCAGCCCGCCGATGATCACCGCCTCGAAGGCGTAGATCAGACGTGCGGGACCGATCGAGGGATCGAAATTCGCGCGGATGCCGAGGTACAGCGCGGCAATGGTGGCGACGACCATGGCGATGCCGGTGGCAATGGCGAAAACATTGCGCGGTCGGATGCCCATGAGCCCCGCTGTCACCGCATCGTCCGAGGTGGCGCGAAAGGCGCGGCCCAGTTTGGTGCGGTAAAACAACTGGTTGAGGGCAAAGATCACCGCAACGGCGGAGATCAGCGTCAGGAGAGGCATCACCCCCACGGTGATGGGCCCGAGCGGCAGGGAAGCCGCTTCGATGGGACCGGCGGAGAGTTTCTGACTGTCTGCGGAAAAGCCTTCCAGAAGGCCGTTCTGGATCACCACGGACAGCCCGAAGGTAACGAGAAGCGGCGGCAGGATGTCGTCGCCCAACACCCGGTTCAAAACATAGGTCTGAAGCGCCCATCCGACGGCGAACATCACTGGAGCGGCGATCAGCACCGCCACGAAAGGCGACAGGCCTAAAAGGTTCACGACCGTCAGGATCAGAAACGCCGCCAGAACGATGAGATCGCCATGTGCCAGATTCACCAGCCGCATGATCCCGAACACAAGGCTCAACCCCGCCGCGAACAGCGCGTAAAGCCCGCCCAAAAGGATGCCCTGAACAATGGTATCGACCCAGATCATGCGCTCACTCCGAAATAGGCGTCGTGGATCGCATCGCGCGACAACTCTTCTGGCGCACCGCTCAGGGTGATCCGGCCTTCCATCATGCAACAGACATGATCGGCGACCTTGAGCGCCTGCCCGATGTCCTGTTCCACCACGATGACCGAGGCCCCGCTTTCACGGATACGCGGGAAGGAGGCGTAGATGTCGCGGATGATCACCGGGGCGAGGCCCAGAGAGATTTCATCGCACAAAAGCACATCCGGGTTCGACATCAGCGCCCGCCCGATGGCGACCATCTGCTGCTGTCCGCCCGACAGGGCTGTGCCTGGATTGTGACGCCGCTCCTTGAGGATCGGGAAGAGATCGTAAATCGCCTCCAGCGTCCAATAGCCATTGCCGGTGCGGCTGTGCGCGCCGATCAGGATGTTTTCCTCAACCGTCAGCGAGGGAAACAACCGTCGCCCCTCCGGCACCATGGAAATGCCGACCTCCAGCACCTCGGGCGCCGAAAGCGCGCCGATGGGCCGGTCATTCAGCAGAATCGCCTCGGCGGGGCTCGGCAGAATGCCGGTGATCGCCCGCATCAGCGTCGACTTGCCCGCACCGTTGGCCCCGATGATCGCCAGCGCCTGCCCGCGTTGGAGCGTCAGATCGACGCCGAACAACGCCTGAAAATCGCCATAGAAGGCAGTCAGATTTCGGATGGAAAGCACCGTGTCGGTCATACTTCGATCCCCAGATAGATTTCCTTCACCTCCGGCGAGGCCATGACCTCATCCGGTTCGCCGATCATCAGCATCTTGCCGAAGTTCAACACCATGAGCCGTTCGACCACGGAGGTGAGCGCATGAAGCACATGTTCGATCCAGATGATCGCCGTGCCCTCTGCATGGATGGATTTGATCGTGTCGATCAGCGCGCCGCATTCCGCTTCGGTCAGCCCGCCCGCGATTTCGTCGAGCAGGATGAGCTTGGGCGAGGTCGCCATGGCGCGCGCCAGTTCAAGCCGTTTACGCTGCAACAAAGACAGCCCGCCGGAGGTGGCATCCGCCACGCCCGCAAGCCCGGTGCGGTCGAGGATATCCATGCAGAATTCCCCCGCATGGTGGCCATGATGCCCGCCGCCGAAATTCGCCGCGACCAAAAGGTTTTCGAACACACTCAGATGGGTGAAGGGCTGCGGGATCTGGAACGACCGCCCGATCCCCGCCGCCACCCGGCTCATCGGCGGTTTGCGTGTGACATCCACGCCGTCGAACAGAACACGCCCCTCATCGGGCGCGATATTGCCGGTGATCAGGTTGAACAACGTGGATTTCCCCGCGCCGTTCGGCCCGATGATGCCCAAAGCCTCGCCCGGCGCGACCTCGAAAGAGACCGCGTCCGTAACCTTGAGCGCACCGAAGGATTTCGACACATGGTCGAGTGTGAGAAGGGACATGTTTTGCCTCTAATGGGTTGGCTGGAGGCCGAGGCCACCAGCCGGTTCCGTCTCGGATTGGGATCAACTCAACGCTTCGAGCGTACCGGTCAGCGCGATCTCGGGCGCAAGCCCGTTCTCCACGATCACCAGATCGAAACTTCCATCGTCCTGCATCCGCCACTGGCCGCCCACCAGCGGGGTTTTCGACACATTGGCCTGCGCAAACGGCGGCACATTGTCCCGGCCCCACTGGATCTTGCCCACGGCACTGTCGATATTCGTCGACCCGATCAATTCGGCCATCTCATCCCCGTCGGTCGGATCGTCCGCACGCTTGATCGCATCCATTGCCACTTCGAAAAGACTGTGAATAAAGCCGAGCGGCTGGGTCCATTGACGCGCCGCATACTCCTCGAACTCGCCCGCCAGATCGGCGCAGCTCTGCCCGGTCAGCGACGAGGTGAACGGGTGCATCGGCGACCACCACACCTCGCAGGTCAGGTTATGTGCGAGTTCACCCAAGGCCGCGACGCTTTCCGGGAACAAAAGCGCCTTGGCGACCGACACCATTTTTGGGGTGAACCCCTGCTGTTTCGCCTGGGTCCAGAAGGTGGTGAAATCCGGCGGGATCGGGATGCCGGTCAGAATCTGCACGTCATTCTGTTTGAACGCGTTGATCTGGGCGGAGAAATCGTCCGTCAGGTTCTGATACCGCCCCGTGTCTGTGAGCTTGTACCCCGCTTCGGCGAGCGCAGGCGGCATCCCCACGTCCGAGGCCCAGGCATTGCCATCCCCGTCATTGGGCCAGAGCGCACCGACGGATTTGTTGCTCTCGATCATGTCCCACATGTTCATGAAGACCTGAACATTGTCCTCAAGCCCCCAGAAGAAATGATGCACGTAGTCAAAAGCCTGCCAACTCGCCGGATCGGCAGGATTGCCCTGTTGCCCGATGAACCACGGCTGCCAGGGCGCGACGGTGGAGATCACCGGCACCTCTTCGGCCTCCGCAATGGTACAGACGGGGTTCGTGGTTTCCGGCGTCGAGGCGACGCAGATCAGATTGACCTCGTCACGCACGATCAGTTCGCGGGCGACCTCGGCGGCGCGGTTCGGGTTCGACTGGCTGTCCTTGACGATCACCTCGACATCGACGCCCTGTGCTTTGGCGGTCTTGACAAAACTCTCGATGACATAGGCGTCGGCGGCTGCGAAACCGCTCAAGGGTCCCGTCTGCGGGCTGACATAGCCGATCTTGATGGAACTGCCCTTGGCGAGCGCCGGCATCGCCAGCGCGCTCGCGGCCGTGGCCGCCCCGGTTTTCAGAAATGTGCGTCGTGAAAGCATGTGTCTCCTCCCTAAGGTTATGCTTTTCTTATCTTTATGTTATGTCCCGTTCTCGGGCGGCGCCCCCTCCCAGGCTCGCCCCAGAAGGGCACGGATCGCCTCCCGCTCCACCGGGCGCGGGTTCCAATAGGGGTTCTTCACCGCGAGATCCGCTGCACGGTCGAGATCGGCCTCCTCCAGGCCGAGATCGCGCAGGGACATGGGCGCGCCAAGGTCCTTGGCAAACAGCCAAAGCCCCGCCCCCAGATCGCCGCCGAACAGATCGGCGAGCGGTTGCAGAGCCGTCTTCGCCGCCCCGGCATTATAGGCTGCCGTATGGGGCAGCATGACCGAATGGGTCTCCGCATGGGGCAGATCGAAAGAGCCGCCCAGCGTGTGACAAAGCTTGTGATGCAGCGCCATGCCGACGGAGCCCAGCACCGTGCCACAGAGCCACGCGCCGTAAAGCGCCCCGCCGCGCGCCGCTGCATCGCCCGGCGTCTTCACGATCACAGGCAGCGCGTCGCGCAACGCCCGTACCCCCTCGACGGCCATCATCGCGGCGATGGGGTTGCGATCCTGCGCATAAACGCCCTCGACCGCATGGGCCATGGCGTTGAGACCCGAAGTCACCGACATGCCGACCGGCAGGCCAAGCGTGAGTTCCGGATCGTAGATCACCGTTTCCGGCAGGATCGACGCGGCGCGCACCGTGGTTTTCACGCCGTTCTCGGTCTGGCCGAGAATGGGCGTCACCTCGGAGCCCGCGTAGGTCGTCGCCACCACGAGCTGCGGGCAGTCGTTGCGATAGGCGATAGCCTTGCCAAGCCCGATGGTGGAGCCACCGCCAAGCGCGATCACCCCATCGGCCCCTGCCGCCGCATAGGCCGCCATGGCGGTTTCCGTCACCTCGACCGGCGTGTGCATGGTCGCATTCGCGAACACCCCCGCAGCTTTCGTATTAAGTTTCGAGGCCAGTGCCTCCGCATCCGCCTGCTGGAACGGGGTCGAAAGCACCAGCGCCTTCGTCACGCCGAGCCGGTCGAGTTCGGCCTTGATCTCGCTGCGTTTGCCCGCCCCGAACACGATCCGCGCCGGGTTGAGCGTACAGGTGAATGCCGTCATCTGATCTGTCATGGTCTGTCCTCTTCCCGCACCGACGATAGAGAGAAAATCCGGAAAATGGATCGCATGCGCTCAGTTTTACATAACATTATGTTAAGTATTTCCGAGCACATTTCCGGCCTTCAGGAGCCAGGCGAACCCCTATTGTGCCGCTACTCCCTCAGGTTCGGAGACCATCAGCAAATCCATGATTTTACTGAATTTATTGCGAAAATTCTCGGCATCTCGCGCGGTCAGGGCGACATAGAAGTCCGGTCGGATCAACACGTAACGCGCCCCGATAGCATCGAGCCATGTTGCGAAACGACCTTCGACATCGACCACATCCGCCGCACCACCTTCGGCCACCAGCTTCACGCTCACCCCGTCGAGGCTGTCGAACTGCACCCGCTGCGCCCCGGTGAGAACCTCCGCCGGGTCCTCTTCATAACCGATGAGCACCCAGCCCTGCCCAACAACCTGGTCGAACCGGTCGCGATGGCCCGCGTGTTCCACGATCCCCTGCACCGACAATTCCCCGGCATGGGCGCTACCTTCGTCCCAAATCCCCTGCCCCAACTGGCAAATGTCGGTCGGCACCGGCGTATGACCGCGCGCCTCAAGCTCCGCCTTCATCTGCGAATCCCGCGCGGCGGCCTGCGCCTCGTCGTCGATGCAAATGATCTGGCCCAGCATCTGACTGAAGTCGATGTAATGCCGCGCATGCGCCATGCGTTCCGTGGTGTAGCTGTCGAGCACATCCATCGGGAATTTGCCTTCCAGAATACCGTTCAGCCGCCAGGCCATCGCCACCGCATCGCGCACCCCGGCGCACATGCCTTCGCCCGCAAAGGGCGGCATGAGATGGGCGGCATCTCCCCCGATCAGGCAACGCCCCTTGTTCCATTCCTTCGCCCAGCGGGCCTGGAACCGATAGACGGCAGCGCGTTCCAGCTCGGAATTCTCCGGCGTCAGCCCCCAGGGCTCCATGAGTTTCCAGGCCTGTTCCGGCTTCTGGAGTTCCTGCCCGTCCTCATGCGGCAGAACCATGAACTCCCAGCGCCGCCGGTCCGGCCCGCCGATCACCGGTCCCGGTCCGCCCGGCACCACGGTGGTGGGGCGCTTCGGATCGCAAAGCTGCCATTGCGCCGGCTGTTCCGGATGCGCGGCGACGTAGTCGAAATGTGGGATCATATCGAGGATCAGCCAGTCGAAGAAATAGCCCTTGTCCTCGTTCCCGATACCCAGAGCCTCGCGCACGAAACTGTTCGCCCCGTCCGTACCGGCGACAAATTTTGTCCGGATCACATGTGTCTCACCATCGGGGCCGACCTCTTCGGGGGTGCGGCGCAGGGTGAGGATCACACCTTCCGCGTCCTGCTCCAACGCCTCACCGCTCCAGCCACGCAGGATCGTCACCGTCGGCAGTTCCGCGGCAATCGCCAAGAGGCGCTTTTCCAGTTCCGGCTGATTGAACCAATAACGCACCCGCCAGCCGGAGGCCGATTGACTTTGCCAGTCGACGATCTGGATGTTCTCGCCGTCGCGGTTTCTCCAGTAATACAGCTCGTCGTGATAATTGATCGCGTCGTCGTTCTCGGAGTTAATCCCTAGCGTGGCGAGGATGCGGGCGATCTCGTGATCGAAGGTCACAGCGCGCGGCAATGGATAATGCTTTGACCAGCGCTCGATCAGCGTAACCTTCTTGCCCCTCTGCCCGAGCAGAATGGCCAGAAGCGTGCCCACGGGCCCCGCGCCCACGATGGCGACATCGGTCTGGTGACCGACCTGTTGGGTCGATGCAGTCATGAGTTCCTCCCTGAATTCCTCCTGAGGCGGTTTCCCGCCGTGGCACATCCGTGCCGAAATGCGATTTTCTTTCGGCGGGCGCCCCATCCTCCTGTGGGCTTTTCCGCCAGTGTCTTTAGCGTTGCAATAAAATGAATGTTCGTCAACTTTGAGTTTTCGTCATTTATTTTGCCGCCAGGGGCTTGATTGCACTGACTTTTCACGAGGCGACGTGGAAACGGTGGACTGCGAAGCACATCCAGCCACGTGTTGAGCCCCGCAGCAAAAGTGAATATGATTCGGGTATGAACGCGAGAGGTCCGATGCCCGACACACATACCGCGCCGAAACCCGCCCCGAAGTCCGAAGGCCGCGTCGCCCGGCGGCAAAGACGCAACCGCGCCGCGCTGATCGCTGCCGCGCGTGAGATCATGGCGGAGAAGGGTGTCGATGCGGCGACCATGCTGGAAATCGCCGAGCGCGCCGATGTAGGCGCAGGCACGGTATATAACTATTTCAAATCCAAAGATGAACTCGCCGTGGCCGTGCTTGAGAGCCTGATGCATGAACTGGCGATGCGGATCGAGACGGTCACCGACACATTCGGAGACCCGGCGCAGGTCTATGCCTTTGGCATCCGCACCGTGCTCGACACCGCCACGACCGATCCGCGCTGGAAACAGATGCTGCCCCGCTCCGAGGTGATCGCCGACGCACTGTTTCGCACCATGGGTCCCTTTGCGATCCGCGACCTGAACAACGCCGTCGCCGCCGGACGGTTTCGCGTCACCGATCCGGCGCTGGTCTGGCGGCTGACCTGCCATGCGATCATCGGTATGAGCCTCGCGATCACCGAAGGACGACAGGAGGCGGACAGCAAGGTGCCGATCATCGCCCGACTGCTCTGCATGGCGGGGATCGACGGTGAGGGAGCGGATGAGCTGGCCGCGCGTTCCCTGCCCGATCTGCCACCCGCGCCGGTGGAACGGAACTGATCAGGGACGGCGTTTGGAGAGCTGGTTTTCCCGCTCCATCCGGCGCTCCAGATGTTCGCATTCCGAGGCCAGAAATTTCACCAGCGCCTTGCCCACCGGCGCGAGATTTTCGCCCTTGCGCGTAAGCACGCCAAGCGCCCGGTCCGGGTGCTCCACCTTGATCGGCAGGGAGACGATATTGCCCTGATCCTGCATCAGGTAGACCACGGAATAAGGCAAGACTGTCAGACAGTTGGAACGCGCAAGAAAGCTGGAGATCGAGGCCAGCGTACCGCCCGAAAAGGTGAACTGGAAATTTTCGCTGCCGATCGAGAGGATGGCGCGTTTGAGATCGCGAAACAGTGGGCTGTCGGCGGGCGGCGCGACCCAGGAATAGGCGTCGATCTCCGGCAGGGTGATCGGCCCGCGCCGGGTCAGCGGATGCCCCTTGCGACAGGCGATGACATTGCGCCCTTCGAGCAGCGGCTGGAAATCCAGATCGAGCGGCACATGCCGGACCTGCATCGGCAGGATCGCCATATCGAGCGTCTTGTTGCGCAGCTTGGCGACGAGGCTTTCGAAATAGCCATAAGTCTGCTCGAACTGCGCACCACCGATCCGGTCCTGAAACTCGGCAAGCATGGTGGTGATCACCCCGTCCATGAACAGCGGCGTACCGCCGATGCGCAGATGCCCCGCGTGCCCTTTCCTGAAATTGTCGACAAGCACGCTGGCTTCGCGGTTCAGGTTGTGAATCCTGAGGCCGATCTCCGCGAGTGTGCGTCCGAATTCCGTGGGCGTCAGCGGTCGCCGCCCCGGTTCGAACAGTGGCATGCCGAGCCGTTTTTCGAAATTGGAAATGGTCCGGGACACGGAAGGCTGAGACTTCCCCAGAGCTTCCGCACCCTCGGTCAGGCCACCTTTTTCGACGATCATGGCAAGGATTTCGAGATGTTCGCTGTCTATCTTCATAACAAAAGGGGATATTATCCACCAGAAGATTAAAAGCCACAAAAATTTTGCCCCCCTATTGTGGGAGCACAACGAAGCGGATCGTTCGACAGGTCCCGGAAAGAGGAGCCCGGCCTGTCATCCTGCCATAAGGGGCGTCCGCACGGACAAAACCGCACAAGACGTCACTTAGGGAGGAGACGCATATGTCCGATTATAAAACGGATGTTCTCATCATCGGCACCGGCCCGGCCGGGTCCGCCACGGCTGCACTTTTGTCGAGCTACGGCATCGAGAACATGGTGGTGAACCGTTATCGGTGGCTGGCGAACACGCCGCGCGCCCATATCACCAACCAGCGCACCATGGAGGTGCTGCGCGATCTCGGGCGCGAGGTGGAAGACGAGGCCTATCTCCACGCCACGCACAAGGATCTGATGGGCGAAAACATCTTCTGCGAAAGCCTTGCGGGCGAGGAAATCGGCCGGATGAAGGCCTGGGGCAACCATCCTCTCTCGGCGGCGGAGCACAAGATGTCCTCTCCCTCGCTGATGAACGACCTGCCCCAGACTTTCATGGAGCCGATCCTGTTCAAGACCGCCTGTCAGCGCGGCACGCAGGCGAAAATGTCGACCGAATATCTGCGTCACGAACAGGACGCAGACGGCGTGACCACCACCTGCCTCGACCGCCTGTCGGGCAAGGAATTCACCATCCGCTCGAAATATCTCGTAGGGGCCGACGGGGCGAAATCTCTGGTCGCCGATCACGCGGGCCTGCCTTTCGAGGGGCAGATGGGTGTGGGTGGCTCGATGAACATCCTGTTCAAGGCGGACTTGTCGAAATACGTCGCCCACCGCCCCTCCGTGCTCTACTGGGTGATGCAGCCCGGCGCGGATGTCGGCGGCATCGGCATGGGGCTGGTGCGCATGGTGCGGCCATGGAACGAATGGCTGATCGTCTGGGGCTATGACATCAACGGGCCGGAGCCCGAGGTGACCGAAGAGTTCGCCACCGGCGTGGCGCGCCAGTTGATCGGCGACCCGGAACTCAAGATCGAGCTTCTGAGCGCAAACACCTGGACGGTGAACAATTACTACGCCACGGAACTGTCGAAGGGCCGCGTCTTCTGCATGGGCGATGCCGTGCACCGTCATCCACCCTCGAACGGGCTCGGCTCGAACACCTCTATTCAGGACAGTTTCAACCTCGCGTGGAAACTTGCCATGGTGCTCAAAGGTCAGGCCGGTGAGGCGCTTCTCGACAGCTACACCACCGAACGCGCGCCCGTGGCGAAACAGATCGTCACCCGTGCCAACAAGTCGATCGGCGAGACCGGCCCGATTTTCGACGCGCTCGGCATGAGCGAAGGCGTCGATCCGGTACAGATGCAGAAAAATCTGGAAGCCCGCTGCGATGGTACTTCGGCGGCGGAAAAACAGCGCGAGGCGATCCGCAAGGCCATCGCATTCAAGAAATACGAATTCGACGCGCACGGCGTCGAGATGAACCAACGCTACCGCTCCGATGCGGTCGTCACCGACGGTCAGGTGGAACCCGATTTCGAACTGGACGCGGAACTGCATTACCAGCCAACCACATGGCCCGGCGCGCGCCTGCCGCATGCCTGGCTTTACGCCACGGACGGGGCGGAGGTCTCCTCCCTCGATCTCTGCGGTCACGGCAGATTCACTGTGCTGACCGGGCTCGGGGGCGAAGCCTGGTGTGCCGCCGCCGAAGAGCTGTCAGCGGAATTGGGGGTGGAGATTGTCTGTCACGTCATTGGGCCGCGCCGTCCCTATATGGACCACAGCGGCGACTGGGCGCGCGCCAGCGAGATCACCGACACCGGGTGTCTTCTGGTGCGCCCCGATCACCATGTCGCCTGGCGCAGCCATAAGCTCGCAAAAGACCCGAAGGCCGAACTGCGCCGGGTTCTGAACGCGGTGCTTGCGAAGTGAGAGAGAGACGGCGCCTTCGGGCGCCGTTTTCCTGCCCGGCTTCGGCTCAGCTTTGCGCCGCGACAAAGGCGGCCTTCAACTGGCGCGGATCGCCCCCGCGCATCAGATCGGCCTCGGGTGTGAACCCTGCCGCCAGCATCTGTCGCGCCAGCATATGCTCTCCGGCGCTGTTGATCGTCTCGACCGCGACAAGCCGCCCGGCTTTGAGATGATAAACGGATTTCAACCGCCCCTCAGGGGTACGGCTCTCGATGCTGTTTTCCGCCCCCTGCAAAAGCCCCGCGATCTGAAGCTTCATCGCGCCGATGTCGGACCAGAACCACGGCACAGCCGCATAGGGCGTCACACGTCCCGCAAGCGTCTTTGCCAGGGCGCGCGCCTGATCTGTGGCGTTCTGAACAGATTCCAGACGTCGCCTTTCCCCGCTTTCAGGATCGGGAAAGGACGCACAATCACCAAGAGCGTATATCTCCGGATCGGAGCTTTGCAGGACGGCGTTGACCGCAATCCCGTTGTCGATCTCAAGCCCTGCCGCACGGGCGAGATCGTCAACAGGCAAAGCACCGATGCCGACGATCACCAGATCGGCGGGCAGAGTCTCGTCCGCGATGCGCACGCCCGTCACCTGCCCCTGCCCACCAACGATGTCACAGAGTTCCGTGCCCGTCCGCACTTGCACTCCCATCCCTGTCAGAATGGTTTCGACCTCGAAAGCGATCCCGGCACTTGCCGCCCGCCCGAGCAGTCGTGGCGCCAGTTCGACAACGCTGACCGACAGCCCCCGCCCCGCCAGCATCGCCGCCGCTTCGAGACCGATGAACCCGCCGCCGATCACCACGACCTGCGTAGCCTCCGGCAAGGCTGCACGGAGTGCGCGGGCATCTTCGGCGGTGCGCAACGTGAACACCCCGCGCAGATCGCCCCCCGGCACCGTCAGCTTGCGCGCCTCGGTGCCGGTCGCGAGAACCAGCTTGTCATAGGAACAGCTCGTGCCATCCGAGAGAGTGAGCCGCTTGTTCGCCCGATCAACCGTCTCCACCCGAACCCCGAGACGCAAATCAATGTCCTGATCGGCGAAGACCTGCGGCGCGCGCAGCGGTTGCAACGCCGCATCCGGGGTCTTCATGAAAGATTTCGACAGGGGCGGCTTGTGATAGGGGTGATCTGGGTCGGCGGAGATCACCGTGACCGGGCCCTCATAGCCCTCTTCCCGCAGCGACACGGCCAGTTGCGTGCCGCCATGCCCCGCTCCAATGATGACGATCCCGGCCATGGCTCAATGCCCCACCACTTCGAACACCGCCCCATCGAGCGCCTCGCTCACCTCGATCTGACAGGTGAGACGGCTGGTCTCCCCCATCGCGTCCGAAGTGAATTCCAGCGTGTCGCGCTCCGCCTCTTCCATCTCAGGCAGGGCCGCACCGCCCTCGACGACCCGACAATGACAGGTGGCACAGACACAGGAGCCACCGCATTCCGCCTCGATCCCCGCGATGCCCGCCGTTGTTGCCGCGACCATGACGCTTTGCCCCGGCGCAGCCTCGATCTCCCGGCGGTTGCCCGACGGTTCGATGAATGTCAGTTTGACCATTGTTCTTCCTCAGTTGAATTGACGCCCGCCGTCGACGATCAGGGTCTGTCCCGTGACGAACCCGGCCAGCGGCGAGGCGAGATAGAGCGCGCCGCCCACCATATCCTCAGCCCCAGCCGCGCGTTTGAGCGCGCCGCGCGTGACCCCGTAGGAGGTCGCATCCTCCATCAGCCCAAGGCTCGCCTCGGTCAGGGTGAACCCCGGAGCCAGCACGTTGACGCGGATGTTGTCATCCCCAAGCTCGCGCGCCATGGCCCGCGACATGGCAATCACAGCGCCTTTCGAGGCGACGTAATGCAACCATTGCGGCGAGCCGGAGAACACGGTCGCAGAGGACACGTTGACGATGGCCCCGCCACCGCCCGCACGCATCACCGGCGTGAGGGCACGGCTGACCTGCCAGACGCCTTTGACATTAACCGCCATGACCTTGTCCCAGACCGCCTCGTCGATCTCTTCCAGCGCGCGGCGTTCGAGTCCTGCATAGATCGCGGCGTTGTTCACCAGAATATCGACCCCGCCGAGCACTTCATCCGCCGTGCGCGCCAGAGCGAGACAGCTCTCACTGTCAGTGACATCCACCGTCGCGGCATGGGCTTTGCCACCCGCCGCCTCGATGAGGGCCACGGTCTCGGCACAGCCTCCGGCATTGATGTCAGCGACGAGCACCTCCGCCCCGGCTTTGGCGAAACCTTCGGCAAAGGCGCGCCCCAGACCGCCCGCAGCCCCGGTGATCACGGCACGTTTGCCTTTCAGATCGAGATCAAACATGAGCGGTCTCCTTGAGATAATCGGGGGCTTCCAGAGTTGCGCGTGCGGCGGCCAGATAGCCCCGCGCCATGACCCGGCCTGTGTCGGTCAGAAATTGCGGCAGAACGAAATCTTCCAGCATATCAATCGTTTCATGTGCGGGCGTGTCGAACCAACCGCCGATGGTCGCGATCCCGTGCGGGGTAAAGCGCCAGCCCTTGTCGGCATCCTTGACCAGCGCGTCCTCGGGCGAACTGGCCTCCTTGAGCGTGTCGTGCCGGTCGATGATCGCAAGCACCGCGTCAGCATCGACACCTTCGGGACGATGACGGCGCAGGATCTCTCCGGCGATCTCGACGCCATGAATTTCATGCTCGCGCACCAGTTCCTTGCGCGTCGGGTTCGGCCCGACCGCATCCGCCATCAGCGCCGGGTCGATGCGTTTCCAGCCCACGTCATGCAAAAGGATCGCAGGCAGAACGATGCTTTCCGAGACCTCCGGGTGCTCCGCCAAAAGCGCCTTGGCAATGCCATAGGAGATCAGCGTATGCACATCGTTCGAGCGCACATCGAGAAAGGCGCGGGCATCCCGCCACAGTGGCAGATCGAGCGGCATGAGCGTCGAAGGAGTCATTTCGGCACCTCGTAGCTCAGATACATGGTCTTGTATTCGAGATAGCTTTCGACCCCGTAGCGGCCTTTTTCACGCCCAAGCCCGCTTTCCTTGACGCCGCCGAAAGGCACGTAATGCGAGGAGCGGTGAATGTCGTTGAGCCAGACCGAGCCCGCCTCAAGCCCTTCGCTGAGCGTCAGCCCCTTCGCCAGATCGCGACAGAACACGAAACCTGCAAGCCCGTAGCGGCTCTGATTGGCCAGTTCCAGAGCCGCCTGCGCGCTGTCCACCGGCGCGATGCCGAGCACTGGACCAAAGGTTTCCTCGCGCATGATCAGCATATCCTGCGTCGCGTCCGCAATCAGGGTCGGCGGGAAATAGAAGCCCTCATCGAACCCCTCCCCGGTCCGACGCGTCCCGCCCAGAAGGATGCGCGCCCCTTTCTCGCGGGCATCGTCGGATTGCAGCGCGCTGTTGGAATAAATCTTTTCGTTCACCAGCGGACCGAGGTCGCCCTCGCCCCCCACCGGTTGCAGGGTCAGTTTACCCGCTTTCTCCGCAAGGCGCGACAGCACCTCCTCATAGACTGGACGCTCCACGAAAACCCGATTCACACGGTAACAGAACTGGCCGGAATTGGCGAAACCGTGGCGGGCGATGGCCGTGGTCGCCTTGTCGAGATCGGCGTCGGCACAGACGATGGCGGCACTCTGCCCGCCAAGTTCCAGCGTCACCCGCTTCATCGTCCCCGTGGCCGCCGCGGCAATCGCCTTGCCCGCCGCCGTGCCGCCGGTGAAGGCGATCTTGCGTGGAATGGGATGTTCGATCATCGCCGTACCGATCTCGCGCCCCTTGCCAGTCACCACATTGAACACGCCCGCCGGGAGCCCCGCCTTGTGGAAAATCTCCGCCAGCATCAGGGTCGACATCGGCGTGTCTTCGGCGGGTTTGGCGACCACCGTGCAGCCCGCAATTAGCGCAGCGCCCAGTTTGAACATCAAAAGCGTGATCGGGTAGTTGAACGGCGTGATCGCGATCACCACGCCGACCGGCTCCCGCGTCACCACGGTTTTCTCGCCGGGGGCGGCGCCAAGCGACATCGTGGCCGAAAGCCGCAGCCCCTCTTCGGCATAGACATCGAGAAGATCGGCGGAGCGGGTGATCTCCGCGATGCAGGCGGGTAAAGGCCGGCCCAGCTCGGCATGAAGCGCCTGCCCCACCGTCTCGGCATGATCGCGCATCGCCTGTGCACAGCTTTTCTGGATCGCCACACGGTCGCTCATCGGGCGACGTTTCCACCCCTCCATCGCCCGCGCCGCCGCCCGGATGGCGACATCGGCATCCGTCGCATCGCCGCGCGGCACGGTGTCGATAACCTTTCCGGTGGCCGGGGCGGTGACGTCCACACGTCCTCCATTCGTGGCCGCTCGCCACGTTCCGTCAATGAACATTTCCATGGTCTTGCCTCAAATCACATGCAGCATCAGCGCCTTGCGGGTCTCGGCCAGGGTCTCGGTCGCCATACGCACACCCGCCTCGGTCTCCAGCTCGGTCTTCTGCTCTTCCAGCCGCTCGGCATAGCCATGCGGCGTGGTCTTGAACCAGTCGCAGGCCACCGAGACCCCGGTCACGGAAAACCGCCAGAGCTTGTCGGCGTCGCGCACGATCCGGTCGTTCAGGTGACGCGGCGCAGGACGGGTGTCGTGCCCGTCGATGATCTCGCAAACCTGCGCGATCACTGCCTCCTCCCAGCCGGTCTCACGCAGGACCTCCGTCGCCATGCGCACCCCTTCGGCCTCATGCAGGTAACGCACGTCGGACTGGAGCATATTGGGGCCGGAAAAACCCTTTTCGATGATGTCCTCCATGTCAATCGCATACCAGCCGATGTCATGCAGCAGGATCGCCAGAGAACAGACGTCGCGATCCGCCTCGGGATGTTCGGCCAGAAGCTTTTGCGCCCAGGCGAAAGACAGCGGGATATGCACATCGTTCTTGCGCGCCCGCATATAAGGTTCGGCCGCCCGCCAGACGGCATCGTACCGGCTCAGGTCGGTGGTTTTGTCGAGCATCGGAACCTCCGTTTCGGTCCTCATTTCTCAGGGACGGGGGCCACAGGCGGCCCCCGTTACGGCTCAGTCCAGAAGCGTCACCTTGCCGGTATTGCCATCGACGCGGATGCGCTGGCCGGTCTTGATCAGGGACGAGCCATTGCCCGTCCCGGTCACCGCCGGAAGCCCGTATTCGCGACAGACGATGGCCGCATGGCTCATCATCCCGCCGATGTCGGTGACGGTAGCCTTGATCTTGCCGAAGACCGGGGCCCAGCTCGGCGCGGTGACGGGGGTCACAAGGATTTCGCCCTCCTGAATTTCGCCGAGCTGATCCGGGCTGCGCACCACGCGGGCCAGACCTTCGACCGCACCGGGGCTCGCCGCCATACCGGAAAGACCGTCCTCGACACTACCGCCCCCGACCCAGTTCTGGATCGACTCGGAGGTGATGCCCCAGAGCATGATCGTGAAGGGTTCGGTGATGACCTCCGGCGGGTTGTTCAGCGCGGGCTGCGGCGGCTGGGTCGAGAGCGCGTCGATGATACCGCGACGGCGTTCGATCTCCTGCGGCCAGTGGCTCGGCCCGATCCAGTCGCCCCCCGTGGCCCAGGCATTGCCGTAATCGAACAGCGCATCGCGCACCTCCTGACGGGTCAGGTAGAACATGCCATCCTCGGTCGGCCAGAACCCTTCCTCCATCAACAACCGGCTCAGCGCGTGCATCTTTTTCCAGAAGACGCACATCGACCAGTGTTCGATGTAGAAATTGTGATTCTCCACATAGGGGAAGACGGTCCGTGCGAGGCCGAGTTTGTCACGGAAGACCGCGCGGGCCTCCTCGTCCATCATCGCCTCGTATTCGCCGGTGATCCGGTCGCGCTCCGCCAGAAGTTTCTCCGTCGGGCGTTCGATGGTCTCGCCCGCCTCGGCGCGGATGATGTAATCGCGCAGATAGCCCATCGGAATGTCGAGGTGCTCGATCCAGTATTTGTCCGTCGAGTAGAAGCCATTTCCGGAGGTGAAATTGAACCACGGGTCCTGCGCCGCCTCCCAGGCGTCGAGCCAGAGCTGCCCCTTGGCCTCTTGCGCCACCGCCGCCAGCGCCTCTTCGACCGTACCGGATTTCAGCGCGCCGGTCACACCCAGTTCGATGGCGAGACGGGCGAGTTTCTTCAATTCGTCATCCGGGCGGAACAGGTCGCTGTCCACCCCCTGCACCATCTTGGCGATGGCCTGATCGGGGATGGTCGGGAACTGCCCCTTCATGAAACCGAAGAAGTCGAGATAGGCGGCATAGCCCAGGTTCAGGAACTCGAAATGGTACTGCCAGGTCTTGTAGAGAAGCTGGATCGCCGCATCGTAATTCGCCATCAGGTCGAGGTGCGGATCGACGCCGCGGCCTTCGGTGATCCACTCCAGCGGCACCACCTCGGGCAGTTTGTCGAAACTCAGCGCCTCCATCTCCGCGATATTCGCCTTGACCTTCTTGTGCCAGTTGTCGAGCAGGCTGTCCCAGTTCTGGAAATAATGCCCGGCACGTTCAAGGAACTGCGGGATGCGGTCCTCGATCTTCTCCGGCGCGACCGCAATCGGCGACATGTAGCAATAGCCGTTGTGGATGCGGTAATCGACACCATTGGCCGGCGGCACGAGATAGTGGCGCGTGTTGTACTGACCGAGGCAGCGCACGGCATATTCCACCGTCATCGCATCGAACGGTTTGAAAGGGTTGGGCCAGTGCTGACTGTCACAGAACCAGAATTTCGCGTCCTCCTTTTCGCGAAGATTGGGCTGGAACGTCAGGTAATACGGATAAAGCTCCTCCCAGCCCTCCGCGCCCTCCGGGGCCTTGACGTCGTAAGCGCTGGGAAACAGCGGGGTTTGTGCGTCCATGTCGGTATCTCCTCCCTGAAAGACCGAGTGTGCGTATGTGCGTGTGTGTTTTGAGTGGGGTCCGGCGTTCAGCCGCCGGACCCAATCGGATTGTTAAGCGCGCCCACGATGCCCATCATGCCCGTGGCATAGCTCATCTTCGGCTTCTCAACGGGTTTCTGCGACCAGACGGTCTCGGGTCGCGCCTGCAACGCCAGAAGGTTCTCCCCCTCCGGCAGATCGGCGTCGATGGCCCATTCCACATCCTGCGGACAGCCCTTGATGCGTTCCAGCCCCTTGGCAAGCTGTGCCACGGCAAGGATTTCCACATCCGTGAGACATTGCGCGGTGCGGCGCGGGCCTTCGATCTCGCGCTCCACCGTGGTTCGGGCCGCCGGGTCGGGCAGAAGTTCAAGATGTTTGTCGGAGATCTTGCGATCCACGATCTCCATCAACACCTTTTCGACCGAGTAATTGTCCGGTGTCACGACACCCGAAACCACAAGTTCCCCTAGACCGTAAGAGGCGTCGATCACGATCCGCGTGCGGTCGCCATTGAGCGGGTCGAGCGTCATCGCGACACCTGCGGCACGGGCGTTGACCATCTTCTGCACGGCCACGCTCATCAGCACCTCGATCTGACCGAGATTGTTCCGGCGCCGATACGCAATGGCCCGCGCGGTGAACAGAGAAGCCCAGCAATCGCGCACCTTCTCGACCACGGCATCCGCGCCGGTGACCCAGAGATAGGTGTCCTGCTGACCTGCAAAACTCGCATCCGGCAGGTCTTCGGCGGTAGCCGACGAGCGCACGGCAACCGGCATCTCATCGCCCAGCCTCGCATATTCAGACCGGATCGCGGCCTCGACCGCAGGCGGCAGCGGATGCGAGCGGAAGCGGATCTGGATCGCCTGTGCGGCGCGCTCCTGATCGGCAACATCGTCGAAGTTGAGCCGGGCGAGCTGGGCTTCGATCTCGGCCCTAAGCCCGGTCTCGTTCAGCATCGCCTCATAAGCGTCCGTCGTCACCGCATAGCCCGGCGGCACCGCCACTCCCGCTTGGGTCATATCGCCCAACGAGGCGCATTTGCCGCCCACACGGCCATGATCGGCCTCGGTGATGCAATCGAACGGCAGGATGAATTTCGTGTGTGTCATGCTCATGCTCCCCATTGGACATCCACCTTTGTCGGAACCCGGAAGGAAATGTTATGCAGGTAGCCGATGTCCTGTCCGTCTTTCAGTCGCATCTCCGGGAAGCGTTTTGTCAATTCACGAAGCATGATGCCGAATTCGAGTTTCGCAAGCTGCGAGCCGAGACAGAAATGAATGCCAAAGCCAAAGCTCAGATGATTGCGCGCGTTCTTGCGTGCCACATCGAACTGACAGCCGTTCTCGAACACGCTCTCGTCACGGTTGGCCGACCCCATGATCAGCAGGATGTCAGAGCCCTCCGGCACGGCCACGCCGCCGATTTCCGTGTCCGCCTTGGCCTTGCGCCGCCATGCAACGATGGAAGGCGAATAGCGCAGCACCTCCTCGGTCGCACTCGGGATCAGCGACGGATCGGCACAGAGCGCCTGCCACTGATCGCGATTGTTCATCAGCGAAATCACCCCGTTGGCCATCAGCGTCGTGGTGGTCTCATGCCCGGCGAAAAGCACGGAATACATCACGCCCGCGATTTCCTCGTCGCTGATCTCCGCCCCTTCGTCCTGAAGCCGCACCAGATCGGACGGCAGGTCGTCGCCCGGCGCGTCCTTGCGCGCCGCCACCAGAGCCCGGCAATAGGCCCAGTATTCGACCATCTTGTGCGCATGGGGGATCTGCTCCTCATCGCTGAGATTGCCCCAGGTCAGAAGCGCGCGACTTACCGCCCAGTCCTTGACCTTCGGCACATCCGCATCGGGAATGCCCATCAGGGTAAAAAGCACCAGCGCGGGCACCTCATAGGCGACCTCGCGGAAGAAATCGCAACCGCCCTGCGGTGCAACCTTGTTCAACTGACGGTCAATGATCGCCTCGATCTTCGGCTCAATCGACTTGAACCGGCGCGGACCGAAACAGCCCTGCACAATCTTGCGGATGCGGGTGTGATCGGGGGGCACCCGGGCCGAAAGCCCGGAATAGGCGGTAAAGCCGCCCTCCTTCATGATGCGCCTGCCCTCCTCGCACATCGGCCGCATCGGCGCTTGGGCGTTTTCCGAAGAAAAGGTCTGCCAGTCGTCGAACACGGCCTTGATCTCGGCGTGACGGGTGACGACGAAATAGCCGGTCGGTTCGTGAAAGAACACGGGGGCCTCGTCGCGCAGGTGTTTCCAGATATCATACGGGTCCTTGAGGTCGAACGGGTCGAACCCGTCCTCCCTGCGGATCATTTCCGCAACGCTCATCCTATATCCTCCCATGATGTGCGTTATGTGTGCGTTTCTGAAATCAGATTATATCTCTGGCTTTGGTTTTTCTTTGGGTATATTTTAAATTTTCAAATCAATTACTTGAAGAAAGTTCCCGGGCCAGTTTGGCAACCTCCGGCGCACCCTTTCCAAGCCCCATCCCTTCCAGATTCGCCAGATACTGCCGATGTTGCCGCAGCACCGTCTCGGGCCGCCCCTGGGCGTGGAAAATCCGCATCGCCTCGGCATGGGCAATCTCCGAGATCGGGTCCATCGCCAGCGCCTTCTGGCAACAGTCCAGCGCTTCGCGCAGCCGCCCCTTGCGGCGCAATATTTCCGCCTTGTCGCGCTGCACCTTCACCGCCATATCCCGCAGCCAGACCCGGCGCGGGATCAGCCAGTCTTCCATCTCGGTCTCGGTGTACTCGCTGGGAATATCTTCGAGCAGATCGCCGGAATAGAGCTGTGCCGCCGTGTTGAGCACCGTCATCGCCTCCTCGTCCTGCCCCGATTTCGCCAGCGACTTGGCGCGGTTGCAAAGTTGTTCGAAACTCGAAATGTCGATCCAGGACCCAGGCGGCGGGGCGAGGCTGTAATATTCGCCATTGCGCAACACGAAGCCCTTGCCGCCGAGCGTCTTGCGCAGCATGGCGATGGCGTGGTGCAGCCGGGCGCGTTTGGTGTCTTCCTCCGGCTCATCCGGCCAGAGAAGCTCCGCAAGCTGATCCGCCCGCGCGCCCCGCTCTCCACAGTGCAACAAATAGGCAAACAGCGTTTTCGACTTTTTCGGCGCGCTGCCGGGAATGTCCCATTTGATCTGGCTGCTGTCGGCGCGATAAATCCGCAGCCGACCGAAACAGCGGATTTTCCACGCCTCCGCCGTGCCCGTGGGCGGTCTGATCCGGCGCGGGGTCTGCAACCAATGCGGGTTCGCGCCGGTCGCGGCATCGTCCACCACGCGGGTGTAGACCTCCGTCTCCTGATAATCCGGCACCAGCCGTCCGATCAGATAGAGAATCTGTTCCGTCAGGGTGGCGCCGTTCAGATAGGCGGGCGGCAACCAGTAGGGGTTGTCGAAAAGCCCCGAGGGGGCAAGAAAATGACTGTGCGCGCGCAGGGCGGAGAGCAACTGATCCTCGATCATCAGATCGCGGTCATAGATCGACAGGATGCCGACCCCGTCCGCCCGCGCAATCTGGTCGCAAACCGTACCCCAGTTCTCGAAATTCGCCGTAGCCGAGACCGTACCATGGCCCCAGCGCATATCCACGACAATCAGCGCCGCGCCGCTTTCGGCCACCGTGGCCCCAAGAGTCTCCCGAATTTCGGCGAAACGGATCGGAATGCCATCGAAACCTGCCGCATTGTAGCTCAGCCGCATATCTGCGCTGAGGAAATCCGCCAACGCCGGGTCGTCGGAGACCAGTACCATCGGATGAGACACGGGCAGGCGCGCCAGCGCCGCAGACAGGAATCCACCGCCCTGCCCTCCGATGATCACCGAGGCATTCGGACATTCTTCGGTTTTCTCCACGCACCCCTCCTCCCGGCTTGCGACCCCGACCGCGCAAATGCTGCGCGAAGACGGTGCCGGGAGACAAGGGGCGACAGAGGAAATTTCATCGCGGCCCGGAGCTTTTCGGCGTCGCCTTCTGTGCCATGGCCGTCATCATCCCCGGAAACCGGGCCTTCTCAGGCTCAGGGAGGTGCGGTCCCGAACAGGTTCAGCAAACCCTCGGCCAGCGCCCCGCGCCAGATCAGGTAATCATGGCCACCGGCATATTCGCGATAGCTCAGATCGACCCCGGCCATCGTCAGGATATCGCGCAGATGACGGCTGGTTTCGAGGATCGAAACCTCCCCCGGCAGACGCGCCGCCTCGTAGAGACCGGCAGACATCCACAAGCGCACATCCCGAGGCGCGTCTTCCATCCAGAGCCGCGACATATAGGGTGCCCCCTGCCCCGCATCGCCCTCCGGTGCCCACCAGAAAGACCCCGAGAGAATGATCGCATTGCCGAAGACCTCGGGCCGCTCATGAACGAACCAGGCAGAGGCCAGCCCGCCATAAGAGGAGCCCGCCACGACGGTGCGCGCGGGGCTTAGAGGCAGACCCAGATCACGGGACACATGCGGCAGGATTTCATCGGACACCGCCGCAAGAAACGTAGGGTTGAGCGGCAACTCCCGTCTGCGGGTCTCACTGTCGAGCGGGTCGATCAGAACCGCGACCACCGGCGGCAGTTCCCCCGCCGCGATCAGCCGATCGAGAATCTCGGGCACCGGCGCGCGTGGAGTCTGATAGGCAGGGCCATCGAACAGGACGAGCAACACGGTCTCCGGGTCCGAGGGATCGAACCCCGCAGGCGTATAAACATCGACCCGGCGGGTATTGCCCAGCGCCTCGGAGGTGAAATCGAAGGACGAAATCGCACCGCGCGCGACAGGCAAGACCCCAGTCATCCCCGGCTGATCCGGCGCGTTCGGCAGAGAAAGTTCCGAACGCTGCGCCCAGATGTCGGAGGCCTCGGGATAAATCGGATAACGATTGAGCGGGTCGGCCTGAAGTGTCGCGAGCAGCGCCACCCGGTTCTCCCGCGCCGTGCCCGCGAATTGCGGCACATCGGGCGCAATGCCATAGGTCAGGCGCAGGCTGTCAGGCACCTCGAAGGACGCGAACCAGACATCACTGTCGCCCAGTCGTGTCATCCAGACATGATCAGAAGCGGGCGCCCCCCAGAGCCGGACGTTTTTCTCCGCCCCGCGCCACAGAAAGGTCACGATGACATGGCCCTCGTGCCCGGAAGGTTCGATCATGGGCGTGCCTTCACGCATGCGATCCTGCCAGAAGGCCCCTGTCGTACCTCCCTGCGCCAGATGATCGGACAGGGTCGCCATGGTGGGGCTCAGCAAAGGCGCGGGTGGCATACCGGTCAGCGCTTCTTGTTCAAGAACCCTGTCGATCATGAGGGTCACGGGGCCCGTCTCCTGCCCGCGCGCCAGCATCCCCGCAGCTCCGTCCGGCACCACGAACTGAAAACCCGCGTTGCCAGTGCTGGCATCGAGCAGGCGGCGGATCGGCGCTCCGGTCTCCGAGATCAGGCTCAGATCGACCGGGATTTTGCCACTGTCGAGATGGCCGATCACATAGCTGCCGGGCGCAATGGAAAGGGGAAAGCGATAGCTTTCCCCGGAAACGATCTGCGCCGTTTCTGCAAACGGTTCGACCATAGGTTTCATGGCTTCCCCATGCACAGGATCGGTAAGCGCCGCCAGAACCAGCAGCGCTCCCAGAAACTTACCACTCATAGCTCACGCTCGCCTGAAGGTTGCGCCCCTCGCCCAGCCAGCAATAGCTGCGCACACAGGAGGCGACATAACGTTCGTCGGTCAGGTTTTGGATCGACAGTTTGGCGTTCACCCCTTCGGCCGAGGGCCAGAGCGCGCCGAGATCCACCCCGAAACCCGCATCGAAAAGCGTATAGGACGGCACGGACAGGGTATTGGCGCTGTTGGCATAGCTGCTGCCGGTGTAGCGCGCACCCAGCGAGACGTCGAAGGCGTCATTGACCGCATATTTCACCCAAAGCGCCGCCTGTTCGGTCGGCACGGCGTAGAAGGTGTTGCCCTTGTCATCCCCCGTCTCATAGGTCGCATCGGTGTTGAAATAGGAGCCGATGACGGAGAGACGGTCGGTCAGTTCGCCACGCGCTTCGATCTCGAAGCCCTTGGAGCGGATTTCCCCGATCTGCACGGTTTCACTGGTCACCGGATCGCTTTCGGTGATGTTCTTTTTCGTGATGTCGAAATAGGCCGCCGAGACAAGGAAGCGCCCATCGGAGGATTGCCATTTCGCCCCGACCTCCCATTGCTCGCCCGTGGTGGGCTCGAATGTCGCCTCACCACTGTCATCGAGCGAGGTAACGGGTTCGAAAGAGGTCGAGTAGCTCAGGTAAGGCACAAGACCGAAGGCCGTGGTATAGCTCACCGCCGCGCGCCCGGTGAAGGCCTCGTCCTCATAAGTGCCGGTATGAACCCCGTTTCGCGTGGCGACGGTTTCGGTCCAGTCATACCGCCCGCCTAAAAGCACCGCCCAATCGCCGAAGGTGATCCGGTCCTGTGCAAAAAGTCCGGTCTGGGTCAGGTCCGAGGTGGAGGTATAGCTATAGCCATCGAGTGTCATCGCCGCGATGTCAGCCGCATCCGGGTAGTTCATATCCACAACGCTGAAGATATAGGTGTCCGTCGCGGAACGGGCATAGGAGCTGTCGACCTCGTTCTTGAGATAATCCATCCCGAAGGTCAGTTCGTGGGTCAGCCCACCGGTCTGCACCTGCCCGGAAACCTGCACATCCCCCGCGAGGGTTTGGGCGCTGTCTTCGCTCAGGAAACGGTAGAGATAAAAGTCGCTGTCATCGGTGCCGTAATCAACCGGATCCCACATGCCGACCTGGGTCTGGCTGATCTCAAGTTCCGTGTAGCGCAGGCTGTGATCAAGCGTCCAGCCATTGGCGAACTCGTGGGTCAACTCGTAGCCCAGCGATTTGGTCTCGCGCTCGACGCTGTCGTAATCCGGGGCGTAAGACTGAAAATCGTCGTCCAGCAGAATGCCGTCCTCGGTCGGCTTAACGATGCCGTAATAGGGCATGAAGCCCCGGTTCCCGGCATCCGGTTCATTCTGATAAAGCGCGGAAAGGGTCAGTGTCGTGGCCTCCGACACTTGCCATTCCAGCGAGGGGGCTATGAAAAAGCGGTTCTGATCGAAATCGCCTTGCAGGTTTTTCTGCCAGGCGGAGCCGACAAACCGGTATTTCAGACGTCCTTCGTCATCGAGATCACCCTGAAAATCGCCACTGAACCGCACGTACTCGTCCGAGCCCACGGCCAGCTCCACCCTGTTGCCCTGATCCTCGGTGGGCTTTTTCGACGACATGGCGATCAGCCCCCCCGGCGTCACCTGTCCGTAGGCCACGGAGTTCGGCCCCTTCACCACCTCGATCCGTTCGAGATAGAACGGGTCGAGCTGAGCATGGATGCCCTGGCCGAAAGACAGGCCATCGAGAAATTTCGGCACGAAGGTCCGGTCGCCGAAGCCCCGAAGCTGAATTTCGTCGCTCAGGTTCGAGGTTCCGCGATACTCGGCGGAAACACCGGCGGTATAACGCAGCGCTTCTGCCACGGAGGTCGCCCCCTGATCTTCGATCTGATCCTGCCCGATCACATTGACGGTCACCGGCGTCTTCACCAGTGCAATGTCGCTGCCGGTGGCCGAGGCGCTTTGCCCCGCGGCATAGCCTTCCACCGGCCCGTCGGCCTCTTCCGTAAGCCCTTCTATCAGGATTTGCTCCAGTTCGACCGTCTCCTGCGCCAAGGCTGGCGCGACGATTGCGGTGGAGGCCATCAGGCTGGCAAGGGTCAGGGCCACGCCCCGTGTCATCTGTGTCATGATGCGCATCTGTCCGTTTTGGCCGCACTTTGGCGCGGGCTGGCCCTGAGCTTGCCCTGGCTGCGCGGACTATCTTGAGTTATTTTGTCGGACTTCATACTGTCGCACACGAGTCAGGTCCATATCGGACAGCTTGGCCGCAGCGACTTTCACCTTTGCGCAAACGACATCAACAGCGGAACACAACACCATGAGCGTAGATCGCTTTCCCGGAGAATTTCGCATCGGCGTGCTCGACCAGAACAAAGACAGGGTCGAAGACGGCGCGGTTCAGGAACTGGACCCAAAATTTCAACTTCTCATCCTGTTGAGCGGACAGCATGTGTTCACAATCGGACAGCAGAAGGTCGATCTGGACGCCCGCCAGACACCCGACGCGCTGATGATGAGCATCCGGCATCCCACAACGCTGCGCCATGTCGAAAGTTTCGGACATCCCTATCGCAAACTGGCCATCGCCACGCCACTGGGCTGGGTCGCGGAGATGGGCGGACTGCCGCGCGGTCTGCAAGGGAGTGGCAACAGCATCCGGCACTGGCGTCCGGACAAGGAAACCGTCCGGCTCGCCACCCAGATCATCGCCCCGCCCCCGCAGGCATTCGGTGCGCAGACCGGGCTTTACCGCATGTCGCGCGGGCTGGAACTTTTGCGGCGTCTGCTGACGCAGGAGCAAAGCGCACAGCTCCCCCCCGCAACGATTGCCGAGCGCACGCGGCTACACCTGCTCGACCACTTGTCACAACCGCTCAACATGGCGCATCTTGAGCACGAAATGGGACTGAACCGACGCTCGCTCCAGCGACAGTTCAAAACCGCCTATGGTCTCACGATCCGCGATTTCCTGCGGCGCGAACGTCTGGCCCAGGCGTATCGCGCCCTGAGCGAAGATGGCGCCACGATCGCCCAGGCGGCCTATCTCGCGGGCTACACCACGCCGGAAAATTTCACCACCGCCTTTCGCCGCACCTATGACATCCTGCCCGGTATCCTGCGCAACCAAACCCTCTGAACAGCCGGTTTTCTGAGATTTTGACGAAATTTTCACCAGACACGGTTTCGAAATCACCCTTGCGACATCGGGAAAAGCGTGATTGTCTCAAGTTTGAGACAATTCTTCATGCCGCCCTCTTAGGTCAGGCACATCGAGACACAAACAGATTTCAAGCGAGCCCACTGTGGAAGAGACGCACATCAATTTCCAAGACATCGGCGCGCGCCTCAAGGCCCATCGCCTTGGCCGCAATCTCTCTCCCGAGGACCTTGCAGCCCGATTGAACATCTCCCGCGCCGCGCTCTATCGAGCCGAAAAGGG
The DNA here is from genome assembly GCF_003050785.1 of Celeribacter persicus. Lineage (GTDB taxonomy): Bacteria > Pseudomonadota > Alphaproteobacteria > Rhodobacterales > Rhodobacteraceae > Celeribacter > Celeribacter persicus. The sequence goes on from NZ_QAOH01000007.1 coordinate 199,711, forward strand.
CGAGATCACCAAGATCGACATGCTCTCGGCCATCGCGAACGAACTTCATGTGTCACTGCCGAGCCTCTTGGGCGTCGGCATCGAATATGTCGATAATGCGCTGAGTTTTTTCGAGCGCATGCGCCAGATCGAGGAGGATTGCGACCAGATCATCGGCCTGTTCAGCCCGATCTCCTATCTGGTGACGACCGACCGCTACGACGCCGTGCTCAAGGATGTGTTAAGCGAATCCGTCCCCGCCTCCGAACATCAGGACATTGCGAAAATCCTCGAAATCCTCAGAAAAAGAAAGCAGCGCTTCGCCCAGAGACGCCCCTTGCTCGCCTCGATCATTTCCGACGCGGACATTCGCAAATTTCTGCGCGAGGGCCTCGAAGGCAGCCCGGAGCTTGCCCCCGATATCCGCGAACAGCGCCGCAAGATGGCGCTTGCCGAGGTGCGGCATATCGTTGAAATGCTGCGCGCGCCCGACATCGGCATCCAGATCGGGGTTGCCCGCGAACCGATCCCCTCGACCTCGTTCCAGATCATGCGTCAGGCCGGGCGCTCGATCCTGACGATCAGCCCCTTTCGCCTCGGCCACAACCCGAATATCCGCATCGGTGTCGGTCTGATCACCTCCGCCCCTGAGGCGCTTGAATTGCATGAAGGTATTGCGGAGCGGTTGTGGAACAGTTCGCTCAAAGGTCGGGAAGCGGCGGAGCATGTCGAAGACCTGATCGCGCGCGAGGGCGTCAAAGCCTGAAATTCAGCCCAAAATTTCAGCGGAAAAATAAATCATCCGGTCAAAATCACATTTCGTCTCATTTTTTAGACTTTTTTATTGACCTGACCTCCGCTTTCGGGAGTCTATGATTTCCAGAACCAAACCAACTCGGGAGCCCTTCATGTCTCAACCCAAAACTCTTCTGTCCGCCGTGCTGCTGGCCGGGCTCGCCATCGCCAGCCCCGCGCTCGCTCAGGACTACGTGGCCCGCATCGGCCATCTCGAAAGCACACAGCAAAGTCGCCACATCCATCTTGAAAAGGTGGCGGAGCTTGTCTCCGAACGCACGGACGGCGATGTGGAATTCCAGATCTTCCCGCAGGGCCAGCTCGGCAATCAACGCCAGATGAACGAGGGTGTGCAACTCGGCACGCTTGAGGGCACCGTCGCCCCCGCAGCCTTCCTCGGCGGTTTCAACCCGCTGGTGTCGATCCTCGACATCCCCTACCTGATCCCCGAAGACGCCGCAAAAGCCGAAGCGCTGCGCGACGGCCCCTTCGGTCAGGCGCTGCTCGACAGTTTCTCGGACAAGGGCATGGTTGCCATCGACCTCTGGCCCAACGGCAAGAAACAGTTCACCTCGAACGAACCGCTCGACACGCTCGCCGATTTCGCCGGTCAGAAATTCCGCGTCATGGACAGCTCGATCCTGATCGAACAGTTCAACGCGCTCGGCGCCTCCGCCATCGCGCTGCCCTTCGGCGAGCTTTACACCTCGCTGCAAACCGGCGTCGTGGACGGCGAGGAAAACCCGCTCGACACGATCAAGGCAATGAAGTTCTACGAGGTACAGAAAAACCTCGTGGTCTCCGATCACGGCGCGATGGAGGATGTGATCCTGTTCAACCCGATGTTCTGGGACAGCCTGCCGGAGAATTACCAGACCATCATCAAGGACGCCTTTGCCGAAGTGATCCCCGATCTGACCGCGCATAAGGCTGCCGCCGTCGAAGCCGCGCTTGAGACCATCAAGGAAGCCGGCACCAATGTGCGCGTCGCCGATGAAACCGAGCGCGCCGAGTTCCGTGATGTGATGTTCGGGCCGGCCTCCGAGGCCTATGTCGCCAAGACCGGCGAAGCAGGCCAGAATCTGCTCGACATCTATACCGAAGCCTACGGCGCGCTCTAAACCCCTGACGGACCCGGTTCCCCTTCCGGGTCTCTCTGCTCCGCGCCCATTCAGAACTGGGTGCGGAGCTCTCCTTCCACGGTGATCGAAAGCCCTCTCATGCAAGCTCTCAATCTGCTCCGAACGGTCGAAAGAACCGTTCTCATCGCCCTTTTCCTGATCATGGTGTTTCTCTACACCGGCTCGGTCGTGACCCGCGAAATCGGTGGCACATTCGCCAGCCGTTTTGCCTGGATTGAAGAGGCCGTGCGGATCATGAACCTGTTTCTTGTGTTTCTGGCGCTGGGACTGGCGCTGGAGCGGGGCAAGCATGTGGGGATCACCAATCTGCGCGACCGCCTGCCCTCACCCGCACTCAAGGCCCTTCTGAAACTCATTGATTTCGTTGGACTTTGCATGAGTCTCTATGTCGCATGGCTGGCGCTCGATCTGGTGCAGTTCGTCCTTAAATCCGGCCAGAAATCCCCGACCCTCGGCGTCCCCATGGGCGTGATCTACCTCGCACCGGTCGTGGGTTTTGTGCTTCTGGGCCTGCGCTACGGGCTGAGCCTTCTGGGCCTCATTGACCGCTATCGGGAGGCCGCCGAATGATCTTCGCCCTCATCATCGTTCTCGCCATCGTCCTTCTGGTCGCGGGATTCGAGATGCTGCTCGTCCTGAGCATCCCGGCACTCGCCTATAAAGAAGCCTTCTACGCCCGCCTGCCCGACGCAGCGGTGGTGCAGAAGATCGTCGGCGGCATCGACCACTCGACACTTCTGGCGATCCCCTTCTTCATCTTCGCGGCCAACCTCATGGGTTCCGGCCAGATCGCGCGCCAGCTCATCAGAGTCGTCAAGGCGCTCGTCGGCCACACAAAAGGCGGCATGGGACACGTCGTCGTCGGCGGCAGCATGGCCTTCGGCGCGGTCTCCGGCTCCGCCCCCGCAACCGTCGCCGCCATGGGCCGCATGGTCTACCCGGAATTGCGCCGGGCGGGCTATTCCGACAAATTCAGCCTCGGACTTTTGGTGTCCTCGGCGGAAACCGCGCTTTTGATCCCGCCCTCCATCACGCTGATCGTCTATGGCTGGATCACCGGCACTTCGATCTCGAAGCTTTTCGCGGGCGGTCTCGCCGTCGGCCTGCTGCTTGGGTTCGCCTTCTCCGTCTACGTCCGCATTCAGGCGGCGCGCGATGGTGTCCAACACGACACACGCCTGCCATGGCCCGCGCGGCTCAAAGCGATCTGGGAGGCGAAATGGGCGCTCGGCATGCCGGTGATCATCCTGGGTGGCATCTATTCCGGCATCATCACCCCCACCGAGGCCGCCGCCGTCAGCGTGGTCTATGCGATCCTCGTCGAAATGTTCGTGTTCCGCGCGCTCGATCTCAAAGGCCTCGCCAAAATCACCGAAGACAGTGCGGTGAACACCTCGATCATCTTTGTGCTTTTGGCCATGGGCGGACTGATCTCCTTCTTCGTCACGCTGGCGCAAGTCCCCAATGAGATCATCGCCTTTCTGGAAGCCTCCGGCGCGGGCAAGATCACCTTTCTGATCGCGGTCAACGTGCTGTTCTTCGTGGCGGGCATGTTCATCGACCCGAACTCGACACTTCTGGTTCTGGTCCCCCCGCTCTACCCGGTCGCCATGAGTTTTGGCATCGACCCGGTGCATTTCGGCATGCTGGTGACGCTGAACGTCAGCCTCGGGATGATCACGCCGCCCTTCGGGCTCGATATTTTCGTCGCCTCCTCGACGCTGAATAAACCCGTGGCCGACATCATCCGAGGGGTCTGGCCCTTCGTGCTGGTGAACCTGATCGTGCTTCTGCTCATCACCTATATTCCGCAAATCTCCCTCTTCATTCCCAAGCTGATCTACGGCTGAGAAAAGGCAGACAAATGACCCAGATTCCGACCGTTGTGTCCGTCCCTGTGCCGCAGGGGCTCCGGCCCCGCTGTTCCGAAGCCACCTGTCTCGTGCGCTCCAATACGCCCGTGAACGGTGAATACCGCCGACTGGTGCTTGAGGCCCCCGAGGCCATTCTCGACTGCCAGCCGGGCCAGTTTTTCCAACTGCTCTGCCCCGCCCCCAAGGGCGAGCATCCGTTCCTGCGCCGACCGATGAGCATCTATGGCTATGACAAGGCCACGGGGCGTCTGGAGTTTCTTTACAAGGTTACCGGAGCCGGGACACGAGGTCTCGCGACTCTGCGCCCCGGCGATGCGTTCAACGTGCTCGGCCCGCTGGGACACGGGTTCTCGATGCCCATTGAGTGGCAGAACCTCATGCTGGTCGCGCGCGGGGTCGGGCTTGCCACTCTCGCCCCTCTCGCGCAAATGGCGCAGGAGAAGGGCCGCAAGCTGACCGCGATCTGCTCCGCCCGTCGCCCCGAGCTTGCCATGTCCGTCGGCCTGTTCGAGAGCTTCGGCGCCGAGGTGATCGTTGTCCACGATCAGGACGGCAGTTCCACACCGGAAGCGCTACGCCCGCTCATCGAATCCCGGATCGCACAAGGCATGGTCGACGCCTTCTACACCTGCGGCTCCTCGCGCCTTTTGCGCCTGCTGCAAGACCTCGGGGACACCCACGGCATCCCCGGCGAGATTGCCATGGAACAGCAAATGGCCTGCGGTCTCGGCATGTGTCAGGCCTGCGTGCGCAGTTTCCGGGTTGGCGACCGCATCATTCAGCGCCGGGTCTGCCGCGAAGGCCCGGTCTTCCCCATTGCGGAGGCGATCTGATGAAAGACCTGCACCCCGTCGATCTCAGTGCCCACATCGGAACGCTGACGCTCAAAAACCCGATCATGCCCGCCTCCGGCACCTTCTCCGAGGACCTCGCGGATGTGTTCGATCTCGATGTCTTGGGCGCGCATGTGCTCAAGACCATCATGCACGGCACCCGCACCGGCAATCCGACGCCCCGCGTCTGTGACATGCAATCGGGCATGATCAACGCCATCGGCATTCCGTCGAAAGGCATCGACCATTTCCGCGACGAGATGCTGCCCTACTGGGCCGCCTTCAAATCCCCTCTGGTGGTGTCGATCTCGGCGCATTCCGTCGATGAATTCGCGCGGCTTTGCGGCGAGGTCAGCCTACCGGGCGTCACCGCCATCGAGGCCAATATATCCTGCCCCAATATCGAGGCCGACGGCAACGCCTTCGCCATGCGGCCCGACACGACGCATGAGGTCGTCACCCGCCTGCGCGCGGAAACCGATCTGCCGCTCTGGGCCAAGCTCACGCCCAACACCGGTGAGCCGGTCGAAGTGGCCCGCGCCGCCGAAGCCGCCGGCGCCGACGCGCTCGTGACCGCCAACACCATGCTCGGCATGTCCATCGACATCGGCAGCCGCCGTCCGCGCCTCGGCAATGTCATGGGCGGCATGTCGGGTCCGGCGATCAAGCCCATCGCGCTTCGGATGACCTATCAATGCGCGCGGGCCTGCGACATTCCGGTGATCGGCTGCGGCGGGATTGCGACGCTGGACGATGTGCTCGAATTCCTCATCGCGGGTGCGCGTGCGGTGCAGATCGGCACCGCGACCTTCCAGTCGCCCACCGTCATGGCCCGTCTCATCACCGAGCTTCATGGCTGGATGACGGAACGCGGCATCGCCACTCTGGACGAAATCATCGGCAGCATCGAAGCCCCCGAGGCCGGGGTGTTCGAATGAAACACCACCGCACCGAAGACCTGGCCGCTCTGGCCTCCGAGATGTTCGAGGACATTCGCGCCCTCTCCGCCGATGCCGCAGGGGTAAGCCGTCCGGCTTTTTCCGCCAGGGAAACCGAAACGCTGTCCTATCTCGCCGAACGCGCCCGGACGGAAGGTTTGTGCGTCACTGAAGATTTGGGTCGTAACCTTTTGTTTTCTCTTCCAGAGCATGAAGATTCCGATAGGTTCACCATGATCGGCAGCCATGTGGATTCCGTTCCCATGGGCGGCAATTACGATGGGCTGGCCGGTGTGATCGCCGGGCTGGTGGTGTTGATCGCAGCACGACGCGGCCTGCGCGCGCTCTCCCGTCCAGTCAAGGTTCTCGCCATGCGCGGAGAGGAAAGTGCGTGGTTCGGGGCATGTTACATCGGCTCAAAACTGCTGACCGGCACATTGCCCGAGGGCGAATTTCATGCCGCGCACAAGGGTGACAGGCGGTCGCTCGGCGCGCATCTCGAAGCCCTCGGCATCGACACCGCGCCGATCCAAGCGCAAGAACCGCTCTGCGATCTGAGCCGGATCGAGGCCTATCTTGAGTTGCACATCGAACAAGGCCCGCTTCTGGTCGAACGCAATATCCCCGCCGCCGTCGTCACCGGCATTCGCGGCAATTTCCGCTATCGTGACATCCATTGCATCGGTCAGGCCGGTCACTCCGGCGCGGTGCCGCGCGCCTATCGCCACGACCCGGTTCTGGCCTTTGCCGAGCTGATGCACCGGCTCGACAGCACATGGCAGCACCTGCTCAACACCGGCCAGGATCTCGTTCTCACCTCCGGCGTCGTCGGCACCGATCCGACGCGGCATGCGATTGCCCGCATCCCCGACGAGATCACCTTTTCCCTCGACATCCGGTCGCAGGACGCAGGCACGCTCGATCAGATGCGCCGCTATCTCAAGGACGAAATGGCCGACATCGCCCGCTCGCGCGGCGTGCGTTTCGAGCTTGGTCCCGAGGTCGCCGTTGCCCCTGCCCTGATGGACCCGGCACTGGTCTCGGGACTTGAACGCGCCATGGCGTCCGTCACGGGAGAGGCGTTCTCCATGGCCTCGGGCGGCGGTCATGACGCGGCGGTGTTCGCACAGGCGGGCGTGCCCTCCGGCATGGTCTTCGTGCGCAACCGCAACGGTTCGCACAATCCCGACGAGGCGATGGAGATCGCCGATTTCATGGTGGGCGTGGACATCCTCGCCAGTTATATGGAGGCCGCATCATGAAGGAGCCTCACATCATGTCTTCAACCATGCCCTTAAGCCCCGAAACCCGCACCGATTTCGCCCGACGCACGGCGCTTGCCCTTCTCGATATTCGCGCCGTCGAAGTGGCGGAAACACGTCCTTTCATCCTGTCCTCAGGGATTGCGAGCCCGGTCTATATCAATGTGCGCAAGGTCATCTCCGTCCCTGCGGTGCGTGAAAAACTCATGGGCTTTGCCTCCGAGGTGATCGACGCCGAGATCGGGCGCGACCGGATCGACGCCATCGCCGGCGCCGAGACCGCGGGCATTCCCTTCGCCGCCTGGATCGCCGCCGAGACCGGACTGCCGATGCAATATGTCCGCAAACGGGCGCAGGGTTTCGGCCCCGAGGCGCATATCGAAGGGATATGGGAACCCGGCCAGCGCGTGCTTCTGGTCGAGGATCTGACCACCGACGGGGCCTCGAAACTGCGGTTCTGCGAGGCGCTGCGGGCTGCTGGTCTTGTCGTGCGGGACGTGTTCATGCTGTTCCAGTATGACATCTTCCCCGAAACCCGCGCCGCGATGGAGCGTGCGGGCATTCGCCTTCATGCGCTGGCCACCTGGAAAGACATTCTCGACGTGGCCCGCGCGCATGACCGTTTCACCCCGGAACAGCGCGACACCATTGCCGCTTTTCTCGACGCCCCGCTGGACTGGTCTGCCGCCCATGGTGGTGCCCGCAGCCTGACGTTTTAACCCCCGATGTTTTAAGGAGACACCGATGTTCACCTTCCTCCTCGATCTGATCACCGAAAAAGGCCGTGGCATTCACGCCTATTCCGCCGTCGCGAAAGCGGCATTCGAACGCGCGCTGGCGGAACCGGACCACGCCGCCGCCTTCTATTTCCTCGCCACGAGTGCCGAAACCTTCGTCGACCGTCACGAACGCCAGCCTTTGTCCAGCGAAGAGCTCGAACAGAATTTCATGGCCTTTCAGGACGACATCCGCGCGCTCGAAGCGGTGGCACAGGACAGCAAGGCCGAACAGCTGGCGGTCCTCAACGCGATCGTGAAAGCACGGATAGCCCGCACCCGCTGAACCTGACAGCAATGCGGCAGAGCGGTTCGGCCTCAGCCAACAGACCGCTCTGACCGTTGTGCCTACGACTGCTCCCGCCTTGCCCGGATACGGCGCTCTCGGGCCGCAACGAGAGATGCAATCGTCACATCGCCTTGCCGCATCAGACGCCCAAGCTCGGCAAGGTGATACTTCTCCTCCTCCGAAGGGGCACCGAGTTCGGACTTGTAGCCTATCCCGTGTTCGATCTCGTTCCAGACATTGGCGATCAATGTGCACACCTGCACCTCGCAACTCAGATCCCCGAGGCTCTCGTATCCGCCCGGCAGAAACTCATCGGGCAGACTGACCTGGGCATGAATCGCCCAGTAAAAATTCTGATTTTCGGGGGTCTTCTTGTCCTTGCGGTCCACCTCGATGTCGCCTTGCCCATGAGGCCCGCGAAATACGGCGGGAAGTCGTGCGATAATCTCTTCGCAATCCTCTTCCAGATACGCGGAGATGCGCACGCCTGCGATATCCCTGATATCGGCGAAAATATCATCCACGGTCTGATAATGGCGTTTGCCCTCATTCCTGAAACGCTTGAGTTTGCTCTCAAAGGATTTCTCGCTTTTCACCCGAAACGTCACCTGAGCCCGGATGGCATATCGTTCGCACACATCCTTCCGGCATATCTCGGAAACACGATCGGCGAGTTTCACAAACCGGTCCCGCTCGCGCCGATAACGGGCGACAGCCTCGGGGATCAGTTCCAGCTTGAAGGTCATCGGGGTCTCTCGAATGATACGCGCCAAACATCGCACTGCGGATATGGCTCCGCAAGCGGGATGGTGATGCGTCGGCGACATCGCGTTTCGAGGCGAACCGATGCTGCCCGCATTCGGATACCGGCACAGGGCATTGACATAGGTCATCGCCCAACGGGAGGATATTCCTGAAAATGTCGCTCACATGGAGGAGAAGGCATGGCAAACGCAGCACCGCACCCGCCCGGCGATGGCGAGCCACCCAGATCCGGACAATGGATGACGATTGTCTCTTGGGCATTATTCATCATCGTGCTCTTGAGTTTCATGCTCAACGCCCCCGCCGACAGCTATCAAAACGTGTCCTATACGGAAATCAAACAGATGATCCGGAGCGGCGAAGCGCGACAAGCGTTGCTTGAGGACCATGCCATCACAATCGACACGAGCGAGACCGGTGACGAGGCCCCGCAAAAATACCGTGCGGTCACGCCCTCTCAGGGCGACCCGGAGCTTCTGCCTTTGCTTGAAGCGCAGGACGTCGAGATCACGGCACAAGCACCAAAGGGCACATCGCTCCTCAGCTATTTCCTGCCGTGGATACTGATCCTCGCATTATATTTCTGGTTTCAGCGGCGCATGATGGGCCAGATTGGCGACGGGTTTGGCCAGGGAGCGGTCGGCAATCTCTTCAGTGGCCGGTTTTCAAAGCCCAGCACATCGACGAAACGCACGACGTTCGCCGATGTGGCGGGACAGGATCAAGCCAAAAAGGAAGTCGCCGAACTTGTGGAATTCCTACGTGAGCCCGAGCGGTTCCAGAAGGTCGGCGCGGAAGTGCCCCACGGTGTCCTGTTGATGGGACCGCCGGGCACCGGCAAGACGCTTATGGCCAAAGCTCTTGCCGGAGAAGCGGATGTCCCGTTCTTTTCGACCTCGGGCTCGGAGTTCATAGAGGTCTTTGTCGGGGTCGGTGCGGGGCGGGTTCGAAAAATGTTCGAGGCCGCACGCAAAGCGGCCCCCGCCGTGATTTTCATTGATGAGCTCGACAGCATCGGGCGGACACGGGGAACCGGTCTTGGCGGAGGACATGACGAGCGCGAGCAAACTCTCAACCAGATTCTCGCGGAACTTGACGGGTTCGACGGTAAGGAGGCGGTCGTCGTCCTCGCGGCAACGAACCGCCCTGACGTACTTGACCCGGCCCTCTTGCGACCGGGGCGGTTTGACCGGCATGTGACACTGAACCTCCCCGACCGTGCTGCGCGCAAAGCCATTCTCGACATTCATGCCCGCGATCTGCCTCTGGACGATCCGGGCAACCTCGATGACATCGCGGGGGGCACGCCGGGATTTTCGGGCGCCGACCTGAAGAACCTGCTGAACGAGGCCGCGATCAACGCGGCGCGCCGCAGCGCCGGTTCGATCACCGCACAGGATTTGCAGGAGGCCCGCGACAAAGTCCTGATGGGCACTGTGCGCACTCTGGCCATTCAGCCCGAAGAAAAACATCGCCTCTCGGTTCATGAGGCGGGCCATACGATAGCTGCATATTTCACGCCGGAGGCAGATCCGCTCTACAAGGTCACGATCATTCCTCGCGGTCAGAGCCTTGGCGGCACGCATATGCTGGAGCGCGAAGAGCATCACACTCTGTCTGAAAGCTATCTGCGCGCCCAGTTGATCATCCTTCTGGCAGGGCGCGCCGCAGAAAAGAAACTTCTGGGAACGGTGAGTTCGGGGGCCGACGATGACATCAGGCGCGCCACTGCGCTGGCACGTTCGATGGTCGCGCGCTGGGGGATGAACGACGATCTGGGGCCTGTCGATCTGAGCCAAAGCCAAGATCATCCCTTCCTTGGCCAGTCGATTGCGCAGCCACGCGAACACGCGGACGCGACCGCCGCTCAGGTCGATGACGAGGTCATGAAGCTTTTGAAACGCGCCGAGAAGGCAGCCACAGATATCATCACTGCGCACGAGCGCGGGATGCGCGTCCTGATCCGGGAACTGGAGGCCATAGAGGTCTTGAACTTCGAACAAATCGAGGCCTGTCTCAGCTCAGGCGGCAAGGAAACACCAAGGCTTCCCGAGACCGTATCCTGCACGGAAACGACCTGATCGTTTCCTTTCGCGAAAACTCGCGATAGATGCCAGCGATCACGGCGCCACGACGGCCTCTGCGCCAACCGCATTCCATATCCGGCCCGGCTCATAGCCCGAAAGGATAAGTCTCATCAGCGCCCTCTGACATTTCGACCGGTATCGGGGTTATGGCTTTTGTCTGATCGAACCAAACGAACGCGTCATACTGATCCGGAAGGGTTGCATGGGAATAATGGCTCCAGCGTTCCGTTTCAGGGCGATAAATGACCCCGATGTAGCGTTCGAGATACGGTTCGGAAAGCGCACGACGGAGTGCGGGAGACACCCGCTCGCCGAAATCAAGAAGAAAGCGGGGTTCTCCGACCTCATGGCACAGCGCTTCGAAACTGTCCGATCGTGAGGGGCGCACCGTTTTCACCTCCATCGGCGCATCCCATTCCGACGCGGCGGCCACCGTGCCCGCATGCGTGCCGAACCCGATCAGCGCAGCATCCTTCCCGTAGGTTTCGCGACAGAGCTGACCGATATTCAACTCATTCCGGGCCCGTCCCATATCGGTGAACCGCGCATCGCCGATATGGGAGTTATGAGCCCAGACGACGGCCTTGGTATCGGGGCCCATCTGATCGAGCGTGCGTACGAGTGTTTCGAACATATGACGGTCTCGCAGATTCCAGGTTTTATGCGAGCCGTAATACATCACACGATAATAGCGTTCGGCATTTGCAATCAGACGCGCATTCTGAACCGCATCGAAGAAGTCATCACCGTCCCTCGCGGAATAGCTGAGTTCTTCTTCCAGAAGCCCGAGCAGGTTTTGCAACACCGGCTCCTCACAAAGCGCATAACCGCGACTGAGGGAGGCCCGGCCATAAGTCGCAAGCTGATGCGACCACGGGTCGATACATTCGTAGCGGGTACGCGCCTCCTTCGCCGCTTGCGGATCAACCCTTTCGAGATAGTCCAGCACCGCAGCCATCGACGAGGTCATGCTGTACAAATCGAGCCCCCGGAACCGGACCTGTTCCCCCACAGGCAAATCGGTGTTGTGACGTCGCAGGAAGGCGATGAAATCCTCGACCTCGCGATTGCGCCACATCCAGACCGGAAAACGCGAAAAGGGTGGCTTGTGCGACGGTCTTGGCGGCAGATCCCGAATGTGACGGTCAATGATTGCCGCGTCAGGCCAGTCGCCTTCGATGGCAACAAGGGTGAAACCGTGCTTTTCGATCAATCTCTGTGTGATCGCGGCCCGTGCACGATAGAATTCCGAAGTCCCGTGCGAGGCCTCGCCCAGCAGGACGATCTTTGCTGCGGCGTATTGATCGAAGACTTCGGCGAACTCCGGTGTTTCGGGTGCTGGCAAAGCGTGCATGGCACGGCGTATCGCGGCAACAATATCCGCTCTGTCCGTCAGGTGCCGCTCCTCTTTCGGATGCACCGTCTCCGGAGGCAAACGAAGATGATGCGCGAACCAGTCCGCTGCCATCTCCGACACCGTTTCGAGTTGCCCCACCCCATCGAAGAGATGCCCCGCATCCGGGACGATCTTCAGCATCGTCTCACAAGAGAACTGGCCCTGCGCCTTGCGATTGAGTGCAATCACTTCGTGATCGTCGCCCCCCACGATCAGCAATGTGGGGGCGGTCACATCCGCAAGATGCCCGCCCGCCAGATCCGGTCGACCGCCTCGGGAAACGACGGCACCGATCCGCTCCTGAAGCTCGGCGGCGGCGACAAGAGCGGCCCCCGCCCCGGTGCTTGCGCCGAAAAGACCAAGGGGCAGGTCTGCGACATCAGGCTCGGAACCGACATAGAGCACGGTATCGACGATGCGTTCGGCGAGTTTCGCAATATCGAAGACATTGCGCCGATCTTCGGCCTCTTCCGATGTCAAAAGGTCGAAAAGCAGCGTGGCAAAACCATATGCGTTCAGCGTCTCAGCCACCGAACGATTGCGCGGGCTGAGACGGCTCGACCCGCTGCCATGAGCAAAAAGCACAAGCCCGCGCGGATCGACCGGGACCGTCAACTCGCCCTCCAGACCGTAGGGCGGGACGGACACGGTACGGCGCATCGACATCGACCGGACGGGCGCGGCATCCAAGTGCCTTTCCCATCCTTCCCGCAGAAGACTGACCGCCTCCTCATCAGAGAGTTGATGGAAATCCTCATAAAACGCTCCGACACCGTAAAATGGGCGCGCCGGATTGAGACAGAGCACATAATCCGCCAATTCTTCGAATTCCGGCAGCACATAGACGGGCGCGACCGGAACCGCGATCACGACACGCGCCGCGCCTTGTTTCTGAAGCCCGAGCAAAGCGGCTTTCATGCTTGCACCGGTTGCCAGACCGTCGTCGACGAGAATGGCGGTGCGCCCTTTGGCCGCGATTTGTTTGCGGTCCCCGAGATAGCGGGCACGCCGCCGTTCAAGTTCTTTCAACTCCTGCGCCCGCATCCGTTCGAGATAGCTTGCATCGGCGTGGGAACTCTGCCGGACAGTTTCGTTAATAACGGTCTGTGGATTTTCTCCGTCAACGATGGCACCAAGCGCAACCTCCGGCGCGCCCGGGGCTCCGATTTTGCGGACGAATATCAAATCGAGAGGGGCTTCGAGCGCCTTCGCAACTTCAAGCGCGACGGGGATGCCGCCCCGTGGAAGGGCATAAACGACAGGGCGCTCCAAGCCCATGTCCGCAAGTCGCTCTCCCAACAACCGTCCAGCCTCAGAACGGTCTTTGAACCGGTCGCCATCATAAGACATGCCATCCTCCCCTTCATGCGACACCTGTCACGCAGTTCAGGCCCACGCCATTCCAGTTCTTTTAAGTGTAACACAGAGCAAGGCACCTCCGGTTGATGTCGCGCAATGTGAGCCCTGAGGAAGATCGGAGGACAGGAGAATACCTTGTGGCGCCTGCGATCATGAACGCGGACACGCTCTCGCTGTCCACGTGGATGGCAACATACAATATGCCGCAACCATACCGGCCTAAATTTGATCGAAGTTATTGGCTCACCCCGAATTTTTTCCTAGCTTTCTCACATCTCAATGTTGCGAGTCAGGAGACCGCAAAGTGCCCCGGCAAAACGATTCAGGCGTCTGCTATCACGCGCAGACAGGAGAGCACGTCCTTGCGGAGTTTGGGGTGACGGCTGGCAAAGGGCTCTCCGAATCCGAGGTCCTGCACCGGCGCGCGCGTTTCGGTCCGAACACGCTTGCAACCAAACGCAAGGTCGGAATCGTCACCCTCCTCCTGAGGCAGTTGCAAAGCCCCGTCGTTTTCCTTCTGGCCGGTGCGGCGGTGCTCGCTGCGTTGTTCCGGGAAGTGGAAGAAGCGGTCGCCATCGTGATCGTCCTCGGCCTCAACACACTCATCGGGTTCTTCACCGAATTCAAAGCCGCCCGTTCCATCGAGGGGCTGCAAGCTCTCGAAACCCTCAAGGCGCGCGTGCGCCGCGACGGGCATGACAGAATGATTCCCGCCGACGAACTGGTTCCGGGAGACATCGTTCTGCTCGATGCAGGCGATGCCATTCCCGCGGATTTGCGATTGATCGAGGGGGCAAACCCGCAGGTCGACGAATCCACCCTGACCGGCGAATCCGTGGCCGTCGCCAAAGACGCAGCCCCGGTGCCGGAAGCCGCAAGGCTGGCGGATCGGAATTCCATGCTGTTCAGGGGAACCGCACTGACCGCCGGAAGTGCGCTCGGCGTCGTGACGGGAACCGGGCTTGCCACCGAAATCGGTCAGGTCTCCAAACTCGTCGCAGAAGCGGGCGCAGGCACGTCGCCGATCGAAAAGAAACTGGCCCATCTCTCCTCCCAACTCGTCTGGGCCACAGTGGCCCTGACCCTATTGATCGCCGGGATCGGCATTCTGACCGGCAAAGATGCGTTTTTGATGGCCGAGGCGTCCATTGCTCTTGCCGTGGCTGCCATCCCCGAAGGTCTGCCTGTCGTCGCAACGCTCACCCTGGCCCGGGGCATGTGGCGGATGGCGCGCCAGAACGCGCTGGTCGAACACCTGTCAGCCGTGGAGACTCTGGGGGCGACGACCGTCATTCTGACCGACAAAACCGGGACGCTTACCGAGAACCGGATGACCGTCCGCCGGTTTTGGCTGCCTTCGGGAGAGGTGAGCACGAACAGCACGTCAGAAGGGAGCAAACCCGGAGACGATGCACAGCTTGCCGCTCTGGTCAAAGTCGCCGTTCTCTGCAATGACGCGGCCCTCGACACGCCCGAGGCGGAGGGCGCAGGCGATCCCATGGAGGTGGCGTTGCTGCGTGCCGGTCTCGAAGAAGGACATTCCCGCAAGGACCTTCTGATGCGATACCCCGCTGTGCGGAAGGTGGCTTTCGACAGCACCAGCAAACGAATGGCCACGGTCCACAGGCACGACAACGACTATCTCTACGCCATCAAGGGGGCGCCCGAGGCGGTGTTGCAAAGCAGCCATTTTATTTCACCGGAGGGGCAACTCGCACCCCTTGGACCGGAAGATCAAAAAATCTGGCTCGAACGGGCTGCGGAACTTGCGCACCACGGTTTGCGCGTGTTGGCCTGCGCGGCCAAAGCGGAGACCAGACCGGATGCCGCGCCATATGAAGGCCTGACGTTTCTCGGACTGATCGGGCTCGAAGATCCGGCTCGCCGCGATGTGCCCGGCGCGATCGAAGCCTGTTACCGTGCGGGCATCCGGGTTGTGATGGTCACCGGTGACCATGTGGATACGGCGCGCAGCATTGGCAGGACGGTCGGGCTCCGCTGTGAGGCAGACAATGTGGTCGAAGGCGTCGAAGTCGCCCAGTTGACGGCCAATGGCACGGATGACTTCGCCCGGATCGGTATTTTCGCACGGGTGAGCCCGAAAGAAAAACTCGACCTCGTGCGTGCCTATCAGGCATCAGGCGAAATCGTCGCGATGACCGGAGATGGCGTCAACGATGCGCCGGCACTCCGTCAGGCGGATATCGGCGTCGCGATGGGTTTGCGCGGGACAGATGTGGCCCGCGAGTCTGCTGCAATGATCCTGCTCGACGACGCCTTTCCGACCATCGTTGCCGCGATCCGCGAAGGGCGGGTCATTTTCGGCAATATCCGCCGTTTCGCCGCCTATCTTTTGGCCTGCAATCTCACGGAAGTGCTGGTTGTCGGGATCGCGGTGCTGCTGTCGCTGCCCCTCCCGATCCTGCCGTTGCAAATCCTCTATCTGAACCTGATCACCGACGTTTTCCCCGCCTTTGCACTGGCCCTCGGCGAGGGCGAGGGCGATGTGCTCGACAGACCGCCCCGCAACCCGCGAGAGCCCATTCTGGGACGCGCGCAATGGGTCCGGCTTGCCACGCAAAGCCTGATGATGAGTGCCGCCGTTTTCGGAGCCATGTGGATCAGCACATCTCTGAGCTTCAGCCCGGAAGCAACCGTGACCGTCACCTTCCTTACCCTCGCCTGCGCCCAGCTTTGGCAGGTGTTCAATATGCATTCGGGCAGAGTGCCTTTATTCAATAACGAGATTACCCGAAATCCGTGGATATGGGCCGCACTCATCCTTTGTATGGTCCTTCTGGTCATCCCGGCCTATCTGCCCGCACTTGCGAACATTCTTGGCCTCTCGGCCCCGGACGCGACGATGTGGACGCTTATTCTCGGCCTGAGCGCGCTACCGACAGTTTTCTGGCAAACCATGATGCGCCTTCGGCCCCAGAAATCCAAAGCGTAAACTGAGCTACGGGATGACGTAGGTGAAATGGGAGAGGCAAATTCTCGGCGCGGGTGTTGGGTCAGCGCGCCGTTTACTGACGATGCGCATTCCCGATTTGACGTAACGCGACGCCGTAGGATCGGAGTTTGTCGGTTACCCTGCTTTTCTTAACAATTTCAGCCCCGCTCTCTTGTCCCGTGCCTTCATGACAAAACTCTCCAACACCTTTCAACCCGTCGCAATCGGCGGAGATGTGACTTCCGGCACCCCTGATCGTCAGCCCCCCCCCCGCGCTGGCGGTGTGCGGGTTTCAGCCCTTTTCGCCCTGTCCGCGGGCGTAGACGTCTTCGTAGCGGATGATGTCGTCCTCGCCCACATAGGAGCCGGTTTGCACCTCGATCAGGACCAT
>NZ_QAOH01000008.1 GCF_003050785.1 Celeribacter persicus
AAGGGTCAGGCGCAAAACCTATCGGACCAGAAGACAGGCTCGCGCCGATGTGTTCGATTACATTGAGAGGTTCTACAATCCAACGCGTCGCCACTTGACCATCGGCTATCTAAGCCCTATGACCTTCGAGGAGCGAGCTATGAAAGCTTAAGTTGCCGTCCACGAAACCGGCAGCAGCTCACGCCCTTCTTCATGCCCAAAGCATCCAGGTGGTGGGGCCGGATGACGGTCCGCGCCCCCATGTGGATCAGGCCTATAACGGCACGACAGTCCTCAACATCGGTACACCCAACGGGGCGGGTGTCTCCCATGACATCTATACCGAATTCACGGCAGGGGATCTGATCCTCAACAACTCGGCCACCAATGTGAGTACCCAGCTCGGGGGATGGATCGAGGGCAACCCGAATCTTGCGCCGGGCCGGGTGGCGGAGCTTTGGATCGGCGAGGTCGTGGGTGGCAGTCAGACCCGGCTCAACGGCATTCTCGAAGTTGGCGGCCAGAGCATGGATGTGGTGCTGGCCAATGAGTTCGGCATCACCTGTAACGGTTGCGGTTTCGTGAATACGGGGCGCACGACGCTTACGACCGGGACACCGCGCCTTGGCTCGGATGGATCGCTTTCGGGCTTTGATGTCAAACAGGGCACGGTGACGATCGGATCGGGGGGGCTGAACCCGGAAGGTCGTCTGTCTCTGGCCGATACCTCCCGCGTCGATGTGATTGCGCGTGCGGCCGCCATTTATGGCGCGATGCGGGCGGACCAGCTGAACGTGGTCGCAGGTGCCAATGTCGTCGATTACAACTGGTCTTACGATCCGCAAACCGGTGCGGTCACGGGCATTGTGGAACAGGCGGGAACCGGCACAGCGCCGGCTCTGGCTGTGGACGTGGCGGCTCTGGGCGGCATGTACGCCAATGCCATTCAGATGGTGGCGACCGAGAATGGGGTAGGGGTGCGTCTCGACGGGGAAATGGCCTCTTCCACCGATATCGCGTTGCGTGCGGATGGCCAGCTGACCCTTGGCGCGCCTTCGGGTGGGCATGTTCCCCAGATCAAGGCCAAAGAGCGGATAATCGTTCGCAATCAGGGCCCGCTGCTTCTGGAGGGGTCGATCACCTCCGAGAATGGCAACCTGATTGATATTCGCACCTCGGATGGCACGCTCACCTTCACCGGTCAGGCCGATGGCGGGGCGATCACGCTCGAAAGTGCGGGGCTTGCCAATATCACGGCGGCGATCACCGCCTCGGAAGCGTTCCGGGTTACATCGCTTGACGGGGCTGTGACCCTGGGCGAGGGGTCTGAGCTGTCTGCGGCTTCCATGGATGTCGATGCGGCGGCAAGCGTTGCGCTGAACGGCAAGGCTGCGGCCACGGGAGCGATCACGGCTGATGCGGGCATGGTGCTGACCACCGGAACAGCTTCCGAACTGTCCGGCAACAGCATCGCCCTGAGCGGACAAGGCGTTGCGAGCTCCGGGAATGCCTCGGCGTCAGAGGCGCTGACGGTCGTGGCAAGAACCGGCGGGATCAGCAACAGCGGTTCTCTGTCCGGCACGGATGTGACGCTCAGCTCTGCGGCAAGTCTGCAAAACAGCGGCAAAATCTCGGCGAGCGATCTGGCCCGGCTGACGGCGGCCACCACGCTTGTCACCGGAAGCGCGTCCGAGGTCTTTGGCGCCGATGTCACGCTCTCCGGCACCTCGGCAAAGCTTGATGGGGTGATGAAGGCGGACGATGCGCTGGATATCGTGACGACCCTCGGGGATATGATTGCGGATGGCACTCTGGCCGGGAACACGGTGGTGCTGACCTCAGCCGCCGATCTGACCAATAATGGTGCGATTGCCGGAACGGTTTCCGCCGCACTTGTGGCAACGGATGCGTTGAGCACGAGCACCGGCTCGGAAATCTCGGGTGGCGATATTGATCTGGTCGGGACTTCGATCTCCACGCATGGCGATGTCGTTGCGGCCATCACCCTCACTCTCGATGCCGGGACCGGCGGGATTGACAATGGCGGCGCACTGATCGGGACCGTCACAACGCTTACGTCGGATGCGGGGATCGTGAACCGTGGCACGGTGACGGGGACAAACAATGCAACCTTGACCGCTGTCACCTCGCTGCAAACCGATGCGGGGTCTGCTGTTTACGGCGATGCCATCGCCCTGAACGGGGCGAGCGTCACCACCGGTGGAGTGGTGAATGCCGGGCAAACGCTTGCCGTAACGGCAGGTTCCGGCGGGGTGACCAACAGTGGCAGTCTGAGTGCGACCCACACCACGATCACCTCCGCCAGCACGATCGGCAATACCGGCATCGTCTCGGCTGGAACGTCCCTGACGCTCGATGCCGCAACCTCTGTGACCAATGCCGCCACACTGATATCCGGTGACGATCTGGCGATCTACGCCGATCATATCCTCAACAATGGCGGGGTGATCTGGGCCAATGACAGCATCACTTTGGCTGCCAATGCCGCCCTTGATCCGGCGGGTCTGGTTCAGAACACCAATGGCCGGATCGAGGCCTTTCAGGGCGATCTGACGATCCGCGCCGATGAGGTGGCCAATCTGGGGACCGCTCCGACCATCGGGGCAAGTGAAATCATCAAATGGCTTGAGCAGGGGAACAGTGAACCTTTTGATCCCATTGCTGAACTCCTGACCTTGGTTGATCCGGTTTATCTTGATGCGGACGGTCAAATCTTGCCGGCATACGCTGCGCAATACGCCGCGCTGTTTGCCGATCTGATCAATGGCGGAGAGAGCCTGTCGTCTGCGGCGCAGTCCATTCTGCGCGCCGATGTAACGACACCGAGCGGGACGGCCCTGAGCAGTGAGTTTGCAGGCCGCTGGGGCGCGTTGACGGCCAAGGCCAATTCTGCCGGGGTTTCCGATCCCGCTGCGGATGTCATGTCCTATGTCGACCCGGCGATCTTCGGTGCCGATGGCGCTGTGTTGCCTCAGTATGCACAGGCCTATGCCGCGTTCTGGGATGTTCTGGCTTCCGGCGGCACCAGTGTCAGCGACGAGGTGAAGGCGATCCTCGATCCGTCCGCACTTATGGTGGAGAGCAGCACGACGGATCCGGTGACGGGCGTGGTGACCACGGTCTACTCCAATGATCTCGTGAGCGACGTGACCGATGTCTGGGCCGAGATGACGCTCGGGTCCAGTGCTGCCTATGACATTGTGAAGATCCTCTATCAGGACCGGTTCAACGACGATGGTGTGTTGGCCGAAATCGTCGCGGGCGGCACGGTCGATATCGAGGCCGGTGAGGTGCGCAATATCTTTGGCAACATATCTGCCGGAGAAGACCTGTTCATCACGGCCAACACGGTGACCAATCAGGCCATGGGCGCCAGTCAGGTTCTGTTGGAGGTCCATAAAAAACCGGGTTGCTTCACCTGTCACGAGGGCGAGGTAGATTTTTACGATACCTTCGGAGGACGTATCGAGGCCGTTGGCAATGTTTCCATTGCGGGCAGCCTGACCAATGTGACCCTCAACTCGTCCGAACTGACGTTGCAGGACGTCATGGATGAGATGAATGCGTATCTCCAGGCACAGCAGGCGGCAGGCGATGCCGATCTGGCGGGTGTTCCGCGGGTGTCCGGGAAAAATCTGGAGTTCCACGATCGGCGTACGGATGATTACACGGCGCCGGTCGAGGGTAACGGCACGGATATCCGGGATGTGGCGGCGGTCGATATCGGTTCCTCGACAACCGTCGATACAGGTGGTGGCACGCCCACGGTCATTCCCATTGATCCGGGTCGCTACAGCACCACCGTCGAAACCGTGACTTCGGTGACACCGTCTCTCACTCCGACCGCTCCGTTGGAGGCGCTTCTGGCGGCGGGTCTCAACACTATTGCCGAAACGGACCCGGAGTTCACGCAATACGGCAATTACATCACGTCTAACTACATGATGGATGTGGATCGTCTTCAGTACCGTGACGATCTGATCAACAACACATCCGAAACCATTCTGGCCGCTCTGAGCAAGGCGGATGTCATCGCGGATGTGGGAAACCTCGATTATCTCAATCAGCCGATTGAAGTTCCGTCACGTGATGGGACCGGCCTGACCACGATCTATCCTGCGGCCACCAGCTTTGAGCTCGATGGCACAGGGGCGCTGATCCGCGGGACCAATGTGGTGATCTCGGGCGATGCCATTGACAATTCGGGCGCGATCCAGGCCTCGGTCGATGCCTCCATCACGGCCAACACGATCACCGGCACAGGTGGTTCCATTACCGCAGATGCCGGGGAAGTGGCGCTCACGGCCCTTGGCAGCATCGCCTTTGAAGATGTGAAGATCGACGGGGCCAGTGTCGATATCATCGCGGGTCAGGATTTTACCGGCAAGGGCGTGTCGATCTCGTCTGAGACAGACACATCCATCTTCGCCATCACGGGGGTGACGCTCACCGCCCTTGAGAACGACTATGAGATCAATCGTGGAAACACGGTTACCAATCCGTTTACCGGGCAAACCACGACCACCACAACCTCGACCCTGACAGCCACCGAGCAGGTCACCTCGTCCCTGACCACCGGCGGTGATCTCTCGATCATCACCTCGGGCGATCTGACCTTGGCCGGGTTGCAAGGTGAGATCGGCGGCAATACCACGCTTTCGGCGGGTGGCGATCTGCTTCTGACAGCCGTGCAATCCACGGCGGAGTTCCATTCCGGCAACCGCAAGAACGGCACCGACATCCAGTCCGTCACCAGCCATGTGACCACGCTGAACACGGGCGGCGATTTTACCGCCAGCTCGGGCGGGTCCGCTATTCTCGTTGGCACACAGATCGACGCAGGTGGCACTGTCCAACTGGCTGCGGCCGAAGATGTGGTGCTCGCCGCCGCGCAGGACATCTACACCTATGAGACGCGCAGCTCGAAAAAGAGCGGCCTCTTCGGTTTCAAGAAGAAATCCTCCTCCCATTCCATCACCGAGATCACCAATGAAGGCGTGCGGATCGCGGCCTCGGGCAATGTGGATATCATCGCGGAAACGGGCGATCTGACCACGGCGGGCACGGCCTTCGTCTCCGGCAATGGCGATATCAGTCTCTCCGCCGTGGAGGACGATATCTATGCGGGCACCTACACGGATGTCTTCCAGGAAGAAAAGAAGAAATCCAGCAGCCTCTTCTGGGGCCTGATCAGTTCGTCCAGCCAGAAGAACTCCGTCGATCAGTTCAACACCGGCACCGATGCGCTGGCCGCGCTCGATCTGAGCCTGGTCTCCGGCGCGGACACGACCCTTGTGGGCGCAACGCTTTCTGCGGGCCAGAATCTCAACATCGACACCGGCGGCGACTTCTCCGTGCAGGCCGCCATCGACAGCCAGCGCTCCGAATTCTTCTCGTCGAACATGGGCCTCGTCACCATGACGACGATCCAGGAGCGCAGCTTTGTCGAAACCGCGGTGTTCACGCAATTGCTCGCCGGTCAGGCGCTGAACCTCGGCATCGGCGGGCAGGCGGAGCTGACGCTCTATGAACAGGCCGGCGTCGATGCGCCCGCGCCCGAAGACCTCTACCCCGAGGAACTTCTCGCCCTCGAAGGCCTCAACCTGCTCACGCAAGACCTCGCGAACGAGTATTTCTACGACGAACAGACCCAACTCAGCCCCGCCTTCAAGGCGCTGGTCAGTATTGCGATTGCTGTCGTTGCTCCGCAGATCATTGCGGGGCTAGGCAGTGTAACAGGTGTCACGACAGCGGCAGGAACGGTTGCCGGAACGACTGTGACAACCACGACGACCGCCTTTGGAACCACGGCGGTCACGACGTCGGCCACGGGCGCGGTCCTGTCGACCACCTACAGTCTTTCCGCTCTGGGGTCGGGCGCGAGCGCATTCGCCTCATCCTTCATCGTGAACACCGCTGACGGGATTGTCTCCGGCGACTTCGACCTCGGTGAAATCCTTGAGGGCGCCGTCTTCTCCGGCGTCTCGGCAGGGCTTGCCGCCGGGATCAATCTTGATACGACGTTCAATATAGAGACCAGCGGTCTGGGCGACATCATTCCGGGGTTCGGGTCGGGGCAACTGAGCTGGGGGGAACTTCTGGAAAACGGTCTGGACGGGGTGATTTCCTCGGGGCTTTCCAGCGCGGTCTACGGCACGGATTTCGGTGAGGGCGTTCTCAGTTCCATCGTGAGCTATGTGGCGAACGGCGTCGCAGGCGCGGCGATTGAGGAGGTCGCGACTGTCTACGGGCACGACATCTTCAGCGTCGAAAAGCTGGTTGCCAAGGCAACGATCAACTGCCTCGCCGCCGAAGCCAAGGGGGCGAGCTGTGCGTCGGGGGCGCTTGGATCGCTGGTCACCGATTTCGTTGTGGGCACGGGGTCGGGTCTTGGTGCGAATTCTGTTGAAGAATACCGGGATCGTCTGGAATTGATTGCTGCAATTGCCGGGTATTTCACCTCTGGCGGGGATGCTGCCAACGTACATGCTGCTGCCGATGCCGCACTTCTTGACCTCGATAACAATGCTTGTGGAACAGGAATATGTGTTCTCATCGTGGCGGCAATTGTCGCCGCGCTGACTGCGGCCGATTATGCGCTCACCGCTTACGATGCCTATCAACTGACGGAAAAAGGTCTGGCCTGCGACGCCGGGGATCAGGCGGCCTGTGACGCAGTCGCGGAGATGGTCGTTCAGTTCGGCATCGAGACGTCAATCGAAATGACTGCCGGGCAGATTATCCCGGGCAGCAAGGTCGGCATGAAGATCATCGCGGCCATTCGCAAACGCGGCGATTCGGATTTGATCTATGCGGCGGAACGGGCTATTGATGAGGCGGGAGGGGCCACAAATACGGGAGCGATACCTGACGATTGGCGACCGATCAGTGGTGTGGGCGCGCAGGTAAATACTCCCAGAGGATTCGCGTCATACCGTACTCCTGATGGTGACATTGTTCACGTTTCGCCGGAGGGCCTGCGGTATGGAGCCGATCCGAAGTTTGGAAATCGTGTTGACCATGTACTTGACCATACGACCCCCAACCCAAACAAACCGGTTCACTCAGTGTTCAATGTGCAGGGTGATGATGCATTGAGCCTTGTTGATGAGGCTTGGACGAACAGGACTGGCGCGGGAACGCTTCAGGCCAATGGCAACCGAACTTGGACAGTTGATCTTGGACGCCCTGTCGGAACGAATGGTCAGACTTCTGTGCAAATAGTTGTCAGGGACGGTACTAGCGAAATAATTACGGCGTTTCCACAATGACTGATATCATTTGTCCATTTTGCCATGAAGATCGGGTTTGGCGTGTCGCTTTAGCTAATGAACCGGGGGATGCCTTTCCTCACGCCTTTTGCTATGAATGCGACACGTTTTGGGAGAACGGTGATGTAATCGATGATACATCAGGGCGCACATTCAAGCTTTATATGCAGGAGCGGGGGCGTGTGATGGATTACGGTCTAATAAAGCGAGGCCCACCAGCTGTTGCGCCTGAAAAACCCAACCCTCATTCTTCGTCTTGAGGCTGTTCTTGCACACCGTCAGGTTCAGGCCCTGATGTTTTGGCGTAGCGATCGCACAGTAATGCGTGCCTTGGTTAACTCCCGCCTCCACATCTTCCTGACATACCTTCTTACCCTTCTCACAGCGGTGCATCTGGCGTTTATGCCTGCACAGGCTGGGGGATATCGGCTGTCCGGGCCCGCCGCCGGGATTGGTCTTGAAGACATCCTTGGCGAGATCCCTGAAAACTCCGTTTTGAACAATGCGCTGATTTCGGGGTTCGGCAATGGCAATCTCACCATGGCCAATATCCTCGAAGGCGCGTTGGACGGGGCGATTTCCTCCGGGCTTTCCAGTGCGGTCTACGGCACGGACTTCATGGAAGGCTTCTCAAGCTCTCTCGTCAACACAGTTGTGAACCTCACCCTCGCCGACGTGCAGTTTGAAATCGGAGAGCTGTTCAAGGGCGGCGCGAACGGTGGAGAAGGCTCTCTCGGCCACGCGCTTCTGCACGGCCTCGCAGGCTGTGCGGCCGCCGAAGCCCAGGGCGCCGATTGCGCGGCAGGTGCCGCGGGTGGGATCGCAGCAAGCCTGATTTCAAAGATGTCTGAGGCTGGCGATCTCTCAGTCGAGGAGACACAGCGCCTTGCCTCACTATCTGGCGCGATTGCCGGGTTCGTGTTTTCCGGTGGAGAGGCACAGAATGTCACGGCTGGTTCTTCAGTCTCCGTGTCAGCGGTTTTGAACAATTACCTCAAACACACTGATTTGGCCGAAATGCTCGAAGAGCTTGCTGAATGCCGTGCACAGGAAGGTGGGTGTTCTCGAGACGAGGAGCGGGCCATTGCGCTGCATTACGCGAATGTCGGCCTGATGAATGACAAAGAACTGGCCGCGACTTGCTACACGAATGAGTGCATCGACCGCTTCATGGCGGAGGCCGCGACATATGACGAGGTGATCTCGGCCTTGCGGGATAACAGCCCGATTGCCGCCAGCTACCTGAGCCATTCGGGAAGCCTCTTCGTCTCGGGGCCGGCACAGGAACAACTCGCCCGCAACATCGACTTCATGAACGGTTATGAAGACTATAGCGCGGTGCAGTGCGATGCCCTGTCAGAAGAGGCCTGCGCAACGGCGTATACGGAAGCTTATGCGGACTATCTGGGCGATGCTGAAATCGCCGAAACGGTGAAGGAGTTTATTGCTTTTGTCACAGGTGCTGCGGTGCTCGGCCCCTCCGTGTGCCGTGTCACGCCGCGCGTGTGTCTCGCTCTCGGAGTTGCTGATGTGGTTGAATGCGCTTCGGGCAACCTTCTGGCCTGCTCTCCTGGCCCCAGCTTCCCAAAGACGCGCGTGGGTGCTACAAATAATGGAGGAGCGCTTCGTGTGACTGCCGCCAACCCTTCGGTAAGCGAGTTACGGGCTGCTGAACACATGGCTGGTCTAGGTCGAAACGTTGAGCTTCGTGATCCAGTTGGGACGCGAGCAGGGGGAGGCACGTCGGACTTGTTGGTAGATGGCGTACCTTACGATGTCTATACACCGACATCGGCCAACCCAAACCGGATCATATCTGCTGTTGCGAAGAAGAATGATCAAGCTACTGGCGTTGTGGTTGATCTTTCGAATTCGCCAGTAACCCGTGAACAATTGGGCGATGTACTTGCAAGGGTGAACGGTGCTGGCGCAACGAACATTACTGACATTGTGATCATTGGGAAGTAAGCGAAATGCCGTCAATCGCATGCAAGTGTGGATACCGATTGGATTTTGGGCAGGTGCCCAACCCAACCGAATGGCTGGTGATCTCAGATACCCGCTTTGAAGGATTTGTTGGTAGTGTTGATGCGGAAGAACTCTACGCAGAATTTGAGCACTTCTTGAAATGTCCGAAGTGTGGTCGTCTTTGGATATATTGGGATGGGTTCAAAAACCCGCCTACGTGCTATGATCCTTCGGGTGAATAGGTTGCCCGAGTTTTAGATTGCGTCGTTGAAGTTCGTGGTATCGAGGTTCTGTTTATGAAGTAGACGGCCCCGCTGCCTGCGAGCGCATTCGCCTCATCCGTCATTGTGGACACCGCTGACGGCCTTGTCTCCGGCGACTTCGACCTCGGTGAAATCCTTGAAGGCGCCGTCTTCTCCGTCGTCTCGAAGGCGCTTGTCGCCGGGATCAATCTTGATACGACGTTCAATATAGACACCAGCGGTCTGGGCGACATCATTCCGGGGTTCGGGTCGGGGCAACTGAGCTGGGGGAGCTTCTGGAAAACGGCCTGGACGGGGTGATTTCCTCGGGGCTTTCCAGCGCGGTCTACGGCACGGACTTCATGGAAGGCTTTTCCTCGGCGCTCCTCGGGTCCGTCGTCAACCTCACTGGTGCCTCGTCTGCGGGAACAGCTGCTGTTCCACCTGATCGGCAAGTTCTACGAGCGCAGGTTGATCATCGTGTCAACCAATCAGGCCTTCGGCGAATGGCCCAGCGTGTTTGGTGACGCAAAATGACAACCGCGTTGCTCGACCGGCTTACGCACCGCGCCTGCGGCTTGCTCCGATCGTCGAAACCGGGAAAGAAAGCTGGCGCTTCAAGAACTGAACCGCTCCCCTCTAAACCCCCCAGGCCCGGCGCTGTGTCGTTTTCGTTTAACGCAGCGGCGCCGGGCCTGCTCAACACAAAGGGGGCAATGGTGCACGCCGAGAAAGGGGCAAGCTTCAATGCCGATTGATAATTAAGTATTCTCGTGTGCTTGGGGGATGGTACTGAATGGAGCCGCTCAAACCGCCATTTTGAGCTACGATCCTTTTCCTCAGAAGCCTGCATCCTGCGCCGAGCGCTTCGGGGTGTGTGAGGAGCGCAAAACTTGCAGATTTGCATTTTTCAGCACAATGATTTTGCATGTTTTGCAAATCTGCCAGAACTTGCTTTGAAAGAATATTTCGCTGTCATATGGTGCCCGCGAAATGACGAGGAGGCTTACCCGTGAAAGACATCATTAAAGAACTTCACGATCGCCGCGACGACGCCCGCCTGGGAGGGGGACAGCGTCGCATCGACAGCCAGCATGCCAAGGGCAAGCTGACGGCGCGTGAACGGATCGAACTTCTGCTCGACGAGGGCAGTTTCGAAGAGTTCGACATGTTCAAAACCCATCGCTGTGCCGAATTTGGCATGCAGGACAGCAAGTTCTACGGCGATGGCGTGATTACCGGTTGGGGCACGATCAACGGTCGCATGGTCTATGTCTTCTCGCAGGACTTCACCGTGTTTGGCGGCTCCCTGTCGGAGACACACGCGGAGAAGATCTGCAAGATCATGGATATGGCGGTGCAGAACGGCGCGCCGGTGATCGGTCTCAACGACTCGGGTGGCGCTCGGATTCAGGAAGGCGTCGACTCGCTGGCGGGCTATGCCGAAGTGTTCCAGCGCAATATCATGGCCTCGGGCGTGGTGCCGCAGATCTCCGTGATCATGGGGCCCTGTGCGGGCGGTGCGGTGTATTCCCCGGCGATGACCGACTTCATCTTCATGGTGCGCGACACGTCCTACATGTTCGTCACTGGTCCGGACGTGGTGAAAACCGTGACCAACGAAGTGGTGACCGCCGAGGAACTGGGCGGGGCGTCGACCCACACGAAGAAATCCTCCGTTGCCGACGGCGCGTTCGACAATGACATCGAAGCCCTCACCGAAGTGCGTCGTCTGGTCGATTTCCTGCCGCTCAACAACCGCGAGAAACCGCCGGTGCGCCCGTTCTTCGATGCGCCCGACCGGATCGACGATGCGCTCGACACGATCGTCCCGGACAATGCGAACACGCCTTACGACATGAAGGAAGTGATCCACACGATCGCGGACGAGGGCGATTTCTACGAGATTCAGGAAGATTACGCGAAGAACATCATCACCGGCTTCATCCGCCTCGAAGGCCAGACGGTCGGTGTGGTGGCGAACCAGCCGATGGTGCTCGCGGGCTGCCTCGACATCGACAGCTCCCGCAAGGCGGCGCGTTTCGTGCGCTTCTGCGATGCGTTTGAAATTCCGGTGCTGACGCTCGTCGATGTGCCGGGCTTCCTTCCGGGCACCTCGCAGGAATACGGCGGCGTCATCAAGCACGGTGCGAAGCTGCTATTCGCCTATGGCGAAGCGACCGTGCCGAAAGTGACCGTGATCACCCGCAAGGCCTATGGCGGTGCCTATGACGTGATGTCTTCGAAACACCTGCGGGGAGATTTCAACTACGCCTGGCCGACCGCCGAGATCGCCGTGATGGGCGCGAAGGGCGCGACCGAGATTCTTTATCGCTCGGAACTGGGCGATCCGGAGAAGATCGCGGCCCGTACCGCCGATTATGAAAACCGTTTCGCCAACCCGTTTGTGGCGGCCGAGCGGGGCTTCATCGACGAGGTGATCCAGCCGCGTTCCACCCGTAAACGTGTGGCCCGTGCTTTTGCTGCCCTGCGCAACAAGAAGCTCGAAAACCCGTGGAAGAAGCACGACAACATCCCGCTCTGAACGCGGGGGTCTGACCTCATGGCCTGCCAACGCTGGCATATCCTGAAAGAGCAGGGCGCGCTGACTTTGGCGCGCCGTCTACCCGCGCGTTTCGATGTCGCCGTCATGGCGGTGATCGAAGGCGGCGCGGGGCTGCGCAAATCACGCATTGCCGCGCAGGTGCGTCAGGATATGTGGCGCAGCCTGCAAAACCTCCGGGGCTTTGCTCCGGTGGTGCGGGTGGCGGAACGTGGGGGAAACCTTGAGATCACCGCCGGCGGTACGGTCGCCGGACGGTTCCCGAAATCCGAAACCGAGGCGTGTATTCGCACGCTTCTCGAAAGTGAAGACCACCGCGCCCGTTGGGTTCGGTTTGCCAGGGAGGCCCGAAGATGATCGCACGTTTGTCCGCGCTTGCCGCGCTGGCCTCCGGTATGGCCTTCGCCGCCTTTGCCGAACTCGCTCCGCTTGAGGCGCAGGAGTTGAGCGTGCCCTCGGGCCAGCCGGTGGAATTCTATGAAGCCGTGATGGATCAGCCAGCCATGGGGCTGACCGCCCGGTTCCGTTTCCTTGCGCCCGAGTTGGCCACCTATCTGGAGCGCCTGTCTTACGAAGAGCTGGAGGCCGATCTGGCCGCGCTCTGTGTGAGCTACGCTCTGCCGCGCATAGGTACGCCGGAAGCCGCGATGATCGTGATTTCCCTGTCTTCTGCGCCCACCGAATTCGGCACCCCCGACCCGGATGTGGCGCAGGTTTTTGAGGCCTATCGCCCCGCAGGCGACCATTGCGAATGGGAGGCGTTCTGAGATGGCCCCAAAATTCCACATGTTCTCTAACGGTCCGCGTCCGGTCGCGCCGTTTTCGCATGCGGTGGAGGACGATGGCTGGGTCATCCTGACTGGCCAGATGCCGACCGACCCGGCGGCCCCCGATGCGCCGCTGCCCGAAGGCATCGCGGCCCAGACCCGGCGGGTGATGGACAATCTCCTGCTTATTCTCGGTGAATTGGGCCTTGGTGCCGAACATATCGTGCAGTGCCGCTGCTTTCTGACCGCGTTCGAACGCGATTACGCCCTGTTCAACGAGACCTACAAAAGCTACTTCTCCCCTGAGAGGCTTCCGGCACGCACCACGGTGGGCGTGACCGCGCTGGCCGTGGGGGCGCTGGTCGAGATCGACCTGATCGCCCGCAGACCGCAGGAGGGCGAAAGCTGATGGCACGCGATTACATATTGAAACACAAGGGATTTCCGGGGCGGCTTCCGGGTACGGATTACCAATTCACGATCCGGCGGGCAAACCCTAAGGGCGTAACGCCGCTCAAGGGGCTGGAACGCTACAAGGACCGCAAATCGGCCGACAAGCGTGCCGACGCGGCCTTTATGGCGGCGCTTTGGGCGCATTTCGGCGAAGAGGAATTCGAACGCGGCAATCTCGATGCCGGGCGGCTCTCGTGGCTGTTTGGCCGCGAGGTGGTGCCGGCCGATCCCGAAGATTTCGATCCGGCCTCCTACGAGGCGCTTTTGAAAATTGACGTCAAGCGGGCCATGGCCGCTTTCCCGGAGGTGTTTGCCGAAGGTGCGGATGACGAAGGCGAGGAGATGCCGGACTGGGACGCCATGTGGAATGGCGACGACATGGATGATGACGGGGAGTTGAACGGCTGATGCGCGGGTTTTCGCTTGGCATTCCGGGGTTTGCGCGAACTGCTGCCGAAACGGGCGAGCAGGGCGGAGCGACCCTTGTGAGCACAGGCGGACTGCCCCATCTTGATCACAGGGCGCACGGGACCAGCAACCCGGCGACCTGTTCTGAAAACCGTTACCCTTCCCCTCTGGCGAGGTCCGTGCTTCCCCCGCATGGCCCTCGCCATTCTTTCTTCGGCGCATGGCCGGGGGCGGGCTTTGGGGCGGCTCTTGTGTGTGGGCGTTCTTCCGCCGAGGGGCTTGACGCGGCATTTCGCGTCTATGCCTCCGCTGCGGATTGCGCTAGAATCTGCCCAGTTACAACCATCTCAAGAGCAGAAAAATGCGCAAATCCATTCTCATTTCCGCCTTCGTCTCCGTCGCGGCTCTCGCGGGTTGCATGCAGACCGACGGTGAACGTGCCCTCGCAGGCGCGGCCGCAGGCGCCGTCGTCGCCGACGCAACTGACAACAACGTGCTCACCGGTGCTGCCCTCGGCGCGCTCGCGGGCACCTATTGCGACGACGCGGGCGTTTGCCGCTAATTCCATTCGTCTGACCGGCGCGGTTTCGCGCCGCGATGCCATGAAATCGAAAAGCTCTCCGGGCCTGTCGGTCCGGGGGGCTTTTTTCGTGACTTTAACCCATGATCCGAGTTCTGGCCCCGCGCATGCGGCCCGTCGGAGAGGACTGATTTGAGAAAGGGAGAGGGCAGGACATGTTCGACAAGATCCTGATTGCGAACCGCGGCGAGATCGCTTGCCGGGTGATGAAAACCGCCAAGAAAATGGGGATCAAGACGGTCGCCATTTATTCGGACGCGGACAAGAACGCGCTTCATGTGGCGATGGCCGACGAGGCGGTGCACATCGGTCCGCCGCCGGCGAACCAGTCCTATATCGTCATCGACAAGGTGATGGACGCGATCAAACAGACCGGCGCGCAGGCTGTGCATCCGGGCTACGGTTTCCTGTCCGAGAACTCCAAATTCGCCGAGGCTCTGGCAGATGCGGGCGTCGCTTTCGTTGGCCCGCCGGTGAAAGCCATCGAAGCCATGGGTGACAAAATCACCTCGAAAAAGATCGCGCAGGAAGCCGGTGTGAACACGGTTCCCGGCTACATGGGGCTGATCGAGGATGCCGACGAGGCGGTAAAGATTTCCAAGGAAATCGGCTATCCGGTGATGATCAAGGCCTCTGCCGGTGGTGGCGGGAAAGGTATGCGGATCGCGTGGAATGACGAGGAGGCACGGGAGGGCTTCCAGTCGTCCAAGAACGAGGCTGCCTCGTCCTTCGGCGACGACCGGATTTTCATCGAGAAATTCGTGACCCAGCCGCGTCACATCGAGATTCAGGTGCTGTGCGATGCGCATGGCAACGGCATTTACCTCAACGAGCGTGAATGTTCGATCCAGCGCCGCAACCAGAAGGTGATCGAAGAGGCGCCGTCGCCCTTCCTCGATGAGGCGACACGCAAAGCCATGGGCGATCAGGCGGTCGCGCTCGCCAAGGCCGTGGGCTACACTTCTGCCGGGACTGTGGAATTCATCGTCGATGGCAAGCGCAACTTCTACTTCCTCGAAATGAACACCCGTTTGCAGGTAGAACACCCGGTGACAGAGCTGATCACCGGTATCGACCTGGTCGAACAGATGATCCGCATCGCCAATGGCGAGCCGTTGTCGATCACTCAGGACGATGTGAAGATCAACGGCTGGGCGATGGAAAGCCGTCTCTATGCCGAGGACCCGTATCGCAACTTTCTGCCCTCCATCGGGCGCTTGTCGAAATACCGTCCGCCGGAAGAGATCGCCACGAAAACCAACATCGTGCGCAATGACACCGGCGTCTACGAGGGCGGTGAGATTTCGATGTATTACGACCCGATGATCGCCAAGCTCTGTACCTGGGGGCCGAACCGCGAGACGGCGATCGAGAACATGCGAAATGCGCTCGACGCGTTCGAGGTCGAGGGCATCGGCCACAACCTGCCGTTCCTTTCTGCCGTGATGGATCATCCGAAATTCGTCTCGGGCGACATCACCACGGCCTTCATTGCCGAGGAATATCCCGACGGCTTCCAGGGCGTCGATCTGCCCTATGAAGAGCTTGAGCGGATCGCTGCGGCGACGGCGGCGATGTACCGGGTGGCCGAGGTGCGCCGTGCGCGGATTTCCGGTCGGATGGACAACCACGAACGCCATGTCGGCGGTGACTGGGTGGTGCAGATCGGCGAGTACGATTTTCCCGTGCATGTCGAGGCGGACAAGCGCGGTTCCACCGTGCTGGTGAACAACACCCGCCACCGCATCGAAAGCACATGGACGCCGGGTCAGACCCTTGCCCTGATCGACATGGAACATGGCACTCTGACCCTCAAGGTCGGCAAGATTCCGGGCGGTTTCCGCATCCGCAACCGTGGCGCGGATCTCAAGGTCTACGTGCGCAGCCCGCGTGCGGCCGAACTGTCGAAATTCATGATCGAGAAGCTGCCGCCGGACACCTCGAAACTTCTCCTGTGCCCGATGCCGGGGCTGCTGGTGAAGGTCAATGTCGAGGTTGGCGACGAGGTCCAGGAGGGCCAGGCGCTCTGCACCGTCGAAGCAATGAAAATGGAAAACATCTTGCGCGCCGAGCGCAAGGGGATCGTCTCCAAAATCAACGCAGGGCCGGGCGACAGCCTTGCCGTCGATGAAGTGATCATGGAGTTCGAATAATCCATGACGGATGTGATGGAATACTGGTTCTTATTCGCGTGCTTATACGTGATTGTCCTTGTGGCTGTCTTCAGCGGCCACAAGGACGGTCAGGTCGCGGGATCCGTATTCCATCGCTTCATCTGGCTGATCTTGATTCCGCTGTTGGGGCTTATGCTTGCCTTGTTCGGCGGAATTAAAGTCGTGCTCTCGCCCGACGAAAAACTGTGGCAGGCCATCATTGCCGGGTCTGTCATCGCGGCGGGGTGGTTGACCTCGGCGATCTTCAATGAGCTTTCGAAAGCTCAAGGCAAAGAAGAGCGGTTGCGCGACTATCACAAGGCGATCTTTGCCGAGATTGGAAATGTCCTGTCCACTCTGTCTCAGGATGACGGAATTGAAACGCTCACGAAGATGAAGCAGAACAGTTCGTTTATTCCTTTTGTCCCCAAGGAACACCACGACCACATCTTTGATGCCCTTGTGACGGATATAGACGTTCTCCCCCGCCAGACAATTGACGTGATTGTTGCGTATTATTCCGTTGTAAAAGGTATTTCGGCGCTTGCAGAAGATATGCGGGGAGAGAAGTTTGCCAATCTGGAGCAGGACAGGCGTATCCTGATTTATTCCGATTATCTGGAAATGCGCAAACAAGCACTGGCATATGGTGAATATGCTCTGCGCTTGATCAAAGCCTATGCCGAAGGGGGAAGTGTCGCTGCAGATCGTGAGATTGCAGCCGTGAAGCTTAGTAACCGGGGCGCGGACCTGTCCGCCCGGTCACAGGGATAGGGGTGTAGGGGATGTCTTTTTCATTCGCCATATCCGCGTTCTCCTGTGAATTGGGGTATAACCGCCGTTACGCTTCTCTTCCTCATATAAGTGAATATGGGGTGTTCATCAAGCGAACTCAAGAAGTGCCGGGGGCGCAGAGCGTCGCGTACCTGCGGCACTTTGCGGGAACGGCTGGACAAATGTTCTCCATTTGTTCTAATCTTGGCGCAGCGTCTCTCTCCTGTCTGCCCGGTCATGTCTCAGCTTCCGCCTCTGCGCGTCTCAACCCTGTTCTTCGATATGAACAGCTACTACGCCTCCGTGGCGCAGGCCGAGGAGCCTGCGCTGATGGGGCGGCCCGTGGGGGTTCTGACAACGGATGCGCCGAACGCCGCCTGTATCGCGGCGAGTGTCGAGGCGAAACGACACGGCGTGCGCATGGGCACGCGGCAGGACGAAGCGCGCAGGCTCTGTCCGGGGATCGTCTTTCGTCCGGTCAAACACGATATCTGCGTCGACTATCATCATGCGATTTTGCAGGCGGTCGAAACGGTCATTCCGGTGCACCGGGTCTGGTCGATCGACGAATGCTCCTGTCTTTTAACCGGTTCGGAGCAGGAATTGTCGCGGGCTCTGGAAATCGGACGGGATTTGCAGCACGCGGTACTGACACAAGTCAGCCCGGCCTTGCGCTGTTCCGTCGGTTTGGGGCCTACCCGGCTCTTGGCGAAAGTTGCTGCCGAGTTGGAAAAGCCGATGGGGCTTCACTGGCTCACACCGGAGGTTCTTCCCGACAGGATCGCACATCTGGCGCTGGACGACTTGCCGGGGGTGTCCTGGCGGATGAAAGCCCGGCTGGAGGCCGCCGGAATTCCGGATGTGGTGACGCTCTATCGCATCGCACCGAAACGCGCACGGGCGATCTGGGGCAATGTCGCGGGGGAGCGGTTCATCCGCGAGTTGCGCGGCGAAACGGTGGTTTGGCCGGAGACCAAACGTGGCATGATCGGCCATGGGCAGGTGCTCACAGGGCCGAATGCGACGCCCGAGGGCGCGCGGCTCGTCACCCGGCGTCTGCTGATCAAGGCCGCATCCCGTCTGCGCCGGGAAGGGTTCTGCGCCCGCAGCCTGTCGGTCAGTGTGAAATGCAAATCCGGGTCACGGCAGCGTCGGGACGGCACGATCCGGGCGACGCAGGACACGTTCTTTCTGCTGGATGTTCTGGCGGGCTACTGGGCGGAACTGCTCCTTTGTCCACGTCCGAAAGCCGTCTCTGTCATGTTGGGCGGGTTGATCTCGCAAGCGCGGGTGATGGACGATCTCTTCGCGCCCTCAGAGGACCGCGCACCACTCTGTCTTGCCATCGACCGGCTCAACCAGCGCTTCGGTCAGGATACGGTGCGCTATGGCCTCTTGCCGCCGCACCACGTGCCCTACACGGGGGCGAAAATCGCCTTCGGGCGCATTCCTCTGGCGGAGGATTTTCGCGAATAGCACCTGCGCCCGTCACGATCCGTTGTTTGCGGTACGTGACGGTTGGTGAAGCCGATGTGCGGGAGGCTTCCCATGGCTGACGTCGCCCTGAAACCGGTGCAGGACAGTGCCACCGTCGGTGGCGGTCTGGATTTTGTGACGGTGATTTTCCGCACGGAACTGGAGATGTTGCGCTTGCAGGCACGCTCCATGGCGCGGTTTCTCAAGCCCGAAGATGTCAATTCCATCCTGATCGTTCTGAACGACGAGGATGAGGAGGCTTGCCAGCGCGGGGTGGAGGCTATGCTGGCGGAATGGGGGCACTTGGCCGAGCGCGTGCAGATCATTGCCGGATCATCCTTGCTGCGTCCGGTGAAGGGCGGCGTGCTGGCGCATCTGGAACGGTTTTGGGCCAGCGGCCCGCGCTGTGCCTGGCGGCCGTATCGGGACCGTATTCAGGGCAAGCCACGGGTGGTCTATGGCTGGGCGCGAAACAATGGCTGGCTGATGCAGCAGGCCTTCAAGCTTTTGGCTGCTTATCGGGCGACGGGGGATTATATCGTCATTCTGGATGCCAAGAATTTTTTCATCCGCTCCACAGATGCCTCGGAATTCGTGGATGCGGACGGACGTCCCCGTGTCGAACCTGCGACGCAAGAGACGAATTACCTCGAATGGGCCGCGAAATCCGCCCGGCGAATTGGTTCAGCCGTGCCGCAAAGAACGTCGATTCCGCCCTCCCTGACGCCGATTGTGCACCGGCGGGAGGACATGGTCAGGGCCGTCGGGCGTCTGGAAGAAACGCTTGGCGCTTTGGAATGTTTCTTTGCGCGACGCAGTGCGAAATCGACGGAATTCATGTTGTTGTATGCCGCGATGTCACCCGACAGTTCCGACTGGATGAAGGCATTTTCAGTGCGTCGGGATGCACCGATTTACCGTATCTTAAATACTGAAGAGGTCGGTGCAACACTGGATGCGATTGCGAAAGAGCCCCGCGCGCTGTTGTCATTGCATCGCAAATATTTGCGATCCCTGGACGCCGAAACGCAGGAAAGGCTGTTGTCCTACCTGCGCGAGATCGGTCTGGTGCGGGATGGGGAAGCGACGGGAGGTTTCTTCGATGTTTGAGACCTACCGCCCGCTTTCGATCTCCTGTTGCCGCAGCGGTGTCTTGTCGATGGCGCGGGTGATCTCGCGCACGTCCCAGGGTGCTGGTTTACGGAGCATCACGCGCCCGTCCTTGTCGACGATGACAAGGGCGAAGCCACGCGGGCGGAGCGCTGTGCGGATCGGGGCGCGGGCGTCTGGGTCGGTGTCGGTGAGGATCACCACATCGCGGTCCAGAAGCGGCTCGGGACGTGCTTCCAGCAAAAGGAGCTGGTCGCTGAACGATGGGTCCAGCGGACTGTCGGCGAAGACGACGAGGACGCGGTTCTGCCATTTGAACTCGGAAAGTTCGGTGTCTCCGGCGCTTTGGATTAGCGGTGCGTCTGCCACGTCTTCTTGCGCCAGAAGCGGGGCGGGGATCAGGAAAAGCGCTGCGATGGCGGCGAGATAGATTTGTTTCATCGGTCCTCCCGGTGTGCCTTCTATATAGGGGGACGGGACGGCCAAACCAAGGTTGAACGTGCCCCTTCGGGGGGGACGATGCGAAAACGGGAAGGAGCCTGACGATGACGGACAGGAAAAAATGGGAAGAGGTGGCCGAGAAGGAGCTTCGAGGCAAGCCGCTTGAGAGCCTTGAGTGGAACACACTTGAGGGGATCAAGGTCAAGCCGCTCTATGCCGAGGACGACCTTGAGGGCATGGATCATCTCGGCAACACACCGGGGATGGAGCCTTTCACCCGGGGTGTGAAGGCGACGATGTATGCGGGCCGCCCCTGGACCATCCGGCAATATGCGGGCTTCTCGACCGCCGAGGAATCGAACGCGTTTTACCGCAAGGCGCTGGCCGCCGGTCAGCAGGGGGTCTCTGTTGCTTTCGATCTGGCCACGCACCGGGGCTACGATTCCGATCACCCGCGCGTGGTGGGCGATGTCGGCAAGGCCGGTGTGGCGATCGACTCTGTCGAGGACATGAAAATCCTGTTCGACGGCATTCCTTTGGACAAGGTCTCCGTGTCGATGACGATGAACGGCGCGGTGATCCCGATCCTCGCCAATTTCATCGTGACGGGCGAGGAACAGGGCCATGATCGCGCGTTGCTTGCGGGGACCATTCAGAACGACATTCTGAAAGAATTCATGGTGCGCAACACCTATATCTACCCGCCGGAACCCTCGATGAAGATCATCGCGGACATCATCGAATTCACCGCGAACGAGATGCCGAAATTCAACTCGATCTCGATCTCCGGCTACCACATGCAGGAAGCGGGGGCGAACCTCGTGCAGGAACTCGCGTTCACGCTTGCCGACGGGCGCGAATATGTCCGCACCGCGATCAAGGCGGGGATGGATGTGGACAAGTTCGCCGGTCGTCTGTCGTTCTTCTTTGCCATCGGCATGAACTTCTTCATGGAGGCTGCGAAGCTGCGCGCCGCGCGTTATCTCTGGACGCGCGTGATGGAGGAGTTCGAACCGAAGCTCTCCAAGTCCAAAATGCTCCGCACTC
This sequence comes from Celeribacter persicus, assembly GCF_003050785.1. Taxonomy (GTDB): domain Bacteria; phylum Pseudomonadota; class Alphaproteobacteria; order Rhodobacterales; family Rhodobacteraceae; genus Celeribacter; species Celeribacter persicus. The sequence goes on from NZ_QAOH01000008.1 coordinate 21,254, forward strand.
ACTGTCAGACCTCGGGCGTGTCCTTGCAGGAGCAAGATCCCTATAACAACGTGATCCGCACCGCCTATGAAGCGATGTCGGCGGCACTTGGCGGCACGCAATCGCTGCACACCAATGCTCTGGACGAGGCCATCGCGCTTCCGACCGAGTTCTCGGCGCGCATTGCCCGGAACACGCAGCTCATATTGCAGGAAGAGACCGGGATCACCAACGTCGTCGATCCGCTCGCGGGGTCTTACTACGTTGAGAGCCTCACCAAGGAACTGGCCGACAAGGCTTGGGCTCTGATGGAAGAGATCGAAGAGATGGGCGGCATGACCAAGGCCGTCAACTCCGGCATGCCGAAGCTTCGGATCGAGGAAACCGCAGCCAAACGTCAGGCCATGATCGACCGTGGCGAAGAGGTAATTGTCGGCGTCAACAAATACCGCAAGGACAAGGAAGACCCGATCGACATTCTCGACGTGGACAACGTGGCCGTGCGCAACAGCCAGATTGCCCGCCTCGACAAGATCAAAGCCAGCCGCGATGCCGCCAAGGTCGAAGAGACGCTTGGTGCGCTGGAGCGGGCGGCGAAATCCGGCGAGGGCAACCTCCTCGCGCTGGCGGTCGAGGCCGCCCGTGCCCGTGCAACCGTTGGGGAGATTTCGATGGCCATGGAGAAAGCATTCGGACGTCACCGGGCCGAGGTGAAAACGCTGGCGGGCGTCTATGGCGCCGCCTACGAGGGGGACGAGGGTTTTGCCCAGATCCAGAAAGACGTCGAAACCTTCGCCGAGAAAGCCGGGCGTCGTCCGCGCATGCTCGTCGTCAAGATGGGTCAGGACGGCCATGACCGGGGCGCGAAAGTCATCGCCACCGCCTTTGCCGATATCGGCTTTGATGTCGATGTTGGCCCGCTGTTCCAGACGCCGGAGGAGGCCGCGCAAGACGCCATCGACAACGACGTGCATATCGTGGGCATCTCCTCGCAGGCCGCAGGTCACAAGACCTTGGCGCCGAAGCTCATTGAGGCCCTGAAAGAGCAGGGCGCCGAAGACATCATCGTGATCTGCGGTGGTGTGATCCCGCAGCAGGATTACCAGTTCCTCTATGACGCAGGCGTCAAGGCGATCTTCGGGCCGGGCACCAACATCCCGGCGGCGGCGCGTCAGATTCTCGACCTGATTTCGACGGAATAAGCGTCTGAGCTGAGTATTTCAGCCAAGAAAAAGGGCCGGGGGATCGTTCCTCCGGCCCTTTCGTTTTGCAATGAGAGGCACTTAATGTGCGGGTTCCTGCACCTCAGAGGCGGTGACTTCGGCCTCTTTCAGGGCCGGTTTGGCATCCGCCGCAGGGGCGAGTTTGAGCACGACAAAACCGATGATCGCGGAGATGATCGAGCCGGAGAGCACGCCGATGCGCACTTCGTTCATATGGAACGCATCCTCGAAGGACAGCCCGCCGATGAAGAGCGACATGGTGAAACCGATCCCCGCCAGCGCCGCGACACCATAGATATGGAGCCAAGTCGCGCCGAAGGGTTTCTTGGCTACGCCAAATTTCACCAAAATCCAGGTCATTCCGAAGACGCCGATCTGTTTGCCAAGGATGAGACCCAGAGCGATGCCCCGCGGCAGCGGTGAGAACACATCGGCAAGGGTCACGCCCGAGAGCACCACGCCCGCGTTGGCAAAGGCGAAGACCGGCACGATCAGGAAGAACACATAGGGAGAAAGCGCGTTTTCAAGCGCATGCAACGGCGACTTGCCCCATTTGTCCTTGATCGGGATGAAGAAGGCGGTGATCACGCCCGCGAGCGTTGCATGCACGCCGGATTTCAGCACCAGCACCCAGAGCACCGTCCCCAACAGGATGATTGGCGCGATCCGGTGAATGCCGGAGCGATTGAGGTAGAACATGATCGCCAAGGGGATGACCGCGAGGAACAGGTAATCGAGATGCAATTCGGCGGTGTAGAAGAACGCGATGATCAGGATCGCACCGAGGTCATCGAGGATCGCCAGCGTCAAAAGAAAGACCTTGAGCGACGATGGCACCCGATCCCCCACCAGCGCCAGAATGCCAAGCGCGAAGGCGATGTCAGTCGCTGCCGGAATGGCCCAGCCGGAATGGGTTTCGGGCGAGGAGATATTGAGGGCGAAATAGACTAGGGCGGGCATGATCATGCCGCCCACGGCGGCCATGCCGGGCAGAACCACGTCGCGCGGGTTCTTGAGTTTGCCTTCCATCAGTTCGTGTTTGAGCTCAAGTCCGACGAGCAGAAAGAACACCGCCATCAACCCGTCGTTGATCCAAAGGATCAGGGGTTTGGAGAGGCCGGTGTCTCCGAGTTGAACGGTGAAATACGACGACAATGCGCCATCGTAATACGGATAAAGCGAGGAATTGGCCACGAACATGGCAGCGACGGCGGCTACCATGAGCACGATACCGCCTGAAATCTCACTGTCGAAGAACTGTTCCAATTTGCGCAGGAGCATTGTCTTTTTCTGGTCTTTCCTGAAAGTTGAGTTAAGGGTGGGTCATATGGAGATGGGGACTCGTTTCCCCGGTTTCAATAAGGGCAATAGCAATGACCTACCGGATTGATCATCTGGTGATTTCCGCTTCCGATCTGGAGCAGGGCAAGGATGCGATGGAGGCTTTGCTCGACGTCGAATTCGGCCCGGGCGGGGTGCATAAGGACATGGGAACGCATAACGTGCTGCTGGCCATGGCGCGCCCGGATGGCAGCGATGCCTATCTTGAGGTGATCGCCCCCGATCCGGCGGCGAAGCGTCCCGATTTTCCCCGTTGGTTCGATCTCGATAACTTTGGCGGGCCGCCCCGGCTTACCAACTGGGTCGTGTCCTGCCCCGATCTCGAAGAGGCCTGGGAACTGGCCCCCGCCGATGTCGGGCGGATCATGTCGTTTCAGCGGGGTGCATATGCCTGGCGAATGATCGTGCCGGAGACGGGCGTTCTGCCTTTTGACAATTGTTTTCCGGCGTTGATCGAATGGCACTCGTCACGGCCCGTGCCGGGGCTGCCCGATCCGGGACTGGCCTTTCGTCGACTGAAAATCATGCACCCGGAACCGGAAGAGTTGCGCGAGGCGCTCGCGCCTTTTATCTCCGCCATGGAGCATGTTCGAATTGTGCAAGCCGAAACGCCGGGCCTTATGGCCGAGATCGGCACGCCGTCAGGGGAGATCTGGGTCGCATGACAGAAAAACCGCATTTGCGTGTGGCGCGGGCGGATGACGCCCTCGCACTCAGGGCCATCATGGCACCGGTGATCGCGGAGTCTACCGCGTCGTTTTCCTCTGTGGAGCGCGACGAAGCGGGCTGGGTGGCGATGATCGGTGATCGTCTGGCGCGCGGTCGGGCGTTTTACGTCGCCAAGATCAGGGGCGAGGTGGTGGGCTACGCGACTTATGATCAGTTCCGTCCGGGTAACAACGGCTATCGCTTTACCATGGAGCATTCCGTCTATCTGAGCGACGCGGCGCAGGGGTTTGGTCTTGGGCGGACGCTGATGCTCATGGTCGAACAGCACGCGCGCGAGGCCGGGCATCATTCGATGATCGGGGTCATCGACGCCGACAATGCCGCCTCCATCGCCTTTCACAAGGCGCTCGGCTATGTCGAAGCAGGGCGTATCCCGCAGGCGGGGTTCAAATTCGACCGCTGGCTCGATGTGCTTTTTCTACAGAAATTCCTTTGAACTCACGGATTTGTCGCGGGACTTGACCGGGTTTCCCGGATAAACTGCCCCCATGTCGATCTGGACCCGGATATTGGATGCGCTCAAGGCGCTTCGGGCGGGCGAAAGCCTTGCCTCGGTGTTCGAGCAGTTCCGCTCGGACCCGGAACGGCGCGTGGGCTTTACTATTGCGGTGATCGCGCTGGGCGCGAAAATGGCCAAGGCTGACGGGCTTGTGACCCGCGACGAGGTGACGGCGTTTCGTGAGGTGTTCCAGATCGCGAAAGAGGACGAGGCCGCCGCTGCGCGGGTGTTCAACCTCGCCCGTCAGGACGTGGCAGGCTTCGAGGATTACGCCAAAAGCGTCAAGAAGATGTATGGCGATGAATGCCGCCCGCTGATGGATCTCATGGACGGGCTGTTCCATATCGCCATGGCCGATGGCGAATATCATCCGGGCGAGGACGCTTTTCTGACCCGTGTGGCGGAGATTTTCGACGTTGACCCGCGTGCCTTCCGGGCGCTTCGGGCGCGCTACGTGCCTGACGCGGTGCGTGACCCTTACGATGTGCTGGGGGTCGATCCTTCGGCCTCGTATGATGAAATCAAGAAGGCCTATCGCGCCCTTGTGCGTGAAACCCATCCTGACCGGATGATCGCCCGCGGTGTGCCGGAAGAGGCGGTCAGGCTCGCCTCCGACCGGCTGGTGGAAATCAATGCCGCCTGGGAAGAGATCGAGGCGGAGCGGGCGGCATGAAAATCAGGATCGCCACCTATAACGTCGAATGGTTCGACAACCTGTTCGACAACAAGGGGCGGCCTCTGGCAGACGATGAGTGGTCGGCGCGACACAATGTGACGCGTGAGATGCAACTCGAAGCTCTGGGCAAGGTGTTCACTGCGATGGATGCCGATGCGATCATGGTGATCGAAGCCCCTGACACTAACCGCCGTCGCGACACGCGCCGGGCGCTCGAACAATTTGCGGATTGGGCGGGACTGCGAGCGATGGCGGTGGAAATGGGCTATGTGAACGAAACCCAGCAGGAAATCGCGCTGATGTACGACCCGCTGGTGCTGCGCGCGCGGCACGATCCGATGGGCGCGCCTGCGGGATTGGGCGAGGCCTTTGAGCCGCCTGCGTTCAATTCGATCTATCGGCTGGACCTCGACACCGACCGGGATCGCGAAGAGGTGCGATTTTCCAAGCCGCCGCTGGAACTGGCGATGGAGGTGCGGGAGACCGGCTTTGCCTTTCGCATGATCGGAGTGCATGTGAAATCCAAGGCGCCTCATGGCGCGCGCAGGCGGGACGACGTGATCCGCATTTCCATCGAGAACCGGCGCAAGCAACTGGCGCAATGCATCTGGCTGCGTGAACGGGTGGAGGGACATCTGGAGGCGGGAGAGTCCCTGATCGTTCTGGGGGATTTTAATGACGGTCCGGGGCTCGACGAATATGAAAAGCTCTTCGGGCGCTCGGGCGTCGAGATCGTCATGGGGCGCGAGGACCCGGATGTGCCACCGGAGATGCGGCTTTGCGATCCGAACGCGACCGAGGCGCTTGCCAGACGCGGCAATCAGGGGCCGACCTCCGCGCGTTTCTATATCGACGAGGAGGAGCGTTACCTCTCCGCTTTGCTCGATTATGTGATGATCTCACAGGACCTGAAAGACGGTGCGAAATGGCGCATCTGGCACCCGTTCGACAATCCTCTGTGTTTCCAGACACCGGAATTGCAGCATGCGCTCCTGACCGCTTCGGACCATTTCCCGGTGACGGTTGACCTCGATCTGCCCTGAGATCTGCGACACCGGGGTGAAATCGTCATGAAGAGCGCTTATATGAGAGCCATGAAACGGATTGCTCTGATCATGATGTTGCTGGCGGGGCCTTTGGCCGCGGAAGACGCCGCGCCTTCCGAAGGATCGGAAGGCTGGAACATGCTGCGCGAGGGCTCAAGGCTTTTGTTGCAACAGTTGTTCGAGGAGATGGGACCGGCGCTTGAGGACCTTGAGGGTTTCGTCGACGATCTAAACGCCTATGAAGCGCCTGAGATTTTGCCCAATGGCGATATTCTGATCCGGCGCAAGCCGGACCGACCGGAGGACGAAGCGCCGGAACGCGTGGTGCCCGATGCGCCGGAAGGGGCGATTGACATCTGAACGTCACGCCTGAGTGTGACGCACTTCCGTTTTGGCCCCGAGACTGGCGGCCAGCGATTGGAAACGGGCATCGGTGACCTCGCCGAACAGGTCCTCCGCCTCGGGGGTGAGTGTCAGGATCAGTTCTTTCTTCTTCGGGAAATAATCGAGCTTCGCCAGATTGTTCGGGGCATCCACGGTTAGCATCGCACCAAACCGCATGGCTTTGCCAAGAACCTCCGCATCGCGGATTTCCCGGTCCGACAGCATATCGATCAGATCGGCAAAGGGCGTGTTTTCGCGTGAGTTCTTGTAGCGATGGAGCAGCGCCAGCCCGAGGAAAATCCGTTCGTTATGAGTTAGCCCGCCGAGATTGGCGCGCGTGGCATTGTCGAAACAGACCTCCGCCCGGTAATCCGGATGCGCCCGCCATGTCACATCGTGTAAAAGGCAGGCGGCGCGGATCAGCCGCATCTTTTCATATTGCCGGGCGCGGAATATCGGTTCGATGAAGGCATGCAGACGCTTGCCGAAACCCGGCATGCGCGCGTCCTTCTGTTCGGAAAACCGGCAGGCCTCGATCAGCGGGTCGCGGGCGCGCACGCTCTCGGGCATCTGCTCAAACAAAAGCCCCTCGCGAATGCCGTAGGAGGAGATGCAAATCTCTTTCGGATGAAAGGTACGCACGAGCTGGCGCAGCACCTCGGCGGCAATCGGTACAAGCGACATGCGGGCCGAGGAGGTGCCGGTTCTGGCGCGCAGATCGGCCATGTCGCTTTTGCGGATGAATTTGATCGTGTCGGTGACCGAGCGGCTCGACATCCGGTATTCGTGGAGCACATGCAGCGGATAATTGCGCCGCTCCATGTCGATCCGGGCAATGGCACGCCATGAGCCGCCCACCAGATAAATCCGCTTGTGATCTGTGCCCATGGTGGCGGCCAGATCCTTCATGATCGGTGCGATGTGGTCTTTGAGCCCTTTACGCCCGCCCTTGAGCCCCTGAAGTTTCAGCGGGCCGAGCGGTGAGGTGACACGTTTTCCAACGGTGCCTTTCGAGACGATCGCCAGTTCCATCGAGGAGCCGCCGATGTCGCAGACGAGCCCGTCCGCCTCCGGCCAGCCCAGAAGCACGCCCTGCGCCGTGAGCCGCGCCTCTTCCTCGCCGTCGATGACCCAAAGGCTGAGGCCGGTCTCCCGCTCGATCTCCTCCCGAAACGCGGGACCGTCCTCAGCCTCCCTTACCGCGGCGGTCGCAACCGCCGTCAGTGGTGGGATTCCCATGCCTTGCGCCAGTTTCTGAAATCGGCGGATCGCGGACAGGGCGCGGATTTTGCCCTCCGGGTTGAGCCGTCCGGTTTCCCGAAGCCCCGCGCCCAAGCCGCACATGATCTTTTCGTTGTAGAAATAGGCGGGGCTGCGCGCCGCGCCGTCGAAGACGACCAGCCGTACAGAGTTAGAGCCGACATCGACCACGCCGACCCGCGACAGGGCTCGGGCCTCTTGGTCGAGAAACAGCGGACGCCCGAAAATGCCCCAATCCTGTTGCGCAGGCTCGGTGCGAGGAAGGTCGGTCATATCAGTCACAAGCGTGTCCTCTGGCTCATCCAAGGGGACAGTGCCAAATGCTCCGGCCTTCGTCAATCGCATGATTTTTGAGCGAAAACAAAACTTTCCGGAGAGTTCAGTCGTCTTTCGGGAAAAACTGTGCCGCGAGGCTGCGGGAGATCGGTTTGCCCGACCGCAGCGCGGCGTCGTCCAGCGTTTCCACCAGTCGGCGCGCGGCCTCCGCCGAGCGTTCCATGCGCTTGACCAGCCATGGGATCAGCGTGCCGGGCACGGCGATCTGCCGGTCGTCGAACTGTTTGACCAGCATGGCGGTGAGCAGCATGTCGTCGGGCGCTTCGATCCGCGCCACCGTGGTGCCCTGCATGCGCGACGCCAAATCGGGCAGGCCGAGCGTCCAGTGGTTCGGTGCGCTCTGGGCGGTCAGCAAAAGCCGTCCGCCCTCGGCGAGGGTGAGGTTGTGCAGATGGAACAACGCCTCTTCCGCGCGGCGCGGATCGGGCAGGGTGGAGAGACGGTCGGCATCCTCGACCACGACGAAACGACGTGCGGCGAGGGCGGGGATGTTCGCGTCGTCCAAGGTGTCGCCGGGAACGATCACGGCCCCATGGTCGCTGGCCCAGACATGCGCCATATGGGTCTTGCCGGCCCCCTCCGGGCCGACCAGCACCAGCTTGCCCGAGGGCCAGTTGTCCACGGCGTCGAGGGTGGCCATGGCCACGGCATTCGAGGGCGAGACGAAAAACGCATCGCGCCCCAGCGCCTGACGCACTGGCAAATCGAGGATGAGCTGTTCGGCCATGTCAGAGATCGTCGTCTGTCGGGGGCGGGGCGTTGGCTTCGAGGCCACGGTAGAGCCGACTGTCGTGGTATTGGTCGATGGCGAAGCGTGCAACGACCCCGAGGGCTGCGGCGACAGGGACCGCGACCAGCATGCCGACGAAACCGAAGAGCGTACCGAAGGCCGAGAGGGCGAAAATCAGCCAGACCGGGTGCAACCCGACCGAGGAACCGACGAGGTTCGGGGTCAGGATATTGCCCTCGACGAACTGGCCGACGGCGAAGATTGCCGCGACTGCGATGATCCACTGCCATTCGCCCCAGAACTGGAACAGTGCAAGGCCGATGGACAGGATGCCGCCGACGATGGCGCCGACATAGGGGATGAAGGTCAGAGCACCGGCAATGGCGCCCGCGACGAGACCGAATTTCAACCCAACCAGCATGAGCCCCACGGCGTAGAACGTACCGAGGATCAGACAGACCGTCCCCTGACCACGGATGAAGGAGGCGAGCGTGCGGTCGATGTCGGAGGCGAGACGCCGGATCACCGGGGCGTGGTCGCGTGGCAGGAGTTTGTCGACTTCCGCCACCATGCGATCCCAGTCCATCAGCAGGTAAAAGGTGATGACAGGGACGAGCACGAGCAGCATCACCACGTTGAACAGGCTCATGGCCGAGGCCAGCGCCCCCGAGAGCAACTCGCCGCCTTTCGACTGGATGGTCTCGCCGATCTGCGCCAGTGTCTGACGCAACTGGCTGCTTTCATCGAGCAGGACGGGGAATTTTGCGGTCAGAAAATTTTGCAGGTTGTTGATCAGGTCCGGTGCGGTGTTCACCAGATCCGTGGCCTGTTTGACCAGGGTCGGAATGACGAGCAGCGCAGTCAGGACGAAGAGTACCGCGGCGACAAGTGTGATCACGATGGTCGCCGCGATCCGGCTCAGCCCCCATGATTCGAGGCGATCCGCCACCGGATCGAGCATATAGGCCACCGCCATGCTGAGCACGAAGGGCAGGATGACATCCCCCATAAGCCACAAAAGCGCTAGGAAGACCACCGCAGCGATGCCCCAGTACCTCATCTGATCCCGAACAGGTAACGCCATACTCGCCTTTCCATGTTTCCCTTCATATCGCCCGCGCGGAGATGGGTTTCAAGGGGAAGTACATATGTAAGGACAAGTCTCTTTTAACCGGCTTGACGACAGGCCGAGCGGTGACGGCTTTGGGGCGGTCCTGACTGGAGCATCCGGGCAAGAGTGTCGGATTGAGGTGTCTGAGGCGCGAGAGTAAGCGGAAGGAATGGGATCTGATCCTGATATACACGTTTCGTGCGCAAGTTTCCCGTCCCCTGCGGCTTGTCTGACCCAAGGCGATGGCATAGACCGTTGCAAACACTGATCACTCAAGGGCTTTCCGCATGCGTCTGTCGCGCTATTTCCTTCCGGTTCTGAAAGAAACTCCCGCCGAGGCGTCGATTGCGTCGCACCGTCTGATGCTGCGTGCTGGCATGATCCGGCAACAGGCGGCGGGGATCTATTCCTGGCTGCCTCTGGGCTACAAGGTGCTCAAGAAGGTCGAGCAGATCGTCCACGAAGAGCAACAGCGCGCGGGTCATATCCCGCTTCTCATGCCAACTCTGCAATCGGCGGACCTGTGGCGCGAAAGCGGGCGCTATGACGATTATGGCGAGGAGATGTTGCGCATCACCGACCGTCAGGGGCGCGAGATGCTTTACGGCCCCACCAACGAAGAGATGATCACCGACATCTTCCGCTCTTATGTCAAGTCTTACAAGGACTTGCCGCTGACGCTCTATCATATCCAGTGGAAATTCCGTGACGAGATGCGGCCCCGGTTCGGTGTCATGCGCGGGCGCGAATTCCTGATGAAGGACGGATACAACTTTGACCTGACCGTCGAGGATGCGTTGCATGCCTACAACCGCCACCTCGTCAGCTATATTCGCACCTATGAGCGCATGGGGCTTCAGGCCATTCCGATGCGTGCCGACTCCGGTCCGATTGGCGGCGATGACACCCATGAATTCCTCGTGCTGGCCGAAACCGGTGAATCTGAGGTGTTCTACGACAGCGCGGTGACCGACATCAAACTCGGCAAGCGCGAGATTGATTATGACAGCGTCGAGCAATGCCGCGCCGTGATGGAAGAATTCACCTCGCTTTACGCACGCACCGACGAGACCCATGACGAAACGCTGTTCAACGAGGTGCCCGAAGAGCGCCGCCGCGCCGCGCGCGGGATCGAAGTCGGGCAGATTTTCTTCTTCGGCACGAAATATTCCGAAGCCATGGGCGCGACCGTGCAGGGGCCGGATGGTAAACCCGTGCCGGTGCAGATGGGGTCCCACGGGATCGGCGTCTCGCGTCTTTTGGGCGCTCTCATTGAGGCGAACCATGACGACAAGGGGATCATCTGGCCAGAAGGCGTGACGCCGTTCCATGTCGGGATCGTCAACCTGAAACAGGGTGACGACGCGGCCGATGCGGCCTGTGAGGCGCTGTATAAATCCTTTGAAGCGCTGGGACTTGAGCCGCTTTACGATGACCGGTCCGAACGCGCGGGCGCGAAATTCGCCACCATGGACCTGATCGGTCTGCCCTGGCGGATCACCGTCGGGCCGCGCGGGCTTGCGAACGGCGTAGTCGAAGTGACCTCGCGCCGCACCGGCGAGAGCGAAGAGATGACGCCGGAAATGGCGGTCGAGAAGATTGCGAAAATCTACGCCGGGCTCTGAGGCTTTATCGGCGAGAATTCGCACGTTTTGAAATCGGGGGCGGGGACGGGTTTGTCTCCCGCCCCCGAATCCTTTTAGCCTCTCTGCATCAATTTCCGCACAAGACGGAAGAGAGGCAGCCATGTTGAGAGCAATCGCCCTTGCGGGCGGCCTGTTGGGGGCCGCCGTTGTGTCCCAGTTTCCCGAGTTCACCCAGCAATATACGCAGCGCCTCGCCGGTCAGGTCGAGGCTCTCGGTGTCGTCATCGCCGATTTCGACGCCTCCGCGCACAAGGCGGAAATGACCCGGGAGGAAGCGCTGGCCTCCATGGGAGGATCGGTGTTTCTCGAAAACCGCCGCCGGGACATGCGGGAGACCATCGACCGGCATGGGCGCCTGTCTGAGGATCTCACCGCATTGCGCACCGCCTCGCCGCTGGAGCGGTTGACGATGCCGCAGCGGGTTACCGATACGAAACTCGCTCGCGCGACGTTCGACGACTTCCGCCCGGCCTTGCCACTTACGCTTGAGGGCGGAATTTCCGCGCTTGCGGGGTATTTCGGTGGCTGGGCCCTGCTCACGGGGCTTCTGGCGCTTCTGCTTTGGCCGTTCCGGCGGAGCAAGTCGCGCGCCGGTCTCACCTTCTGATCTCACAATGATCACCGCAACTCACGCAGGCGTCACCCCGCCTGCGCTTGACCTTTGGTGCGTCAAAGGGTTTGGTCTGGCAAACCTGTGAGGAGCCTCCCCGTGGACGCGGCCAGAACGACCAAGCCCTTTTCCCGCTTCGAGTGGAAAATCGCCTTTGCCTATCTGCGCGCGCGGCGCGAAGAGGGCGGCGTGTCGGTAATGACATGGATTTCGCTGATCGGCATTACGCTTGCCGTGGCAGCACTGATCATCACGCTCGCCGTGCGCACCGGGTTTCGAAACGAATTCGTCGATACGATCCTCGGTTCCAACGCCCATGTGACGGTCTATTCCTCGATCTACGTGACGCCGGAGGGGACGACCTCGCGCGCCATCGAGGACTATGACGACTGGGCCGCCAGGCTGCGCGACGTGCCGGGGGTGACCCGTGCCGCCCCTCTGGTGCGCGGACAGGTTATGGCCTCTGTGAGCGGGCGCAATGCCGGGGTCGAGGTCTATGGGATTTCGCCTGAGAACCTGATGACCATCCCGCGCGTGGCAATTTCGCCGGACGAGCATTGGGGGGATGTCTCGCGGTTTTCCGAGGGCATCGCCATCGGGTCCGGCGTGGCGCGTGAGTTGGGCGTTTCGGTCGGCGACAAGATCAAGCTGATCTCCCCGGACGGTGCCAAGACTGCTTTTGGCACAAGCCCGCGCGTGTCCTCCTTCGAGGTCGTCTATGTCTTTTCCGCCGGGCGTTATGATATCGACAAGACACGCGCTTACCTGCCTTTCGCAGAGGCGCAGAAGTTCTTCAACCGCGATGGTGCCGCCGATGAGATCGAGGTGATGATCGAGCATCCGGATCAGGTCGACGAGATCACCGTGCCGCTCCTGAAGGCGGTCGGTGAGCGTGGCATGGTCTGGACCTGGCGTGATGCCTCGGGGACCTTCCTGCGCGCCCTCGACATCGAGGACAATGTGATGTTCGTTATCCTCTCGGTGCTGGTCCTCATCGCCTCGATGAACATCGTTTCCGGGTTGATCATGCTGGTGAAGAACAAAGGCCGTGACATCGGCATCCTGCGCACCGTGGGGCTCACCGAAGGCTCCGTGTTGCGGGTGTTCTTCATCTGTGGCGCGATCACCGGTGTGCTCGGCACGATCTTCGGTGTGATCCTCGGTTCGCTCTTTGCGATTTATATCGACCAGGTGCTGAGCTTCGTGAACTGGCTCAATGGCGGCGGGGCCTGGGACCCGTCGATCCGGGGCATTTACGAACTGCCCGCCGAGCTGCGTTCCGTCGATATTTTCAAGGCGGTCGCGCTGTCGCTCGGTCTGTCTTTCATCGTCACGATCTTCCCGGCCCGGCGCGCGGCGCGGATGAACCCTGTGGAGGCGCTGCGTTATGAGTGACATGCTGTCCCTGAACCAGATCCGAAAGACTTATAATGCTGGAAAACCCAACGAAGTCGAGGTGTTGCGCGGGGTCGATCTGACTGTCGCACGCGGCGAGATCGTCGGGCTGATCGCGCCCTCGGGGGCCGGGAAGTCGACGCTTCTGCACATTGCGGGGCTTCTCGATCTGCCCGACAGCGGTACGGTGCAGATTGCGGGTCAGGACATGACCGGGCAGGGCGACAAGGCGCGCACCGCCATGCGCCGTGCGGGGGTGGGCTTCATCTACCAGTTCCATCACCTGTTGCCGGAGTTCACCGCGCTCGACAACGTGATCCTGCCGCAGCTCGCCAATGCCGTGCCGGAGCGGGAAGCTTCCGAGCGGGCCATGGGGTTGCTGGAGAAAGTCGGGGTTGGCAAACGCGCCTCCCATCGGCCTTCGGCGCTTTCGGGCGGCGAACAGCAGCGCGTCGCCTTCTGTCGCGCGCTGGCCAACACGCCGGGGCTTCTGCTTGCGGACGAGCCGACCGGGAACCTCGATCCGGAGACTTCCGATCTGGTGTTTGACGTGCTGATGGGGCTGGTGCGTGAAGAGGGGCTTTCGGCGCTGATCGCCACGCACAACCTCGCACTGGCGGCGAAAATGGACCGGGTGGTGCGGCTCGATGCGGGGCAGATCGTTCCGGCCTAGGAGGTTTCCCTGAGAAAGCGCGCCCGTTCATGTGCATAGCCCAATCCGCCCCCGGCATGCAGCTTGCGCGCCAGTGCAAGGCCGCTGAAAATCGGGAATGCGTGCGCGGCCTCTGAGGGAGGCACAAGTGTCAAAAGCGGCTGCGCGATCTCGTCTGTCAGTCCGAATTCGCTATGTTCTGCAATCCCTTGCGCAAAACAGGCGATGTCTTCGATCACCGCATTGGCGCGTCGCCCTGACAGATCAATCGCGGTGACACCATCGGGGCCAAGGATCAGGTTGCCGGGCCAGTAATCGCCATGACCGCCGCTGATCGTCAGAGATTCGGGGGTGTCCTTGAGCATGGTGCGTACCTGTGCCACCACATCAGCCGCAGGACCCTCGGCGCAATCCGCGAGCTTGCGCAGGATACGTTCCATCGGAAACGGGCCCTCGCGCCGATCCGTGCGCGTGGCTTCCGACAACCACAGTCGCCCGGCCTCCACCACCTCGGCAATGGTACCGCCCGCGCGCAGGTGCTCCAGCCCGTTTCGACCTGCGATAAAAGACATGACGAAAAACCCGGCTTTCGGGGCGATATGAAGGACTTGCGGAACATGAGCCGAGCGGCCCTTGAGGATTTCCGCCATCTGCCTGAGAGCCGATGTCTGACCGTTCACTGCGCGGATTTTTTCGCTGTGCCAGATCAACTTTGCAATCGCCGGACGGCCGTCCCAGGTGAGACGAAACACGGCGCGCTGGCCATAGGTTTGAAAGGCTTCGACATCTGTCGCGCGTACGGCCAGATGGGGCCGCGCGTCAAACAGGTTTTGTAACCGCCGGTGGGCGGCCACCAGATCGAGCGTATCAAAGGAACGGGCCATGGCGCGACTATGGCGGGCGCCGACCGGAGCGTCAAAGGCTTTGCTCCCCGGTCGGCACAAGGTCGGACCTGTGTCGGGCTTTTGTCTCCACCCGCGCGAGGGCATGCAGGATTGCCCGTGTTCAGTTGCCCACGATGTTGTTGTAAATCCCCATCGCGGAAATCACGATGGCGGCGTCGCGGGCGATCTTGTAGACCGTGTCGCCGGAGACCACGTAGCGGTCGCCTTTCGGATCGGGAAGGCCGTAGCGGTCGTAATCGCGGATCACCCGGTAGCCGTCGGGCAGACGGTCGCCGCGCCCGTAACGGTGATGGGCGGCCTGTTTGCCATAGCATTGTTGATCGAGCCCGGGAGGCAGAGTGCTGCGCTTGCCCTCGCGGATCTGTTTCGCGATCCCCGGCGGAAGGTCGCAACCCGCCGGAATATGGCCCGGATTGTGAGCGACGATACGGTCGGCGTGCTTGTTCTTGTTCGGATTTGCAAACGTCGGGCTCGCCGCCAAGAGCGAGAGCGCGATGAGAGCAGTGGTTTTCAAGCGGGTCATGGAACGCCTCTGAATATTGTTTTCAGCAGGTATAACGTGCCGCAAGGAAAAAGGGTTCCTCCGATTTTCCGGTGGGCGGAAGGGTGCTAAGGAGCGGGGATTTTTGCCGGCGCTCAGTCTGCCGGAGTGATCGGCGTGATCTGTGCGGTGGTCTTGGTGAACTGCGGGCTGTGCAGCGGATCGTCGGACTCGGCCAGCGCCGGGAAGGACATTAGGGCGGCGAAGGTGAGGGCGAGGGATTTGAGAAAGTTTTGCATCGAAGGGACTCCTTGTGTGCAAGCTCTGTGTGAGCGTTAACACGAGATAAGGCGATTGTGGCGGATTGACGCAAGTAGGCGCGCGGGAATGTGAAGGCAGGGTGAGGTTTGTGTGAGAGGGCTTTGAGAGGAGCGGTGTACAGCACGGGGTGCCCTTGCGATTGCTTCAGCAATCGCCAAGCATCCTGCCCGCCATACTATGTGTTGTTTGCCTTCGGCAAAACGGCGGGATGCTTGCGTACCCCACCACGGGCAGGAGGCTTGGGGTCAGGCATTGAGTTCGTAAAGCTCGCCTGTTTTTTTATGCTGAATTAGTGGCCGTGGAATACGCTGCGCAAAATTTGGAACGAGCAGCCTTTGTCTAGATGAACCAAAGCCGATTCCAGCAACACAATTCACTAGTTTTGCACCAGCTATCTTGTTTGTTCCGAAGTTGGTTGAAGTTGGAGAAAACCGAAATATTTGCGCCCTAATTTCCAATTCTGTATTTAGTTCGGCCACAGGGTTTCGAAAGTCGATTTCTAAAAACTTTTTACCCTTCTTCTTCCGAAAGGTTGCGAGATTGTGATGAAAGTCGATGTCCCAAAAGTTGTTAGGGTTAGCAGCAATTTGGTTGTTAGTAATTCGAAGTTCTGGCCAAAATTTGTTGTCAGGAAAATAAAGGCTTAGTGAACGTTCACCTTCAATAATGTCGTAGGTAATTAAAGGGAGATCATAATAGGTGAATATTTTCGGAGTATTGATGTAAGTATTTCCGCCGACGATAAAACTTGGTTCAGTTTCAGCGGAGATTAGTGTCCCACGAATCTGACCAGTTTTTATGTTGTGAGGAGTGAATTTCAGGTCATATTGCTTTTGTCGCGTTAGCTTTGCGACTTCCGTATGATGGGAAGGACATAGAGCAATCATATGTTCGGGATCATTATGTTGCTTTTCTGACCAAGGTATAATGTGATGGTATTCGACAAAGGGTGCTCCGCAAACGCAGCAGCCGAAACCAGCTTCTTGACGGAGTTGGCGTCTAACTCCCGCAGGAATATATCTCTCCATCATTCCCCTTCTCGAAAGTAAGACTTTCGAGAATCCTAATTACACATCCAATTCCTCAACAAACCGTGCATTTTCCTGAATGTACTGGAACCGCAACTCCGGTTTTTTCCCCATCAGACGCTCCACCAGATCGGCGGTTTCGCCCGGTTCGTCTTCGTCAATCGTCACCCGGATCAGTTTACGCGTGGCCGGGTCCATCGTGGTTTCTTTCAAATCCTTGGCGTCCATTTCACCGAGGCCTTTGAAGCGGGAAACGTCAATTTTGCCTTTGCCGCCAAGGCCTTTCTCAAGCCACATGTCCCGTTCCGCCTCGTCGAGGCAGTAGACGCGTTTGGCCCCCTGAGTCAGGCGGTAGAGCGGCGGGCAGGCGAGAAAGAGGTGGCCCTGGTCGATGAGCGGGCGCATCTGGGTGTAGAAGAAGGTCATCAAAAGCGAGGCGATATGGGCGCCGTCGACATCGGCGTCGGTCATGATGATGACGCGCTCGTAACGCAGATCGTCGACGTTGAACCGCGTGCCCATGCCGACACCGAGCGCCTCGCAAAGGTCGGAGATTTCCTGATTGGACGTGAGCTTGTTCGAGGCGGCGCCCAGCACGTTCAAAATCTTGCCCTTCAAAGGCAACAAAGCCTGCGTTTCGCGTTTGCGCGCGCCCTTGGCGGAGCCGCCGGCGCTGTCGCCCTCGACGATAAACAGCTCGGTGTTGGAGCGATCTTTCGAGGTGCAGTCGGTGAGCTTGCCCGGTAGGCGCAGTTTCTTGGTCGCGGATTTGCGCTGGGTTTCTTTTTCCTGACGGCGGCGCATGCGTTCTTCGGCGCGCAGCACGAGGAAATCGAGGATCGCACCGGCGGATTTGGTGTCGGCGGCGAGCCAGTTGTCGAAATGGTCGCGGACGGAGTTTTCGACGAGGCGGGCGGCCTCGGTGGTGGCGAGGCGGTCTTTGGTCTGGCCGACGAATTCCGGGTCCGCAATGAAACAGGACACCAAAGCACAGCCGCCGGTGAGCAGATCGTCGCGGGTGATGTCCTTGGCTTT
Source organism: Celeribacter persicus (assembly GCF_003050785.1). Lineage (GTDB taxonomy): Bacteria > Pseudomonadota > Alphaproteobacteria > Rhodobacterales > Rhodobacteraceae > Celeribacter > Celeribacter persicus. The sequence goes on from NZ_QAOH01000008.1 coordinate 38,641, forward strand.
CTTGTTGCCGACAAGTTCACCATAGGCGCGCACGCCCTTGAGGACGGCGGCCCAGAAGCCCGCCTCATGCGTGCCGCCTTCGGGGGTGGGGACGGTGTTACAATAGGACTGGATGAACCCGTCGCGCGACGGCGTCCAGTTGATCGCCCACTCGACCTTGCCGGGCACACCGAAGCGGGGCTGGAACTCGACCACACCGGCGAAGGGGCGGTCGGAATAGGTGGTCACCGCGCCGAGCGTCTCGGACAGGTAATCCGCCAGTCCTCCGGGGAAATGGAACGTGGCCTCGGTCGGCGTCTCGCCATCGTCGATCTCGCTCTTCCAGCGGATTTCAACGCCGGAGAAGAGGTAGGCCTTGGAGCGCGCCAGCGTGAAAAGGCGCTTGGGTTTGAAGCGGTGATGACCGAAAATCTGCTCGTCGGCGTGGAATTTCACCGAGGTGCCGCGCCGGTTCGGGGCGGCGCCGATTTTCTCGACCGGCCCCTGCGGGATGCCGCGGGAGAAGCGTTGTTCGAACAGTTCCTTGTTCTTGGCGACCTGCACCACCATGAGATCGGAGAGGGCGTTCACCACAGAGGAGCCAACGCCGTGCAGACCGCCGGAGGTCTGATAGGCTTTGCCGGAGAATTTACCACCGGCGTGGAGCGTACAGAGGATGACTTCGAGCGCGGATTTGCCGGGGAATTTCGGGTGCGGATCAACGGGAATGCCTCGACCGTTGTCCACGATGGTGACGGAGTGATCGGCGTGCAGCGTGATCTCGATGCGATTGGCGTGACCGGCGACGGCCTCGTCCATGGAGTTGTCGAGAATTTCGGCCACGAGGTGATGCAACGCGCGTTCGTCCGTGCCGCCGATATACATGCCCGGGCGTTTGCGGACGGGTTCCAGACCTTCGAGCACCTCGATGGAAGAGGCGTCATAGGCGGGTTCGGAACCTGTGAGTAGATCGTCGGACATGGGGCTTTGCTCGATTCTTATGTTTGCCGGGTTGGTCAAGGATTAGACCATCGGGCGGCAAAAGGCGCAAGCGGTTGAGGGGATAAGGCTGAAAACCTTGCCTCAGATCAAGGAAAGGGGAAGGGTTTTCGTGTAACAGGGATGTGACAAGCGCACAGTTTGCCAAACAATGGAGATATGCCCATATGACGACGTCCAACACGCCCGCCACCGAAACCTCTGTGTCCGTTGAAACCGTCAATGGCACATCCGCCGCGCCGCAATCCTCCGTGGCAACCGACGTACAGGCCGAAGCACAGGCCGGGGCGCAGGATACAGCCGTTGTGCAGGGCGGGCCGAAGCATTTCCCGACAGTGACCCCGGACAAGATCCGCGCAGCGTTTGAGAGCGGCAAATATCCATACCGCAAAAAGATGACCCGCACGGAATACGAGCGCACCAAGGTGGCGCTTCAGGCGGAGCTTCTAAAGGCGCAGCTCTGGGCCCAGCAGACCGGGGACAAATATGTGCTTCTGTTCGAAGGGCGCGATGCGGCGGGCAAGGGTGGCACGATCAAGCGCTTCATGGAGCATATGAACCCGCGGCATGCCCGTGTCGTGGCGCTGAACAAGCCGACGGAGACCGAGAAGGGCCAGTGGTTCTTTCAGCGCTACATCGAACATTTGCCGACCTCGGGCGAGTTCGTGCTCTATGACCGCTCGTGGTACAACCGCGCAGGCGTGGAGCGGGTGATGGGGTTCTGTACGCCGAACGAATATCTCGAATTCATGCGTCAGACGCCGGAGTTCGAGCGGATGCTGAGCCGCTCGGGGATCAAGCTCTACAAATACTGGTTCTCGGTGACGCAGGCCGAACAGCAACGCCGGTTCAAGGCACGGGAAACCGACCCGCTGAAACAGTGGAAGCTGTCGCCGATCGACAAGGCCTCGCTGGACAAATGGGACGATTATACCGAGGCGAAGGAGGCGATGTTCTTTTACACGGACACGGCGGATGCGCCCTGGATCATCGTGAAATCGAACGACAAGAAACGCGCTCGGATCGAATGCATGAAGCATTTCCTGATGACGATCGACTATCCGGACAAGGACGAGGCGCTGATCGGCGAACCCGATCCGCTGATCGTCGGTCACGCGGGCCATGTGGTGCACAAAAGCGAGCACATCCTAGGTACGGCGCTGCATCCGGATGCACGGCGGGGCCGGAACGGTAAGGCGTAAGGTCAGTCATATTTATATTTGGATGCGGCCAACTGTAGGAAAGCCCCGTCTCGGTCGAGGCGGGGCTTTTGTCGTGTTCATTCGTATCGTGAAAGCATTTCGCGAAAGGTTTGAGTGGAGGCTTTTAACGATCGTTTTTGCGGGAGGCTTGAGCAATCGCGGCTTTCCAGAACCCCGGGTCTTCGTAGTCGGTCGGATCGGGAATGCCTGCGAGGTGAAAGGCTTCTCGGCGCTCGACACAGGTGCCGCAGCGGCCACAGTGACGCGTGCCGCCTTTGTAGCAGGACCATGTGTCGGCAAAGGGTGTGTCCACGGCGGTCCCGGCTGTCACGATATCGGCTTTGGTTTTATGAACGAAGGGCGTGGAGAGGCGGATGTCGGCATAGCCGTCCAGAGCTGCGCGTTGCATGGTCTCAAAGCTTTCCGTGAAGGCCGGGCGACAATCGGGATAAATGAAATGATCGCCGCCATGAACTGCCGTGGCGACGGCTTCGTCACCCTGCGCCGCAGCGACCCCGAAAGCGATGGTCAGCATGATGGCGTTGCGATTGGGGACGACCGTGATCTTCATCGTCTCTTCGGCGTAATGTCCGTCCGGCACATCAATATCATCGGTAAGCGCGGAACCGGTGAGCGCAGCACCTATGGGGCGCATGTCGATGATCTGATGCGACACATTGAGGCGCTGGGCGGCGCGTGCGGCATAGTCCAGTTCCTTGGCGTGACGCTGGCCGTAGTCAAAGGAGACAAGACGAGAAAGATCGCCCTTTGCAGCAAGCACATGGGCGAGGGAAACGGAGTCCAATCCGCCGGAGCAGATGACGAGGGTTTTCATGGTGCGGGTCCTTGTTTTGTAACCGGGTAGGCTGCGACCGGTGGAGCTTATGTGCGGGTCCAGAGGACGAGATGCAAGCGGGATCACCCGTTTGCGGCGGCGAATTTGCTCATCAGGTATGGTCCGGAGGTTACGCTGCCCGAAGCTGGACCTGAGAGCGGTTTGATTTCGGCATGCCAGTTCGGTTGATGGAAATAGGCAATCGACATCCGGGTTTTGGTGGCCCAGTCGGGCGGCGTGACGACCCGGTGCAGCGTCGAGGTCCAGCGCCCATTGGTCCAGAGCGCCATCAGATCGCCGATGTTGATCACGAAAGCGCCGTCCACCGGCGGAATGCCGCGCCAAGTGCCCTCGGGCGTGAGGATTTCGAGACCGCGCGAGCCGGGTTCGGGCAGGAGGATGGTGAGGGAACCGTAATCCGTATGCGCTCCGGCGCGGAGCTGGTTCTCTTTGGGTGCCTTGTCCTGTGCCGGGTAGTTCAGCGCGCGCATCCCTGAGATCGGCGTCGAAATAAAGGGTGCGAAATGATCGGCGGGCAGGTCGAGCGCCACCGCGAAAACCTCCATGATCCGGGCGGCGAGGGTTTCCATCTCGGCATAATAGGTGCGCCATGCGTCCTTGAAACCGGGAAGTGCGGGGAAGGGCGTTGGTGCATAGCAGAAGGCCAGCGCATCCGGGTCGGTCTCTCCCGGCGGAATGGCGGCAGGGCCACCGTTGAAGCTTTCCTTGAGATCGGGCGGCGTGTCCTCTCCGCGGGATTTCGCCAGAGCCTCGGTGCCGGGGCCGAGATAGCCGTAGGGGCCACCGGGGGTGGGGGCGACCTTGTGTTTGTCCTCGGGCGATTGTGCGAAAAAGGTGCGGGCGTGCGACCAGAGGTTTTCGATCACCTCGTCGGGCACGCCATGGCCCGTGACGGCAAGAAAGCCGGTTTCGCGACAGATGCGATCCACTTCGGCTCCGATGGCGGCGCGGCCCTCCGGATCGGCGGCAGCGAAGGCAGCGAGGTCGAGCAAGGGGAAATCGGTCATGGTGTGGGCTTTCTGTTGTGTTACCTCGATAGAAAAGCTGCCGGTAGAGACTGTCAATTTGTTGCATGCCGCGCAGCCTGCACAGGGCGGTTGCGCTGCGGGACAGGCCCCATAATTGAGCAGGTCTGGTCCCATGACAGAGCATTGCGGAGTGTGGATGAGTGCGGCGCATGAATGGACAGACGAACCTTATCCTGCGCGCAGCCACATCCGGGGATGTGTCAGACATCACAAAGCTGGTGACGGAGGCCTTCGCGCAATACACGCCGCTGATCGGTAAACCGCCGGCCCCTGCGCTCTACGACTATGCGGAGATCGTCGCGCGGGGACGCGTGACGCTGGCGCTTGCCGGTCAGGCGATGCTGGGCGTGATCTACATCTATCCGGAAGAGGAAGGGGCGATGATGCTCGACGTGCTCGCGGTGTCGGAAGCGGCTCGGGGGCGGGGGATTGCGACAGGGTTGATCCGGGCCGCCGAGGATCAGGCCCGCGCGGAGGGAGCGCGGCTCATGCGGGTCTATACCAATGTGGCGATGACGGGGCCGCAGGCGCTCTATCCGAAGCTTGGCTACCGTGAGACCCATCGCGGAGAGAGCGACGGCTATAGTCGCATTCATTACGAGAAGGCGCTTTGAGCGGTGTCAGTCGTCTTCCTCGCCAAACCCATGCATGCGCTTGGCCCATTGAAAGGCCACGATCATCCCCTTGAACCGCGGTAAAAGATAGAGCGAAAGGGCGACCGTGCCGGTGGCGAAAATCGCGACAAGCACGAGAGGGTCGGGGCGGAAGGCCACGAACACCCAGCCGAGCAGGGGCGCCATCAAATGGCCGACGATCAGGATGGTGAGATAGGCCGGCCCGTCATCGGCGCGGTGATGCGACAGGTCTTCACCACAGACCGGGCATTCGTTGCGCACGGTCAGATAGCCTTTCATCATCGGCCCGCCACCACAACAGGGACAGCGGCGTTTCCAGCCACGCAGCAGCGCCGGGCGCAACTCGCGCTCGCCATCGGCGGATTGGATCGGGTCGGTCGAATAGCCCTGAGGGATATCGGTCATAGTATGTGCGCCTTCATGTGCGGTTCGGGCGAAAGTCTAAGGGAAAGCAACATCCATCGTGCCGCGCAGATTGTCCTTGCGGCGCGATGTCGCGCGGGGATTTCCGCCACGCTCTCCTCCGCAGGCCAGCTTGGCATGTTTTTTTTATCGAGGCTACCGTTCACGGCGCTGTGATGCGGGATTTCGCCGGAGGGGCGACGGAAACACCGGGAAGGTGCGTTTGTATCTCTGAAAGCGCGGCTTGATGGGGAGTTCAAAAGGGCCGCGTGAGGGTAGCTTTGAATGAGGATGAAAGACATGAAACGTAAAAGCATTGTTTCCGCCGTCGCACTGATCGCCGTTCTGGGCGGTTCCTCCGTGGCACTGGCCGCGGGCATGGGGCAGCAGGATCGGATGATGCGCATGGGTGGCGCTCATGGCCAGATGGGTCAGATGGGCCAGATGAACGGTCAGCGGGGCTTTGGTCCCTTCGGCCCGGATTTCGATTTCGCGACGGTCGATGCCGATGAAGACGGCAAGATCACCCAAGAGGAAATCGACGCCTTCCGCGCAGCGCAATTCGCCAAGGTCGACACCAATGGTGATGGCACCGTGGACGCGGACGAGCTTTATGCCCGTCAGGAGGCCCAGCGGGTCGAACGGATGAAAGCCCGTGCCGCGGCAATGATCGAAGCGCGCGACACCGACGATGACGGTCTGTTGAGTGCCAAGGAAATGCAGGGTCCGGGTAAGGGAACTGTGTTCGACAGGCTCGATCGCGACAATGACGGCGCTCTGAGCGAAGAGGAACTCTCCGCGATGACCCGTGGGATGCAGGGCCGCCAAGGTGGTCAGATGCAGGGTAAACAGGGCCGCATGGGTGGACAAATGGGCGCTCAGATGGGTGGCCAGATGCAGGAAGGCCGCATGGGCATGATGGGCCATCCGGGCATGGGCTACGGCCCAATGAATGGCCAGGGCTACGGTCCGATGTACGGCCAAGGCTACGGTGCGATGCAAGGCCAACCGGGCATGGGCTATGGCCCGATGAACGGGCAGGGTTATGGCGCTATGCAAGGGCAGCCGGGCATGGGCTATGGCCCGATGAACGGGCAGGGCTACGGTGCGATGCAAGGTCAGCCAGGTATGGGCTATGGTCCGATGAACGGGCAGGGTTATGGGCCGATGTATGGCCAGCAGGCGCCGATGATGCAGCAAGCCCCGGCGCAGGACGCGCCTGAGGCGGAAGGCAACTGAGGCCGATGAGACAGGATCGGGGGCGTCCGCGCCCCCGGTCAAGGACGTGATGGACCTGCCCCTACGTTTGCGCTACGCAGAACCGGTGATGACCATGCCCTTCGACGCCCTCAATGATGTTTCCGACGAAGCCCTGCTCGTTGCCTTCGGCAATGGCGACAGGGCTGCGGCCCGGGCCTTGACGCTGCGGTTGACGCCGCGGGTTGTGGGTTATGCCGCACGGCTTCTGAAAGATCGCGAAGAGGCCGAAGATGTGGCGCAGGACGCCATGCTGCGGCTCTGGAAGATCGCGCCTGAGTGGCGCCAGGGCGAGGCGCAAGTGACGACATGGCTCTACCGTGTGGTCACCAACCTGTGCACCGACCGGCTGCGGAAGCGACGTGGCAAGGGGCTCGACGAGATCGCCGAGCCGGAAGACGGGCGGCCCTCGCAGGACGCGGTGCTGATGCAGCGTCAGAGGGTCGATGCCTTGCAGATGGCGCTCGACAGCTTGCCGGAGCGGCAGCGTGAGGCGGTGGTATTGAGACATATCGAAGGTCTGGGCAATCCGGAGATTGCCGAGGTTCTGGAGATCAGCGTCGAGGCGGTCGAAAGTCTGACCGCCCGGGGCAAGAGAGCGCTGGCGGCGGCCTTGGCCTCGCAACGCGAGATATTGGGGTTCGAAAATGACGGATCGTGACGACAAACGGATGGTTGAGTTCCCGGAGCGGGAACTGGAAGCGCTTTTCGCGGAGGCGCGGCGTGAGACGATGTTGCCGTCTGGCGGGCTAATGGAGCGTATCCTCGCCGATGCCGAGGCCATGATCGACACGCGCGAGGCGACCGAGGCGGCGCGTCTCAAGACCTTGCGCGGAACCCCCGCGAAACCGCGTCATCCGCTGGTTGCGGCCATGGTGGCGGCGCTGGGTGGCTGGCGTGCGGTGGCGGGGCTGGCAACGGCAGGTGTGGCCGGTCTGGCGATCGGTCTCGGGACGCCTGCGGCGGTGACCTCGCTTGCGACGGGAGCCTATGTGTCCGGGGAAGAGAACTATGATACGGCGACGAGCGGTTACGGGATCGACGCCCTGCTCCCGAGCTTTTACGAACTGGCGGTGGAAGGATAAGCGATGACGGATGAGCGAAACCCCACCCCCACTGCGACCGGAAAGGGCGTGCATTGGAGCCGCATCGTGCTGGTGCTGTCTCTGGCGTTGAACGTCGCGATTCTCGGGATTGTCGGTGGGGCCTTGTTGCGTTGGAACGCCGGTATGGACCGGGCGCGGACGCTGCAGGCACGCGATTTCGGTTTCGGCCCGTTCGTGGGCGCGTTGGAGAGCGGGGACCGGCGGGAGCTTGGGCGTGCATTTGCTCACAGCGCGGGCGATCCGCGGGCAGCGCGGCAAAAGGTCGGGGCGATGTTCGATGCAATGATCAGTGCGCTGAAGGCCGACGATTTCGATGCGACGGGTTTCGAGGCCCTGCTTTCCGAACAACAGCAGGAATTCGCTCGAGGACAACAGATCGGTGCTCGCCTCGTGGCGCAGCAGATCGCAGAGATGAGTGTCGAGGAGCGCAAGGCCTATGCCGCCCGCCTCGAAGCGATGCTGCGCAACCCGCCACGCCCGCCGCATGAGGCAGGTGAGCGGGGATCGCGAAACGGTCCGAGCCATTGATATGGTCGTCTGAGATGGCAAGGGCGCCTGTTTGAGGCGCCTTTTCCATGTCCTAAGGCTGGTTCAGGCGGCGTAGGAACCGAGCGTGACCTGATTGCGGCCCTCCGCCTTGGCGGCATAGAGCGCACGGTCGGCGATGGCGAGCAGCGTGTCGACATCCGGTGTGGCCGCACCCTGATCGCCGCCCATGGCAAGCCCGATGGAGACGGAGATGCTGATCGGGGCCTGGTCCGGGGCGAGCGCGATCGGGCGTGCACAGATCCCGGCACGCATCCGCTCGGCCACGGCGCGGGCTTCCATCAGCGAGGTCATCGGCATGCAGATCAGGAATTCTTCGCCACCGAAACGGGACACGAGATCCATGCTGCGCAGGTTGTCGGACAGTCGCCGCGCCACCTCGATCAGAACCGCATCGCCCGTGGCATGACCCCAGGTGTCGTTCACGGATTTGAACCGGTCGACGTCGATCAGCATGAGGGCGAAATGCTGGCCGCTCTCGCGCGCCTCGCGGGCGATCTTGTCCAGATGGGGCAGGGCGTAATGCCGGTTGTAAAGCCCGGTGAGCTTGTCCCGCGTCGCCAGTCGCAGCCCCTCGTCGAGGGTCAGGCGGAGCAGGTCGGTCTCTTTCTTGCGCCGCATCTGACTGCGCAGGCGCAGGGCCATTTCCTCAGGATCGGCGCCGCGCACGATCAGATCGTTGGCCCCCAGATCAAGTGCCATAAGCGCCTCGCGTCGGTCCTGCGGGCCATGCACCACGACGATACCGGCATCGCGTGTAGCTTCGCGGGCGCGCAGATCGGAGATCAGCCGCAGCCCGTCACCGTCCCCCGCCCCGGTGGAAATCACGTAGAGATCGGCAATGTCACCATGATAGATGCTTTCGAGAAGATGATCGGCGCGTTCAATAGCGACCTCGTCATGCACCATGCCCTTGAGCCCGGCGCGCCAGCCCATCGCCTCCTCGGCGGTGGTCCCGATCAGGATGATCTTGCCGGGGGCTTCGTAATGTCCATGCGCTTCGGAAAATCCGAGAGCATGGGCGGTTTCGTTGCGCCGGCGCAGTTCCTCGGACGTGGCGGAGGCGCGCATCAGGGCACGCACCCGCGCGGTCAGGGTGAGTTCGTCGAGCGGTTTGGACAGCACTTCGTCGGCCCCGGCTTTCAGCGCGGCGATTTTTGCCTCCGGGTTTTGCGCGGGCGTCAGGATGGCGACGGGAATATGCGCGGTCACCGGATCGGCCTTGAGCCGTGTGCAGGTCTCGAACCCCGACATGTCGCCGAGATCGACATCCAGCAGGATCAGATTGGGCCGCTCCGCACGCGCCTGCGTGAGCGTCCCCGCGCCGGTTGTGGCCTGAGAGACGTCATAGAAGGCGGACGCGAGCTTGACCTTCAGGATGATCCTGTTGGTTGGCACGTTGTCAGCGATCAGAATTCTACCCGCCATTGGGGTTCCTTTTGTGCTGTGGCTGTGGTGTCTATGCACCATGGCTCATCTGATTTTTGTTGTGGTTCGGGTGTTGCGTTTGGTTAATAAGTGTCTCTGACAAAGGTTAAAAAAGTGTTTCCATCCCCTTGGAGTAATCCCCAGATGCAGCAGGAATCCGCCGAAGTCATCGGCCTGAAAGTCTTGGCCTGGCTCGCCTCGGAAGAGGAGATTTTTCCAGTTTTTCTGGGCTCTAGCGGTGTTTCGGCGGGAGAGTTGATGGCCCGGGCCGGAGAGGTTGAAATCCTGACGGCGGTTCTCGATTTCGTGACCATGGACGATGCCTGGGTGCATGCCTGCGCGGCGGCTACAGGGCTTGATCCACATGATCCGATGCGCGCACGTCAAGCCCTGCCGGGCGGGGCGCAGATCAACTGGACCTGAGGGCGTATGATGCGTGCGATTGAGGCGATCCTGTTCGACAAGGACGGTACCCTGATGGATTTTCAGGCCAGTTGGGGGCCTTGGGCGGCCTCGGTGATCGCTCGAATCTGTGGGGAGGATACGGTACTCAGCGATGCGGTGGCGCAGGCGCTCGGCTTCGATTCCATGGCCCGGAGATTTCATCCGGACAGCGCCGTGATCGCGGGCACGCCGCAGGAGGTGCTGGACCTGCTCGGTCCGTTTTTTCCGGACGCCTCGCTGGAGACGATCCTGTCATGGCTGGAACCGGACCCGGCGGATTTCGTCCCGTCCCCGGTGGCGGGGCTGGTCGAGACCTGCGGAATATTACAGGCGCGGGGGCTGCGTCTGGGTGTGGTGACTAATGATTTCGAGGCGGCAGGGCACGATCATCTGAGGCAGATGGGCGTTGCGGATTTCTTTGCCACCGTGGTCGGTTACGATAGTGGATTTGGCGGCAAACCGGAGCCGGGACCCTGTCTCGGGGCGGCGGACCGTCTGGGTGTGGCGGCGGGGGCCTGTGTCATGGTCGGCGACAGCTTGCACGATCTGGAAGCGGCCCGCCGTGCGGGGATGATCCCGGTCGCTGTATTGACCGGGGTGGCCGGAGCGGAGGAGCTTTCACCCCATGCGGAGGTGGTGCTTGAGACCGTTGCAGGGCTGCCAGGGTGGCTGTCGGGGCGGTAGTATTGTTGCCGGGGAATTCTGGAATTCGACCGATTTCCCGGCGAATTTGAAATAATTTTAAGCACATGGTCCACGGCATGTCCGGAGGTATTGGTAATTTCTTAAGAGAGCAGCCGTAACAATCCCACCTGTAGTTCTGGGAGGCATGGGTATCATGCATGGGATGATCAATCGCGCGATCCAGTGTTTCATGCGCGATACATACGGTGGACAGACCTGGCAGGCGGTTGCGGAAGGTGCCGATCTCGGTTTCGACAATTTCGAGGCCATGCTGAGCTATCCCGATCAGTTGACGATTGACGTTCTGGGCCGTGCGGCGCGCCAGCTTCACAAACCTGTCGAGACCTTTCTAGAGGATCTGGGAACCTATCTCGTGTCCCATCCGAATGTCGAGGCGATCCGCCGTCTGCTGCGTTTCGGTGGCGAAAACTTCACGGAATTCCTGTTTTCCCTCAATGAACTGGAGGGACGCGCGAAACTCGCCCTGCCGGATCTGGAAATGCCGACGCTGCGGGTCGAGGACTGTGGCGATGGCACCTTCCGGCTCAGTTGTCTGAGTGCAATGCCGGGGTTCGGCTATGCGATGGTGGGCGTGATGCGGGCCATGGCGGACGACTATGGCGCGCTGGTGTTTCTGGAACATCAGGGTTGGATGGATTCGGGTGAGGAAATCATCACGATCAACCTGCTTGAGGCCGCTTATGCGGAGGGCCGTGCTTTCGAGCTGTCTGAACGGATCGGAGGTGAGGTGTGAGGGAGATGAGATTCGATCCGACCCCGCTGATCGCCTTCATGCCGATGAGCCTGATGTATGACGATGCGGGGACGATCCGGTATGTCGCGCCGACGCTGGCGAAGCTACGCGATCCCGAGACACTGATCGGGGCGCATATCTCTGACGTGTTCTCCGTGCGCGACAACGGGCGCGGCAATGGCGAGGGTCCGATCCCGGTGGGAACAAAGCTCTATCTCAACTTCCTGTCGGGCATTTCGACGCCCCTTAAGGGGATGGCGGCGGCAATTCCGGGCATCGGACTGAACCTTCTCAACCTGTCCTTCGGCATTTCCATTGTCGATGCGGTGGCCGATTACCGGCTGACCTCCGGCGATTTCGCCCATACCGATCTGGCGATCGAGATGCTTTATCTGGTGGAGGCGAAATCGGCGGTCCTCGAAGAGACGAAACAGCTGAACGCGCGCTTGCAGGGGGCAAAGGTTGCGGCCGAGGAGCAGGCCTATACCGACACGCTGACTGGTCTCAGGAACCGCCGTGCGATGGATCATGTGATGGAGCGGATGCTGCGCTCGGGCGTGCCCTTCGCGATCATGCATCTCGATCTCGACTATTTCAAATCGGTCAATGACACGCTTGGTCATGTGGCGGGCGATACCGTGTTGCAGCGGGTGGCGAAGATTCTTCTGGAAGAGACCCGGGGCGACGACATGGTCGCGCGTGTCGGCGGCGACGAATTCATCCTGATCCTCAACAAATTCATGGAGCATGAAGGCCTCATGCGCACGGGAGAGCGCATCATCGCGCGGCTGCAAGAGCCGATCCCTTATCAGGACGAATTGTGCCGGATCTCGGGCTCTGTGGGGATCACCACCACGGAGTTCTACGATGCCCCCAATGCAGATGCGATGATCCACGACGCGGATCTTGCGCTTTACAGTTCGAAATACGAGGGGCGTGCGCAGGCGACCATGTTCGACCCCAAAGTGCATCAGGGCTGTGTGAGCGATCACGTGCCACAGCATGCGCGTGGGGAATCCGCTGCATGAGCGCGCGCCGATCAGGAGAAATGCGTGTTTCGCAAATTTTTCCCTTGCACGCCCCCCGCGCATCTCATAAATACCCGCTCACGCCAAGCGCGGTCCGTTCGTCTATCGGTTAGGACGCCAGGTTTTCAACCTGGAAAGAGGGGTTCGATTCCCCTACGGACTGCCACTTTCCCCGATTTTTACATCGAACCAAAACGCTGAAATGCGCTGCACGGTGCTTTTTGCTCTGTGTCTATCAGGAGGCGTGCTCCGTAACATGCGCGGTGGGGGCATGGTTTTGTGGCGGGTTAGATGAGATGCGGCCTGTCCATTGCTCGGGATAGGAGATGTCTCCCAGAGCAACCTGGATCGGAAGCCGCCCACGGCGTTCTATGTTAAGGGACATATGTCCGAAACGAAAAGCATGTAGTTGCATGGCAATCCGCAACCCAAATGACAGTCGCTTCTGACGGTCATGCCGGATTGGCGTGAAATACAAGAGTACCTGCCAACCCAAAAGCTGAACACTTTCCAGTCGAAGCGTCGTTATGGAATGCTGTCAGGAAAACTGTACCAGCCAAACCGGGTCCTTCAGGGCGTGTGCCATGCTTCGCGCCGATGGTCATTGGCCAGAGTTATCGCCACGGCATTCCTTCCCTTTCGACCACCAGTTGCGATGAGTCGGGCCGGACCGCGAGAGGTGGGGCCATGTAGCACCCGATGACACTCGCGAAACGCACCGCCGTTCACAACGGGATCTATTCTTCGCGACAACGACCGGTCACTTCGCGACATTTCCATGTGAATTCGAGGGGAGAAAGGTACAGTTTACGAAGCTTCTCCCGGCAATTGGCGCTGCGACCGCATAGATAACCAACCGATATAGATAACCAAAGCAAGTGCCTTGCCGGGCTGTCGAACAGCACCCGTGTCGGCGCAGGTACCCCCCGCACCGCCGGGGTTTTACCAGTAGAGGAATAGAGACCCATGCCCATCCATAAACTCTTGGCGTATAAGCTGCCTCTGCAATGGAACCAAGCTCCAGCGACTGGCACACCACAGCCCAGCTTCACCTATTCGTCCGCAACGATGCCGACCGATACGCTGCTTATTGACGACAGTAACGGCACTGCCGACGATACCTTCAATGATGAAGCTCCTTCTTCGGTTCCGGACCCGTACGATTATGGAACCCAAGTGGTCCAGGCCGATTTGTTCGGCTATAATGTCACCGGCGGGGTGGCGTCCTCCCAAGCGTACATAACTTTGACGGGAAGCGATGGCTCGGTGATCAAAGCCTATGCCATCACAATAAACGCAGGCAGGCTTACAGGATCAGGGGAAACGGTTACTTATCTCGAAAACATCTATGTGACCACGGAGCCGCTTGTGGACGGGGTTACCTATACCAGAGAGCCTATCACGAATTTTATCGACGCCGCCAACGGCACCGTCGCCTATGCGGATCTTGTTGCCTGCTTTTCCTCCGGCACCGAAATCACGACGGAAACCGGCGTGATGCGGGTAGAGGAACTGCGCGTCGACGATATGGTCCTGACGGCAGATCACGGTTATAGACCGGTGCGCTGGATCGGGTCGCGCCGCCTCGGCGCGGCGGATCTGGCGCTGCGCCCCAACCTGCGACCGATCCACATCGCCACAGGCGCGCTCGGTCGGAACCTGCCCGAGCGCGATCTGACCGTCTCGCCCCAACACCGCATGCTGGTGCGCTCGCGCATTGCCGAACGGATGTTTTCCAGCCGCGAGGCGCTGATCGCGGCCAAGCATCTGTTGGGCCTGCCCGGGATTTCGGAGGCCGACGGGTCCGACGGCGTAACCTACTGGCACATCCTGTTCGACGACCATGAGGTCATTTATGCGAATGGTGCGCTGACCGAGAGCCTCTATACCGGACCCGAGGCGATAAAGATGATGACGCCCGAGCAAAAGGCGGAAATCACCGCGCTCTTTCCCGCGATTGTCGGGATCGACCCAGCGAAGATGCAGGGCAACCCGCGTCCACCCCGGCGGCTGGTCCCCGGTCGCCTCGGTCGGAGCTTTGCCCGCCGCACCGCAAAAACAGGCCACGCCCTCATCGAATGAGGCGTGCTAAAGCGCCCTGCCGTTGATCTGAGCTATCAGATAAAGGCGAGGCGCGTGCGGCGTTTAGATGTTGCGTGGCGTCCACCCAAAAGCTGAGATCGAGGCTTGTGCGGGTTTGGCCGGACAAACTGACACAACTGCGGACAAAGTCGAGCGGGAACAGAACACGGCTTTCCCGAACTGTTACGGGGGTCCTATGCAATGGGCCAAGTGCCGCAAGGTTCCGGAAGGATTGTGTGCAGCTAACCTGAGGGGCCTGTTTACACGGCACGACGCCGATTCTTAAATGTCATGCTCTCAACCTTGACCGATCATGAGGCTGTGCCGCAAGCGGCTGCGGTTGACTTTCCTCTGACCTTCGATCCGGGCGATAAGGTAAGAAAGGCAAAGCGTGAACGGTGTGTCCGCATGCCTCTGCGGCTTGTATCAACAAGTTTTTATTTCAAAGGCTTATTGGGAAAAATGGCAGTCCGTAGGGGAATCGAACCCCTCTTTCCAGGTTGAAAACCTGGCGTCCTAACCGATAGACGAACGGACCGCGCTTGGCGTGAGCGGGTATTTATGAGAACCGCGCGGAGCGTGCAAGAGGGATTCTCACAGAAATTTGCAGTTTTTTTGACAGGGGTGTTTTGACCCGGAGCATCAGGCCTCCGCAGCGTCTTCGAGACGGAGCTGTACAGACTGCCGCCCGCCCCATGTGTTGAGTTCGAGCCGGCCCGCAAGGTGAAACCGCGCGCCGCCATGGCGTTCGAGCGTCGGGCCGAGCGGGCTGTCGAAAGCGCCGAAACAAATGGCGTCAAGCCGGGGGCCTTGCCCTTCCGAGAAACTGATTTTCAGGTGGTTTGCGCCGACCCGCTTGGCGAAATGGAGCGCGCAGGAGGGGAAGGCGAAACGCGGAGCCGGGGCGGATGCGCCATAGGGGCCGGCGGCCTCCAATTGGGCGATCAACTCAGGTGTGGCGGCGCCGGGCATGAGCAAGCCATCGAGTTTCAGGTCCGACGGTCCCATCTCTCCTGCCCCCTGCTTTGCCAGAAGTTCGGCCAGCCGTTCCATCGCGGGTTCCAACTGGTCGCGCATCACGGTGAGACCGGCGGCCATCTTGTGCCCGCCGCCCTTGACCAAAAGCCCCTCAGCGGCGAGGCGCTGGATCGAGGCCCCGAGATCGACGCCCGACACGGACCGCCCGGAGCCTTTGCCGACGCCATCCTCATCGAAACCGATGACCACGGCGGGGCGGTTTGTGGCCTCCTTGAGACGGGAAGCGACGATGCCGACGACGCCGGGATGCCAGCCGTTTCCGGCGGCCCAGACCAGCGGGGCGTCGAGCCCGCGCTGTTCCGCTTGCAACAGCGCCTCGTCGCGCACGGCGCTCTCAATCTCGCGGCGCTCGGTGTTGAGCGCGTCGAGCCGTTCGGCCAAGGCCTGTGCCTCATGCGGGTCGTCGGTGGAGAGAAGGCGCGCGCCGAGGTCGGCGGCCCCGATCCGCCCTCCGGCGTTGATCCGGGGGCCCAAAAGGAAGCCGAGGGAATAGGACGTGGGGGCCGTGTCCATCCGCGCGACATCGGCAAGCGCGCGCAGGCCGATGCGATTACGCTGCGCCATGACTTTGAGACCTTGCCGGACGAGCGCACGGTTCACCCCGATCAGGGGGGCGACATCGGCGACGGTGGCCAGTGCCACGAGGTCGAGCATGGCCATGAGATCGGGGCCTTTTTGCCCGTCGGCGCGCATTTGCCGTCCGACCTCGACCAGCATGAGAAACACGACGGAGGCGGCGCAGAGATGTGCCAGATCGCCGCTTTCGTCCTGTCGGTTCGGGTTCACCACGGCCACACAGTCGGGCAGGGTCTCGCCGCCCAGGTGGTGATCCAGAATCACGACATCCGCATTCTTTGCGGCGGCGATGGCATCATGCGAAAGCGTACCGCAATCGACACAGACGATCAGGTCGTGGTCGCGGGCAAGCCCCTCCATCGCGGGCTCATTGGGACCATAGCCCTCGTCGATCCGGTCGGGGATATAGAGCGTCGCAGGGCGGCCCATCTGGCGCAGCCATGTGATCAAAAGCCCCGCCGAGGTGCCACCATCCACATCGTAATCGGCGAACACCGCGATTTTCTCGCCGCGTTTCACGGCGTCCAGAAAACGCGTGGCGGCCACGCCCATGTCCTTGAGTGTGAGAGGGTCCGGTAAAAGATCCTTGAGTTTCGGATCGAGGAATTGCGCGGCCTCTTCCGGAGCCACGCCACGCCGGGCAAGCGTTTGGCACAGGGCCAGAGGCAGACGGGTCTGCTGCGCCAGAAGCTCCGCCTGACGATCGAGATCGGCGGAGGGGCCGATCCAGCGACGGCCGGTGAGAGAAGCGGAGACATTGAGAAAATCGGTCATATCCCGACTATATCGCCGACGGAGCGGGCGGATGCAAACTCGCCGTGCAGATGACTGACGGCGCTGTTGTGAATCTCTTCGGCGTTCATGGCGGGCAGGGCAGCCCAGGAGGTGTCCGCATTGGCCGCAAAGGCGGCGCAGGCGTCATGGGCCAGCGTGACGGAAAAGCCGAGATTGGCCGCCATGCGGGTGGTGGTGGACACGCAATGCGGGGTCGTGAGCCCACAGATCACCAGATACGTTTCGCCGAGTGCGGTGAGCCGGGATTCGAGATCGGTGCCGATGAAGGCGGAATTGACGGATTTCTCAAGGATGGCTTCACCCGGTTTCGGTGTGACCTCGGGTTTGAAGGTCAGGCCCGTGCCGGAGAGGGGCGAGCCGGGCGTTTTCGAGACATGGCGGATGTGAATGACGGTCCAGCCGGTGGCGCGGGCGTGGATCAAAAGCCGCCCGGCATTGGCTTCGGCATCTGGATTGTTGCGTGCGCCCCATACGGGATCGTTGAAGCCGGTTTGAATGTCGATGAGGATCAGTGCGGTCATGAAAAACTCCCGCCAGCGTCGGGCTGGCGGGAGTGATCTTGGCGGGTCTTACCGGTGAGGGCAACGCCCCGATCCGCGTTAAGATCAGTCCTGACGCGGCTTGGTCGGGTTGCGATAGGTCATGCGACGGATCGAACCGGTTTTCGACCGCATCAGGATGGTTTCCGTGGTGAGGAAGCCCGGTTCGCGTTTGATGCCGTGGACGATGGAGCCGTTGGTCACGCCGGTGGCGGCGAAGATTACATCGGAGGTGACGAGTTCATCGCGCGCGTAAATCTTGTCAAGATCGGTGATGCCCGCCTTGGCGGCGCGGCCCCGTTCGTCATCGTTGCGGAACAACAGCTTGCCCCACATCTGGCCGCCCATGCATTTCAGTGCGGAAGCCGCGAGCACACCCTCGGGCGCGCCGCCGGACCCCATGTACATGTCGATGCCGGTGGAGGGCTCGGCACAGTGGATGACCCCCGCGACGTCGCCATCGGTGATCATGCGGATTGCGGCGCCGGTGGCGCGCAGCTCGGCGAGCATCTCTTCGTGACGGGGACGTTCGAGCACGCAGAGCGTGATGTCCTTCGGTGCGACACCCTTGGCCTTGGCCAGCGCTTCGACGCGCTCGGTCGGGGTCATGTCGAGGGAGACGACGTCTTTCGGATAGCCCGGCCCGATGGCGAGCTTTTCCATGTAGACGTCGGGGGCGTGCAGAAGCGTGCCGCGCGGGGCCATGGCGATCACGGTGAGTGCGTTCGGCATGTCTTTCGCGGTGAGCGTGGTGCCTTCGAGCGGGTCGAGGGCGATGTCGACGGCCGGGCCGTTGCCGTTGCCGACATTCTCGCCGATGTAGAGCATGGGGGCTTCGTCGCGCTCGCCCTCGCCGATGACCACGACGCCCTGAATGTCGAGCTTGTTGAGCTGATCGCGCATGGCGTTGACGGCGGCCTGGTCGGCGGCTTTCTCATCGCCGTGACCGACGTAATCGGCAGAGGCGATGGCGGCCTGTTCCGCCACGCGGGCGAGGCCAAGGGAGAGCATACGGTCGAAGAAATTGGGCGCTTGCGACATGAGTCTTACGGGTCCTTTTCGGGCGGACGGAGATTTTTGTTCCTCTTCATGACCACATGTTCCGGGGCGGGGCAAGGCGGGCGCGGGCCTGTGTGCGCTAACACCTGAATTGTTTGCGCTAACGCATTGGCGCAGCGTAACAATTTCGCGTCGCTTGGGTAAAATTTTCATGTTGAAGCGCAAAAAGAGGCCGCGGAAGCGGCTCCTTGAAACCTTACCGGGCCGGGTGGGATCAGACGTTTTCGATGCGGATCGCGACCGGCTCGGAGGCCAGCACGGAAGTGGCTTTCATACCTTCGAGCGCGGCATCGAGTGAGGCGCGGGAGGTGGCGTCGGTGACGATGAGCACGGGGGCGACCTCGGGGTTGGCGTCCTGGCCGTATTGCCGCATCCGGTCGATGGAGACGCCCGCATCGCCCAACGCGGCGGCGATTTTCGCCAGCGCACCGGGTTTGTCCAGAAGCGACATGCGCAGGTAGAAGGGAGCGGGGGTGGCGGCCACGGCAGGGATGGCTTTCTCAAGGGCTGCGGCGGGCACACCGAAGGTCGGCACGCGGATGCCACGGGCAATATCGAGCACGTCGGACATGACGGCGGAGGCGGTGGGGCCTTCACCTGCACCCGCGCCGCGCAGCACGATCTGGCCGACCTCGTCGCCTTCGAGCACCACCATGTTGGTGGCATTTTCCAACTGGCCGAGGGGAGAGAGTGCGGGCACGAGGCAGGGAGTCATGCGCTGTTCAAGGCCCCGGCCGGTCATCTGGGCGATGCCCAGAAGTTTGATACGATAGCCCATGTCGGCGGCGTGGCGGATGTCCTCGATGGTGATGCGTTCGATCCCTTCGAGCACCATATTGTCGAAATCCACCTGCGTGCCAAACCCGATGGCGGCCAGAAGCGCCAGTTTATGCCCGGCGTCGATCCCGCCCACGTCGAGAGTCGGATCGGCTTCGAGATAGCCGAGAGCCTTGGCGGCCGCGAAGACCTCGTCATAGCTGAGGCCCTCGTTCTCCATCCGGGTCAGGATGTAGTTGCAGGTGCCGTTCATCACGCCCGCAATGCGTTCGATCCGGTTGCCGGCAAGGCCCTCGGTCAGCGCCTTGATCACCGGGATGCCGCCTGCGACGGCAGCCTCGAAGCGCAGCACGGCGCCTTTCGCCTCGGCCTTCTCGGCCAGCATCTGGCCGTGATGGGCAAGCATGGCCTTGTTGGCGGTGACGACATCCTTGCCAACGGCGAGCGCGGCCTCAGTCGCAGCTTTGGCGGGGCCGTCGGAGCCGCCCATGAGTTCGACGAAAAGATCGACATCCTCGCGAAGCGCAAGCGCGACCGGGTCGTCCTCCCAGGCATAGCCGGAAATATCCACGCCGCGGTCCTTGTCGCGCGAGCGGGCGGAGACGGCGGTGATCACCACGGGACGACCGCTGCGTTCGGCAATCAGATTGGCCTTGCGCTGAATGATCTTGATCACGCCTACGCCGACGGTGCCAAGACCTGCAATGCCGAGGCGCAGGGGGGCTTGGGGTGACGTTGATTTCGGCATGGGAGGCTCCGCTCAAGGATGTGTGAAAAAACCTGTCCGCCGTGATAGCGGCGAATACGGGGGGGTGCAACTGTCCGCCGCCGGGGCGAAGGCTCAATTGTTGCGGGCAAGCGTGGCCAGAAGCCGCGCGCGGTCGGTTTCGTTCAACACGGCGGTGGTCGAGAGGGTTTGAGCGCGGGCAGTCAGCGCACGGGCGCGTGCCTCCGTGGTGGTGGCGGACTGCACCGCGCCGTCATATGCGGTGTCGTTGTCGACAGGGGCGAGCGCGGGTGTCGAGATCAGGGAGGGCCAGGGCAACGAGGTGTCGGCGGAAGCGATCCGTCCTGACAGATCCGGGCGCTCGGCACAGGCGATCAACGCGGCCAGAGGCAGGGCGAGTAACGAAAGGCGAAAAGCGGAGCGCGTCATGTGAAATCCGAAACCTGTTGCGAAGGGAGCTTACAGTGCGGCGCGGGCGGGGACAATGCGGCTTTCCCTTTGAGACGAGGCGGGCTAAAGCGGAAAGGCGTTGAAGGAGTATGCCATGACCGCGATCCAATCCGATCTGTTTCTGACGCCCTCGCCGATGCGCCGGGGCAGCGCTGTGGCCTTGCTGGGCCTGCTGGGGGCGCTGCTGCTGCGGGTTGCGCTCGGCGCTGAGGAGATGGAGGGAGGCTGGATGGTCATGCTGATCGCCATGGCCGCGGCGGTGCTCTGGGTTGCCTGGCGTCTCTGGCAGGCGACGGGCGTGCGGCTCGTGCTCACGGAGGAGTATCTCAGAGAAGAGGGCGGGCGCGTTCTGTGTCGTCTCGACGAGATCGAGAAGGTCGAACGCGGCACTTTTGCCTTCAAGCCGTCGAACGGGTTTCTGATCCGCCTGAAAACGTCGGGCGCGCGGGTCTGGGCGCCGGGGCTGTGGTGGCGCTTCGGGCGGCGTTTGGGAGTCGGTGGTGTAACCCCCGCAGGTCAGGGCAAGGCGATGGCGGATGTGATCGCGGCGCGGATCGGTGGGGCGGGGCGGATCGACTGAGGCGGTTGCGCCGGGGGATTACCACCACCAGTAATAGCCGCCGCCGCCGTGACGATCAGACCCACCGCCGGAAGTGTTCGTCCCGGTGTTGGAGCCGCTTGTGTCGACGTCGCTGTCGTCGGAATCCTCATGGGTGGCATTGTTCACCTCTTCCGTGCCGTCGTCATAGATCACCTGAGAGGCGAAGCGCGGTTTCGTGGTCACGATATCGGCAAAGGCCATCTCCGGCAGGCCGACCCGGAACAAAGGCGTCCATGTGCGTTGGGTCTCCACGACCAGAACTTCCTCACCATCGGCCAGAAGCGGCAGGCGGCTTTCGACCTGAGACAGAGAGCCATCGGTAAGTTTCGTGTAGCTGCCGGTCGCATAGGACCAGACCAGCTCGTGGCTTTCGTCGCCTTCGTCGTCGACGATGAACTTGACGGCGGAAACACGCATGTCGATGTCGCCATCGTTGTTGAGGAAGCGGTAAAGATCTGCGAGCCCCCCCATGAAGGTGTCGTCGATCGTGTCGGTTTGACGTGAGAGATAATCGGAGATGGTGTAATTTGCCTTATTCGCGCGCGCCTTGGCCTCGAAAGCGGCGAAGAAGGTATAGCAGAACATCAGGGTGATGATCAGTGCCGGCCCCACGAAGATGGCTTCGAGGGCGACCGAGCCGTCTTCGTCGCGGGAGAACCTGCGGGCGAAGGGGCGAAGGGGATTTTTCGGGAGAAACGGGTGAACGGAGAACATCATCATCTCCCTTAGCTGTTGGGTTCGTTCACGAAACCGGAGGTGGCCACGATGGCGTAGCCGGAGCCTTCGGTCCGTTGCATGGCGGCCCCGAGCCAGGTGGTCGGAAAGATCGGATCGACGTTGACGCAGGCGCGTACCAGCATGAGCTCGTTTTCCCCGCCGTCCGAGAAGGTTGTGGAGGGAACTACATTGGCGGAGCGGTCGATGCATTCGGCGATGTAGGTTGGGCGGGAGAAATTCCACGCATCGACCGGTTCGAGCGCGATGTGAATATTGTCCTCGCACTTGCGCACGTAGCGGGAGTATTCGCAGGTGGCCGCTTTCAGTGACTGAAGCGTGACATTTGGCATATTCCCGAGGCGCACATCACGCACAGCCCGGTCGAGGCCGCGGTCCAGCATGGAGGAAGAGACGGTATAATAGCCGATCTCATAACCGCCCATGATGATAAAGGCGAAGATCGGAAAGATCAGAACGAATTCGATGGTCGAATTGCCGTCCTCATTGCGGGCGTGACGTCGGCGAACCCGGTTCAGTTTGCGCAGGAGTTTCATTCGACCAGCCTCAGTTCGGTGATTTTGCTCGCGATGGCGGAGAAAGCCTCGGAAATTTCAACCCCGTCTACGTCATAGTAATGCGCATCCGAGGAAGCGCAGGATTGCAGAACCTGCTGGCCCGCGCTCGGGGCCTCGAAACCGATGGCGAAGATGATGATGCCTGCCTCTTTGGCGGCGGTGCAAATCTCATTCAGACGGTTGTTCTTGGTCGAGGTGCCGTAGCTGATGCGTGTTTTGTCCCGCCAGTCGTAATAGTCGTCGCTGTCGCCGGAGGCGAGGTAGCGGGCATAGGCATGGTTGTAGACGGTCATCTCCGACCAGACTTCGGCCCATGTCATTTCCCGGATGTTGCCGGAGGCGAGCGTGTAGGGCAGCGAGGTCGAGACGTTTTTGTTGTCGATGCGGGTGTAGCGCATGGTGGTGGTGCAGTTGTAACCGTAATAATAGGAGCAACTGGTACGTTCCGCGCTGACGTAGATGCGACCGTTTGTGTCCTCGTAAACGCCGGTCGATTCGTCGTCGTCGCGATAGGGGTCGGGAATGAGATACTGGTTGGTGTGAGATCCGTCCGTCATCACCACCATGTATTTCTGGGCATCCGCATTGGCGGCCGGGTGGGCGCTGGCCGTGGTGCCTGCGGTCACGGTTTGCGCGCTCTCATCAAGCAGGGCCGCGCCCCATTTCACGCCAAGGTCGATCGAGGTGTTGCCATTGGCCGTGAGCGACTGAATGAATGTGTCGATGGTTGATTTGTCGTTGGAGAACGGCAGGATTTCACGACTGCTTTCCGGGGGGCAGGTTTCCTGCGACAGGGCCATATCGAGATTGTTCCAGTCCGAACTGAAAGCATCGAAATCCATCGTCTGATCATAATAGCGTCCGGTTCCGCCGGAGGCATAATCTATTGCCGTCGTCGAGAAATCGTCTTCTTCGAAATTGATGCAGTGGGATTGGTGATGCGCATTCAGCAGGTCGAGCTTGTCGAGAATGCTGCGACCGGCATTCACCTGTGTGGCATAGGGGATGACCGAAATCGCGATCTCGTCGCTTGCGGCATTCTCGAAAACGGTCTGGGTGAAATCTGTGGCCGCGGATTTCAGGTTGCTCAGTCGGCTGTAGCTGTTCATCGACCCCGACACGTCGAGCACGAGGGAAATTTCCAGACCGGAGAGACCCTGTTCCGCAACGCTTTCGCTTGCCATGGAGAGGGAATCGACGGAGGCGAATTTCATGAAATAGGTGGGGATCGTGGCTGCGATCGAGGCGGAAACCTGACGTCCGTCGCCTAGCGGAACAACGGAAATTTCATCTTCCAGCAAATATTGGCTCAGCCCAGCTTTCGCGAAATAGTCGATGATCACGTCCTTCGGATCGTTGGTGTTCTCGAGGTTGGTAGCCGCAAGTACGGCGCGGTCGAGCGTATTCTGCAATTCGGTTCGAAGCGTTTCATGACGCACGATGTCGATGCCGATCCCGGCCAGAAGCAGCAGGATGACAAAGGAGAACAAACCAAAAATTGCGAGCGAGCCCTCCTCGTCGCGCATATGGCTCTGCGCATCGAGTTTGCGCAGGTGATGGGACGTGGCCCGCAAGACTTCCGAGACCGGCGCGTGTCGCATGTTCTGACGCTCCGCGCGGCCGGTGGCATGGCCCCGGCCCGTGTAAAAATGCCCCGCTTCGCGGCGCGTGATCCTATTCAACATGACACCGTCTCTCAATCGGAGTGGCGCCCCCATATTCCCCAGTGTGCATGGTGTCCGGCCGGGGTTGTCCCGTGCATGACAGACGCCACACGCCGGTATTCTGATCCGCCGGAAACCACGGGTAAAGCACGGAAGGGCTCTGCCCTGAAATGGTCATATTGGGTGGTGCATCGCGGGAAAATTCCGGGAAAGCCATCGGGGGCTTTGGTGGCGCGTCTCGCGCGGTCTTGGTTTTGCCGCATTTCGACAAGATTGCGCCGAATTTGCGCCGTGATTTCGCCGTAATGCGATTCGGAGCCGGTTTATGGACGTCCCCGTGCGGGGACTCTGGACGTTGCGCGGGCGAGGGGCGATACTCGCGCCATGTCACTGCCCCCGGGATTCTTGGATGAGCTGCGATCGCGCCTGTCGCTGACCGATGTGGTCGGTCGCAAAGTCATGTGGGATCAGCGCAAATCGAACCCCGGCAAGGGCGATATGTGGGCGCCGTGCCCGTTCCACCACGAGAAGACCGCCTCTTTCCATGTGAACGACAAGGACGGTTACTATTATTGCTTTGGTTGCCATGCCAAGGGCGATGCGATTACCTTTGTGCGCGAGACGGAAAACGTCGGCTTCATGGAGGCGATCGAAATCCTTGCGCAGGAAGCCGGGATGCCGGTGCCGAAGAGCGACCCGAAAGCGCAGGAGAAATCCGACAAACGTGCGGAACTCGCCGAGGTCAACGAGGCGGCGAACCGGTTTTTCCGGCTCTGCCTGTCGCAACAGGGCGGCACCGCGGCGCGTGCCTATCTCGACAAACGCGGCATGAAGCCCGAGACGCGGGAACGCTTCGAGATTGGTTTTGCGCCTTCGGGCAATGCGCTTTTGCGCGCACTTAGGGATCAGGGCATCTCCACCGAACTGGCGGTGGAGGCCGGGGTGGTCGCGAAGCCCGACGACGGACGCGAGCCCTATGATTTCTTCCGCGACAGGATCGTCTTTCCCATTCGCGATGCGCGCGGGCGGCTGATTTCCTTCGGCGGGCGGGCGATGGACCCGAATGCACGGGCGAAATATCTCAATGGTCCCGAGCGGCTTTTGTTCGACAAGGGCAACGCGCTTTACAACCACAAAGAGGCGCGCGCGGCTTGTGGGCGCGGTCAGACGCTTGTGGTGGCCGAGGGCTACATGGACGTGATCGCGCTGGCCGAGGCGGGGTTCGAGGCGACGGTTGCGCCTCTGGGAACGGCGATCACCGACCGGCAATTGCAGCTCATGTGGCGGATGTCCGACGAGCCGGTGATTGCGCTCGATGGCGACAAGGCGGGGCTTCGGGCCGCGTATCGGGTGATTGATCTGGCCATGCCTTTGCTTGAGGCCGGGAAGGGGCTGCGCTTTGCCATTCTGCCGGAGGGGCAGGACCCCGATGAGTTGATCAAGGCCAAGGGGCCGGACGCGATGCAGGAGGTGCTCGATGGCGCCCTGCCGATGGTCGCTCTGCTGTGGCGGCGGGAGACCGAGGGCAAGGTGTTCGACAGCCCGGAACGACGTGCCGCCCTCGACAAATCCCTGCGCGAGACCATCCGGCCCATTACAGACGCTTCGATCAAACGCCATTACGGCGAGATTCTCAATGACATGCGCCGCGATCTGTTCCGCGGCAAACGCGACGATGGCCCGCGTCGGGCCTGGACGCCGAACGGGCGCGGGCGGTTCGGGAAACAGGTTGCGGTGCCGACCGAGGGGCTGAAGGCCTCGCTGATTGTTTCCGGCGACGAGGCGCAGGCCGACCTGATGCGTGAGGCGGTGGTGCTTGCGGTGCTGATCGCCAATCCGGGGTTGGCGTTGGAATTTTTGTCGCAACTGGAGGCGTTGACGCCCCGTTCGGAGGATCATGCGCTGTTGCTCCACGCGGTGCTGACCCATGCCGAAGAAGAGGATGTCGGGGCACTCAGGGAAAATGTGATCGCGATGGCGGGGCAGGGGGCTCTTGACCGGTTGATGTCGCATCCCCATGTGCAAATCGCGCCCCCTGTGCGACGGCCCGACCGCGAGGTGGCGCAGATGTGCCTCACGGAGGAGCTGGCGAAGCTCAAGGCGCGACGCGGCTATCAGGCGGAGTTGGCCGAAGGCTTGGAAGAGATGCTGGCCGCCGATGATGAAAAGCTGACCTGGCGTCTGCGTCAGGCGGCCGAGGCGCGCAACCGGGCCACGAAGGCGGAGGCGGAAGACAGGACGGAATTCGACATCGCGGAAAACGGGCTTGAGCTGTCGCGGGACGAGCGGGATGCGTTTCGGGCACTTTTGAACCGAATCGCACCGGAACGTGGCAAGTGAGCCGCAAAGACAGCGGGCGTTGCGTGGAGACGCCCTGTGCCACTGGTGCAGGGATGGTTAAGGAAATATGGGTATTCGGGTGGCGAATCATTGATTCGCATGACATGATTCGGGTTTGAGCAGGCGCTGAGTCGGGCAAAGGTCTTGTGGCGGGCGGGTAAACCCGCATCGACAGGGCCGCTGACACGCCAGTGACAGGGCCATCGGGACCGCATTCGGAACCCGCCAGAGTTTAGGGGAGAGCCGCATGGCAGCCAAAGACAATGACGACGCCAAGAGTGACGATCAGGACCAGGACGTGATGCTCGACGTGAGCCAGACCGCGGTCAAGAAGATGATCGCCGAGGCGCGTGAGAAAGGCTACATCACCTACGATCAGCTCAACAAGGTCCTGCCACCGGAGCAGGTGAGTTCCGAGCAGATCGAGGACGTGATGTCGATGCTCTCCGAGATGGGCATCAACGTCATCGAAGACGAAGAGGTCGAGGACGACGACAGCGCGGATGGCGGAGATGCCAAGGGCGGCGAACTCGTGGCGACCAGCGGTTCGCGCGAAGTCGCGATGGCCTCTTCCGAGACCGAAAAGCTTGACCGCACGGATGACCCGGTGCGCATGTACCTGCGCGAGATGGGCTCGGTCGAACTGCTGTCGCGCGAGGGCGAGATTGCGATTGCGAAGCGCATTGAGGCCGGGCGCAACACGATGATCGCGGGGCTGTGCGAAAGCCCGCTGACCTTCCAGGCGATCACCATCTGGCATGACGAACTTCTGTCCGAGGACATTCTTCTGCGCGATGTCATTGACCTTGAGGCCACCTTTGGCGGCGGTGTCGATGAGGACGAGGATGAGGAAAATGTCGTCGAGGGACTGAATGCCGAAGCCTCCGCCTCCGACACTAAGGAAAAGGAGCAGGAATACGACGCCGATGGAAACCCGATTTCCTCCGATGAGGATGACGAGGACGACGAGCAGGCGAATATGTCGCTCGCCGCGATGGAAGCTGCGCTGAAACCGCAGGTGCTTGAAACGCTCGCGCGGATTTCCGAAGACTTCGCCCGTCTCTCCGAGATGCAGGACCTGCGGATGTCGGCGACACTCAACGAGGACGGATCGTTTTCGGAAGGGGCGGAGGCCGAGTATCAGAAACTGCGCTCCGAGATCGTGGTTCTGGTGAACTCGCTGCATCTGCACAACAACCGGATCGAAGCGCTGATCGACCAGCTCTACGGCATCAACAAGCGCGTCATGTCCATCGACAGCGCCATGGTGAAGCTCGCCGATCAGGCGCGGATCAACCGGCGCGAATTCATCGAGGATTACCGCGGCTCGGAACTGGACCCGACCTGGCTTGATCGCATGGCGGAAAAGCCGGGGCGTGGCTGGCAGATGTTCATCGAACGCTTCTCCGACAAGGTCGAGGAGCTGCGCTCCGACATGGCCATGGTCGGCCAGTATGTCGGTGTGGATATTTCCGAATTCCGCCGCATCGTGGCGCAGGTCCAGAAGGGCGAGAAAGAGGCACGTCAGGCCAAGAAGGAAATGGTCGAGGCCAACCTGCGTCTCGTGATCTCGATTGCCAAGAAATACACCAACCGCGGGTTGCAATTCCTTGATCTCATTCAGGAAGGCAACATTGGCCTGATGAAGGCGGTCGATAAATTCGAATACCGTCGCGGCTATAAATTCTCCACCTATGCGACCTGGTGGATCAGGCAGGCGATCACGCGGAGCATCGCGGATCAGGCCCGCACGATCCGTATTCCGGTGCACATGATCGAGACGATCAACAAGTTGGTCCGGACCGGTCGCCAGATGTTGCACGAGATCGGTCGCGAACCGACGCCGGAAGAACTGGCCGAAAAGCTGCAAATGCCGCTCGAAAAGGTCCGCAAGGTGATGAAAATCGCCAAGGAGCCGATTTCGCTGGAGACGCCGATCGGCGACGAGGAAGACAGCCAGCTTGGCGATTTCATCGAGGACAAGAACGCGGTCTTGCCCTTGGATGCGGCCATTCAGGAGAACCTCAAAGAGACCACCACCCGCGTGCTGGCCTCGCTCACGCCCCGCGAAGAACGCGTGCTGCGGATGCGGTTCGGGATCGGCATGAACACCGACCACACGCTCGAAGAGGTGGGTCAACAGTTCAGCGTGACGCGGGAACGTATCCGTCAGATCGAGGCGAAGGCTTTGCGGAAGCTGAAGCACCCGAGCCGGTCGCGGAAACTGCGGTCGTTCTTGGATCAGTAAGTATATATGCGCAAAGTTACACCTCTGACGCGCAAGCGTGCCTTTGCCACCATTAAGGTCGTGGCAAAGGCGATGATGGAAGGTGAACATGCGATTTCATATTCTGATTTAGCCGTAAGGTTAGGGATGCCGAATGAAACGGGAAGAGGACTTGGGCCTATTCTCGATGAAGCTGCTCACATGTGTATTGAGCATAACTTGCCCGATGTTTCTGCTGTAGTGGTCACTAAAGAGAGTTTGTTGAGGGGAGAACCCATGCCTTCGATGGACTCCTTTGTTGATGGTATGTGGCCAATTACTGGAGTGATGATCGAGGATGTTCCCATAATCCAAGCTCAAGTTAGAGAATTTAATTGGAGAGAAGTGCGCCAATTAAATTTGTAAGTGCTGACGACGCTAACTGGTGCGCGGAACAAGGCCGCAAGCCGCCGCGCATCGGTCATGCTGAAAGCATGCCTTCGGCATGACCCGTCCGGCGGTCTGGCGATTTTGTAGGCGCTACGCCACGTTCAAATGTCCGACGGATTTGGCGGGCATAAAGCGCCCTGTGCAACCGTTTCATCGCCAGCCCCCGGTCAGGCGATGCGCGGCTTGCACTTGGGCGGCAAGGGCTTCAAACTGCCGCCCAAACAGGAGGTTCCATGTCCCTTTTCTCGAAACTCTTCGGTGGCAAACCGCAACGCGACGCCGCCCAGAAATCCTCCGCAAAGCCCGAGCTGTACGGCAAGGATTACCGCATTTTCCCGGAGCCGCAGAAAGCGGAAGGCGGTTATCGCATCGCGGCACGGATCGAGAAGGAGTTCGACGGCGAGACACGCGCGCATATGATGATCCGGGCGGATACGATGAGCGATCTGGATGATGCGCGGCAGGAAAGCCTGCGCAAGGCGCAGATTTTCATCGACCAGATGGGCGACAGTATTTTCGACGATCCCCGGATGTGAGGCCCCGCCCGGGCAAGGGCTGGGCCTGAGTGTTCAGAGCGCGGCTTTGACCGTCTCGGCGATCGGCTCGGTCGGGTGGCCGATCAGTTTGGACAGCGTGTGGCTCGCGTCGAACAGCGCGCCTTTGGCGGCTTTCGCATCCGAATCCGCGAGAATGGCGGCGAAACCGGCGGGCAGACCTGCGCCGACCAGTGCCTCCGCGAAAGCGGCCTCAGTCATGTCGGTGTATGTGATCTCTTTGCCGGAAGCTTCCGACACGATGGTGGCATATTCCGCAAGCGTGTAGCCCTCATCCCCCGCCAGTTCCAGAACCTCTCCGTCATGACCGCCCGCAAGCACGATGGCCGCCGCTTCGGCGTAATCCTTGCGCGGGGCAGTCGAGAGTTTTCCCTCACCGGCGGCGCCGAAATGTTGGCCGAGGTCGAGGTCCTGCCCCAATGTCATGGTGATGTTCTCGGAATACCAGCCATTGCGCAGGAGCGTGAAGGGGAGGTCGCTGTCCTTGAGCATCGCTTCGGTCGCGAGGTGCTCTTCGGCCAGTGCCATGCCTCCAGTGTCCGCTTTCAAGAGCGAGGTATAAGCGATGAACCCCACGCCCGCAGCCTTCGCGGCCTCGATGACATTGCCATGCTGGACCGCGCGTTGGCCGACTTCTGACGACGAGATCAGGAGCAGACGATCCACGCCGTCAAAAGCGGTAGTGAGGGCGGCGACATCGGTGTAATCGGCGCGCCGGGTGGCGATGCCCTTGGCGGCATAGGCGTCGGCGGCTTTCTCGGAGCGCACGAGGGCAAGGATGTCGTCTTTGGAGACGAGGGTGGCGAGATGATCGACGACGAGTTGGCCAAGCTGGCCGGAGGCGCCGGTGACGAGATAGGTTGTCATATCCATTCCCTTTTGGATTCGTTTCGAGTACAAGTCTCAGATAGAGACCTTATGTTTCCCTGAAAAGGAGGCACTTTTTCGGGACAAGGTAACATGAAGGTAACCCCTGAATAGGAACCCAAAGCGATGCGCGACATTCCGATGAGCCGTCTGGAAGAATGGAAGGCGATGGGGTTCGACCCGCAAAACTGCCCTGTGCGGCAGGTGCTCGACCATGTGGCGGCGAAATGGACTTCGTTGATCCTGCTGGAACTGGAAAATGGGCCGCAAAGGTTCAATGCGCTGGGACGTGCCCTGCCGGATATTTCCAAACGCATGCTGACACGATCCCTGCGCGAACTGGAGCGCGACGGGTTGGTCGCGCGCGAGGTGTTCGACACGAAGCCGCCCTCGGTCACGTACCGGCTGACCGATCTCGGGCGTTCATTCCTCGGGCCGCTGCATGGGTTGATCGACTGGGCCGGTGCGAAAATGCCCGAGATTGAGGCGGCCAGGGACGCTTTCGACCGAAACTGACCGCTTATCCACAAGAAATTCGGCAATATTGAAACTCGATTAAGCTTTCGTGCGTTGGTCTGGGACAACTGCACGGGAGAGCTGTCATGACACGTATCGCCAAGGCGTTAATCGCCTTTTCCATCGTTCTTTCCGCCGTCGCCCTGTTTGTGCCCTTCGGCAGGCTGGACAATGTCGTGCAGGGGGCGTTCGTGGTGAGCGATGCACCGTTGACACAGGCCGAAAGCGGTGAGGATGTCATCGTCATCAAGGTTCCTGCCGAAGATTTGCAACGCTGTATCAACACGCTGGATCAGGTATTTCTCGGGCCGGTCACGGATGCATCGGTGCAAAGCGTCTCCCTGAGCGCGGACCAAAGCGGGCCGATTGTGCGTTGCGAAGCGGAAGGCTGATCCACACGTTTCCATTGTAAGCCCGTCAGGGTAAACAGTCCTCAAGGTTGTGCGGAGGGCTTCGAAATGACGTGCGTATGGAACTGGAAGATAGGTGGATCGACAGGCGTTTTGGGTACCGTCGTTTTGTCTGCAATGCTCACGGGCATTGCGCCCGCGCAGGCAGAAGATGAGCCTCTGTTCTCCTGCGCCTTTTCCAATGGAAAAGCTGTGACGCTGATGGCGGATGAGCAAAGGGTAACCTATATTTTCGGACACCCGGACCAGCCGCCGGAGCTTGTACTGCAACGCCCCTATGCAGAGGTAGAGGTGACGCCCTGGCCTGGGGTCGGTGGGGCGATCTGGGAGGAATTGCGTCTGATGAATGGCGATGTGAGTTATATGCTCTGGGGTGCGCTCGACCGGATGACGGATGAGCATGAGCGAAGCGCGGGAATTGTCGTCGAGCGGGACGGGGAGGAATTGGCCCGTTTCGAGTGCTTGCCGGAGACGCTCGACTATGCGGTTTTTACCTTCGCCGATGCCTATGAGGCGGCGGGTTATTGCTGGGATTTCGATGCGCAAATCTGGCAGGAGAGCTGCGAATGAGCCACCGTCTTTTTGAGATCGCGACTTCGGGTCCCGGTCTTTATGAATTCACCGCCGATCTAGGGCGCTGGGTGGCAGGGGAGGGGCCGATGGAGGCCCTGCTCACACTGATGGTGCAGCACACCTCCGCCTCTTTGCTCATTCAGGAAAACGCCGATCCGGAGGTGCAGACGGATCTTCGGGCCTATTTCCATCGCCTCGTGCCTCCGACCAGCGATCCGTCCATGTCTTATCTGACGCATACCTATGAAGGGCCGGACGATATGCCGGCTCATATCAAGGCGGCGCTTCTGCCAACGACATGCACAATTCCCGTTCTGAATGGACGTATGATGCTTGGAACATGGCAAGGAATTTACCTTTTCGAACATCGGGACAGGCCGCATGTGCGCCGGGTTATGGCGCTCCTCCGTTGAATTGACGTATTCCACAACATCTAGCGCTGAAAATTTGATCTACCCAAATTCTGGGCGACCCCCTATAGTGCCTGTGGATAACTGGGGCGAAGACCCCAGACGAGGCGGTGAAGAAGTGATGAAGGGGACGCCAGGATGCGTTGTCCGTTTTGCGGAAATATAGATACCCAGGTGAAAGACAGCCGTCCGGCCGAGGATCATGTGGCGATCCGGCGGCGGCGGTTCTGCCCGGCCTGTGGTGGGCGGTTTACCACTTATGAACGCGTTCAGCTGCGCGATCTGGTGGTGGTGAAATCCAACGGGCGGCGCGAGGATTTCGACCGTGACAAACTGGAACGGTCGATCCGTATCGCGGCGCAGAAACGTCCGATCGAACCGGAGCGTCTGGACCAGATGATCTCCGGCATCGTGCGACGTCTGGAGAGCATGGGCGAAACGGATATTCCGTCGAAAACCATCGGCGAGATCGTCATGGAAAGCCTCGCCCGGATCGACACTGTGGCCTATGTCCGCTTTGCCTCGGTCTACAAGAACTTCCAGGCTGCCGATGACTTCGACAAGTTTGTCAGTGAGTTGCGTCCCGACGCCAAATCCGACGAATGAACATCCCTGACGATTTGCGCCATATGCGCCACGCGCTGTCTTTGGCGGCGCGCGGGCTTGGTCGCACTTGGCCGAACCCGGCGGTGGGCTGTGTCATTGTGCGCGACGGGCGTGTTGTCGGGCGTGGCTGGACCCAGCCGGGCGGACGTCCCCATGCCGAGGTTGTGGCTCTGCGTCAGGCGGGCGAAGCCGCGCGCGGAGCGACCGCTTATGTGACGCTCGAACCCTGTTCTCATCACGGAAAGACGCCTCCGTGTTCCGAGGCGCTGATCGCGGCGGGCCTGTCCCGTGTCGTGGTCGCGCTGGGGGACCCCGATCCTCGCGTGAACGGGCGGGGTTTTGAGATTTTGCAAGATGCGGGGGTCGATGTGGTGACGGGGCTTTGCGAAGACGAGGCCCGAAAGCAACAGCAGGGCTTTCTGTCGAAAGTGACTTTGGGGCGCCCGATGGTGACGTTGAAACTCGCCATGTCATGGGACGGGCGGATCGCGACGTCGAGCGGCGAGAGTCAGTGGATCACCGGTCCGATGGCCCGCCGCCGCGTCCATGCGATGCGGGCCAGCCACGATGCGGTGCTGGTCGGTGGCGGGACGGCGCGGGCGGACGATCCGACGCTGACGATCCGGGGGCTTGGTGTCGCGCATCAGCCGGTGCGGTTGGTGATGTCGCGCAGGCTCGATCTGCCGCTCGACAGTCATCTCGCGCACACGGCGGGCGAAGTGCCGGTCTGGATCCTGCACGGGTCGGATGCCGCACCGGAACGGGTCTCGGCCTGGACCGGGCTTGGGGCGGAACTGATCGAAGTGCCGGTCACGCAGGGTCAGCTCGATGCCGAAGCGGCCTTGCAGGCTTTGGGTGCGCGCGGTTTGACGCGGGTGTTTTGCGAAGGCGGCGGGGCGCTGGCGGCCTCGCTCCTCTCTGCGGGGCTGGCCGATCATGTCGTCCTGTTCACCGCGGGCCTCGGCATCGGGGCGGAGGGACGTCCGGGGTTGGGCGCACTTGGACTCGACCGCCTGGCGGATGCACCGCGTTATCGGCTTGAAAAGATTGAACGGGTAGGGCCGGATGCCCTGAGCCTGTGGTCGAAACTTAGCTGAGCCCCAAGGTGGCAGCGCGGAGTTGACGCAGCTTGGCCAGCGCGGTTTGCGCCCAGCGGCTGCGACCTTTCGGGGCCTGCGCCAGATACTCCAGTGCCTCTTCCGGGGAGAGCGGCGCGCCATTTTTCGGATCGAAATAGCGCGGATAATCAATGAGAACCGCATGGGCGAGGCTCATGAGATCGGGCCGTACGGCGCGCCGTGCCGGTATAGGGCCAATATCTGTGGTCAGCCCCCATCCGGCATAAAAGGGCGCGCCGGTGCAGGTGACAGGCTTGCCGCGTAAAAGCGCCTCGAAACCAATGAGCGAGGTCATGGTCCAGACTGCATCGCAGGCGTCGATCAGAGCGAGCGGAGCGACTTCCGTTGCGATGACATCGGCGATCCGGGCGGCCTCAGGCAGCTTGCCGCGTCGCAGACCGGCTTCGACATCCGGATGGGGTTTGTAGACCAGCACCGCTTCGGGATGTGCGTTGCGCGCTGTTTGCAAAAGCGCAAGATTGCTCGAAACCTCCCCTGCGCCGAGGGTGATCGAGGCATCGTCTTCGACCTGTCCGGCGACGAGAATGCGGTAGCCTGCAGGCAGGGCGGGCAGATCGCCCCCGACATTGTATTTGCTCAACCGCGATGCCTTGAGACGGGAAAGAAAGCGTTCGACCCGGGCGCGCTGCGCGTCGCTGAGCGGGCTGCGTTCGGCAATCAACGCCTCAAGACGGGAGGGTCGGGTTGGATCGAAGTAAATCCCCTTGTCATCGAGCACGAGGGAGAGCGGTCGCACCAAGGCGGCCCCGAGACCGCGCGAACGCAGGAAACCGTCTTCGAGCCGCAGATCGGCACCGGCGGCGGCCCCCCATGCGATGTGGCGCCGGCCCTCGGCCTTTTCGCGGGCGATCACGTCGGGGTCGTCGCTGATCGTCAGCGAGGCCCGCCCAAGATAGCGCCGCAGAAACCCGTGTTTCCAGCGCAGGATTCCGGAGGCGACATAGCCCGACGTGTCTTCGCGCGTCGCACGTTCGCGCGCTTCGAGTCGGGCCAGAACGTCTTCGATCTCAAGCGTTGTGTCGCCCGAATGCCATGTGGTGGCCTGCATCAGTGCGGCGAGAAACAGTTGCGCGCGGGTCAGGCGATGGGTGCTGTGCGGGTCCGGGCTTTCGTCCTCCGTCAGCCCGAATCCGCCATACCAGGGCCGTCCGAACACGCGGGGTCGGTGCCCGGCAAGGATCGCGTCGAACCCGTAACCCGACGAATGGGTGTAGACGGCGGTGGAGGCTTCGAGCAGGCGATAGAGATTGGCGTGAGCGGGTAAAACCGTGAGGCGCGGGTCTTCCGTGTCGCTGAAATAGCCGTCGTCGCAGCCGAGAATGACGACACGGGCGTTCAGAAGTTCCGTTTGGGCAAAGACCAGCATTTCGGCCATGTCGGCCTCGGACGGGGCGTTGCCTGTGCTGCGGGGCTGGTCCAGAACCAGTACGAATGGAACATCCGGGGTCAGATCTGGATCGCATATGGCGCTGGATCGGGACAATTTCAACGAAACCAGCCAGTCGATTGCCTGACGCGCGCGCGCGAGTGCCGCGCTGTCGTCCAGCGGAGTGTCGCGTGCCAGATCGTGCCAGCTCAAGGGGGCACAGGAGAGATCGGTTTCGGCGTGAAGGCGTTCAATCAGAAGCGGAGGCTGAAACGAGAGCCGCCCCGGCGGGGAGGCCGGGGCGGAAGAATTGCGGTCGGTCAACAGGCCGACCATGTGATCATTCGCCGAGGGAGGCGAGGGTGTCGGCGGAACTGACCGTGCCGGTGATCGCTCCCAGAGTTTTCTGCCACTGGGTGAACGGCGCTTCGGTGACATAAAGGGTGTCGCCGTCGCGAATTAGGAAGTCGCGGGCCAGGAACAAGCCATTCGGCTGGGTCAGGTCGAGCACATAGATCAGGCGTTGGGCACCCACGATGTCGTCACGCCCGAGCACCTGTTTGGCAATGGTTTCGGGTTCGTTGCGGAAGACGAAAACACCGGTCGGGTCGGCAGAGTTCGTACGCAGACCGCCGACCTGTGCTATGGCTTCGAGTGCGGAGAGATTGCGGCTTTCGAAGGGGATCACGCTTTGCCCGCCGGTGGCGCCGAGCGCAGTGAAAGAGCGCGGATCGGCCTCGACGAGGATGCGGTCGCCGTCACGTAGCGGAATGTCGTATTTCGGATTGTCGTAGAGATCCTGAAACCAGACCACCCCGGATTTCGTGCCACGGATCACCTTGACCTGCGCGACATCGGGTTCGACGGAGGGACCGCCCGCATGGGCCAGCATGGAGGTGAGGCGACGGGTCGGGCGCTGGATCG
Source organism: Celeribacter persicus (assembly GCF_003050785.1). Taxonomy (GTDB): domain Bacteria; phylum Pseudomonadota; class Alphaproteobacteria; order Rhodobacterales; family Rhodobacteraceae; genus Celeribacter; species Celeribacter persicus. Next base: position 74,950 of record NZ_QAOH01000008.1, read on the forward strand.
GGTAAACGCCCTGACCGGAGATTTTGCCGGTGATGGTCACGGTGGCCCCATCGCCCGCCGCACGGGTCACCATGACCTGCGGATCGGGGGTTTGCGTGTCGAGTTTTTCGGTGATCAGCCGACGGATCGCTTCGGGGCTGTTGCCAGCGGCTTTGATGCGCCCGGCATAGGGCACGAAGATGAAGCCTGCGCCATCGACCTGTACCTCGGACAGGACGGTGGCATTGGCGCCTGCTCCGGCGAGCAGTCCGTCATCGACATTTTCCCAGATGGTGAGGGAAAGCACATCGCCTGGCGCGATGGTGTCGGAGCCGATCACACCGGCGTTCTGGAAGGCGGCGGAGAAGCCAAGCTGCTGATTGATCGCGGTGACGGCGTTGACGCGGTCGTTGACGGAAACCACGAAGGCATCGCCCTGTTCCAGCACGGAGCCCGCGAAAATCTCCTTCTTGGTCGGGCCAGAACGGGGCAGGGCACAGGCAGACAGGCTTGCCGTCACGGCGGCCAGCGCAACGGCGCGGGTCATGCGCGATGTCAGAATCTTCACTGCTTGATCTCCTCTGCCCCATATTTTTATCGGGTTTGGTCGGGAGATTAACCAATGCCGAGTCGAAAATCCACTTTTTGTAGAGCGATGGAAGGCGCAGTGAAGGTGGTGTTGCGAGAAGGTCGCGCCTGTCGCAGAGGCTGTGTCAGCCGTGAAACCCGCCTCAGCATCTAGTGGTGCGCGCGGGGTTTTCCGGGCACAAATCGGCCATGATTGTACTGAATTGCACTTATTTGACGAGGCGCAGCGGTTGGCGTGGTGGGGTCTTGCCGCTCAGGAGGGCCACATCGGGGGCCTCGGGGGCCAGCATCAGATCGACCACGAGCCGCATGAGTTGGCGCCGCCCGCGCTTGGAATAGAAACCACCGGGCACCTGCGAGGTTTCGAGAAGAAACTGACGATAATCGCGATAGGCGCGTGTGTCGGGTCGTTCGGGATAGGCGAAAAACGCCTCAAGCGGCTGATGTGAAACGAATTCCGGCTTGTCGTAGACCGCACGGCCAAGGATGCGCAGCGGGATGCCGAGAGAGAGCACTTGCTGGCCCGCGGTGGAGTTGACGGTCACGGCGGAGCGCGCACTCAGCAGCAGCTTTTGCAACTTGCCGCCTCGCACATAATGCACCCTCTGCTCGATGCCGTATTCGGCGGCGATGCGCCGGATCTCATGGCGCAGGTTGCGTCGGTCGTTCTCCAGCGGATGGGCCTTGAAGACAAGGTGATGGTGGCGCGGCGCGCCTTTGGCGAAGCCTTCGATCACATCGGCGACGAATTCCGGCATGGTGGAATAGGGGCTGTGGACCTGAAAACTCGTGTCATGTTCGAGTTGCAGAAGCGCGATGTGGAACGGGTGGCCCGCCCCGAGAATGGCACGGGTGTGTCTGGCACGAGAGACCCAGTGTTGCGGCATCAGGATCAGGCGTTTGAAGTACAACAGGAATTCGCGCGTCACCGGTAATTCGCGATGTCCGCGGTAATGGCGAAAGGCAGAGTTCCGGAACATCACGAACCAATGGTAGAGCGCGCCGTAAAAGATGTGCTGGCGCATGTCGCCCCATTGTGCGGGCGGGTCGATATTGTCGTGGTCGATGTTCTCAAGGGCTGTGCGCATCTGAGCGACCGAAAGGGACATGAGCGCGGAATTGCCGTTGGAACCGCCGCGCTCGTAGGTGACCCAATAGGGGCGAATATAGCCCTCTTCGAAGACATGGATGGTCAGGCCGAGGGCGCGGGCGCGCTCGATGGCCAGCGCATGAACCGGGCGGGTGTCGCCATAAAGCACGATGTCGGTGATGCCCTTGTCGCGGACAATCTTTTCGAACCTCTCGGGCCAAATCTCGGGCGGGTCGGTGTAGGCGATGAAGCTTTTGGTTGAAAACCAGAAGGCGCGGTCGCCGGCGTTGAAGCCCACACGCCAGACCTGAGCACCCGCCGCCATCAGCATCTTGCCCAGCCCCCAGAAAAACGGCCCGTGCGGTCCCTGAAGCATCAGGAACACGCGGGTGTCGGCGTTTTTCGTGGGGGCTTGGTTCGGCATGGGGCGGTTTTGCGGTACTCGGTTGCGGTTTGTCGTGGTTAATCTGTGATTAGCTACAAATTCGGGCGGATTTGTGACCCGAAGGGCGCAGGTGTGGGGCTTGCGTGCCCACTGTAGCGTCGAAGCCGTTAACAAAGCCTCTGCACGCTTGCGGGCAGGCGGTTGGGGCGTTACCTCTGAGCGCAATGAAAAGACACAGCGCATGGAGGCGTCATGTTCACAGGGATCATCACCGATGTCGGCACCGTGCTGGAACTGGAGAAGCGCGGCGATCTGCGGGCGCGGATCGGTTGTGCCTATGATGTGGACGGGATCGAGATCGGCGCGTCGATTGCCTGTGACGGTGTATGTCTGACGGTGATCGCGCTCGGCACCGATCCTCAGAACTGGTTCGACGTGGAAATTTCCGCCGAAAGCGTGTCGAAAACCAACATCGGCGGCTGGGAGGTCGGCAAGCGGTTGAACCTCGAACGGGCATTGAAGCTGGGCGACGAACTGGGCGGGCATATCGTGTCGGGTCATGTCGATGGGGTAGCGGTGATCACCGAGATGAAAGACGAAGGCGACAGCACGCGGATCACCTTTGAAGCTCCCGAGGCGCTTGCGCGTTTCATCGCGCCGAAAGGCTCGGTGGCGCTCAATGGCACCTCCCTGACGGTGAACGAGGTTGAGGGCACCTCCTTTGGCATCAACGTCATCCCACACACGCAGGAGGTCACGACATGGGGCGTGGCCAAGGTGGGCGATAGGGTGAACCTGGAAATTGACACGCTGGCGCGTTATGTTGCCCGGCTTCAGGAGTGGCAGGCATGAGCGCTCCGATGCATGGCGTGGGGCACAACGGTGGTCCCTCGATGGAAGGTGGCGTGAGCTATCGTCGGTTTGTGTGGAAGAAGGCGCGCAAGGGCCTGATGGGAGAGAGCCTGCCCATCGAGGTGATCCGCATGCGTGTGCGCCGGGCCGAAGAACTTGGCCTGCCGTATAAATCCTACGCCTCGATCCGGGCATCGACCGGGCGCGATGTGGTGGGTTTTCTGTTCTCCTCCAACGCGCTGCGACTTGTGCGTCTGGGAGACCGGCTTGCTCCGGCCTATGCTGACAAGCTGGCGCGGATGAAAGCTGAGCGCATTGTGGCCGCGCATCACCCGTTGGTGCCGGAACTGATCGAGGAATTTGAGGGCATCGACAGGGCCGGGCAGGCACCGCGTCCCTATGCGCAATGGGGGCAGCAAAAGGCCGTTTTGGCCAAGCTCCTAGGACCAAAGCTGCCGCGTGACGGGCTTGTCCTCATCTCGGAAGCGCCGTTCGAGGCGGAATGGGTCGAGGCAGGCAAACTCGCCGGTCGGATCGACGGGCCGCTGTTTTTCGGAAGCTGAGGCGGCACGCGCGCGAATTGCGCAGAAATGCCGGACGATTGTGCGTGGCATGAGGCTGGCCTTTGTCCGCGCAAAGCTGTACGGAAAAGCGACCGAATTCCCAGAAGGCCCGCCGAGACGACCATGTCCGAGACACCGAAGACCGACAGCGATAGCTATCAAGACGCCATCTCCCCGATTGAGGAGATCATCGAAGACGCCCGCAACGGGCGGATGTTCATCCTTGTGGACCATGAAGATCGCGAGAACGAGGGCGATCTGGTGATCCCGTCGCAAATGGCGACGCCCGAGGCGATCAATTTCATGGCCACTTACGGGCGCGGGCTGATCTGTGTCACTCTTACCGGCGAGCGGATCGACGCGCTGGGGCTGCCGATGATGGCGTCGAACAACTCCTCGCGTCACGAAACCGCCTTCACCGTATCCATCGAGGCGCGCGAGGGCGTGTCGACCGGCATTTCTGCCCATGACCGCGCGCGCACCGTCGCTGTGGCGATTGATCCGTCGAAAACCGCAGCCGACATCGCAACACCGGGGCATATCTTCCCGCTGCGTGCCCGCGATGGCGGGGTTCTTGTGCGGGCGGGACATACCGAGGCCGGTGTGGATGTCGCCCGTCTGGCGGGGCTTCTGCCCAGCTCGGTGATCTGCGAGATCATGAACGAAGACGGCACCATGTCGCGCCTGCCCGATCTTGTGAGTTTTGCCCAGAAGCACAATCTCAAGATCGGCACCATCTCCGATCTGATCGCCTATCGCCGTCGCCACGACAACCTCGTGACGAAATCCTCCTCCCGCAAGGTCACTTCGGCTTTTGGCGGCGAATGGGATATGCAGCTCTATACCGACGATCTTCAGGGAGCCGAGCATATTGTGCTCTCGAAAGGTGACATCACCGATGGCGCGCCGGTTCTCGTGCGGGTGCATAACCTCAATCCGCTCGAAGACGTGCTGGGCATCGGGCGCACCTCGCGTGAGATGGAAGGCGCGATGGAGCTGATCGCCGAGGAGGGCCGGGGTGTGGTTGTGCTTCTGCGCGACACCACGATGAAAATGGTCGAAGAGGGTGAGGCCTCGCCACAGACGCTGCGGCAATACGGGCTCGGCGCGCAGATCCTTGCGGCGCTCGGCCTGCACAAGCTCATCCTCGTCAGCGACAGCCCGCAGCCGAAAGCGCCGGGGCTTGAGGCTTTCGGGCTTGAGATCATCGGCATGCGCAAGATCACGGAAGGGATGTGACCCATGGCCGCCAATGAACAGCATTACACACTCGACCTGCCGTCTTTCGATCAGCCGGTAAAAATCCTGATCGTCGTCGCCCCTTACTATAAGGACATCGCCGACGAACTGGTCGCGGGCGCGAAGGCCACTGTGGAGGCCGTGAACGGTACTTGGGAGCTGATCGAAGTGCCGGGCGCGCTCGAAGTGCCGACCGCGATTTCCATCGCGGACAAACTGTCGAATTTCGACGGTTACGTGGCGCTGGGCTGTGTGATCCGCGGCGAAACCACCCATTATGATACTGTCTGCAACGACAGCTCGCGGGCGCTGCAACTGATGGGCCTTCAGGGTCTGTGCATCGGCAATGGCATCCTGACCGTCGAGAATCGCGAACAGGCGGTGGTGCGGGCGGAAGCCAAAGGCCAGAACAAAGGCGGCGGAGCTGCGGCTGCGGCCTTGCATCTCATCGCGCTTTCGCGCAAATGGGCCGCTCCGAGTAAGGGCGTGGGATTCCATACCGACGCGATCAAGCTTGCCGGCCAGCCTGACGAGAGCAAAAAAGCATGACTGACGAGAACGAACACCTGAAACCGCCGACGAAGCGCGAGATGAAATCCGCCGCCCGGCTCTATGCCGTGCAGGCACTGTTTCAGATGGAAGCGGCCGATATGACCGTGGATAAGGTGCGCCGTCAGTTCTACGATCATTTCTTCGGGTTGAAGACCGAGGAAGAGGGCGAATTCATCGACGGCGACAGCGATCTGTTTCACGAGATCACCGAGATTGCGGTGAACGATCAGGCCAGGGTCGACCAGATGACCGATCGGGCTCTGGTGGCGAAATGGCCGATCGCGCGCATCGACCCGACGCTTCGGGCGCTGTTTCGGGCCGCAGGCGCAGAGCTTCTGTCCGGGCGCACGCCGCCGAAGGTTGTGATCGTCGAGTTCGTCGATGTGGCGAAAGCCTTCTACCCCGACGGGCGCGAACCGAAATTCGTCAACGCGGTGCTGGATCATATGGCCCGCGAAGCGCGTCCCGAAGCGTTTTAACGCGAAGGGAAGACTCGCGAGCACTCGAACATGTGAGGCTCGACCGAAGGCCTTTTAAGGCCGCGTGAGAATTTGTCTCACAGAAACAAACGCCCCCTCGCCGGGGCGTTTTTCGGTTTCGGGATGTGACGGAATGGAACTGGAAAAGCCCGCTTCTTGTGCTACAATTCTTGAATATGTTCCCGGTTGGAGTGCTGCCATGCCCAAGCTTGTCAAACTTTACATCACCCAGGTGCTGATCGGCTTTGCCATTGCGGCGGCTTTCGTTGGCGCGCTTCTCTATTTCAACGTCGCCAATCTCTGGCATCTGGTGACCCATAACGAGGCCGGTATCATCGCCGTGATCGTGCTGTGGTTTGCCAATGGGATCGTCTTCTCCGGCGTGCAATTCGCCATCACGATCATGCGCATGGCGGAACGTGAGAATGACGGGCAAGGCGGCAAGCGCGACGAGATTCCCCTCATGGCAATGGAGCCGATTCCGGTCGAGGCGAAACGTCGCCATTGAGGTCGTCGCTGAGTCTTTGATCTGCAATGAAGAAAAACGCGTCCTTTGGGGGCGCGTTTTGCATTTTTGCCTTTGTGGTAAAGGCGGTATGTCGAATGGCCTTCAAGGAAGGCGGCGGGGGACCACAGCATCCGTAGCAGCGCGTTGCTCCCGAAGCCTGAATAATCAGGTGGGCGCCAGGTAACCGGACCAGGGCCCGGACAGAGCCAGCTCCCATTCGGTTGCGTAAGGCCACCGGAGTCTTGCGCCCATGTGTACGAGAAGAGCAGATCCCGCCTGAGCCCCGAGATAGGGCTTTGTCGAAGTGACGACAAGGGGTGGGCGTTGAAAATCCCGCGAGACTGCGGCAGGCTCTCCGTTATGACCGACAGCTTCCTCATCTCCGCCCAACCCGGCCAGCTTTTGGCGCGCGGCGTTTGCCGCCATCTGCGGTCGCACGATTTCGCCTGTGTCGAGGAATGGGTGCCCATCAGGGGCCTGCGCGTCGATGTGCTGGCGCTCGGGCCAAAAGGCGAGGTCTGGGTGATCGAATGCAAATCCTCGCGCGCCGATTTCATGACGGATGCGAAATGGCAGGGCTATCTCGATTGGTGCGACCGATATTTCTTTGCCGTCGATCTCGATTTCCCGACTGAGATTCTTCCACCCGAGGCGGGATTGATCCTTGCCGATGCCTATCAGGCGGAGATCATTCGCATGCCGGAAGAAGACAAACTGCCGCCTGCGCGGCGCAAATCGGTGCATCTCAAGGCCGCGCGCGATGCGGCGGCGCGTCTTCAGGGCTATCGCGATCCGGGTGTTGCTGCGCTGTTCGGGGGAGAGGGCTGACCCGCTTATTCCGCCAGTTTACTTCGCGAGTTTTCTGGCCTGAGCGGCGGCGGCCATCAGTTCCTCGGCGATCTCTTCGGCTTCTTCCGGTTCGAAATCCATCGGTATCTCGATGCCACCCGTGGCCTCGATGAACATGCGCACCATGCCGAGCGAGGTCGGCCCGATTTGCAGATTGGCTTCGATGTCGCGTTCCGAATTAATGCCCATGGATAATGGCTCCTTTTGCATTGAATAGCGTTTAAGGCTTTGGCCCTTTCGAGGCAAGGGGAGGTATATACTTGACTCAGTCAATTAAATGCCACATCCCTCTCCTATGGATCATGTTTCTGCCCTGCGCGCGTTCAACCGTGACTACACCGTCAAACTCGGTCTGCTCGACCGTTCATATCTGGACTCCGGCCTTACCCTGTCTCAGGTTCGGGTGTTGCAGGAGGTCGGTTTTGCGGGGGAGGAAGGCGCTCTGGCCCGCGATATCGCCCTGCGGATCGGGGCGGATGAGGGGTATCTGAGCCGTATTCTCTCGGGTTTTGTCGCAAAGGGTTGGGTGTGTCGGGCGGCGGACCCGGAGGACGGGCGGCGCAAGCGGCTTTGGCTGATAGTGGCGGGGCAGACGGCCTTTGCGCCACTGGAGGCCGCGTCGCGCGCCAGTATGGAGGCCTTGCTCGCACCTGTGACGGAGGCCGGGCGGGACCGTATCTGTGCCGCGTTGAGCGAGGTGCAGACCCGGTTGAACGCCACCCCGACGGAAATCACCGTGCGCGGACTGGAAAGCGGAGATCTCGGCTGGGTGGTCGAGGCGCATGGACGGCTCTACGCCCGTGACGAGGGATATAACCTCGAATTCGAAGGGCTGGTCGCCGGGATACTCGCCGATTTCATCGCCCATCCGAAGCCGATGGACCGGGCGTTCATTGCCGTCGATGCGTTGGGGCAGCGTCTGGGGTGCACCTTTGTGGTGGAAGACGTGCCGGGCATCGCACGTCTGCGCCTCGTCCTGCTGGAACCGCAGGCGCGCGGGCAGGGGCTGGGGCGACGATTGCTCGACATGGCGTTGGATCATGCCCGGGCGCAGGGCTGTCACAAGATGGTGCTTTGGACCCATGAAAGCCACCGTGCCGCCTGTGAGATGTACGCGAAAGCGGGATTCACGCTGGTCTCTTCCGAGCCTGCACAGGCCTTTGGCACGCAGGTGGTCGATCAGGTCTGGGAGAAAGAGCTTTTGAGCTGAGTGGTATTTTCTCGCAATCTGCCTCTTGCATTCATCTGCCCGTCTCGTTAAATCCCCCGTCAGTGCCGCCTTAGCTCAGTTGGTTAGAGCGCCTGATTGTGGATCAGGAGGTCCCCCGTTCGAGCCGGGGAGGTGGTACCACCCTTTTTCCCTTACATAGTTCAAACACAGTTCGCTCCGAACTGGGTTTTCGCTTGGCCTGTCCTGTTGTGGCTGGGTGATCGGGCACTGTTTGCAGGAAATCTGCAATCGCAGCTTTTGAGCATTGCTGCCAACGCGCTGTGCGGTGTGACAGGGCGGGGTCTGGGCTCATCTCCCCATTATCTCTGAAAAATTCGAGTGCGACAAAATGTAGCAGAATGGAAAAATTTGTGTTATCCTTTCAAAAAGGGAGGAAAAAATGCATCTTTATTTCGTGGGGTTCGCCTACGCGGCCCTTGTCATGTCTCCAGTTCTGTTTTTCACGCTGGCTGCGCGCGAGTTGAACTGGGGGCGACAATAGACCGAAGGCACTCCGGCAGTGCGCATGGCGCTGCTTTTATGGCACTTCGGGTCGGACAAACTTGATCGGGGGGGACGAGCGCCGCAGGCTGAGGGAGGAGCAGCCTCGGCGCTCGGTTTTTACTGCGCTGAGCGTTTCAGGGGCTGACGGAGATGCGCTGGCGCAATGCACCGCTGTCGGCTTCGAAAATCAGAATCTCATCACCGGATACCACCGCGATCCAGTCGGAGCCGCGGGTCACGGCCTCTGGCGTGATGCCCTCGGGCAGGGCCAGATGGTCCGGCCAGGGCACGGACGGTGCATCCATCGACGGGAAACGGGTGACAAGGAGCGCGATCAGCACTAGAAACCCGGCAATCATCACCACCAGAAGTGTCGTGACCAGCCGCCGCAGAAGCGTCAGCCGGGCCGCGTCTTTCGGATCAATCTCAAGGTTGCTCATGCCCGTGTCCACTGTCGCATTCACCATCGCGGAAAACCCGCCCAAGCGTCTTGATAAGGCGATTGCCCGCGATGTGCCAGAAGAAGCGGTGCTGTCACGCTCGCGTCTGGCGAAATTGCTGGCCGATGGAGCGATCAAGGTGAACGGCGCGGTGGTGACGGATCAGAAGGGCAAGGTGACGGAAGGCGACCGGGTCGAAATCACGATCGAAGAGGCCGCCGAGGCGGAGGTCGTGGCCGAGGACATCCCGCTCGATGTGATCTATGAGGATGACGATCTGATCGTGGTGAACAAGCCGGTGGGCATGGTCGTGCATCCGGCACCGGGCTCGCCCTCCGGCACTCTGGTCAATGCGCTGATGTTTCATTGCGGTGACAGCCTGTCGGGGATTGGCGGCGAAAAGCGTCCGGGCATCGTGCACCGGATCGACAAGGATACGTCGGGGCTTCTGGTCGCAGCGAAATCCGACAAGGCGCACCAGGGCCTTGCCAAACAGTTCGAAAAACACACGGTCGAGCGCAAATATGACGCGCTGGTCTATGGTGCGCCGGACCCGATGGATCCGCGTCTGCGCGGTGTGAAGGGCGTGAGTTTCGAAGGGTCCAACATTCTGCGCATAACCTCCTTTCTGGGCCGTCATAAAACGGATCGTCAGAAACAGGCGGTGTCCTTCACCGAGGGCCGTCATGCGGTGACGCGGGCGCGGGTGGTGGAACTGTTTGGCACGCCGCCGCAGCTTGCGCTCGTCGAGTGTTGGCTGGAAACCGGGCGCACCCACCAAATCCGGGTGCATATGGCGCACGCGGGGCATGGGTTGGTCGGCGATCAGACCTATGGTGGACGGCGCAAGCTGAACCACAAGGCGCTGTCCGAGCGGGCGCGGGCGGCGGTGGAGGATTTTCCGCGTCAGGCGCTCCATGCCGCCGTTTTGGGTTTTGTCCACCCGGTCACCGGCGAAGAGATGCGTTTCGAGGCACCGCTGCCGGAGGATATGCAGGTGTTGATCGACAGCCTGTGAGAAGCCTGTAACAGAGACCACTTTGGCGTGATTTCTCTGAAATCTGCTGGCTGGTCAGCGGAACTGCGGTCATCATTCGTTCAGACCTTATGAACAGGAAAACACTCACACGCCTCTTGAAAGCGCTAACAGCCCTTCCCAAATGGGATGTTAAGCCTTATAACATAGGCGTATGATGTGGGAGAGATGTGAGACATGAGTAACTATGCAAATCTGCCGGCTCCGAGTCCTGAACAGGGGCTGAACCGCTATCTGCAGGAAATTCGGAAGTTCCCGATGCTGGAACCCGAAGAGGAATACATGCTCGCCAAGCGCTGGGTCGATCACGAAGACAGCAGTGCAGCCCATAAGCTCGTGACCTCGCACCTGCGGCTCGCGGCCAAGATTGCCATGGGCTATCGCGGCTACGGTCTGCCGCAGGCGGAAGTGATCTCCGAGGCGAATGTGGGCCTGATGCAGGCCGTCAAACGGTTCGATCCGGAGAAGGGTTTTCGTCTGGCGACCTATGCGATGTGGTGGATCCGTGCGAGCATTCAGGAATATATCCTGCGTTCCTGGTCTCTGGTGAAACTCGGCACCACTTCGGCGCAGAAGAAGCTTTTCTTCAACCTGCGCAAGGCCAAGGCGCGGATCGGTGCTTTTGAAGAGGGCGATCTTCACCCGGACAATGTCAAACAGATCGCGCATGATCTGGGCGTGACAGAGGACGAAGTGATTTCGATGAACCGCCGTATGTCGGGCGGCGATGCTTCGCTGAACGCCACGGTCGGCAGCGACGAGGAAGGCTCCGCGCAATGGCAGGACTGGCTTGAGGACGAAAGCGCCAACACCGCCGCCGAATACGAGGCGCGTGACGAGATGGAAACCCGTCGTGAATTGCTCGCCCGCGCAATGGATGTGCTCAACGAGCGTGAGAAAGACATCCTCATGGAGCGTCGCCTGAAGGATCAGCCGATGACGCTTGAGGAGCTTTCGAGCAAATACGACGTGTCACGCGAACGTATCCGCCAGATCGAGGTGCGCGCCTTCGAGAAACTGCAAAAACGCATGCAGGAACTGGCGCGGGAACAGGGTCTGTTGGAGCAGGTCTGAGATCTCTCACGCAGAATATACAGGGGCGGTCCAACGGGCCGCCCTTTTCATTCGGTTCATGGCCGCGCATGATGGGGTGTCATTGCGGAAAGGGAGGAGACGATGAGCAAACCTCTGCGTTTTGGTGTCCTTGGGGCATCGGACTTTGCGCTGCGTCACATGGCGCGGGCGATTCATGAGGCGGAGGGCGCGGTGTTTGCGGCACTGGCCACCTCATCGGAGGACAAGGCCACACCGTTTCGCGCCTTCGCCCCGGATATCGCGGTTTTTACGGATTACGATGCGATGCTGGCCTCGGAGGGGATCGACGCGGTCTATATCCCGCTGCCCAACCATCTGCATGTGGACTGGAGCCTGAAGGCGATGGAGGCAGGCAAGCATGTGCTCTGCGAAAAGCCCATCGCGATGAAGGCCGCCGAGATCGACCGGCTGATCGCCAAACGCGATGAGACCGGGCTTTTGTGTGCGGAGGCCTTCATGATTGTGCATCACCCGCAATTGCAAAGGGTGCGCGATCTGTTGGCGGCGGGGGAGATCGGCCGGCTGGAGCGGGTCGAGGTCGGGTTTTCCTTCGACAATCCGGATGTGACCAATATTCGCAACCGGCCGGAAACCGGCGGCGGGGCCTTGGGTGACATTGGTGTCTATGCCTTTGGCTGTGCACGTTTTGCGACCGGGGAGGAGCCCGTTGCAATCACCCATGCGGAGATCACCCGCGAGAATGGCGTCGATGTCACGGCGGAGGTTTCCGCGCGCTTTCCGTCCTTTGGCTATCACGGGTATGTCTCCATGCGCATGGCGCCGTTTCAGGAGGCGCGGTTCCATGGTCGCAGTGGTGTGATCGTTGTGAAAACGCCATTCAACGCCGGGGTGGCCGGGCTGGCGGAGATCGAGATTACGGACGGGCAGGGCACACGCCGGGTCGAGAGCTTTCCGACCGTGCGGCAGTATGTAATGCAGGTCGAGAACTTTGTGTGCTCCGCGACGGAGGGGGCGTCGTACCCGTGGAGCCTTGAGGATGCCAAGGGCACACAGGCGATGATCGACGCGGTTTTCAAAGCCGCATTTGATGCGGATCAAGGCTGAACCGGGCGACTCGCGCTATTCTTAAGGTGTTGGAAAGGCAAGAAAAGGAGGACACATGAAAATGTTCCACGCTTCTGGCTCTAACAACAAGGAGGATCCGCCGCAATAACCGGCACCTCCGGCTTAGGTCTCTCGGATCCGTGGAGGGATGTCCGAGGTCAGGGCCGGGGTAGACGGTTCAAGGGATCCGACGGGTGCTGCCGATTGAGGCTTTGAGACCCCGGATGAAGCGAGACGGAGGAGCATGTGCCCCCTCGCTCAAAGGGCCAACACCCGGAAGATTCCTGTCCCGTGAGGGGGGAAATCCTCAGGGAGGTACACGTGGTAAGGGCGCCCAGTTCGGGCGCCCGTGTTGTTTTGGAGCCTGTCGTGTGGGACGGCTCTTGTTCCATCCTTGGCGCAGCGCCATATGAGAGAGATGACACGTTTTCCCGTCTTTGCGTTCAGCACGATTATCGGATTGGTCCTGAGCCTGCCCGCGCAGGCTGAAGACACGCAAGAGGCGCGGTGTGTCATCCTGTTGCATGGTTTGACGCGGACCGATGCTTCCATGCGGATCATGGAGCACGCGCTTGAAGCGGTGGGGTATAAAACCGTCAATCAGGAGTACCCGTCCCGCGAGGCCCCTGTCGCCATTCTGGCCGATGCGGCGCTGCGCGCGGCGCGGGACGGCTGCGCCCCGGACACCGCGCCCGATGTGGTGACCCATTCCATGGGGGCGATCCTGTTGCGCAGTTTCGCCGCCGACCATCCGGAGATGGACTGGGGGCGCGTGGTCATGCTCGGCCCGCCCAATCACGGCTCGGAGATCATCGACACCTTCGGGGATTATGCCGCCTTCGCTGCCGCCAACGGTCCTGCGGGATTGCAACTCGGAACCGACGGTTTGCCGGACAGCCTGCCGCCCCTGCCTTTCGAGACCGGGGTGATCGCCGGGAGCCAGTCGATCAATCCCGTGCTCTCAGCGGTGGTCGAGGGCGAGGACGATGGCAAAGTCTCCATCGAGAGCACGAAAGTGGACGGAATGACGGCGCATCTCACCTTGCCGGTGACGCATACCTTCATGGCGCAGAACCCGCGCGTCATCATGCAAACGATCAGCTTCCTTGAGACCGGCGCTTTCGAGCCCGATCTGAGCGCGGGGGAAGCGCTCCGCCGTCTTTGGGCGTTGGGGGTCGAATAAAGTTTCGAGTAAAGTTTACTGTGGCAGAACCTGCCGCAGCACCCGCATCATATTGTCACCCATGACGGCGGTGATTTCCGTCTCCGACAGCCCCTGATCCAGCATTGCCTGCGTCAGGGTCGCCAGTTCCGAGGTGTCGAACTCGGTTTCCACCGCCCCGTCGAAATCGGAACCGAGCGCCACATGGTCCACACCCACGACGTCAATGGCGGCTTCGATGGTTTTGGCGATGCCCTGAGGCGAGGCGTCACAGGTCACATCCTGCCAATAGCCGATGCCGATCACACCTCCGGTCGCGGCGATCTCGCGCATCAGATCGTCGGGGAAATTGCGCTTGACCGGGCAATGGGAATGGATGCCGGAATGCGAGACAATCACCGGCCCATCGGTCATCGCCAGAACATCGCGCGCCATTTGCGGCGAGGCGTGCGCGAGGTCGATCACCATGTGTTTTTCAACCATGCCTTCGACCACCGCACGGCCGAAATCGGTCAGCCCGTGATCCTCCTCGCCATGCAGCGACCCGCCAAGCGCGTTGTCAAAAAAATGCGTGAGCCCCATGAGGCGAAAGCCCGCGTCATAGATGCGGTCGAGATTGGCGATCTCTCCCTCAAGCACATGCCCGCCCTCGGCGCCCAGAATGCCGCCAATCACTTCGGCCCCTTCCGCGCGCGCGGCCAGAACGGCGTCCAGATCGGAAACGCTGCGGATCACCCGCACCTGATCGGGGGCTTTCTCCGCGTAACCGTTCAGCCGGTCCGCCATGTAAAGCCCGCGCTCGGTCAGATCGAACCAGCTTTTCGCCGGCCAAAGCTCGGCCACCGCCAGAAGCGTGATATTGTCGCGTGCTTCCGCCGAATTGTGCTCGTAATTCTGCCCGGCGGGGCTTTTGGTCACGGTGGTGAAAACCTGCACCGCGACATTGCCTTCGTGCAACCGGGGAATGTCGACCTGGCCGCGGTCGCCGCGTTTCAGGAGATCGCGATTCCACATCAGGCTGTCGGCGTGCAGGTCCCCGATCACGAGGCGGTCGTGCAGCGCCTGTGCCTCCGGCGAAACGGGGTAGGGCGCATGGGCCACCACGGGGTTTTGTCCCTTTTCTACGATTCCCGGCAACACGCCGAAAAACACCACCGCCGCGATGACGATCAAAGCCGCGATGATCCGTCCGATCCATTTGAGCATGAAATTTTCCTCCCGTTTTGACAAAGCCTAGGAGGTGTTGCTCCGGCGACAAAACGAAACCTCGCGTCAGCATGGGGTTGCGTGGATGATTTTGGTCCGTCGCCGTTCACGCTAGACTGTGTGGAGAGAGTAAAGGAATCACTCAAAGGACATCCTATGACCGACCCGCATGAATTCGATCACGTGATGCCCGATCTCGGCGGCAAAAAGGCGAAGCGACCCGAGGAAATCTCCGAAAACATGGGCGCACGCATTCTCTATTCGCTCATCATCTGGGTGATGATGAGCTTCGCCTCGACTATCATCGGTGTGCTTGCCGTGTTGCAGGCGATCATCATGCTGGTCAACGGCAAGAAACCGAACGAGAGGGTGGCCGATGCGGGGACCGATGTGGGCATCTGGTTTGCGAAAGCCACGCGTTATATTACCGGCGACAGTGAGGTGAAACCCTGGCCCTGGACGGAGCTGGACTGATCCATGGCGGGGGGCTGGGCCAAAGACGGGGCGGTGAGCCAACAGATCGAGGCCTCGATCAGCGACGAACTGGCCCGGATGAAGCAACAGCGCGCGCCTGTGGGCGAGAGTTTCACGGAATGCGCCGAATGCGGAGAGGAGATTCCGGAAGCGCGCCGCAAGGCGATCCCCGGCATCAAACTCTGCATCGAATGTCAGCGCGAACGCGATAGCGCCTATAAACCGCGCGGCGGCATCAACCGGCGAGGCTCGAAAGACAGCCAGTTGAAGTGATCAGGCGAGGTCCAGCCGCATGATGTGCTGCGGTCCGAACCCGCCGTCGAGATAGAGCGCGCCGGTGTCGAAGAACCCGCCCTTGAGATAAGCCTTGCGTGCATTCGGATTGCGGCAATTCACGGTCAGGTAACAGGCGTAAGCCCCCGGATATTGCGCTTGCAGATAGGGTTTGAGCGCCCGGCAGGCGGCGGAGGCATGGCCCTTGCCCTGTGCGGCATGGTCGATCATGAACTGGCGCAGGCCGATGACACCTTCGGGCGCGAAATCGTGGTGATCGGCATAGTCCCTGTCGATGGCAAAAAAGCCAACGGGCTTCCCGTCGGACAGGATCACATGACCGTCACGCGCTGCGCCCGTGGACATGGTGATCGTGGGTAGATCGGCAAAGCCCGCCTGATCGGGCGGCAAGGAAAACCCCGCGAGACGGTTCAGGTCTTTGCCGGGGAGGGGGGAAAGCGTGACGCTCACTCCATCGCTTCCAATTCATCAATGAAACCGGAGATCATCGACAGGCCCTTGTCCCAGAATTTCGGGTCGGAGGCGTCGAGGCCGAAGGGCTTGAGAAGTTCCTTATGGTGTTTCGAGCCGCCGGATTTGAGCATGTCGAAATACTTGTCCTGAAAACCCTCGGGTTGCTCGGTATAGGCCGCATAGAGCGCGTTCACCAAGCCGTCGCCAAACGCATAAGCGTAGACGTAGAAGGGCGAGTGGACAAAATGCGGGATGTAGGACCAGTAGACCTCGTATTCCGGCATGAATTCGAACGCCGGGCCGAGAGATTCGCCCTGCACCGACATCCAGATTTTGTTGATGTCCTCAGGCGTGAGTTCTCCGCCGCGCCGCGCCTCGTGCAGTTTGCATTCGAAATCGTAGAAGGCGATCTGGCGCACGACCGTGTTGATCATGTCTTCGACCTTGCCAGCGAGCATGACCTTGCGCTCGGCCTCGGTCCTCGCGCCCTTGAGCATCTTCTGGAAGGTCAGCATTTCGCCGAATACCGAGGCGGTTTCCGCAAGCGTCAGGGGCGTATCGGCGAGCAATTCGCCTTGCCCTGCGGCCAGAACCTGATGCACGCCATGGCCCAGCTCATGCGCCAGCGTCATCACATCGCGCGGTTTGCCGAGGTAGTTGAGCATCACATAGGGGTGCGCGTCGGTCACGGTCGGATGCGCGAAGGCCCCCGGCGCTTTGCCCGGTTTCACGCCCGCGTCGATCCAGCCCTTGGTGAAGAACGGCTCGGCAATCTCCGCCATGCGCGGATCGAAACCGGCATAGGCGTCCATCACGGTCTTGCGCGCCTCGTCCCAGCCGACCGTGCGGGTTTCCTCCATCGGCAGCGGCGCGTTGCGGTCCCAGACCTGCAATTTGTCAAGGCCGAGCCAGCCGCGTTTCAGCTCATAGTAACGATGTGACAGTTTCGGATAGGCCGCGACTACCGCGTCGCGCAGCGCTTGCACCACCTCGGGTTCGACATCGTTCGACAGGTGGCGGCCCGTTTGCGGTGTCGGCATGCCGCGCCATTTGTCCTCGATCTGGCCCATTTTGGCCAAAGTATTGTGAACACGGGAGAAAATCTTGATGTTCTCACCAAGGACCTTGCCGATCTCGCGCGCCGCCGCCTCGCGCACGGAGCGGTCCTGTTCGGTCATCAGCGTGGTGGTGGCCTCGATCCCGAGCGTCTCGCCGTTCACCTCGAATTTCAGGTCCGCGACGGTTTCGTCGAACAGCTTGTTCCAGGCGGACGCGCCGACGACCGACATATCGTGTTCGTAGCGCTCAAGCTCGTCGGAAAGCTGATAGGGCCGCATCTTGCGCATCCGCTCGAAAATCGGCCGGTAGCGCGCGAGCCCTTCGTGTTTCAGCATCGCTTCGAGCGTTTCGTCAGGGATGCGGTTCACTTCGAGCGAGAAAAACACCAGAGGGGCGGTGAAACTGGTGATCTTGTCCTGAATGTCGGAAAAGAATTTCGCCCGCGCGCCATCGACGGTGTTCTGATAGTAGAGCAGCCCGGCGAAGGAGCCGAGACGCCCGGCCACCTGCGAAATTCGCTCGTTGCGCAGGATGCATTCATACATCCCTTCGCCATCGAGTTCGGCGAGCTTGCCCTCGTAATCCTTGGCGAAACTGGTGCAATGCTCTTCGAGCCAGTCGAGATCGCGTTTCACCTCCGGCGCGTCGGTCGCGGGGTAGAGATCGGTGAGGTCCCAGTCCGGCAGGTCTCCGAAAGCGTTATGCCCGCTCTGGGCGTTCTGATCGAAAACCGGTTGGGGAAAGGTGAACCGCATCGCATCGCTCCTCATGTTGTTTTCCAACAGATAGGGCGTCCGGTGCGCGGATGCAAAGGATCAGGCGGATTGCCCGGAAAAAAGCGCCGCAAGACGGTCGTAGAAGAGTTCGCGGATCGCCGGGTTCTCCATCGGAATCTCGTGCCGCCCGCCCGGAACCTCGACCAGTTCGCAGGATGGCCAGCGCGCCGCGAAATCGCGTACCGCAGCGGTGTTGACGATTTTCTCGTCGAGACCGAGAAAACACAGGCCCGGCACCTCGGGCAGGGTCTGCTCGAAAGCCCAGTCGTTTTCCGCGATGGCCTGCGTGACCCATCGTGATGATGGTCCGCCCAACGAGAGATCGGGGTGCTCCACCACCTGCCGCGTCATGTAATCGAACATGTCACGATCTGAGGTCAGAAGATTATCGGGAAAGCCGTGCCAGACCATGTAGCTTTCGGGCCGGGTGCCCGGCGCGCGCATGTTTTGCAAGCCAAGAGTATTCAGCACCGGGGAGACAAACCGCACCAGCAATTTTTGCCAGGCCGACAGGCCGATGCCCCACATCGGCGCGGAAAATCCGGCGGCCTTGAAGGGCTTGCCTTCGATCAGTGCCCGCACCCCGATGGCTCCGCCCATGGAATGTCCGATCAGGAACCAGGGCTTCGGCATGGCTTTCTCTTCGGCCAGTTCGATGACCGCATCGAGGTCCTTCTGGTAGTCCTTGAAATCCTCGACATGGCCGATGCGGCGGTCTTTCAACAGACGATCCGCGAGGCCTTGACCGCGCCAGTCGATGGCCAGACTGGCAAAGCCGCGGGCGGCGAAATCCGCCGCGCCGCGTCCGTATTTCTCGACGCATTCGGTGCGCCCGGGCAGGATGAACACCGTGCCCTTCGCACCTTCGTGGGGCCAAAGCCCGACACGGATGCGCACCCCGTCCGAGGCGGTGAGCCAGAAGGCTTCGCCGCCTTCCGGCCCGTCTGCCAGATCGTGAAACAGGGGGGCGCGTTCTGCCATTACGACAGCGCAGAGCCGAGTTGCATGGCAAGACCCATGTCGCCGTCGATCGACAGCTTGCCCTGCATGAAAGCCGCGGTCGGGTTGACGTCGCCTTCCATCATACCCTGAAAGGTGTCGAGATCGGCGGTCAGCGTCACATCGGCGGCGTCATCGGCGGCGCGCACACCGTCCGCGTCGACCATGATGGCGCCTTCGCCCTCGATCACGAATTTCGCAACGCCGGCGCTGAAACCGTCGATTTTCTCGGACAGGGCTTCCACGGCCTTGGTAATGATGTCGCTCATGTGTATTTCCTCCGGTTGTCTGGCGCGCCATGCGATCAGGTCTGCCACTTATTTGTGACTATGAACATGGGCCCCAGAAAGCTACAATCCAGATCGTTATGAAGAGATTACGACAGTTTCTCAAATGTGCCGTTGCGTTCTGGCTCTTTTTCGGGGCGTCGGTTGCTTTTGCCACGGATGCGGCGCGGCTCGATACGCTGTTCGGGGAACTGTCGCAGGCCGATCCCCATGACGCCTCCCGCATCGAACAGGCAATCGCGCTGGAGCTGTCGCGCTCCGGCTCCGATGCCATGGATCTTTTGCTGGAGCGGGGCCGTTCGGCGATGGAGGCGGGAGATATTCATGGTGCCATCGGCCATCTGACCGCACTTGTGGATCACGCTCCGGAGTTTACCGAAGGTTACAATGCCCGCGCCACCGCCTATTTCATGGCAGGTCTGTACGGTCCGGCGCTTCAGGACATTGGCGAGGTGCTGTCACGCGAGCCACGGCATTTCGGGGCGCTCTCCGGCCTTGCTCTGATTCTCGAAGAGACCGGTGACGCGGCAAGGGCCCTGGCCGTTCTGCGAAAGATCGAAGAAATTCATCCGAATATGGAAGGTCTTTCGGCCCGTATCGCCGGGCTTGAACTGGCGCTTGATGGTGTGGCGCTCTAAGTATCCTCTGAAACGATAAACAGGACGACACCCGATGGGGGATGCGATGGGCGGCGGCCGGATCACGGCTGTGCTGGGCCCGACCAACACAGGCAAGACGCATTACGCAATCGAGCGGATGCTGGCGCACCGCACCGGGGTGATCGGTCTGCCTCTGCGGTTGCTGGCGCGCGAGGTTTACGACCGGATCGTTGCCGCGCGTGGGCCGTCCGTTGTGGCTTTGGTCACGGGCGAAGAGCGCATCGTGCCGCCGCGCACGCAATACTGGGTCTGTACGGTCGAGGCGATGCCGACCGGCATGGGGGCGGATTTTCTCGCGGTCGATGAGATCCAGCTCTGCGCCGATCCCGAGCGCGGCCATGTGTTCACCGACCGCCTTTTGCACGCGCGGGGCCTGCACGAGACCCTGTTCATGGGCTCCGATTCCATGCGCTCCGTGATCGCCCAGCTTGTGCCGAAGGCGCAGTTCATGCGCCGGGAGAGATTCTCCCGTCTGACCTATTCAGGTTCGAAAAAGATAAGTCGAATGCCCGCGCGGGCGGCCATCGTCGGGTTTTCTGTTGATGATGTCTATGCCATCGCCGAGCTTTTGCGCCGTCAAAAGGGCGGGGCAGCGGTGGTCATGGGGGCGTTGAGCCCCCGGACCCGCAATGCTCAGGTCGAGATGTATCAGAACGGCGATGTGGATTACCTCGTCGCCACCGACGCCATCGGCATGGGGCTCAATCTCGATGTAACGCATGTCGCCTTTTCCTCGACGATCAAGTTCGACGGACGGCGGATGCGGTATCTCATGCCCAACGAACTGGCCCAGATCGCGGGTCGGGCCGGGCGCTATCAGACCGACGGCACCTTCGGGGTGACGGGGGAGGCGGAGCCGTTCGACGCGGAGGTGATCGAGGCCATTGAGGAACACCGTTTCACCCCGCAGAAGAAACTCAACTGGCGCAACCCGCGGCTGGAATTCGGCACGGTCGACCGGCTGATCGCGTCTCTTGAAATGTCGCCCACCAACCCGGCGTTGGTGAAAGCGCGGGAGGCTGACGATCTTCTGGCGCTCAAGACGCTTTCCACCCTGCGCACGGTGCGCCCGCGTCTGCGCACGGCGCGGGATACGAAACTTTTGTGGGACGTATGTCGCATTCCCGATTTCCGGGGAATCAGCCATGGTGAACACACGTCGCTTCTTGAGCGGATATTTGAATTTTTACACGAATATGGGCGGGTTCCCGACGATTGGCTGGCCACACAGGTCAAACGCATTGACCGAACCGAGGGCAATATCGACACTCTGTCTAAAAGACTCGCCTATATCCGGACTTGGACCTATGTTGCGCAGCGCGAAAACTGGGTCGATGACGAAAGCCATTGGCGCGAGGCGACCCGCGCTGTAGAAGACCGATTGTCGGATGCGCTGCATGGCGCACTGACGCAAAGATTTGTGGACCGGCGGACGAGTGTGCTCCTTCGGCGGCTCAAACAGAAGGAGGGCCTTGTGGCCGACGTGAACGACAAGGGTGAAGTGACGGTCGAGGGCGAATTCGTCGGCCGTCTTGAGGGGTTCCGCTTTATTCAGGATAAAGCCGCCACCCCGGATGAGGCGAAGACCCTCGGGCAAGCCGCCATGGCCGCACTTGCGCCGGAATTCAATCTGCGCGCCGACCGGTTTTACAATGCACCCGACACAGAAATGGACTTCACCGATCAGGGTGGTCTGATGTGGGGTGAACATGCCGTGGGCAAGCTGGTGGCGGGCGACGATGCCCTGAAACCGCGTGCCGTAGCGTTTGTGGACGAGGGCGTGGCAACGGATGTGGCCGAGAAGGTCCAGCGCCGCTTGCAGCATTTCATCGACCGCAAGGTGGCGACGCTGTTCGAACCGCTTCTGAACATGTCGCGCGACGAGACGCTGACCGGGCTGGCCCGTGGTTTTGCTTTCCGCCTGGTTGAGAACCTTGGCGTGATCCCGCGCGAGCAGATCGCACAAGAGGTCAAGGAACTGGATCAGGACGCCCGTGGCGCGCTGCGCAAGCACGGTGTGCGGTTCGGTCAGTACACGATTTTCATGCCGCTTCTCTTGAAACCCGCGCCGACGCGTTTGCGACTTCTGCTCTGGGCACTGAACGCGAAATTCGATGAATTCCCCGATGCGCCGCCGCCGGGTCTGGTGACCATTCCCGCTGTCGATCACGTGCCGGATGGCTATTATCCGATGTCCGGCTACCGGCTTTCCGGCCAACGTGCGATCCGTATCGACATGCTGGAACGTCTCGCCGATCTCCTGCGCTCGCAGGACAGCCGGGCGGGGTTCGAGGCCAACCCGGACATGCTGTCGATCACCGGTATGACGCTCGAACAATTCGCCGACCTGATGGAAGGTCTGGGCTACAAAGCCGACAAGAATGAACGCGTCAAGATGAAGACGGTGGATCAGGTCCTGTCCGACGACGCCATGCCTGCTGGCGAGCCCGAAGTGCCGGAGGCTGCCGATCTTTCCGGTATGGCTGCCGAGATCCCGGACGAGGGCGAAGCGCCATCGGCGGAGATTGCGGACCCTGTACCCGCCGAGGACGAGGCCTCCGAGTTCGATGAGACCGAACTGCCCGAAGGCGTGGCGGTGGATGCCGGTGTCGTCGAGGAAGAGACGGAAATCTTCTACACGTTCACCTGGGGCGGCAATCGCAATGCCAACCGTGGTCCGCGTCGTCAGCAGTCCGGCGGCGAACGTCCGCAGGGCAAGAAGGGGGGCGGCAAGCCGCAGGGCAAGAAAGGCGGCAAGCCGCGCCGCGACGGGAGCAAAGGCCAGAGCGGCAACCAGCCCAAGACCTTCTCCGCCCGTCCGCCGAAGAAAGAAAAAGCCATCGACCCGGACAACCCGTTCGCGGCTCTGATGGCACTGAAGGACAAGAAGTAAGTCCCTATGGAAAAGCGGGAGACCATTCGTCTCGACAAGTGGCTTTGGTATGCCCGCTTTTTCAAGACGCGCGGCCTTGCGACGAAGACCGTCACCGGTGGTCATGTGCGGGTCAATTCCACCAAAGTGGCGAAAGCGGCGACCTCTGTGGGCGCTGGCGATGTGCTGACCTTCCCGCAGGGGCGTGACATCCGGGTGATCCGTCTTGTCGCCTGTGGCACACGGCGCGGACCCGCGCCCGAGGCACAAACGCTTTACGAGGATATCAGTCCGCCCGCCCCGTCGAAGGACCCTGTTCCACCCGTGCCACGGTTCGAGGGAAAAGGTCGTCCGACAAAGAAAGATCGTCGCATGACGGACCTTTCGCGCCCGGACATGCTTGATTGATGGCCCGCTTGGGGCTAGCTAGGGCGCAAGTAATCAGATTTGGATGAGCCGCAATGACCTACGTCGTTATCGACAACTGCATCGCCTGCAAATACACCGATTGCGTGGAAGTCTGCCCCGTGGATTGTTTCTACGAGGGCGAGAACATGCTGGTGATCCATCCCGATGAATGTATTGACTGCGGTGTCTGCGAACCGGAATGCCCGGCCGATGCGATCCGTCCGGATACTGAGCCGGACATGGAGAAATGGGTCGAGCTGAACCGTAAATATGCCGAGCTCTGGCCGGTGATCCTCGAAAAGAAAGACCCGATGCCGGGTTACGAGGAAAGAGATGGCGAGACCGGAAAGCTGGAGAAATACTTCTCCGAAGCACCGGGCGAGGGCTCCTGAAACCGGCTTGTACCGTCTTTTCACACCGTCATTATTGCAGGCGTAAAGCTGATTCGCCTGAGTGAGAGGGGCCTTGCGGCCCCTTTGTCATGCCCGGTTCCGCGCCAGAGCGGACATTAACACCTTGGAATCTCATGTAACCCCCTGAAATGCGGGGGGAACTCCTTGGCAAAGTTGCGCGACTCTTTCTTTTGGCCGGATTTTGTGGTATCAAGGGTAAACCATGACAGGGCATATCGACCTCAACCCCCGAAAGCAGAGCTTTTTTAGGGGATTGAGTTTTTCGCGCCTCATACCCGTCGCCAAGCGCTTTGAAAAAGAGTGTGCGGCGACATTGTTCTTTGGACCTTCGGGTTGGCGGCTTTTGTGTGTGCCGCGAGGGCTGGGAATGGGACGGGAAAGCGTGTGCCCGCGTGGTGAGAACGGTCCCGTCTGAGGAAAAAACCTGCAAATGAGCAAGACCAAGAAATCCGAATTTCGTCCCAACGATTTCGTTGTTTACCCGGCCCATGGCGTCGGTCAGATCATGTCGATCGAGGAACAGGAAATCGCGGGCATGTCCCTCGAACTTTTCGTCATCGCCTTTGAGAAAGACAAGATGACGCTCCGCGTGCCGACCAACAAGGCCGTCGAATCCGGGCTGCGCTCGCTGTCCTCGCCGGAACTGGTACAGGACGCGATGAAGACCCTGAGAGGCAAGGCCAAGGTGAAACGCGCCATGTGGTCCCGCCGTGCTCAGGAGTATGAGCAAAAGATCAACTCCGGCGATCTGATCGCCATTGCCGAAGTGGTGCGCGATCTGCACCGCACCGACGATCAGCGCGAGCAGAGCTATTCCGAGCGTCAGCTTTACGAGGCGGCCCTCGACCGCCTGACCCGCGAAGTGGCTGCCGTTTCGGGCACCAACGAGACGGAAGCCCAGAAGAAGGTGGACGACGTGCTTGTAAACCGCGCCGCCTGAGGCACGGGTGTTTCGACTTGAAAACCGCCGCCGGGGAGACCTCGCGGCGGTTTTTCCGTTACAGCGCCGAGAAGACGGTGAGTGCGGCGATCTCGGTAATCAGTTGGGTCGCGCCAAGTACATCCCCGGTTTGGCCGCCGATCTTGGTCTTGGCGATCCGCGCGGCAACATAGGTTGTTACCACGACGGCAGAGGCGGCGGCGACCGTGGGGGCGAACCCCACGACAAGCCATGACAGCATGAACGCCACCACGGCGCCGAGGCTCGCGGCATCGCGCGGCGGGCGACCCGTCGTGACCGACAAGCCGTCGCTGCGTGCGGGCGGCATCAGGGCCATGAGATAGGGCAGGGCGGCGCGCGAAAGCATGGCGCTGGCTATCATTGCGGTGACGATCAGGTCGTCATGGGCCAGCGTCGAGAGCGCCGTGAAGCGCAGGAGAAGCGCGAGAATGAGAGCGATCACGCCATAGGCACCGATCCGGCTGTCGCGCATGATCTCAAGACGCCGTGCGCGGTTGAACCCGCCCCAGAAACCGTCGGCGCAATCGGCCAGCCCGTCCTCATGCATGGCCCCCGTTGTGATCACCAGAGCGGCCAGCGCCAATCCCGCGATCATCCCGGCTCCAAGCCCCAGCCAGCCGGCAATGGTGGCCACGGCCCCGGCCACGAGACCGACGGCCAGACCTGCCAAGGGAAAGGCCCATGCGGCCTCGGCGCTGCGCGTGAAGCTGGCCCGCACCGGAATACGGGTCAGGAGAGCAAGAGCGGTGGCGATATCGGCGGTTTCGGGGCTGAAACGTCGGGTCATGACGTCCTCCTCCTTAATCGGTTCTGTCCTTGGGCTCTTTCCGGGGATAGAAGCTCGATGAGCCAAAGACAATGAAGGAGATTTGGGGCATGGCATTTTCCGATCTTGCGGGGTTCGAAGCGCTTCTGAAAGCGGCGCCGGGGC
Source organism: Celeribacter persicus (assembly GCF_003050785.1). GTDB lineage: Bacteria > Pseudomonadota > Alphaproteobacteria > Rhodobacterales > Rhodobacteraceae > Celeribacter > Celeribacter persicus. The sequence continues at coordinate 100,338 of NZ_QAOH01000008.1, forward strand.
CGGATTTGGAGGCAAAGGCCGAGGCAGAAGCCCGCAACGCTCAGTTGACGAAACCGGCGGGCTCGCTCGGGCGGCTTGAAGAGATCGGGATCTGGTATGCCTCCTGGCGCGGCGCGGCGCGACCGAAGGTGACCCGCCCGCAGGTGGCGATTTTCGCGGGCAATCATGGTGTGACGGCGCGCGGCGTCTCGGCCTTCCCGGCGGAGGTCACGGTGCAGATGGTGGCGAATTTCGAACATGGCGGCGCAGCGATCAACCAACTCGCGCGCAATGCGGGCGCGGTCATGTCGATCCATCCCATTGAACTGGACCGCCCGACGGCGGATTTCACCGAAGCACCCGCGATGAGCGAGGCGGAATGCGTGGCTGCGCTCAAGGTCGGCTGGGATGCCGTCGATCCGCAGGCCGATCTGCTGGTCGTGGGCGAAATGGGCATCGGCAACACCACATCGGCGGCGGCGATTGCCAATGCTCTGTTTGGTGGCACGGCAGCCGACTGGGTCGGGCGCGGCACCGGTGTCGATGACGCCGGGTTGAAGATCAAGGAGGAGGTCTGTGCTGCGGGCGTGGCGCTTCATGGGGACAAGACGCCTTTGGAAATTCTTGCGGCTCTGGGTGGGCGCGAAGTGGCGGCCATGGCAGGCGGCATCGCCCGGGCGCGGCACCTGCGCATCCCTGTGGTGCTCGACGGTTTCATTTGCTGTGCGGCTGCGGCAACGCTGGAGCGGGCGGTGCCGGGGGCGCTCGATCACTGTCTTGCAGGTCACGTTTCGGCGGAGGTGGCGCACCCGGCGGTGCTCCGCGCCCTTGTCAAGGAGCCGCTTCTGTCCATGAGAATGCGCCTCGGTGAAGGCTCGGGGGCGGGGCTCGCGATCCCTCTGATCAGGGCGGCGGTCGAATGCCTGTCGGGCATGGCGACCTTTGCCGAGGCGGGTGTGTCGGGCAAATAAGCGCCTCTAAGGCTTTCCAGACAGCGCGGCACCTCAGGCCGCGCTGTTCTTATTGCGGTTCCGTTCGAGCTGGCTGACCAGTGCCGCTTCGAAATCCTTGTCGAGCGTTTTCGCGCGTTCGATATAGGCGGCGTTTTCCGAAACCGGGATATTGGGTTCCCAAAGTTCCGCCAGAGCGCGCATGGTTTCGCGATCGTGCTGATAATAGGCCTGTTCGGTCATTGCTGCGTCATATTCCGAAAAGCCCATTTCTTCGAGCACATAACGCCCGGCGCGCAGACTACTGTCGAACATTTCACGCACGATCTTGTCGGCCCCGGCCTTGTAAAGCTCGTAAACATGCACCCGGTCGCGGGCGCGAACGATGATAAAAAGGTCGTCGCGCAGCGACCGGGCGTATTTCACAAGCTGGGTCGAAGCGGCTGGATCGTCGAGGGAAATCACCAGAATGCGGGCGCTGTCGATCCCGGCGGCATGGAGCAGTTCGGGACGTGTCGGATCGCCGAAAAAGCCTTTGAAACCGAATTTGCGCATCAACTGGATGGTTTTGAGATCGTGGTCGAGCACGGTCGTCTGAAACCCCGAAGCCTGCACCAGACGATTGACGACCTGACCGAAGCGACCGAGACCGGCGATGATGATCTTTTGCTGATCGTCGATTTCATCGGCGGGTTGGTCCTCCGCCCGCTCGGAGAGTTTCGCCCGCAGGTAATCGTGCAACATGAAGAACAGCGGCGTGAACAGCAGGGACAGGGCAATGACCAGCAGCACGCGCTCGCCAAGATAGGATGTCAGCACACCCTGTTGCAGCGAAAACGTGGTCAGAACCATGCCGAATTCCCCGGCTTGCGCCAGCGACAGGGTGAAAAGCCATTGCGCCCGTTTGCGCAGTTTGAAAATCCGTCCGATGGCGTAGAGGATCAGCCCTTTCAGGACCATCAGCGCCACGGTCAGGCCGACGATGGTCAGCGGATCGCGAAACAGTACGGTGAAATTGATCCCCGCGCCCACGGCGATGAAGAACAGGCCCAGAAGGAGCCCCTTGAACGGCTCAATGGAACTTTCCAGCTCATGCCGGAATTCCGAGTTCGCAAGCACCACCCCGGCCAGAAATGTGCCGAGCGCAGGAGAGAGGCCGACCGCATTCATCAGAAGGGCGATGCCGATGACGATCAAAAGCGCGACGGCGGTGTAGATTTCCCGCATATTGGCGGCATGGATATAGCGAAACAACGGGCGGGTGAGGAACACGCCCGCAAGGATGATCGCCGCCACCGCGCCAAGGGTCACCAGCGTCACCCCCCAACCGGGCAGACCCGCCACAAGAGAAGCGCCATGGCCCACGGTATCATGCGCGGCCTCGGAACCGCGACGGATCGAACCGTCCGGGTTGAGCGACAGTTGCGAACTGGTGGCGAGAAGAGGCATCAGCGCCAGCATCGGGATCACCGCGATGTCCTGCATCAGCAGCACGGAGAAACTTGCGCGACCGCCGCTGGTGTGGATCAGTTTCTTCTCCGAGAGGGTCTGGAGCACCACGGCGGTTGAGGACAGAGACAGGATCATGCCGAGTGCCAGACCCGTTTGCCAACTCTGCCCGACCCAGATCGCCACCCCCATGATCGCCGCTCCCGTGACGATGATTTGCAGCCCGCCGAGGCCCAATAGTTTGTGCCGCATGTTCCAAAGGGCGCGGGGATCGAGTTCCAACCCAATCAGAAACAGCATCATCACCACACCGAATTCGGCGAAATGCAACAGATCGGTGGTTTCGGAATGCTGGATCATCCCGAACAGAGGCCCGATCGCCATGCCCGCCAGAAGATAGCCCAGAACAGACCCGAGCCCGAGACGCCGCGCAAGCGGAACGGCCACCACCATGGCGGCAAGATAGATCACGGCTTGCGTCAAAGCGCCGTCCATTGAGGGGTCCTTTCGTCGGGCCACAGGGGATTTGTGCACCCATAGTTGCGTTTCACCACACAGAGGTAAAGGTTTCCCGGCCATCGGCAAGCGTCAGATGACATTTTCCGAACATGCAGGAGATGGGAGTGTATGGGTGGAGCTTATCCACCGATCTCAAGCGTGACTGCGCGACCGTTTTTCACATAGGTGAGGTTGTCGGAGCCGATGGATTGCACACGCCCGCCATCGAGCTTGTCGCCCACCTTCACCTTGGCGAACCGTCCCGAAGGCAGACGCACCAGCGCGCGGCGATCCGAGCTCGATCCGTAAACTCCCATCAGGTTCAGTTTGCGCAGGTTGATCGCGTTGCTGACCGTTGCGGCGCGGGCGACATTGGCGGGACCAGCCTGGGGAATGGAGGTTGCGGGCACCTGGGCGGTGACCTTCTCCGCCGTGGAACTACGGGGCGTAGCGGCATCGGCAGCGGCCGCAGCGGCAGCTTCGGCGGCGCGGGCTGCGGCCGCGAGCTTGTCGAAATTCTGGGGCCGGGCTTTCGGAAGCAGCGAGGCTGTGACCACGGGCGCGGTACGCGCCGCTTCGTTTTCGCCTGAGGCGCGTGCATCTTCCTGAGCGATTTCCTGAGCCGAGGCGGGGCGCAGATGCGGCGCGATCCGTCCCAGCTCCGCACGGGTCAGACCGCCGAGATTGGCCTTCTCATTGTTCTCGACCAAGGTTTCGGGGCGCAGTCTGGGGCGGAACTCCGCCAGAGCCTGCCGGACCGGATCGTTTTCGTTTGCCAAAGGCGGGGCAAGCGCGGCTTCCACCGCCTCATTCACAGCACTGCCGGGGCGCGGTTTCGGCGTGGATGCCGGGCGACCGGCGTAGACCACGATGCCGTCCGGTGTCACCGTGCCTTCGGGTGTGGCGCGGATGAAGCCGTCTTCGTCGTAATTGTAGCGCGTGCCCGGCGGTGCCGGAGGCAGGGCGGCGCGCGGTGCCGCCTCGCCGATATGGCGGGCGGCTTCGGGCAGGGCCACGGCATCCTGAGAGGCAATGTCATGGTCGATGGAGGCGGTGTAGAGCGCGGAGAGATCGTCCTCGGCGCTGTCGCCTGTATCGGCTTCGGGGGCAAGAGGCCAGATGCCGGTCGCCGCATAACGGGCGACAAGGGCCTCCCGGTCGAGAGTGTCGTCCACGATGGTTTCCGCAGGCGGCGCGGGCACGGTGGCCTGTTCCAGAAGCTCAGGCGTCAACTCGGGTTCTTCTTCGTCCGCCGACACTTCCGTCATGCCGTCTGTCTGTGCCAGATCGGTTTCCCCGGCACTGTCCGCCGTGTTGTCCTGAGCGGGGGCGTCGCCGGGCAGAACAGTGCTGGTCTGGGACGTGGAACTGGTTTGTTGCGGCTCATCTTCGGGCAAAAGACCTGCGATCAGCCCGACCAGAAGCAGAAGGGCGACCAGAGCCCCGGTCAGCATCAGACCAAGATGGCGCGGCTTGTTGCGGATCTCGCGGTTGCGGCGACGCGCACCGAAAACGGTCAGCGCCTCCGCCTCGTTCTGGGTGTTTTCCACCCGGTCGAGACCTGCGGCGCGATCCGACAGCGGGGCAATGTCATCGCCTGCGGTGATCGCGACCCTGGGAAGGGGGGCTGTTCCGATGTCGGCGGGAGGCGTGGCCTTACGGGCTGTCTGAGCCGTTCTTTTCGCTGATGCCTTCGGCGCAAGCGCCGAGAGAGATTTCAGAGCACCGAACGCGGCTGTGCTACGAGGGGGCGTCGTCGGTTGCTCGACCACAGGCTCGACCGGTTTGTGCGCCGTTACTGGGGGCACCGGGGCTGGCATCGGCGGCGGTTCGGGTAGCGGATCGGTCTTGCCCGGACGCGGTGCCTTCAGTTTCGGTTCTTTCGACTCGTCAACCGGCACCTCGCCGGAGGTCACTGCGACATGGGGATGTTCGACGATCTTTTGCGCCGGTGTGTTTTCCGGATCGGGGGCCTGTGTCTCGGTGGTTTTTTGCGGTGCGTCTTGTTGCGGGACCTCGGCTGCCTTGCTGGCCGGGCCAAGCGGTTTGCTCGTCGCGCCTTTCGCCGGGACCGAAGACAGAGACGCTAGGACGCGCGAGGGTCGAGCCAGAAGGCGTGGTGCCCTGGGCTCGCTCGGGGACTCGGCCGCCTTACCCTCGCTTTCGCGACGGCTTTGGAAAGGTGTCGCGTTTGCCGTATTTTCGGTGCCGAGCGTTTCGGCCTTTTCATCCGACCTGCTGTCTTCCGACGGGAAGCCCGTCGCACGCGGCGACGGCGTGTCTTCGAGGGTTTCCGGGGAAGTGTTTTCCGGGGCGTCGGTTTTGGCGTCGGTTTCCGGGCGCACCGCCACGCGGACAGGTTCCGGCAGCGGGGGGATGCCGGATAGCAAATCTCGTTGTTTCGGGGGCTGTGTGTCCTCTGCCTCGGGTGCGCTTGCGTCAGTGGGGAACACCGGTTCGGGAAGGCTCTTGACCGTTTCGGTGGTCTCGGTTTGGGGGTCTGTTTCCATCTCCGAGGCGCTGTCCTCCGCGAAGAGCTGAGGCGCCTCGGGGGCCACGCCGGCAGGCGTCAGGAGCTCCGGCAAGCTCAGAGGTTCGGGCGGCAGGATAGGGCGCTGCGGCAGGATGCGCATTGCTTCGCGGTCCGGCTGAACGGCGGTGTCCGGTCCGATCAGCGCATCGGCACTGCGCGCACGTCCGAAAAACGGCTCCCCCTCGAAATCGCCCGCCTCCGGCATGGCAACGAAAGATATCGGGTTGAAGCGGTGTTCCGTTGCAAAATTCTCGGCCTCATCGAGCGTCTCGCGGGCAAGTACGGCGATCTGCAGGGTCTTGCCCGTCACGGTGCTGTCCCAGACCAGTTGGTCGAGCGCATAGGGCGTGGCCCCGTCAAGCGCCGTGCGGATTGCGGTATCGCGGGCCTGTGGCCCGGGATCGGGCAGCGCGCGATAGAGAATCTGGCTGTTGGGGATCAGCAGCTTGGTGGCGAGGCCTGCCGTGGAAACAGAGGTCGCCCGCTTGCGCAACTCGGCCAGTTCCGCCGCCATGTCGGGCGCATCGAGCGCCACCTCTCCCATGACCAGCCATCCGCTTGATGTGCGGTGCAAAAGCGTAATGCCGTCATGGCTGAGATTCAGGGCAAAATTCGGTTTCATTTCCGTGTGCTGGCTCGACTGGTCCCGGGGTCACGGCGCACCCTAACGCAGCTTGCCGGGCATGCAAAGGGAAACCCGGTCACGGCAGGTGCAGAGGCGCTCCGTCTGGCGAAACCTTGCCGGGTCAGCGCATCCACAACCCGGCTTTCTTGATCTGATTGCGGATCATCTGTTCGCGGCGGGGCAGATTTTCGCGATCGAACATGGCGCGGATTTTCTCGCCCTTCGGCTGATAGACGAGGCGCTTGATCGGCTCGTATTCCTTGAGCACCTTCTTGATCCAGTTGGGATGGGTCACCTCGCGCAGGACCTCGACCACGCGATCGTCTTCCCGCGCGAACAGCAGCGGGAAGGTGCGGTAATGACAGGAAATCGCCCCGTCGAGCGTGTCCTCGGGCAGCGTCCGCCGCGCGCCGCCGAAGGAATGGATCACCAGCGGCAGGGCAACCTGATCGAGCCAGGGATCGAAGACCTGAAGGCTCGCGGCCTCGGGCGGGTTGTCGCGGATTTCCAGAGCGTAATCGAGAAACCGCTGACCGAATTTGCGCGGGCACTCATAGAAAAAGAACCCGGCATTGAAATAGAGATAGCGCTTCCAGTATTCGTCCGGCTGATCGAGATCGAGCGAGCTTTCGAAATCGAGTTCGAAGAGGTCGTAGAGCGATTTCCAGATTTCGGTATAGCCCGGCCCGTAAAGTTCGATCTGCGGCCATGTGCCCTCGACCTTGAGCGAGGCGCAGGGGCGGGAGAAATCGAAGGGCACCGATGAGAGCGGCCCGGTGATCAGCGTGTCGCTGTCGAAGAACACGAACGGCTCGCCCTCGGGCAGCGCCAGAAGCGCTTCGATCTTGTTGCCATAAGGGTAGATCTGCCCGAAATGCCGGCTCTCGAAGGGCAGTATCTCCGCGTCGAGCCGTTTGAACGCGTCCAGAAGATCGGCCTGTTTCATCCGGGGATCGTCGGCCCATTTTTCGCCCGGTTGCGGCTCTGCGATGAAGAGCTTGCCTTTGAAACCGGGGTCCATTGCTCTGAGCGAGGCCGCGAACAACAGCGCCTCATACATCAGCCGACCGTCCTGACCGATAACGACAACGTTGAACGATGTGGGGTTTTGGGGCTTACTGGGCATGGAAGAACTCTGATCGGGACAGCACATTGGAACACCTGCGGGAGACTATAGGGCGGATCACTATTGATCAAAAGGTGCTAATTCCCTCGAAGTAAAAGGATTGTTTCCATGTTGCCAGTAAGGAGCACGGTTTCGGGCGTTTTGGCTCTTTGCGCGCTCGCGCAGGGCGCTTTCGCGGAGAATTTCACCACCGCCGCAGAGGTCAGGCCGATCCTGCAAGCGACCAGAGCGCAATGGTTGGCGGTGCGCAACTATGATGGCAAGGACCTGTTGTATTTCACCAATCTGCTGAGCTGGCGCTGCGGGCTGACGGAGATTTTCTATTCGGTCAACGGCGCGGAGATGGTCTCTTTCGCGATGGAGCCCTGCTATCTCGACACGGCCCAGCCCAATACGCTCAAGGCGGAAACACTCGACGCAATTCTGGTCAGTTTCCCGCCCGGCACGGTCGAGACCGTCGATCTCAATGTGATCTTCGACGACGGCACAGCGGAACAGGCGCATTACGAGCGGGCGGCGATTGAGATTCAGTGAGCACAGGTGCGCAATACAAGCAGCGTATGAGAAAACAGTATCACACACGCACTGTTGGCGATGAGCGTCACACATGGGATGTGCATCGTCTGCTCCGCCTTGCCAGAGGGCGCCAGACGGAGACGATACCGCTCTCCGCGATCACTGAACTTGACGCGCTTTGGTGGTATCGGGAGGTGGACGATCTTCCGACTCCTCGCTCCATTGCGCATCACATACGACTTATGCAGGAGGCCGATCTGCGCTGGCCGATCCTGCTCTGCGCGGACGGACGGCTGATGGATGGCATGCATCGCGTGCTCAAGGCTCTGGTCGAGGGGCACAGGGAGATTCAGGCCGTGCGCTTTGATCCGACACCAGAGCCCGATTTTGTGAACGCCGATGTCGATGCGCTGCCATATCCCGATGAGGAGATTTGACCGTTCGCGTCAATCTCAGCGGAAAATCTCTTCCATGAAAGCCACCATCGCGCGCCAGCTTCGGGCCGTGGCCTTGGCGTCGAAGCCGAAGCCCGGTTGTGCGCCCGGTGTGGCCGCAGGATTTGTGAATGCGTGCCCGGTGTGACCATAGGCATGCACCTGCCAGCGCGCGCCGCGCTCGGTCATTTCCTGCCCGAAGGCCAGCACACTTTCCGGTTTTGCCAGCGGATCGTCCCAACCGTGCAGCACGAGTACCTCTGCGGGGATTTTCACATCCGGCGCGCTTGCGGCGCGGTCGAGAATGCCGTGGAAGGACACGACGCCGCCGATCTCGACGCCCTCGCGCGCCAGATCGAGCACGGCCTTGCCGCCAAAGCAATAGCCGATCGCGGCGGTGCGTTCGGCATCCACGAGTTCCTGCGCCTTCAGCGCCTCAAGCGCCACAACCATACGCGCGGCGAGCATCGCGCGCTCCGCGTCCAGTCGGTCCTTGGCGGCATGGGCCTCTGCCGGATCGGTGGTGGTCCAGCCCTGACCGTAATAGTCGATGGCGAAGCCGACATACCCCAGAGCGGCAAGCTCCTGCGCGCGCTGTTCCTCGAATTGCGCACGACCGCGAAACGCCGGGGCGACAAGCACGCCGGGCCGCGGGCCCTCAATGGCGGCGTCCCAGTGCAGCGTGCCGATGAACGGGCCACCGATGTCGCCTTTGCCGCCATCATAGCGAATTTCCATGCTGCGCAGATCCATGCCCGTTCCTTCCCTGTGGTGTCACGCGCAGTCTGAGGGTTTTCGTTGCGGTTTCAAGCTTCTTCACGAACTGGCGCAGGGGCTGTGTGCATGGCCCCGTCCGGATCGCTGACGGGATCGGCGGCGGTGTCGAGCGACAGCGCATGGATCAGTCGCCCATCTGGCAGACGCAGCGTTTCGCAATCGGGCGCGCTGTCGATCCAGTTCGCGCCGGGGGTAAACCCCTTGAGAGCAAGAGACATGCCGCGGCGCGAAAGCGTGGCCCCGAGATGTTCAATCGCATGGGCGAAACTGTCGCATCGTGTCTCGAAAACAAACTGCCGCCGCATGGGCACCCGGCGCTTGCGGAGCGGGTCAGGCGCTTACTGGTAAACAAATTGGGGGTAGCCGGCCTCCTGAGGTTCTCACGCTGGTCTTGTCGTCACCCGCAGAGAGCGTTCTGGACGACTTGGCAGGCGAGGGGCTGGCCGATATCGGCCTTTACGCCGTGGCCTGCCTCTGTCTGCCCCTGTGGGTACTGCCGCCGATCTTCGACCGACCGTCGCGGATCTGTGCAAGCACCCGTGACGACACCCCATTGCGACGGCGCGGCGTGAACTGCGGTCACGCCCCTTCGCATAGGCGCGACATGGACCGCGCCGAACTTGGCCGCGTCTTCGGGCGCGGCCATTTTTCGTATCTACCGGAAGATTTCGCCGGTATTTGCGTTCAAATACAGGCGGTTGGCGACCGTCGCACCGCCGCAATAGGTGAAGTAAATGGGTTGGTTGCGATGGTTGGAAGACTTCACCCAGCCGCCTATGTCGCGGAAGTCGCGTTCGGTGCATCGGCGTTGAGCGATCAGCAATTGGGCCGCTTCTGCGAACGCGGTTCGGTACCGCGCGAAGTCGTCGGACCCGGCTACCAATTCTTCAATTCCCGAAGCATCCGCAGCTGGATCGGGCGGGCGGGTTTCGGATAGGTATTCCATCGAAACCCATTCGGCGAACTGCCCGTCAGCAATGCCGTTTGCATCGTCGCACGCGGCGTTCCCTGTATCGACGTATTCGCTTCGGCCACCGACGCACGACGCGTCGTAGGGCTGCGTGACCCGCGCCCAACCGTCGTGTTCTTCATGCACGGTCACACCTTCGCGGAAGAACAATCGCCCAACGACACCGCAGCTTTCCGACGGGCATGTGCGACGGTTCAAGCGTTCGGAAGCAACCCAAAGCCGTTCGTCACCTTCCGGCGCAGCCCATGGGCGCTCATTCACTTCCGGCATGGCAGTTTTCGCAGTTTCCGGCGATGGCCCGGTCACGCCGATAAGAACGAAGCAACCGACGAAAGACGCCAAAGCAACCCAACGGCTCTTGAACGGCTTGAAAGGGTAGATCACCCCCGCCAAAGATACGATTGACGCGAGCGCCAACACTAAAACAACCACAGAATTCCCGCCCAAGCTCTTATCCTCTATAGTGATTCAATGCTGTGACCCTAACGCGGATAACGTGTTTGCTTGGCGTTTTACGGGCGAAGCTGGAAGGCACCCGACTTTGCGGAGTGCGACGAGAGATCACGCTTTCGTGAGCGTTCGTCGTGCCGATGCAGGGAACTGACGCGTTAGGCGGCGATTAGACAACGCAGCCTTCCCGCCAAAATATCCAATGAAATCAAAGATAAGTGGTGGGCGACCCTGGAATCGAACCAGGCATGAGTCTCCTCGGCGGAGTTACAGTCCGCTGCCGCACCTTGCAGCCCGTCGCCCACTTTCACGCTGATCCGCGATTATTCACCGACCGTTTGCGTTCGTGTGGGCGGTGGATACAAGTGTGGTCGGGGGGCGTCAACAGGAAAATTGCTTGTGCTCGGAGATTGCGCGCGGCAGGAAGGGGAAACACGTCAAAGCGGGACATCAGAGCCATGAAAAAACCCAAATGGGTCGTCGAGAAAGAGCAAGCCAAACGCAAGGCGGCGCAGGAAACCGTCTGGCTTTTCGGATTGCATGCGGTGCGCGATGCGCTTGCGAACCCGGCCCGCGAAAAGCTGCGGCTTCTGGTGACGAAAAACGCGATGGCCAAGCTCGAAGCGGAGATTGCGGCCTCTGGTATCACCCCCGAGGAGATCGACCCGCGCAAATTCCACGATCCGCGCAACCACGGCGTGCCGGTCGATCCGGCCTCGGTCCATCAGGGTGCGCTCCTTGAGGTGAAACCTTTGAGTTGGGGTTCAGTCGAGGAAGTCTGCCTCGCGGCGGGCGAGGGTGCGCCGACGGTGGTTCTGCTCGATCAGGTGACCGATCCGCATAACGTGGGGGCGATTTTGCGCTCCGCCGAGGTGTTCGGCGCCGAAGCCGTCATCGCCACCGCACGCCACGCCGCCCCCGAGACCGGGGCGCTCGCGAAAACCGCCTCCGGCGCGCTGGAGCGGCAGCCCTACCTGCGGGTGCGCAATCTCTCGGAGACGATCGTCAAACTTCAGGAACTGGGGTTCACCTGTCTCGGTCTCGATGGCGAGGCGGAGGTGACGATTGATGCGGCGCTGGGCGATCTTAAGGGGCGTCCCGTGGCATTGGTGATGGGGGCCGAAGGGCCGGGGCTGCGGCAGAAAACCCGTGAAACCGTGGACGGGCTGGTGAAAATCCCCTTCGCGCGGGATTTCGGGTCGCTCAACGTCTCGAACGCCGCTGCTGTGGCGCTTTATGCCGCGTCCATGCGGGGCTGAAACACCGGGGAAAGCGCCCTGAGTTCACCATCGAGTTCACTCTGTGTTCACGTTTTTCTTACATGCTCTTCCATGTCGGGAACGACCACCTATTTGATATGGTGAGACGCGCATATTGGAACACGCGCGTTGTTCTCACTGTCCCTCGTTCCATACCTGTGCCCGGGCCTAGCGCCCGGGCTTTTTTTGTCAGTTTTGCCAGGGCACAAATTAAACCCGCGCCGGAGCTTTTTATACCTGAATGCAATCGAAGCTGAGGCCCGAGTTTTCTGTTTCGGCATGTTGGGGCTGACTGCGACACAGTCGGGCTTTTTTCTTTTTCAGAACGCGCTACTATCCTCACCATGCAACATGTTGACCAATTGACCGACACCGATATCGCCCGCATTCTCGGAGACACGAAAGTGATCGCCCTCGTCGGCGCGTCGCCCCGGCCCGAACGTCCCTCGCATCAGGTCGGGGAGTTTTTGGCCGCACGTGGGTATAAGGTGATCCCGGTCAATCCGGGACAGGTGGGGAAAGAGCTTTTCGGCCAGACCGTCGTCGCCTCTCTGTCGGAAATCGACGAGCCGGTGGACATGGTGGACATCTTCCGCCGCTCCGACGAGGTGATGCATGTGGTCGAGGATTCGCTTAAGCACCTCAAGGGGCTGAAATACATCTGGATGCAGCTTGGTATCGTCAACGACAAGGCCGCCGCTCTGGCCCATGCGCAGGGGGCCGAGGTGGTGATGGATCGCTGCCCGGCGATTGAAATTCCGCGGCTGGGGCTTTGAGTATTTAAACCATCAGAAAGCCAGCAGCATCAGCCGCGTGAGGCTTTCTCTGCGATGCCCGAAAGCCCTTGGCGACGGGCAAGCTCAGTCAGCACATCGTCAAGCGGAACATCGCGCGCGGCCAGCATGACCAGCATGTGATAGAGCACGTCTGCGGCCTCATAAGTGAGGTTTTCACGGTCGTTTTTCACTGCGGCGATGATCGCTTCCACGGCTTCTTCACCGAATTTTTCGGCGCATTTCTCCGGCCCTTTGGCGAGGAGTTTTGCGGTCCAAGAGCTTTCTGGATCGGCGGATTTTCGGGATTTGATGACCTGTTCGAGATCGTGCAACACAGACATATATGGTCCTCAGTTGAGACGCATGGGGATGCCCCGGGCGGCCATGTATTCCTTGGCCTCCTGGATTGTATAATCCCCGAAATGGAAAATGGAGGCGGCGAGCACGGCGCTGGCGTGGCCTTCGGTGACACCCTCGACCAGGTGATCGAGATTGCCGACGCCGCCGGAGGCGATGACCGGGATATTTACGGCATCGGCAATGGTGCGGGTCATCGGGATATTGAAGCCTGCCCGTGTGCCGTCGCGGTCCATGGAGGTCAACAGAATCTCGCCCGCGCCCTTCTTCTCGATCAGTTTGGCAAATTCCACGGCGTCAATCGGGTGACCGTCCTTGTCGAGCGCGGCTTTGCGGCCGCCATGGGTGAAGATCGCCCATTTCGTCGGGTTGCCCTCGGTATCCCACTCGATGGTCTTGGCGTCGATGGCGCAGACGATGCACTGGCTGCCGAAGTGATCGGCAGCACGCGCGATCACGTCCGGATCGGCCACGGCGGCCGAGTTGAATGACACCTTGTCGGCGCCTGCGAGCAGGAGGTTGCGCACGTCTTCGGTGGTGCGCACGCCGCCGCCGATGGTGAGCGGCATGAAACATTGCTCGGCGGTGCGGGTGGCAAGATCGTACATCGTGCCACGGTTTTCGTGCGTCGCGTGGATGTCGAGGAAACACAGCTCATCCGCGCCCGCCGCGTCATAGGCGCGCGCGCTTTCAACGGGATCGCCCGCGTCAATCAGGTCCACGAAATTCACGCCTTTCACCACGCGGCCATCGGCCACGTCGAGGCAGGGGATGATGCGGGTCTTGAGCATGCGCGTTTGCCTTTGAATTATAGGGCAGGGGGTACTCGCACCCCCTCTGGCCTTCGGCCATTCACCCCCGAGGATATTTCGGGACGAAAGAAAGACGGGTTCGTCTTAGTCCCCGGGGCCGGGCAATGCAATCGCCTGTCAGCTTTTGAGGATTTTGAGTGCTTCTTTCAGGTCAATCGCTCCATCGTAAAGCGCGCGGCCTGAGATCGCCCCGTTCAAAGGCGCGCCGCAGTTTTTGAGGTTTTCGAGATCGGCAATCGAGGACACGCCGCCCGACGCGATCACCGGGATCGACACGGCATTGGCGAGTGCTGCGGTTTCCTCAATGTTCGGCCCCTGCATCGCGCCGTCGCGGTTGATGTCGGTGTAGATGATTGCCGAGACGCCCGCGTCCTCGAAGCTTTTTGCGAGATCGGTGGCGTTCACATTGGTCTCTTCGGCCCAGCCCTTTGTCGCGACCATGCCCTTGCGCGCGTCGATGCCCACGGCGACATGGCCGGGGAAGGCGCGTGCCGCTTCGCGCACCAGATCGGGGTTTTCGACCGCCACGGTGCCGAGGATCACACGCTCAAGCCCCTTGGAAAGCCACATCTCGATGGTCTTCATATCGCGAATGCCGCCGCCCAATTGCGCGGGAACCTTGCATTGCTTGAGAATTTCCTCGACCGGGGCGGCGTTCACCGGTTCGCCCGCAAACGCGCCATTGAGGTCAACGAGGTGCAGCCATTCACAACCAGCCGCCACGAATTCCAGCGCCTGCGCCGCCGGGTTCTCGTTGAACACCGTGGCTTTCTCCATCTCGCCTTTGTAAAGCCGCACGGCGTTGCCGTCTTTCAGGTCGATGGCGGGGTAGAGGATCATGGGCGGGCGCTCCTGTCGTGAAACTGTTGCGCTCCCTTTGGCATGATTGTGCCGGAAATGCAAAACCCGCTTTGGCGCAATGTGCCGTTGCGTTAGTCTTGCCAGGAAACCGGTGTCCCGATCAGGATGCGGGCATCTCTGTGAGATATATTGGGAGGATATATCATGAAGCGATTTGCAACCGCAGCTCTGGCTGCGCTGACCCTTGCGGTCCCTGCCTTTGCCGCCGATCCGGTGGAAGGGACCTGGAAAACCGAGGTGGACGACGGGCATTACGCCTATATCGCCATCAAACCCTGTGGGGCGCAGATTTGCGGCACCATCGCCAAGGCGTTCGATGCCAAAGGCCCGGTCCAGTCCGACAATATCGGCAAACCGATCGTCTGGGACATGGTTCCGCAAGGCGGCGGCGCTTACAAAAATGGCAAGATTTGGCAGCCCTCGACGGGCAAGGTCTACAATTCCAAAATGACGCTGTCCGGCAATACCCTGACGGTCAAAGGCTGCGTCGGGCCGATCTGCAAGGGGCAGACATGGAGCCGTGTGCAGTAAACGCTTGATTCGAAACATGAAAGGGGCCTCTCGTGGGCCCCTTTGTCTTCTTCATGGTCTAAATACTCGCTCTCTACGGTTTCCAGCCGAGGAAGTTCGACACGATCCGGAGACCTGCCCGCTGGCTTTTCTCAGGATGAAATTGTGTACCGATCATGTTGCCCTTCGCCACGATGGCGGTGACTTCCTCGCCGTAATTCACATAGGCCAGACGATGCGCCGGGTCCGCCACCTTGAAATGGTAGGAATGGACGAAATAGGCGTGATCACCGGTGGCCACGCCGTTGAGCACCGGGTGATCCCCTTCGATATGCAGGTTGTTCCAGCCCATATGCGGCACTTTCAGCGCCGGGTCGGAGGGAGTGATCTTGACCACTTCGCCCCCGATCCAGTCGAAGCCCTTGGTTTTTTCATACTCAAGACCGCGAGTCGCCAGCATCTGCATGCCGATGCAGATGCCCATGAAGGGGCGGCCCTTCTGGGTCACCGCCTCCGAGATCGCTTCAAAAAGCCCTGTGTAATCGAAGAGCTGTTTCTTGCAGGCCGGAAAGGCGCCATCGCCCGGCAGGACGATGCGGTCGGCTTTCGCCACCACATCGGGTTCCGAGGTTACGACGATGGTGCCCTCACCGCGCTCGCGCGCCATGCGCTCGAACGCCTTGTGGGCAGAATGGAGATTGCCGCTGTCGTAATCGACGAGTGCTGTCAGCATGTCTTTGTCTCTTCAGGTGCGGATGCGCTCAGAGTGCACCCTTGGTCGAGGGCAGGCTGTCCGCCATACGCGGGTCGATTTCAAGCGCCATGCGCAACGCACGGGCGACCGATTTGAACGCGGCCTCGGCGATGTGGTGTGAATTGATCCCGTGGACCTTGTCGATGTGTAGGGTGATGCCGCCGTTCGTGGACAGCGCCTGAAAGAACTCGCGCACCAGTTCCGTATCAAAAGCGCCGATCTTGTCGGTCGGGAAATCGACATTCCAGACAAGGAAAGGCCGAGCCGAGAGATCGAGCGCGCAGGCGACCTGCGTGTCGTCCATGGCAAGCGCGAAGTGGCCGTAGCGATAGATGCCCTTCTTGTCGCCGACTGCGCGTGCGAGGGCCTGACCCAGCGCGATGCCCGTGTCCTCGACCGTGTGGTGATCGTCGATATGCGTGTCGCCCTTGGCGCGGACGGTCATGTCGATCAGCGAGTGGCGCGACAACTGGTCGAGCATGTGGTCGAAAAATCCCACGCCCGTCTGGTTGTCGTATTTGCCCGTGCCGTCGAGGTCGATCTCGACGGTAATCTCGGTTTCCGCGGTCTTGCGGCTGATCGTGGCTTTGCGCATGGGCTGTCCCTTTTCTCGCTTCATGCCGCTTATACGCGCCTCATGGCGGATTTGCCAATGGGCACGCCGCTTAAAGCGGTATGCATAAGGGGGCAGTATTTCTGGGCGTTTGGCGGGAGTGTTCGTGAAAATCAAAAAGCCTCCCGGAAGGGAGGCTTTTTCGAAGAATTGGAGCGGGTGATGAGATTCGAACTCACGACATTTACCTTGGCAAGGTAACGCTCTACCCCTGAGCTACACCCGCTCGCGTCCAGCCTGTGACATCGGCTCGGTTATGTCTCTCCGGTGGGTGACCGGAGGGAAGTTGGAGCGGGTGATGAGATTCGAACTCACGACATTTACCTTGGCAAGGTAACGCTCTACCCCTGAGCTACACCCGCGTCCTTCGGGTGAGGCGTGAGATATGAAATCCCGCCGGGTGCTGCAAGAGGAAAATCGCGCTTTCGGCGGATTTTTTCGCCCCGCGCGCAAAGGTCCCGGCTTTGGATCGAATATGTCAGCCCGCGCACGCAGCCGTGACCGGTGCGGCCAAGCTGTCGCAGGGACTTATGATATTTTTTGAATATATCTTTGATGTGGATTAAGGACAGAGCCCGCAAGTCGGGGTCTGATCCGGATCGGTTTCAAGCTCCGGCCGCCCTGGCCAGACAAGATTTCTCAGGTGCCCTCATGACGACCTCTAAAACCCATATCATGATCCTCGGCAGCGGTTTCGGCGCGCTGACCGCCGTGCGCGAAATCCGGAAAAAGAAGGTGCGCGCGCGCATCACCGTGGTGTCGCCGAACAACCATCTCACCTATCTGCCCAGTCTGATCTGGATGCCCTCGGGGCTTCGGAGTGCCGCCGACATCGACGTCGATCTGACGAAATTCTTTGCCCGCGAACAGGTCGACTGGCTCAAGGGACGGGTGGTCAATGTCCGCGACGAAGGCCGTACGGTCGACGTGGAGACAGATCGGGAGACCATCGTCGTCACCAATGACGTGCTGATCATCGCAACCGGCGGACGCTATCTCAAGAAACTGCCGGGCCTCGCAGAACATGCGATCATCCCCTGCGAAGGGGCCACCAAGGGCCAGCTTATCCACGACCGCATTCGCGACATGGAGGGCGGCACCATCGCCATGGGGTTCGGCACCAACCCGAAAGAGCCGCAGGCGGTGCGTGGCGGGCCGATGTTTGAATTCCTCTTCGGCATCGACACCATGCTGCGCCAACAGGGGCGACGGGACAAATTCCGCCTCGTGTTCTTCAACGGTTCGGACCGTCCGGGTCAAAGGCTTGGACCAAAGGCGGTCGACGGGCTTTTGCGCGAGATGTGGAAGCGCGACATTTCGGTGCATATCGGGGCCAAACCCCTGCGTATCGAGGCCGACAGGATCGTCACCGAGCGCGAGGAAATTCCCGCCGATCTGGTGCTCTTCATGTCCGGGCTGACCGGGCCTCTGTGGCTCGACAATACCGATTTGCCGCGCTCTTCAGGCGGGTTCATTCAGGCGGATGAGAAATGCCGGGTGGTCGGCTGGCCGAAGACTTATGTGGTGGGTGACACCGGGTCATATCCCGGCCCCGAATGGCTCGCCAAACAGGCGCATCAGGCCGATCTTCAGGCCGAGGCGGCGGTGGCCAACATCGTCGACGAGTTGGCGGGACGGGAACCGAGCCATAATTTCAAGGCGGAGCTTGTCTGCATTGTCGACTCGGTCAACAAGGGCATCCTTGTCTTCCGCAATCACAAACTGGCACTCACCCTGCCAAAATGTCGGGTGTTCCACTGGGCCAAGCGGTTTTTTGAGCGGCATTATCTCAAGGCCTATCGGAACTGAGAAAAGGGGGCCAGGCGGCCCCCTTCGTTTAGAAAATCGCCATCAGGATGTCAGCGACCGAGAGCACCAGAAGCAGGGCGAAGGTTGAGAGGATGCCGTATTTGCGGCCCCATTCCTTGTCGCCGCCCTGCATCCCGTAGGCGTGCAGCGCACGGGAGACGATCAGGACGATCCCGGCGAGATGAACGAGGAGGGCAGGTGCGCCCATGACCTCGAAACCCGCGATCAGGATCAGTGTCAACGGCGCATATTCATTGAAATTGCCATGCGCCCGGATGCGGCGATTGAGCGTGTCATCGCCGCCGTCGCCAAGCGCCTGTCGCAGGGTAATGCGCTGTTTGATCACGTAGAGCGACAGGTAAAGATAAAGCAGTCCGGCGAGGCCGGCGTAGAAAGCAGTCAGTGTCAGGGTCATTTCGATGTCTTCGGTTGGAGGATATCTGAACGATTTTTGTGCGATTGTAGCGAAACATATGCCGAAATCATTGTGTGTTGCCGCACAGTCCATGCGCAGGGGCTGCTCCGTGACCTGTCGTCGCGGGGCAGTTCTGGCCGTCGTCTCAGCCGTCGCTCAGCGACGTGCGCGGGTAATGGATCGTGTTGTGAAACTGCGCGATTTCGCCGGTGAGGTTGCGGTAACCATGTGGCTGATCGGCTGCAAAGCGCAGGCCATCGCCTGATCGCAAGACCTGCCAGTCGCCGTCCCGGAGCACCTCCATCGCGCCACGGGTGACGAAGACGTCTTCGACCACACCGCTGTCGTGCGGTTCCGAGACATGGCTCTGACCGGGTTCGAGCGTCATCAGGAAGGTTTCGGACCCGAAGACAGGGTCGAAGGGGAAGACCGTCTGATAGCCGATCGTCGCACCGAGC
This sequence comes from Celeribacter persicus, assembly GCF_003050785.1. Taxonomy (GTDB): domain Bacteria; phylum Pseudomonadota; class Alphaproteobacteria; order Rhodobacterales; family Rhodobacteraceae; genus Celeribacter; species Celeribacter persicus. The sequence continues at coordinate 119,269 of NZ_QAOH01000008.1, forward strand.
GCTTTGGGATGGGGCAGGGCGGGGGTGAAGCTTCCGGTGGTCTGCACCCGGTCTTCGAGAAAGGCGGTGAGCGGCAGGTGAAACCCTTTCGCGATCTTCCAGAGTGTTGCAAGCGTCGGAGAGGATTCTCCGCGTTCGATTTGGCCCAGCATGGCCTTGCTCACCCCCGTCATCTCTGCGGTCCGGGCAAGGCTGAGGCCTGCACGCATACGGGCAGCCTTGAGATTGATCTGGATTTTCTCTTCGCTCATGAGGGTCCGTGCGCGGCTCTCGCATTGTCTCTTGTGCGCTATAACGTCCATACGTTATAGCGATCATGGCCGTTATAACGCACGACTTGCGGCCTGCCAAACGCTTCCTGCCCAAACCTCGTGGAAAGGCTGCCCATGTTCGGACTGAAACTCTCTCATATCGTCGCGGGCGCGGTCGCCGTGCTTCTGGGCTATACCAGCAGCGCGGCGATCATCTTTCAGGCCATCGACACGCTCGGCGCGACACAGGCCGAGGCGAACAGTTGGATGCTGGTGCTGGGGCTCGGTATGGGACTGTCGACCCTGATCCTTGCGTTGCGCTACCGGATGCCGATCCTCACGGCCTGGTCGACACCGGGGGCGGCGCTTCTGGCGGTCAGCCTTGCGGGGGTGTCTGTGCCCGAGGCCATCGGTGCCTTTGTCTTTTGTGCCGTGCTTCTGACCCTGACCGGCGTCACCGGCTGGTTCGAGAAAATCTCCCATCTGATCCCCGAGGCCATCGGCAATGCCATGCTCGCGGGCATCCTGTTCCGTTTCGGTCTCGGCGTGTTTGCGTCGATGGAGGAGAACCTGCCGCTGGTGATCTCCATGTGCGCCACTTATCTCGCCGGGCGGCGGTTCTTTGCGCGCTTCGCCATTCCGGCGGTGCTTCTGGTCGGGGTCGTGTTCTGTGCCCTCACGGGGGCGTTCGACACCAGTCAGCATGTGGCCTTCGAGATCGCGAAACCGGTCTTTGTCATGCCGGAGTTCTCGCTGGCCGTGCTGATCGGGGTGGGGGTGCCGCTTTATATCGTCACCATGAGCTCGCAAAACGTCCCCGGCGTGGTGACGCTCAAGGCCGCGGGTTACGCGCCGCCGGTCTCAAACGCGATCACGGTGACGGGGCTGACCTCCCTGATCCTCGCCCCCTTCGGCGGCTATGCCTTCAACCTCGCGGCCATCACGGCAGCCATCGTTGCCGGACCCGAGGCGGATGAGAACCCGGTGACGCGCTACAAGGCCGCCGTGGCGACCGGTGTGATCTATTGCATCGTGGGGCTTCTGGGGGCGGCGGTGATCGGTCTGTTCCTGATCGCGCCGAAAGCTTTGGTGGTCACTGTCGCGGGGCTGGCACTTTTGAACACGATCTCCGCCAGCCTCACAGCGGCGCTCAGGGAGCCGGATCAGCGCGAGGCCGGTCTTGTCACCTTCATGACCACAGTTTCGGGGATCACATTCCTTGGCATCGGCGCGCCGCTCTGGGCGTTGATCTTTGGCGGGCTGACATCCTTGGTGCTGACACGCAAGACATGAAAAAAGCCCCGCTTAAAGCGTCCTGCCTTTAACCTGAGACATCAGATAAAGGCAGGGCGCGTGCAACGTTCGTATGATGCACGGCGTTCGGCCAAAAGCTGTGCTTCAGTTTTTTGGTCGAACGCTTTAGCGGGGCTTTTCCTTTTATCGTTCTAAGTCTCACTCGAACTCGACCAGCAAATCCTTGGCGTCGATCTGACTGCCCGGGGTGACGTGGATCGCCTTGACCGTGCCGTCCTGATCGGAGGTGATCGAGGTTTCCATCTTCATCGCCTCGATGGTCAGGAGCACATCGCCCTTCTTCACCGTCTGGCCGGTCGTGACCGCAACCGTGGCGACAACGCCCGGCATCGGCGCGCCGATGTGTTTCGGGTTGCCGACCTCGGCCTTCGGGTTCGCCTTGACGGAGGCGACGGCGGAGCGGTCCTTGATCCGCACCGTGCGCGGTTGGCCGTTCAGTTCGAAGAACAGTTTCACCTCGCCCGTCTCGGTGATGTCGGAGATCGCCTGACAGCGGATTTCAAGCGTTACGCCGGGGTCGATGGTGGCGGAAATCTCCTCGCCCTCTTCCATGCCGTAGAAGAAGTTCTTGGTCGGCAGGGTGCGCACCGGCCCGTATTGTTCGTGGCGGGTGACGTAATCGGTGAAGACTTTCGGGTACATCAGGTAGCCGTTGAAATCCTCGTCGTCGAACTCGACATCCGGGAACTTCGCGGCAAGTTCGGCGCGCAGCGCGTCGAAATCGGCGGGTTTGAGGTGTTTGCCCGGACGTTCGAGATTGGGTTTCTCCTTGCCCAGCACTTTCTTGACGATGGTGTCGGGGAAACCGCCCGGCGGCTGGCCGAGATTGCCGCGCATCATGTCGATCACGGAATCCGGGAAGGCCACATCGACCTTCGGGTCCTCGACCTGCGCGCGGGTGAGGCCTTGCGACACCATCATCAGTGCCATGTCACCCACGACCTTGGACGAGGGCGTCACTTTCACGATATCGCCGAACATCATGTTCACATCGGCATAGGCTTGCGCCACCTCATGCCAGCGCTCTTCGAGACCCAGAGAACGGGCCTGCGCCTTGAGATTGGTGAACTGACCGCCCGGCATTTCGTGCAGGTAGACCTCGGAGGCGGGGGCCTGAAGGCTCGATTCAAAGGCTGCGTAATGGGCGCGCACGGCCTCCCAATAGTTCGACATTTCCCGGATCGCGCCGACATTGAGCCCGGTATTGCGCTCGTGGAAGCGCAGCGCTTCGACGATGGAGCCAAGCGTCGGCTGGGAGGTGTTGCCGGAGAGCGAATCCATCGCCGCGTCCACCGCATCGACACCGGCCTCGGCCGCCGCCAAAACGGTCGCGATGGCGGCACCCGAGGTGTCATGGGTGTGGAAATGGATCGGCAGGCCGACCTCTTCCTTGAGCGCCTTGACGAGCATCCCTGCCTGTGTCGGTTTCAACAGGCCCGCCATATCCTTGAGGCCCAGCACATGCGCGCCTGCAGCCTCAAGTTCCTTGGCCATTTTGACATAGTAGTCGAGCGTGTATTTCGGTCGTGTCGGGTCCAGAAGATCGCCGGTATAGCAGATTGTGCCCTCACAGACCTTGCCGGATTCAATGACCGCATCCATTGCGACGCGCATGTTCTCGACCCAGTTGAGACTGTCGAAGACGCGGAACACATCGACGCCGGTCTCGGCGGCCTGGCGCACAAATTCCTGCACCACATTGTCGGGGTAGTTGGTGTAGCCCACGCCGTTCGAGGCGCGCAAAAGCATTTGCGTCATGATGTTCGGCATGCGCTCGCGAATGTCGCGCAGGCGTTGCCAGGGGCATTCCTGCAAGAAGCGGTAAGCCACATCGAACGTCGCCCCGCCCCAGCATTCGACGGAGAACAGCTCCGACAGGTTCGCCGCATAGGCGGGGGCGGCGTTGATCATGTCGATCGACCGCATCCGGGTCGCCAGAAGCGACTGGTGTCCGTCGCGCATCGTGGTGTCGGTGATCAGCAGTTTCTTTTGCCCGAGCATCCAGTCCGCCACCGCCTGTGCACCGTGCTCATCAAGCAATTGCCGCGTGCCCATGGGCGGGTTTTCCGCCCTGAGTTTCGGCACCACGGGTTTGCGGGCATCTGCGGCGGGTTTGGCGCGACCCAACGTCTCCGGGTGGCCGTTCACCGTGATCTCGGCGAGATAGGTCAGGATTTTCGTCGCCCGGTCGCGGCGCTGTTTGAAGTCGAAAAGCTCGGGCGTCGTGTCGATGAATTTCGTGGTGTACTCGTTCGACAGGAACGTGGGGTGTTTGAGCAGGTTTTCGACAAAGGCAATGTTGGTCTGCACGCCCCGGATGCGGAATTCGCGCAACGCCCGGTCCATGCGGGCAATCGCGGCTTCGGGCGTGCGCGCCCAGGCGGTCACTTTTGTGAGCAGGCTGTCGTAATAGCGCGTGATCACAGCCCCCGAATAGGCTGTGCCGCCATCGAGACGAATACCCATGCCGGTTGCGGAGCGATAGGTGGTGATCCGGCCATAGTCGGGGATGAAATTGTTCGTCGGGTCCTCGGTCGTCACACGACATTGCAACGCATGGCCGTCGAGCTTGACGTCATACTGGCTGGCGACGCCTGTCGCTTCCATGAGGCTCTTGCCCTCGGCAATCAGGATTTGCGCCCGAACGATGTCGATGCCGGTGACCTCCTCGGTCACCGTATGCTCCACCTGCACGCGGGGGTTCACCTCGATGAAGTAGAACTTGCCGCTTTCCATATCCATCAGGAATTCGACGGTGCCCGCGCATTCGTAATTCACATGCTCACAGATGCGCTTGCCGAGGTGACAGAGCTCTTCGCGCTGCGCAGGCGAGAGATAGGGGGCAGGGGCGCGCTCGACAACTTTCTGATTGCGGCGCTGTACGGAGCAATCGCGCTCGTAGAGATGGTAGATATGGCCGTGCTGGTCGCCGAGGATTTGCACCTCGACGTGACGCGCCTTGATGATCATCTTCTCCAGATAGCCCTCGCCATTGCCGAATGCGGCTTCGGCCTCGCGGCGGCCTTCCCTGACCTTTTCCTCAAGCTCTTCGGCGTTCATGATCGGCCGCATCCCGCGCCCGCCGCCGCCCCAGGAGGCCTTGAGCATCAGCGGGAAGCCAATCTCGGCAGCTTCCTTGCGGATCGCGTCGAAATCGTCGCCAAGCACTTCGGTCGCCGGGATCACCGGCACGCCCGCCTCGATCGCCACCTTGCGTGCAGAAGCCTTGTCGCCCAACTGCCGCATGGTCTTGGCCTTCGGGCCGATGAAGGTGATGCCCGCCTCGGTGCAGGCATCGACGAAATCGGGGTTCTCGGAGAGGAGGCCATAGCCCGGGTGGATTGCATCGGCGCCCGAAAGCTTCGCCACCCGGATGATCTCCGGGATCGAAAGATAGGCGGCCACCGGCCCCATGCCTTCGCCGATCTTATAGGCCTCGTCCGCCTTGAAACGGTGCAGCGAAAGCTTGTCCTCTTCGGCATAGATCGCGACGGTACGCTTGCCCAACTCGTTGGCGGCGCGCATCACCCGGATGGCGATCTCTCCCCGGTTTGCGATCAGAACTTTTTGAAAATCGGCCATGGCAAGCTTCCCCTCTTGCTGCTTTTCCCATCAGGTTAGGGATTTCTGCGGTGCAGTAAATCCCCAAATCCCCGGAATGGACCGGTTATGGCTGAGATGGGTGAAAAGAAAAACCGATTTTTTGACGCAGCTCTGTAATGACAGGGAAATTTGCATGATTTGCAAATCAAATTCAGTTCCTTAGCAAAGGTGTTTTGCCGAGATGGGGGGCTTTGCAAAGGCTTTCGCCGGAGAATCACCCCTCCGAGGCATGTCCTGCGGCACTGCGCGAGCGCAATGGAATTTCCTTGAGGAACAGAGCGAGTGCGAGGCCACAGAGCGCAAGTCCCGCCGCGATCCAGTAGACCGGGTGCAGGGCACTGGAGATCGTGTTGCCGATCAGCGCGCGCGTGGCCTCGGGAAGTTGGGCAAGCACCTGTGGACCGAGTTCCGTGACATTGGACAGGCCTTCGACATGAGCCTCTCCCATCAGCGCGGTCATGCGGCTGGCAAACAGCGCGCCGAACAAAGCCACAGCGATGGAGGCCCCCACCTGGCGGAACATCAGCCCGGCTGCGGTGGCAGTGCCGATCTGATGGCGATGAACGGCGTTCTGCACGGCGGTGGTTGTCACCGGGAAAATGCAGCCCATCCCCATGCCAAGCCCGGCGAGCGACAACCAGAGCGACCATGGGGCCATCTCCGGTGACAGGCGCGTGAGCGACAAAAGCGAGAGGGTCGCGAAGGTCAGACCAATGACCGGCAGGAAACGATAGCGCCCTGTGCGGCTCATGTATTGGCCGGAGACGGTGGAGGCGGCGAGGATGCCGAAGGTCATCGGAATGAGTTGCAGTCCCGATTGCGTGGCGCTCGCCCCCTTGGCCATTTGCAGGAAGACCGGGATGAAGGTCAGCGCCCCGAACATCAGCGCGCCGGAGACAAAGGAAATCGCGGAAGAGATGGTGAAGACATTCATCTTGAAAAGCCCGATGGGCAGGATCGGCTCGGAGGCTTTCTGTTCGATCAGGACAAAGCCGAGGGTCGAGGCAAAAAACAGTGTGATCAGTGTCAGCCCGATGGGAGAGCTCAGGGCGAACTCCTTGCCGCCCAGAGCGGTGAGCAGCACGATGGACGACAGCGACAGGGTGAGCGCCAGAGCGCCCGCGTAGTCGATCTTGTGTCCGACGCGCTCCGGGTGAGCCTTGAAGCCGAAGATGAAGCCCGCGAGCGCCAGCGCGCCAAAGGGCAGGTTGATGAAGAAGATCCAGTGCCAGGACAGTGCATCGACAAACCAGCCGCCCAGAAGCGGACCGGCGACGGAGGACACACCGAAGACACCCGCAAAAACGCCTTGCACCTTGCCGCGTTCCTTCGGCGGAATCACGTCGCCGATGATCGAGAGCGCAAGGACGAACAGCCCGCCGCCGCCAAGGCCCTGAAGCGCGCGGGCCGCGATGAGGAAGCCCATGGAGCCGGAAAGGCCGCAAAGTACGGAGCCGGTGAGAAACACCGTCACCGAGAAGATCACCACATTGCGCCGCCCATAGAGATCGCCAAGCTTACCGTAAAGCGGCGCGACCACGGTGGAGGCGAGGATATAGGCCGTGACCACCCAGGACAGATGCTCCAGCCCGCCGAGATCGGCGACGATGGTCGGCAGCGCGGTCGAAACGATGGTCTGATCGAGCGAGGCCAGCAGCAAAAGCACCGCGACGGAGGCGATGACCAGACCGACGGAACTGTGCTCCGGGGCGCGCGGGACCTCTTGGGTGGGGGACAGGCTGTGCGTTTGCGACATGGGAACTCCTTTGGCCCCGGTCTTTGCGGGGGCTTTGGCAGGGAGGTAGCGCCTGCATCAATATGTGTCAATAGCACATAAGTGTGACTATCATGTATTTGACATTCACACATGGTTATGCGACGTGACCTTTCATGAGCACGGATGACACCCTTTCCCAGACTTCCCCCGACCCGCGTGTCCGCGCGGGCGTGCCGGATTTTCTGCACGACGAGGGCTTTTCCGATGCGGCCATCGAGGCGTTGCTGGCGCTCGATCTGTCACTCTTCCAATGGCGACGCATGGCGGAGAAGGGCGAATTCAAGGGCAAGGTGCTTGAGGGGACGAGCGAAAAACTCGAACCCGCGATTCTTCAGGGTCTCTTGTCGATCGCGCAGATTTCCGCCGGTCTCGGGCGCGATGTGGCGGAGCCGCCGACCATCGGTATGGTGGCAGAGGTCATGGCGGTCGATCCGTCGCGCGCCTCGCGCATCGTCTCCGAACTGGTGTCGCGCGGCTATGTCACCCGGCAGGCGGTGCAGGAGGACGCGCGCAAATCCGTTCTGGTCATGACACCGAAAGCGCGCGCCTTTCTGCGGGATTTCACCCTGTCGAAATGGCGGCTGTTCTCTCAGGCTTTTCTCGGCTGGTCCGGGGAGGAGATCGCGACATTCTCCGATCTCTTCGGGCGTTATGTTTCCGGCCTTCTGACCGCCGTGTCCGCGCCCGCAGGCGATGATGAGAACAATTGAAGAACGCGCTTTTCCTCGCCGGCGTCCTTCTGTATTCTTTCCCTCATGAGCAGTTTCAACGAAGACGACGCCTTCGAGGCGGCGGTAAGCCGCCCCTCCCTGTCCCAACTCGCGATGCAAGGCGCACGCGAGGCAGCTTTTGGTGCGCCCAAGAGTACTAAGTATCTGGATGATTTGAATCCTGCGCAACGTGAAGCTGTGGAGGCACTTGAGGGGCCGGTCCTTATCCTTGCTGGAGCGGGTACCGGGAAAACCAAGACGCTGATGGCACGCGTTGCGCATCTGATTACAACGGACAGCGCACGTGAAAATGAAATCCTTGCTGTGACCTTTACCAACAAGGCGGCGAAGGAGATGCAGGATCGGCTCAGACGGACTCCATTTAGTTTGAATGAGCCCGTTCGCTGGATGGGAACTTTTCACTCAATCAGCGCGAAACTCCTGCGTCGCCATGCGGAGCTTGTGGGGCTCAAGTCCAATTTCACCATTCTCGACACGGACGACACGATCCGTTTGCTGAAACAACTGATCTCGGCGGCGGGCATCGACGAGAAACGCTGGCCCGCGCGACAACTCGCCGGCATGATCGACAGTTGGAAGAACCGGGCCCTCACGCCCTCTGCCGTGTCCGGCGGAGAGGGGAGTGAATTCAATGGCATGGGTGTCAAACTTTATGCGCAGTACCAGGAGCGTTTGCTGACGCTCAACGCCGTCGATTTCGGCGATCTGCTGCTGCATATGGTGGTGATTTTCCAGAAACACCCGGATCTTCTGGCGCAGTATCAGCGTTGGTTCAAATACATCCTCGTCGACGAGTATCAGGACACGAACGTCGCGCAATATCTCTGGCTGCGACTTCTCGCTGGCGGGCACAAGAATATCTGTTGCGTCGGCGATGACGATCAGTCGATCTACGGCTGGCGCGGTGCCGAGGTGGGCAATATCCTGCGGTTCGAAAAGGATTTTCCGGGGGCGAAGGTCGTTCGTCTGGAACAGAACTATCGTTCCACTCCGCACATTCTCGCCGCCGCCTCTTCGGTGATCGCGGGGAACAAGGACCGTCTCGGCAAGGAGCTTTGGACCTCCGAGACCGAGGGTGAAAAGGTCCGGCTCATCGGACATTGGGATGGCGAGGAAGAGGCGCGCTGGGTCGGCGAAGAGATCGAGGCGCTGCATGGTGGGACGCGCGCGCGGCTGCGCAAATATTCCCTCGACGACATCGCCATTCTCGTGCGCGCCTCGCATCAGATGCGCGCTTTTGAGGACCGTTTCCTCTCCATCGGTCTGCCCTACCGCGTGATCGGTGGGCCGCGGTTCTATGAGCGGATGGAGATCCGCGACGCCATGGCCTATTTCCGCATCGTCACCCAGCTGGAGGACGATCTGGCCTTTGAGCGCATCATCAACACGCCGAAACGCGGCGTGGGTGACAAGGCGCTGCAAGACATCCAGATCACCGCGCGCAGCAATGGCGTCTCGCTGCTCGAAGGGGCGAAGATCGCGGTGGACGAGGGGCTTTTGAAAGGCAAGGCCAGGTCCGGGGTGGCGCAGCTCATCGCCGATATTGAGCGCTGGTCTTCTCTGAATGGGCCGCGAATTCGGTATGCCGTTGAAGAGGACGATGAGCCATTCGAAGAAGACGTGTTGTTTGAGGATGAGCGCACGTCGGATGATGAATTGAGCGTGTTCGAAGATATTGGTTACTTTGGCGAGAGAGCGCGTCCTGCCCGCCCCAAACTCGAAGAAGAAGACGCGCTGGTCGAGGATGTCGCCTATGACCCCGCCGAGATCGGTCATATCGAACTGGCCGAGAAAATTCTCGACGAGTCCGGCTATACCGCCATGTGGCAGAATGACAAGAGCCCTGAGGCGCCGGGACGGTTGGAGAACCTCAAGGAACTGATCAAGGCGCTGGAACAATTCGACAATCTCGCAGGGTTCCTCGAACATGTCGCGCTGATCATGGACAATGACAGCGGCGAGGACGGCGAGAAGGTCACGATCATGACGCTGCACGGCGCCAAGGGGCTCGAATTCCCGGTTGTGTTCCTGCCCGGCTGGGAGGAGGGGCTGTTTCCCTCGCAGCGTTCGATGGATGAGAACGGCACCAAGGGCTTGGAGGAGGAGCGGCGGCTGGCTTACGTCGGCATCACGCGCGCCGAGGAACTGTGCACCATTTCCTTCGCCGCCAATCGCCGGGTTTATGGACAGTGGCAATCGCAGCTCGCCTCGCGTTTCATCGACGAATTGCCGGTGGATCATGTGGATGTGGAGACGCCTTCGGGGCTCTACGGCGGCCAGCGCAGTCCGGCGACGTCTTACGAGGCCAGCCCTTCGACCTCTTTCGAGCAGCGGGCCTCCAAGGCCGATGTCTACAATTCGCCGGGGTGGAAGCGCATGCAGGACCGGGCGCAACGCGCCGGTTCCCCGCGCAGCCCAGTGACGATTGACATGAAGGCCAATGCGTCTTTCACCCTTGGCGACCGGGTGTTTCACAAGAAATTCGGCTATGGCGAGGTGATGGAGATCGAGGGCGACAAGCTCGCCATCGAATTCGATCGCGCCGGGACGAAGAAACTTGTGGCAGGATTCGTGGTGCCTGCCGATCAGGCGGGGGATGTGCCGTTTTGAGACGTTTCCTGTGTCGGAATTCAGCCTGTTGATCCCAGGTTAATCTTTGCCACTTAAAATAGCGCCATATCAAAGAGATGAGGCGCCATGATCATCACCATCGAAGCTCTCGACAGTCAGTTCGCGGCAGCGACCGGTTCGAACGTGAATTCGGGATCAGGCACCTCGCAATTCGACCATCCGCCGACCTCGACAAACGCGTTGATCATCGAATCGCAACCGGGCGCTTTAGCTGTTGGAAAACCACGAATTGATCGCCTGTGAGGGAGTGGTTTGCGAAAGCCTTTACCTAGGGCAGGTGGCGCGCGTTGTTCTGGGAGGAGGGAGGCCCATCCTCCGGGCGGTGTGGATGCGGGGTCGGCTGAGAGCTTTCCCGATCTGTTCATGGGGCGTCTGGCACAGAGCCCGGCCCGGCCTTTTCTGACCTCGAAACAGGGCAGTGCATTGATCCGCCTGATTTCCGGCGCACCGGCGCGTGAGCGGGTGATGTTGCTGCGTCCGGGGCAAAAGGATGCTCGGCCTTACCGTTTCGACCCGATGAAATATGTCGGGGCGCCCGGGCTCGTGGGATTGCCAGCGTTTGAGCGGGTGTTGGAGCGGGCTGCCCGATCTCATGCCTGAACGGTTGGAACCTCAGGGGCGCTCCGCATGGTGGAACAGTCTCCCTTTCATGCGATGAAATTTGAACGATAACGAGGAATGACAAAAAGCAAGACACCCGCGCCCAGGGAGGAGGAGGGGCGCGGGTGTCTCTTGGTATCGGGCCCCAAGGGAGGAGGAGAGGACCCGTATTCTGAAAAAGAAATGCGGCGGTGCCAGGGAGGAGGAAGGCACCGCCGCCTTCAGTCACGGCCCCTCAGGGAGGAGGAGAGAGAGACCGATCTCTTGTGGGCTTTCGCCCGGTATAGGTGCGACGATGCAGGGAGGAGGTCGCATCGCCGCTCTGGTCTTCAGAGCCAAGGGAGGAGGAGAGGCCCCGAATTCCGATATCTGTTGCGGCAGCCCCAGGGAGGAGGAGGGGACTGCCGCAGGTATCAGGGCCCAGGGAGGAGGAGAGGGCCGTGATGTCTATTCTTTATTGGCCGTAAGCGGCCTCGTAAGCCACGGCCCGGATTGACGCGCGGGACATTCCGAGGTCGGCGAGTTCGCGGTCCTTCAGGCCCGACAACTCAAGCACGGTCTCACGATAAACCCGATAACGCGCGAAACGTTCCGCGAGGGATTTGAACAGCCCGCCGAAAGAGGCGGAGGACGCCGGAGCGGCACTGCGAATGTCGTTTGCGTAAGCCATAAGACTTTCAACCTTAGATGTGCGTGCGGGATAGCCCGCGGTTTGCGCCGCCGTGTCCTGTCCTCACTGGCATTTCGCCAACGTCTCGCTTCGGAGACAAACCGCTTTGGAGCGATCAAGGGTGCAAGCCTCGGCTGCTTTCGTTGAATTCAATATCGGGGAATTGCTGCGAATGCACAATCCGCCCTGTCGGCATTGCCGCTATGCAGAAAATGCATGACCAATGCTGACCTATTTTTCGTGTCGGAGAGCGCATATCAGGCCTTTGGCTTCAAACCGCTGTGGAAATAGGGCAGCAAAGGGCCTATTTCGGAGAGGACCGGAAGTGGCGGAAAGGAAAGCATATGTCCGCGGATCAAGACAGGATTATGACGGCGCTCAAGGGCGTGCAACTGCCGGATGGCTCGTCGCTGGTGGAGCGCGACCTTGTTCGGGCGCTGAGCGTCAGGGACGGCGTGGTCAGCTTCGTGATCGAGGCTCCGGATGCGGCGATGGCGCAGGCCATGGGCGGGGTCGAGGTGGCGGCGCGTGCCAAACTCGAATCGCTGCCCGGCGTGACAAAGGTCTCCATCGTGACCACGGCGCATGGACCTGCGGCGAAACCTGCCGTACCCGCCGGAGAGCCGCCGAGCCTGAAGATCGGGCGCCATCCGACCCCGCAACAGGGCAAACAGGGCGTGCCGGGGGTCCGGCACATCATCGCCATCGCTTCGGGCAAGGGCGGGGTGGGGAAATCCACCGTCTCTGCCAACCTCGCTGTGGCGCTCGCGCGTCAGGGTCGCAAGGTCGGGCTTCTGGATGCCGATATCTACGGTCCGTCGCAGCCGCGCATGATGGGCATCAACAAACGCCCGGCCTCTCCGGATGGTCAAACCATCGAGCCGCTTCATGCCCATGGTGTGACGCTGATGTCCATCGGGTTCATGATCCCGGACGGCGAGGCTGTCGTCTGGCGCGGGCCGATGTTGATGGGGGCGATGCAGCAGATGCTAGGACAGGTGGCATGGGGGGAGCTGGATGTTTTGCTGATCGACATGCCGCCGGGCACCGGTGACGTGCAGCTCACGCTGGGCCAGAAAACCGAACTCACGGGCGCGCTGGTGGTCTCGACGCCACAGGACGTGGCGCTGATCGACGCGCGGCGCGGGATTTCCATGTTCGAAAAGCTGAACGTGCCAGTGTTGGGCTTGATCGAGAATATGTCGACCTATGTCTGTCCGAACTGCGGGCATGAGGAACATATCTTCGGTCATGGTGGGGTTGCGGAAGAGGCCGCTAAACTCGATGTGCCGCTTCTGGCCGAACTGCCACTGGCGCTCGAAGCGCGTCTGGCGGGTGACAGAGGAGTGCCGGTCGCGGCCACGGACAGCCCGCTTGCCGAGCCTTACAGAAAACTTGCCGAGCGTCTGGTGCAACTCGGGCTGGCCTGACGGCTGTGATGGACGGCTGTGATGGACGGTGTGAGTGAACAGGGGCCTATCGGGCCCCTTTTGCTTGTCTGGTGTTGAGGCTGTGGTCGCTCTGAGCTCGATCTTGGGATGGGACTTCATGGAACTTCTGGGAATTCATGGTCGATGCAATCAAAACGAATCACTTTTCTGTGGATAACTCTGTGGGTTTGTGGAGAAGTCTGTGAGTTCTGTGGATTTCTTGAGTTTTCGCAGGGAAAACCTGTGGGAAAGTATTCTCTCTAAATATGGTTATTTTAGGGTAGTATTTATCTATATATGCTCTCATTTTTGTGAGTGGCGCTTCTATACTTAGATGCGCCCTGTCTTGAAAAGCAAGATCTGGGGGCTGTGGAGAAAAAATCCGTTGATTACCATGAATTCCCGTGTCATCTTCAATTCACGCGATGAGACGGGAATGAGCGGCGCATCCAAGACCGCGAATAAAGACCCATAAGTCAGGTTCATACAGGCACCCAGACTCATCGGAACAAAGAGATCCGGCGCGCGAGCGAGCAGACATCCCCCCAGGTGGCGCGCGCAGTCCGGACAGCCCGTAACATCGGGACGAGGGCGGCGGATTGAGCGGTGGCAGCAGCTCATTCCGCCGTTTCGCTTAAAAGGCCCCGCGCAACTGATGTGGGGTAGGGACAGGTAAAGGAGCGCCCCGGTGGTCGGGATGTTTATCGGCGAACACACCTTCAAGGTGGATGGAAAGGGACGCGTGTCGATCCCCGCCGATTTTCGTCGCGAACTGGAGCTTGGCGATCCGCTGGCCACCGAGACCGGTCGTCCCCGCATGGTCATCGTCTACGGTCATGACAAACAGAAACAACTGATCGTGCACACCTATGAGGGTTACCGGACACTGGCCGCCGACATCGCGCGCCTGCCGCGTGGCTCGGAAAAGCGCAAGATCATGGAGCGCATGATCCTCAACCGTGCCCGCCCGACCGAAGTGGACAATGATGGCCGTCTGGTGTTGCCGCAGCCGTTGCGTGACAAGATCGGCCTCGACGGCACGGCCTATTTCGCCGGCATGGGTGAAACTTTCGAGATCTGGAAGCCGGAGACTCATGAAGCGGTCGATGCGATGATCTCCGAGAAGTGGCTGGAAGAGCAGGGCGAGGATTTCGATCCGCTAAGCCTTCTGGACGATCTGGAGGTCTGAGATGACCTCCGATGAGAAAAAGCCGCATATCCCCGTCCTTCTGAACCCGCTTCTGCGTGAATGCGCGCCCATCGCGGGGCGCTGGCTCGATGGTACTTTTGGGGCGGGGGGCTATACCAAGGGCCTTATCGCAGAGGGCGCGGAGCACGTTATCGGCGTCGATCGTGACCCTCTGGCGCATGAAATGGCCGCTAAATGGATCAACGAGCCGCCTTACACAGGCAAGATTGACCTCGTTCTGGGCACTTTCGGCGAGATGGACCAATATGCGACGGGTCTCGACGGTGTGGTGCTCGATCTCGGCGTGTCCTCGATGCAGCTCGACCAGCCTGAGCGCGGGTTTTCCTTCATGAAGGACGGGCCGCTCGACATGCGCATGTCCCAGGACGGGCCGACGGCGGCGGATTTCGTCAACACGGCTTCGGAGGCGGAAATCGCCGAAGTGCTGTTCCACTACGGTGAGGAAAAGCAGTCCCGCAAGATCGCCCGCGCCATCGTCAAGGACCGCGAGACCACGCCGTTTACCACAACGCTGCAACTCGCGAACCTCATCGAGCGCCTCCTGCCGCGCAAGAAACCCGGTCAGAGCCATCCGGCGACCCGCAGCTTTCAGGCCATTCGCATCGCGGTGAACGACGAATTCGGACAGCTCATCGAGGGGCTGGAAGCCGCCGAACGGGCACTCAGACCCGGCGGGCAACTGGCGGTGGTGAGCTTTCACTCTCTGGAGGACCGGGTGGTCAAACGCTTCTTTCAGGAAAGGGCCTCGACGGGCGGTGGCGGCTCGCGCTATGCTCCTGAACAAGAGGTGAAAACACCCGGTTTCGAGCAGCTTTCCAAAGCCATCGGTCCCGACGCGGACGAGCTTGAGTTGAACCCGCGTGCGCGCTCTGCGCGGCTGCGGGTCGGTCGGCGTACCGCAGCCCCGGCAAAGCCGGTGGACCGTGCGGCGATGGGCCTGCCGAAACCCGTTTTAAGGTCGGTATCGTGAGGCAAGAGTAAAGAGATGCGTGGGCTTTATCTGATATTGGCAGGATTGGTGGTCATGGCGCTCGGCGTCTGGGCCTATCAGGAAAATTACGCGACCCAGCATGTTCTGCGCGAGGTCAGCCAGATTCAGCGTGAAATCGGGCACCAGCGCGAAGAGCTGGCCGTGCTCAAGGCCGAATGGGCCTATCTCAACCGCCCCGAGCGTCTGCGTGATTTGGCGGAAATCAATTTCGACCGTCTCGGGCTTTTGCCGTTCCAGCCGGAGCAATTCGGACGTGTCGACCAGATCGCCTTCCCGCAGAAAGAAGACCTGATTTTGGATCTGTCCGACGCCGTTGACGTGGTCGGCTCTCTGGAGGCCATCGAGCCATGAGCATCCGCACCCCGCTTCGCCCGCTTGCCCGTGTTCTTGCCGCTCGCTCGCGAGGCGAAAACCCCGATGCCATCGAGCGCGAGAACCTGCGCCTGCGCCACGAGGAAATGCGCGATCGCTCGCGGCTCCGGGCCGAGGGGCGGCTTCTGGTTCTGGGCCTGTGTTTCGTGTCTGCTTTCGTCGTCGTGGGTGCCCGCATGGGGCAGGTGGCCGCCACAGTCCCCGAAGAGCCGCGCGCGGAGGCCTCCGGCACACCGATCCTCGCGCAACGTGCCGACATCGTCGACCGCAATGGCCGCATCCTTGCGACCAACCGCGTAACCAATTCTCTCTACGCCCAGCCGCAGGAAATGATCGACCCGGTCCATGCCGCCGAAGAACTGGTGCGCATCTTTCCCGATCTCGACCGCGAGCGTCTGATCCGCGATTTCACCGGCAAGCGCAAGTTCCTATGGATCAAGAAAAAAATCGCCCCCGAACAACAGCAGGCCGTGCATGACATCGGTGAGCCGGGTCTGTTGTTCGGTCCGCGCGAGGAACGGCTTTACCCCAATGGCAAGCTGGCCGCGCATGTATTGGGCGGCACCAAATTTGGCCGCGAAGGTGTGATGAGCGCCGAGATCGTCGGGCAGGCCGGGATCGAGAAACAGATGGACGCCTATCTGCGC
Source organism: Celeribacter persicus (assembly GCF_003050785.1). Taxonomy (GTDB): domain Bacteria; phylum Pseudomonadota; class Alphaproteobacteria; order Rhodobacterales; family Rhodobacteraceae; genus Celeribacter; species Celeribacter persicus. The sequence continues at coordinate 135,496 of NZ_QAOH01000008.1, forward strand.
GATCCCGCGAATGGCGATCAGCCGCTCCAGCTTTCGATCGACCTGACGGTGCAGAGTACGGTGCGCGAAGTGCTCGACGGTGGCATGCGGATGCTCGGCGCAAAGGGTGCGGCGGCGGTGATGATGGACATTCACACCGGCGAGATCATTTCGCTTGTCTCCCTGCCGGATTTCGATCCGAACTCGCGCCCGGAATTCTTCGAGGGCAAGGACCCGAGCGCCAACCCGCGTTTCAATCGTGCGGTGCAGGGCGTTTATGAGCTGGGCTCGACCTTCAAGATTTTTGCCGCCGCCCAAGCGATGGAGCTTGGCCTCGCAACGCCAGAGACGCAAATCCCCGCCACCCCGCCATTCCGCTGGGGCAAGTTTCGGATCGGCGAATTCGAAGGCCACAATTACGGGCCTTTCCTGTCGCTCAAGGGGATGATCATGAAATCCTCCAACGTCGCGACGGCCCATGTCGCGCAACAGATCGGCGTGGAGCGACAACAGGCCTTCCTCAAATCCCTCGGCTTTTTCGAACCGACCGCCGTGGAGCTGTCCGAAGCGCCCTCCGGTAAGCCTTTGTTGCCGGCGCACTGGTCCGAGCTGTCGACGCTGACCATCGGCTATGGCCACGGGCTCTCGGCCTCGCCGCTGCATCTGGCGACGGCCTATTCCTCGCTGTTGAATGGCGGCACAAAGGTGACGCCGACGCTGCTGAAACACGAAGGTTATGTCGCAAAGGGAGAGCGTATCGTGCGCGAGGACGTCTCCGCCGCCGCCCGCGACATGCTGCGTGCCGTGGTGGCCGATCCGGCGGGCACGGCCTCCTTTGCCGAAGTGCCCGGCTACCGCATCGGCGGCAAGACCGGCACCGCCGACAAGCCGAAACCGACGGGCGGCTATTACGAGGACAAGACGATCAACACGTTCGCTGCCGTCTATCCGGTGGACGATCCGAAATACGTGCTGATCGTAACGCTGGATGAGGCGGTGGAGACCTCCGGGCCGAAACCGCGCCGCACGGCCGGCTGGACCGCCGTTCCGGTGGCGGGCGAAGTCATTCGTCGCACCGCGCCGCTCATGGGGCTGCGTCCCGAGATTGAAACCCCCTCGCAAGCTGGGCTAACACTGACCGCGACGCATTAGAGAAAGGCGCGGGCATGATGAAATCTCTTTCGGAACTCGGATTGACCGCACAGGGCGGGCGTGAGGCGCAGATCACCGGCCTCTCCGTCGACAGTCGCCGGGTGCAGGACGGGCATCTTTTCGCCGCTCTCCCCGGTGCGCGGGCGCATGGGGCGGAGTTTCTGCCTATGGCCCTCTCGATGGGCGCGCGCGCGGTTCTGACCGACCCGGAAGGCGCCCGTATCGCCGCCGGTGCGATTGCCGAATACGATCCGGCCTTGGTTGTGGTCGAAGATCCGCGTCAGGCGCTGGCCTATGCCGCCGCGCTCTATTACGGTGCGCAGCCCGAGGTGATGGTGGCGGTGACCGGCACCAATGGCAAGACTTCGGTTGCGACTTTCACCCGACAGATATGGCAGCTTCTGGGGGCGCGTGCGATCAATGTCGGCACCACCGGCGTTGAGGGCGACTGGCAGGCCCCGAGCCCGCACACCACGCCGGAACCGATCACGCTGCACCGGATGCTATCCGAGGCCGAGCACGCCGGTGTCACCCATGGCGCGATGGAAGCAAGCTCTCACGGTCTGGCGCAACGCCGCCTAGATGGTGTGCGCCTCTCCGCTGCCGCTTTTACCAATTTCACCCAGGATCATCTGGACTATCACGCCACGTTTGATGCCTATTTTTCCGCCAAGGCCGGGCTCTTTACCCGCGTTCTGCCGGAAGACGGCGTGGCCGTGGTCAATATCGACGACGCCAAGGGTATGGAGATCGAGGGGCTTTGCGCCGAGCGCGGCATCGACGTGATGCGGGTCGGGCGTTCGGATGCCGCCGATCTGCGCATCATCGGCCAGCGGTTCGATGCGACGGGGCAGGATCTGCGCGTCGATTTCGTCGGCAATATCTACCAGATCCGCCTCGATCTCATCGGCGGGTTTCAGGCCGAAAACGTCATGGCTGCCGCCGGGCTTGTCATGGCTTGTGGCGCGGACCCGGAGGAGGTCTTTTCCTGCCTGCCCGAACTGACCGGCGTGCGGGGCCGGATGCAACATGCCGCCACCCGTGACAATGGCGCGGCGGTGTTTGTCGATTATGCCCACACGCCCGATGCGGTGTCGACCGCGATCAAGGCGCTGCGCCCCCATGTCATGGGCCGGATCATCGCCATTGTCGGTGCGGGCGGGGATCGCGACAAGACCAAACGCCCGCTGATGGGCAAGGCTGCCGCCGAGAACGCCGATCTGGTGATCGTGACGGATGACAACCCGCGTTCCGAGGACCCGGCCTCGATCCGGGCCGAAGTTCTTGCGGGCGCGCCCGAGGCGATGGAGGTCGGTGACCGCGCCGAGGCGATTCTGCGCGGCGTCGATGCGCTGCAACCGGGCGATGCTTTGCTGATTTGTGGCAAGGGGCACGAGAGCGGTCAGACCGTGGGGGATACGGTCTTCCCCTTTGACGATGTGGAGCAGGCCTCTCTGGCGGTCTCCGCACTGGACGGCGCGCTGTGATGGCGCTCTGGACTTCGGATGAGGCGGCGCAAGCCACGGGTGGTCGCGCGACGCAAGCCTTTGAGATCACGGGCGTGTCCATCGACACGCGGACGATTCGACCCGGTGATTTGTTTGTGGCGCTCAAGGATGTGCGGGACGGGCACGAGTTCGTGGCGCAGGCTTTGGACAAGGGCGCTGTGGCGGCTCTGGTGTCGCGCATCCCCGAGGGGATCGCGGAAGATGCGCCGCTCCTGATTGTGGACGATGTACTTCCGGCGCTCGAACGGCTTGGCGCGGCGGCGCGCGCACGGGTTCAGGGCAAGGTGATCGGTGTCACCGGCTCCGTCGGCAAGACTTCGACCAAGGAAATGCTCCGTGCGATCTTGTCGGGGCAGGGCAAGACCCATGCGGCGGAAGCCAGTTACAACAACCACTGGGGTGTGCCTTTGACGCTGGCGCGCATGCCCGCCGATACGGAATTTGCCGTCATTGAAATCGGCATGAACCACCCCGGAGAGATCGCGCCGCTCGCCCGCCTTACCCGCCCCGATGTGGCGATGATCACCACGGTCGCCCCCGCCCATATGGCGGCTTTTGAGAGCCTTGAGGGCATCGCGCGCGAAAAAGCCGATATTTTCAAAGGCCTCGTGCCGGGTGGGGTTGCGGTGTTCAACGGCGATCTGGATGTCAGCGATATTTTGGGTGTCGCCTGGGATGGCAACACGCTCCGCTTTGGCGAGGACGAGGCCTGCGCCGCGCGGCTCACCTCCGTCGAGCTTTCCGATGGCGCGACACAGGGCAGTGCGGTGATCGACACGACACATCTGGATTTCCGGCTCTCCACCGCCGGGCGGCATTTCGCGGCCAATGCCGTGGGTTGCCTCGCCGTGGCTTATGCACTGGGGCTCGATCTCGAAAAAGCCGCCGCCGATCTGGTGCTCTGGGCGCCGCCCGAGGGGCGCGGCGCGCGTGAAGAGGTACGGCTTGCGGTCGGTGCGCCGGTGGAACTGATTGACGATGCGTTCAACGCCAATCCGACGTCCATGGCCGCGGCCCTCGAAGTGCTCGCCAAGGCCGAACCGCATGATACCGGACGCCGGATCGCCATTCTGGGCGATATGCTGGAGCTCGGGCAAAAGGAACGCGCCATTCACGAGGGACTCGCAGCGCTGCCGTGGTTTGCCACCGTCGATGCGGTGCATTGCGTCGGCCCCTTGATGCACGCGCTTTACGATGTGCTGCCGGAGGTCCGGCGCGGCATCTGGTTCAAGACCGCGAAAGAGGCGATCCCGGCGCTGCAAACCCTCGTCGGTCCCGGCGATGTCGTGCTTGTGAAAGGCTCGAAAGGATCGAAGGTCAGCCTTCTGGTTGACGCGCTGCGCGAATTGGGACAAGTGCCGCAGCAAAGAGACGAAAGGTGAGTTGAGCGTATGTTGTATTGGATTTCGGGCCTCTCGGACGGGGGCGACCTGTTCAACCTGTTTCGCTACATCACCATGCGATCTGGCGGGGCGTTCTTCACGGCGCTGATTTTCGCGATGTTCTTCGGGCGTCCGCTGATCAACCTGTTGCGTCGCCGTCAGGGCAAGGGCCAGCCGATCCGCGATGACGGCCCGGAGACGCATTTCGCGAAGGCGGGAACGCCGACCATGGGGGGCTTGCTGATCCTTACGGCTTTGCTGGTCTCGACGTTCTTGTGGGCGCGGCTCGACAACCCCTATGTCTGGATCGTGATGTTCGTGACCTTCGGCTATGGTCTGATCGGGTTCGCCGATGACTATGCCAAGGTGTCGAAGGCCAACACCAAGGGCGTTCCGGGCAAGGTGCGTCTGGCGCTTGGTTTCCTGATCGCCTTCATCGCTGCGGTCTGGTCCACCATGGTGCACCCGGACGAATTGCAATTCCAACTGGCGCTGCCGGTGTTCAAGGATCTGCTGATCAACCTGTGGTGGTTCTTCATCCCCTTCGCAATGATCGTTATCGTGGGCGCGGCCAATGCGGTGAACCTCACCGACGGGCTCGACGGTTTGGCGATCATGCCGGTGATGATCGCCGCTGGCACTCTGGGCGCGATCGCCTATGTGGTGGGCCGCGTCGACTTCACCGAGTATCTCGGCCTGCATTACGTGCCGGGGACGGGGGAAATTCTTGTGTTTACTGCCGCTTTGATCGGCGGCGGGCTCGGGTTCCTGTGGTTCAACGCGCCGCCTGCCGCCGTGTTCATGGGCGACACCGGGTCTCTGGCGCTTGGCGGGTCTCTCGGCGCGATTGCCGTTGCGACGAAACACGAGATCGTGCTGGCAATTGTCGGCGGGCTGTTTGTGGTTGAGGCCTTGTCGGTGATTATTCAGGTGGCTTATTTCAAGCGTACCGGAAAACGCGTGTTCTTGATGGCGCCGATCCATCACCATTATGAGAAAAAGGGCTGGTCGGAACCGACCATCGTGATCCGGTTCTGGATCATCTCACTGGTGCTGGCGCTGATCGGTCTGGCGACGCTGAAACTGCGGTAAGCCACGCGAAGGAACAGAGGGGGCCACGGCCCCCTTTTTTTGAGTATTTGAACCAAGAAGAAGGATAGGGCGCGATGATCCCTGTGCTCGGATACGAAGGTAAGAAAGTAGCCGTTCTGGGCCTTGGGCGCTCCGGTCTGGCGACAGCACGCGCGCTGGAGGCCGGTGGGGCAGAGGCGCTGTGCTGGGACGACTCGATCGAGGCGCGGGAGCGGGCGGAAGCCGAGGGGTTTGTCATTCATGATCTGCATAAAGCGGCTGCCTTTGAGGGCGTGTCCTGCCTCGTCGTCTCCCCCGGCATTCCGCATCTTTATCCCGAGCCGAACAAGGTGATCGCGCTGGCTTGGGACGTGGGCGTGCCGGTCGACAATGACATTGGGCTGTTCTTTCGCTCGCTGGGGCAGGGCGAGTGGATGGAGCATGATACACCGCCGCGCGTCATCGCCGTGACCGGATCGAACGGCAAGTCCACCACTTCGGCGCTCATTCACCACATTTTCGAGGAAAACGGCACGCCCTGTCAGTTGGCGGGCAACATCGGGCGCGGGGTTCTCGACATCGAGCCGCCGGAAGATGGCGAAGTGATCGTGCTGGAACTGTCCTCTTATCAGACCGATCTGGCCCGTGCGCTGACGCCCGATGTGGCGGTGTTCACCAATCTCTCGCCCGACCATCTTGACCGTCACGGCGGCATGGGCGGCTATTTCGCGGCCAAGCGGCGGCTGTTTGCAGAGGGCGGGCCGGATCGCGCGGTGATCGGGGTCGATGAGAAGGAAGGCCGGTATCTGGCGAACCAGATGGTCGAAGACCCGGAGGACATGCGGCTCATTCGGGTGTCTTCGGGCCAGAAGCTTGGCGGTCCCGGCTGGAACGTCTTCGCGCGCAAGGGTTTCCTGTCCGAGTATCGCAAGGGCAAGCAGACCGCCTCCATTGACCTGCGCGAGATGGACGGCTTGCCCGGCGCGCACAACCATCAGAACGCCTGTGCCGCCTATGCCGCCGCAAGGGCGCTGAACCTGTCTCCGAAGGGCATCGAGGCGGCACTCCGGAGTTTCAAGGGTCTGCCGCATCGCTCGCAGCTTGTGCGGGAATTGAACGGTGTGCGTTATGTGAACGACTCGAAGGCGACCAATGTGGATGCCGCTGCCAAGGCGCTTCAGGCTTTTCCGCGCATCCGCTGGATCGCCGGCGGGCTTGGCAAGGAGGGCGGGATCGAGGCCTTACAGCCCTTCCTCGGGGCGGTCTCGAAAGCCTATCTCATTGGTTTCTCGGCCCGCGATTTCGCGCTGCAAATCGGCGACACGCCCTATGAGATTTGCGAAACCATGGACGTGGCCGTGGCCAAAGCGGCGGCAGAGGCGGAAGAGGGCGAGACCGTCTTGCTCGCCCCCGCCGCGGCCTCTTTCGATCAGTTCCCGAATTTCGAGAAACGCGGAGAGGCTTTTGCGGCTGAGGTCGAAAAACTCTGAGGCGGATCAAATCCAGCCCAGAGCCACCCACCACAGGTAATCGAGCGGGATGAAGACCAAAAAGGTCAGCGCCGCCAAGGACAGTGTCATCTTCATCAGGTGGCGCGTGCTTTCGCCGGCAAGCCCCATGGCGACAATCAGCGGCCCGACCTGATAAGGGAAGATCACGGTTGAAAACCCGATGACCTGGGTCATCAAAACGCTCTCAAGCGAAAATCCGGTGGCCTGCGACAGTTCCTCCGCCAAGGGTGTCAGGACGGCGGGGACACCCGGCATCGTGGTGAACACCGAGGTTAGCGCACCGAGGGCTGACAGCGAGTAGAAGTTCTGGAAATCATGGCCGACGGACAGCGGTAGAACACCGACAACCTGATGCGCGATGATGGTACCGAGGCCTGAGCTGTTGACCACCGCCCCCAAGGCCAGCGCCCCCGCGACGAACATCAGCATGCCGAAATCGACCGCGCCTTTGAACACTGGCGGAGGCACGAGGCCGAGGCGCGGGATCAGGAGCACCAGCGTGGTGGCCAACCCGATCCATGCGGCGTTGATATGGTGCAACTGGTCGGTGGCCCAGAAGCCGATGGTGGCCAGAAGGATCACCATCAGGATCATCTGCTTGCGCGACGACGTTGGCGTATCCTTGGTGACTTCGGTGGGTTTCGGCGCCACCGAGGCCGGAAAGAAATAGAGCGTCAGAAGAACCAAAGCGATGGATTTCAACACGCCCAGAACCGGGTAATGCAGCAGCAGGTAATCGGCATAGGAAAACTCCATTCCGAAGATTTTATCGGCCATACCCGAAAGCACGATGTTCGGGATGTTCGAGGGCAGGATCGCAAAACTCGGCATGTTGGTGCCGAATGCGATGATCACGGCGACACCGATGCGCCCCTTGGAGCCTTTCTCAAGTCCGAGCATATCGGAAAGCGCCATGCCCACGGGTACCAGAACGGCGGAGCGGCCCAAGGAGGAAGGCATGACGAAGCCCAAGGCCATGCCGATCACCATCAGCCCGCCGATCAGCATCGGATAGCTTTTCGACAGATGCGGTCGGGCGACCTCGCCGATCTTGGCGCCAAGGCCGGAATGGGTGATCGCAGCCCCGATGACAAAGCCCGCGATGATCAGCCACATCGCGGTGGAGGTGAAGCCGGAGAAGACCACATCGGGCGCGGCAAGCCCCGGCAACAAAAGTGCGGTAAAGAAGAACAGCGAGGCGAGATAGCCCGGCACGAGCCCTGTGGCCCAAAGCCCCAGCGTCACAAGCACAATGGCGAAGATCAGCGCCTGATTGGCGGCGAATATTCCCGGCACGGTGAGAGCGATCGCAAGCGCGATCAGGGTGATGACCGTGATGACGGCCTCTCTGAAGTAGGTTCGGAAATAGGTCATGAGCAGTCCTGAATATCGAATACGTCAGGCCCGCGCTGGCGGCGGGCGCGCTTTGCATAAAGATGTAGGAAAAATGTCGGATATGCGGTAGAGCGACATTATGCCAAAACATATCGAATATCAGCCAAACCCGGATGAGGCCCCCTCCGGCGAGGGTTTCGATCTCACGCCCGGTCGTCCGGTGATCGCGAAGATCGCCCGTCTGGACAGTGGTTTTGCCGTTGAACCGCACGCCCATCCCCGCGCCCAGCTTGCCATGTGTTACGATGGGGTCATGCGGATGCAGGCGGGGAAGGACGTCTGGATCGTGCCACATAAACACGCGATCTGGATCCCCGGCGGGGTAGAGCATCAGCTCACCACCCAGACGCCGCTTCTGGGGCATCACCTCTATGTCGCGCCGAAATTCGCGACCCGCCCGAACCTGCCGCAAAACTGTACCGTTGTGCGCACAACGCCTTTGCTGCGCGGTGTGGTGACGCGGATGACCGAGGGCGGATTGACGACGGCGGAGACGCGGCGGCTGGCCTGGGTGGCTCTGGACGAAATCGGACGGCTGAAACCGGCGGCCATGCACTTGCCGGGCGGGCGCGATCCGCGTCTGGCGGCGGCCATGGGCATCTTCCTGCGCCACCCGCAAGAGCGTCGGGGACTGGCGGAGATCGCCCATGAGGTCGGCACGTCTGAGAGGACCTTGGCGCGGCTTTTCGTGACGGAAACCGGCAAAAGTTTTCGCGACTGGCGCGCCCGGCGACGGATTTTGTTTGCTTTGGAACGATTGGAGCAGGGCGAAAGCAGTACCGATCTTGCGGCGCATTTGGGCTATTCCAGCCCCTCGGCATTTATTGCGGCGTTCAAACGCGATCTGGGCGCACCGCCTTCCGCGTTCCGGTGAAGGTGCGCGGAAACGCTCCCCTGCCGGAAACGCGTAAAGCCGGGGAGGTTATTGCGAGGCCTCGACTACCCCGCCGGGCGAAACGAAACGACCGGTTTCCGACCAGACATAGGCGGCATAACAGGGCTCGGCGGTCACGTCACAATTTGCGCCATGTTCCGGCAACAGAAGGACCGGCCGGTTCGCGCGGCCCTGCGGGGTGACGATCAGTGTGGCATAAGCCAGAAATTCAAACCGGCTATAGCCGCCATCGGGTTGCGAGACGAAGAGGTGGACATAGCTCCCGCCCGTTCCACCGTTGAACATCGTAGCGGAACTGGAACAGGAAAACCGCCATTCCTCGACAATCGGATCGGTGATGCCGTCACCGTTGAAGTCGGTGGTGCGGCTGATGGCTTCCGCGGGGGCGTCGAATGCGCCGTTCTCAAACCCGGTGCAGCGGGCGCGCAGCGTTTCGACGAAATCCGAATAAGTGTCGGAGAATGTCGCCGGGGTCTGGGCTGAAAGTGGGGCAGCGGCGAGGCCAGCCAGGAGCATCGCCGGAAAAAGACGTTTCTTCATGAAATTTGCCTTTCGAAAGCAGTTTTAACAAGGGAGTGACGCGGCAGTCGTCAGGCGGTGTTGGGGCTCACCGCACATCTGATTGCAACACGCCTGTCACACCAGCGCTCAATACTCCAACGCATCCAGCGTCGTCTTCAACAATCTCGCAGACGCCCCCAGTGCCTCGTGCTCGCCGTCGTCCAGTTCCGGAAACAGGTCGGAGACCACGCCCTGTCCGCCGACGATGCGGGGAATGGATAGGGCCACGTCGCTGACCCCTTCGACTTTCGGCGTCACGATGGAGACCGACAGGACGGTTTGCTCGTCACGGGCGATGGCGCGCACAAGGCGTTCCAGCCCCGCGCCGATGCCGTACCAGGTCGCGCCTTTGCCATTGATGATCGTATAGGCGGCGTTGCGCACGCCGTCGTCGATCCGCGCCTTCACCCCTTCGGTCAGAGGCACGCGCATCTGGGCGGCGAAATCCTTGACCGACAGCGTTCCCGCCCGTGCAGAGGACCAGCACAGCACCTCGCTGTCGCCATGTTCGCCAAGCACATAAGCATGAACCGAGCGCGGTGAGACGCCGAGGTGTTCGCCGATCAGGTGGCGAAAGCGTGCGGTGTCGAGGATCGTGCCCGAGCCGATCACGCGCTCAGGCGGCAGGCCGGAGAGCCGCGTGGCGATCTGGGTCATGATGTCGACCGGATTGGTTGCCACGAGCAGGATCGCATCAGGGGCGGCGTCGAGAACCTTGCCGATGATCTGGCGGAACACCTCGGCGTTGCGGGTGAGAAGCTCAAGCCGGCTCTCGCCCGGTTTCTGTCCGACGCCCGCGGCCAGGATCACCACGCCCGCGCCCTTGAGATCGCCGTAATCCCCCGCCATGACCACGCTGGAGGAGGCGAAGGGGACGGCATGGGCGATGTCCTCGGCCTGCGCGCGGGCGAGGGCGGTGTTGTAATCGACGAAGACGATCTTGCTCGCGGTGCCTTTCAGGGCGATGGCATAGCCTGCGGCGGAGCCGACCATGCCCGCGCCGACGATCCCGATTTTCATGTGCGATCTCCGTGGTTGCAGGGAAAGGGAATGGAGTTAGCGCCACCATGCGCAGATTCCCTTGAACGATCAATGACGGTAATCAATTCACGATTTTGCATGAGAGGTGCGGTTTTGGGCAAAACCCCGCTTTCCTGCGTCGTGTGGGGATGGGAGGCGCAATCTGTAGTGGCGCGCGGGTGCGAATGCCGCTATCCTGATCGCTATAGACCCGGAAAATCGGGCATGAGGCAGATGTAGGCGGTATCATGACAGAGATGGTGTATGGCTCGGCGCCGATGCGCGTGGGAGAGCCGATCCTGCCGCGTTGGTGGCGGACAATCGACAAATGGACGCTGTCCTGCGTCTTCATCCTCTTCGGCATCGGGCTTTTGCTCGGGCTGGCGGCCTCGCCGCCTCTGGCCGAAAAGAACCACTTCACCGATATGTTCCACTACGTCAAGCGTCAGGCGTTTTTCGGCGGTGTCGGTCTCGTCGTCATGATGGGCATCACCATGATGGACCCCGCCCGCGTGCGCCGGATCGCCGTGGTCGGTTTCGCCATCGCCATGGTATCGCTTCTGTTCCTGCCGTTCTTCGGCACGGATTTCGGCAAGGGTGCGACGCGGTGGTTCTCGCTGGGCTTCGCTTCGGTGCAGCCGTCGGAATTCCTCAAACCCGCTTTCGTCATCACCGCCGCCTGGATGATGGCCGCCGCCCATGAGATCGGCGGACCTCCGGGGCGGCTTTACTCCTTCCTCCTGGCGTCGCTGATCGTCATCCTGCTGGCTCTGCAACCGGATTTCGGGCAGGCCTCGCTCATCCTCTTCGCCTGGGGTGTGATGTATTTCGTCTCCGGCGCGCCGCTCACACTTCTGATGGGCATTGCGGGTCTGGTCGTGGCGGGCGGCACCTTCGCCTATCACAACTCGGAACACTTCGCGCGTCGCATCGACGGGTTCCTCGATCCGACGATAGACCCGACAACCCAGATCGGTTATGCCACCAACGCCATTCGCGAGGGCGGAATTTTCGGCGTGGGCGTGGGCGAGGGCACGGTGAAATGGTCGCTGCCGGATGCGCATACCGATTTCATCATCGCGGTTGCGGCCGAGGAATACGGGCTCATTCTGGTCGGCATCATCATCGCGCTTTACGCCACGATCACCGTGCGATCCCTGTGGCGGCTGCTGCGGGAACGCGATCCGTTCATCCGGCTGGCGGGCACTGGACTTGCCTGCGCCTTCGGCATTCAGGCCTTCATCAACATGGGCGTCGCGGTGCGGCTTTTGCCCGCCAAGGGAATGACGCTTCCTTTCGTGTCCTACGGTGGCTCGTCCGTGATCGCATCGGGTATTGCGCTTGGCGCGCTTCTGGCCTTTACCCGCACCCGCCCGCAGGGCGAAATCGGCGACATCCTGATCCGGCGCGGGCGTTGAGCGCCAGCGCAACTTTGAAAACAACAAGAGACTGACATGACCCAACAAGCCCCCCTTCTCGTCATCGCCGCCGGCGGTACCGGCGGGCATATGTTCCCGGCACAGTCGCTGGCCGAAGTGATGCTGGCGCGGGGCTGGCGGGTGAAACTATCGACCGATGCACGCGGTGCGCGCTATACCGGCGCTTTCCCGAAAGCGGTCGAGATCGACACCGTGCCGTCGGCCACCTTCGCGCGCGGCGGGATTGCGGCCAAGGCGCTCGTGCCGTTTCGCATCGCGGGTGGGGTGTTCTCGGCGCTCACCAAATTCGCCTCCGACAAGCCTGCCGTTGTGGTGGGATTCGGCGGCTATCCGGCGATTCCGGCGGTGGCGGCGGCGACACTTCTGAAATTGCCCCGGATGATCCACGAACAGAACGGCGTTCTGGGGCGGGTCAATCAGGTCTTTGCCAAGCGCGTGAACAAGGTGGCTTGCGGCACATGGCCCACGGAGCTTCCTGAGGGGGTCGAGGGCATTTACACAGGCAATCCGGTGCGCGCGGCGATCCTTGAAAAACATGGCGCGCCCTATATTCCGCCCGGAGATTACCCGATGGAAATCCTTGTGATGGGCGGCTCGCAAGGTGCACGCATCCTCTCCGATGTGGTGCCGGAGGCCATTGCCCGCCTGCCGGAACACATGCTGAGAAATCTCAGGATCAGCCAGCAGGCCCGTGCCGAAGATCTCGACCGGGTTGTCGAATTTTACCATGCGCATGGCATTCAGGCCGATGTGCAGACCTTTATCCATGATGTGCCGAAGCGGATGAGCGAGAGCCAGCTGGTGATCTCGCGCTCGGGCGCCTCGACCGTGGCCGATGTGTCGGTGATCGGGCGGCCTTCGATCTGGGTGCCTCTGGCGGCGGCGATCCGGGATGAGCAGACCGCCAACGCGCGCGGCCTCGTGGATGCGAATGCGGCAATCATGATCCCCGAAAGTCAACTGACCCCCGACAGCCTTGCCGAGCAGATCCACAACGTGCTGGCTCACCCGGAAGGTGCGACGATGATGGCCCATGCGGCGCTTTCGGTCTCCAAACCGATGGCGGCAGAAGAACTGGCGGCTCTGGTCGAAGAGCTGGCTTTTCGCAAACAATAACGACAGCCCCCGAGGGCGACAGACGAGTGAGACGAAAAAGATGAACGCTTCCGTGACCAAACTCCCCACCGAGATGGGCCCGATCCACTTTGTCGGCATCGGCGGCATCGGTATGTCGGGCATTGCCGAGGTGCTTTTGAACCATGGCTACCGGGTGCAGGGATCTGATCTCAAGGCGTCGAAAATCACGGATCGCCTCAAGGAGCTGGGTGCAGTGATCTACGAGGGGCAGCGGGCGGAAAATCTCGACAACGCGGAGGTCGTGGTGATTTCCAGCGCGATCAAACCGGGCAACCCGGAGCTTGATGCCGCCCGCGCCAAGGGTCTTCCGGTGGTGCGCCGCGCCGAGATGCTCGCGGAACTCATGCGTCTCAAGTCGAATGTCGCCGTGGCAGGCACCCACGGCAAGACCACGACCACCACGCTGGTTGCGGAGCTTCTGGTCGCGGGCGGTATCGACCCGACGGTGATCAACGGCGGTATCATTCACGCCTACGGCTCGAACGCCCGGATGGGGCAGGGCGACTGGATGGTGGTGGAGGCTGACGAGTCCGACGGCACGTTCAACCGTCTGCCTGCGACCATTGCCATCGTCACGAACATCGACCCGGAGCATATGGAGCACTGGGGTACGATCGAGAACCTGCGTCAGGGCTTCTACGATTTCGTCTCAGGCATCCCCTTTTACGGCCTCGCGGTCTGCTGCACCGACCACCCGGAGGTGCAGAGCCTTGTCGGCAAGATCACCGACCGCCGCGTTGTCACCTATGGCTTCAACGCCCAAGCCGATGTGCGCGCCGTCAACCTGACCTACAAGAAGGGTGTGGCGCATTTCGACATCGTTCTCGCCGCCGACGAGATGGTGATCGAGGGTTGTACGCTCCCGATGCCGGGCGATCACAACGTCTCCAACGCTCTGGCCGCCGTCGCCGTGGCGCGGCATCTCGGCATGAAGGCCGAAGAGATCAAACAGGCGCTGGCAAACTTTGGCGGTGTGAACCGTCGGTTCACCCGCGTGGGCGAGGTGAACGGGGTCACCATCATCGACGATTACGGCCACCACCCGGTGGAGATCGCCGCCGTCCTGAAAGCTGCACGTCAGGCTTGTGACGGGCGCGTCATCGCGGTGCATCAGCCGCACCGCTATTCGCGTCTGCATAGCCTGTTCGACGATTTTTGCACCTGTTTCAACGAGGCCGATGTCGTGGGCATCGCCGAGGTCTATGCCGCCGGCGAAGATCCGATCCCCGGCGCGTCGCGTGACGATCTGGTGGCCGGTCTGATCCGCCACGGCCATCGCCACGCCCGCGCCGTGACCTGCGAGGACGATCTCGAACGGCTGGTGCGCGAGCAGACCCGACCGGGCGATATGGTCGTCTGTCTCGGGGCCGGAACAATCTCCGCCTGGGCGCATAACCTGCCGGAGCGGCTGTCGAAATCCTGAACCTGCGGTTCTTCGCAGCTATTTGATCGGGCGCATTGGCCGAAGCGGACCGTGTCGCTAAAGTCGTTTCGACATGTTTCTGGCTGCGGGAGGAGACCCATGTCCGATCATCTCAAACGCCGCATCGGTCCCGGATTGCTCACCGCTTACGGTGTCGGCGTCATGGTCGGTGCGGGGATTTATGTTCTGGTGGGAACGGTCGCCGCCGAGGCCGGGCTTTACGCGCCCGTGGCTTTTCTTCTGGCCGGTCTGATCGCCGCACCTTCCGCACTGTCCTATGCCGAGCTTTCGACCCGCATCCCGGAGGCCGCAGGCGAGGCCGCCTATGTCGAGGCGGGCACCGGATCGCGCGTGCTCGGCGTACTCGTCGGGCTCGCCATCGTCGCGGGGGGCACCGTGTCGGCGGCGGCGGTGTTGCGCGGCGGTGCAGGCTATCTCACGAGTTTCGTTGATGTTCCTTTCAACGCGGCGATTGTGGGGCTGGGCCTCGCGCTGATCGCAATCGCCCTCATCGGTGTATTGGAAAGCCTTGCCGTGGCCGCTTTGTTCACCGTCATCGAGGTCGGCGGGTTGGCGATGGTGATCTGGGCCGGCTGGCACGCGCCGGTGTCGCCCGATTTCATCACGCCCGCCGCGCCCTATTTTCCGGGGATCGGCGTGGCCGCGACGTTGGCGTTTTTCGCCTTCATCGGGTTTGAGGACATCGTCAACATGGCCGAGGAGGTCAAGCGCCCCGAACGCACGCTGCCCATAGCCATCATCGCCTCCCTGATCATCACCACCTTGCTCTATGCCGGGGTCACGATCACCGCCGTGCGCGCTGTGCCGCTCGAAAATCTCGGCGGTTCCGAGCGCCCGCTGGCGCTGGTCTATGAGGCCGGGGGTGGAAAAGGGATCGTGCTGTCCGCCATCGCCGCCACTGCCGCGCTCAATGGCGTTCTGGCGCAGATGGTCATGGCCGCCCGCGTGCTCTTCGGTCTGGGCAAGCGGGGCGGGGCGCTTGGGGTCTTTCATCATGCCCATCCGCGGTTCGGCACGCCGGTTTTCGCCACGCTGCTGATCGGTGCGCTGGTGTTGATCGCGGCGCTCAGCCTGCCGGTTTCCGATCTGGCGGGGGTGACCTCGACCATCCTGCTCGTGGTCTTCACCTTGGTGAACGGGGCGCTCATTCTCCTGAAACGCCGCAGCCCGAAAGCGCCCTTCCGCGTGGCCAACTGGGTGCCGGTCGTCGGTTTGATCTTTGCCGTACTTGCGCTTCTGGCCTTTGTCTTGGGCGGGCTGTCGTGAGTCTCTTGCAGGAACCGCTGGTCGCGCTCGCAATCTGGGCGCTTGCCACCATGGCCCTCGCTCCGTTACCCTTGCGCCACCAGATTCTTCCGGGTCTCGCACTTTTGCTCGTGCTGCCCGTGCTGTTGATCTGGACCGGTCGTGTCCATGGATACCTGCCGGTTGTAATTGGTTTAGCTGCTGCCGTGTCTTTGTTTCGAAAGCCGCTCAAGGTGCTGTGGAAGCGTCTTGTGCGGCGGATCAGATAGGAAGAAGGCCGCATGACCCTGTCCCTCACCCTTGCCTGTTTCTGGGCGGTGCTTGCCAATGTGATCGCGATGTTCCCGTCGCGTCGCAACCATTGGCCCGCAGCCTATGGGCTGATCGCTCTGGGGGTTCCCCTGCTGGGTTATGTCACCTATGAGAACGGTCCATGGATCGGCCTCGTCGTCTTCGCGGCGGGTGTGTCGATCCTGCGCTGGCCCGTGGTGTATCTGGGCCGGTGGGTGAGACGGACAATGGCGAAGGACCCTGCGGAATAGGGCAAATCCCCTGTTCCGGTTTGCGCCGAAAGCCCTTAGCATTGCGAGAGATTGATGCGATTGGGGCGGGCCGGGTTTGGATATTTCTGAGATTAAGGACAGAAAGTCGCTTGAGGCGTGGTTGCAGGGGCGAAACCGGGAGGATGCGATTGCGATTGCTGCACGGGCTGCACTGCGGGTGTTGCCGGTTTTTTGGGTTTGGAGCTTATCTGATCTGGCGCGACCAAGTAATATTGCCTTGCCGGTTTTGCGATCTGCATTGACCTCTGCGGTTGTTGCAGTGTCTCCAACCCCGCAGATAAGAAATGTAACCACAAAAATCCTTGATGTTGTTCGAGACGAGTATAGGGCCCTGAGCGTCGACGCTCCACGCCCGACCCGAGGGACCGCCGCTGCCATTGATGCCGGTGGTGCTGTCTTCACAGTCCTCATTGCCGCGGATAGCCATAGCGGAGGCATCGAATATCCGCGTCGGGGTGTTTCTGCTGTCGGCTCTGCAGCTTCCGCTGCTGCTATAATTGCGGCTGATGCTGAGGATTTGTTCTGGGCGGGCGAGCGGAGAGATTGTCTGGTTCTGGAAGCGAGGGATGATGTTTTCGCCTCTCCGCTGTGGGATGATGAAAATCCATTTTTACAGATGTGGGAGGATGTGCAGGCGCAGGTGGCGCAGGTAGGTCGTGACGCGAGTATGTGGCTCTTCTGGCTCGACTGGTATGCCGCCATGCTCGACCCCATCTCCAATCCGCCCGATTGGGCACTCTACGAGCAGGTCGCCCTGATAGAAGATGAAATCTGGAAAGACGGCCCGGAAGCTATTGCCAAACGGATTGCGGAGATCGAGGCTGCACGACAACCCAAGGCCAATCCGGCAGAGCGGCTTGCGGCTCAAAGGCTCTTACATGCGGCACTGAGTGATTTCTCTTTCGATCAGGCCGCCCGGTTGATGCGCATGGTGCCTTTCGCGGAGGATGTGAAGTTCATTCGCGATCCTGAGAAATTGGCACGCTATCTCGGCGACGCCGAAGAGCTGCGCGACGATATCGAGACGTTCAGCGCGGCGCTCAAGGCCGAAGGCGCCGCGATGCAGGGGGCGGGCTATGTCGCGACCTATCTCGACCGGCTGCTCGAAGAGTTCTCCAAAACCCGCCAGACCGAGGCGTTGAATGTCGGCAAAATCGTCAAACTGGGCAAAACGCTTGATGCGGCGCGATTGGATGAGGTCACATGTCGTGAATTTGGCACGATGCGGATGGGGGCTTTGGCGGAGATCGTCGACCAGCTGAGCGACATGACCCGTCAACATTTCAGTGAGACCCTGCTGCGTTTTGCGCCTCTCGAAGAATTAGAGCTTGAGGCGGAGACGAGCGCTTGGGAATATCTTAATGAAATGCGCCAAGCGCTTGAGGGGTTTAAGGTTGGGCAGGGTGGAATTCCACTGCACGAGGGAGATCTGGCTGTGCTGCGCGATCTTGCCGATGATGCGGAGCGTGCGATGCGTGGGTTGGACAGTGCGTCCGGTCCGGCGAAGTCCTCCTTCCTCAAAGAGGTCAACTATCGTCTGGCCTTGTTGACGGTCACCGTGGCACTCGGCAAAACGCGCGTGAAAGAGATCACAGGGCCAGCGTTCAAAGGCGTTGACGAAATCCTGAAGGGGATGAAGAGGGCAAAAGGTTTGTCGGAACTTTGGGAGTTGCTACAAAAAATCTGGGAGTAACGACCTTCCCCCCATCCCCCAATCTGCTATGACGTTCTAAACCCGACCCAAAAGAGCCACACATGACCCAGACCTATCCCACCCCCCGTGGCAAGCTGACCGAGAACCGGGTGCTTTCCGATCTCACGTGGCTGCGTGTGGGCGGGCCGGCGGATGCGTTGTTTCAGCCCGCTGATCTTGCGGATTTGCAGGGGTTTCTGGCCGCTTTAGACCCGTCCGTTGCGGTGTTTCCCATGGGGGTTGGCTCGAACCTCATTGTGCGGGACGGCGGTATTCGTGCCGTGGTGATCCGCATGGGGCGGGGATTCAATCACATCAATATCTACGGAAACCGGGTGACGGCGGGTGTGGCCGCGTTGGATGCCCATGTGGCGCGCAAGGCGGCAGAGGCGGGGCTCGATCTGACCTTCCTGCGCACCATTCCCGGCGCCATCGGCGGTGCGGTGCGGATGAATGCGGGGTGCTACGGCTCATATGTGGCCGATCATTTCGTCTCGGCCAGAGCGGTGACGCGGGAAGGGGCGCTTGTGACGCTCACCGCTGACGATTTGAATTTCCAATACCGGCAGACCGATCTGCCCGAGGGCTGGGTGATCGTCGAGGCGACGTTTGAAGCTGAAAGTGCCGATCCGGAGGTGCTTGCCGCGCGGATGGAAGAGCAGCTTGCCAAGCGTGACGCCACCCAGCCGGTGAAGGAGCGCTCTGCGGGGTCCACTTTCCGCAACCCGGCAGGTTTCAGCTCAACGGGCAAGGCCGATGACGTGCATGATCTCAAGGCCTGGAAGGTGATCGACGACGCGGGGCTTCGGGGCTTTTCCATCGGCGGCGCGCAGATGAGCGAGAAGCATTCGAACTTCATGATCAACACGGGTGAGGCTTCTGCGCACGATCTCGAACTTTTGGGCGAGACGGTGCGAAAAAAGGTATTTCAAAACGCGGGTCTCACGTTACAATGGGAAATCAAACGCATCGGTGAATTTTCCGGGGAACCGATCCCGGACGGTCTTGCCGAAGCGCAAAAATCCGGCGCATAAGTGCCATAAGCGTTCGGAGCAGGACGCAAAGACAGACCCCGAAACGGGGCGTTTTCCAAGGGTCGCGAGAAGACGGTCCTGAACATATTGAGGCGAGTGGACATGTCGAGCAGGCAGTCCCCGAAAGTGGCCGTGATCAAAGGCGGGCCTTCGTCAGAGCGCGAAGTGTCCTTGTCTTCAGGGCGTGAATGCGCCGAGGCGCTTCGGGGTGAAGGATTTGAAGTGATCGAGATCGACGCGGGCGAGGACCTTTGCGCCCGACTGGCCGCGTGTCAGCCCGATGTCGTGTTCAACGCGCTCCATGGTCGTTTCGGTGAAGACGGCTGTGTGCAGGGGTTGCTCGAATGGATGCGCATTCCCTATACGCATTCCGGCGTTCTTGCCTCCGCTCTCGCCATGGACAAGGAAAAGACCAAGGAAGTCTACCGTGCTGCGGGCCTTCCCATCGTGCCGTCGCTTTTGGCTTCCCGCTTCGAGGTTGAGGCCGGGCACGTGATGGAACCACCCTATGTGGTAAAGCCCTATAACGAGGGTTCCTCCGTCGGTGTCTATATCGTGCGTGAAGGTTCCAACGCGCCGCGCCTGTCGCAGGAAATGCCCCCCGTCGTCATGGTCGAGAAATATGCGCCGGGGCGTGAGCTGACCTGCTCCGTGATGGGCGACAAGGCGCTCTGCGTCACCGATATTCTCACCGATGGCTGGTACGACTACGACGCCAAGTACAAGGCGGGCGGTTCGCGCCATGTCTGTCCGGCCGACATTCCCGCCGAGATCACCGCCGCCTGTCAGGACTATGCTCTGCGCGCCCATAAGGCGCTCGGTTGCCGGGGTGTGTCGCGCACCGATTTCCGTTGGGACGAGGCGAAAGGCCTCGATGGTCTCGTGCTTCTGGAAACCAACACACAGCCGGGTATGACGCCCACCTCTCTGTCGCCCGAACAGGCGCAGAAGAGCGGCATCAGTTTTGGCCGGTTCTGCGCCTGGATGGTGGAGGATGCCTCATGCGACCGGTAGACCCCATCGACTTCGCCAAGGGCCCAACCGCAGGCGGCTCCGCCCGCGTGTCCGAGGCCGTGGCCCGGGCGATCCGTGCCCGCCGGGGCGATGACAGCGTACCTCAGCGTCCGCGTGATCCGGCACCTTCGCGCACGGCTTACCGGATGAACCGCCTTTGGCTCACGCCGTCTTTCCGTTTCTTTCTGCGTCGCATTGCGCCGCTGGCTGCGGTGGCGGCCTGTGTCGGGCTGTGGTTTGCTTCCGAGGAGCATCGCACCGCCTTCACCGATCAGATCGTTCTGATGAAAAGCGAGATTCAGAACCGCCCCGAGTTCATGGTGAAACTCATGGCGATCGACGGGGCGTCTGAGGCGCTCGCCGAGGATATTCGCGAGATCGTTGCGATGGATTTCCCGATTTCCTCCTTCGATCTCGATCTGCCCGGTATGCTCGAACAGGTTGAAGACCTCGATGCCGTGGCCTCCGCCGGGCTGCATGTGCGCGCCGGCGGGATTTTGCAGATTGACATCACCGAGCGCACCCCCGCTGTGATCTGGCGCTCGGATGCCGGGCTTGAAATGCTCGACGCCGAGGGGCACCGGGTGGCTGCGTTGCCGCACCGGGGCGACCGTCCCGACCTGCCGCTGATTGCGGGTGAGGGGGCGGAACGTGAGGTGGTCGAGGCGCTGGCGATCCTCAAGGCCGCAGGTCCCCTCCTGCCACGGATGCGTGGGCTTGTGCGCGTGGGCGAGCGGCGCTGGAACGTCGTTCTGGACCGCGATCAGGTGATCATGCTGCCGGAAGAGAAACCGCTTGGTGCGCTGGCGCAGGTGGTGGCGCTGGATCAGGCCAAGGACCTTTTGGGGCGCGATGTGGCGATTGTCGACATGCGCCGCCCGACCCGACCGACAGTGCGACTGACCGAGGCTGCTCAGGACGAACTCAAACGCCTTCGTGGCGTCGAACTTGGAGTGTCTTACAGATGACCGATTTGTACGAGGCCCAGCGGGCCATGCGGAACATGCGCAAGGCCGCTCTGCAACGTGGTGTGATCGCCATTCTCGATGTCGGCACCTCCAAGATCGCCTGTCTGGTGCTGCGCTTCGATGGGGAGCGGTTCATGGGCGGCGACGGGGTTGGCGCGCTGGCGGGGCAGTCCTCCTTCCGGGTGATCGGGGCGGCGACCACGCGCTCGCGCGGGGTGCGCTTCGGCGAGATCGAGTCGATGCCGGAAACCGAACGCGCCATCCGCACCGCCGTGCAGGCGGCGCAGAAAATGGCCCAGACCCGTGTCGATCACGTCATCGCCTGTTTCTCGGGTGGCAATCCGCGCTCCTATGGCATCGCCGGGCAAGTGGATGTCGAATATGAGACCGTCTCGGAACAGGACGTGGCCCGCGTGCTGGCCGCCTCCGATGTGCCCGATTACGGCACACATCGCGAAGTGCTGCACGCCCAGCCGGTGAATTTCCAGCTCGATCACCGCTCCGGCCTCAAGGACCCGCGCGGTCAGATCGGCCAGACGCTGGCCGTCGACATGCATATGCTGACGGTGGATACGGCGACGATCCAGAACCTTCTCTATTGCATCAAGCGCTGCGATCTCGAAGTGGCGGGTCTCGCCTCCGGGGCTTATGTCTCCGGCATTTCCGCCCTTGTCGAGGATGAGCAGGAACTGGGGGCGGCCTGTGTCGATCTCGGCGGCGGGGCGACCGATGTGTCGATCTTCATGAAGAAACACATGATCTATGCCGATAGCGTGCGCATGGGTGGCGAGCATGTGACCTCCGACATCGCCATGGGGCTGCAAATTCCCTTCGCCACCGCCGAGCGGATCAAGACCTTCTACGGCGGGCTGGTCGCCACCGGCATGGATGATCGCGAAATGATCGAAGTGGGTGGCGAAAGCGGCGACTGGGAGAAAGACCGTCGCACCGTGTCGCGTGCCGAGCTGATCGGCATCATCCGGCCGCGTGTCGAGGAAATCCTCGAAGGCGTGCGCGAATGTCTCGATGCGGCGGGGTTCGAACATATGCCAAGCCAGCAGATCGTGCTCACGGGGGGCGGCTCGCAAATTCCGGGTCTCGATACGTTGGCGCCGAAAATCCTCGGCCAGAACGTGCGCATCGGACGGCCTTTGCGGGTTCAGGGCCTGCCGCAGGCGGCGACCGGCGCGGCCTTTGCCTCCGCCGTGGGGCTTTGCCTTTTCGCGGCCAATCCGCAGGATGAATGGTGGGATTTCGAAATTCCGGCGGAACGCTATCCGGCGCGCTCGCTCAAACGTGCGATGCGGTGGTTCAAGGACAACTGGTAAGCGATTGCGAAGCGACGCGGGGCTGTGGTAAAGTCTCCGCATAAAGGGCAAAGGCCCCCGCGCGCCGCGTGAGACAGATAAGGATGGCCGAGCAGGGCCCAGACAAGATGAATGATTTGCGGAGCCGGTAAGCTCCGGGCGGGTGTGCCTCTGCGCTCGCCCTTGGGTTCTGTCGGCTTCTTTCCCCTAAATCTGCCGGTTTGCGCAAAATCCCGCCGAAAATAGTGGGCTGTTGCCCCATATTTTGTGGCAAGTTCGTGTTTTTGGGATGACGGGCCGCATGAAAACCCATAGGATTTATCGTGAATAGGTAAATTTTGCTCCGATTCAGGGGCGGGGACAGTCGGGGAAGAGCGCAGAAGGCGCGATGACCCTGAGCAAAGAACACAGGCGGTACTCATGGCTTTGAATCTGACGATGCCCGAGCGGGACGAGTTGAAACCGAAAATCACGGTATTTGGTGTCGGTGGGGCCGGCGGCAACGCGGTCAACAACATGATCGAGAAACAGCTCGAAGGTGTCGACTTCGTCGTGGCGAACACCGACGCCCAGGCGCTGCAACATGCCAAGGCACAACACCGCATCCAGATGGGGGTGAAAGTGACCGAGGGTCTGGGCGCGGGGGCGCGTCCTTCCGTCGGCGCTGCGGCAGCCGAAGAGAGCATCGAACAGATCGTCGATCATCTGGCTGGCGCGCATATGTGCTTCATTACCGCCGGTATGGGCGGCGGCACCGGCACGGGCGCGGCCCCGATCATTGCGCAAGCCGCGCGTGAGCTGGGCGTTCTGACCGTCGGTGTCGTGACCAAACCCTTCCAGTTCGAAGGGGCGAAGCGCATGCGCCAGGCCGATGAGGGCGTCGAGCAGCTTCAGAAGATGGTCGACACGCTAATCGTGATCCCGAACCAGAACCTGTTCCGCCTCGCCAACGAGAAAACCACCTTCACCGAAGCCTTCTCCATGGCCGATGACGTGCTCTATCAGGGCGTCAAAGGTATCTCCGATCTGATGGTCCGTCCGGGCCTCATCAACCTCGACTTTGCCGACGTGCGTTCCGTGATGGACGAGATGGGCAAGGCGATGATGGGTACAGGCGACGCGACCGGCGAAGACCGTGCCATTCAGGCCGCCGAGAAGGCAATCGCCAACCCGCTTCTGGACGAAATTTCGCTCAAGGGTGCGAAAGGCGTGCTGATCAACATCACCGGTGGCTACGACCTGACCTTGTTCGAGCTTGACGAAGCGGCCAACCGTATCCGTGAAGAGGTCGATCCGGACGCCAATATCATCGTCGGTTCCACGCTTGACACCGACATGGATGGCGCGATGCGTGTGTCTGTCGTTGCCACGGGCATCGACGCCGCGCAGGTCATCGAGGACATGCCGGTGCCGCGCCGCCGTCTGGCCGAGCCGCTGCAAGCGCCGGAAGTGGTGGAAGAGAAAATGGAACAGGCCGCTCCGGCTGCCGTGGCAGCCGCCGCCGCTGTCGAGCACAGCGAACCGGCCCAACCGACCCTCGACGTGTTCGATCCGCAAGTGAGCCACCGTCGCGCCGAGGCTCAGGACGAATTCCGGGCACTCGACGACGATCTGCCGCCGCCGGTCTATCAGCCGCGCCCGCAGCCAGCGCCGCAGCCCGCGATGCATGAGCCGGAGGCCGAGAGCTTTGTTGCGCCGCGCGCGCCCGCGCCGGGGACGCCCTCTCCGGAGGCTCTGGCACGTCTGCAGGCCGCTGTGTCGAAACAACCCCGTGCCGACATGCGTCCGCAACAGCACCAGCCGACCCAGCAGCAGCCCACCGCAGAAGCCAAGGGTGGTCGCTTCGGGATCAATTCGCTGATCGGTCGCATGACCGGCCACAATGAGCAGGAGACCCGTCCGGCAGCGCCGCAACCGCAGGCCCGTTTCGCGGCCCAACCGCAGGTCCGCCCGCAGGTGCATCAGGCCTATGACGAGGATCAGGACCCGAACCCGGAACAGGAAAAGATCGAAATTCCGGCCTTCCTGCGCCGTCAGGCAAACTGACATAAACCTGTGATTGCGGGGCTGTGAGCTTTCGTTGCCGCGATCACATTCACGAAGATCACAAGACGAAAAAGGCCACCTTCGGGTGGTCTTTTTCTTTTGTTTCAAAGAGCTTGCCGCAATGCAGCGATGGGGTGCGCGGGTTTCTGCCTTTCTGGCAGTGGCCATGTTTCAATCGGTTACAAAGATTGAGTTGAGCTTGGGGAACCGCATTGGTTAGGTGCGGGTAAATCAAGCGCACAGGCGTAGTGAAACGCAAAATCCACTGCGCGTAAGACGGTAAAGAGATGTGAGGCCAATGGCGCAGAGCACAGTTGCAAAACGAATTCGCTTCGAGGGCGTGGGGCTCCACTCCGGCGCTCCCGTGCGCATGGATGTGATGCCCGCCCCCGCCAACAGTGGCATCTCCTTCCTGCGCTCCGACATCAAAGCGGATGCCAACGATGCCCGCGATGCGCTGATCCCGGCACGCTGGGATGCGGTCGTGCCCTCGCAGCTTTGTACCCTGATCCGCAATGACGACGGGGTGGAGCTTTCGACCATCGAACATATCATGGCGGCTCTGGCGGGCTGCGGTGTCAGCAATGCGGTGATCGCCGTCGATGGCCCGGAAGTCCCGATTCTCGATGGGTCCGCAGCACCTTTCGTCGATGCTATCCTCGCCACCGGTCTGCGCCGTCAGGACGGCCCGACCCGTGCGCTGAAAATTCTCAAGCCGGTCGAACTTGTCACGGATACGGCACGGGCACGGCTTGAGCCGTCCGATACGATGGAAATCGACTTTCACATCGACTTTGCCGACCCGGCGATCGGGGTGCAGAACAAGCATCTGGTGATGGCCAACGGTGCTTTCGTGCGTGAGCTGTCGAATTGCCGCACCTTCTGCCGCAAGGCGGATGTGGATTACATGCGCGAAAACGGGCTGGCTCTTGGTGGCACCTTCGAGAACGCCGTGGTGGTCGATGGCGACGAGATTCTGTCTCCGGGCGGTCTGCGTCACGACGATGAACCCGTGCGTCACAAGATGCTCGACGCTTTGGGCGATCTCTACCTTGCGGGCGCGCCGATCCTCGGGCGCTATGTGGGCGAGAAATCCGGCCATGCGGTGACCAACAAGCTCTTGCGCAAACTGTTCGACACGCCCGGCGCATGGGCCTTTGTGACTGTCGATACCGCGACGGCCGCGCGGCTTCCGGGGGCGGGTGTCAGCCCTGCCGATCTGGCAGTCTGCGCCTGATTGCGGCTGTGATGTTTGCGGTTTCCGTAGCGCGAAGCCATCGGAAACACGAGATACAAAGCACACTCTCCGTGCCGTGATGACTTTTCCGCCGTTAAGGCGTTTTGCACCGGATTTTTCTGTGCTAGGAGTGTGGGCACGACCCGGTGAAACGGGCGGTGAACGGTGAGGGTAGGGCCTTTCATGACGGCACGTAAAACAGGCAAACTGGCTTTAACGCTCGGACTTTCCACGGCTTTCCTGACGGCCTGTGGGGAGTATGCCCCGCGCGAAAACCTTGAAGGTTACCCGGCCAAGGACATCTACGAACGCGCGGAATACGAAATCACGCAAAAGGATTTCGACGATGCGGCCTTCTATTTCGGGGAGGTCGAGCGGCTTTATCCCTATTCCGACTGGGCCAAACGCGCCCTGATCATGCAGGCCTTTTCCTATCATCGCGATCGCGATTACGAGAACGCCCGTGTTTCCGCGCAGCGTTTCCTCGATTTCTACCCCGCGGATGAAGATGCGGCCTATGCGCAATATCTTCTGGCGTTGTCCTATTACGACCAGATCGACGATGTGGGCCGGGATCAGGGCCTGACCTTTCAGGCGCTACAGGCGCTGCGTGTGGTGATCGAGCGCTACCCGAACAGCGAATATGCACGTTCGGCGATTCTGAAATTCGATCTCGCCTTCGACCACCTTGCGGCGAAGGAGATGGAGATCGGGCGCTATTACCTCAAACACAAACACTACGTTGCGGCGGTCAATCGTTTCCGCGTGGTGGTGGAACAGTTCCAGACCACGCAGCACACGCCCGAGGCACTGCACCGGCTGGTGGAAAGCTACCTGTCGCTGGGGCTCACGGAAGAGGCACAGACCGCAGGCGCGATTCTGGGTCACAACTACCAGTCCACACCTTGGTATCAGGACAGCTACAAACTGCTGACCGGGCAGGGGCTGGAACCGAAAGTCTTCGAGAACAACTGGCTTGGCGCGATCTATCGTCAGATGATCCGCGGCGAATGGCTCTGAGGCTCAGATCCCGATGCTGAGAAGTCTCGATATCCGGGACATGCTGATCATCGACCGGCTGGAATTGGAGTTTCAGCCGGGCCTCAATGTTCTGACCGGAGAGACCGGCGCGGGGAAATCCATTCTTCTGGACAGTCTTGGCTTTGTCCTCGGTTGGCGCGGGCGTGCCGATCTGGTGCGCACGGGAGCGGCGCAGGGCGAGGTCACGGCAGTGTTCGATCTGCCGAAAGGCCATGACGCCGAGGAAGTGCTCGCCGAACTGGGGATCGAGCCGGAAGATGGCGAGTTGATCCTGCGCCGGGTGAACAGTTCCGACGGGCGCAAGACCGCTTGGGTCAACGACCGGCGGGTCTCCGGCGATGTGCTGCGACGGCTCTCGGATGTGTTGGTCGAGTTGCACGGGCAACATGACGACCGTGGCCTGTTGAATCCGCGCGGGCACCGGCTTTTGCTTGATGCCTTCGGTGGGCTGGAGCCGCTGCTGGAGACCTCCCGAAAGGCATGGAAAGCCCTGAGTGCGGCGCGTAAGGCGCTGACTGAGGCGGAGACCCGTCAGGCGGCTTTGAAATCCGAAGAGGACTTCCTGCGTCATGCGGTGAGCGAGCTGGATGCGCTGAACCCAGAACCCGGTGAAGAGGCCAAGCTTGACGCCGAGCGTCGCCTCATGCAATCGGCGGAAAAGATTGCGGCGGATGTGGCCAAGGCCCACCAAGCGATGTCCTACGATGGCGGCGAGGGCATGCTGACGGATGCGCTCAAATGGCTCGAAGGTGCGTCTGAGCGCGCCGAAGGGCGCTTGGATGCGGCGATTGACGCTTTGGGCAGGGCGCTCAACGAATTGGCAGAGGCGCAATCGGGCGTTGAAGATTGCATCGAGGCGCTGCAATTCAACCCGCATGAGCTTGAGATGGTCGAAGAACGGCTGTTCGCCATTCGCGGGCTGGCGCGCAAACACAATGTTCTTCCCGATGAGTTGGGGAATTTTGCCGAAGGGCTGCGTGAGAAACTCGCGGCGCTCGATGGTGGCGAGGGCGATCTCGTCAGGCTCGGTAAAGCGGTGCGCGAGGCGGAAAGCGCCTATGATGCGGCCACCTCCGAACTGACTGATGCGCGGCGGAAAGCGGCGCAGGAACTGGATGCGATGATGGGGCGTGAACTGGCTCCGCTCAAGATGGAGCGGGCGGTGTTTTCGACCGAGATCACGGAAGGCGATGCGGGACCGGAGGGGCGCGATGCCGTGGCCTTCACGGTGGCCACCAACCCCGGCGCGCCTGCCGGGCCGCTCAACAAGATCGCCTCTGGCGGCGAGTTGTCGCGCTTTTTGCTGGCGCTCAAAGTCTGTCTCACCCGTGATCAGACCGGGGTCACGATGATTTTCGACGAGATCGACCGAGGTGTCGGCGGCGCGACCGCCGATGCGGTGGGGCGTCGTCTCAAGGCGCTCTCGGAAGAGGGACAGGTGCTCGTGGTGACCCACAGCCCGCAGGTGGCTGCGCTTGGCGGGCATCACTGGCGCGTGGCGAAACGGGTAGAAGGCGGTATGACCCTGTCGGAGGTCACACCGCTCGATGCGGGCAAGCGGATCGACGAACTGGCGCGAATGCTGTCCGGTGACACGATCACGGAGGCTGCGCGGGAGGCCGCTCGCGCGCTTCTGGCGGGCTAAAGCCCTCTCGCAAAACGCTTTAGGCGCTTTCACGGAAGTTTAACGATGTATCACTAGGCTCTCGCGTATCCGAGTGATCTTGTTTCATGGAAAGGCGCGGAAGGGGAAAACCTTTTCCGCGCCAGTCTTGTCTTATGGGGCAGGGCCCTCAGGGCACGAGCTTGCCCGGGTTGAGAATATTCTTCGGGTCCATCGCCGCCTTGATCTGCCCCATCAGCCCCCAGGCCGCGCCGTGTTCCTCTGCCATGAGGCCTTTCTTGCCCATGCCTATGCCGTGCTCGCCGGTGATCGTGCCGCCAAGCGCGAGCGCGCGTTCGGCCATGCGATGGGCCAGCTCCTTGGCCAGTTTGATCTCCTCGGGATCGTTTGGGTCGACCAGAAGGATCGCATGGAAATTGCCGTCGCCGACATGGCCCAGAATCGGGCCGTCAATAGGCGAGGCGGCAATGTCGGCGGCGGTGTCCTCAACCGCCTGCGCCAGTTTCGAGATCGGCACGGAAATATCCGTCACCACCGCTTTCGCGCCTTTGCGCAGCGCCAGACAGGCCCAATAGGCATGGTGGCGCATGGTCCAGAGCGCGGTGCGATCCTCTGCCTTCGAGGCCCATTGGAAATCTGAACCGCCGAACTCATGGACGATTTCGCCGAACATTTCGACCTGCTCGGCCACACCGCTTTCCGAACCGTGGAACTCGACGAAAAGATGCGGTTTCAGAGGAAATTCGGCGCCGGAATACTTGTTCACCGCATCGACGCTTTCCGCGTCGAGAAATTCGATCCGGGCCATCGGCAGACCGATCTGGATGGTTGCGATCACCGCCTGCACCGCCGGGGTGATCTCGTCAAAGGAACAGACCGCCGCCGAGATCGCCTCCGGTTGACCATGAAGCCGCACGGTCATTTCCGTGATCAGCCCGAGCGTGCCCTCGGAGCCCACGAAAAGCGAGGTGAGATCATAGCCCGAGGCGGATTTGCGTGCCCGCGATCCGGTGTGGATGACCGTGCCATCGGCCAGCACCACTTCAAGCCCGATGACATTCTCCTTCATCGTGCCGTATTTCACCGCCGTGGTGCCTGAGGCCCGCGTCATCGCCATGCCGCCCAGAGACGCATTTGCCCCCGGATCGACCGGGAACATCAGCCCCGTGGTACGCAATTCCAGGTTCAGCGCTTCGCGGGTGATCCCCGGCTGCACCACCGCGTCCATATCGGCGTCGTTGATCCGGATCACCCGGTTCATCCGCGAGAAATCCACGCTCAGGCCCCCCTTGGCCGCAAGCGTCTGTCCTTCGAGCGAGGTGCCCGCGCCGAAGGCCGTGACCGGCACCTCATGGGCGTGACAGATATTCATCAGACGAGAGACCTCTTCGGTCGTCTCGGGATAGGCCACGACCTCCGGCGGGGTCAGCGGGAACCACGTTTCAGACAACCCGTGCTGGTTCAGTTCGGACTTGGATCGGGTGAGCCGACCCTCTAGAACGGTGGAAAGCTCGGCATATACGGTCTCGGAGATCATGGTCGACTCGCTGTCTGTTTGGGTCCGGCGACCATAAAGGAAGCCGCCGGTGGGGAAAAGCGGACCGACACGACAGCTCACTCCGGGGCGACAAGAGGACAGGGGAACGGGCATGTCTGAGGAAAAACCGACCTATCCGGCCAAGGCGCTGATCGAGATCCGGGACGGGCTTCGCGAGACCCTTGCCCTGATGCGCCAGCGCGGTCCGAGCCAGATTCAGTTCTGGTTCATTGCGCTGGTGATCGGCATCGCTTCGGGTGGGGCTGCGCTGTTCTTTCGTCTCGGCATCGAAAAGCTTCAGGCCTTTCTCTATGGCACGCATGACCTGCGGCATTTGCATACCGTGGCGCGCGATCTGCCGTGGTTCTGGGTTCTGGCCCTGCCGGTGATCGGCGGGCTGGTGGTCGGGATCATCCTCAACTGGTTCACCCCCGACGGGCGTGTGCGTTCGGTGGCCGATGTGATCGAAGGCGCGGCGCTCAACGACGGGCGGGTCGAGAAACGCGCGGGGCTGGCCTCTGCCGCCGCCTCATTGATCACGCTTTCCACCGGTGGTTCTTCGGGTCGCGAAGGGCCGGTCGTGCACCTCGCCGGCGTCATCGCCACATGGGTCTCCAACAGGTTGCACGCGGACGGTATCACCGGGCGCGATCTTCTGGGCTGTGCCGTGGCCGCTGCCGTCTCCGCTTCGTTCAACGCCCCCATTGCGGGGGCTTTGTTTGCGCTCGAAGTGGTGTTGCGCCATTTCGCGGTGCATGCCTTTGCCCCCATTGCCATCGCCTCCGTTGCGGGGACGGTGATCAACCGGCTGGAATTCGGTGGCGTCACCGAGTTCACGCTCGCAGATGACGGGGTGCTGTCCTTTTATGTCGAACTTCCGGCCTTTCTCATGCTTGGGCTGCTCTCCGGTCTGGTCGCCGTTCTTCTGATGCGCACGATTTTCATGGCCGACGATTTCGGGTCTTGGGTGCAGGAAAAGCTGCACTTGCCGCCGGTGCTGCGTCCGGCGGCGGCAGGGCTTTTGCTCGGTGTGATCGCGATCTTTTTCCCGCATATCATCGGTGTCGGCTATGAAACCACCTCTGCCGCGTTGACCGGACATCTGATCCTCTGGCAGGCGGTGGTCTATGCCGTGCTCAAGGTCATCGCTGTCGCGATCACCATGGCCGGACGGATGGGCGGGGGCGTGTTTTCCCCCGCGCTGATGGTCGGATCGCTCACCGGGCTGGCCTTTGGTCTGATCGCGACGGGGCTGTTCCCGGACGTCTCCGGTACGGTGACGCTTTACGCACTTGCGGGCATGGGGGCGGTGGCGGCCGCTGTTCTTGGCGCGCCGATCTCCACCACGTTGATTGTCTTCGAACTGACCGGTGACTGGCAGACCGGGCTTGCCGTGATGGTCGCAGTGTCGCTGTCGACCGCGCTGGCCTCGCGTCTCGTCGA
Source organism: Celeribacter persicus (assembly GCF_003050785.1). GTDB lineage: Bacteria > Pseudomonadota > Alphaproteobacteria > Rhodobacterales > Rhodobacteraceae > Celeribacter > Celeribacter persicus. The sequence goes on from NZ_QAOH01000008.1 coordinate 166,742, forward strand.
TCGCTCCTTCTTTCTCACCCAGCTTGAGAGGCGGGGCGTGCATCTCGCCGCCGGACCGCAGGCCTATCTCCTGGCCACCGTGCGGGTGCATCAGTGTTATCGCAAGCCAGACGCGCCGCGCGCCGCCTCGGAGGAGGCGTGCAAAGACTTGATCACGCAGGGGATTTACGTCTCACCCAACGCCACGCTGGAGCGCGCCATGCCTCTGTTCGAGAAGAACAACCTGATCTTCGTGCCGGTGGTGACGCTGCATGAAGACACCGGGCCGGAGCTGCACGGCGCTCTGTTTCAGGTCGATGCGCTTCGGGTGTTCTCGCGCAAACTGGCGGAAACGGCGGCGGAAGAGCATTCGTAAAAAAAACGCGGCCTCAAAGGGCCGCGTTTCGTGAGTATTTACGCCATCAGAAAGCCTCAGAGCTGTTCCACCGCAGCTTTTTGCGGGTAGAAGGCGACAAAGCCCTGGACTTCGGAGGCGCGGGGTTTTGGCTCTTCGTAGGACCATGCGGCGTTGGCGATCACGACGGACTTTGTATGAATATCGAAGTGTTTCGCCTCACCCTTGAACGGGCAGACGGAGACGGTGTCGGTCGGTTCGAGAAATGCCATGGCGAGGTCTTCGCGCGGAAAATAGATCACGGGAGGAAAATCGCCCTCGCTCAGTTCCAGCGCCCGGTCGGTTTCCCCCAACACGGCCCCGCCTGCGCGCACGACCCATTTTCCGGTCGCCGGGCGGATTGTGATATGATCTCCCATGGTCTCGTCCTTTTGTTCGTCTTCTTATCTGTTTTCGCACAGACCTTATCAGGGTTATTGCGTCAGGTATATGTCAGACAGGTGCAACCGCTTGCCGCAGCCATGCACGGGCGGGGTCAGAAAGCCTGTCGTGAAGCTTGTCCCAGACGGCCTCGTGATAATCGTTGATCCAGTCACGCTCCCAAGGTGCCAACTCGTCGGCTAGGATCAGTCTGCGGTCGATGGGTACCCATGTCAGCGTTTCGAAGCTCAGCATATCGCGCCCGGGATCGGCGCTGTCGAGAGCGGGGGCGGTTTGCACCACGATAAGGTTTTCGATGCGGATGCCATAGGCCCCCTCGCGGTAATAACCCGGCTCGTTCGACAGGATCATCCCCTCGCGCAGGGGCAGGGTGGAGAGCCGCGAAATCCGCTGTGGACCCTCGTGGACGGAGAGATAGGCGCCGACGCCGTGGCCGGTGCCGTGATCGTAATCGCGCCCCATCCGCCACAGGGCCGCACGGGCCAGCGCGTCGAGATGCGCGCCCGCAACCCCGCGCGGAAAGCGTGCCGTGGAGATCGCGATCATGCCCTGCAACACGGCGGTGAATGCCGCGCGTTCCTCCGCTCCCGGATCGCCCAGAGCGACGGTGCGGGTGATGTCGGTGGTGCCGTCCTGATACTGTGCGCCGCTGTCGATCAGCAGAATCTCTCCTTCTTTGAGGGCGCGGTTGGTGTCCTCCGTCACCCGGTAATGCACGATGGCCCCGTTCGGCCCTGAGCCGCAGATCGTGTCGAAGGAAATCTCCTTGAGCTGGTTCGTAGCGGCTCGGCAGGCTTCGAGCTGTTTGACCACCTCGATCTCGGTCAGGTCCTCGGGCGTCTGCTCCGACAGCCACGCAAGAAACTCGACCATGGCCGCCCCGTCCCTGAGGTGTGCCTCGCGCGTGCCCGCGATCTCCTCAGGCGTCTTGCAGGCTTTCGGCAGGATACAAGGATCATCGCCGGTCACGATCTCCGCCTGTTTCATCAGGGTTTTGACCGCCTGCGGCGCGGAGCCGGGATCGACCAGAACCTTGCCCGTCAACTCGCCCAGAGCGTCGGAGAACTCGGAGCGGGGCCGGAGCGAAATCCGCGGATCCGGTCCGAGGTGGTCGTATTTCGATGCACTGTCAAAGAGTTGTAATCGGCCAGTGGTGGTCAGAATGGCAAAGGCCTGCACCACCGGGTTGTGCGCGATGTCCGATCCTCGAATGTTCAGAAGCCAGGAAATGCTGTCGGGCAGGGTGAGCACCACGGCTTCCGCGCCCTGTGCGGCGACTGCCGCACCGATCTCGGCGAATTTCTCTTCGGAGGTTTTGCCGGAGAGTTCAAACGGCTGATGGCTCACCGGTTCGGCGGGACGCTCGGGGCGGTCCTTCCAGATGCGGTTAACCAGATTGGGGCTGGCGATCAGTTCTTTGCCGGTCCCTTCGAGCGCGCGGCGCAGCGTTTCGATCTCCCGGATCGTGTGCAGCCACGGATCAAACCCGATCTTCTCTGCGTCGCTGTCGAGAAGCCAATCGGCCAGTGTCGTTGCGGGCCAGTCGACGTATTCGAAAACCTTCGGGTCGCATTGCGCGCGCACCTGTACCGTGTAGCGCCCGTCGGTGAACATCGCAGCACGCCCCTCCAGCACCACGGCAAAGCCCGCCGATCCGGTGAAGCCCGTGAGCCAGGCCAGTCGTTCATCGCAGGGGGCGACATATTCGCCCTGATGGGCATCGGCGCGTGGCACGATGAACGCATCGAGGCCGACCTCGTGCATCTCATGGCGCAGGGAGGTGACCCGCGGTGCGGCCTGTTCCGGTCGGGAGGTCACGTCAAAACTCTGGAACATTTTTCAATGGTCCTTTCGGTTGTTCAAATTGTGGACAGCCCCGCTCAGGAGGCGCGGCGCATACCCATGACACGGGCGCGGGCGCGCGGATCGCTGTCGAAGAGCGAGGCGAGCTGTTCGGTCATCGCACCTGCAAGCTGTTCCGCGTCGGTGATGGTAACGGCGCGGTTGTAATAGCGCGTCACGTCATGGCCGATACCGATGGCCAAGAGTTCCACCTGACGGCGTTTCTCGACCATGGCGATCACGTCGCGCAGGTGTTTTTCCAGATAATTTGCGGGGTTGACCGAGAGCGTGCTGTCATCGACCGGTGCACCGTCGGAGATCACCATGAGGATTTTGCGGGCCTCGGGGCGCGCGCTGATCCGCCGATGCGCCCATTCAAGCGCCTCGCCGTCGATGTTTTCCTTGAGCAGGCCCTCTTTCATCATCAGGCCGAGATTGGCCCGCGTCCGGCGCATCGGCGCGTCGGCGGATTTGTAGATGATGTGGCGCAGATCGTTGAGGCGGCCCGGCTGTTGCGGACGCCCGGCGGCGAGCCATTCCTCACGCGACAGCCCGCCTTTCCACGCCCGCGTGGTAAAGCCCAGCACCTCGACCTTGACATTGCAACGCTCCAGTGTGCGCGCCAGAACATCGGCACAGATCGCCGCGATCGAGATCGGGCGCCCGCGCATCGAGCCGGAGTTGTCCAAGAGAAGCGTCACCACCGTGTCGCGGAACTCGGTGTCTTTCTCGACCTTGAAGCTGAGCGGTGTGGTCGGGTTCGCCACCACCCGCGCCAGACGTCCGGCGTCGAGAATGCCCTCTTCGAGGTCGAATTCCCAAGAGCGGTTCTGTTGCGCCTGAAGACGGCGTTGCAGCTTGTTGGCGAGCCGCGAAACAGCGCCTTTCAGCGGCTCAAGCTGTTGGTCGAGATAGGCGCGCAGGCGTTCGAGCTCGGCGGGTTCCGCGAGTTCTTCCGCCTTGATCTCTTCGTCATGGGCGGTGGTGAACACCTGATAATTCGGGTCGGCATCGGAGACGGGCGCGGGTTGCGGCGGTTCCACATCCGCTTCGTCCTGCGGCAGCTCGACTTCTTCGGAAAACTCCTCGTCGGCCATGTCGTCGGAGGACACGGAGGCCTCCTGCATGTCCTGTTGTTCTTCCTGCGTGTCCTCGGCGCTCGCCTCGTTGTCGTCGTCCTGTTCCTGTTCCTCGCCCTGACTGTCCGGTTCTTCCTCCTGCTCGTCGGTCTCGGCGGACTGGTCCTCTTCGGGATCGACCTCATCCGGGTCGTCGCCGAGTTGGTCGCCATAGCCAAGTTCCTCGATCACACGGCGGGCGAGACGGGCAAAGCCCTGTTGATCCTCCAAGAGGCTGTCGAGGTCCTCGAACGTGTCTTGCGTCTGGCCGTCGATGAAATCGCGCCAGAGATCGAGGATGTTTTCGGCTGCGTCCGGCATGATGCGCCCGGTGGCCTTTTCGCGCAGGTAATAGCCCATGGCCTGCGCCAGCGGCGCGTCCTCGCGCCGGGTGATGCCGTCATAGCCGCGCCGCAGCGCCTCGTTGCCGATCTTGGCGTCGATATTGCCAGCCGTGCCGGGCATGTAACGCGCGCCCGCCGCCTCGCAACGCGCGCTTTCCAGTGCATTATAGATGTCGAAGGCCATCTGGCCCGGTGGGGCGTAGCGCTGGAAGGTGCTCTGGTCGTGAAACTTGTGGCGCAGCGCCAGTGCATCGGCGGTGCCGCGCGCGATCAGCACCTCTTCCTTCGACATCCGCCGTGACACTTGCGGCAGGCGCATGGTGTCGCCCGAGAGGCCCGAGGGGTCCATCGTATAGGTGACGGTCAACTCGCTGTCGTCGGCCAGCACTTTGGTCGCTTCCGCGAGCGCTTTCTTGAAGGGATCCGCCGGGTTGTCGATGGGCTTTTTCATGGCCTCGTTAAATCACGCGGCGGGGGGGCGGGCAAGTGAAAGAGATGCGCAACAGGGTCGGCGCGAGGTCGCACAGGTTTTGTGTTATTGCGCGCATAAGTTGGCATTGAGGTCGGGGTTTGTGCGGTTTTATTGGTGACATAAGGGCACGCTTCTCCCCCGTTTGTCTCACCAACCGGCGTGCCGAGAAAAGGAATTCATCATGTCCAACCCCAAAATCGCCATCGTCATCGGCTCCACCCGCGACGCCCGTTTCGCCGACAAACCGGCCCAATGGCTTCTGGCCAAAGCGAAGGAACTGTCCTCCGATCTCGATTTCGAACTGGTCGATCTGAAAGACTTCGATCTGCCGCTGTTCAACGAAATGGCGTCCAACCTCTGGATGCCCTCCTCGGATCAGAACGCGATCAAATGGCAGGAGAAGATGGCCGAATTCGACGGCTATATTTTCGTGACCCCGGAATACAACTCCTCGATCCCGGCCTCGCTGAAAAACGCGCTGGATCAGGCCGGTAAGGAATGGGTGCGTAAACCCGCTGCCGTCTTTGGTTACGGTGCCGTGGGTGCTGCTCGTGCGGTCGAGCATCTTCGTGCTGTGGTGATCAACCTGCAAATGGTGCCGGTGCGCTCCGCCGTCTACATTTCCGGCTCCGATTTCTTCAAGGTTTCTCCGCTTGGCGCCAATGCCGAGATGAGCGAGATCGAAGCGGGCATTCTGCCCTCCGTCGAAGCTATGCTGGGCGATCTCGCCTGGTGGACCAAGGCGACGAAGGCTGCGCGTGAAGCGTAATTCTCACAAGACTACGCATATTTTCAGTTTCTAAGGTTATCAGGCAGAAAGGCCCGCGTGAGCGGGTCTTTTTCTTTGCCATGACGGCTGGTCAGCCCCCCAGTAACATCGCTCGGCATTGCCGGATGTTGCGTGCGGCCAGTTCCGCCGCCCGGTCGGCCTCCTCCATGTCGAAGGAAAACCGGGACAGGGCGAGCAACTCGGTCTGGGACACATGCCCTGCAATGCGCAATTCCTCGTAGGAGGGGGCGGCCTCCGGGGCGATGACGGCGGCCAGAAGATCCTGCATTTCGCGCTTGAGCGCCATCAACTCTCGGTCCTCGCGATGGGCCGCCTCGGCGGAAAGACGCCCGGCGCAATAGGCGAAGTCGCGGGCGAGCGGGTTGTCGGCTGGGAGAGCCGCCCCCTGCGCCGCAGCACTCCAGAGCGTGGACAAAAGCAGCGCCGATAGGGCCTTTTTGAACGAGAACTTGTGGATAAGCTGGATCATGGCCTTTCTCTGTCATCAGATTGTTACATTGAGGCTAAGAGCGTTTTGTGAGTCTGGCAAGAATTTTGTATATACGTTCGATATACTTTTTTTTGAGGTGACCTGTTTTCGGGATTGAGCCGGGGCATTGGCCGAGAGCGATCCCGGTCTGATGCCGGATCGCCGCTACGTGTAAGAGAGGGGCCGATCAGGGAAACGCATGTAAGAGACGCGCGGTATAAATTTTGCCACAGTGTGCGTTGCAATAAGCCTTTGATGACAAAGAAAAAGCGGACCCGAAGGTCCGCTTTCAAGAAACCGATGTGGCGGTAATTATCCGGCCAGAGAGACCGCCGACTCGGGCAGTTCCTCGTCGAAACAGCGCTGGTAGAACTCGGCCACGGTCTGACGCTCCAGCTCGTCGCATTTGTTGAGGAAGGTCAGGCGGAAGGCATAGCCGATGTTGCGGAAAATCTCCGCGTTCTGCGCCCAGGTGATCACGGTCCGCGGGCTCATGACGGTCGACAGATCGCCGTTCATGAAGGCGGTGCGGGTGAGATCGGCGACGGCAACCATCTGGTTGATCTGCTTGCGGCCCTTCTCATTGTTGTAATGTGGCGCTTTGGACAGGACGATGGCGGCCTCGGCATCATGGCTCAGGTAGTTGAGTGTGGCCACGAGGGACCAACGGTCCATCTGCGCCTGGTTGATCTGTTGCGTGCCGTGGTAAAGCCCGGTGGTATCGCCCAGACCCACGGTGTTGGCGGTGGCGAACAGCCGGAAATAGGGGTTCGGCGTGATCACCTCGTTCTGGTCGAGAAGCGTCAGCTTGCCGTCCGCTTCCAGAACGCGCTGGATCACGAACATCACATCCGCGCGGCCTGCATCGTATTCGTCGAACACGATGGCGCAAGGGTTGCGCAGCGCCCAGGGCAGGATGCCTTCCTGAAACACGGTGATCTGCTTGCCGTCGACGAGCTTGATCGCGTCTTTCCCGATCAGGTCGATCCGGGAGATATGGCTGTCGAGGTTGACGCGCACGGAGGGCCAGTTGAGGCGCGCGGCCACCTGTTCGATATGGGTGGATTTGCCGGTGCCGTGATAGCCCTGGATCATCACGCGACGGTTGTGGGAGAACCCCGCAAGGATCGCCAGTGTGGTGTCCGGGTCGAATTTATAGGTCGGGTCAAGCTCGGGGACGCGATCGGTGGGCTCGGCGAAGCCTTTGACGGTCATATCGGTGTCGATGCCAAAGACATCGCGAACGGAAATGACTTCGGTGGGTTTTGCGGTCGCGTCCATGATCTTGCCCATTCGTTTCATCGGGTTTCATTTCTTAACTGACTTCGTGCCCTATCGGGACGGCAGGTGCAAGGGGCAGTCCGCCGCATATCCGGTGCAATCCCTGTGCACAACCTCACGCCAGTGTGAGTGGTTGTGAAGACGGAGCGTGATCCGGGACCGGTTTCCCGCCGTAGCCTTCATAACCTCGACACTGGGTCGGGGCATAAAGGGAGAGACCTTATGAAACGCACTATCCTTGCCGCCGCAACCGCAACGCTTCTTGCGACCACGGCCTTTGCCGCCGACACGATGAAAAACCCGATGGTCGGGGGCGCGGAGATGTATGCCGACAAGACCATCGTCGAAAATGCCGTGAATTCCGCCGATCACACGACGCTTGTGGCCGCCGTGCAGGCGGCCGGTCTCGTCGAGACCCTGTCGGGAGAAGGGCCCTTCACCGTTTTCGCGCCGACCAACGCGGCCTTTGCGATGCTGCCTGAGGGTACGGTCGAGACGCTCCTGAAACCGGAGAACAAGGATCAGTTGACCAAGATCCTGACCTGCCATGTGGTGGCCGCAGATGTGATGTCCGAAGCTCTCGTCGGCATGATCGAAGACGATGGCGGCGTGCATGATGTGCCGACCGTGGGCGGTTGCACGCTCAAGGCCATGGTCAAGGACGGCATGGTGATGATCGAGGATGAGCAGGGGAGCCTGGCCACGGTGACCATCGCCGATGTGGACCAGTCGAATGGCGTGATCCATGTGATCGACAAGGTTCTTCTCCCGGCGATGTAAGGTCCGGAAGGTTGAAGAGATCGGGCGGGGCGCTTCATTGAGGCGCCCCGTTTTTTTGCGATCTCCGCCTTGGCCCGGAGGCCGGTCGCGTCTAGATTGCTCCACACATAAAGTTTTAAGCGGGGACAATAATATGAGTGGCCTTCTGGCTCTTCTGGACGATGTCGCGGGGATCGCGAAAGTGGCGGCGGCGCAGGTCGATGACGTGGCCGGGCAGGCGGCGAAGGCTTCGGCCAAGGCGGCGGGCGCGGTGATCGACGATGCGGCTGTGACGCCGAAATACCTCCACGGTTTTGCCCCCGCGCGCGAGTTGCCCATCGTCGGCAAGATCGCCCTCGGCTCGATCCGCAACAAGCTCGTGATCCTTTTGCCGCTGGCGCTTCTGTTGTCGAGTTTTGCCCCTTGGCTAATCACGCCCCTGTTGATGCTCGGCGGCTCGTATCTGTGTTTCGAAGGTGCGGAAAAGGTCTATCACCTGTTCAAACCGCACACGCCCCATGCCGACGGGCAGGTGCTCAATGGCGACCCGTCCCATCTTGAGGAACAGAAGGTCGCGGGGGCGGTGAAGACCGATTTCATCCTTTCGGCGGAAATCATGACCATCATCCTCGCGGCCCTGGATCCGGGTCAGTCGATCTGGTTCGAAGCCGGGGCGCTCGCGCTTGCGGGGATCATCATCACCGCCGTTGTCTATGGCGGTGTGGCGCTGATCGTGAAGGCGGACGATTTCGGACTCTGGCTCAGCCGTGTCGGACGGCTTTCCACCACCCGCGCCTTGGGTCGGGGGATCGTGAAATTCATGCCGCTCTTCATGAAGCTTCTGATGATCGTCGGCACGGCGGCGATGATCTGGGTCGGTGGCTCCATCGTGATCCACGGGCTGCACGAACTTGGCATGCATCATCCCTATGAAGACATTCACCATCTGGCCGAGGGCGCAGCCCGGATAATCGGCTCCGCCACCGGCTTTGTCAGTTGGTTCGTGACCGCCTTTTTCGATGGTATCTTCGGACTGATCTACGGGCTGATCCTGATCCCCATCGTGGCGAAGCTGATCAATCCGCTGATCCGGGCCGTGACCGGTAAAACATCGAAAGCGCATTGAGTATTTAAAGCGTTTTGCTTTTTATCTGAGACAGGGAAAAAGCAAAACGCAGTGCCTCGTATAAGCGTTGCGAGCGCTTCACATTAAATCTGTGATTCAGATTTTATGCGAAACGCTTTAGCCCATCAGAAAGCCGAAACTCCTGAGCTGATGTAATGGTTTTCCGATGGCTCAAATACTCAAAAAGCCCCGCCTTGGCGGGGCTTTTCATACTCTGAAACAGATGGCTCACTTGAACCAGCGGCTGTCCTTGAGCTGATCCCAGGCCCAGACCACCTGTTGCAACTGCTCTTCCTGCGAGCGGTCGCCGCCGTTCACATCCGGGTGCAGGATCTTGATCAGCGACTTGTACTGTTTCTTGATTTCCGCCTTGGTCCAGTGGTCCTTGGCTTCGAGAATGTCGATGGCCTGACGCTCCACCGGCGGCAGCTTGCGGGTCGGTGCGCTGGGGTCGGTCTTGCCGGGGTTGCGCGTGGCGTTGTCGCCCAGAACCTCATGCGCGTCGTCGATGCCGAGCCGTTCCCAGGCCCTCTGTTCCACTGATTTACGTCCGAAGGGCTGGGTCGGGCGGTCGCCCGTCTGCGACGACTTGTAGGCCGCGTCCATTTCCTCTTCGGTGGCGTTGGTGAAGAAATTCCACTTCAGGTTATATTCGCGGACGTGTTCCTTGCAGAACCATTTGTACTCATCCAGATGATCCGGCGAGCGCGGTGCGCGATATTGACCGGGCTCGTTGCAGCCCTCCCACTCGCATTTGCGTTTCGAGGTCTCGAACGCGCCAGACATGCCGCGCCGTCCTCCGCGCTTGTTCTTTTTCGCGGAAGATACCGACATATCAAAACCGAAAGGATCTTTTTTATCCATCTGCCTCAACCTTTTCGACTCGGACGCAAGACTTTAGATGAGAAAGGCAAAATGGGAAAGGGGCAGAGGATGAAGATTGCCGATCAGATGCGTGACCGCCTTGAGGAGGCCTTTGCGCCCCGTGTGTTGGAAGTCGTGGACGACAGCGCCCGCCATGCCGGGCATGCGGGTGTCGAAGGAACATCGGGGGAGACGCATTTCAACGTGAAGATCCGCGCCGAAGCCTTCGCCGGTCAGTCCCGTGTGGCGCGTCATCGCATGGTGCACAGGGCGCTGGGCGATTTGGTGCCGCGCATTCACGCTTTGGCGCTCGATCTCGATGTCTGATCCGAAACCGGATCAGGACTCCCGGTCTTCCGCGATTTCCTCGGCCACATCCGGCGAGACCTTGCGTGCGGTGGCCCCGGCGCCTTTTTCCACCTTGGCGGGGAAGGGCACGGCGGGCGGCGGTGTGTCCCGGTCGGCCACAGGCGACCGGCGTGTGGGTTTGCTTTCGACCTCATCGGCGATCTCTTCCGTTTCCGGATAGGCGTTGAAGACCCGGCTGACCTGTGCCGCATCCATCTCCCGGCGGAACACCAGAACCGTGTGATAATTCACGGTTTTCGAGGTGATCCCGGCGCGCTCTTCCATCGGTACGAGATCGGCGCGCAAGTACTCCCAGCCTTCCGCGCCCTTTTCGTTGAGCAGGCTCTGCATGGCCTGTGCGATGCGCGCTTCCGGGGTTTTCGCGCCCTTGCTTTTCTCGCCTTTGCGGGGGGCGGGCACGGTCAGATATTCGTAACGGGGCATCGCGGTCTCCTTGCCTTTGGTGGCAAGGTTTAGCGGCTCGGGAACGGCGGTCAAGCACCCTGAGCGGCGGGGCGCCTATTCGGTCAGGAATGTACCATACTCCGGCATCTCCGCCGCGACGCTCCCGACATCGCTATCATGACGGAAGATTGCCGGTTACGCCGCCTTGTTCGCCAGCGAAATGGCGCGGCCTGCCTGAGCCGGGCGGGGCAGGGTGGCGTGCGCCCGTTTCAATGCGGCGAGTTTGTCCGCGATCTCCGGCGGGAAGGGCACCACACGCGGCCCCGACATATCAATATGCAGCAAAAGCTCCTCGGCGGTGGCGGCGATCCAGCCGTCCTCGTGATGGATTTCGTGGAACATCACCATGCGTTTGGCGTCGAACTCCAGAAGCTGTGTGTGCACCCGCACCCGGTCGCCGAGTTTCAACTCGCGCTTGTAGCAGATATGCACTTCCGCCGTGTAACTGGTGTGGCGCTCCGCCTTGGCGTAGGTCTCGCCCAGCCCCAGAAGCGGGTACAACTGATCGCCGCCCTGATCCATGATCACGGCGTAATAGGCCATGTTGATGTGACCGTTATAATCCACCCAATCGGGGCGAACGTCGATGAGCGAGGAAATATGCGGGGCGGGGAGTGTCATCTTGTGCTCCTGACATGAAAAAGCCGCCTTGAGCGGCGGCTTTTCGTGTTTGGGATGGGCTCAGAGACCCAGCTTGGCCTTGACCAACTCGTCTACCGCTTTTGGGTTGGCCTTGCCGCCGGTGGCTTTCATCACCTGACCGACGAACCAGCCCGCGAGTTTCGGGTTGGCTTGGGCTTTCTCGACCTGCGCCGGGTTGGCGGCGATGATCTCATCCACGGCGGCCTCGATTGCGCCGGTGTCCGTCACCTGTTTCATGCCGCGCGCTTCGACGATCTCGGCGGGGTTGCCGCCCTCGGTGTAGACGATCTCGAAGAGGTCTTTCGCGATCTTGCCGGAGATCGTATCCGCCTTGATCAGCTTGACGATCTCGCCGAGTTGCTCGGGGGAAACCGGGCTCTCGGAAATATCCGTGTCGTCTTTCTTGAGGCGGCCGAAGAGTTCGTTGATCACCCAGTTGGCCGACAGCTTGCCGTCTTCGCCCACGGCCACGACCTTCTCGAAGAAGTCCGCGTTTACCGTGTCGGCGGTCAGTACGCCCGCGTCATATTCCGACAGACCGAAGTCTTTGACGAACCGCGCCTTTTTTTCATCCGGAAGTTCCGGCAGAGATTTCGCGATGTCATCGACCCACGCCTGTTCGATTTCCAGCGGCAGAAGATCGGGACAGGGGAAATAGCGGTAGTCATGCGCCTCTTCTTTCGAGCGCATGGAACGGGTCTCGCCCTTCACCGCATCGTAGAGGCGGGTTTCCTGATCGACCGTGCCGCCGTCTTCGAGAATGGCGATCTGGCGACGCGCCTCGTACTCGATGGCCTGCTGAATGAAGCGGGTCGAGTTCATGTTCTTGATCTCGCAGCGGGTGCCGAGATGGGAGAAATCCTGCGTTTCCTGATATTTCTCGTACTGCCCCGGACGACACACAGACACGTTCACGTCGGCGCGCAGGTTGCCGTTTTGCATGTTGCCATCACAAGTGCCGAGATAGCGCAAAATTTGGCGTAGTTTCAGCACGTAAGCGGCGGCTTCTTCCGGGCCGCGAATGTCCGGGCGCGAGACGATTTCCATCAGCGCCACGCCCGTGCGGTTCAGGTCCACGAAGGACATCGTCGGGTCCATATCGTGAATGGACTTGCCCGCGTCCTGTTCGAGGTGAATGCGCTCGATCCGCACACGGCGCGCCACGCCGGGCTCCATATCGACGATCACTTCGCCCTCTCCCACGATCGGGTGATAGAGCTGGGAAATCTGATAGCCCTGCGGCAGGTCGGGGTAGAAATAGTTCTTGCGATCAAAAGCCGAGAACAGGTTGATCTCCGCCTTGAGACCGAGCCCGGTGCGCACCGCCTGTTCGACGCAATATTCATTGATCACCGGCAGCATGCCCGGCATGGCCGCGTCCACGAAGGACACATGCGAATTTGGCTCCGCGCCGAACCCGGTGGAGGCGCCGGAAAACAGTTTGGCCTCGGAGCTGACCTGCGCGTGGATTTCCATCCCGATCACGAGTTCCCAGTCTTCTTTCGCACCGGAGATGACCTTCGGTTTCGGAGCGGAATATTCGAGATGATCCAGCATGCGCATGTCCTTTAAAGCGAGGGCTCCCCGGCGTTCTAGGCGCTCTCTTGCCGGGGGGCAAGAGGGCGGCTTTGCAAACCGGACGCTCTGAGTCATATTGCCGGGCAGGGTAAAGCGAGTTTGAGGTTCCGCATGCGGATGTCCAAATGGGTGGTGGCGCTAGTTCTGTGTCTGCCTTTTCTGGGGGCGGGGACGCGCGCCAGTGCGGAAGACGTGCCGGGGGGAGAACTGATCGAGAACCTGCCCGACCAGATCGCCTTTGCCCGTGCGCCCATGGAGGCAAGCCCCGTTCCCGCCCCGCGCCCCTATGTGGTCCGCATGCCGAAACTGCGCTGGAAGAACCAGACGAAAGGCCCGGCCTGGACCCGCGCGGCGATGAAAGCGGTTCTGTCTCATGGGCAAGGGCTTGTGGATACCGTTCCGGCGGATATTGCCGCGTGGTGTCCGGGGTATGCCACGCAGGATGAAAACGGCCGCGCGGCCTTCTGGGCCGGTTTGCTTTCGACGCTCTCCTATCACGAAAGCACATGGCGCGAGACGGCGGTGGGCGGCGGCGGGCAGTGGTTCGGCCTCGTGCAAATCTCGCCTGCGACCGCGCGCCACTACAATTGCCGGGCGGGCACCGGCGAGGCGCTGAAGGACGGGGGGAGCAATCTGTCCTGTGCGATCCGTATCATGAGCCGGACGGTGGCCCGCGACGGGGTGGTGAGCCGGGGCATGCGAGGCGTCGCTGCGGACTGGGGGCCGTTTCATTCCGAAATCAAGCGCAGCGATATGCAGCGCTGGGTGCGGGCGCAATCCTTTTGCCGTCCGGTGCTGAAAAGCTCGCCGCTGCCGCTGCCGCGCCCGGTGACCATCGCTGCGGAAGAAACCTTCCTCAGCCGACCTTTCTGAGCGCCTGCGCCTCCCAGGCTTTCAACTCGTAGCGCGACAGCGCGGCCTGGCGGGTTTCCAGCTCCGGGAACAGGGTCAGAATTTCGGCCCGCGCCGCCGCGTCCACCGCCTTGAGTGCCTCGCATCCCGGATGGAGACTTTCGGTCGGGCAGGTTTCGGCGAAAATGATCTCGTGGCGGTCGAGCAGAAGGTGGAAGTAATCGACATGACCGCCTTGGACGCGCCTGATGGTGTCGTCATTCACCAGATGTTTGGCCGCCACCAGCACATCGCGCTCGCCGAACAGCATTTCGGCCATGGGGCCGCGGATCAGCATGCGGTGGTTCGGGCTGACGGTGAGATCGCGCAGGTTGCCGAGTGTCCCCGCCTTGATCCGGATCGACGCCAGTGCGCCCTCCGCCGCCACCCGGCGCGATCCGATCCAGCGGATTTCCTGTGGCCCGTGATCGAGCGTGTGCACCCGGTCGCCGACCCGCAATGTTTCGATGAAACGCGGTCCCTCGGGCGTGTCGATCAGGGTGCCGCGTGCGAAACAGACGGCGGATGCGATTTCCGCTTCCGCGAAGGTGTTGTTCTCGTCGACTTCGAAAACGCCGTCGCCTTCCTCTTCGGCATCAATCGTTCCGTCGCCATTGTAATCGTTGTCGTTTTCATGACTGAGCCAGATCGGAAATGCGTCCTGAATATCGACTCCCGGCGTGATGAAAAGCGCCGAGAGGTTGGGCGCGTTCGGATCGTCCGAGGTGAAATTCGAGGCGCTGAAATAGAGGTAATTGTCGCCCATGTGATGAACGGAGGTGTTGATGTCCTGACCGTTGTCGTTCGAGCCGCCACCCCACCACCAGTGACCGCCGCCGCTCGACTGATAGTCATAGTCGTAAAGCACCTCGCCGTTCACATAATCGGCTGCATTGGCATAGACGGTGATGCCCGTCACCTCACTCGCGTTGGTCAACACGCCATCATGCACATTCTCGATCGTGAACACCACAACCGCATCATCGTTGAAAACACTGGTGCCGCCGGTCAGATAAGCGCCGTCATTTTCGTCGCCGCGTGGATCGTAAGACTGTCCCACTGGATTGTTTACGATGGAGGAGCCCATCACGATGAGTTCTTCTGTCGGCATTGCTGCTCTGCCCGTATGTTGTCGGGGACTGTGCCCCGGTCTGCCTCGATGCGCCTTTGCGATCTCCCGCCCTTCGGGCTTCGGTCGCGTTTTCGGTCGCTTGCGTTTTGCTCCGGTCGGTGTTCTTGTCTGGCCCGATCCGTGGCATGACGCTTTGGGCCGAGTTTCCGGGCAGAGGGCCTTTCTGTCCAGTGTTTTCTGGGATTTGCGAAAAAGCGTCGCCCTTTGTGTCGCCACGGCACCGTTTGGCCTGAAAAAGGTTTGCTGGGAAAAGGAGGTTCTCATGCCTGCATTGCGTTCCGATATCGACCCCGACGGGTTGCTCGAATTTTCTGTGGTCTTCACCGACCGCTCGCTCAACCATATGTCGAAGGCCTTTCAAAAGGTCATGACCGACATCCACGCCACGCTCTGTGAGGTCTACAATGCCGACAGTGCCGTGGTCGTGCCGGGCGGCGGCACCTACGCGATGGAGGCGGTGGCGCGCCAGATCGCGGACGGTGAGGATGTGATGGTGATCCGCAACGGATTCTTCTCCTTCCGCTGGTCGCAGATTTTTGACGCGGGAAGTATCCCGGCCTCGCAAACCGTGCTGAAGGCCCGCCGGATCGGCAATGAACCCAATGCCGCCTTCCTTCCGGCCCCTCTGGAAGAGGCCGTGGCGAAGATCCGCGAGGTGAAACCCGCAGCCGTCTTCGCGCCCCATGTCGAAACCGCCTCCGGCATGATCCTGCCGGACGCCTATATCCGCACGCTGGCCGAGGCCGTGCATGAGCATGGCGGGTTGATGGTGCTCGATTGCATCGCCTCGGGCTGTGCCTGGGTCGACATGAAGGACACCGGCGTCGATATCCTGATCTCCGCGCCGCAAAAGGGCTGGTCGGCGCAGCCCTCTGCCGGGCTCGTGATGCTCAACGACCGCGCTGTCGAGGTGGTGAAATCCCGGCAAAGCTCCTCCTTCGCCATCGACCTTGGCAAATGGCTGACCATCATGGAGGCCTATACCGGCGGCGGACATGCCTATCACGCTACCATGCCGACGGATGCGCTACGCGCTTTCCGTGACGCGATGCTGGAAACGAAAGACTACGGTTTCGCCAGGCTGTCGGAAGCGCAATGGGAGCTGGGGCGGCGCGTGCGGCACCTGCTCGCCGAGCGCGGGTTCAAATCCGTCGCCGCAGAGGGCGTCGAAGCGCCGGGCGTGGTGGTCTGCTACACCGACGATCCCGCGATCAAGACGGGTGCGGCCTTTGCCGCCCATGGGGTGCAAATCGCCGCCGGGGTGCCCCTGCAATGCGATGAGGGCGAAGGGTTCTCGACCTTCCGGCTCGGGCTTTTCGGTCTCGACAAACTCTATGACGTGGACGCCACGGTCGCGCGTTTGGAGGCTGTTCTGGACGAGGTGCTCGGCTGATCTCTCCTTTGTGCTTCTAAATACTCAAAACGGCGCGCGGAGATAACCCGTGCGCCGTGAGTATTTCCGGCAGCAAAGGAGACAGAGGCTCAGATCGGGCCGAGACCGGCCTGCATCACCTTCATCCGCACGGGTTTCACGTCATGCACTGCCTTGAGACCCCAGAGGCGCACCATCTGGAGAATATCGCTCTCGGAGCGCGTGACCCGGTTGAACAGGTCCACGACGCGGGCACGTTTCGAGATGTCATTCAGGCGGTTGCGCGCATAGGTGTCGAGCATCCCTTGCGTGCCGGGATCGGAACGATGCGCTTCGGCCAGTGTCAGAAGCTCGGCCAGATCGTTGAGGGAGGTGTTCAGCCCCTGCGCGCCGATGGGAGGCAGGGCATGTGCCGCCTCGGCGATGATTGCGACACGTTCCGAGGCCAGCCGGTCGGCAACGCGAGTGATGATCGGGAAGATCGCCCGGCCCGAGGCCAGTTCGAGGTTGCCGAACAGACCGGCGGAGCGCTCGGTCATCACCGAATTGAACTCATCGGGCTCCATGTTCAGAAGCTCGGTCGCATAAGCGCCCTTGTTCATCCAGACGATGGCGGAGGCGGGTTTGCCGTCGATGTCCGGCAGCGGCACCATGGTGAAGGGGCCACCCTCGCGGTAAATCTCGGTCGAGACATTGTGGTGTGGCAGATCGTGCGTGGCGGTAAAGGCCAGAGATTTCTGGCCGTAACGCGTGGTTTTCACCCCGATCCCGGCGGCCTCGCGCACCGGGCTGTCGCGCCCGTCGGCGGCCACCACGAGTTTCGCGCGCACCATGGTTCCGTCCGTAAGCGTCACCATCGCCTCGCTCGTGCGGGTCAGCAGGCTTTTGAAACCGACGCCATAGCGCAGTTCGACATTGGGAATGTCCGGCACTGCGCGGGCCAGTTCGCGGCGGATCACCCAGTTGAGAAAGTTCCAGCCAAAGGGTTCGTCGCCGGTTTCGCGGCCCTCGAATTGTCGTTCGGTGCGGATCGTGGCAGGACGGCCCACCGTGTCGACGATGCGTAGCGCTTCGAGCGGGGTGGCATGGGGCGCGAGCGCCTCCCAGATGCCGATTTTCTCGAAGAGATCGCGGGCCGGGCGCAGGAAGGCGGTGGAGCGCAGGTCGGAACTGGCTTCGTCGCCGGTGACGACGGGCGGGGTTGGATCGACCATCAGGGTGCGAAAGCCCGAAGCGCCAAAGGCGGCCGCTGCGATCAGCCCGGCGATGCCGCCGCCTGAGACGAGAACGTCGACTGTGTCCTGAGAGGAAATCTGGGCGGACTGTGGGGCGGACATGGGACCTCCTTTGCGCCATGAGCGTCTGTCGCCCAAGAGATAGGCGCAAAGGAGGGAAATGTCCAAGGGGCAGGCTGTCTCAGGGGGTCGCAGACGACAGCCCGGGTCGGATCACTTTCCGACGGTCAGGATGAGGAGGGCGATGTAGATCAGCGGCACGGTGGCCACGGCGGTTACGCCCAGAACCCAGGGGCCGATCGCGAACATGCCATAGATGACGGCGGCGATCACGACGACGACGAACAAGAGGAACAGGGCAACGCCACGCGGGGTGGCAATGCCGTCCTCATGGTGGTCGTGGGTGTCGATGGAAATGGACGTGTCGATGACGGCGTCGGTCATGTGCGTGCTCCGGCTTGTTCGGTTTTCTGGTTCTGGCAAGTCTGTAGAAGTCTGTGCGTGGAGTTGCGCGGGTTTTGTGCGCATTTGTGTACCGAAGACAGATACAGGGCCGTGTGCATTTCGGTCACGGCGGCGCTTTGTCGCAGGCGAGGCGATTTGTCAATGCCCGGAGGGCTCAGCCCATCAGGGCGTGCAGGAAGCCCGGGAGATCGTCTGTGTGGTGATGGATATGCGGTGCCGGCGGGTCGAGCGGCGCGGGCGCGACATGCACGGTCTTCATCCCGAGCGCATGCGGCACTTCGAGGTTGCGCGGGTCGTCTTCGAACATGGCGGCGGCTTTCGGCTCTACCTTGTCGCGCCCGAGCACCGTGTCAAAGGCCGCCGCCTGAGGTTTCGGGTGGAAATCCGCGTGTTCGATGCCATAAACCGCGTTGAAAATCCCTGTGAGCCCGCGCGCCTCCAGCACCCGTTCGGCATAGGGGGCCGAACCGTTGGTGAAGACGATCTTGCGCCCGGGAAGGGCGGTGATCGCGGCTTTCAATTCGGCATCACGGGTGAGCCCGGAGAAGTCGATGTCATGCACATAGCTCAGATAGGGCAGCGGATCGGTGCCGTGTTTCGCCATCATCCCCGAGAGCGTCGTGCCGAATTCGCGCCAGTAGTCGTGCCGCAGTCGGTTGGCCTCCGCCGCGCTCAGTTGCAGTTCGCGGGCGACCCAATCGGTCATCTTCACCTCGATCTGCGCAAAAAGCGCCGCCTCGGGCGGGTAAAGCGTATTGTCGAGGTCGAAGACCCAAGTTTTTACGTGGGAGAAGTGATCGGCTACCATGCGGCCTTGTTAGGCGTTGGGGCTGGCACATGCAAGCCGCGACCATGTTAGCGCTTGATCGTGGGGGCAGGGGCTGTCTATGGTCATGGCCTGATGCCGATTGAGAAAAGTGATTTCCGATGAAAGACCCGCGCACCAGCCAGAAAGACGCTTATGAGATGATCCTCGAAGCGATCGATACCGGGATTTACCGCCCCGGTGACCGGCTTGTGGAAAGCGAACTGGCGGAGCGTTTCGGTGTGTCGCGGACGCCTGTGCGCGAGGCGTTGCAGCGGCTCGAAACCCAGTCGATGCTGAGCCGGGACGGGCGGTCTCTGATTGTTGCCTCTCTCGATCACAACCAGATGGCCGATCTCTATGTGGTGCGCACCGAGCTTGAGGGGCTGGCCGCACGTCTTGCCGCCCGCCACGCGACGCCCGAAGAGGTTCGCGTGCTGCGCGATATGGTCGAGGAGGACCGCGCCCTGATCGGTCATCCGGACGATATGTCCCGCGCCAACCGCCGCTTCCACAAACAGATCCATCTGGCCTCGCATAACAAATATCTCGTGCAGCAACTCGATCTGGTGCACCGCTCAATGGCGCTTCTGGCGAGCACCTCTCTGGCCGCCGAAGGGCGGGGCGAGGAGGCGATCAAGGAACACGATCTTATCGTGTCCGCCATCGAGGCAGGCGACGGCGAGGCGGCGCATAAGGCGTTGTCCGATCACATTTCCAAGGCCTTTGTGACCCGCCTGAAGATCGACGCCGAAAAGGAACGCTGATCAGGCGCTTTCGGGCGGCGCAATGAAGCGGGGTATCTCGGCGAAAGCGGCGGTATGGGCCCAGTCCGGTGCGTCGGGCGTGTTGACGGTGCCAGGATGCGTCACGCCCTTGTCTTGCGAAACTGCGGCGGGATCGGATTTGGGGGCAGGGCGCAGGCGCTCCGGTTCAAAGGTGATGGTCGCCGCGTTCAGCGCACGCCTGAGCGCCGGGCTTTCCGATCTGCGTGTCATGTCGAGGCCGAAGGTCAGACGTCGCCCCGGAACGGGCAGGGCCCCGAAGGCCTGATCCTCGACATTTGCGCCCTCTGCGAAATCGACAGGGGCTTCGGCGGCTTCGGCCAGAGCGATAGGGCCTGTGGTCGGATAGCGGATCAAAGGTGTCTGGATAGAGCGGGATGGCTCGGAGGGGACACGGTGCGACTGGCTCAGTAGAAACGGAACAGGGTGTGTCGGCGCAGGTGGCGGCGTTTGTGTGGCAAGGGCATGTGCGGTCTGTCCCTCAAGATGATCCTCATCGAGGCCGGGATCGTGCACGCCATGAGCGGTCTTGTCCCAGTAATAAGGCTTGGTGATCATTTCCCAGAGCCCTTTGAGCGCGGCAAGCGTCGCGAGCGGATAATAAAGATGCAGGGTCGGCACCCAGGGCCAGAGCCATTTGTGTTTGGGTGTGGAGGTCGCGACCATGCCGGTGGCGACCGTAATTGCCTCCGACAAAAGGAAAATCCCACCGAGGACCACCAGAAGATCGTGCGGCAGAACCGCCCGCATCGGATGCGGAAGGCCCAGCGGGAACATCCAGAAGGACCACAGGAAGGGTGCCAAAACGAACTGGCTGAGTGTGCCCAGAAACAGCGCCTGAACGCCGAAGAACCGCCACGCGCCGAGATCGGCCCAGAGGCGGCGCGGGTTGCGCATATGGACGGCATAGGTCATCGCATAACCCTTGAGCCAGCGTGAGCGCTGCTTGACCCAGGGCCAGAGGCGGCAGTTTGCCTCCTCCTCTGTGACCGTATGCAACAGCTCCGTGCGGTAACCGTGGCGGGCCAGACGAATGCCGAGATCGGCGTCCTCGGTGACGTTATGGGCGTCCCATCCGCCCAGTTCCTCGATCGCTTCGCGTCGGAAAAACAGCGTGGTGCCCCCCAGAGGTACGGTCAGGCCGAGCTTTTCATAGCCCGGCAGGATGACCCGGAACCAGCTTGCATATTCCACGGTGAAACATCGCGATAGCCAGTTGGTGCGGGCATTGTAGAAATCGAGGATACCCTGCACACAGGCGACCTCGGGTCCGGTCTGGGCGAAATGCGCAACGACCTTGTGAATCTGATCGCGTTCGGGCGCGTCCTCGGCATCATAAATGCCGACAATCGAGCCGCGGCAGAAATCGAGGGCGAAGTTCAGGGCCCTAGGCTTGGTCTTCACCCCGCCGCGGGGCACGATGATCTGCCGCATCCAGCGCGGCAGATCGGTTTGGGCGATGGCCTGTTGAGTGACCGTGTCGTCCTCTTCGACCACGAGACATATGTCCAGAAGCTCGCGCGGATAATTCAGCCGCGACAGGCGTTTGATCAGCCGGGTGGCGATCTCGCGCTCCTTGAACAGTGGCACCATGACGGAGACGATGGGCAGGGTGGTTTGGGCACGCCGGGAGGAAAAGGTGGATTTGCGGAACCGTGCGGTCTTGGCCTGCGCGAAAGCGGCGGCGAGGCGCAATCCGGTCGCGATGAGCAGGGTCATCACCGCCCAGCCGGTCAGAAGGATCGAAGCGGCCAGAGGCGCGAGCAGAAATAACAGGGCTCCGAGCGCACCGAGTGAGGACAGCATTCCGGTCAGTTTGCGCACATCCATTTCGCGACAGCTTTCATGCGCCGCGACGCGGGTTTCGGCGGCGTCGGCCAGACGACGCTGGCGCGAGCGCAGCAGGGCTTCGTGCAGGGCGGTTTCCGAGGTCACGGCCATGCGCACCGGCCCGAACAGCGCGGTCAGTTGGGGGCGCATGCTTTCGAATTGTTCTGGGCGACAGGAGGCGACGATCACCGTGCCTCCGGCCTGTCGCCAGGGCAAAAGCCCCTTGCGCAGACAGGCATCAGCACCGAGCCGGTCGATTAGCCGCACATCCGGCGGCATGCGTATCAGATTGGCGACCTCGGCGCGATACTGCCGTCCGAGTGCCTCATAAAGTGTGGCCTCGTTCACCATGCCATGCGCAAGGAGGATGTCGCCGATCCGAGTATCTTCGCGCTGGCGCAGCACGGTGCTGCGCAACAGGTCCCCGGGCGCGAGCGCGCCCATTTCGACGAGGATTTGTCCGATCGGTTTCTGGCTCTGTTGGGGAGCGGGATCGGCAGTGACGGAGGCCGCGTCATGGCGTCGGCTGTCGTACCGGGCCAAAGCCGGAAAGAGAGAATACCTGTCAAAAGACATCGGCTGCCACGCCCCCGGTCAAGACTGTTTCTGCTAAATGGAGTTTCGGGCAGAGTGCTTCCGGCCCCCGTGTGCAAAACTTGGGGGAGACAGGGTTAACAGGGGGTTAACCAAAACGGTAAATGTGATTGATTTTCGTGGCGACAGAAAAAAGGCGGGGAAACCCCGCCTTTTCCTTTATCTGTTTCTCGCGATGTGTTCCGCGATCAGGCGGTTGCGCCTGCACGCTCGGCCATGGCGGCGGCGAAGCGTTCGAACAGGTAATAGCTGTCCATCGGTCCCGGAGAAGCCTCCGGGTGGTATTGCACGGAGAACACCGGTTTGCCCTCGACCGCGATGCCGCAGTTTGAGCCGTCGAACAGCGACACATGAGTCTCTTTCACACCGGCGGGCAGGGTCTGGGTGTCCACAGTGAAGCCGTGGTTCATCGAGGTGATTTCCACCTTGCCGGTGTCAAGATCCTTCACGGGGTGGTTGGCGCCGTGGTGGCCGTGGTTCATCTTGATCGTCTTGGCGCCGAGCGCCAGAGCCAGCATCTGATGCCCAAGGCAAATCCCGAAGACCGGCAGGTCTTTCTCCAGCACGCCTTTGATCATCGGCACGGCATATTCACCCGTCGCTGCCGGATCGCCCGGACCGTTGGAGAGGAACACGCCATCTGGATTGTGCGCAAGAACCTCTTCGGCGGTGGCGGTGGCCGGAAGCACGGTCACGTCGCAGCCCGCGCTTGCCAGACAGCGCAGAATGTTGCGTTTCGCGCCGAAGTCGACGGCTACGACCTTGAACCCTTCGCTTTCGCGTTTCGGGAACCCGTCCGGCCAGGACCAGCGCATTTCGTCCCATTTGTAGGACTGCGTACAGCTCACACCCTTGGCGAGATCGAGCCCGACAAGGCCCGGGAACTCGCGTGCCTGTTTCACCAGCGCCTCAATGTCGAACTTGCCCTCCGGGTCATGGGCAATCGCGACGTGGGGCGCGCCTTGTTGCCGGATCGCGCGGGTGAGCCGCCGGGTGTCGATGCCGCCCATGCCGATACGTCCGCGTTTTTCGAGCCAGGGGCCAAGTTCGTCCTGCGCGCGCCAGTTCGACGGTTCGGTCGGGTCCCATTTGACGATCATACCCGCAGCCACCGGATCGGCGGTCTCGTCATCCTCGGCGTTGACGCCGACATTGCCGATATGCGGGAAGGTGAAGGTCACGACCTGACCCGCGTAGGAGGGATCGGTCATGATTTCCTGATAGCCGGTCATCGCGGTATTAAAACACAGCTCGGCGGTGGTGGTGCCTGTCGCGCCGAAGCCCTTCCCATAGAAGATGGTTCCGTCGGCCAGGGCCAGACAAGCGGTTGGTTTTCCGGTGGTTTGACCAGATGCCATGACACGACTCTCCTATATGGGCAAAATTGGCCGGAACCTAAGGAAAGGGGCTCCCGGCGTCAAGCACAGCGGAGATGCTTTTTGCCGGCTTTTCTGCGACGCAGCGTTTTCAGTATGTTATCGCTCTCATCAATGGTTGAGATGGGGCGCGGCTTTCGTTATGTTGGCGACTTGCGATATGACCAGGGGATGAGGCCCATATGGATATGCGAAGCCGGCTGAGTGCCGCACTGAAAACGGCGATGAAGGAAAAGGACAGCGAGCGGCTTGCGACGCTGCGCCTAATCAACGCTGCGATCAAGGACCGCGAGATTGCCAATCGCGGCGAGGGGGAAGATGTGGCTGTCACCGACAGCGACATTCTCGCCATCCTCGGCAAGATGGTGAAACAGCGTCAGGAAAGCGCCAAGGCCTTTGAAGAGGGCGGGCGTCTGGAACTGGCCGACAAAGAGCGCTCCGAGATCGCGGTGATCGAAGAATTCCTGCCGCGTCAGCTCTCCGAGGCGGAGGTGAAAGCCGCAATCGAGGCGGCGATTGCCGAGACCGGCGCCGAAAGCATTCGCGACATGGGCAAGGTCATGGGCGCGCTCAAGGCGAAATACACCGGCCAGATGGATTTCGGTGCTGCCGGTGCGCTGATCAAGGCGCAGCTGAGCTGAGGTCACTGGGCGAACACGTCCGAAGAGTTTGAAGCCGCCCCTCGGGGCGGTTTTTTTTGAGTATTTACACCATCAGAAAACCGTCAGGGTTTCAATTGGTTGAGCACGTCTGCCAGCTCATCGTGCAGGGCCTTGCGTTCCTCGGGGCTGAGAAACGCGCCAAGTTCGACCTCTCGGCTCTCACCGGCACCCTTCAGGGTCAGATAGTTCTCCACCCTGCTATGCTCGGGGTGCAGGGTAAGGCGCAGCCAATAGGGGTTGGTCTCCCAGATGAGCGGAGCGCCTTTTTCAGGCCAGTGGGTCAGGGCGATGCGGTCGGGCCAGATCAGCATCTCTTCGCGCAACCGCTCACGGTCGGAGCGACGAAGCGCCGTCCAGAGGGCCGCGAGCACGATCAGCATGAAACTCAGAAGCACCCAGAAGGCCACAGTGCCGATGAAAGGCACGATGGGGATCAGCCCGCCTGTGAACATGATCCAGATCGCCGTGGAAAACCCTTTGCCCCGCAGGCTGCGATAAGGCCAGAGGTCCAGCCGCCAAAGCGGCGCGCCGGTCTCGGGGGAGCCGGTCGGAACGGTGTCGTAGGATGGGGTCCAGCGGTAGGGCATGTGCGTGTCATTTTGCCCGACAGCCTAAGCGCAAATCGTCCCTCCGCATAGCCCTCAAAGCGTTACGCATTGATCGGTTGGGGCGTCGTCGAATTCCCGCCCGCGCGGAACCAGTTTGCCGATGCGCTTGCCGTCGAAGGTGTAATAGGCCTTCACCCGCTGTTCGGGGGCGGCATAGGCGCCGATGGCGCTGTGTTCGAGCACCGCGACAAAGCTTGTGGTCTCGTCTGTGCCGAAGAAGCGCGTGACCCGTTCGGCCTCCCGGCTGGCCCATTTCGAGCGCACGATGCGGTCGATTTCCTCGGCCAGCGCGTCAATGCGCGCGGGGCTTGGGGCGTGAGCGACGAACAGAGGTTCCGGGCAGGCGATCAGCATCGCCACCCGTGTCTCTCGCATCCGGGTATCATAAATCTTCGAGAATTGCGGCATATGCCAGCGGTCGGAAATCTCCGTCGCGCGCGGCATCTCTCCGGTGTCCCGGGGCTTGAATATATAGGCAAACATTACGGGCTCCTGCTCATCCCTGTTGCAGGTCTAGCGGGGTATTGAGCGCAAACCGTGGCCCGGACGGGGCGGAGGCGGTCTTATGTCTTAACTGGTTAACGCCGGTCCGGGAACCGCATGAAAAAGGCCCCGCGTGGGGGCCTTTCATGTGATGTGCTCTTGCTCAGTGCGAATGCTGGTGATCCCAGTCTTCGCGCTTGGGCAGGGTCTCGAACGTATGCTCCGGCGGCGGAGAGGGCAGGGTCCACTCCAGAGTGTCGGCATATTCGTTCCAGTAGTTATTTTCCGTCACGCGACGTCCGGCGAGCAGGGTGTAGAACACGATGCCGATGAACAACAGGAAGGAGGCAAAGGACAAAAGCGCGCCGTAGGACGAGATCTTGTTCCAATAGGCAAAGGCCTCCGGATAGTCGATATAGCGGCGCGGCATGCCCTGACGGCCGAGGAAGTGCTGCGGGAAGAAGGTCAGGTTCACGCCGATGAAGAACATCCAGAAGTGAATCTTGCCCGCAAGTTCCGGGTATTGCCGTCCCGACATCTTGCCGATGTAGAAATAGATCCCGGCAAAGATACAGAAGGCTGCGCCCATCGACATGGTGTAGTGGAAATGCGCCACCACATAATAGGTGTCATGATAGGCCCGGTCGACGCCTGCCTGCGACAGGACGACACCCGTCACACCGCCGATGGTGAAGAGGATCAGGAAGCCGAAGGCAAAGAGCATCGGCGTCTTGAACTCGATGGAGCCGCCCCACATGGTCGCGATCCAGGAGAAAATCTTGACCCCCGTCGGTACGGCGATGACCATGGTGGCCATCATGAAATAGGTCTGCTGCGACAGCGACAGGCCGACCGTGTACATGTGATGCGCCCAAACGACGAAGCCCAGAACCCCGATCGCGATCAGTGCCCAGACCATCGGCAGGTAGCCGAAGACCGGTTTTTTCGAGAAAGTCGCGATGATGTGGGAAATCAGGCCGAAGCCGGGAAGCACCACGATATAGACTTCCGGGTGACCGAAGAACCAGAGGATATGCTGATAGAGGATCGGGTCGCCGCCGCCTGCGGGCTGGAAGAAGGAGGTGCCGAAATTGCGGTCGGTCAGCAGCATGGTGATCGCGCCCGCCAGAACCGGCAGGGACAGGAGGATCAGCCAGGAGGTGACGAAGATCGACCAGGCGAAGAGCGGCACCTTGAACATGGTCATACCGGGTGCGCGCATATTCAGCATCGTGGTAATCATGTTGATCGCGCCGAGGATGGAGCTTGCGCCCGAGACGTGCACGGCAAAGATCGCGAGGTCCATGGAATATCCGGCTTCCGAGGTCGAGAGCGGCGGGTAGAGCACCCAGCCCACGCCGGAGCCGGCCTGACTGTTGCCGCCGGGAGCCAGAAGCGACGCGATGCCGAGCGCCACGCCACAGACATAAAGCCAGTAGGACAGGTTGTTGAGGCGCGGGAAGGCCATGTCCGGCGCACCGATCTGAAGCGGCATGAAATAATTGCCGAAACCGCCAAAAAGCGCCGGGATGACGACGAAGAACATCATCAGCACGCCGTGATAGGTGATCATCACGTTCCACAGATGGCCGTTCGGTGTACAGTCTTCCGCCCCGAAGCCGGACAGGAGACGTGCCGCCGCCTCGCCGGATTCGTTGAGGCACATGAACTGCACCCCCGGCTCCATCAGTTCGAGCCGCATGTAAACGGTGAAACAGACCGAGATGAACCCGACCACGGCTGCCGTGATCAGATAGAGAATCCCGATATCCTTGTGATTCGTGGACAAGAACCAGCGGGTGAAGAACCCGCGGGTGTCCTCATGACCATGAATGGCGGCATCTGCCATGCTTTCCTCCCTATTCCTCTCCGGGGGCTTCCCCCGGTCGTGCGTCGTCCGCGCCGTTCCGTCCGCCCTCTTTGCGGGGGTCTGTGCGACAGAATGACACATATTTCTTAGAGGCTTATATTTCAGAGAGCAAATTCTTTGCGCATATTGGTGCAGAAAAATGTGCGAGAACGCTGACAGTCTCGTTCTCGTACCATGGGGTTGTCAGCGTGCAGGTGTGCCGTCCGTTGCGAGAAGCGGGTCTTGGGACGGTGCCTCCGGGGCGTTTCAGATCAAAATATCCGTGACGGTGTCGAGAACACCACCCAGAACTCCGCCGAGCAAACCGCCCAGAAGATTGCCGCCGAGCAGATCGCCGACCAAAGGAAGTTCGATGTCGTCGATCAAATCGTCGCTATCCGGCCATTCGAAGTCGTCTTGGAAATCGTCGTAGTCCTGCTGGATTTCTGTGGCAAGCTCTTCGGCCTCCAGTTTGAGGGCTTCAATGTCCTCCTCCGTCAGCTCATAGCCAACCAGATCCTCCAGACTGAGATTCCTGACATAATCTGCCCCGGCGACCAAAAGCGAACTGTTGAACAGGCTGCCTGCGGTTCCGGTGCCGACAAGCCAGCCGCTCGTTCCTCCCGCAGGGGCGACCTGAGCCGGATCATTCATGGTGCTCAGGGTCACGGGAATGTCCTCCTCATAGAGGAGTGCAAAAGGATCTTCGAGCGGCTCCTCCGCCAGCACTTCTGCCTCCGTCGGCTCCGTTGTGTTTTCTTGTGTTGCCGCCTGGTCGCTCCGAGCGGCGGAGGGCGTCTCTTCGCTTTCGAAAGAGGGAACATCCGAGGTCAGGGTGATATGTTGCAGGGTGGCGATCAGACTGTCTGTTGGGCGAAATGCAGAGGGGAGGGGGATGTGGGACACCATGATTTCTCGCTTCTTCACTTGAGGAGGGGCGCGGGGAAGTAGATTTCAAACCATCCAAAAGAACAAGTCTAAAGAATGTATTCTCTTGCGCAATTGGCAAAGCTTTCTGATGCGATCGAGCCGTGAAATAGCGGTCACTCTTTTGATTTACTAAATGATTTCATAGTATTAATATATTTGTTTAGCAAAAAAACGCCGCTCCGGGTGGAGCGGCGCCTGATCAGCTTCGTGAAATCCGGCTTATTCCGAAGCAGGAGCCTCTTCGGCAGGGGCTTCTTCCGCAGCTTCCGGTGCGGCGGAGAAGGTGGCGAGATAAGCGACCACGTCGGAGGCGTCCTTCAGTTTGAAGGTCATCTTGGAGCGACCGGAGCCGCCATGGGTGTCGATGAACTTGGTCGGATCGACGGCATATTCGGTGATCAGCTCCTCAGTCCAGACCATCCCGGTCGCGCCCACGGCGAGGATACCGTCGCCATATTTGAAATCGGGGTAGGACGCCACCGGGCGCCCGATGACACCGTAAAGGTTCGGGCCGGTCTTGCCGCCCTTGACGATGGTTTCGCCCGCATCCGACACGATCATGTGGCAGGCCTTGCACTTGTTGAAGTCCTTGGCGCCTTTGTCCGGATCGCCTGCGACGGCTGCGGCGGAGGTTGCCAACAGGGCGGCGGCTGTGAAGGCAAAAAGCTTGGTCATTTGGTTCTCTCTCCCGAGTGATTCATGTGTCCGGTTCTCACCATAGTGAGTTGAGATCGTGATACCAGTACGAGCTTGTCGCACTTTGATCCTGCTCAAATTCGTCCTGCGATTTAGAATTGATCTAATCGTTTCGGCATTTACTGCCCGAACACCTGGTTAAAGGCGTGCCGCAGCGCGATGTCGACGTCCTCCATCGTCACCGGCAGTCCGAGATCGACCAGAGAGGTCACGCCGTGCTCGCGGATGCCGCAGGGCACGATGCCATCGAAATGGCTCAGGTCCGGTTCAACATTGATCGACAAGCCGTGAAACGACACCCATTTGCGCACCCGCAATCCGATGGCCGCGATCTTGTCCTCGGGTTTCGCGCCGGTAATCGTCAGCGGCTTGTCGTCGCGCACCACCCAGACGCCGACGCGCCCCTTGCGGATCTCGCCCGTGACGTTGAACTCGGCCAGCGCCGCGATCACCCAGGCCTCCATGTCGGCGACGAATTTACGCACGTCCTTACCGCGCTTGTTCAGGTCGAGCATGGCATAGGCCACCCGTTGTCCCGGCCCGTGATACGTGTACTGCCCGCCACGTTTGCTCTCGTAGACCGGGAAACGATCGGGATCGACCAGGTCTTCGCGCTTGGCCGAGGTGCCGGCGGTGTAAAGCGGCGGGTGTTCCACCAGCCAGATCAGTTCCTCGGCCTCCCCCTTGGCAATGGCCTCGGCACGGGCTTCCATCTCGGCCACGGCAAAGTCGTAATCGGTCAGCCCTTCGGAAATTCGCCATTCCACCATCACATGTCTCCGCGTTTAGGTCCGAGCTGAGATGTAGCCTCTGGGAGCCGAAGGCGAAAGAGCGATGGCGCAGGGCAGGGCGTTCGAAAAGAAAAATAGGACAGCCCTTCTACGGGTCCGGGAAAAAAATCCTACGAATCTCACGGGGCCGTGATAGGCTTTCCCCAGTTTTTTTGTATTTGACGGGGAAATCCGATGCGATTCAAACATGTCATTTCCGCAGCTTTGGCCGCCATCATGGTGATGGGGACCGCGTCGCGCGTTCAGGCCGATGGTGGCGATTTTATTGCAGGGGCCGTGATTGGCGGTCTTCTGGGGGCTGCCAGTCAGCAACAGAAAAAGCAAACCACCACCACACGTTCCTATCGTTCGCGCCTGCCCTCGACGCAGGAGGGCAAGGAGATTCAGGCCTCTCTCAATTATTTCGGCTTCAACGCCGGTGCCGTGGACGGTCAGCTCGGGCAAAAGACCCGCAACGCCGTGTCCTCCTATCAGACCTATCTCGGATATCCGGTGACGGGGCAGCTTACGCCCTTCGAGCAGGAGTTGCTGATCTCATCTTATAACCGTGCCCAGGCCGGTGGTGCCCAGACCGCACAGCTCGTCGCAGCCAATCCTGATGGCACACGCGGTCTTCTGAAACAATATCGCTCCGAAATGGCCAGTGGCGGGGCGGAGGTGGCTACCATGGCAGCTGCACCGACGACCACCGTTGTGGTCAACCCGGTGATGCCGCAAGCCGCGCCCGGCGCGACACAGGGCGGCATGCCGAGCTTTGCCGCCGCCACGCCGGAAAGCGCGATGCCCAATTTCCTCGGCAATGACGTCACCGTGTCGCTGGCGTCGCATTGCAACAAGGTCTCGCTTCTGACCAACACCAACGGCGGTTTTGTGACCGAAGCCTCGATGTCCGACCCGAACCAGGCGCTCAACGAACAGTTCTGTCTCGCGCGCACCTACGCGATCTCGCAGGGCGAGGACATGATTGCCAAGGTGCAGGGCTTCACCCCGCAACAGATCGCCACGCAATGCGAGGGGCTGGTGCCTGCGATGACCAAGCAGATCGCCGCCCTCTCGCTCAAGCCGCGCGATCAGGTTCTGGCGGACACGTCGTCCTTCGTGCTCGCCTCCGGCATGTCCCCGGCGCAGCTCTCAGGGACGGCGAAAATCTGTCTCTCCGTCGGCTATCGCACCGACAAGATGGACGTGGCTTTGGCGTCTTCGCTCCTGCTGGTGGCGATGGGGGAACGCGCTTACGGCGAGTTGCTGGGCCATCACCTGAGCCAGGGTGTTGGAGTCAGCCAGCGTCCGGATCTGGCACAGGCCTGGTATGAGGACAGTCTCACGGCCGTTGAGACCGGCATGCCCGCCGTCTTTGCTCCGGGGCAACCGGAACGCACAGGGCTGTTGCGCAAGGCGACCTACGCTGTCTCCGGCGCCCCGACATCCGCACCGCTCACCCCGGTTCCGGCCAGCACCACGCTGCCGAGTTTTGCGGTTACGGAATAAGGCTCCGACAGGGGGCAGGCCACTGCTGGAATGGCTTTCGGGGGAGGTGGAAAAAAATTCGCCTCCCCCTTCATTTTCCTCTTCACTTCCCCGAACCGCTTCGCTACATAGCCCCTCACCAGCCAAGACAGTGCGGTCGTGGCGGAATTGGTAGACGCGCAGCGTTGAGGTCGCTGTGGGGTAACTCCCGTGGAAGTTCGAGTCTTCTCGACCGCACCATTTCACATTTTGCTGTGAAATTCTCAAAAAACTCAAATATAACAGACGCTTGCGGAGTTCGATAACCGTTTTTACGGTCATAGGCCAAG
>NZ_QAOH01000009.1 GCF_003050785.1 Celeribacter persicus
TGCGTGTAGGGCTCCATCCAGTCGAGCACCTTGCCCTGCTCAGCCCAGAAACTCACCGGATCTTCAACCGAGCGACGGTAAAGATCTTCGTAATCGCTCGCCGATATCAGCGCTCCAGAAGCAAACGCCTCTGAAGGTGCGGTCATCTTGTTCGAGTCGTCAGACATATGGCCTCCCAGAAATATCAAATGCGGTCCACCCGTCGGGCAGACCTCCTCCTCACTTCTCTGTTTATAGTTTTTTTGTGAAGTTGCCTTTAAGTTGCTGCATTGAATGGATTTTTTTGTAAAAATATTGACGATAAGCGTATCGTATTGTGAATTTTGTTTACAATTCAAATGTGGTTCGGCTAAAACGCATTACTTTACAGTCTGTTAGGTGAGATAGGGCTTGTCGGCAGAGTGTAAGGGGGTGCTTGCCGCAACCCGCTCGTCGGCATGTCATGCTTACGTTTCATTGTCAGAGATATTCGTGACCGCCAGAGGTCGCCAAGGAGTGCGACTCGCCTATGCGCCCTGTGTGCGGCTCTGCTGCTCGAAGGGAATGGCCTTTGAGTACAAAGACGCCGACACTCTCAAAATGCGCCGATGTTTCTTTGATACAGAAGCTCAAGAAACGAGTCTGACGGGATCGTCATTTCTGGTTTTGAGCTGTGAACTGTCTCGTTCGAGAGCGCTTGCCTGAGCTTTGAGCGATTGCAGGGCCGCTGTTGTTTCTTCGAACATGGCCGCATTAAACTGTGTAACCTGATCGAGTTGAGCGACCGCCGTGGTGATTTCCGATAAACCAACGGATTGTTCGGAGGCTGAGATTGCAATGGTTTGCATTAATCCGTCGAGATTGGACACGAGTGTCTCAATTTCGACCAGTGCATCTCCGGAGGCATTGACCAGATTAACCCCCTCGTCCACCTGATGTCCTGAAGTTTCGATGAGTTTTGCGATTTCATTGGCGGCTTCGGAACTGCGTTGGGCAAGGGCGCGGACTTCTGAAGCGACGACGGCGAAACCACGGCCCGATTCGCCCGCTCGCGCCGCCTCGACACCGGCGTTCAGTGCGAGAAGGTTGGTCTGGAAGGCGATGTCGTCGATCACAGAGGTGATTTTCGAGATTTGGGTGGAGCTCTCCGCAATGTCATTCATGGCTTTGACGGTGCGCTGCACTACATCGCGACCTGCCATGGAGCGTTGTTTCGTTTGTCCAACGGTGGTTGCCGCGTCTCTGGCGCTTTTGGCGGAACTGTCGACGGAGGCTGCGAGCTGAGTAATCGCAGCTGCGGTTTCCTCCAGTGAAGCGGCCTGGGTTTCCGTCCGGCGACTCAAATCAATTGCAGCGCTGTTCAGGTTGTCGGTCTCCAGGATGATGGTCGTCGTGCCTTCGGCAATGGCGCCCGCAAGGTGCGCGATTTTCTCGACCGCGTCGTTGAAGTCGTTGCGGAGTTTTTCGTAGCCATCGGGAAAGTGTTCCTTGATGCGCACCGTGAGATCGCCGCGAGACACGGCTCCGAGGCCCTCGGCGAGGGAGGACACAACGCGTTGCTGCTCCTGAAGGTTTTTCTCGCGTTCGTGCTCGGCAGTCTGACGCGCTTTCTCTTTTTCCTGACGTGCAATTTCCTGTTCCTGACGACGTTTGGCTTCGGCTGCCTCTTCACGCAGGCGTGCCTGATGTTCCCGCTCCGCATTTTCCGCACGTTCCCGTGCCAGTTCGGCGTCCTTGGCGGCTTGTGCCTTTTCCAGTTCTGTGCGCTCAACCAGTGCCAGCCGAAACACCTCTAGGACGCGCGCCATTTGTCCGATCTCGCTTTGGGCCTCGGTCATTGGCACGGGAGTTTCGGTGTCGCCTTCGGACATGCGCGACATGCGGTGTTTGAGGGCGTCGAGTGGGCGCGTAACGCTTCGGACGAGCAAAGTCGAAATGGCAATCAAAAGCACCAGAGTTGCGAGCAGGATGCCATTTCCGATTTTCGACATCCAGGCGAGTTGCGTATCAATGTCTGAAAGATAGGAGCCCGTACCAACGACCCAGCCCCAAGGTTCGAAAGCTTTGACATAGCCGATTTTTTCTTCTTCACCTTTGCCGTCCGGCGTGTTGAAGAAATAGGTGATGGTCCCGCCGCCCTGTGTCTTTGCAACATCGGACATCGCGATGAAGATCTTGGTGCCATGTGTGTCGGTATATCCGGATTGATCCTGTCCGATCCATTCGGGTTTGGTCGGGTATGCGATCACCCGGTTGTCGAAATCGAGGGCAAAGAGGTAACCGGTTTCGTCATAACGCAGAGACATGAGAATGTCCTGACCGGCTTTTTTGGCTTCCTCCTCGGTAAGGGCCCCGGATTGTACATCACGTTGCAGGACGTCGAGGCTGGAGACAGCGGTGTCGACCACATCGCTCAGGTGGTGTTCGCGCATGCTGAAGGCGGAATCGCGAGCGATGTCGAGGATGATCTGTGTGAGCACCGCAATCATGATCACGGCTACGGCGACGATCGCATAAATGCGTGTGGAGAGTTTGGACAGATGGGCTCTGAGCATCGTGGGCCGCTTTCTGAATCAGGATGTCATCGTTACACATCCTGAAGGTGACCCGTTAATTTTCCGTGGCTTCTATTGAGATCTATTGAGAATTGTAAAATAGCGGGTGGAAAACGGATGTGTCTTGAAACGGGATATGGGACTGCAAAGCGCGGTGAGCCCGCCCCTCACGTTTCGGGAAAACGGTGTGAAATCAGCCGATTTCGAACAGTTTTATGCGGTGCGGTTTCCGTTTTCGCATGCAGTCCTTTGAGGGGATGTTAGCAGTATGCGGGGGTTCAGAATATGAGGGGAATGAAGGCGATCAGGAGATAGACGCAAAGGAGCACGCCGAGATAGGGAAGCACGGCACGGGTGATTTTCTCGATCGGCAAGCGCGCTGTGGTCGAGGCCACGAAAAGGTTGATCGCCACCGGCGGTGTCACCATCCCGATGGCCAGACCGACCACGATGATGATGCCGAAATGCACGGTGCCAAGCCCGAGTTGCGCCGCCAGAGGCAAGAGCATCGGGGTGAGGATGATCAGTGCGGAGGCGGTTTCAAGGAACACGCCCGCCACGAGGATCACCGCCATCACCAGAAGCAGGAGTACATAGGTGTTCGAGGACAAGGACAGCGCGGCGGTGGCAATCTGGTTCGGCACCTGCCAGCTCGACAAGGTCCAGCTTAGAACCGAAGAGGCGGCGATGACGAACATGATGACCGCCGTGGTGACGCCCGAGCGAATGATGATCCGGTAGAGCTGCTTCAGGGTCATGTCGCGATAAATGAACAGGGACACGAGAATGGCGTAGTCCACCGCGATCACGGCCGCCTCGGACGGGGTGAAGACGCCGGAAAAAATCCCGCCCAAAATGATCAGCGGGGCCATCAGACCCCAGCTTGCCGACACGAAGGTGCGCCAGATGGTTGTGAGGTTGAACGCGGTCCCGCGCGGATAGGCGCGGCGATGGCCCTGAATGAGCGCGATGAAAATCAGTCCCACACCCATGGCGATGCCGGGGATAAAGCCGTTCAGAAACAGATCACGGACGGATTCCTGGGCGATCACCGCATAGATGATCATCGGCACGGAAGGCGGGATCACCACGCCGATGGTCCCCGACGCGGCAATGAGCGAGGCGGCGGAGGCTGGATCGTATCCCTTGCGTTTCAGTTCCGGCACGAGGCTTGCGCCGACGGCGGCGGTCGTGGCGGCACCCGAGCCGGAAATCGCGGCAAAGAACATGCCCGCCAGAACCGACACGATGGACAGACCGCCCTTGATGAAGCCGAACATGCTGTCTGCGAAAGCCACCAGACGCTTGGAAATCTCGCCCTGCGCCATGATATCGCCCGCCAGTACGAACATTGGTACAGCCACAAGCGCAAAGGAATTGATGCCGGAGAACATTTGCTGCGGCACCACCATCAGTGGTACGCCCGACAGGTTCAGTGCGCTCATCGTGGCCGCTCCGATCACGATTGCGACCGGAATGCCCATGAGCAGGAACAAGACGAAAAGACCGGCGAGAACGAGGCTCATTTCAAACTCTCCCGAGCCAGATCCTGTTCGACATCGCTGTCGATCTCGGCATGAGCTTCGCGCATTGGCGCTCCGGCCAGAAGTCGCAGCAGGTCGATCAGGGACAATCCGGCCATAATCACCGCAGCCAGCGGCATGACGGCATAGACATAGGTCATGCTGAGCCGCAGAGAGGGAGACTTCTGGAAACTCTGCATGGTCATGTAACGCCAGCCGATCTCGGCCAGCGTCAGCAGGAATACAATCGCAACAAGCGTTGCCAGACCGGACACGATCCGGCCGGGCATGGGCGGCAGGCTGTCACGCAAGAGCGTGACTGCGATATGCCGCCCTTGTTGATAGGCCAGCGCAGCCCCCAGAAAGGTGATCCAGATCAGAAGAAAGCGTGCAACCTCCTCAGTCCAGCTCATCGAGGTAAAAAACACTCGCGACACGATCTGAAGCGTGATCACCGCCGTCAGACCGGCCATCCCCGCAAAGATCACGGGTTTGAGGATCGCCCCCACCTTTCTGTCAATCCACGCCAGCCGCCTGAGCATCTTACTTCAGCGCGTCCTGAATGCGCGGCAGGTAATCACCGAACTTCTTGCCGTATTTCTCGTAGACCGGCTGGACGGCTGCGGAGAAGGCGGAGAGGTCCGCATCTTCGATCACCGCCATGCCGGAGGCTTTGAGTGCCTCAAGCTGCTCGCCTTCCAATTCGGCGTTGAGTGCACGTTCGTATTCTGCGGCCTCTTGTGCTGCGTCGGAAATGATGTCCTGCGCTTCCTCGGAGAGCTGGTTCCATTTCGGCATGCCCATCACAAAGATCGCGGGCGCGTAGGTGTGGCGCGTCATGGTCATGTTGGTCTGGGTTTCGTTCAGTTTGAAGGAGTAGACCACGCCCACCGGGTTTTCTTGACCGTCGATCGTGCCCTGCTGCATCGCAGTCAGCGCTTCGGTCCAGGCCATCGGGATCGCATCGGCGCCAAGTTCGCGGAACGTGTCGATATAGACCGGATTTTCCATCACGCGGATGCGCAGCCCGTCAAGATCGGCGGGCGTGCTCACTGGACGTTTGGAGTTGGTCAGGTTGCGGAACCCGCGTTCGGCATAGGCGAGACCTTTGAGGTTCACCTCTTCGAGGCGACCCAACAGTTCCTGACCGATCTCACCGTCGAGCACGCTGTAGGCGGCTTCCGGCGACGGGAACAGGAAAGGCAGTTCGAACACGGCCATGTCTTCGAGGAAGTTGGACACCGGACCATTGGTGATCACGCCCATATCCACGGTGCCGATCTGCATGCCTTCGAGCAGGGTGCGCTCGTCGCCCAGCGTGGCGTTCGGGAAGATCTCGACCGTAATCGCGCCCGCGGAGCGTTCGGACACCAGTTCCTGAAATTTCATCGCGGCGGCGTGGAAGCCGTCCTGTTCGTTGACCACATGCGCAAGACGCAGGGTCACGGGATCAATCTCCGCGACCGCCGGAAGCGCAGTGAAACTTGCCGCAGCAAATGCTGCCGCTTTCAAAAGGGTTTTCATGAGTGTCCTCCCAGACAGTTAAAGCGAAGAGCGTGCGCAGACGCTCTTTTCAAGAAACAACCCAAAGCTGCCCGACTGGCATTACATAGCTGCGAAAAACCGCCTTGGATTGCAGATTTATTGCGCATATGGCGGAAAACTTTCGAAAGATGCAAGCCAACAGCACAGACAGGATGGCATGCATCCCCCTTGTGTTTTTTCACACAGGGAAATGCATGCGATTGTGGTCGACCTGTTGGAATAGCAGAGAGCAGGGGAGATACATCTCTCGAACCCTGCAATGGCAAACGCTCCGCCCAATACTCGTGAGACGGCTTGAAGGCGGAGCGCTGTAACGCTTTGGGCTGATCTCACCAAGAGGTGATCACGGCCCCGTCGTAGCTTTCTTCGATAAAGGTTTTAACCTCATCGGAGTGATATGCTTCAACCAGCGTCTTCACCCAGGGCTGATCCTCGTCGCCTTTGCGCACAACGATGACGTTCACATAAGGGCTGTCCGCCTTTTCCATCGCGATGGAATCCTCTTTCGGGCTCAGGCCGGAAGCGATGGCATAATTGGTGTTGATGATCGCGATTTCGGCATCCGCGAGGGTCCGCGGCAATTGTGCGGCGTCGAGTTCGAGGAATTTCAGACCCTTGGGGTTGTCCTCGATATCAAGCGGACTCGGGACCAGCCCGGTGCCTTCGGCCAGCGTGACAAGCCCGAGATCCTGCAACAGCAAAAGCGCGCGTCCGCCATTGGTCGGATCGTTCGGAATGGCCACTTTGGCGCCGTCTTCGAGATCGGCGATATCCTCAATCTTGTCGGAGTAAATCCCCATCGGCGTGGTGATCGTATTGCCCACGACAACCAGTTCAAAGCCACGGTCCTTCATCTGGTTTTCGAGATAGGGGACGTGCTGGAACGAGTTGGCGTCGATGTCGCCATCGGCCAGCGCGGTGTTGGGGATCACGTAGTCGGAAAATTCCACCACGTCGATGTCGAGACCCATGGGGGCAGCCACTTTCGCGACTTCTTCCATGATTTCGGCATGTTCACCGGGGGACACACCGACTTTGATCTCTTCGGCTATGGCGACAGAGGCCATGAGGGCCAGAACGGAGGAAAGGGTTGCAACGCGCAGCATGTATAATCTCCTTATGATGCGGTTATTGACCACGCCCCTTGGGCGCGCGTTTGTCCACTCTGGCGGCAATCCATTCTCCAATGGATTGCACGAGCTGGACGAGAACAATGAGAATGACCACGACAACGGCCATGACATCGGGCATGAACCGTTGATAGCCATAGCGAATGCCGAGATCGCCGAGGCCCTCGCCCCCTACGGCCCCGACCATGGCGGAATAGCCGATGAGGCTCACCACCGCGAGGGTCAGGCCAAGGGTGATGGAGGGCAATGCCTCGGGGATCAGGACTTTGCGGATGATCTGAAACGGGGTCGCGCCCATGGCGCGAGCGGCTTCGATCAGCCCGCCGTCCACTTCACGAATGGCGTTTTCCACCAGTCGCGCGATAAAGGGTACGGCAGCAATTGTTAGCGGCACGATCGCCGCCGTGGTGCCGATCGAGGTGCCCGCGATGGCGCGGGTGAAGGGGATGATGGCCACGACGAGGATGATGAAGGGCACGGAACGGGTCGCGTTGACCAAAAGCCCCAACACCTTGTTCAGCCAGGGCGCGGAGAGCAATTCACCGCGTTGCGAAATGGCCAGGAACACGCCGAGAGGCAGGCCAAAGAGTGTGCCAAGAAGCGTGGAGACCGCCACCATGTAGAGCGTTTGTCCGGTCGCTTCGAGCAACAGGTTGATGAGATTAGCCGACATAGCCAAGCACCTCCGTCAAAAGCCCATGACGTTCCAGATAGGCCCGTGCCTCATCCCCCTTGGCGGCATTCAGCGATACCAGAAGATTGCCGAACGGCTGGGTTCCGATCTCCTCGACGGCCCCCGCGAGAATGTTGACCTCGATCCCCAGATCGCGGGTCAACAGAGCCAGCATCGGGTCGGTGGCATGTTTGCCCGCAAAGGTCACGCGGATCACTTCTTCGCTGTCTGTCTCTGGCTTTTGTTTGCGGATTTTATCCTTGATAAAGGCCGGAAGCGTCACGCCCGTCACACCGGAGAGAAAAGACCGGGTCGTCGGATGTTGCGGTGCGATGAAGACATCGTATGTCGTTCCCGCCTCGACAATCCGGCCCCCCTCGATCACTGCCACATGGCTCGCGATGTCGCGCACGACGGCCATTTCATGAGTGATCAACAGGATGGTCAGGCCAAGATCGCGGTTGATGTCTTTCAGAAGCGACAGGACCGTTTGTGTGGTTTCCGGGTCAAGTGCCGATGTGGCCTCATCCGACAGCAGGATTTTCGGCTCTGTCGCCAGCGCGCGGGCAATGCCCACACGCTGCTTCTGGCCGCCGGACAGTTCGGCGGGATAACGATCCGCCTGCGCGGAAAGGGCCACGCGCTCGACCAGATCGGTCACCCGCGTTTTTATCTCGGAGGCGGCCATGCCAGAGATTTCCAGAGGCAGCGCAATGTTTTCGGATACCGTGCGTGAGGACAACAGATTGAAATGTTGGAAAATCATCCCGACGTCTCGGCGAATGGTACGCAGTTTTGCGCCGCGTGCAGCACCGACGTCCTGATCCCCGACCAGAACTCTGCCGGATGTCGGACGTTCCAACCCGTTGACCATTCGCAACATGGTGGATTTACCCGCACCGGAGCGGCCGATAATGCCGGTGATCGTCCCTGCCTCAACGGTCAGAGACACATCGCTGATCGCATCGACAATACCTCCGCCCGGTTTGGTGAAGGATTTGCCAACGCTCTCGAACGTGATGGAGGCGGCCTGGCTGTCATGTGCTGTCATGGTTATGCTTCCAAAGCCCCAATTCTCAGGTGGTGTTCGGTGGTGTGGTAGACCTGAATGCCTGCAAAGGTTCAAGGTGCTGTTGCACAATAAAAGCGCACAGGCCCTGGTGAACGTCCCAAAGCCGGGCAGGAAACAAGACGATTGTCTTCGGGAGATATGGGAAAAATGCATCGGGGGCCGCAAACGCCGCGAGGATGCGGAAGAACATTCTTCTTTGCCGGGTATCGCGCGAGGTTCGGCCCGATCCGGTTCGGGGGCTGTGTCGAAACCGAACACAGCACTGTCGACCGATTTCGCAAGCGTCACGCTTTATACCCGGAGATAGCCCGATAAAGGCGAGGCGCTGGGGCCGTCGAAACGATCCACCCCGCCCGCCGTAAGCCGTGCTTATATTCCTCGGTGAAACGCGTTACCGGACGACGAAAACCGAACATTTGGAGTGCCGCACGACGCGGGCGGCGTTCGGACCCAAGAGATAGTCTTTGAGGTCCGGGCGATGCGCGCCAAGTACGATCAGGTCGGCTCCATCCTTGTTCGCGGTTTCGAGGATCTCATGGTAGGCCGTCCCCACGGCCACCACATGACGGACTTTCTCGTTCGCTTCCGCTCCAAGCGCCTCTTGGACCAGACTGTTCAGAGCCTCTTTCGCATGGTTCCGTGCGTCCTTTGTGTGTTTCTCGTCGAAGTAACCGCCGACCCAACTCATGCCATAATCCGGGATCACTGTGATGACATCGAGCTGGGCTCCTTCGGTGGCGGCAAGCCGTGCGGCTTGCTGTAAGACTTTCACCTCATCTTTGACGCGGTTCACGTCAACGGCGCAGAGAATGGTCTGTATCATGCGGGTTCTCCTTCGAGTTCGCGTGTAGAGGCCGCCCGGCGATTTTGCAGGACGGTCACAAGGCCCAGGAGGATGAGCGCGGGAATGAACATGAGCTCTTTGGGAAGCTGTTTCGCAGGGGCCTGAACTGCCGAGATTTGCACCGGCTCGTCGCCGTAGAAATCAAAGCTCGACAATTGCTCCGACAAAGGCGTGCCAAACATCGGTTCTTCCATGATTATCTGTTCGCCTGCCGGCATGAGCATGAGACCCAGTTCGTCAAGACGCGCCGCGCCACCTTCGGCCTCCGGCACGGTGAGGGCAAGATGCACTTCTTTCTCCTCAAGCGTGTCGAAATCGGGGCCTGTCACGACGATCCGCATCTGAGACTCCGCAGGGGCCTCGTTCAGGGCTTGTTCAATCGCGGTCGGGGCAATGTCATGATAGGGGGGCTGGATCATGTTCATGAAAAATCCCGGACGGAACAGGATGAACGCCACGAGCAAAAGCGCAACCGTTTCCCAGATGCGCGATTTGGTGATATAGAAACCCATCGTTGCCGCCGTGAACACCAGAATGCCGATGGTCGCGATGATAAAGACGATGATGCCCTGAAGCCATGTCACGTCGATCAGCAGAAGATCGGTGTTGAAGATGAACACGAAGGGCAGGGCCACGGTCCGCAAGCTATAGAAGAAGGCGGTGAAGCCCGTGCGGATCGCATCGCCGCCGGAGACCGCCGCCGCCGCGAAACTCGCAAGCCCCACAGGCGGTGTCACATCGGCCATGATCCCGAAGTAGAAGACGAAAAGGTGCACGGCGATCAGCGGCACGATGAGGCCGGATTGCGCACCAAGTTCCACAACCACGGACACCATGAGCGAGGACACCACGATATAGTTCGCCGTGGTCGGCAGACCCATGCCGAGGATGAGCGAGAGGATCGCCACGAACAGCAACATGAGGATGAGATTGCCGCCGGAGAGAAACTCGACGAAATCCGCCATGACCTGACCGATGCCGGTGAGCGACACGGTGCCCACGATGATCCCGGCGGTGGCGGTGGCCAGACCGATGCCGATCATGTTGCGGGCGCCGTCGATCATGCCTTCGATGAGATCCATCAAGCCGTCCTTGAGGCGGGCCATGGCGTCGCCCTCACCCCGGAAGAAGGCTTTGAGCGGTTTTTGGGTCAGCAGAATGAAGAACAGAAGGAAAGTCGCCCAAAAGGCCGACAGGCCCGGCGATTTGCGTTCGATCATAAGGAAATAGACCAGCACGATGATCGGCATCAGGTAGTAAAGCCCGGCTTTCCAGAGCTTCGCCACGTCGGGAAGTTCTACGACCTCGGCATTCGGGTCGTCGGCTTCCAGTTCGTCGGCATCGGCGGCGAGCTTGATCAGCGCGATATAGATCAGAGCGAGCAGTACGGCGAGAATCCAACCGGAACCTTCAGGCACCATGGAGGTGATCAGACGCACGGGGAACTGGGTTGCGTAACACAACGCTCCGAACCCCGCGAAGAAAAGAAACATGCCCATGATCGTGCGCCAGAGCGACACGACCTTGTTGCCGATGGTCGGCATGTTGTTCTTCACCGCTTCGAGGTGAACGATATAGACTAGAGCAATATATGAAATGATCGCGGGCACGAAGGCATGCTTGATCACTTCGAAATAGGAAATCCCGACATATTCCACCATGAGGAAGGCGGCGGCCCCCATCACGGGCGGCATGATCTGGCCGTTCACGGAAGAGGCCACCTCGACGGAACCGGCCTTCTCTGCGGAAAAGCCTACGCGTTTCATCAGCGGGATGGTGAATGTGCCTGTCGTGACCACGTTGGCGATGGAGGATCCGGAGATAAGACCCGTCGCGGCGGAGCCGACCACGGCGGCTTTTGCGGGGCCTCCGCGCAGATGCCCGAGCGCGCCAAAGGCCATCTTGATGAAATAGTTGCCGGCGCCGGCCTTGTCGAGCAGGGCGCCGAACAGGACGAAGAGGAACACGAATTGCGTCGAGACGTTGAGCGCGATGCCGAACACGCCTTCTGTGGTGATCCACATATGCGACATGGCTTTGCGCAGGGACGCCCCTGCCCAACGGATCGAATCCGGTACGACTTCGGACGCGCCAAAGAATACGTAGCCAAGGAACACGATGGCCAGAATGACCATCACGGGGCCGAGTGTGCGGTACGCTGCGATGAACAGAAAGGCGAGACCCGCAAGCGCGAAATAGGCATCGCTCGCATCCGCAAGCCCGCCATTCCCGACGATCTTGTTGTAGAAGAAATAGCCATACATGGCGAGGAACGCTCCGCCGAGGCCAAGTATCCAGTCATACCACGGGACGGATGTTTTCGACGCCGATTTGAACAGCGGATAGGACATGGCCGACAGGAAAATCGCAAAGGCGAGGTGGATTTGCCGCGCGTTGTTGATCATGTCGCCGGGCAGAACCTTGAGCCCGATGGGAGAGGCAAGGAGCACCTGGAAAACCGACCACAACAGCGCCACTGTCGCAATCGCCTTTCCCAATGTTCCCGGTACATTGCGCGCGCCGCTGTCGGACGCTGCCACCAGTTCCTGCAGCTCGGCTTCGTTCAAAGCCCGTTTTTCCGTGTCTGACATTGGTCCCCATTGTCCCTTGTTTTTTTATGAGAAAAGGGCGGCACTCTACGCGCCGCCCAAAAGGTCAGAGGTGGATTATTCCATCCAGCCTTTTTCTTTGTAGTACTTCACGGCACCGGGATGAAGCGGCGCGGAGAGACCGTCCTTGATCATCTCTTCCGGTTTCAGGTTGGCGAAGGCCGGATGCAGGCCTTTGAAGTCTTCGAAGTTTTCAAAGACAGCCGAGACAACGGCATAGACGGCATCTTCGGACACATCGGCGGAGGTCACGATGGTCGCGCCGACACCGAAGGTCTGCACGTCTTCGTCATTGCCGCGGTACATGCCGCCCGGAATGGTCGCGGTGCGGTAGTAGGGGTTGTCGGCTACCAGTTCGTCGATGGCCGGACCGGCCACCTCAACGAGCACGGAGTCACAGGCGGTGGTGGCCTCCTGGATGGAACCCGACGGGTGACCCACGGTGTAGACCATGGCGTCGATCTGGTTGTCGCAAAGCGCTGCGGATTGTTCGGCCGGTTTCAGCTCGGTCGCCAGAGCGAAATCGTCGGTGGTCCAGCCGAGCTTTTCCATCACGACTTCCATCGTGGCGCGTTGACCGGAGCCGGGGTTGCCGATGTTCATGCGCTTGCCTTTGAGGTCTTCAAAGGTTTTCACGCCGGAATCCGCGCGGGCGACGACGGTGAAGGGTTCCGGGTGGACGGAGAACACGGAACGCAGGCCTGCGAACGGCGCGCCTTCGAACTGCACGACGCCGTTATAGGCGTTGTATTGGATGTCGGACTGGGCAACGCCGAATTCCAGCTCGCCTTCCTTGATCGTGTTGACGTTGTAAACAGACCCGCCGGTGGATTCGACCGAGCAACGCACGCCGGTTTCCTTGCGGTTCTTGTTGACCAGACGACAGATCGCGCCGCCGGTCGGATAATACACGCCGGTCACACCGCCGGTGCCGATGGTGATGAACTC
This sequence comes from Celeribacter persicus, assembly GCF_003050785.1. Taxonomy (GTDB): domain Bacteria; phylum Pseudomonadota; class Alphaproteobacteria; order Rhodobacterales; family Rhodobacteraceae; genus Celeribacter; species Celeribacter persicus. Next base: position 12,879 of record NZ_QAOH01000009.1, read on the forward strand.
TTCAGCCATCGCAGAGCCCGCGATCATGGCGGAGGCGGCAGCAGCGGCGAGGCCGAGTTTCATGTGTTTGGTCATAGGTGACTCCCCTTAGTGGTTTTTGGTCATCCTGAGGCATGCGCCTCACAGATCGACCACTTCTCCAAGCGCTCTGTTGTGGCGCTCGATCTCTGATATGCGTTCGACAACGTCCGGTCCGGCATGTTGCGCAAGCATGGCCATCAGTATTTCAAGAAAAAATACCGTGGTGGTGTAAGTGTTAAAAAAGTTCGGAGTTTCCCCTGGAATGATGACGGAAGTGTTGGCGTGACGCAATGCGGGGGAAGCATAGCCATCCGTGATCACCGTGACATGTACCCCCTGACGCCGGGCGATTTCGGCGGCGTTGACCGATACCCGAGCAGAGGGCGACATGGTGATGACCAACATGGCGTCCCGTTCGTCCATCTCGCTCAGGGCGGAACCGTAGGACGCCCCCATGCGCCCGGCAAGCCGCCATTTTTCGCCAAGAAAATTCGCCATGTACCCGGCGTATTCCGCTATCCCCGTAGAACCCAATGCACCCACAATCAGCACACGGCGCGCCTTGTGCAACACTTCGACCAGATCGGCAAGACGCACGGGATCGAGTCCCCGCACAAGCTCATCGAGATTGTGCTGGGCGGTTTCCAGAGAGCGCATGAGAAGCCGTTCCGACGGGCCTTGCTGATTTTCCCTGAGGTCCTTGGCGCGTGTGGCGAAGGTCGAAACCTTGAGGGAAAGCTGAGTGCGCACGGCTTCGCGCAGGGTTTCAAATGTTTCAAACCCCAGAGCGCGGGCAAGACGGCTAAAGGTCGCCGGGGCGATTCGCGCCTCCTGTGCGAGGGCCCGAAGCGAACGCGTCGCCACATCGAGCGGATTTTCGACAAGATAATCCCCGGCCTCGCGCAGGCGCGGGCTCAGATCGGCGTAATGTTCCGCCAGCCTTTGCTGATAACTTGCCGACAATCGGAATATCCCGTGCATTTGATGTGGTTCCCGGACTGTTTCAATTGTTTCAATTATTGTCAACTCCCGAACCATGTGTTTCACCATTCCGAATGAGCCTGTTTCAAGCGGCCTCTTCTCACCCGGAGTACAGATATGACGCATGTTTTCTACCGCAATTCCCGAACCACGCCGCCGAAGGCCATCCGTGGTGAGGGGGCTTATATTTATGACAGCACCGGCAAGCGTTATCTGGACGGGTCCGGCGGCGCGGCGGTCTCCTGTCTCGGGCATTCCGATCCCGATGTCATTGCGGCGGTGCAGGCGCAGGTCGAAACGCTTGAGTTCGCTCATACCGGCTTTTTCACCTCAGAGCCTGCCGAAGCTCTGGCGGAGCGCCTGATTGCCCATGCCCCCGAAGGGCTTGATAAGGTCTATTTCGTTTCTGGTGGCTCGGAGGCGGTGGAAACCGCGCTCAAAATGGCGCGGCAGTATTTCGTGGAGACCGGAGAGCCACAACGCACGTGTTTCATTTCAAGGCGCCAAAGCTATCACGGCAACACCTTGGGCGCGCTCGCGGCTGGTGGCAATGTCTGGCGCAAGGCGCAATTCGCGCCGCTTCTCGCGGAGACTTCCCATATTGCGCCTTGTTACGCTTATCGTGGCCAGGAGGAGGGAGAGAGTCAGGAGAGCTATGGTCACCGTGTTGCCAATGAGTTAGAGGCGGAGCTATTGCGTGTGGGGCCGGAGACCGTGATTGCCTTTATCGCGGAGCCTGTCGTGGGGGCGACGCTGGGGGCTGTGCCTGCCGTGCCCGGCTATTTCAAGCGCATCCGGGAGATTTGCGATCGCTATGGTGTACTTCTGATCCTCGATGAGGTGATGTGCGGCATGGGGCGCACGGGTACGCTCTTTGCCTGTGAACAGGACGGCGTGGCCCCCGACATCATCACCATCGCCAAGGGGCTTGGTGCGGGCTATCAGCCGATCGGCGCTACCCTGTGTTCCGCGCACATTCACGAGGCTTTTGCGCAAGGCTCCGGCTTTTTCCAGCATGGCCACACTTATATCGGCCACCCGGTCGCCTGTGCGGCAGGTGATGCCGTCGTGGCGAAACTCACCGATGGGGGGCACGTCGAGCGGGCGGCCCGGATGGGTGAAAAGCTCGATCATGCATTGCGCGCAGCTTTTGAGGATCATCCTCATATTGGCGATATTCGTGGGCGTGGCATGTTCCGCGGGTTGGAAATCGTCGCGGATCGCGCCAGCAAAACGCCCTTCGATCCGGCTCTCGGGATCAACAAAAAGGTGAAGGCCGCGGCATTCGAAGCCGGGCTGATCTGTTATCCTATGGGGGGGACGGTGGACGGGCAACGTGGGGATCATGTGCTCCTTGCTCCGCCTTTCATCCTGTCCGAGGATCAGATTGGAGAGTTGGTCGAGAAACTGGGCACGGCATTCGCCACGGTGCTTTCATGACGGCGCTTCCCCGCATCATGGCGGCCCCGAACGGGGCCACGAAAACCAAGACCGATCATCCGGCTTTGCCGATGACGCTTGAGGAGGTGACGCAGTGCGCGCGTGCCTGTCAGGTGGCAGGGGCGGATGGGTTGCATTTTCATCTTCGCACGCCTGAGGGGATACATCTGCTCGACAGCGGTGCTTATAGAGAGGCTTTGGCACATCTTTCCTCTGAAGTACCCGGTCTGGCGCTTCAGATCACCACCGAGGCCGCCGGAATCTATCTCCCGCCGCACCAACGCCACGTAGCCCTGCATTCTGGCGCATCTCTTGTTTCGGTATCCGTCCGCGAAATGCTCCGTGATGGCGAGGAGGTTACAGCGCGTTTTTATCGTGACTGTGTTGAGGCGGGCATTCAGGTGCAGCATATCTGTTATGGGCGCGACGATGCCGAAGCCTTGGCACGCGTTCTGCCTGTCGAAATGTTCCAGAACCCGGCCCTGCAACTTCTGTTTGTTCTGGGGCGCTACACGGCGGGTCAAACCTCTTCGCCAGAGATGCTTGCCCCTTTCACCGATTGGATGCAGGCGATGCAGATCGCGCCCGACTGGGCGGTTTGCGCCTTTGGTCAGGGGGAGACCAAAGCCCTGACCGCTGCTGCGGCGCTGGGCGGCAAGATGCGCGTGGGTTTCGAAAATTCCCTTACCCATGCCGATGGTCAACTGGCAAAGGACAATGCCGAGCGTGTTGAGGCGCTGATCAGAGCTTTGAAGCATGCAGAAAAGGCGTTGGCGTGACCCTAGTGGTTCAGGAGCAGCGGCCTGAGAGGTCAGAATTGGACCGACAACGTTCGGGGAAGGTCAGACAAGTGCTCTCTGCTTCCGTCATCTTTTGCAGATGAGGTCTGAGGCTGGATTTTTGGGGGGACAGATATTAGAGACATGTAGCACTGCTGATGCCAGGCCATCAGGTCTGTGTCTTTGCCGTGCGCGACGAGAGGATGGTGATGTCAACATTATTGCATTTCCCAACCCCGCCACGCGCAACCGGCTTTATCGTGACGATCTATGGCGATGCCGTTGAGCCGCGCGGGGGCGTTCTCTGGATGGGAACGCTTGTCGAAGCCTGTGCCGAGCAGGGGATCAGCGAAAGTCTGGTGCGCACGGCTGTCTCCCGTCTCGTGACTGCCGGCAAGCTTGTGGGGGAGCGGATTGGTCGCAAAAGCTATTACCGTTTGACCGAAGCGGCGAGAAGCGAATTTCAGGAGGCGGCGCGCGTTCTGTATCTTCCGCCGGTTGAACCGACCGGCTGGCGGGTCTGTCTCAAGGCCCCGGCGCATTTGCCTGCGGGCTGGGTCGCGTTCGGGGAGGGCGTGGCGGTCGCGCCGGATCGTCAGGACGTCGCGCCCGTTTCGGGGCCTGTGTTGTCCGGTTTCGTTTTGTCCGGGGCAGAAGAACTTGCCGGGGTTATGGCGCAGCATTGGGATTTTGCGCCGATCATGGCGCGATACGATATTTTCCTCGAAATGTTTTCTGGTCTTAGCGACAAGCTCGCACAAAAGGCCCCCTTGAGCGGGGCGGCTGCCTTGGCTCTTCGCTTGCGGCTGGTGCATCACTATCGCCTTGCTGCACTGGCCGATCCTCGCCTGCCGAAAAGCGCCTGGCCTGCGAATTGGCCCGCACCGGAGGCGCGCAGGATTTTTGTGGAAAGTTACCTTGCCCTCGCAGAGGCGGCCGATCGGCACATCGGTCGGTCGTTCCACGATTCGGAGGGAACCTTGCCGGACGAAACTCCGGCAACCCGTCAGAGACTTTCCAGTCTGACAGCGGAAGCGGGACGATAACTCACGAAAAAACGAATAAATACAGAGACCTTTGAGTGCCGCTCCAAAACATCACACAAAAAAATAAAATACGCATTGCGGTGTGATGTTTTGGTGCTATAGTTCGACCAATCGGTCAGCGAATTAAAGAAGACCGGCCCCACGCATGAATTCTGGGAGGAGAGAATGGCGGAGGCTTTTATCTGCGATGCGGTGCGCACACCGATTGGGCGTTATGGCGGTGCCCTGTCCCAAGTGCGCGCAGATGACCTCGCGGCGGTACCGCTCGAAGCATTGAAGGCGCGCAACGTCAGCGTCGACTGGGATGCTGTCGATGATGTTATTCTTGGCTGCGCCAATCAGGCAGGTGAGGACAATCGCAACGTTGCGCGGATGGCTGTGCTGCTCGCGGGATTGCCGGAAACCGTGCCGGGCACGACGGTGAACCGCTTGTGTGGCTCGGGGATGGATGCCATTGGGCTTGCCGCGCGGACGATCCGGGCGGGTGATGCCGACCTGATGATTGCCGGGGGCGTCGAAAGCATGTCGCGCGCTCCGTTCGTGATGGCAAAGGCGACGTCCGCTTTTTCGCGAAACGCCGAGATATACGATACAACCATCGGGTGGCGCTTTAAAAACCCGAAGCTCGACCGGGAATTCGGGACGCATTCGATGCCGGAAACGGCGGATAACGTGGCTGAGGATTACAATATTTCGCGCGAGGATCAGGACAGGTTCGCCGTCGAGAGCCAGCGTCGCTGGGAAGTTGCCCAGAAGGCAGGAATCTTCGCGGAGGAGATCGTCCCCGTGACCATCCCGCAGCGCAAGGGCGACCCGATCATTGTGGATACGGATGAGCATCCGCGTCCGGGGACCACGGCGGACAAGCTTGCCAAGCTACGCGGTGTGAACGGGCCCGAACTGACGGTGACGGCAGGCAATGCTTCCGGCGTCAATGACGGTGCGGCAGGGGTGATTGTTGCCTCTGAGGCCATGGCCAAAGCTCAGGGTCTGACGCCGAAGGCGAGGATCGTCGCAATGGCAGCCGCAGGCGTTGCGCCGCGGATCATGGGTGTCGGACCGGTACCAGCCACGCGCAAAGTGCTGGCGCGGGCAGGATTGGAGCTGGCCGATATGGATGTGATCGAACTCAATGAGGCCTTTGCGGCGCAATCGCTTGCGGTTCTGCGCGATCTCGGGCTGCCGGATGACGCGGCCCATGTGAATGCCAATGGGGGCGCGATTGCGATGGGGCATCCGCTTGGCATGTCGGGCGCGCGACTGGTGTTGCACGCCTCCAATCAATTGCAGCGCACGGGCGGGCGTTATGCGCTTTGTACCATGTGCGTGGGTGTCGGTCAGGGGATCGCACTTATTCTGGAACGGGTCTGAACAAGGAGGTCGGCCATGTATGCACAGTTGATCAAATCCGAAGGGATGAAATCCCGTGAAGAGATGTCTCAGGAAGAGATCGCGTTTCAGGAACGCGTGGATCGCGGCGAAAAAATCGAACCGAAGGAGTGGATGCCCGAAGGCTATCGCAAGACACTGATCCGGCAGATCGGTCAGCACGCGCATTCCGAGATTGTCGGGCAATTGCCGGAAGGCAACTGGATCACCCGTGCCCCGACGCTGGAGCGCAAGGCGATCCTTCTCGCCAAGGTTCAGGACGAGGCGGGGCATGGGCTCTATCTTTATTCCGCCGCTGAAACGTTGGGTGTGTCGCGTGACGAGTTGTTGGAAAAACTGCACTCGGGCGAGATGAAATACAGCTCCATTTTCAACTATCCGACACTGAACTGGGCCGATATGGGCGCGGTTGGCTGGCTTGTGGATGGCGCTGCGATCATGAACCAGGTGCCGTTGCAGCGCACGTCTTACGGTCCCTACAGCCGGGCGATGATCCGCATCTGCAAGGAAGAGAGCTTCCATCAGCGTCAGGGTTACGCGGTCATGATGAAAATGGCATTCGGTACGCCGGAACAAAAGGAAATGGCGCAGGACGCGCTCAACCGGTTCTGGTTTCCGGCGCTCATGATGTTCGGCCCGTCGGACAAGGATTCCGTTCACTCGGCACAATCCATGGCTTGGAAGATCAAGATCAACACCAATGACGAGCTGCGTCAGAAATTCGTCAACGAAACCGTGCCGCAGGCCGAATATCTGGGTCTGACAATTCCCGATGAGAATCTCGTCTGGAACGAAGAAAAACAGGGCTACGACTTTTCCGAACCGGACTGGTCCGAGTTTTTCGAGGTGATCAAGGGCAACGGTCCGTGCAACCGCGAGCGTCTGGGAGCGCGGGTCAAGGCCTGGACAGACGGGGCGTGGTTCCGCGACGGGCTCAGTGCCTATGCCGAAAAAGCTGCCGCGCGTCGGGCTGCGATTGTCGCCGCGGAATGAAACGGCCCCGTGTCATCCGGGCAATCTGAATATCGAAAGTGATACCGCAAGGTTAGGGAGGACCAAGCCATGTCGAAGAAAGAATGGCCGCTCTGGGAAATTTTCATCCGAGGTCAGCACGGGCTGAACCATCGACACGTAGGCAGTCTGCACGCGCCGGACGCGGAAATGGCGATCAACCATGCCCGTGATGTCTATACACGCCGTAAGGAAGGCGTGTCGATCTGGGTCGTGCCTTCGGTACAGATCACGGCATCCAGCCCATCTGAGAAGGGACCGCTGTTCGATCCCGCCGAGAGCAAAACCTATCGGCATCCGACCTTTTTCGACATTCCCGAAGAAGTGGGGAAGATGTGATGTCCGCGGTTGTCGATCTGAGTTCCGCCGAACGCGAGGTGCGTGACAAGGCCGCCATGGCAAGTCCGGTTTCGGATCGGTTCGTGACGGATGCCGCGTTGAAACCCGCGTTCTTTGACTGGCTGTGTCGCATGGGGGACAATGCCCTTGTTCTGGGGCACCGCACATCTGAATGGTGCGGTCACGGGCCGGTCCTCGAAGAGGATATCGCGCTGGCCAACACCGCGCTCGATCTGATCGGTCATACGCAGTTGTGGCTGGGGCTTGCCGGTGAGGTTGAAGGCCGTGGCCGTGATGCCGATCAGCTCGCCTATCTGCGCGATGCGGCACAGTTTCGGAATCTGCTTTTGGTCGAACTGCCGAATGGCGACATGGGCGTGACGCTGATGCGCGAATTCTTGTTCGATGCCTGGCATCATGCCTGTCTGAGCTGGCTCATCGCGCATTCGCAAAGCCCGCGTGTGGCGGAAATCGCAGCCAAGGCGATCAAGGAGGTGACCTATCATCTAGAACGCGCCTCCGATCTTGTGGTGCGTCTGGGCGATGGTTCCGGGGAAAGCCATGCCCGCATGCAGGCAGCGGTCGATCTGCTCTGGCCCTATACGGGGGAGATGTTCAAAAGCGATGCGATCGAGGCCGAACTGGTCAAGGCCGGGATTGTGCCCGCGTCCGAGACGCTGCGCGAGACTTGGGAACGTACCGTCAGCGAGATTTTCGAAGAAGCGACGTTGGACATGCCGGAAGATGGCTACAGCCATTTGGGTGGCAAACAGGGGCGTCACACGGAACATCTCGGGTTCATTCTGGCTGAAATGCAGTTCTTGCAACGCGCCTATCCGGGTGCGAGCTGGTAGGAGCGCGCAATGACGACCGCTTCGCTGCCGGAAATTGCGGAAATCTGGGACTGGCTCTCCGAGGTGCCGGACCCGGAAATCCCTGTGGTCTCCGTGACAGAACTCGGCATTATCCGGGATGCGCGCTACGAGGGCGGCACCTTGGTTGTTGCCGTGACACCGACCTATTCGGGGTGTCCGGCAACGTCCGTGATCGACATGATGATTGAGGCCAAACTGCGTGAAAAGGGGGTGGAAGACCTGCGTCTCGAACGCCGCCTTTCACCGCCCTGGACGACCGATTGGGTCAGCGAGGCGGCACGGGAAAAACTGTCGGCTTTCGGCATTGCGCCGCCGATCGACGGGACCGCATCCGACGGGGGCATGGCGGCCAAGGCCGCGCGCCTGTCGGGTAAGAGCAATCTGTCTGTGGCCTGTCCGCGTTGCGGTTCGGCCAATACGGAGCGGATCAGCCAGTTTGGCTCAACACCCTGCAAGGCCTCCTGGCGTTGCAAGGACTGTCTGGAACCGTTCGACTATTTCAAATGCATCTGAGGCCCGGGAGGAGGGGCATCGACATGGCACGTTTTCACCCGCTGGAAGTCACCGACATCCGCCACGACACCCGCGACGCGGTTGTGGTTACGCTCAAGCCGCGTCCCGAGGACATGCCGTCCTTCGAGTTTACCCAAGGGCAATACCTGACCTTTCGGCGTGATTTCGAGGGCGAAGAACTGCGTCGCTCCTATTCGATTTGTGCCGGTAAGGACGAGGGTATCCTGCGGGTCGGCATCAAACGGGTCGAAGGAGGGGCTTTTTCGAGCTGGGCCAATGAAGATCTGAAAATCGGCGACACGCTGGATGCGATGGTGCCGATGGGCAGGTTTTTTACCCCCATCGAGCCGGATGCGGCGAAAACCTATCTCGGGTTTGCGGGCGGCTCCGGTATCACGCCGGTTCTGTCGATCATCAAGACGGTGCTCGCGCGTGAACCCCAAAGCACGTTTACGTTGGTCTATGCCAACCGCCAGACCGGCTCGATCATGTTCAGGGAAGAACTGGAAGATCTGAAGAACACCTATCTCGGGCGTTTCTCGGTGTTGCATATTCTCGAAACGGAAACTCAGGATATTGATCTTTTCACTGGTCGGATCGACGCGCAGAAGATGGAGCAATTGTTCCGTCTGTGGATCGACGCGGAGACGGTGGACGCGGCTTTCATCTGTGGTCCCGAGCCGATGATGTTGACCATTGCCGATAGCCTGCGTCAACACGGGTTGAGCTACGATCAGATCAGGTTCGAACTCTTTGCCTCTTCGCAACCGGGACGGGCGAAGCAGCGCGCGGTTTCCAGAGAAAGCGCCGAGGCGGCGGGCACCTGCGAGGTTTCCGTCACGCTCGATGGTACCACGCGGAGCTTTGCGATGCCAAAGGATGGTACGCCGATCCTCGATGCCGCGCTCCAGAATGCCATGGATGCGCCCTATTCCTGTAAGGCGGGCGTATGTTCGACCTGCAAGGCGAAGGTGCTCGAAGGCGAGGTTGAGATGGAGGTGAACCACGCACTTGAGGATTACGAGGTGCGCGCAGGCTACGTCTTGTCGTGCCAGTGTATCCCGATCTCCGACAAGGTGGTTTTGAGCTACGACGAATGACCGCACGCGGGGGCCTCGGCCCCCGCCTTCACGCGAAACAGACGAAAGAAAAGGACATCCGATGAAGGATATGGGGACGACACCGCGCCGTCTGGAGAGTTTTGTTGCGGGTGCGTGGCGGAAGGGACAGGGCGAAGGTCGTCCTGTGCTGAATGCTGCGACCGGAGAGGTGCATGCGCTGGTCGGCACGGAGGGGCTTGATTTCAAGGCAGCTCTCGAATGGGGCCGTGAGGTCGGGGGGCGCAATCTGCGCAGGATGACAATCCATGAACGCGCCCTGATGCTCAAATCCGTCGGGATGAAACTGATGGAAATCAAGGAAGAGTTCTATCAGGAAAACTTTGCCACGGGCGCAACACGCAAGGACGGCTGGGTCGATATCGACGGTGGTATCGGAACGATGCTGACCTTTGCCTCGAAAGCTCGCCGCGAGTTGCCGAACTCCCGGGTACTGAGCGAAGGGCCGGTGGAGACGCTGTCGCGGGACGGCTCTTTCGTCGCGCAGCATATTCTGACACCGATGCAGGGTGTGGCTGTCCATATCAATGCGTTCAACTTCCCGGTCTGGGGGATGCTGGAAAAAATCGCGCCTTCGTTGATTGCTGGCATGCCCTGTCTCGTTAAACCGGCGACACAGACCGCTTATCTCACCGAGCTGGTGGTGCGGCGGATGCTGGAGAGCGGACTGTTGCCCGAGGGTGCGTTGCAGATCGTGACTGGTTCCGCGGGGGATCTCCTCTCTCATGTGAGCGAGCAGGATGTGGTGACCTTCACCGGCTCCGCCGCGACCGGGCAGATGCTCAAGGCGTCCCCCGCCATTCTGGCCAATTCCGTGCGGTTCACCATGGAGGCGGACAGTCTCAACGCTTCGATCCTTGGGCCTGATGCCGGGCCGGGCAGCGTGGAATTCGATCTTTTCGTGAAAGAGATCGCGCGCGAGATGACCGTCAAAGCCGGACAGAAATGCACCGCGATCCGGCGGGTGATGGTTGCGAAAGCCCATGAGGAGGCGGTGATCGAGGCGCTCTCCGTGCGTCTGGCAAAAACTGCGATCGGTCTGCCCGAAGACGATGCGACCCGTATGGGCGCGCTGGTGTCCTGCGGTGATCGTGACAGCGTGCGTGAAAAGATCGCCATGCTGCGTCAGGATGCGGAGATCGTCGCGGGAAATCCCGATGCGGTGACACTGGTATCCGGCGATCCCGACAAAGGTGCTTTCATGTCTCCGGTGCTCCTGCGTGCCGCCCGTCCGATGTCGGCGGACATCGTGCATTCGGTGGAAGCCTTCGGTCCCGTGGCAACCATCATGGCCTACGAGGATGCGGAAGAGGCCGTGGCGCTTGCCCGCAAAGGCAAAGGCTCTCTCGTCTCTTCGCTGTTCACCAATGACACGGCTGTGGCGCAGGAGATCGTGACCGGGCTGGCCGCCTATCACGGTCGGGTGCTGATCGGCAATCGTGGTTCTGCGAAAAGCTCCACCGGGCACGGCTCGCCTCTGGCGCCGCTGGTGCATGGCGGGCCGGGACGTGCAGGTGGCGGCGAAGAAATGGGCGGCATGCGAGGCGTCAAGCATTTCATGCAACGTACCGCCATTCAGGGCACGCCGGAGATGCTTTCCGCCGTGACAGGTCAATGGGTCGAAGGCGCTCCGGTGCGCCAGGACATTCACCCGTTTCGCAAATCGCTCGCCGAGTTGCAGATCGGCGATCAGTTCGTGAGCGCGGTCCGCGAAGTGACCGAGGCGGATGTGGAACATTTCGCGGAATTTACCGGCGATACGTTCTATGCTCATATGGACAGCGATGCGGCGAAGGCGAACCCGTTCTTCGAGGATCGCGTGGCGCATGGTTATCTCATCGCGTCTTTCGCCGCCGGGCTGTTCGTGGAGCCGAATCCGGGGCCTGTGCTTGCCAATTACGGGGTGGACAATCTGCGGTTTCTTACGCCGGTTTATTTCGGTGACAGCCTGCGTGTGCGGCTCACCTGCAAAGAGATCAACCCGCGTGAGAATGCCGGGCATGGTGAGGTGCGTTGGGATTGTCAGGTCACCAATCAGAAAGGCGAGGTGGTCGCACAATATGATGTGCTGACCATGGTCGCGAAAACCTGGCCTGCGTCCGAATGAACGGCATTTTTTCATATGACGGGATTGTGCCCGTGGTGGATGAAACGGCTTTCGTCCACCCGGCCGCAACTCTTATCGGTGATGTGATTGTCGGGGCCGGGTGTTATGTCGGTCCCGGTGCCGTGCTGCGTGGGGATTTCGGACGGATCGAGATGCGTCCGGGGTCGAATGTGCAGGAGACCTGTGTCGCGCACGCCTTTCCCGGCAAAGACGTCCTGATCGACGAAGAGGGGCATGTCGGACATGGTGCGATTTTGCATGGCTGCTCGATCGGGCGCAATGCCATGGTCGGGATGAATGCCGTGGTGATGGACGAGGCGGTGATCGGGGAAAACACGATCCTGGGGGCGATGACCTTTGTCAAAGCCGGGATGCAGGTGCCGCCCGGTCATCTTGTCTTGGGCTCGCCTGCGAAAGTGGTCAGGCCGCTCAGTGAAGAAGAGATTGCGTGGAAACGGCAAGGTACCGGCGTCTATCGCCAATTGGCCCTTGAGGCACGCGACAAGATCAAGCCTGCATCTCCGCTCAATGCACCTGAACCCGACCGGCGTCGGGCGGAAGCGCCGAGATACGATCCTCTCATTCTGGAACGTCGCAGATTTGCCGCGTCGTCATGAAGTTGAAGCGGGGTCAGCGAACCGCTTTGACCCCTTCGAGGATCAGGGTAGTGGCCATTTTCGCATAGTCCTCGCGTGAGATCGGCCCACCTTCCTTAAACCACATGTAAACCCAGTTCATCATCCCGAACAGCGACATCGTCACCGGCATCAGCAAGGGGCGGTCGTCATTTGTCAGCTCCGGATGAATGTCACGCAGCGTATTGGAAAAATGCTTTACGATCTTGCGTTCCAGCGCCGTGATCTCTGCCTTTTGCGCCTCCGACAGGGCAGGGCCTGCATTGAGCTGGACCTTGTGTTGATCGTCGGCACCGCGATAGGCGTTGAGCACCACCCCCACGAGCTTTTCCAATTGCGCCTCATCGTCCAGAGACGGATCGCGAGCCTCGGTCAACTCTGCGTCGAGTTCCTGTAAGTGGCTGCGGATAATCTCGAAAATCAGCGCGTCTTTAGACGGGTAATAGTGATAAAGCAGGGATTTGGAGACGCCGGCTTCCGAGGCGATCTGTGACATGGAGGCTTTCTCCATGCCCTGTGTCGCGAAAACATGCGCGGCGGTCAGCAGAATGTGATGTTGTTTTTCTTCGAAATCGTCTGCGCGGGTTCTGGCCATGGCACGAGAAACTCCCGGTTTGTTGAAAAGGGGCCCGGATTGGGCCCCTCTTAGCGACCTGCGGGTTCATTGACCAGACGGTCGGCGAATAAAATCTCGCCCGTTGGCCACAGGCAGCAGATTGTGACCTTATTTTGGGCGGTTATCCACGACACGTTTGGCTTTGCCCTCGGAGCGGGCAACCTGTTCCGGGTCATGAATCTCGATCTTGGTCGAAATGCCGACAACGGATTTGATGTGGTGAGCCAATTCTTTGGCCGTGGCGGCGCGCGCATCCGCATCGGCGCAGTCCGGAGTCGCTTCGGCATGGACGATCATCGCATCCATCCGGCCTGCCCGTACCAGTTCGAGCTGGAAATGCGCGGTGAGCCCTGCGCATTTCAGGATCTGCTCCTCGATCTGGGTCGGGAAGACATTAACGCCGCGCAGAATGATCATATCGTCCGAACGCCCGGTAATCTTTTCGATGCGGCGCATGCTGCGCGCGGTGCCCGGCAGGATGCGGGTCAGATCGCGGGTCCGATAGCGCACCATCGGGAGGCCTTCCTTGGTGAGGGTGGTGAACACCAATTCACCCATCTCACCGTCCGGCAATACCTCTTCGGTCACCGGGTCGATGATTTCGGGATAGAAATGATCTTCCCAGACATGCAGACCGTCCTTGGTTTCGACGCATTCCTGTGCCACGCCCGGTCCCATGACTTCGGAAAGGCCGTAGATGTCTACGGCATGCATGTTGAACGCTTCCTCGATCTCCTGACGCATGGCATTGGTCCAGGGTTCAGCGCCGAAAATCCCGACTTTGAGGGAGCTTTCGCGCGGATCGAGACCCTGACGGCGGAATTCATCCAAAATCGACAGCATGTAGGATGGGGTGACCATGATGATGTCGGGTTTGAAATCCTGCATCAAGGTCACCTGGCGCTCCGTCATGCCGCCGGAGATCGGCACCACGGTACAGCCGAGACGCTCCGCGCCGTAATGTGCGCCAAGCCCGCCGGTGAACAGCCCGTAGCCATAGGCATTGTGCAGAATGTCACCGGAACGCCCGCCCGCAGCACGGATCGAACGGGCAATGAGATCGGCCCAGGTCGAGATGTCATTGGCCGTATACCCCACCACGGTCGGTTTGCCGGTCGTCCCTGAAGATCCGTGAATACGGACAAGTTTTTCGCGCGGTGTGGCGAACATCCCGAAAGGGTAGGTGTCCCGCAGATCCTGTTTGGTCGTGAATGGAAATTTGGCCAGATCCGCAAGGGTTCTGAAATCGTCCGGGTGCGCCCCGTGTTCGTCGAAGCGTTTCCTGAAGAATGGCGAATTCTCGTATGCGTGTCGCAAAGACCAGGCGAGGCGCTTTTCCTGCAAGGCGGAAATTTCGTCGCGGCTGGCGATTTCAATAGGATCGAGAATGTCGTGGTGCGGTGTCATGTCGGTCATGGGTCCTCCCTGTGGCGCTCCTCACGCCGTTTCCTTATCCATGGGCAAGAATGTGCGATTTATGGTGCGGGAATGGCCGCGGAATTCTGCAATGCGTTGGCCGTCTTGTCGCATCACGGTGACATCATAGATGCCTGAGCGTCCGCTCCGCGACACTTCGCGCGCTGTCGCGATGAGAACATCCCCCAAGGCTCCCGGAGCGATGTAGGTCACGGAACAATGTTGCGCGACAGTCATCTGATTGTAGGTGTTGCAGGCAAAAGCGAAAGCGCTGTCTGCGAGCGTGAACATGTATCCACCATGGGCATTGCCGTGACCGTTTGTCATCTGATCGGTGATGGTCATCTCCAGCGTTGCCTCCCCCGGCGCAATATGCAGGAGTTTCATGCCAAGCCGTTGCGAGGCGCTGTCGTCGTTCCACATGAGTGCGGCACAGGCCTCGGCCAGTTCCTGCGGGGACATTCGGGAAATGTCTGTCATGTCATTTCCCCTGAAACACGGGAGGACGCTTTTCGAGAAAGGCCGTGACGCCTTCCGCGTAATCGTCGGTCAGGCCTGCGCTGCGCTGGCAGTCGCGCTCCATGTCGAGATGTGCGTCGAGCGGTTGTTCCGCCGCAGCCTGAATGAGCCGCTTGGTCAGGCCAAGCCCGACAGTCGGTCCTGCGGCCAGCCGTTCGGCAATCTTGATGGTCTCCGGCATCAACGCCTCATCTTCGACGGCTTTCCAGATCAGCCCCCAGTCTGCGGCCTGTTCGGCCTTTAGCGGCTCGGCCAGAAGTGTGAGAGCCTTCGCGCGTGGCTCGCCCAGAATACGGGCGAGCGACCAGCTTCCGCCTGCGTCGGGGATCAACCCGATCTTGGAAAATGCCTGAATGAATTTTGCCGATTTGGCCGCCAGTACGATGTCACAGGCAAAGGCGATATTGGCCCCGGCCCCAGCGGCCACGCCGTTTACGGCGCAGACCACGGGTTTTTCCAGTGTCCGGATCAGTCGCAGCGTTGGATTGTAAAACGTGTCGAGCGTGTGGCCGAGATCGGGTTTGGCGCCGCCCTTGCGTGGATCGCGGTCGCCGAGGTCCTGACCCGCGCAAAAGCCCCGCCCCGCCCCGGTCAGCAAAACTGTCCGCACGGCGTCGTCCTCATGGGCGCGCTCGACCTGCTTGCGCAAGGCGCGGTGCATGTCTTCATTGAAAGAATTCAGCTTGTCCGGCCGGTTGAGCGTAAGGTGCAATACCCCCGCCTCAAGCCGCGCAAGCACGGTCTCGTTCTGGGTCATGATGATCTCCCTGCACCCCCTCCAAGGGCGCTTCCGAACATAACTGTTGCATAAACCGACTGGTCGGTCAATGATAGGAATCACAAAACGGGAGGAGACACCATGACCTTGTTTGCGCGCCATCGGGCGCTGCTTGAGCGTGCCGTAGAAGCATCGAAGACGCGCAGTTTCTGGACGCCGTTCCCGGAGGTTCCTTCTGGCAAATTCTATGGCGAAACGGCCCGTGAAGACGGGAAAAACGCCTATGATTCTCTGCTGGGGTATGACTTCGATCTGCCCGGGCATCCGCAGGAGGTGCGTTTGGGGGCTGAGCAATCTCCCTGGGGTGGCGCGTTGGGCGTGAGCTATCCCGCCGCGTCAGTCGAAACTTTGATCGCCGCGTCCGAATCAGCGGCGCAAAGCTGGGCTGAGGTCGGGGTCGAAGCGCGCATCGGCGCGCTCATTGAGGCTTTGGTGCGGCTCAACGGGATGAGTTTTCTCATCGGCAATGCGACGATGCACACCACGGGGCAGGCATTCGCCATGGCTTTTCAGGCGGGCGGACCACATGCACAGGACCGCGGGCTGGAAGCCTTGGCCGCAGCCTATGCCGAGATGACCGGCACAGCGCAGCAGGCCGTCTGGGAGAAACCGCAAGGCAAACACGCGCCGATCGTGCTGGAGAAGCGTTGGGAAATCGTGCCCCGCGGGGTTGCGCTGGTCATCGGCTGTAACACATTCCCAACCTGGAACAGCTATCCGGGACTGTTCGCGAGCCTCGCGACCGGCAATACCGTGATCGTCAAGCCGCACCCGATGGCGATCCTTCCGCTGGCGCTGACCGTGCGTGTGTTGCGGGAGGTCTTTGCGGAAGCCGGCCTGCCGCAAGACGCGGTTCTGCTCGCTGCCGACGTGCCTGAAGCTCCAATCACCAAGGCGCTGGTTCAGGCCCCCGAGGTGGCATTGATCGACTACACGGGCTCTTCCGTCTTCGGCAACTGGATCCGCGCCAACGCCCATGGTGCGCAGGTCTTCACCGAGGAAACGGGCGTCAATTCGGTGACCATCACGGGCACCGACAATTTCAAGGGCATGTGCGCGAACCTCGCCTTTTCTTTGTCGCTCTATTCCGGTCAGATGTGCACATCGCCGCAAAATATCTATGTCCCGAAGGCCGGTATCGAAACCGATGAAGGGCATAAGAGTTTCGATGCCGTGATCGAGGGGATTGCCGAAGCCGTCGATGCGCTTCTGTCCGATGAAAAACAAGCGGCGGGCGTCTGTGGCGCCATCGTCAATCCGGCCACTCTGGAGCGGGTCTCAAGGGCGCGCGAAAGCGGACGCGTGGTGCGCGACAGCGGGGAAACTGGCATCGGACGTTCGGCCACGCCCCTGATCGTCGTGACCGATCCCGAGGGTGTGGCGCATCGCGAGGAGTGCTTTGGCCCGGTCGCCTTTGCGATCCCCTGCACAGATGCGGAGGCGGCCATCGTCGCAGCGTCGGACATAGCTCGTGACAAGGGGGCGATCACAGCGGCGCTCTATGCAACGGACCAGACGTTGATCGAGCGGGCAGCACGGGCCTTCGCCCGGGCCGGGGTGAATCTTTCGGTCAACCTGACCGGCAACATCTTTGTCAATCAGTCTGCGGCGTTTTCCGATTTCCATGTCACCGGGGCAAACCCGGCAGGCAACGCCAGCCTGACCGACACAGCCTTTGTCGCGTCGCGGTTTCGGCGCGTCATGATCCGCTGGCCCAAGACCGCCTGAGGAGAGGCGGGCGGACAACGGACCTTTATCAACAGGATAAATCAGGGAGGATTATCCATGAAACTGACAACTGCACTGACCACTTTGATGGCTCTTGGACTGGCAACCGGCGCAGGGGCCGAAATCAGGCTTGGAGCGAGCCTTTCGGCGTCCGGCGGGGCGGCTTTCCTCGGCGACCCAGAGGCGAAAACGCTGGAAATGCTGGTCGAAGAAGTGAACGCCGCAGGCGGGATCAACGGCGAAGAGATTGTGTTGACGCTCTATGACGACGGCGGCGATCCGAACAAGGCACGCACCTTTGCGACACGTCTGGTGGAGGATGACGAGGTTGTGGCAATCATCGGCGGCACGACCACCGGCACGACCATGTCCGTTCTCAGCGTGGCCGAGGATGAAGGCATTCCTTTCATTTCTCTGGCCGGAGCGATCCAGATCATCGACCCGGTGCGTGACTATGTTTTCAAAACGCCGCACACGGACCGGATGGCCTGTGAAAAGATCTTCACCGACATGCAAACCAGAGGGATCAGCAAGATCGGCATGATTGCGGGCACCGACGGTTTCGGTGCGTCCATGGAAGCGCAGTGTAAAGATGTGGCCGGGGATCACGGCATCGAAATTCTCGTGGCCGAAACATATGCGCCGCAAGATGCGGACATGACCCCGCAACTGACCAAGATCAAGGCGACCGAAGGCGTTCAGGCCGTGCTCAATCCGGGCTTCGGTCAGGGCCCCGCGATTGTGACGCGCAACTATGCGCAGATCGGTCTCGATCTGCCACTTTACCAGAGCCATGGCGTCGCGTCCGACGGTTTCATCGAACTGACCGGGGTAGAGGCGGCCGAAGGGGTGCGCTTGCCCGGCACGGCGCTTCTGATCGCCGATATTCTCGAAGACGGCGATGCGCAAAAGCCGGTTGTGATGGCCTACAAGACGGCATATGAGGCCAAATACGGTGAGGCTGTGTCGACCTTTGGCGGCTATGCGCATGACGCTTTCCGCCTGATGGTCGATGCCATCGCCCGTGCCGGAAGCGATGATCCGGACGAGATCCGCGATGCGCTCGAAGAGACCAGGGATCTGGTCGGCACCACGGGGATCTACAGTTTTAGTGCCGACGATCACCTTGGCCTCAATCTGAGCGCCTTCCGGATGCTCGAAATCCGTGATGGGGCCTGGACCTCAATCGACTGAGCACCGCCACGGCAGACTTACGGGCCGAAGCTGCACCTTCGGCCCTTTCCCGGAAACCCTGCTTTTGGAGACGTCTATGGACGCCTTGATGCAATTTATCTTTTCAGGTCTGACGGTCGGGGCAGTCTACGCCCTTGTCGCGCTTGGGTTCACGATCATTTACAACGCTTCCGACGTGGTGAACTTCGCCCAAGGCGAATTCGTCATGTTGGGAGGGATGATCACTGTCTTCACCTTCGAGGCGGGCCTGCCGCTGCCGCTTGCGGCGCTGATCGCGATCTTTGTCACCTCGGCTGTTGGCGTCGCGCTGAACAAGCTGGCCATTGAACCCGCGCGGGGCGCACCTGTCGTCTCCCTTATCATCATCACCATCGGCGCTTCGATCTTCATTCGCGGTGCCGCCCAGATCGTGTTCGACAAACAATTGCACCGGTTACCGTCCTTTTCCGGAGATGAGCCGATCCATATGCTGGGCGCGACGATCCTGCCGCAAAGTCTCTGGGTGATCGGGGGCGCGCTTTTGGTCTTTGTCGGGCTTTATCTGTTCTTCACCCGGACGCTGACAGGAAAAGCGGTTCTTGCAACCGCGAATAATCGTCTCGCGGCCCAGCTCGTGGGCATCAATACCGGCTTCATGATGACCCTGTCCTTTGCCCTTTCCGCCGCCATCGGCGCGCTGGCCGGTGTGCTGGTCACGCCGATCACTCTGGTGGGCTATGACATCGGTGTCGCGCTCGCGCTCAAGGGCTTCGCGGCTGCCATGTTGGGCGGGATGGGCAATCCGAAAGGGGCGCTGGCGGGGGGGCTTTTACTCGGTCTCTTCGAGGCGCTGACGGCAGGCTATATCTCATCGCAATACAAGGAAGCGGTCGCCTTTATCGTCATCCTTGCGGTTCTCTTCGTCATGCCACAGGGCATTTTCGGCGAAAAGAAGACGGAAAGGGTCTGAACCATGACTTGTCGACGCAAATGGATTCAGATTTCGATCATTGCGGCCATCATGCTGGTGCTGCCGTTCTTCTTTCCCTCGGGGTATTACTACCGTGTCGGGGCACTGGTCTTTGTGAACGCGCTTTCCGTTGTGGGGCTGGTGATCCTGGTCGGGTATGCCGGGCAGATCAGCCTTGGTCATGCGGGCTTTGCCGGGATCGGAGCCTATGCGTGCGCTCTGGCGCCGACGCATCTGGGATTGCACCCGGCCGTGGCCATCCTTCTGGGTGCGTTGATTTCTGCCGCGCTCGCCCTGCTGATCGGGCGCCCGATTTTGCGACTCAAAGGCTATTATCTCGGGGTGGCAACGCTGGGGTTCGGTATTCTCGTTTCAATGGTTTTGTCGAATGAACGGGCGTTGACCGGTGGACCGGACGGTATGTCGGTGCCCGATCTCGGGCTGAGAAGCCTGCTGCGGGACATGGGCTGGCGCATTTCGGGCGGTGAGTTCTGGTATGGGCTGAATGCTGTCGTCCTTTTGATCGGCATCTGGATCGCGCTCAACCTGTATCAAAGCGCGACCGGGCGGGCGATGCGCGCGCTGCATGGCTCCGAAGTGGCGGCGCAGACGGTCGGTATCGACGTGCCGCGGATCAAATTGCAGGCCTTTGTGATCTCTGCCGTCTATGCTTCCGTCGCAGGGTCTCTGCTGGCGCTCCAGAATGGGTTCATTACGCCAGAGGTCGCCGGTTTCATGCATTCGGTCGAGATGGTGACCATGGCGGTTCTCGGCGGTGTCGGTTCCGTTCTCGGGGCGACGCTCGGCGCCGCGATCCTCACGCTTTTGCCACAAGTGCTGACGGTGTTTGCCGAATACGAACAGCTCGTGCTCGGTCTCATCATGGTGCTGGTGATGATATTCCTGCCACGCGGGCTTTTGCCGTCGATTGTCGCGAAACTCAGAGGGAGGGGTGAGTGATGAGCATTCTCGAAGTGAAGGGGCTGGGGATTTCCTTTGGTGGCTTGCGGGCCGTCAATGATGTCAGCTTTGCCGTCAAGCCGGGAGAGATCGTTTCCGTCATCGGCCCGAACGGTGCGGGCAAGACGACGCTCTTCAACATGATCTCCGGGGTCTATATGCCGGGTGTCGGTCAAGTCTTTCTTGAGGGGCAGGACATCACCGCACGCGCCCCCTACCTGCTGGCGCGACAGGGGCTGACACGGACCTTTCAGAACCTTCAGATTTTTCAGGAGATGACGGTGCTCGAAAACGTCATTGCGGGGTTTCATCTGACCGAAAGGGGCCCGATCTGGGCGGATCTTCTGTCATGGCCTTCGGCCCGGAAACGGGCGGGCGAAGTGCGTAACGGGGCCTATGAGCTGCTCACCCGCGTGCGTCTTGAGAAAGCCGCCGAAGAGGAGGCCGGTAACCTGTCCTATGGCGCTTTGAAACGGCTCGAAATCGCGCGGGCCCTGGCCATGTCGCCAAAGGTTCTGTTGCTCGATGAGCCTGCTGCCGGATGTAATGCGGTCGAAACCGAAGAGATCGACGCGCTGATCGCGGAACTGGCCGCCTCGGGGATTGCCATCCTTCTGGTCGAACATGACATGAAGATGGTGATGCGTATTTCCAACCACATTGTCGTGCTCGATCACGGCGAGAAAATTGCCGAGGGCACGCCGACCGAGGTGTCGAGAAATCCCGATGTGATCGCGGCCTATCTCGGGAGCGAAGAGGAGACTGCGCATGCTGACGGTTGAGGGGTTGCGCTCGGCGTATGGCCGTATCGAAGTGTTGCACGGGCTCGATCTGGAGGTCAAATCGGGCGAGATCGTGACGGTTGTCGGCGCCAATGGTGCAGGGAAGACGACGCTGCTGAAATGCCTGTCCGGCACCCAGCCGGTTACGGCGGGGGAGGTCCATTTCCGTGGTGATCGGCTGACCACGGTGCCGGCGTTCAAACGGCTCAAACGCGGTCTGTCCCAATCGCCGGAAGGGCGACAGATTTTCACCAATCTGTCGGTCGAGGAAAACCTGCGTCTGGGGGCATTTCTGTTCACCGACGACCGGGTTGAACGGGATATGGAGGATGCGTTCGAAATGTTCCCGATCCTGCGGGAGAAACGCAACCTCGCGGCGGGGGGGCTTTCGGGGGGACAGCAACAGATGCTGGCCATCGCGCGGGCCCTGATGGGGCGACCGCATTGCCTGTTGCTCGATGAACCGTCGATGGGGTTGGCCCCGCTTCTGGTGGCTCAGATTTTCGATGTCGTAACCTTGTTGCGTAAACGCGATGTGACCGTGCTTCTGGTCGAACAGAATGCGTTTGGCGCCCTGCGCATCGCGGATCGTGGCTATGTCATGGAAACCGGGCGGATCACGATGTCAGGCGTCTCGGGCGACCTGATTGCCGATCCGCGCATTCGTGAGGCCTATCTGGGTCTCTGATCAATTTCAGGAAATACTCATGTCGCTACTGACCTGCCGCATGGATGGCGAGATCGCCGTTCTCACTCTTGATAACCCGCCCGTCAACGCGATTTCCGCAGACGTGCGCCAGAGCCTCGTGGCAATGGTCGCACAATGCGATGCCGATGACACCGTGCGCGCCGTGGTTCTGTGTTGTGCGGGCCGCACCTTCATCTCCGGGGCCGATGTGCGCGAATTCGGGCAAGAGCCTGTTCCGCCTCATCTGCCGGATGTGGTGCAATGTCTTGAACAGGCGCAAAAGCCATGGATTGCGGCCATCCACGGTGCGGCTTTGGGCGGTGGTTTCGAAATTGCCATGGGCTGTCGCTTCCGGGTCTCGGATGCTGAAGCCCGTGTCGGCTTGCCGGAGGTCACGTTGGGGGTGATGCCCGGTGCGTCGGGCACCGTCCGCACACCGCGTCTGGCGGGACTTGATATGGCGGTGGAGATGGTCACAACGGGCATGCCGATCAAAGCCCACAGGGCCAAAGAGGTGGGTTTGATTGATGCGGTGATCGAAGGCGATCTCGTTGCGGGGGCGGTGGCTTTCGCGCGGGAGGCCTTGTCTGCACCTTTGCCTTTGCCGGTCTCGCAACGTGAGATGAATGCTCGTGACGAAAGTTATTGGCAGGCGGCGATCCAAACCGCGTCCAAGGCTGGACATCACGCGCCCCTTCGCGCGCTCGAGTCGCTGAGATTTGCGTCAGAGCATTCTTTCGAAGAGGCGATGGCACATGAGCGTGAGGGGTTCCTTGCCTTGCGCGCTTCGGAGGAGGCGAAAGCCCTGCGCGCGGTGTTTTTCGCTGAACGCCGTGCGGTGCGCCCTGAGGCGTTGAAACACGTGGCTCCGCGCAGCCTGTCTCGCATTGGCGTGGTCGGTGGCGGCACGATGGGGGCAGGGATTGCCTCTGCCTGTCGCTCGGCGGGCTTGCCCGTTGTGCTGGTTGAACGGGACCAGGAGGCCCTTGCGCGTGGACTGTCCAATGTGGACGCGACATTTGCAGGGGCCGTCAAACGGGGCAAGATGAGCGAGGCACAGCGCGCAGAACTGATGGTGGGTATCACAGGTGCCACCGATTATGCCGCGCTCGGCGATTGCGATCTGGTTATCGAAGCGGTGTTTGAAGAAATCGGGGTCAAACGTGCCGTGTTTGCCGAGCTGGATCGGCACTGTCGTCAGGACACCGTGCTGGCGACCAACACGTCCTATCTGGACCCGCGCGATATTGCCGAGGGGCTGAGTCATCCTGAGCGGTTCATCGGCCTGCATTTCTTCAGCCCCGCGCAGATCATGAAGCTCCTTGAAATCGTTCCCGTTCCAGAAACCGCGCCGGAGGTGCTCGCCACGGCTTTCGCTCTTGGTAAAAGGCTCGGTAAGGTGCCCGTGCAATCAGGGATTTGTGAAGGGTTCATCGGCAATCGAATCCTCAAACGCTATCGGAGCGAAGCCGAGGCTTTGGTGCGCGAGGGGGTGAGCATTCAGGCGATTGACACTGCGATGCGCGATTTCGGCTTTCGCATGGGGCCTTTCGAGGCACAGGATCTTGGGGGCCTCGATATCGCCTTTTTGCAGCGTGAAGGCGCACGGGCTTCGGGCCGGGACGTACCGGAAACCCTTGGCGATGTGTTGGTGCGTGCGGGGCGCAAGGGGCAAAAGACGGGCGGCGGTTGGTATGATTACGCGCCTGGAGAGCGTCGACCCACGCCCTCTGCGGCTGTCACAGCCCTGCTGGCCGTTTCATGTGCCGCGCCGAGAGACATGCCTTCGGAAGCCATATCTGCCCATCTCGTGGGTGTCATGGCCGATGAAGGACAGCGTATTCTGGCCGAGGGTATTTCGGGGTCTGCCAGTGACATTGATCTCGTCGAAATCCATGGCTACGGCTTCCCGCGCTGGAGAGGCGGGCCTATGCACTGGGCGGCGCAAACGGCTCAAGAGTAACGAGGAACTGCGAGATCACCGCAGCAGAGCGGCCCTGTCGCGCCCCACGTGGGGGGCGCAGTAAAACAAATTCGTCGGGAGTGCTTGCCTGAGGGAGCATTGTTCGTTCCACTCACCGTCTTTGGACGTGTGCATTTGCTGTTGCTGAGCAAAAGGCCCAAGCACATCGCACAGAATATGGCGCAAAGGCTTTGTGGAGAGCTTTGTGAGCCGCTGTTTTCTTACAGCCTAGGAATGGCAAATCATTGTCTTGAATGGACAAGATAAGATGTGATTTCCAAAGGAAATTTGGTGGAGCCTAGGGGGATCGAACCCCTGACCTCTTGCATGCCATGCAAGCGCTCTCCCAGCTGAGCTAAGGCCCCGAATTGACCGTTGTAACGCCGGTCCTGCGTTCTGCGGGGGGGTCTCCCGTCCGCCCGCGCTTCCTATTTTGTCTCGCCTGGGGTTGCAAGCGAAAAAATGACGGGCCCGAAAAAATCCTGCGAAATTTTCAGCCCGTCCTTTTGGACGAATTACTCGTCGTCGTTTGCCGCGACATCCGTGATGTCGTCGAGCGACACGTTGTCGTCGTCGTCGTCATCGTCGAGCAGATCGTCGTCGAGATCCATATCGGCATCGTCGTCGATCAGCAGATCGTCATCGGTATCGAGATCGTCCTCGTTCGTCGGTCGTGGTTTCTCGGAAATCGCGACGCGCGATTTGTTGTTTGCATCGAAGGTCACGATTTCGCCGGTGTAGGGGGACACGATCGGGTCGCGGTTCAGGTCATAGAACCGTTTGCCGGTGGTGGGGCAGACGCGTTTGATACCCCATTCCTCTTTGGGCATGATGAATCCCTTTCGTTAATCACTGATCCATTGCGGAGATTTTGCGGGCCATGCCATATCGCGACAGAGGTGTCAAAGGCTTTTCCCTCAAAAAACCGTAAAGACGATGGTCTGTACGGTGGACGCAGGGTATGGGAAGAAAAACCGGGGTGAAAGGGCCAAAATGCGCGAAATCCGATTGCAGGGGGAACCGCCCGTTTCCGTGACGCTGCGCCGCTCTGCGCGGGCGCGGCGACTGTCTTTGCGCGTGTCGCGGCTCGATGGACGTGTGACGCTTTCGATGCCGCAGCGTTTGCCGGAGGCAGAAGCGATCGCCTTTGTGCAGGAAAAGCAGGACTGGATCCGCAAGCACCTTGCAGGGCGCAGCCCGGATCAGGTGCCGGTGTTTGGCGCGCGCCTGCCGTTTCTCGGTCAGGAGGTGGAGATCGTGCCGGGGCAGGGGCGGCGCGCGCAGCTCAGGGAAGGGGCGTTACAGGTGCCGGGCGGGCCGGAGAGCGTGGTGGCGCGTGTGCGGGCCTTCCTCAAGTTGGAGGCGCAGATGCGGCTGCGTGAGGCCTCTGATCGCTATGCTGGCGCGCTTGGTGTCGGTTATGGGCGGATCATGCTGCGCGATCCGCGTTCGCGCTGGGGGTCCTGCACCTCTGCGGGCAATCTCATGTATTCCTGGCGCTTGGTCATGGCGCCGCCCGAGGTGCTCGATTACGTTGCGGCGCATGAGATGGCGCACCGGCTGGAAATGAATCATTCGGAGCGGTTCTGGGCGCATGTGGCGCGGCTGTGTCCCGGCCATAAGGTGCACCGAAACTGGTTGCGCACCGAAGGCGAGCGCCTGCATGGTTGGCGCTTCGAGACGGATTGACCTTGCCTGTGTTTGTGATCACATTGCGCCCATGATCCATCCGTCTCCCCGCCCGACCGACCATTCCACCGCTGCGCATGATCGTGTATACCGGGCGCTGCGTACCCGTATCATGCATGGCGAATTTCGCCCCGGAGAGGCACTTACGCTGCGTGGTATCGGCAAGATGTTCGACGTTTCCATGACGCCCGCGCGCGAGGCGGTGCGGCGGCTGGTGGCGGATGGCGGGTTGAACCTCTCGGCCTCGGGACGCGTGACGACGCCGGAGCTTTCGAACGAGCGGATCGAAGAACTGGCCGCGATCCGGGCGCTGATCGAACCGGAACTGGCCTCACGGGCCCTGCCACGGGCGCATATTGCGCTGATCGACCGATTACAGGCGATCAACAGCACGATTGCCGAGGCGGTCGCGAAACACGATGACGTGGGCTATATTCGCACCAATCTCGAATTTCACCGCACGCTCTACCTGCGGGCGCAGGCGCCTGCCATGCTGGCGTTGACGGAGACCGTCTGGCTGCAACTTGGGCCGACCATGCGGGCGCTTTATGCGCGGCTGAACCGCACGGAAGTGCCACATAATCACCGTCTGATCGTGGCGGCGCTCCGGGCGGGGGATGAGCCGGGGTTACGCCTTGCGGTGCGCTCGGACGTGACCCAGGGGCTGCGGATGCTGGCGGTCTGAGACCGGGCCTTGGCGCGCCGAAAAAAACGAAAAATTATCCCAAAACTGCGACGGAATTTTACGCGTCTTTCGTTCAACACATCAAGACGCATGAAAAGAGGTTGTTTATGCCCGGGTCGCACAGAGGAAGGCAGGCTGTTTGAACGGAGACTGGAGTGTTCAGTCGCCGGCAAAGGTGCTGCCTGTTTGTGATGGTCCCGGAGAGCTGACATGCGGAGAGTGGGGAATAAGATGCCCCGCTCTGGAATCCGGTCCCAGTCACCCCCCCCCCGATGAAGGACCGGAGAGAAGGGGACACCAGAGATGGTGCCCCTTCTCGCTTTTCTGACGGATGCTTGACCTTTTCTGCGGCGCAGAGTGTTCTGTGCCAAGTGGAACAGGCGAGGGGACAGCCATGGCGCGCTATCTGGAAATGACTGAAATGATGACGCCGGATTTGGCGAATTTTTCCGGTAAGGTGCATGGCGGCGCGTTATTACGGCTGCTCGATCTCGTCGCCTTTTCTTGTGCCTCGCGCTATTCGGGACAATATGCGGTGACGCTGTCGGTCGATCAGGTGATGTTCAAACAGCCGATTCATGTGGGCGAGTTGGTGCATTTTCGCGCGACGGTGAATTATGTCGGACGCACGTCGATGGAGATCGGCATTCGGGTCGAAGCGGAGAACATTCGCAGCCGTGAGGTGCGGCACACGAATTCCTGTTACTTTACCATGGTGGCGGTGGACGACAGTGGCAAGACCGTGGCGGTGCCGCAGTTCACACCGGAAACCGAGGTGGACAAGCAGCGCTGGCGAGCGGCGGAACTGCGCAAGGAGTTGCGCCGAGAACATGCCAAGCGACTGGAAGAGGCCGCGAAGGGCTAAATAAAAAAGGCGCTCGTCGGAGCGCCTTTTCCTTTGCAGGGTCTAAGGGGATCAGGCGTGGATCGCGCCGTCACCACAGGCCAGAGCCGCCTCGCGCACCGCTTCGGAGAAGGTCGGGTGGGCGTGGCAGGTGAGCGCGATGTCCTGCGCCGAGGCTCCGAATTCCATCGCCACACAGATCTCGTGGATCAGATCGCCGGCGCCCGGGCCGATGATGTGACAACCGAGCACGCGGTCGGTGTCTTTATCGACGATCAGCTTCACGAAGCCCTCACCCTGATGCACGGCTTTGGCGCGGGCGTTGCCCATGAAGGAGAATTTGCCGACCTTGATGGCGCGGCCTTCTTCCTTGAGCCGCTGCTCGGTCTTGCCGACGGAGGCGACTTCCGGCGTGGTGTAGATCACGCCGGGGATCACGTCGTAGTTCACGTGGCCATGTTTGCCTGCCAGCACCTCAGCGACGGCCATGCCTTCGTCTTCGGCCTTGTGCGCCAGCATCGGGCCCACGATGGCGTCGCCGATGGCGTAGATGCCCGGCACGTTGGTGGCCCAATGCGCGTCGGTCTTGATCTGGCCGCGCGGGGTAAACTCGACGCCGAGGGCTTCGAGCCCCAGACCGTCGGTGAAGGGTTTGCGGCCGGTGGCGACGAGAACGACGTCGGCATCGAGCGTGTGCTCGCTGTCGTCTTTCTTCAGCTTGTAGTTCACTTTTGCCTTGGTTTTCGTGGCTTCAACGCCCGACACGGCAGCGCCGAGGATGAAATTGAAGCCTTGCTTGCCAAGGATTTTCTGGAACTGGCGCTGAACCTCGCCGTCCATG
Organism: Celeribacter persicus; assembly: GCF_003050785.1. GTDB lineage: Bacteria > Pseudomonadota > Alphaproteobacteria > Rhodobacterales > Rhodobacteraceae > Celeribacter > Celeribacter persicus. The sequence continues at coordinate 40,785 of NZ_QAOH01000009.1, forward strand.
CCGGGGGTGATGAAATCCATGTATTCCACCACGGTCACTTCGGCACCGAGACGGGCGTAGACCGACCCGAGTTCCAGCCCGATCACACCCGCGCCGATGACGACCATTTTCTTCGGGATTTTCGGCAGCGACAGAGCGCCAGTCGAGTCCACCACGATGCCCTTGTCATTGTCGACCTCAACACCCGGCAGGGCGGTCGGGACAGACCCGGAAGCGACGATGATGTTCTTGGCCTCATGGACCTCTTCGCCGACTTTCACCTTGCCGACAGCCGGGATGGACCCCCAGCCCTTGAGCCAGGCGATCTTGTTCTTTTTGAACAGGAATTCAATGCCGCCGGTGTTCTGGCCGATGACGTCGTCCTTGTATTTCTTCATCTGGTCCCAGTCGACGGACGGGGATTTGCCCTTGAGACCCATGTCGGCGAAATTATGCTCTGCCTCATGTAGCATGTGCGAGGCGTGCAGCAGCGCTTTCGAGGGGATACAGCCGACGTTGAGGCAGGTGCCGCCCAGCGTTTCGCGGCCTTCGACCACGGCGGTCTTGAGGCCCAGTTGGGCGCAGCGGATGGCGCAGACGTAGCCGCCGGGGCCAGCGCCGATGATGATGACGTCATAAGATGCCATGGTCTTCTCCTTGGTCAGTATCTTGAGCCCGCTCAGATCAGCGCGGCGATGAACAGAATGGCGCAGCAGGTCATGGCGAGCATCCAGATGTAGCTCCGCCACGGCTGCCAGCCGAGGGCATAGGCGGGCACGTAGAGCACCCTTGCGATCAGATAGACCCAGGCCATGCCGAGGGTGAGGGCACTCGACTGATCCGTCAGGTGGATCAGGAACACGCCCGCGGCGAAGAAGGGGAACATCTGAATGTGATTGTCGTAGGCGCGCAGCATCCGGCTCGTGGTCTTGCGCATCTCGCGGCTTGGCGCCCGGTCGCGGGGCGAGGTGGTGTAGCCCGGCCCCAGATCGACATTCGCCATGTAAGAGGCCACCACGAATTGCGCGATGTGCAAAAGGCCTGCGAGGGCGAGGAGGGTGAGGAGGGGGGTCATTCCAAGCCATCCGCCAGAGCTATGAACAGCGACCGCAGAGGGCGCAACGACTCTGAATTAGGCGCTAAAACCCATTGTGCGCACCCTTGCCCAATTTCGTTTAATAGATTGGGAGACGAGTCTTGGAGGGTCTCATAGAAATCCATAATCGGGACCCGTTCGCGAATTTCTTCGTTGCCGAAGCCTAGTGCTTTGAGAGCAAAAATCGCAGCATTTTCTTTGTTTGCTGTCGCCAAGCGGATGAAGTGATCGCAAAAAACTAGGGCGAAGACACCACTTGCAGCGATGTATCCGTCACTGGACTGGTCTCCCTTGAAGGCCGCGCTGACATCGGCCAAGAGCATTAGTGCCCCTTCGGCGCACCAATGGTCCGGTTCATTCGATGAGAAGTGTTCAACTCCCACCTCCTCGAAAGCCGAAGCCAGCGCATCCATAGTCTTACAAATCCATCAACAGACGACGCGGGTCTTCCAGCGCTTCTTTGACGCGCACGAGGAAGGTCACGGCGCCTTTGCCGTCGACGATACGGTGGTCATAGGACAGGGCGAGGTACATCATCGGGCGGATGACGACCTGGCCGTTGATGGCCATCGGACGGTCCTGAATCTTGTGCATGCCGAGGATGCCGGACTGCGGGGGGTTCAGGATCGGCGACGACATCAGCGAGCCGTAGACACCGCCGTTGGAGATGGTGAAGGTGCCGCCCTGCATTTCCGCCATGGAGAGCTTGCCGTCGCGGGCCTTGCGGCCTTTCTCGGCGATGGCTTTCTCGATGTCGGCGAAGGACATGCTGTCGGCGTCACGGATGACCGGCACGACGAGGCCCTGCGGCGTGCCTGCGGCCACGCCCATGTGGACGTAGTTCTTGTAGACGATGTCGGTGCCGTCGATCTCGGCGTTCACCTCGGGGACTTCTTTCAGCGCATGGACACAGGCCTTGGTGAAGAAGGACATGAAGCCGAGGCGCACGCCGTGTTTCTTCTCGAACTGGTCTTTGTATTGGTTCCGGAGTGCCATCACTTCGGTCATGTCCACCTCGTTGTAGGTGGTGAGCATAGCGGCGGTGTTCTGGCTGTCTTTCAGACGGCGCGCGATGGTCTGGCGGAGTTTCGTCATTTTCACCCGCTCTTCGCGGGCGGCGTCATCGGCCGGGACCGGAGCACGCGGAGCGGCGGCCGGAGCAGGCGTGCCAGACGGGGCGGAGGTCATCGCCTTGAGCACATCCTCTTTCATGATGCGCCCGTCCTTGCCGGTGCCGGAAACAGACGCCGGGTTGATGCCTTTTTCCGCCATCAGCTTGTTGGCGGAGGGGGCGTTCTCGATGTCCTTGCCACCGGTCGTTGCGGCCGGGGCCGGAGCGGTAGCCGGAGTGGCGGCAACGGCGCCCGCGCCAGAGGACATCTCGGCCAGTTTGCCACCGGCAGCGACAGTGTCGCCCTCATTTGCGAGGATCGCGGTCAGGGTGCCAGCGGCAGGTGCGGGCACTTCGACGGAGACCTTGTCGGTTTCCAGCTCGCAGAGCATTTCGTCGGCGGCAACCGTGTCACCCACGGCTTTGAACCAGGTGGCGACGGTGGCCTCGGTCACGGATTCGCCAAGTGTCGGCACCATGACGTCGACGGTCTCGGACGCGCCGGACGCGACCGGTTTCTCTTCCATCATTTCGGAATGGTGACGCGGAGCGACTTCCTCGGGACCGGCGTTGCCTTCCTCGTTGAGCGTGGCAAGCAGGGCGTCGACCCCGACGGTTTCGCCTTCGGCTGCGACGATTTCACCCAGAACGCCAGCGGCAGGGGAAGGGACCTCGACGGTCACCTTGTCGGTTTCCAGCTCGCAGAGCATTTCATCGACGGCCACGGTGTCGCCCGGTTTCTTGAACCAGGTGGCGACGGTGGCCTCGGTGACGGACTCGCCCAGAGTGGGGACGCGGACTTCAACGGACATGTGATTACCCTTCGATATTGAGCGCATCGTTCACGAGCGCCGTTTGTTGTGCTTTGTGCTGAGACGCCAGACCCGTGGCGGGCGAGGCGGAGGCGGCACGTCCGGCATAGACCGGGCGCGTGTGCTTGGCGCCGATGCGCGTCAGCACCCATTCGATATTCGGCTCGACAAAGGTCCAGCCGCCCTGATTCTTCGGCTCTTCCTGACACCAGACGATCTCGGCCTGTTTGAAGCGTTCGAGTTCCTTGACCATGGAGAGGGCCGGGAACGGGTAGAACTGTTCGAGGCGCAGGATATAGGTGTCGTCCTTGCCAGCGGCATCGCGGGCCTCCAGAAGGTCGTAATAGACCTTGCCGGAGCAGATCACGACGCGCTTGATGTCCTTGTCCGCCTTGAGTTTCAGCTCGGATTTCGCGGTGCCGAAATTGGCATCGGCATCGTCCCAGAGAACGCGGTGGAAGGAAGAGCCTTCGAGGAAATCCTTCGCGGTCGAGGTCGCCAACTTGTGACGCAGAAGCGATTTCGGTGTCATCAGCACGAGCGGTTTGCGGTAGGAGCGGTGCAACTGGCGACGCAGGATATGGAAGTAGTTCGCGGGCGTCGTGCAGTTCGCGACGATCCAGTTGTCCTCGGCGGACATTTGCAGGAAACGCTCCAGACGGGCGGAGGAGTGCTCCGGGCCCTGACCTTCGAATCCGTGCGGCAGAAGCATCACGAGACCGGACATCCGCAGCCATTTGCGTTCGCCCGAGGAGATGAACTGGTCGAACATGATCTGCGCGCCGTTGGCGAAGTCGCCGAACTGGGCTTCCCACATCACGAGCGCATTCGGTTCGGCCAGCGAGTAGCCATATTCGAACCCGAGCACGGCATATTCCGAGAGCATCGAGTCGATGACCTCGTAATGCGCTTGGCCCTCCCGGATATGGTTGAGCGGGTAGTAGCGCTCTTCGGATTTCTGGTCGATCAGGCCGGAGTGGCGCTGGGAGAAGGTGCCGCGGGTCGAATCCTGACCGGCGAGACGTACCGGATAGCCTTCGGACAGCAACGAGCCGAACGCTAGCGCTTCACCGGTCGCCCAGTCGAACCCTTCACCGGTTTCGAACATATGCGCCTTGGCTTCGAGTTGACGGGCCACGGTTTTGTGGATGTTGAACTCTTCCGGCGCGGTGCTCAAAGCACGCCCCACCTGAGCCATGGTCTCTTCCGAAATGGCGGTCTGGCCGCGCTGATACTCTTCGCCCTCTTTGTCGAGGTGCGACCAGCGACCGTCGAGCCAGTCGGCCTTGTTCGGTTTGAACGTCTTCCCGGCTTCGAACTCTTCATTCAAAAGCGCCTGGAACGCGGCTTTCATGTCCTCGATCTCGCCCTCGGGGATGAGACCATCGGCCACGAGGCGTTCGGTGTAAAGCTGAAGCGTGGTCTTGTGCCGCTTGATGTTGGTGTACATCTGCGGGTTGGTGAACATCGGCTCGTCGCCTTCGTTGTGACCGAAGCGGCGGTAGCAGAAGATGTCGATGACCACATCCTTGTGGAATTTCTGACGGAACTCGGTTGCCACTTTCGCGGCGTGCACCACGGCCTCCGGATCGTCGCCGTTGACGTGGAAGATCGGGGCTTCCACCATCAGCGCGATGTCGGTCGGGTAGGGCGAGGAACGCGAAAAGTGCGGCGCGGTGGTGAAACCGATCTGGTTATTCACCACGATGTGGATTGTGCCCCCGGTGCGGTGACCGCGCAGGCCTGAGAGGCCGAAGCATTCCGCGACCACACCCTGACCGGCGAAGGCCGCGTCACCATGGAGCAGCACCGGAATAACCGTGTGACGGTCCTTATCGTTGTTCTGATCGGTCTTGGCGCGCGCCTTGCCGAGCACGACCGGGTTCACCGCCTCAAGGTGCGAGGGGTTGGCGGTCAAGCTGAGGTGGACCTTGTTGCCGTCGAACTCACGGTCGGAGGAGGCGCCAAGGTGATATTTCACGTCACCGGAACCGTCCACGTCCTCGGGTTTGAAGGAGCCGCCCTGGAATTCGTTGAAGATCGCGCGGTAGGGTTTCGACAGAACGTTGGCGAGCACGGACAGGCGGCCACGGTGGGGCATACCGATCACGACCTCTTTCGCGCCGAGGCTGCCGCCGCGTTTGATGATCTGTTCCATGGCGGGGATCAGCGCTTCGCCACCGTCGAGGCCGAAGCGTTTGGTGCCCATGTATTTCACATGAAGGAATTTCTCGAAGCCCTCGGCCTCGACCAGCTTGTTCAGGATGGCGCGGCGGCCGTTCTTGGTGAACTGAATTTCCTTGCCGAAACCTTCGATGCGCTCTTTCAGCCAGCCCGCTTCTTCCGGGTTGGAGATGTGCATGTATTGCAGCGCGAAAGTGCCACAATAGGTGCGCTTGAGCACGTCGAGAATCTGACGCATGGAGGCGTGGGTCAGCCCAAGCACATTGTCGATGAAGATCGGGCGATCCATGTCGGCTTCGGTAAAACCGTAGGAGCGCGGATCGAGTTCCGGGTGCGGTTCCGTGGCATGCATTTTCAGCGGATCGAGATCGGCGATCAGATGGCCGCGAATACGATAGGCGCGGATGATCATGATCGCGCGTACCGAGTCGAGCACAGCGCGTTTGACCTGATCCTCGGAGACGGCAACGCCCTTCTCGACGGCCTTTTCCTTGATCTTCTTCTCGGCGGCGACCGGTTCGGCCCATTGACCGTCGAGCGCGTGGGTCAGGTCGTCATTCGGCACCGGTGGCCAGTCCATGCGCGCCCAGGAAGGTCCCGCCGCTTCTGCGGTGACATCGTTCGCGGCATCGCCCAGGGATTGAAAGAATTCCGCCCAGGATGCATCGACCGACGCGGGGTCCTGTACGTAATTCGCGTAGACCTGTTCGAGGTATTCCGCGTTATGCCCCTGCATGAAGGAAGAGGCGTGAAAAATGTCGTTCGGGGATTGGTCGTTCATCGTCATGACCTTGCTTGGGGTGCGTTTCCGTTTAGTGGCAGGTACGCGTCGCCTTATGTGGGTATGCCTGCGCCCTTCTCTCAAAGGGCGCAGGCGTTATTGTCAAATCGCATCGCCGTGAGGCGAGCGGGGCGCGTTCAGCCCTTGGCAATCGCCGCCTGCACAGCTTCGCCAAGAGTGGCGGGGCTGTCGGCGACGACGATGCCTGCGGATTTCATCGCTTCGATCTTTGATTCCGCATCGCCTTTGCCACCGGCGACGATGGCGCCTGCGTGGCCCATGCGGCGGCCCGGAGGGGCGGTGCGACCGGCGATGAAACCGGCAACCGGCTTCCAGCGGCCTTTTTTCTTTTGTTCGGCGAGGAACTCGGCGGCTTCTTCTTCGGCAGAACCGCCGATCTCACCGATCATGATGATCGACTGGGTTTCCGGATCGTCGAGGAACATGTCGAGGACGTCGATGTGCTCGGTGCCTTTGATCGGGTCGCCGCCGATGCCCACGGCGGTGGACTGGCCAAGGCCCAGATCGGAGGTCTGTTTCACAGCCTCGTAGGTCAGTGTGCCGGAGCGGGAGACCACACCGACGGAACCGCGACGGTGGATGTGACCCGGCATGATGCCGATTTTGCAGGCGTCCGGGGTGATGACACCCGGGCAGTTCGGGCCGATCAGGCGCGAGTTGCTGTCCATCAGGGCGCGTTTCACCTTCATCATGTCGAGCACCGGAATGCCCTCGGTGATGCAGATGATCAGTTCCATCTCGGCGTCGATGGCCTCAAGGATCGAATCCGCTGCGAAGGGCGGCGGCACGTAGATCACGGAAGCATTGGCTTCGGTTTTCGCCTTGGCTTCGTGCACGGAGTTGAAGACCGGCAGGCCGAGGTGTTCAGCGCCACCTTTGCCCGGGGTCACGCCGCCGACCATTTTGGTGCCGTAAGCGATGGCTTGTTCCGAGTGGAAGGTGCCCTGCGAGCCGGTGAAGCCCTGACAGATGACTTTGGTGTTTTCGTTAACGAGAATTGCCATGTCTGTTAGCCCTTCACTGCTTTCACGATTTTCTGGGCGCCGTCTTTGAGATCGTCCGCCGCGATCACGTCGAGGCCGGAGTTGTTGATGATCTCTTTGCCGAGCTCCACGTTGGTGCCTTCGAGACGGACGACGAGCGGAACCTTGAGGCCCACTTCTTTCACGGCCGCGATCACGCCTTCGGCGATGATATCGCAGCGCATGATGCCGCCGAAGATGTTCACGAGGATGCCTTTAACGTTCTCGTCGGAGGTGATGATCTTGAACGCTTCGGTCACTTTCTCTTTGGTCGCACCGCCGCCCACGTCGAGGAAGTTAGCGGGTTCTGCGCCGTAGAGTTTGATGATGTCCATGGTGGCCATCGCGAGACCCGCGCCGTTCACCATGCAGCCGATCTCACCGTCAAGCGCGATGTAGTTCAGGTCGTGCTGGGAGGCGGCGAGTTCTTTCGGGTCTTCTTCGGTCTCGTCGCGCAGGCCGACGATGTCCGGGTGACGGTAGAGCGCGTTGCCGTCGAAGCCCGCTTTACAGTCGAGACATTTCAGGTCGCCCGTGTCGGTCACGATCAGCGGGTTGATTTCCAGCATCTCCATGTCCTTGTCGACGAAGAGACGGTAGAGGTTCGAAATCAGCTGCGCACATTGCTTGATCTGCTTGCCTTCGAGGCCCAGAGCGAATGCGACGCGGCGGCCGTGGAAGCCCTGAAGGCCGGTCGCGGGGTCGATGGAGAAGGAGAGGATTTTTTCCGGGGTTTTCTCGGCGACTTCCTCGATGTCCATGCCGCCCTCGGTCGAGGCTACGATGGAGACGCGGGAGGACTGGCGGTCGACGAGCAGGGCGAGGTACAGTTCGCGTTCGATGTCGGAGCCGTCTTCGATGTAGATGCGGTTCACCTGTTTTCCAGCGGGGCCGGTCTGGTGCGTGACCAGCGTGTGACCGAGCATGCGGTTGGCTTCTTCCGCTGCTTCTTCGACGGATTTGGCAAGGCGCACGCCGCCTTTTTCACCTGCGCCGGATTCCTTGAAAGAGCCTTTGCCGCGGCCACCGGCGTGGATTTGCGCTTTCACGACCCACAGCGGACCGTCGAGCTCGCCCGCCGCGGTTTTCGCGTCGGCTGCGTTGAGAACGACACGCCCGTCGGAGACCGGGGCACCGTATTCCTTGAGAAGGGCTTTCGCCTGATACTCGTGGATGTTCATTAGAGATATCCTCTCCCTGGTTCGATTGGTCCCGTGTATGCCACCGGAAACAGGTCATAAGAAATGGTTTTTTATGTGTTCGGCGGTAAAACGCGCGTGTTTTCGTTTTTTGTGATCACAGCAAAGTTTTGTGTGATCACAAATGGCGAGAATCGCTTTCGGAGAATCTGGCGCGGGGGGTGAAACCTTTATTCACGAGGCCATTCTCTCCGCAAGGAGGTCAGGAACAGATGTGTCCTGACTGTGACGGATTGTCAGTTTCTGCAATGTGATCTCGCCTCGCAGGCCGCTCCGGGTATAAACCGGGGATCAAGAGATTCGATGAAGAGGACCCTTTCCCATGCAAGTTCTTGCAAAGGCGACACTCGCTGGCGTTGCGCTGATGGCGTCGACCGCTTTGGCCTCCGCAGGTGATTTCAGCCTGTCCGTCTACGGTGGCTATCAAACCGCGCCGCACAGCGGCGTATCGGGCAACGACGGTGTGGCCGATTTCGATTTCACTACGGGTTGGGAAGGCAAGAGCTTTGCGATGCCGCCCTATTACGGTGTTCGTGGCACCTGGTGGGTTCGGGACAATTTCGGCTGGATCGCGGATTTCACCCACAGCAAGGTTTATGCCGACGAAGACGATATGGCGGCGAACGGATTTTCGACGCTGGAATTCACCGACGGGCTGAACAACCTGACCGTGGGGCCGATCTGGCGCTGGCCGGGGCTTTGGAACAACATCACCCCCTATGCGAGCGTTTCCGCAGGGATCATCATCCCGCATGTCGAGGTGGTGACCGCGAACACCGACACGATCGAATATCAGATCGCCGGGCCGACCGTCGCGTTGGTGCTGGGTGCGAGCTATGAGTTGAACGACCGCTGGGATCTGTTCACCGAGTACAAGGGCACCTACAGCCAGCTCGACGTTGATCTCGATGGCGGCGGCAATCTCGAAAGCGACATCATCACCAATGCGCTGAACTTCGGTGTGACTTATAAGTTCTGATCCAAAGGATCGGTGAAACGACGGAAACCGGGCTTGGCCCGGTTTTCTTTTGTCCGCTCTTCAGGTCAAAGAAAAACCCGCGCCGAAAAGCGCGGGTTTTTCAGTTTCGAATGTGGGCCGGATCAGACGAGGTTGCTGTCGATGGCTTTACAGGCTTCGACGAGACCTTTCACGGCGTCCACGGATTTGTCGAACATCACTTGCTCTTCCTTGTTGAGCTTGATGTCGATGACTTTTTCGATGCCGCCGGCGCCGATCACGGTCGGAACACCCACGTACATACCGTCCACGCCGATCTCGCCGTTGCAGTACGCGGCGCAGGGCAGAACGCGTTTCTGGTCTTTCAGGTAGGCTTCGGCCATCTCGATGGCGGAGGTCGCCGGAGCGTAGAAGGCGGAACCGGTTTTCAGCAGGCCGACGATTTCGGCGCCGCCGTCACGGGTGCGCTGAAGGATTGCGTCGAGTTTCTCCTGCGTGGTCCAGCCCATTTCGACCAGATCCGGCAGCGGGATGCCGCCAACGGTGGAGTAACGGACGGAGGGCACCATGGTATCGCCGTGGCCGCCGAGAACGAAGGCGGTGACGTCTTTCATGGACACGCCGAACTCGACGGAGAGGAAGTGACGGAAGCGGGCGGAGTCAAGCACGCCAGCCATGCCGCAGACTTTTTCAGCCGGGAGGCCGGAGTACTGTTGCAGCGCCCAAACCATCGCATCGAGCGGGTTGGTGATACAAATAACAAAGGCATCAGGAGCGTTTTCCTTGATGCCTTCGCCGACGGATTTCATGACCTTGAGGTTGATGCCCAGCAGATCGTCGCGGGACATGCCCGGTTTGCGCGGCACACCGGCGGTGACGATGCAGACGTCCGCGCCCGCGATGTCGGCGTAATCGGTGGTGCCTTTCAGCGTTGCGTCAAAACCTTCGGAGGGACCGGATTCCGCGATGTCGAGCGCCTTGCCCTGCGGGGTGCCTTCCGCGATGTCGAAGAGAACGACGTCGCCGAGTTCTTTGAGGGCTGCAAGGTGTGCAAGTGTGCCACCGATTTGACCTGCGCCGATGAGGGCAATCTTGGGTCGGGCCATTTATCTGTCTCCAATTTTGGTGTGAGATTGGCGCATGGGTAGCCCTTTGAAACGGTTCGTGCAAGTCTGCGCTGCGGCATCTTGCCCGGGTTTTGTTGGCGTTATCGCTAACCGCTTCGAGATTTCGCAGCAAACCCGAACAGTTTTGAAAAGGGGCGCGCATGGCTCTCGATCTGCATTTCTATCTCTTCGCGATTCCCGCAGTGCTTTTCGCGGGCATGTCGAAGGGTGGCTTCGGCTCCGCAGCGGCCTTTGCGGCGACGCCGTTTCTGGCTCTGATTCTCAGTCCGGGACAGGCGGTGGGACTGATGTTGCCGCTTCTGATGGTCATGGATGTGACCGCGGTGAAGATGTTCTGGCGCAAATGGGATTTGCGTGTGGCGGGGGTACTGATCCTTGGCGCGGTGCCGGGTATCCTGATCGGTACGCTGGTCTATGGCGTGGCTGACCCAAAGGTGTTCAAATTCCTGATCGGTGTCGTCGCGCTGGGCTTTGTGGCCTGGCAACTGGCGAAATCCGCCCGGCTGATCCATCCGCCGAAGCGGGAATTGGGCACTGGTGCAGGTCTCTTCTGGGGCGCTGTGACGGGCCTCACCAGTTTCATCAGCCACGCAGGCGGTCCGCCCGCCGCAGTCTACATGCTGTCGAAACGCATGGATAAGACTACCTATCAGGCGACTTCGGTGCTGGTCTTCTGGGCGGTGAACCTGATGAAGGTGATCCCCTATGCTTTCGTGGGGATTTTTACCCACGAGTCGCTTGTGGCGGATCTGACGCTAATCCCGGTGGCGGTGATCGGCGTGCTGGTGGGGGTCTGGATGCATCACAAGGTACCGGAAAAACTGTTCTTCGGCATGGCCTATGTGTTTCTGGTGATTACGGGTGGGAAGCTGATCTGGGAGGCCTTGGTTGGCTGAACGGTAATTGTTCCGGCTCTGTGACGTGATGTCCCGATTTCTGCGCTGCGGAAAATTTATCCTTGCGAATTGGTGCGTTTCTGTGGCCTCTTGCGCAACAATATTGCGGAGGAGAAGAATCAATGACCCAAGTCGCTAACCGTCCCTATCGCTCGGCCCTCTATATCCCCGGTTCGAAAGAGCGCGCGCTGGAAAAGGCCAAGGGGCTGGCCTGTGACGCGATCCTGTTCGATCTTGAAGACGCGGTGGCCCCGGATGAGAAAGTCAACGCACGGGCACTTCTGAAAGAGACGCTGGCGGTGGGCGGCTATGGCAACCGTGCCAGGATCGTGCGGGTCAACGGTTTTGATACCGAATGGGGGCGCGACGATGTGGCGGCCTTCGTGGGGATGGAGATCGACGGGATTCTTTTGCCCAAGGTCGAGAGCGCCGCGATGGTCGAGGATCTGGCGCAGGCCATTCCCGACGTGCCGCTCTGGGCGATGATGGAGACGCCGAAAGGGATGCTCAACGCTGCCGAGATCGCCGCGCATCCGCGCATGGCGGGGTTCGTCATGGGGACGAACGATCTGGCGAAAGAGCTGAACACCCGGTTCCGGGCCGACCGTCTGCCGATGATGGGCGGGCTGCACATGTGCCTGATCGCGGCGCGGGCCTATGGGGTGATCTGCCTCGACGGCGTTTACAATGCGTTCAAGGACGAAGAAGGTCTCAGGTTCGAATGCGAACAGGGGCGCGATATGGGGTTCGACGGCAAGACGCTGATCCACCCGGCGCAACTTGAGGTTGCCAATGCGGCCTTCGCGCCCTCGGAGGCGGAGATCGACCTTGCCAAGCGCCAGATCGCGGCTTTTGAGGAGGCCGAGGCGAAAGGCGAGGGCGTGGCGGTTGTCGATGGGAAAATCGTGGAGAATCTGCATATCGTGACGGCGCGGGCGACGCTTGCCAAAGCGGATGCGATCAAAGCTATGGAGTGAACACATGACTCTTCTCATTCTCGGGCTGCTGCTTTGGGTGGCAGCGCATCTGTTCAAACGTCTGGCGCCAAAGGCGCGGGCGCGGGCGCGGATGGGCGAGAAGGGGAAGGGGCCGGTGGGGCTTGGAATTCTGGCGGGGCTGGTGTTGATGGTTGTCGGTTTTCGGATGACGGAGACGCACGATCTCTATGCCCTGCCGCCTTACCTGCGGCATCTCAACAACCTCTTGATGGTGCTGGCGGTGATCCTCTTTGGTGTCGGCCAGTCCAAAAGTCGGTTACGCGGCAAGATGCGGCATCCGATGCTGACTGGGGTCATCGTATGGGGTGTGGCGCATCTCTTGGTGAATTCGGACGCAGCCTCACTGGTGTTGTTCGGGGGCATGATCGTTTGGGCCTTTGCTGAGATGACGTTGATCAACTGGGCGGAGTCTACGCCGGCGGCCTATAAAGACGGCAGCCTTGCGGGGGACATCCGGCTGGTGTTGATCTCTCTCGTGGTCTTCGCGGCAATCGCGGGGATTCACATCTGGCTGGGGTACAACCCATTTCCGGGATGAAGAGGTGAGAGATGAAAGCCTACAGGTTGCTGACCGAAGAAGACACGTCGGCCTTTTGTCACAAGGTGACGGAGGCTCTGAACAAGGGCTGGGCGCTTTACGGGTCTCCCAGCTACGCCTTTGATGCGGCGACGGGAAAGATGCGCTGCGCGCAGGCGGTGATCAAGGAAGCCGAGGGGGAGTATTCGCCCGAGGTGAAGCTTGGGAAATTATAGTGGGAGGACTTTAGAGTGAATGCAGGTCGCGTGAAAACCAATCCGGGACGATTTTTCGAAGACTACACCATCGGGCAGGTGATCGAACATGCCGTGCCGCGCACTGTGTCGGGCGGTGAGCGCGCGCTTTATCATGCGCTTTATCCGGCGCGTCATGCGCTTTATTCCTCGGATGAGTTTGCCGAAAACTGCGGGCTGGAGAAAAGCCCGCTGGACGATCTGATTGCCTTTCATGTGGTCTTCGGTAAAACCGTTCCGGATATTTCGCTCAACGCGGTGGCGAACCTTGGCTATGCCGAGGGGCGGTGGCTGAAACCGGTCTATCCCGGCGATACGCTGAGATCGGTGTCCGAAGTGATCGGGCTGAAGCAGAATTCCAATGGCAAATCCGGCGTGGTCTATGTGCGCACGTGGGGACTCAATCAATGGGATGAACCGGTACTGGAATATGTTCGTTGGGTGATGGTGCGCAAACGCGATCTGGATGCGCCGGCGCCGGAGACCGTGATTCCGGAGCTGTCGAAAGTTGTTGCACCAGAGGATCTGGTGATCCCCGAGGGACTCGATTTCCTTCAGTACAATTTCACATTGGCCGGTGAAGAGCATCGCTGGGCGGATTACGAGATCGGTGAAAAGATCGACCATGTGGACGGGGTGACCATCGAGGAGGCCGAGCACATGATGGCCACGCGGCTCTGGCAGAACACGGCCAAGGTGCATTTCGATGCCACCAACCGCGAGGATGGCAAACGGCTGATCTATGGCGGGCATGTGATTTCCATGGCGCGGGCTTTGTCGTTCAACGGGCTTGCCAATGCGCAGATGATCGTGGGGCTCAATGGTGGGGCGCATGCCAATCCTTGTTTTGTCGGCGATACCGTGCGGGCCTATACCGAGGTGCTCGACAAGGCGGAGACCTCTGCCCCCGGTGTCGGCGCGCTGCGTTTGCGCTTGGTGGCCCATAAACACGGCGCTCCGGCGTTCGCCTACAAAACGGAAGAGGGCAAATATCACCCCGATGTTCTGCTCGATCTGGATTACTGGGCGGTGGTGCCGCTCTGATTCATTCGAATTATTGAATTTGTGATCGCAAATTCGGGCCGTACGTGACGCGTGCGGCCTTTTTCGGTGTAAATTCGAGACGGTTGTGTTGAGTAAATCCTATGAAAACCCTAAGAAAACCCGATAGCGCTAAATATGTGATCACACTTTCAGGCTTGTGATCACAATGCGCCTTTTGGGCGACATTAATCGCCGAAAAGAGACCTTGTTAGCGCTATCAGTAGGCGAGTGGGTGGTGACTCGGGGATAGAAAAGAGTATTACGGACCCAGCTTACAGCATCACTCGTGAAAGGACGTCACCATGGCTGATGTGAACCGCGGCAACCGGCCGCTTTCTCCCTTCATGCTCGGAAAATACTATCGCCCGCAGATGACTTCGATCTCGTCGATCATGGTGCGGATCACTGGAATCGCCTCTCTGGGAACCGTGTTCCTGGCTGTGTGCTGGTTGTTGGCTGCCGCGTCTTCCCCGAGCGTTTTCGCTGCTTTCAACAGCGTTTTCTCCTCGATCTTCGGTGAGATACTGATGCTCGCCGCCGCCTGGGCGCTCTGGTATCACCTGCTTGGTCGTCTGCGTCACGTGGTCTGGGACTTCGGCTACTGCCTCGATGTGCCGACCTCCGAAAAGATGGGCTGGGGCATGTTTATCGGTGCAACGGTGCTGACGGTCCTGACCGCCATTCTCTTTCTGATTTTCTGAGGGGCCGGATATGAATTTTCTGACTGACCGCAAACGTGCAACGGGTCTTGGCGCCGGGGGCTCCGGTGTTGCTCATCATTGGCTGACCATTGCCACGTCGATCTCGCTGATCGTTCTCGTGCCGTTCTTCATCTTTGTGTTCGGCAGCGCCGTGGGTCGCGAACAGGCCGATGTCTATGCCTATTTCAGCAACCCCTTCATCGCGATTGCGATGGCGCTGAGCCTTGTGGGCTGTGTGATCCACCTGAAGACTGAAGTGGACGAAGCCGTTGAGGACTATATCGGGGGCATCAAGCGCAAACTGACGCTCATTGCCGTGGCGGGCTTCTGCTACGCTCTGATTTTGAGCGGTCTCTTCGCCATTTTGAAACTCGCGATCCTCTGAGCGCGGGAAGGACGACTGACATGACAGCAGCATACGAATACGAAACACACGAATATGACGTCGTTGTCGTGGGCGCCGGCGGGTCCGGTCTGCGTGCGACGCTGGGCATGGCCGAACAGGGCCTGCGCACGGCCTGTGTGACCAAGGTCTTCCCGACGCGCTCCCACACGGTGGCCGCTCAGGGAGGGATCGCCGCCTCGCTCTCCAACATGGGGCCGGACAACTGGCAGTGGCACATGTACGACACCGTGAAGGGCTCCGACTGGCTCGGCGACACCGACGCGATGGAATACCTCGCGCGGGAAGCGCCCAAGGCCGTGTATGAGCTTGAGCACTACGGTGTGCCCTTCTCCCGGACAGAAGAAGGCAAGATCTACCAGCGCCCGTTTGGTGGCCACACCACCGAATTCGGGGAAGGTCCGCCCGTGCAGCGCACCTGTGCCGCCGCGGACCGCACCGGCCATGCCATCCTGCACACGCTTTACGGCCAGTCCGTGAAAAACAACGCCGAATTCTACATCGAATATTTCGCCATCGACCTGATCATGTCGGATGACGGTGTGTGCCAAGGCGTTCTGTGCTGGAAACTCGATGACGGAACTTTCCACCTCTTCTCCGCGAAGATGGTCGTTCTGGCGACCGGCGGCTATGGCCGCGCCTTCTTCTCCGCGACCTCGGCTCACACCTGCACCGGCGACGGTGGCGGTATGGTGGCCCGTGCGGGTCTCGCGCTTCAGGATATGGAATTCGTTCAGTTCCACCCGACCGGCATCTACGGCTCCGGCTGTCTGATCACCGAGGGTGCGCGCGGCGAAGGCGGGTATCTGACCAACTCCGAAGGCGAGCGTTTCATGGAACGCTATGCCCCGACCTATAAAGACCTCGCGCCGCGTGACTACGTGTCCCGCTCGATGACGATGGAAATCCGCGAAGGTCGTGGTGTGGGCGAACATAAAGACCACATCTTCCTGAACCTCAGCCACCTTCCGGCCGAGGCGCTGGCGGAACGTCTTCCGGGCATTTCCGAGTCTGCGAAAATCTTCGCCGGTGTGGATGTAACCAAAGAGCCGATCCCGGTGCTGCCGACGGTGCACTACAACATGGGTGGTATCCCGACCAACTATCACGGTGAGGTTCTGAACCCGACGGCGGACAATCCGACCGCTGTGGTGCCGGGCCTGATGGCCGTGGGTGAGGCGGGTTGTGCCTCTGTGCATGGGGCGAACCGTCTCGGCTCCAACTCGCTCATTGACCTCGTGGTCTTTGGCCGTGCCGCCGCGATCCGCGCCGGTCAGGTCGTCGATCCGAAAGCGCCGAACCCGGAGCTGAATATGGCGTCCGTGGAGAAGGCTTTCGACCGGTTCGACAGCCTGCGCTACGCCAAGGGTGCGATCCCGACCGCCGAGTTGCGGCTTGAGATGCAGCGCACGATGCAGACCGATGCCGCCGTGTTCCGGACCGACAAGTCCCTTAAAGAGGGGGTCGAGAAGATGACCATCGTGGCGGGCAAGATGGGCGATCTGGGCGTGACCGACCGGTCGCTGATCTGGAACTCGGACCTGATGGAAACGCTCGAACTGGCGAACCTGATGCCGAACGCTCTCGCGACCATTCATGGCGCCGAAGCCCGGAAAGAATCCCGTGGCGCGCATGCCCATGAAGATTACCCGGAACGCGACGATAAGAACTGGCGGATTCACACCATCAGCCGTGTCGATGGCACCAATGTCGAACTCAGCTATCGTCCGATCATCGAGGCCCCGCTGACCACCGAAGAAGAAGGTGGCATCAGCCTCAAGAAGATCGCGCCGAAAGCGAGGACGTTCTAAAGTGTATGGGGATAGGAGTTGTGGTCGCTCTGGGGAGCGACCACAAAACTGATCGGGAGCCATGTGATGCCGTTGAGAACCTATTGGTGGGCTGCTACCCCGAACTTCGGCGACAGGATTACCGAGGATGTGGTGGCGTATGTCTCCGGTCAGGAGATCAAGCGTGAAAATGCTGCAAATGCAGACATTTTCGCGATCGGCAGTATCATGCTCGATGTCCGGCGCGGGATCCGGCGCGGGAATGAAGGACAACCTTGGATCTGGGGTTCCGGTGCGTTGCGCCCGATGAATACCGATTTCGTCGATCATATCCGCGTTGCAGCGGTGCGGGGACCGATCACGCGTGAAATTCTCGGTCTGAAGACGGATGTATTCGGAGATCCGGGGGTGCTGATGTCGCTGGTTCTCGACGAGAAAATCGCGAAGACGGGCAGGATCGGGGTCATTCCACATTTCACGAAAATCTCGGAAACCGCCGAACGACTGGCCGGGCTTGGCGATGAAGTGATGATTATCGACCCGGCACAGGAAAATCATCTTGATGTGGTGCGCCAGATTGCAGGCTGCGAGGCGGTATTTTCGTCGAGCCTGCACGGTCTGATCGTCGCGGATGCCTTTGGTGTTCCGAACGTCTGGCTCGATCCTGATGGTAACCATGACTGTGCGCGGCTGAAATTTTACGATTATGCCGCAGGGGTCGGGCGCGTCCTGCCGTTGCCGATCCCGGTGGAGCAGATCGAACATGTGCTGGAAACGGGCGTCGCCCCGATCTCATATGCGGATGGTGTGAAACAGGCACAGGTGCGGCTTGTGGAGGCTTTTCCGGAAGAGCATAAATGTAAGAGGGCAATCTATGCCTGACGCACTCCTAACAAGGTATCTCATCGGACGGGACGCACGGACATCCGTCATATTGCGCTTTCGGTCCGATATTGTTGCCAAACCGCTGGCAGCTACGAAACTTAACTCATTGCCGGTTGGTCCGGCGTCAAACTAGGGGAACAGGCCATGGTTCAGTTTAACCTTCCCAAAAATTCCAAGATCGTGACGGGCAAGACCTGGCCGAAGCCTGAGGGCGCGACCAATGTCCGCAAGTTCCAGATTTATCGCTGGAACCCGGATGACGAGAAGAACCCGTCGGTGGACACCTATTTCCTCGACATGGACAAATGCGGTCCGATGGTTCTCGACGCGCTGATCAAGATCAAGAATGAGATCGACCCGACGCTGACCTTCCGCCGGTCCTGTCGCGAAGGCATCTGTGGCTCCTGCGCAATGAATATCGACGGGATCAACACGCTGGCCTGTATCTACGGTCTCGACGAGATCAAGGGCGACGTGCGCATCTTCCCGCTGCCGCACATGCCGGTGGTGAAAGACCTGATCCCGGATCTGACGCATTTCTATGCCCAGCACGCCTCGATCATGCCCTGGCTTGAGACCAAGACCAACCGTCCGGAAAAAGAATGGCGTCAGTCCATCGAGGATCGCAAGAAACTCGACGGTCTTTATGAATGCGTGATGTGCGCCAGCTGCTCGACCTCCTGCCCGAGCTACTGGTGGAACGGCGACAAGTATCTTGGACCGGCCGCACTCCTGCACGCCTACCGCTGGATCATCGACTCGCGCGACGAGGCCACCGGCGAGCGTCTTGATGATCTGGAAGACAGCTTCAAGCTTTACCGCTGCCACACCATCATGAACTGTGCGAAAACCTGCCCGAAGGGTCTGAACCCGGCGGCCGCAATCGCGCATATCAAGAAGATGATGCTCGAACGGGCTCACTAATATAGAGCGTGTTCGGTGAAAGCGTAACGTGCTCACGGCTTCTTGGACGATCAAACAAGCGCGTTCCCATAAGGAGCGCGCTTGCCTGTTATTAATGACATCCCTGAATGGAGTTTAGACAGAAATGTCCCGATCGCCTGATCGCCCCAAGGTTTTCATTCTGGGGTTTAACAAAACCGCGACTACGGCGCTGCACCAATGGTTCAAGCTGTCAGGCTATCGGTCCTTTCACTGGGGCGAACTCCCAAAGAAAAACAAACCGGGGCGCTATCTGGCGAATATCCTGATTTCAAATATCACCTGTGGACGTCCGCCTCTGGAAACGATTGAAGATTTTGACTGTTATTCCGAATTTTCAAATGTGCGGGATGATTATTTTCTCGAGGCAAATTATTTTTTCGATAAACTCTACGAGGCCTATCCGAATGCCTATTTCATCCTGAACACACGTTCCACTGAAAGTTGGATCAGATCCAGAATCCGCCATCAGTCCAATGGATTCGGCTCTTTTATCGACAGGGCGCTTCGCGCGATGGGGCAGAGACAGGACGTTCTTGAGCGGCATTGGGAAGCATATAAACCGCAGTTTGAGGCTCGGATGCGTGACTTTTTTGCAGAACGTCCGGAAGCCCGGTTCTGCGAATACCACATCACGCAGGACAGGCCGGAAAAACTCATCGCATTTCTGCAAGAGCACTATACCCTGCCGTTGGAAAATTTCGGCGTTCATAATGCGGAAGCGACGGCCTGACCTCTGTGCCGTTTACCCTGTCGGTCCAACTCGGCGGGGTTTTTCTTTGCGTGCTTCTCCCCCTTGAACCAGAGTTTGCGGCTCGGCATCGTTTGCCTGACTGTTTAAGGAGTCCTCTATGCGCAAATCCATCGGAGCCCGGTTTCTGATCGTCGGCTTGCTGACGCTTTTGATGTTTATTCCGTTGTTCTTTGTCTCCGACATTGTGCAGAGCCGGAAGAACTATTCGCAAAACACATTGCGCGAGGTCGGACGCGAATGGGGCGGCGAGCAGGTGATTGCGGGGCCGATGCTGGTCATTCCGGTCGAGGAAACCGTGGAGCGTATAGAGCGGGAAGCGGTCATCAATCCGGAAACCGGGGAGGTCGTACTGGACACCGATGGCACTCCGCGCCAGCGGCAGGTGACGCGCAAGGTCACGGTGAATCGCGATCCGATTTATGTCTATCCGGGGCGGTTCGATGTGGCCATCGACACCAGGACGCAAATCCGCCACCGTGGTATTTTCTCTGTGCCGGTGTATCAGGCGGCTATTGAGATGGGGTTCGATTTCCCTTGGGACCAGATCGCGTCTCAGGCGGTGAATGATGAGGTCATCCTTTGGGATCAGGCCGAGTTGATCCTGTCGCTGTCGTCGAATGCCGCGCTGCGCGGGCAGGCGGTGCTGAGTGTGGATGGGACGGAGGTGCCGCTCGAACCGATTGCCTCTGCCGACGAGGCGGCAGGGATCATGGCGGCTTTGGGCGACCCGCGTGGCAAGAGCGAGTATAAGCTGACGCTCGGGGCCAATGGGGCGCAATTGCTCCAGATCGCACCTGTCGGACGCCAGAGTGTGGTAACGCTCTCCTCGGATTGGCCGCACCCGAGTTTCCGCGGTGCATTTTTGCCGGACGGATCAGAGATTTCCGACGCCGGATTTTCGGCAACATGGACCATCCCGCACCTGGCGCGCACGCTGCCGCAGATGACGCGGGAGGATTACACCCGGGCGCTGCGTTATGGTATGGCCTTCGGGGTCGATTTCATCGAACCGAACGATTTCTATCAAAAGTCCTATCGGGCGGCGAATTATTCGATTCTGTTCATCGCGCTGACCTTCCTCACCGTTCTGTTGGTGGAAAAGGGCACGGAGCGCCCGGCGCATCCGGTGCAATACATTCTCATTGGGCTGGCGCAGTCGATTTTCGTCCTGCTGATGGTGGCCTATTCCGAACAGATCGGATTCGGTCCTGCATATGCCCTCTCCGCCGGTGCGACCGTGGCGCTTTTGACCTTCTTCGGAGCTGTGGGGCTGAAACTCGGGCGGCGCACGGCGGTGCTGGGGGTGATGCTTCTGGTGCTTTATGGTGTGCTCTATCTGATCCTGCGCTCTGCGGATTATGCGTTGCTTGCAGGGGCGTCTCTGGCTTTTGTCGCCTTGGCCGCGACCATGTATTTCACGCGCAACGAGGATTGGTACGGGCCGGAAGGCACGGGCTTCTGGGGGCGCAAACGCAAAGCCGTCGCAGCCGTGACGTCACAAGAGCCCGGGCCAAAACCGTAACGGAACCGTGCTTTCCCAATTCGGGTGCCGGAGGCTAAAGCGTTTCGCATTAAATCTTAACCACAGATTTAGTGTGAAACGCTCACACCGTTTATATGTTGTACCGCGTTTTGCTTTTTCCCTGTTTCAGATAAAAAGAAAAACGCTTTATGAGAGGGCATGCTGTTCCTCGTCCCTCTCATCGTCATCGCGCTTTACGTCGGCATGTATCTCATGCGCTCCAATAAGACCGGCGCATGCCGCTGGCGACAGATTGGCAAGGATGAGAACGGCGTGCGCTGGCGCTGTCCGGTCTGTGGCGCAGAGGCCGAGACCGAAGAGGGGGAGCCTAAGTTCTGCGGCGGGCGGGAATAGCACGCGTCTCTGAAAACTCCTGAAAGATGTATCCCCGGCGCTGCGTTGCAGCATGCGCATGACGACTATGCGCCATATGGGGGCTGTCACAGGTGGCGTTGCGGCATACCTATGTGCGCAAGGGAGGGCCCAAAGGACCCTTAACGGAGACTGACACATGACCCTGCACGACGCGAAACTGAAAGACGCCGCCGCGAAAGAGACCACGATGAAAGTCTCCGAATGGCTGGAATACTATGCACCGTCCACCCCGGCGGTGAACACCGGCGAGCAAATGGCACCACGCAAGCTGGACGTGCTCGACCAGATGTACGCCTATTACGAATAAGGCATCGCCTGATCGTTTGAGTGAAAAAGCCCCTCGCGGGGCTTTTGTCATTTCAGCAATAGCGTTCGACGCCGACCATTTGTGCGTCGGCATAGCGGTCGCCCGCCGCCCAGCCCGCAGGCAGAATCTGCTCGATTTCCCAAAGATCGTCCTCCGAGAGGCCGATTTCTCCCGCATCGGCCCAGTCGGCGAGGTGTTCTTTCGTCCTCGTGCCGGGGATCGGGATGAGGTGATCACCCTGATGCAGCACCCATGCGAGCGCCAGTGCAGGTGTAGAGACGCCCTTTTTCGCGGCATAGGTTCGGAATGCGCGGATATACTCCATGTTTTCCAACCAGTTTTGGCCCATGAAGCGCGGGTTCGATTTGCGGAAATCACTGTCGTGGAAAGCGGCGGGGTCGAGATCGGCGACACCCAGCGCCCCACGCGCGATGGGGGAGAAGGGGACGAAGGTAATGCCCAGCTCCTCGCAGGTCTGGATCACGCCCAACTCAGGCTGACGGGTCCAGAGCGAGTATTCGTTTTGGACGGCAGTAACAGGCACGACCTTGTGCGCACGGCGAATGGTCGAGGGCGCAACCTCGGAAAGGCCCCAGGCGTCGATCAATCCCTCTTCGATGAACTTACCCATGGTCTCGGCGACTTTCTCGACGGGAAGTTCCTGTTGCCGACGGTGGATGTAGTAAAGCTCGACCTTGTCGCGATTCAGCTTTTCGAGCGAGCTTTCCAGCTCGGCGCGAATGTAATCTTCCTCATTGTTGAACGCGCGGGGCGGTCCGGGGATGATGCCGACTTTGGTCGCAAGCGTCACCTGCGCACTGCTTTCCTTGAGGTACTGGCCGATGATCCGTTCGGAACGGCCCATGCCATAGAGATTCGCGGTGTCCCAGAAGTCGATGCCCGCGGCCTCGACTGCGGCGAGGGTTTCGAGCGAGGTCTCGTCATCGGCCGCGCCGAAGAACCCTGCGAAGCTCATGCAGCCAAAGCCGATGGCGCTCACCATCGGGCCATTTGCGCCGAGCTGGCGCTTGGGCATGCTCATGCGAAAGCCGCCTCAAGCGCGATCTCGACCATGTCGCCAAAGCTCCTCTCGCGTTGATCGGACGGAAGCGCCTCATGTGTCAGCAAGTGATCGGACACGGTCATCACACCCAATGCGCGGACGCCATGACGGGCGGCGACGGTGTAAAGCTCGGCGGCTTCCATTTCGACACCGAGGATGCCGTGGCGGATCATCACCTCATCGAGGTCGGGACGCTCGGCATAGAACACGTCGGAGGAATAGATATTGCCGACATGCACGCCGGTGTCTTTCTGACGCGCGGCGGCAACGGCGGCTTCCAGAAGACCGTAATCGGCACAGGGTGCGTAGTTGATTTCCTTGAAAAAACCAGCGGACGGCGTCGTGCCCATGGTGGTCGCGGTCATGGCGATGATCACGTCGCGCACCTTGATATGATGCTGCATCGCGCCGCAGGAGCCGATGCGGATCAGCGTTTTGGCGCCGTACTCCGTGATCAACTCATTGGCGTAGATCGAGATCGAGGGCATTCCCATGCCGGAGCCGTGGATGGTGACGCGGTTGCCCTTGTACGTGCCGGTGAAGCCAAACATGCCGCGCACTTCGTTCACCAGCTTGATGTCCTCAAGATAGGTTTCTGCGGCCCATTTGGCGCGGTAAGGATCGCCCGGCATCAGGACGGTTTCGGCAATATCGCCCGGCTGGGCGGAAATATGGGGGGTCGGCATGGTCCGTATCCTCGTGGTAAACCTCTTTGGAGGGTATAAAGCCAGCCCGTGCAGGGATTGTATAGGATGCAGAGACCGATTTTTTTGCTTGCCGCTTTGGGGTCGGTGATCTTGAGCGCGGGGGCGCAGGCACGGGACGGTGCAGAGCTTCGCCTGGTCAAAGCGCTGTTTGCCGAGGTGCAGCCGCTCTCGATCCGAAAGAACCGGGAATATTGCGGGTATATCGGGTTGACTGCGGAGGGGACGCTGAAAGCCACCCAGCCGAAGCGTGGCGGGAAATATGGTTGTCGTCCCGGTGATCCGGTGGAGCTTGCCGTGGTGACGGCCTCTTATCACAGCCATGGGGCTTTCGTATCTGGTTATGCTTCTGAAACGCCCTCGGTCGATGACATGGAGGCCGATGAGAGCGAGGGTATCGACGGCTGGGTCGCAACGCCCGGCGGGCGGCTTTGGTACATCGACACGACGGAGATGGTGGCAGCACAGGTTTGTGGTCTGCACTGCCTGCCTTGGGATGCGAAATTCGACCCGGAGGATATGGGGCCTGTCGCGGAAAGCTATTCCTACGATGCGCTCGTCACTTACTTCGACGAGTGAGGATCACTCTGCGGCTTTGGAGGCCGGATCGACCAGTGCAACGATGTCGAACATAATGCGATTGAGTTCGAAATCCTTCGGCGTGTAGACGCGGGCAACCCCGATGGAGCGCAGATAGGTGGCATCCTCTTCGGGGATGATGCCGCCTGCGACCACCGGAATATGTCCCAGTCCCGCCTCTTTCATCTGACGCATCAGCTCTTCGATCAGCGGAATATGCGAGCCGGACAGGATCGACAGGCCAACCACATGAGCGTCATCGGCTTTGGCGGCGGCAACGATTTCGGCCGGGGTCAGGCGGATGCCCTCATAAGCGATGTCCATACCGCAGTCGCGAGCGCGGGCGGCGATCTGTTCGGCACCGTTGGAATGCCCGTCGAGGCCGGGTTTGCCAACGAGGAACTTGAGCTTGCGGCCCAGAGATGCGGACACGCGAGCGACCTCTTCGCGGATCTCGTCCAAGCCTTCGGTGCGGTTCGACGGGTTGGTCGAGACGCCCGTGGGGCCGCGATACTGGCCGAAGGCCGCGCGCACCACATCTCCCCATTCGCCGGTCGTCGCGCCCGCTTTCGCGGCTTTGATCGAGGCAGGCATGACGTTGACGCCGCTGGCCGCCGCCTCGCGCAACTCCTTGAGTGCGGACTGCACGGCTTGCTCGTCGCGGCTCTCGCGCCATGCGGTGAGGCGCGCGATCTGATCGGCCTCGGCCTCCGGATCGGCCTTCATGATGCCGCCATCGCCCGCTGTAAGTGGCGAGGGCTCACCCGTGGTCCACTTGTTCACACCGACGACAACGGTCTCGCCCGCCTCGATCCGCGCGATGCGTTCGGCATTGGCCTCCACGAGACGCGATTTCATATATTCGATCGCCTCGATCGCGCCGCCCATACTGTCGAGCGTTTGCAACTCGGCCCGTGCGCCCTCTTTCAGTTCCGCAACCTTGCGCTCCACGGCGGGGTTGTTGTCGAAGAGGTCTTCATATTCGAGAAGGTCGGTTTCATAGGCGAAAATCTGTTGCATGCGCAGCGACCATTGCTGGTCAAAAGGCCGGGGCAGGCCGAGCGCCTCGTTCCAAGCCGGAAGCTGCACCGCGCGGGCGCGGGCCTTTTTCGACAGGGTTACGGCCAGCATTTCGATCAGGATGCGGTAAACGTTGTTCTCCGGTTGCTGCTCGGTGAGGCCCAGCGAGTTGACCTGCACCCCGTAGCGGAAGCGGCGGAATTTCGGGTCCTCGACGCCGTAACGTTCACGGGTGATCTCGTCCCAAAGCTCCACGAAGGCGCGCATCTTGCACATCTCGGTGACAAACCGGATGCCTGCGTTCACGAAAAACGAAATCCGCCCGACCATGGTCGGAAAGGCCTCCGCAGGCACTTTCTCTTTCAGGTCGTCCAGAACGGCGATGGCGGTTGCCAAGGCGAAGGCAAGTTCTTGCTCCGGCGTCGCACCGGCCTCTTGCAGGTGATAGGAGCAGACGTTCATCGGGTTCCATTTCGGCAGGTGCTCGCGCGTGTAGGCGGCGACATCCGTGATCATCCGCAGCGACGGGCGGGGCGGGCAGACATAGGTGCCGCGGGAGAGATATTCCTTGATGATGTCGTTCTGAACTGTGCCCTGAAGCCTGGAAATATCCGCGCCCTGTTCTTCCGCGACGGCGATATAAAGCGCCAGAAGCCAAGGCGCGGTCGCGTTGATCGTCATCGAGGTGTTCATCTGCTCTAGCGGAATCTGGTCGAACAGCATCCGCATGTCGCCCAGATGCGCGACCGGCACGCCGACCTTGCCGACTTCGCCTTTCGCCAGTTCGTGATCGCTGTCATAACCCGTTTGCGTGGGCAGATCGAAAGCGACGGAGAGGCCGGTCTGGCCCTTGGACAGGTTGGTACGATAAAGCGCGTTGGAGGCCTTGGCCGTGGAATGCCCCGCATAGGTGCGGAAGAGCCAGGGACGATCTTTGGTGAGGGGATCCTTTTTCACCTCATGTGCCGTGTCGGTCATCGCAAACCTCCCATTCGTGTGTTTATCTTGTTGCGTGCAACAATATTTCTCAGGACGTTTTATGCGTGGAATAATGTGCCAATGTCAATTCGCCGCGTCGCGGCAGAGCAGGAAAATTTCATGATTTGCCTTGTGACGTAAGGATATTTCTCTGATGATTTTCGAATAACATTGTTGATTTCTTTGGATTTATCTTATTTTTCTGCATTTGCTCGGTTATATAATTTCAAAAATGATTGCTATAGCATTGCATAATTTCACTTAGGCGCGTATCACCATGTCAGTGCGCCGCGATTCTGCATCGCGGCACGGGAGGGTGTTCCAAGGCGGGCTCAACCGGGATCAGAAGCGCGATCCGACGCGGCCTTGGGAAGAACTGGAGGACATGACATGGCGCTCGACACCAACCAGCCGGTCTATGAGGTCGAAGAGAAAGAGCTCTACGAGATCGGGGAAATCCCGCCGATGGGCTATGTGCCGCCGAAGATGTACGCTTGGGCGATCCGGCGTGAACGCCACGGCGAGCCGGAAACCTCCTTCAAGAACGAGGTGGTGGACACACCGAAGCTGGACAGCCACGAGGTGCTTGTCCTCGTGATGGCGGCGGGTGTGAACTACAACGGTATCTGGGCCGGTCTCGGTGTGCCAATCTCGCCTTTTGACGGCCATGGCGCCGAATATCACATCGCGGGTTCCGATGCTTCGGGTATCGTCTGGGCGGTTGGCGACCGTGTGAAGAACTGGAAAGTTGGCGACGAGGTTGTGATCCACTGCAATCAGGACGATGGCGACGACGAGGAATGTAACGGTGGCGATCCGATGTATTCGCCGTCCCAGCGAATCTGGGGTTACGAGACGCCGGACGGATCGTTCGCGCAGTTCACCCGTGTTCAGGCGCAGCAACTTCTGCCGCGTCCGAAGCATCTGAGCTGGGAAGAGAGCGCCTGTTATACGCTGACTCTGGCGACCGCCTACCGGATGCTCTTCGGTCATGCGCCGCACGATCTGAAGCCCGGCCAGACGGTTCTGGTCTGGGGCGCTTCGGGCGGTCTCGGCTCCTTCGCGATCCAACTTGCCAAGGCGGCGGGCGCGCATGCGATCGGGGTGATCTCCGGTGAGGACAAGCGCGATTTCGTCATGGGGCTAGGCGCGAAAGGCGTGATCAACCGTAAGGAGTTCGATTGCTGGGGGCAGTTGCCCAAGGTGAACACGCCGGAATATGCCGCGTGGTTCAAAGAAGCACGTCGGTTCGGCAAGGCGATCTGGGACATCACCGGCAAGGGGAACAACGTCGATATGGTGTTCGAACACCCCGGTGAGGCGACTTTCCCGGTGTCTTCCTTCGTTTGCAAGAAGGGCGGCATGGTGGTGATCTGTGCCGGGACCTCCGGGTTCAACTGTACCTTCGACGTGCGTTACATCTGGATGCATCAGAAGCGCTTGCAGGGGTCTCACTTCGCCCACCTGAAACAGGCCGCCGCAGCCAATCGTCTGGTGATCGAGGAAAAAATCGACCCCTGCATGTCGGAAGTGTTCAGCTATGAAGATATTCCGGCGGCACATATGAAGATGCTGAAAAACCAGCACAAACCGGGCAACATGGCAGTTCTGGTGCAGTCGCCGAAAACCGGGCTTCATACGTTGCAGGATGTACTTGACGCTGGAAAATAAGATCTTCCTGAGAGGGGCGCAATCCCCGTGCAATGTCCCGCCCTCGTTATGAGAGGGCGGGATTTTTTTTGGCTGTTAGAGGGGCGCAACTATCGGTTGATTTTGCCTCTGCGCCTCGATGCGGCTTCGCAAATCCTGAAATCCTCCGCATCTCAACGAGCAATCTCGTGAAAATTAACGGAATATTTGAATTCATCCGGTTACGTGAACTTACCTCACCATTTATGGGGAGGGTGAAACCGCGAATATCAAAATGCAAAATCCATGCCTAAAGTTGAAAATACACCCATCCGAATGCCGAAAGAGGGTTTACATGCGCAACGATTGGATTCTTGATGTACTCACAGATCTGCGGACTTTCGCGGAACAGAACGGGCTGACAACGAGCGCGGAACAGCTCGCCGATACCTGTCTTGTTGTGGCCGCAGAACTGTCGAACAGGGATCAGGCCGCGTTGTCGGAACAGGCGGGGGTGCATGGCGACGGAGTTGCAAGACTTTCTGGAGGTTATTCAGCAAGTTGACACGTTTGAGAGGTTTCAGGAGGCGACCGTCGGGTTGCGCGATCTCCTGAATATTACTCATGTTGTTTACCATTGGGTAAACAGTGTCGGGGAACGCTTCGGCGCGGGCACCTACTCCTCGGAATGGGTCGATCGCTATCTCGAAAAAGATTACCTGCGCATGGACCCGGTGCTGTTCGGTTGTTTCCAGCGCTTCACGCCGGTCAACTGGAAGCAGCTCGACTGGTCCTCCAAAGCAGCAAAAGCCTTTTTTCGCGATGCGCTGGATCACGGGGTCGGCAATCAGGGCTACACAATCCCATTGCGTGGCCCGAATGGTCAGTTCGCGCTTCTGACCCTCAGCCATAATGCCACGGATGATCAATGGGAGCGTTTCATCACGCGCTACGAACGTGATCTGATGATCGTCGCGCATGAGTTCAACAAGAAGGCCCTGTCTTTCGATGCGCCGGGAGATGTGCAGAGTGGTCCGACCTTGTCGCCCCGGGAAACCGCCGCCATTACGTTGATCGCCAAGGGGTTTAGCCGTGGGCAGGCGGCGGCCGAGATGAGGATATCGGAGCATACCCTGCGGGTTTATATCGAATCTGCGCGGCACAAACTCGGGGCGATGAACACGACTCATGCCGTGGCTCGGGCTCTCTCCTTAGGGTTGATCATCATCTGAGTGCCGATTTACGTCAGGTTGCGCAGGATTTCTGCATAAAAAATGCTCTGGAGCGTGTTCCGGGATCTGTACGCGAATGGCGTACGCCCGGGGTAGTCTATGGTTAACTCTTGGACGCTAATGTCCAGTTGAGTTGACGGAGACAGGAGATATATCCCAATGCTGCGCTATATTTACGGACAAGACCTTTGCCATTTCCCGCTGCTGCGCGACACCATGTTCCGGGACCGCGCCGATCAGTTCAAACGCCGTCTCGGGTGGGACGTGCATGTCAATGCCGCAGGCGAGGAACATGATGAATACGACGAGATCAACCCGCTCTATGTGATCTGGCAAAAGCCCGATGGCACCCACGGCGGTTCGATGCGGTTCCTGCCGACGACGGGGAACACGATGGTGAACGATCATTTCCTGTTCCTGACCGATGGGGTGCGGATCGAAAGCCCGTTCATCTGGGAGTGCACCCGCTTTTGCCTCGCCCCCGGCGCGGATCGCCAGGTGACTGCCGCGCTCACGCTGGGTGCGGGCGAGATCATGGAGGAATTCCACCTCAAGCATTTCGTCGGTGTGTTCGACCCGCGGATGGAACGCATCTATTCGCTCATGGGGCTCAAGCCCGATGTGCTTGGCCGGTCCGGCGAGGGTCGGGAGGCGGTCGGTGTCGGGCTTTGGGAGATGCACGAAGAAGTGTTCGCACCGACGCTTGAGAAAGCCGGCATTGATCGCGAGACCTCGAAGCGCTGGTTCCGTGACGCCTTCGATCATCCCTATGTCGAGGATCAGCGTGCCATCGCCTGATCCCTCTGGCGCCCCGTGCGGGGGACCTTTATGGTCCCCCCATGACGCTGACCTTCTCCTCCGATCAGGCCGAAGCCTTTGATGCCATCGCCGCAATGCTCGCACGTGTGGGTGTCGATTTGGAGGATGGTGTCATCACGCCGCAGGCCACGGTGACGAGCCAGCTCTGCGCCGTGATCGGCAAGGCCGGTTCGGGCAAGACGCTTTTGCTTTCCGAGCTGTACAAGGCGCTTGATGCCGCCGGGGTGGAGATCGTCTCCGGCGACTGGGAGGGCAAGAGGCGCAAGGAGCGTCGCACACTGGCGATCCTCGCACCGACCAACAAGGCGGCTTCGGTGCTGCGCGCACGCGGCGTGCCTGCGACGACGATCCACCGCATTCTCTACACGCCGGTCTATGACCCGGAATATGAGGCGATTGCGGAATGGCTGGCGGGCAATGGTGACCGGCCGGACCTAGAGGGTTTGCAGATCGAAGGGCTCACGGACGCGGCGCTCGACCGGGCCTATGCGTTTTACCAGAACCACAAATCCATTCCCGGCGCGTTGGCGGCGGCGGGGCTTCGGGGTTCGGATTTCATCACCGGCTGGAAACGCCGCGAAGACCCGCTCGACATCGGATTCATTGATGAAAGCTCGATGCTGGACAAGCGTCAGTTCGAGGATTTGCAGGAAATCTTTCCCACACTCGTGCTGTTCGGCGACCCGGCGCAGCTTGCGCCGGTGAACCAGTCGGGTGAGATGGTGTTTGAGAGCCTGCCCGAGGAAAAGCAACACGTTCTGCACCGCATTCACCGGCAGGAGGCGGATAACCCGATCCTGGATCTCGCCCACGCACTCGCGGACCCGAACCTCGGGTTCGAGCAATTCGAACGGATGATCGAAGACGCCGCCCGGCGCGACGACCGGGTGGTTTATGCCAGCCGGGTCGAAAGCGATCTGATGGCGCGCTCTCCGGTGCTCGTCTGGCGCAACGCGACGCGCATTCGGCTCATTCAGGCATTTCGCAAGGTGTTCGATGCGCCCGACGATGCGCTTTTGCCCGGTGAGCCGCTGATCTGTGACGGCATCGAGCTACCGATGAAGCACCGCAAGAAGCGGCTCGATCTCGAAGCACGCGGACTGATCAAAGGCGCGCAGGTTGTCTATCTCGGCCCCGGTCGTAAACCCGGTTTCTCGCGCCTGCATGTGATGGGGGCGGAAGATCCGAACATCTCGGCGGCCTCCATCGTAAAGATCGAATTTCCCGACGAGGAGGAGCCCTTTATCCCCTATGCTGCGCGCATGGGGGCGGCGTTCCTGCATGGTGCGGCGGTCACGATCCACAAGGCGCAGGGCAGCCAGTGGCAGAATGTGCAGGTCTTCGCGCCCGATCTCTACGCTGCCGCGCGCGCAGGGCGGACGGAGGCGGGCATCCCCTTGTGGAAACGTCTGGCTTATGTGGCGATCACACGGGCGGAAACGCGGCTGTTCTGGGTCACGCGATCCATGTTGGCTAAACCTTCCGGGCCGCTTTCGGTGGCCGATCTTACGGCAAAAACCGCAGCGCCTCTGACGCTGGAGCCACAGGCAGATATGGGATTTGAAGACGGGCTTTAACGCCGGATCAGACGGAACAATTCGGATGCGCCCCAGCCGGACAGTGCCGCGATCGCCAATGCCATGATGCCGTAAAGCAGCGCCTGCGAATAGGCGAGGTTGTAGAGCCAGCGCTCGATCCCGACCTTCTGGACATTGATCGAGGTGCCGTAGCTGTCGATCACCTCACCGTTGCGCAACAGGAAAATCCGCGTGTTATAGGCCCCTTCGACGATGTTGGAGGGCAGGGCGATGGAGGTGTCAAAGAGGGTGTCTGCGCTCAACTCGACCTCGCCTTCGCGGGTGCGGTAGAGATCTGCCTTTTCACGTAGCTCAATGAGCGCCTCGCGTGCCGGATGGCCACGCATGCCGGGCAGAACGCGTTTGTCATCGGTGATTTTCCACAGGCTGTCGGTCAGCGGCGGGAGAATATCGGCAAGCGGACGGGTCGTCGCAACGGTGTAGAATGTCGGCGAGTGGCCCATCACCTGCGCCTCCACATTGATCCAGATGCCATAACGGCGGTCCTTGCGCCGGATGGTCTCGACCCGTTCCGGCCCCGACACGGTGATGATCACGTCGAGCGGGCTGTCTTCCGGGGCGGGCCGGTCGCGTTTCACGGCGCCGAAGACAAGGATTTCCGAACCGTCGAAATTGGCGTTCACCGAGACGCGGGTCTGGCTCAGGGCGGCAATGACCTGTTCGGCTTGCGCGCCGAGTGGCAGGAGGCAGAGAAGGAGGAGGGCGACAATCCGATGCATCATCACGACCCCAGCGAATAGAGGTCTTTGGGCGGGATCAGAAGGTCAATCCCGAGCTTGAGACAGACGGCGAGCACAAGCAGGGCGAGCGCGATGCGGAGCTGTTCGGCCTTGAGCTTGAGACCGATCTGGGTGCCGATCTGCGCACCGATGACGCCGCCGACCAGAAGGAGGAAGGCCAGAAGCACATCGACCGTGTGGTTCGTGTAAGCGTGCAGAAGCGTGGTGAACCCGGCGGTGAAAATGATCTGGAACAGGGAGGTGCCGATCACCACCTTGGTCGGCATGCCGAGGATGTAGATCATCGCGGGCACCATGATGAAGCCACCGCCGACCCCCATCACCGCGCCGAGCATGCCCACCATGACACCGACGGCAATGGGCGGGATGGCGGAAATATAGAGCCCGGAGGCGCGGAATTTCATCTTGAAGGGCAGGGTATGAACCCAGAGATGTTTCTTGCGCGCCGGACGTCCGCCGGGGCGGCCCTTGGCACGTTTGATTGCCCGGATCGACTCGATCAGCATGAGAAAGCCGATGATGCCGAGGAAGACGACGTAGCACAGGGTCACGAGCAGATCGACCTGACCCATGGCCTTGAGCAGGTTGAAAATCTGGATGCCGATGGCGGAGCCGACAAGGCCCCCTGCCAAAAGCACAAAACCCATCTTGAGATCGACAGTCTTGCGTTTGAAATGCGCAAGTACGCCCGAGACTGAAGAGGCGACGATCTGATTGGCGGAAGTGGCCACGGCGACGGCGGGGGGGATGCCGACGAAGAACAGCAGGGGCGTGATGAGAAAACCGCCACCGACGCCGAACATGCCCGAGAGAACGCCGACGATGCCGCCCAGCCCTAAAAGGGTGAAGGCGTTGACCGAGACTTCTGCGATGGGGAGGAAAATCTGCATGTGGCTCAGGCTTTCGCGGCGTGTTTCTTCCAGCAATGCAATGATTTGCAGGGCGCGTCAAATGCTGAGCCGTGAGGATGGAACAAAAAACGGGCCTGAAGGCCCGTTTTCGCAAGTGTCGAAATTCTGTTTCAGCGTTCCTTCACATAGGATTGACCGCTGGCGCGCGGCGGGATCGCCTTGCCGACGAAACCGGCGAGGATGATCACGGTCAGGATGTAGGGCAGGGCCTGCATGAACTGCACGGGGATCACGATATCGCCCAAAGCGATGGACTGATATCGGTTGCCTATGGCTTCCAGAAGGCCGAAGAGCAGTGTCGCCCAGAGTGCATACCACGGACGCCATTTGGCGAAGATCAGTGCGGCAAGCGCGATATAGCCCCGACCCGCCGACATATCCTTGACGAAACCTGCCGCCAGAGAGGCGAGGTAGGTGCCCGCGAGACCGCAGAGCACACCCGCGATCACAAGTGCTGCGTAACGCAGGCGCACGACGGAAATCCCGGCGGTGTCCACGGCACTGGGGTTTTCCCCCACGGCGCGCAGACGCAGACCGAAGCGGGAGCGATAGAGCACCCACCAAGATAATGGCACCGAGAGAAGCGCCAGATAGGTGAGCGCCGTGTGGCCGGAGATCAACTCGTCATAGGCCGGACCGATGACCGGGATTTTCGCCAGTGCCTCGGAGAAGGGCAGGGTCCATGGGCTGAACCGCTCGGCCCCGTTGAGCGAGGGGGTGCGCCCGCCAAGCTGGAACCAGCTTTGACCCACGACGACGGTGAGACCGGCGGCAAGGAAGTTGAGGGCCACGCCGGAAATGAGTTGATCGCCCTTGAAGGTGATTGAGGCGAGCCCGTGGATCATGGAGAAGGCGAGCGAGCCCGCGATGCCTGCCAGAAGCCCGATCCAGATCGAGCCGGTGACGGCGGCGGCGGCGCTGGAAAGGAAGGCGGCGGCAAGAAGCTTGCCCTCAAGACCGATGTCGACGACACCCGCGCGCTCGGAGAAGAGCCCGGCGAGACAGGTCAGAAGCAGGGGCGTCGCGAGACGCACGGAGCTGTCGAGGATCTGGATGATCGTGAGATAGTCCATCTCTTACGCCTCCTTCTTTTTGCTGAACGCGAGGAACAGCTTTTCGAGCGGCACCCGCACCATGTTGTCGAGCGCACCGGTGAACATGATCACGAGCGCCTGAATGACGACGACCAATTCGCGTGGGATCGATTCCCAGAACGCCAGTTCCGCACCGCCCTGATAGAGAAATCCGAACAGGATCGAGGCGAGGAAGATGCCGATGGGGTGATTGCGGCCCATCAGTGCCACGGCGATGCCGATGAAGCCTGCGCCTTCGACGGCGTTGTCGATGAGGCGCTCGGCCTCGCCCATGACGTTGTTGATTGCCATGAGACCCGCCAGCGCGCCGGAGATCAGCATGGCGATGATCACGATCCGCGCGGGGTTGATACCCGCGTATTTCGCTGCCGTTTCCGATTGCCCGTAGGCCCGGATTTCATAACCGAGCCGGGTGCGCCAGATCAGGAAATAGAAGGCGACGGAGGCCAGAATGGCGACGAGGAAGGACATGTTCGCCGGTGCGTTTTTATTGAAATTGATGCCGAAGGGGGCAAGCATTTCATGGAAGGTCGGCAGGTGAGCCCCGGCCGGGAACCGCGCGCTCTCGGTCAGCATGGAACCGGGAACTTTCAACACGTTCAACAGCACATAGCCCAAAAGGGCCGCGCCGATATAGTTGAACATGATCGTGGTGATCACGATATGGCTGCCGCGCTTCGCCTGAAGCCACGCCGGGATGAAGGCCCAGGCGGCACCGAAGAGCGCGCCGCCGATCATCGCTGCCGGAAGCGCGAGCGCCCAGTGCGGCCACGGTACGGCAAGGCAGACGAGCGTAACGCCAAGCCCGCCCAATGTTGCCTGCCCCTCGCCGCCGATGTTGAACAGGCGCGCGTGATAGGCGACGGCCACAGCAAGGCCGGTAAAGATGAAATTCGTGGCGTAATAGAGCGTATAGCCGACGCCCTGGGTCGAGCCGAACGCGCCCTGTACCATGGTCTTGATCGCCACGAAGGGGTCTTTGCCGATGGCCCAGATCACCACTCCGGAAAAGAAGAAGGCGATCAGGATGGAGATCAGCGGAATGAGGACGGCATCCGCCCATTTCGGCATTTTGCTCATTTCTGTGCCCCCGCTTCTTCCGTCTTCTCATCGGTGATCCCGGCCATCAAAAGACCAAGTTCCCCTTCGTTCGTTTCCGCAGGTCTGCGCTCGCCCATGATCTGACCGTCGAACATGACGATGATCCGGTCGGAAAGAGACAAAATCTCGTCGAGTTCCACGGAGACGAGGAGGATCGCCTTGCCCTGATCGCGGAGCGCCACGATCTGTTGGTGGATGAATTCGATCGCGCCAATATCGACGCCACGGGTCGGCTGGCCGACCAGCAAGAGGTCCGGGTTGCGCTCGATCTCGCGGGCCAGCACGATTTTCTGCTGGTTGCCGCCGGAAAACGATTTGGCCTCAAGCTTCGGGTTCGGTGGGCGGACATCGAATTTGTCCATGCTCTTCTGGGTCATTGCCTTGATCCCGGCATTGTCCATCAAAAGCGCGTTTTTCTGATATTCCGGAGCATGGTGATAGCCGAACACCATGTTTTCCCAAGCCTGGAATTCGAGGATCAGACCCTCGTCATGGCGATCCTCCGGCACATGGGAAATGCCGCGTGCGCGCCGGGTCTGGCCGTTCGAGTGCTTGCCGGAGAGGTCGATCTCCTGACCGTTTATGAGGATTTTTCCAGTGCCACTCATGTAACCGCCCAGCACTTCGAGAAGTTCGGTCTGACCGTTGCCCGCGACGCCAGCGATGCCGAGAATTTCGCCTTCACGGACCTCGAAGGACACGCCTTTGACACGCTCGACCTTCTGTTCGTCGACGACGCGCAGGTTCTCGATCTGCACCACCGGTTTGCCCGGCGTAGCGGGTTTCTTGTCGACGCGGAGCAAAACCTTGCGCCCGACCATCAGTTCGGCAAGCTCCTCGGGCGAGGTCTCTGCGGTCTTTACGGTCGCGGTCATCTCGCCACGCCGCATCACGGACACCGTGTCGGTGATCTCCATGATCTCGCGCAGTTTGTGGGTGATCAGGATGATCGTCTTGCCCTGTTCTTTCAGCCCTTCGAGAATGCGGAAGAGGTGATCGGCCTCGGCGGGTGTCAACACGCCCGTGGGTTCGTCGAGAATCAGGATATCCGCCTGCCGATAGAGCGCCTTGAGAATCTCGACCCGTTGCTGGTGGCCCACGGAGAGGTCTTCGATCAAGGCGTCGGGATCGACGGAAAGTTCATATTCGTCAGAGAGTTGCTCCAAAAGCTTGCGGGCTTTTGCCAGCGAGGGCTTCAACAGTCCGCCGTCTTCGGCGCCGAGAATCACATTCTCCAGAACGGTGAAATTCTCCACCAGTTTGAAATGCTGAAAAACCATGCCGATGCCAGCGGCAATCGCGGCCTGACTGTCGGTGATATGGACCTCTTTGCCGTTGATGAGGATCTGGCCGCTGTCGGCCTTGTAGAACCCGTAGAGGATCGACATCAGCGTGGACTTGCCCGCGCCGTTCTCGCCGATGATGCCATGAATCGAGCCCTTGGCCACCGATATCGCGATGTCCTTGTTGGCCTGTACCGGGCCGAACGCTTTGGAAATCCCGCGCAGTTCGATTGCGGGGGCGGATGCGGTGGGGGCGACAGTTTCCTGCCGCCCCGCCTCGTTCTGAACGCTCATGCGCGACCTGCCTCAGTAAGCCGGGCAGGTTTCGTCGGTCATGTAGTCGTGCACCACGACCTCACCGGAGATGATTTTCGCGGTGGCATCGTCCATCGCGGCTTTCATTTCCGGGGTGATCAGGGCTTCGTTGTATTCGTCGATGGCGGCTCCGACGCCGTCATTGGCGAGACCCATCACGAAGATGCCGGGTTCGAGGTCTTCGCCCTGCATGAAGGCGTCATAAACTGCGTTGTCCACGCGCTTGACCATCGAGGTCAGGACGTGACCCGGTTGCAGGTAGTTCTGGTTGCTGTCCACACCGATGGCGAGCATGCCTTCGTCGGCAGCGGTTTGCAGAACACCGAGACCGGTGCCGCCAGCCGCCGCGAAGACCACTTCGGAGCCAGCCGCTTTTTGCGCACGGGTCAGTTCGCCGCCCTTCACCGGGTCGTTCCAGGCCGCGGGCGTGGTGCCGGTCATGTTGACGATGACCTTGCCCTCGGGTTTCACGGATTTGAAGCCCTGAGCGTAGCCGCAGGCGAATTTGGAGATCAGCGGGATGTCCATGCCGCCGACGAAGGAGACGGTATCGCCTTTCGCTGCGTAAGCGGCGGCGACGCCCACGACGTAGGAGCCTTCATGTTCGTTGAACACCACGGAGCGCACGTTCGGCGCGTCCACGACCATGTCGATGATGGTGAATTTCGTGTCCGGGAAATCGGCCGCGACGGTTTCCAGCGCGGTGGCAAATGAGAAGCCCGCCATCACGATCGGGTTGAAACCGTTTTCGGCGAAGCGGCGCAAAGCCTGTTCACGCTGGGCGTCGGATTGCAATTCGACGTCACGATAGGTGCCACCGGTTTCGGCTTTCCAGCGCTCGGCCCCGTTGTAAGAGCTTTCATTGAAGGATTTATCGAACTTGCCACCGAGGTCGAAGATGATCGCAGGTTCGGCCATAGCGGCACCAGAGGTGAGTGCCAGAGTGGCCGCCGCGCCGAGAAAGCTTTTCATCAGGGTCATGGTAATCTCCCGTTAGGTACTTGTATTGGGGCCGCCCCATGCCATCCCGGAAGAACCCGGCAAGACAGACACGTCACGGCCCGTGTCTAAACGCACGAAATGCGCGCCTTGGCCCGGATTAGGGCGTGTCCCTGTCCGGGGGTCAATACACATTTTACCATATTTGACCAATCGGTCGCAGTTCCGACGGGGATTGCGGTTCTACGCACAGTATAACGTTGGGTCACGTCTGTTTTATGCGCTTTGTGAACACCAGAGCGTCGATTTTCTCCCCATCCGGAGTAACGTAATAGCCTTTGCGTCGCCCGGATTCGCGATAACCTTCCGAGCGATAGAGAGAGATCGCGACCGTGTTGTCTGTGGCGACTTCGAGAAAGGCGTCCTCTGCTCCACGCACCAAAGCCTCCGCCTCGTAGCCTTGCAAGGCACGACGCCCGAGGTTGTGTCCACGGGCTTCTGGCGCCACGGCAAGAGTCAGAAGTTCAGTTTCGCCCGCCACCGCGCGACCCAAGGCGAAGGAGGGGCCTTCGCCTGTCACGAGAAATACAGCGGGGGAAGCAAGAAGGTCCGCGAACTCCGTCGCGGACCAAGGACGTGGTGTGGTGAAACAGGCCGCATGCAGAGCGGCCAAGTCTTCCGTGGTCAGTTCAGACACAGGTTTCAGGGTCACGGGGTTCAGGGACAGGGGCCTCAGGCCGCAACCGGGCGCACTTCGAGCACTTCGGGGATGTAATGCCGCAACAGGTTCTCGATGCCCATTTTCAGGGTGAGCGTCGAGGAGGGGCAACCGGCGCAGGCACCCTGCATATGCAGATAGACAATGCCGCGATCGAAGCCGTGGAAAGTGATGTCGCCACCGTCCTGCGCCACGGCCGGACGCACGCGGGTGTCCAGAAGTTCCTTGATCTGCTGGACGATCTCGCTGTCCGGGCCATCGTGATCGGCATGACCGGCGGGGGCGGTGTTTTCGCCTTCCATGACCGGATCGCCGGACTGGAAATGCTCCATGATCGCACCGAGGATCGCCGGTTTCACATGGTCCCAATCGGTTGCCTCGTCTTTGGTGACGGTGACGAAATCGGAGCCGAAGAAGACGCCGCTGACATTGCCGACCTTGAAGATGCGCGACGCGAGCGGCGAGCTTGCGGCGGCGTCAGCCGTGGTAAAATCTGCGGTGCCGGTTTCCAGAACGGTCTGGCCGGGCAGGAATTTCAGCGTGGCGGGGTTCGGCGTGGATTCGGTCTGGATGAACATGGCGCGTATTCCTTAGTGATCAGGTCGGATATGCGCTTTCCAACGCTGAAAGTCAATATTTAGAACGGTTCTAAATAATAGCGTCAAATAATCCGCTGTTCAAGATCGCCGGGCGCGGCTCCGGGAACGTGCCAGAATGTCACCGCTTCGGGACCGATCTGCACCAGAACTCGTTCGAGGTCGCGGTGGTTGCAATGCCGCCAGAGCGCGTAAGCGGTGGCCTCGATCACGTTGAGCGGCGTGATGTTGTGTTCCTTGCGGACCGATTGCACCTCCCGGATCATCTCGGCCCGGCTGCCGAAAGGCAGAGGTACGGCATCGACCCGCCAGTTGTAGACCAGCATGGCGCGCAGCGTCGACGGGATGACATCGCCGAATGCGATCACCTGTGGCGGGGTCAGACGGCGGCGAAAACACTGCAACACCCCGTCCACGGCGGTGTAGGTCATGTTGTCGCTCTCCATGACATGACCCATGCGGTCCTTGGCGTCACTCAGGAAAGATTTGAATTCCTTTTCCGAGTGGCGATAAGTCCAGGGCATCGGCATCAGGTCACGGCCTCCAGCCGTTCTTTCGACATCTCACCGGGCACGAGCGTCATCGGGATTGGCAGAAAACCCGCCTGTTTCGACATCGCGGTGACCAGCGGGCCGGGGCCGGATTTCTCCGTGCCCGCCCCCAGAACCAGAACCCCGATAGAGGGGTCTTCCTTGATCTGGGAGAGAATCTCATGCACCGCTTCGCCTTCGCGGATCACCAGTTCGGGGTCAATGCCTTGGCGGTCGCGCATCCATTTGGCGAAAACCTCGTAATGGGCGACGATGCGCTCGCGGGTTTCCTCACGCATCAGATCGGCCACCCCGATCCAGTGGTTGAACTCTTCCGGCGGGATGATCGACAGGATGGTGACGCCCGCACCGGTCTTGGCCGCGCGCATGGCGGCAAAGCGCATGGCGTTGAGACATTCACGACTGTCATCGAGGATGACGAGAAACTTGCGCATTCTGGCCTCGGTCTTGGACACATCTGTGCCGGTCTGGGGCGATGATGACCGAGCGGGACGCCGGACGCAAGCGGCGCGCGTGTCGCGGATCACGGTGGACCACAAGAGAAACCCCCGGCGCGAGGCCGGGGGTCGTATGGAATCTGATCTGTCGGGGAAAAACGATCAGCTCGCAGGCATCGGGCGCGTAAGGGCAAGCGCCTCGGGCGGGGACGGGCCTGATTCTGATGACCTGCATCCTTTCAATACGGGGAGATTGAATCCCTTATGTGACATTGTGGCCGCGATTGCGGTTCCGGAGGCGGGTTAACTCCTTCGTGATTTGTGCTGAACGGTCGGGCTGAGGTTCATTCGGGGCAATTCGACGGGAACTCCCGAAACGCACAAAAAAGTATAGAGGACGATGTCATGAGCACGATGAAGCGACGCAGTTTTATTGCCGCTACGCTTGCCACACCTTTTCTGGCCCGCACGGCGCTGGCCCAGGAGATTGGCCTGACCCTGCCGGAAGAAGCCAAGGCCCCGCAAAACGCACGCAACAACATTTCGAGCTTTCGCACCATCGACTGGCGTGATCACTTCGAAGCCTTGGGGCAAGGGGCGATCGTGGCCGACACGGTGAGCCGCGCGCTGCATTTCTGGGACGCGGAAGGGGGCTACAAGCTTTACCCGACATCGGTCCCGATCTCGGAAGACCTCACGAAGCGTGGCTATACCTCGGTGATCAAGAAGGTGAAGAACCCGACCTGGACGCCGACGCCTTCGATGCGAGAACGCGATCCGAGCCTGCCGGTGACGGTGCCTGCGGGACCGGAAAACCCGCTGGGCGTGCGGGCGCTCTACCTGTCGTGGCAATATTACCGTATCCACGGCACCCATGACACGCGCAAGATCGGGCGGCGGTCCTCGGACGGCTGTATCGGGCTTTACAATGAGCAGATCGTCGATCTCTACGACCGGGTGACCGTGGGGACGCAGGTGAAGCTGATCTGAGTATTTCGGCACAAAGGAAACGAAAAGGGCGCCTCACTCGGGCGCCCTTTCTATTGGTGGATCGCTGCGTTCAGCGAACGAACCCCATAATCTCGAACGTCTTGTCGAGGATCGGATCGGCGATCTTTTTCGCTTTTTCCGCGCCCTTGGCGAGGATGCGGTCAATCTCTGCGGGGTCATTCATCAGGCGCGCCATCTCGGTTGAGATCGGCGCGAGTCTTTCGACCGCAAGCTCGGCGAGCGCCGGTTTGAAAAAGCCCCAGCCCTGACCGCCGTATTCCGCCAGAACCTCTTCGCCGGTCATATTGGCGAGACCCGCGTAGATATTGACAAGGTTGCGCGCCTCGGGACGGTTCGCAAGCCCTTCCATTTCTTCCGGCAGCGGCTCGGGATCGGTCTTGGCCTTTTTGAACTTCTTGGCGATGGTGTCCGCATCATCCGTCATGTTGACGCGTTCCATGTCGCTCTCGCCTGATTTGGACATTTTTTTGGTGCCGTCGCGCAGGTTCATCACCCGCATCGCCGGGCCTTCGATCACGGGGGTGCATTCCGGGAAGAAATCGACCTTGTAATCGTGGTTGAACTTGTTGGCGATGTCGCGGGTCAGTTCGACGTGTTGTTTCTGATCCTCGCCCACCGGGACGTGGGTGGCGTGATACAAGAGGATGTCGGCCGCCATGAGCGATGGGTAGGCGTAGAGACCGAGAGAGACGTTTTCGGCATTTTTGCCCGCCTTGTCCTTGAACTGCGTCATGCGGTTCATCCAGCCGACGCGCGCGACACAGTTGAACAGCCAGCCAAGCTCGGCATGGGCCGACACGCGGGACTGGTTGAACAGGGTCGACTTGTCAGGATCAATGCCCGCGGCGAGATACCCGGCGGCAACCTCGCGGGTGGCGTGGCGCAGGTCCTCGGGGCTTTGCCAGACGGTGATCGCGTGCATATCCACCACGCAATAGATGGTTTCGAACTCACCGCCCTGCATATCCACGAAGCGTTTGATCGCGCCGAGATAGTTGCCGAGGGTGAGCCCGCCCGAAGGCTTGATCCCCGAGAAGACGCGGGGGGTAAAGGCAGGCTTGTCCATCTGGAACTCCGTCACTGGATTAATAGGTGATCGTGGCTTACCTATGCGGGGCGAGAGCGTCAAGGAAAGGCCCGTTCAATGTCCGATGATCCCGAGTATTCCCGTCCCGAGGCACCGTTCAACGCTCTGCCGCCGATGGTTGTGGCGATTGCACTGGTGTTGGGCGCGGTCGAACTGCTGTTCCAGATCGGGTCCTTCGGGATTGTCGGAGGTCCCGATGCAATCGGTTGGCGCAATACGGCGATTCAGGATTTCGGTTTCTACGACTCGGTGTTCGAGCAGATGCGCAGTCTCGGCCTCTGGCCCTTCGAGCATGTGCGGCGCTTCTTCACCTATGCATTCGTGCATTTCTCGATGACCCATGCGTTGATGGCGATGGTGTTCATTCTGGCGCTGGGCAAGATGGTGGGGGAGACCTTTGGCAATCTTGCCGTGTTGATCATCTTCGTCGTCTCCACGCTCGCGGGGTCTCTGGCCTATGGGCTGTTGCTGACCGTCGAGCGTCCGCTGGCCGGGGCCTATCCGGCGGCTTACGGTTTTATCGGCGCCTATACGTTCATCCTCTGGCTGGGTCTCGGTGCGATGCAACAGAACCGGATGCGGGCCTTCACCCTGATCGGTTTTCTGATGGGGCTGCAACTGGTCTATGGCCTGCTGTTCGGTGGCTCTCCCGATTGGGTGGCCGATCTGGCGGGGTTTGTTGCCGGATTCGTCGTCGCGGGACTTCTGGTGCCGGGAGCATTCGGGCGGATCGTCGCACGGCTTCGGCAGAGGTGAGCGCGCTGGCGGTCGTGTCGAATGCTTTGCCGGAACAGTTCGTTAACAGGCATTAAGGTTAACCTGATTAACCTTAATGCGGGGTAAAGGGTAGCGAGGTGTTGGTGCGCGGGAGGTGAAGCGCTTTCAGCCGCCGCGCCGCACCGAGCCTTTCAATTCGACGAACCGCACCGCGCCGATCAGGTGGGCGATGGTGAAATAACCGACGATCCCGATGGCAACGAGCAGGAGCGTCCCCAGCCCCCGGGACAATTCGAACACCGGAGATAGTCCGATTTCGCTGCCCCAAAGGAGCAGGCCCATCAGCAGAGAGGCGATCAGAATGCGCGGTGTGCGGCGGATCAGCCGGGCATCGGCATGGACTTCGTCGCCCATACCCTTCTTACCGAACCACAAAAGCGCGACCATGCCCCAGGCGGCAAACGTCGTGGCGACGGCGGCGGCGAGATAGCCAATGACGAAAGACAGGCCGATCGCCACGACTGCGTTGATCACCATGGCGTAGAGTGCGAAGCGGAAGGGGCTGCGGGTGTCCTCGCGGGCGAAATACAGAGGTTGCAGCACTTTCTGCATCACGAAGGCGGGCAGGCCGAGACCATAGATCATCACCGCCAGCGCCGTTTTGTGCGCATCCTCGGGAGTGAAAGCGCCACGCTGGAACAGGAAGGAAATCAGCGGTTCGGGAATGACAATCAGCGCCATGGCGGCGGGTACGGTCAGCAAAAGCGCGAATTCGAAAGCCCGGTTATAGGCATAGCGTGCCCCCTCGCCGTCCCCGGCCTGCAAGCGCCGCGACAGATCGGGCAGAAGCACGATGCCGATGGCGATGGCGACGACGCCGAGGGGGAGTTGATAGAGCCGGTCGGCAAGATTGAGATACTGAAGCGCGCCGTCTTCGGAAAACGATGCGACCTGACGGCCGATCAGAAGGTTGATCTGCACGACACCACCTGCGAGGGCCGCAGGCCCGGCAAGGATCAGCAGACGTTTGAGTTCCGGTGTCAGCCGCGGCACCCGCGGACGCAGGTTGAAGCCGATTTGGGCAGCGGCATACCAGACCACGGCAAGTTGGGCGATGCCTGCCACCGGGATGGCCCAGATCAGCGCCCGATCCACTGGTAGACCGAGTTTCGCGGCCCCAACCATGGCGACGGAAAGCACAATGTTCAGAAGCACGGGCGCGGCAGCGGCCGCGGCGAAACGACCTGTGGCGTTCAAAATGCCGGAAAACAGCGCCCCCATGGAGATGAAAAGCACATAAGGAAAGGCGATGCGTCCGAAATCCACCGCCATATCGAAGCGCTCGTCGCCGATGAACCCCGCCGCCATGGCGGCGACCAGAACAGGCATGAACAGCGTTGCCAGAAGAGTGAGGACAATGAGCGCTGTGGTCAGAACCGACAGCGTGTTTTCGGCAAACCCCTTTGCATCTTCTTCGGCCTCGAATTTCTTGGCGAAGAGCGGCACGAAGGCGACGTTCAGAGTCCCTTCGGCGAAAAAGCGGCGAAACATATTCGGGAGGGAAAAAGCTACGACAAAGGCCTCTGCGGCAGGACCCGCGCCGAGATAGGCGGCGATCAGAGCATCCCGGACAAAGCCGAGGACACGGCTCAGA
The DNA here is from genome assembly GCF_003050785.1 of Celeribacter persicus. Lineage (GTDB taxonomy): Bacteria > Pseudomonadota > Alphaproteobacteria > Rhodobacterales > Rhodobacteraceae > Celeribacter > Celeribacter persicus. The sequence goes on from NZ_QAOH01000009.1 coordinate 85,239, forward strand.
AGAGTCCAGCCGCCAACGGTGACAAAGCCCCGGACGAGGCGAATCGGTTTCATTCGGAATGGGCCCGTTTCGCGCCGGTCACGATGGCCTCGCGCAGTTTCTTCTCAAGCGATTTGCGCTTGGATTCGGCATGGAGTTTCATCCCGAACATGTCCTTCACATAGAATACGTCGACCACCTGCGCGCCGTAGGTGGCGATCTGGGCGGTGACGATGGAAATGTTGTTTTCGGCCAAAACCCGCGTCAGGTCGTACAAAAGGCCGGGCCGGTCGCGCGTGTCCACCTCGATGATGGTGAATATCTCCGAGCCTTCGTTGTCAAACGAGATCGAGGTCGGCACGTCGAACTTGCTCTCGCGCTTCTTGATCTTGTCGCGGGATTTGAGTGCATCGCGGGCCAGCACTTCTCCGCGCAGAATCTTGTCGATCATCTGGCGCAGACGCGGCAGGCGGGCGGTCTCGAACGGGTTGCCGTCCTTGTCCTGAATCCAGAACACGGCAGTCGCATAGCCGTCTTTCGAGGTATAGGTGCGTGCATCCACGACGTTGGCCCCGACGAGCGCCAGTGCCCCGGCAAGACGCGAGAAAATCCCGTGGTGATCGGCCAGTGCAAAACAGGCGCGGGTGGCGTCGCGATCCTCGTCCTGATGCAGGTCTATGCGAATCTCGTCGGCCTGGATGTCGCGCAGCAAACGGGCGAAAATCTCGTGGGCGGCAAAGGGCAGGCCCTGCCAGTAAGTGCTGTAATGACGCTGAATTTCGGTGCGCTTGTCGGCGGCGCTCCAGTCCGCGAGGCGCGAGCGCAGTTCCTTCTTGGCCTCGCCCTCGCGGGCATCGCGGTTGATTTCTTCGAGCCCGTGTTCCAGCGCATAGGCGGTCTGCGTGTGCAGGTTGCGTATCAGCGTCGCTTTCCAGTTGTTCCACACGTCGGGGCCAACGCCGCGAATGTCGCAGACCGTAAGCACGGTCAGGAGATCGAGGCGTTCTCGGGTCTTTACTGCCTTGGCGAAATCGCGCACCGTGCGCGGATCGGCAATGTCGCGTTTCTGGGCGATGTCGGACATCAGAAGGTGATAACGCACCAGCCATTCGACGGTTTCGCATTCGGCAGGCTTCAATCCCAGACGCGGCGCAACCTTGCGCGCGATCTGCGCGCCGATCACCGAATGGTCCTCGTTGCGCCCCTTGCCGATGTCATGCAGCAGCAGGGCGATGTAAAGCACCCGACGGTTCACGCCCCCCTTGAGGATGCGCGAGGCCAAGGGCAGGGCGTTTTCCAGCTCGCCGCGCTCGATCTCCGCGAGGTTGGAAATCACCTGGATGGTATGCTCGTCCACCGTATAGCTGTGATACATGTTGAACTGCATCATCGCGACGATGTGCTGAAACTCCGGGATGAAAGCGCCCAAGACGCCCAACTCGTTCATCCGGCGCAGCGAGCGTTCCGGGTTGCCGTGTTTCAAGAGCAGGTCGATGAAAATGCGCTGCGCCTCGGGATCGCCCCGCATCTCGTTGTCGATCATACCGAGATTGGCCGAGATCAGTCGCATCACGTCGGGGTGCAGGAGATAGCCGGTGCGTAGAGCCTCTTCGAAGACGCGCAGCAGGTTGAGCTTGTCGGAAAGAAAGGCTTGGCGATCACGCACGTTGAGCCGGTTGTGTACCAGTTCGTACTGGCTGCTGATCTTGCGCCGACGCTTGAACAGACGTTGAAGCGCGGGTTCCTGCTTGACGTGCTGCGCTTCGAGCGAGGTCAGGAAAATCCGCGTCAACTCACCCACGCGGGTGGCATGGCGGAAGTAATCCTGCATGAAATGCTCGACGGCGGGGCGGCCGGAATGGTCGATATAGCCCAGATGTTCGGCCACCTCGACCTGCATGTCGAAGGTGAGCTGGTCCATCGGACGCCCGGCGATCAGGTGTAGTGCATTGCGCGCCGCGTGCAGGAAGGTCTCGGCCTCCTCGAACTGACGAAACTCCTCCGGGGTGAAGACGCCCGCCTTCACCAGATCGGCGGCATTGCGCACCCCGTGCACGTATTTCGCGATCCAGAACAGCGTGTGCAGGTCACGAAGCCCGCCCTTGCCTTCCTTGATGTTCGGTTCCACCACATAGCGTTGCCCGCCTTGCTTGCGATGTCGGGAGGCGCGTTCCTCAAGCTTGGCTTCGATAAACTCGCGTGCAGAGTTGCGGAACAGCTCGTCGCGAAGCTGTTGGTGGAGTTGTGTGGCGAGTTTGCGGTTGCCCGCCAGAAACCGCAGTTCCAGCATGGCGGTGCGGATGGTGAAATCCTCGCGCCCGAGCCGGATGCAATCGCGGATCGTGCGGGTGGAATGGCCGACCTTCAGATGCAGGTCCCAGAACATGTAGAGCATGCTCTCCACCACGCTTTCGATCCAGCCGGTGATCTTGTGCGGCGCAAGAAACAGGAGATCGACGTCGGAATAGGGCGACATCTCCCCACGCCCGTAACCGCCAACGGCCAGAACCGCGATGCGCTCTCCCTCTGACGGGTTCGGATTCGGATGCAGCCGGGTCATGGAGGTAAAAAGCACCGTTGTGACGAGGCAATCGGTAAGCCAAGCATAGGCACGCAGGGCAGGGCGGGCGTTGCGCGGCGCTTCCGTCATGGCACTTGCAATGGCGGCACGACCGCGTTCCTGTGCGGCGTTCAGAACCTTGACCGTGGCCTTGCGCAAGGCGGCGGCGTCAGGGGTGTCCTCCCAGCACGCCTCGAGCTGCGCTGCCACTTCGGCGACGTCGAAAATCGCGTCTTCAGCACAGATCAAAGTGCCGGGTGGGCTTGGTAGAAAACTGGCAAGCGCCGGGGTGTCAGAACCCGGCGCCACCGAAGGCTCTTGGTGCAGGGTCAATCTCGATCACCTGATTGTTTTGAATGGTCGCGATGGAGAGGCCGCGTTCGTTGGTGCCGTTGGTGCGCAGGCGGAAGATGCCGTTGACGCCGACGAAGCCGGAGTTGCGGGTCAGGCCCTGTGTGGTCAGTGCGTTTTGATCGCCCGCTTTTACAAGCGCACCGATGGCCGCGATGCCGTCATAGGCGAGACCTGCGAGCGCATGGGGCGGCTGGCCGTAGGTGGCGCTGTAATGGCCGGAGAAATTGGCCGTCAACTGCTGATCGGGAATGGCGAACCAACTGTCTTGCAGACCGGGCAGGGTAAGGGCCGACGCCGGGACGTTCCAGCGCTGCAACCCGATATATTGCGGGTTGGGCGATTTGATGCCGTTTTCCGGCAGCATCTGCGCCAGAAGCGGCATAGCCCCGTCATTGCCGGAGGTGAAGAAGATCGCATCGGCACCGGTGCTGCGGGCTTTGGAAGCAATCGGCTGGATCGCCTGAACCACGCCCTGCTGGCTCATCTCGAAGCTTTGTTCCCCGACCAGGGTTGCGCCCTGACGCGAGATCGCGGCCTTGATCGCCGCAGCGCCCGCGTTTTCTGCGGCGCTGTTGCCGTTTACCACCATGATACGGCCCTTGCCGTTGGCACGGGCATAGGACATCAGCCGGTTGGCAGTGTTCTCAAAGGTCGGTCCGAGGATGAAGACGTTGCCGCCCGCGATGTCGGGGTTGTTCGAGAAGGACAGCACATTGATTCCGGCATTGGCCGCCGGGATGCCCGCGAGCTTGGCGGAGCCGCCATATACCGGTCCGAGGATGATTTTCGCACCGTCGGCAACGGCCTGAGATGCGGCAGCGGAGGCGCGTTCGGCCTGTCCGCCGGTCGGGTAGACGCGCAGGTCAATGGTCACGCCGCCGAGATCGGCCATCGCCAGACGAGCGGCGTTTTCGAGTGAAGTTGCGAGCGCCACGTCCCCCGCGCTGGCTGATTCGTATGGCACGAGCAGCGCGACGGGCACCGGTTTCGAGGTGTTGATCGTCGGGCCGCCTCCGACCGGGAGTGCACCCGGATCACAGGCGGCAAGGCCCAGAAGGGACAGGCCAAGCGCGAATTTGGCGAGCGACTTGCGGGCGGCGCGCAGAACGGCGAACATGGGGAAACCTCATTCCTGACGGCAAACACGGACGCGACACGAAGGGCCACGCGATTTAGCGGGCAGACTATGCGACACGTTCCCAAGAGTAAACGCCGCAAAAAACCGAGAGACCAGTGATTTATCAAGCCAAGCAGCTTCCCGCCGGACTTTACTTTCTCGCCACGCCCATCGGGAACGCGCGTGACATCACGCTACGGGCGCTCGATCTGCTGGCCTCCGCCGATGTTCTTGCCGCAGAAGACACCCGCAGTCTGCGCAAGCTGATGGAAATCCACGGCATTCCGTTGAACGGGCGTCATGTGATCGCCTATCACGACCATAATGGGGCGCAGGCGAGACCCGGTCTTATTGCCTTGATGGAACAGGGAAAATCCGTGGCTTATGCATCGGAGGCCGGTACGCCTCTGGTGGCTGATCCGGGATTTGCGCTCTGTCGGGAGGCCCTTGCGCGTGGCATCCCCGTGACCTCCGCGCCGGGACCGTCCGCGATGATCGCGGCTCTGACGATCTCCGGCCTGCCCTCGGATCGTTTTCTGTTCGCGGGGTTTCCGCCCTCTTCTCAAGGGGCACGGCTGAAATTCTTTTCCTCCTTTGCCACCGTTCCCGCGACGCTCGGTTTTTACGAAAGCCCGAAGCGCGTTCACAGAACGTTAGGAGAATTGTGTGACACTCTGGGGGAGAACCGTCCGGCGGCGCTGTGTCGGGAATTGACCAAGAAATTCGAGGAGGTGCGCAAGGGTACGCTCAGGGAATTGGAAGAAAGCCTGCGCGACGCGCCGGTGAAGGGCGAGATCGTCCTTTTGGTCGGACGCGCGGAGACGGAAGAGGTTTCAGAGGCGGATCTCGAAGCGGATTTGGCGGAGGCGCTGGGTCAGATGTCGGTTAAGGATGCGGCCCATGAGGTGGCGGCGAAACACGGGTTAAAGAAACGGGATGTGTATCAGATGGCGCTTGCGATGACCGGGAAGTGAAGCGGTATGTCCGAAGAAGACACCGATAATTCACGTCGTGCACGCGGGGAGCGGGCCTATCACTTCGGCTTGTCAGCGGAAGAAAGTGTGGCGCGAAACTACGAACGGCGAGGCTATGCGCTATTGGAACGCCGCTGGCGAGGGGCAGGCGGGGAGATTGACCTGATCTTTCAACGGGGTGAAGACATCGTCTTTGTCGAGGTGAAAGCCTCGAAAACCCATGGCCGGGCTGGCGCCTCACTCGGTGCAAGGCAACAGGCCCGGCTTTGTGTCAGTGCCGAGGATTATATCGGGCGCCTGCCAAAGGGGCTTCTGACGCCGATGCGGATCGACGTTGCGCTCGTGAACGGGGCGGGCGAGGTCGCGTGCCTTGAGAATGCGCTGATGTGAGGAAGTGCATGTGACCTTGCGCACAGGACATTCTCATTGAATGCGAAGCCGGGCTGGTCCATCTAAAGGGAAATCAAAGCGGTTTTCGTTGAGCCTGCTTCAGGCTTGGCGGAAAACGTTGCCGCAGATAATGAAGTCGCGGCGTTTCTCAAAAGTGAGTGCCTCAAGTGTTTGAGAAACGCTTTAGTTCCGGGAGATAAACCCTTGCCTTCGACAATTGCGCCCTTGAAAGTCGCGATCCAGATGGACCCGATCGGTCCGATCAACATTAATGCCGACAGCACGTTCCGGATCATGGAAGAGGCGCAAAAGCGCGGACATGAGCTGTTCTATTACACGCCGGAGCATCTGGCGTTTCAGGAGGGTCGTGTCACCGCACGCGGCTGGCCGGTCAAAGTCCGTCGTGTCGAGGGAGATCACTACAGCCTCGGGGAAATGACCGAAGTGGACCTGTCGGATTACGATGTGGTCTGGCTGCGGCAGGACCCACCGTTCGACATGGGGTATATCACGACCACGCATCTGCTGGAGCTGATCACGCCCGGCACTCTGGTGGTGAACGATCCGTTCTGGGTGCGCAACTATCCCGAGAAGCTGCTCGTGCTGCGTTTTCCGGAGTTGACACCGCCCACCGCCATCGCCCGCGATCTGGAAACCATCCGCGCCTTCAAGGCCAAACATGGCGATATCATTCTCAAACCGCTTTACGGTAATGGCGGGGCGGGGGTGTTCCGGCTCGATCCGAACGACCGCAACCTGTCGTCGTTGCATGAGTTGTTCACCTCCATGTCGCGCGAGCCGATGATCGTGCAGAAATTTCTGCCCGACGTGTCCAACGGCGACAAACGGGTGATTCTGGTCGATGGCGAACCTGTAGGGGCGATCAACCGGGTGCCGCAGGCGGGAGAAACCCGCTCGAACATGCATGTCGGCGGGCGGCCTGAGAAAATTGGCCTGACCGAGCGCGATCTGGAGATTTGCGCAAAAATCGGGCCGCTTCTGAAAGAAAAAGGTCAGGTGTTCGTCGGTATCGACGTGATCGGCGACTACCTCACCGAGATCAACGTGACGTCGCCGACGGGGGTTCAGGAGCTAGAACGTTTCGACGGCACCAACACGGCGGAAATCATCTGGCAGGCGATCGAGGCAAAGCGCGCATGAGCCTCAGAATGCGGCTGGTCGCGGGGGCGTTGAGCCCCATCGTGAAGGCCGCATTCAGCCACGCGCAAAATCCGGTGCCGCTGCGGGAAGGGGTGGACCTGACGGCGAAGGCCACCTTGTTCGTGCCGCGCGATACGGAGGTCACGCGGGATGTGCCGGGGCTTCCGGGTATGTGGATTCGCCCTCCGGGTTGCGACGCTTCCCGCGTGATCCTGTTTTTCCATGGTGGCGGTTATGTCGCGGGCAGCCCGCATACCCATAAACGCCTGGCCTGGCGGCTTGCGAAATGCGCGGGGCGGTCCGTGTTTCTTCCGGCCTATCGGCTGGCTCCCGAGCACCCCCTGCCCGCGGCTTTCGAGGATGCGAAAATCATCTGGCAGGCGCTTATCTCCTCCGGTTTTGCGCCGGGGGACATCGTGCTTGGCGGTGGTTTGGCTCTTACGCTTCTGTCCGGGCTTTGCATGCGTGGAACGCCGCCCGCCGGTGCCTTGGCTGGTCGCCTTTCACCAATCTGACGCTTTCGAGTCCGTCGATGACGGAAAACGCGACGCGCGATCACTTTTTTCCGGCCATGCGTGCTGAGGAACTGATCGGAATGATTCTTGGTGACAGCGATCCCCGAAACCCGAATGTCTCACCGCTTTTTGCATCCTTCCCGAACTGTCCGCCGGTGCTGTTGCAGGCTTCGGATTGCGAAATTCTGCGCGATGACAGTATCCGTATGGCCGATCATCTGCGCCACGAAGGGGCGGAGGTGAGGCTGAGTGTGACCCAAGGTGCGCCGCATGTCTGGCAGATGTTCGACGGGTTGTTCCCGGAGGCGCGTCAGGCGATTGAGGAGACGGGGCAGTTCATTGAGGCGCTCAATTGAGCAGCCCTGCAACCACCCGGTAACTCAAGGCTTCGGCCAGATGCGGGCGGCGAATGTCCATGTCTCCGGCCAGATCGGCGATGGTCCGCGCCACGCGCAAGACCCGATGATAGCCCCGCGCCGAAAGCCCGAGGCGTTCGGCGGCCTTTTGCAAAAGCTCCCGCCCCTCGGCATCGGGCGTTGCGATCTCTTCGAGCTGGCGTCCCTCGATCTGGGCATTCACCCGAAAACCTGTGCCCTCGAACCGCTCCGTCTGAAGCGTGCGGGCCTCGGCCACGCGGGCGGCGACGGTGGCGGAACTGTCGCCGGAGGGTGGCAGGTCGAGGTCCTGAAACTGCACCGGCGGCATGTCGAGGCGCAAATCGAACCGGTCCATCAAGGGACCGGAAATCCGCCCGAGATACTCCTCGCCGCAAAGCGGCACCTTGGCGCAGGCCCGCTCCGGGTCGGGCAGATAGCCGCATTTGCAGGGGTTGGCCGCAGCCACCAGCATGAACCGCGCCGGGTAATGCATATGGGCATTGGCGCGCGCCACCATGACTTCGCCGCTCTCGATCGGCTGGCGCAGGGTTTCAAGAACGGGGCGGGGGAATTCGGGCAGTTCGTCAAGAAACAGAACGCCATTATGGGCGAGAGAGATTTCGCCCGGTTGCGCGCCACGCCCTCCGCCCACAATGGCGGCCATGGAGGCGGTGTGATGCGGTTCCCGGAAGGGCCGCGCGCGGGAAATGCCACCCTCGTCGAGAAGTCCCGCAAGCGAGTGAATGATTGAGGTTTCCAGCGCTTCCTGCGCCGACAGCGGGGGCAGGATCGTCGGCAGACGCGCGGCCAGCATGGATTTGCCGGAACCGGGCGTGCCGACCATGAAGAGATGATGCCCACCTGCGGCGGCGATCTCCAGCGCGCGTTTGGCTTTTTCCTGCCCCTTGACGTCGCGCAGGTCGCGGGTGTGATCGGGGAGGGTGATTTCGCCGGGATGGGCCTCGTGCAGAGGGCGGTCCCCGGTGAAATGCCGCAAAAGCTGCGCCAGCGTTTTGGCGCCGTAAACCGGGGTCGCCCCGACCCAGGCGGCCTCGGCCCCACAGCCCTCTGGGCAGGCAAGCACGCAGTTCAGCTCTGCCGCTTTCAGTGCGGCGGGGAGTGCGCCATTGACCGCCACGAGCGAGCCGTCCAAGGCCAGTTCTCCCAAGGACAGGGTCTCAGCGGCCTTCTCTTCGGGGATCAGGCCGGTGGCGGCGAGAATGGCTATCGCGATAGGCAGGTCGAAATGCGAACCGATCTTGGGAAGGTCGGCGGGGGAGAGGTTGATGACGAGTTTCTTGGAGGGCAGGGCGATCTGCATGGAGGCGAGCGCAGCCCTGACCCTTTCGCGCGCTTCGGTAACAGCCTTGTCCGGCAGACCAACGATGGTGAAGCTCGGCAGACCCGGAGCAATGGCGCATTGCACCTCGATGCGCCGCGCTTCGACGCCCTCGAATGCGACGGAAAAGGTCCGTGCGACCATGGTCTGAAACTCCCGTTAACGAATGTTAACCCGTGCTACCGCGAACGTGGTTAGCAAATGGTTAACGGGGCTTCGTCGTGGTGCGGAATTCTCGCGTGGCAGGTCAGATTTCAACGGGCCATGGGGCAGTCGGCAGGTCGAGCGCATAAGGCACGGGATCGTAAGTGACGGTCAACCCGTCCGCGCGCCATTTCTGAAAGGCCGGGTCGGCAAGGTGTGCGTTCACATAGGCGGCAAGACGGTTGGAGACCGGCAGGCCATAGCCCGCGATCCGGGCGGCAACCGGTGCGTAGAAAGCATCGGCGGCGGAATAGGCGCCGAACAACCAAGGCCCCTCGCCGGAAAAACGGTCGAAGGCATGACCGAGGACGAGTTCCAGCCGGTCGAGATCCGCCTGAACCTCGGCGCTCACCTCGAATCCTTGATAGCGGTGCAATAGCTGCATGGCGCAGGCGGAGCGCAGGGCGGAGAAGCCAGCGTGTATCTCGGCGACCAGCCAACGGGCATAGATGCGGGCCTGCGGATCGGAGGGCCAGAGACCCGCTTCGGGATGGCGTTCGGCGAGGGTCTCCGCCAGCGCGATGCTTTCGCCGATGACCCAGCCCTCGGGCGTACAGGCGGTGGGCACGAAGCGGGCGGGGGAGAGCGGCGTGAGGTCCTGTTTCATCGTGCCGGCATAAAGTCCGACCATGATTTCGCGATACGGGATGTCGAATTTCTCGAACAGGAGCCAGCCGCGCAGGGACCAGCTTGAAAAGCTTTTATCGCCGATGAAAAGATCATAAGACATGGGAACCTCCTGATGGTACAGGCAGGGTAGGCGGCTTTTTATCATCATAAAAATTCATATTTGTAACATAAATTATCAATATTTGTGATTTATTTGCGTGCAGGACCACGGGCCTGACAGGCCTTCCGGACAGTCGATCAGGGTGCAGGACAGCGGATCAATCTTATGAGCGAGCGCTTCAAAGGCGGTACAGCGCAGGGCCTTTTGCAGCAGGGCCAGGATCACCCCCATATGCGCCACCACGATGGTTTCGCCGGACAGGGCCGAAATCCCATTGTGAACCCGTGCGGAGAATGTATTCCAGCTTTCGCCGCCCGGAGGCGCCACGTCACCCGGCGTTTCGAACACCCGACGCGCCAGATCGCCATCGCGGGCCTCGATTTCGGACCATTGCAGCAACTCCCAGTCGCCGAAATGTGTCTCCCGCAAGCGTCGGTCGTGGGGCAGGCGGGGGCGCGCAGCCTGAATCGCGCTGGCGGTGTCCACGGCTCGGCTCAGATCGGATGAGATCACCGGCACCTGCGGCAGGGCCTGTTCCAACCGGGCGATGGCCGCATGGTCGGAGAGATCGGCGGGGAGATCGCTCCAGCCGACAAAGCTTTTCGCATGGGTCGGTCCATGGCGGATCAGCCAGAGGCGGCTCACAACAGCCCCTCCGGCAGCGCGCCCTTGAGTACGAAAGGCAGCCCCGCCATGACCCCGACCACCGTGCCCGCCTCTTCGGCGAGCCTCCGGTTCAGCGCGCCTTGGGCAATGCGAAACCGGCGGGCAAGAGCGTTTTCCGGCACGATGCCAAGTCCGACCTCATTGGACACGACGACGATTTGCGCGGGGCATTGCCGGATCGCAGAGAGCAGGCTTTCCGTCTCCCGCTCAAGGTCGTGATCCGCGAGAAAATGGTTCGTCAGCCAGAGTGTCGCACAATCGAACAACAGAATCTGACCCTCCCGGACCTCGGAAATGACCCGATCTGCGGCAAAGGGTTCCTCGATTGTGCACCAGTCGGGGCCGCGATTTGTGCGGTGTTGCTCAGCCTTTGTGCGCATTTCTTCATCGAAGGCCTGTGCGCTGGCGAGGTAGATTTTCTCCAAGCCACTGTGAAAACATATTTTTTCCGAAAAATCGGACTTTCCGGAAGAGGCGCCGCCAAGGACGACTGTCATATTTGCGCACATGATCGTGAGAACCATTTTGGAACCATTTTGCTAGGCTTTGCGTATCAGGAGTAGCCACCGCTCGCAAATGGCTGTCATCGGATCCGCCTTTGAGCCAGAGCCAGAGCGCACACAGACCTACAGGAGGGGACCATGGCACTTGATGTGACTGCATCGGACAATGTCCTGCCGCGGCGGGCGATGAAAGCGGAAATGCTGGATGCGGAGACGGAGATGCAGCTTGCACGCGCCTGGCGGGACCAGCGCGACGAACAGGCGCTGCACCGTCTGATCACCGCCTATATGCGTTTGGCGATTTCGACGGCGGCGAAGTTCAAACGCTATGGCGCGCCGATGAGCGATCTTATTCAGGAGGCGGGGCTGGGGCTCATGAAAGCCGCCGAGAAATTCGACCCCGATCGCGGCGTGCGGTTTTCGACCTATGCCGTGTGGTGGATCAAGGCCTCCGTGCAGGATTACGTCATGCGCAACTGGTCGCTGGTCCGGACCGGGTCCACGTCGGCACAGAAATCGCTGTTCTTCAACATGCGCCGGGTTCAGGCTCGTCTTGAGCGCGAGGCAATGGCGCAGGGCGCGGCGCTTGACCGCGATCAACTGTTGCAGATGATCGCCATGGATTTGGGTGTGCCGCTGCGCGATGTCGAGATGATGGACGGGCGCTTGTCCGGCTCGGATTTCTCGCTGAACGCCCAGCAATCCAGCGATGAAGAGGGGCGCGAATGGATCGAGACCCTCGCCGATGAAGGCGAAACCACCGCCGAGATGGTCGGTGAGGCGCATGATCAGGCGCAACTCAGGACTTGGCTCGGCGAAGCAATGGAGACGCTGAGTGAGCGGGAGCGCTTTATTCTGCGTGAGCGCAAGCTGGCAGATGAGCCGCGCACCTTGGAAAGCCTCGGTGAGGAGTTGTCTCTCTCCAAGGAGCGCGTGCGGCAATTGGAGGCCGGTGCTTTGCAGAAAATGCGCTCCATGCTTGAAACGAACCGCCGTGAGGTCCATCATTTCCTCTCATGAGAGAGATCATTGCCCTCGCGGTCGTTCTGACTGCAAGCCCCGTTTATTCGGATCAGATCACGCCGGAGGCGCTTGAAAGCCTGCCCCCGGCGGATGTCGTGATTCTTGGCGAAATCCATGACAACCCGTTCCATCACGAACATCAGACGCGGGCGGTTGCAGCTTTCGCGCCGAAAGCGATTGTGTTCGAAATGTTGAGCCCGGAGCAGGCGAAGGTTGTTACGCCGGAACTGCGCAATGATGAGGCGGCTTTGGCGGCAGTTCTGGAATGGGAAAGTTCCGGCTGGCCGGATTTCTCCATGTATTACAGTATTTTTATCGCCAGCGATGCTCCGGTGTATGGTGCAGCCCTACCGCGCGAGGCCGTGCGCGCGGCGTTTTCCGAAGGGGCGGCGAAAAGCTTTGGCGAGGAGGCGGTGCGGTACGGGCTTGATCGCGCCTTGCCCGAGGAGGTTCAGGCCGCACGCGAAACACTTCAGTTCGAGGCCCATTGCGCGGCGATGCCGCTGAATATGATGTCGGGTATGGTCGAGGCGCAGCGGCTTCGCGATGCCGGCTTTTCCCGCACTGTGATCGAAGCTTATGAGGACACTGGCGGCCCCGTCGCGGTAATCACCGGCAACGGCCATGCACGCACCGACTGGGGCATGCCTGCGGCCCTGTCTCTGGCGGCCCCGGAATTGCGTGTCCTGTCCATCGGGCAGTTGGAAGACACGCCCGAAGAGACCCCGCCCTATGATCTATGGCTGGTCACCCTGCCTGTGGAGCGCGACGATCCCTGTGCGGGGTTTGCGGTTCCATCCGGGGATGGGAACGAAGACGGGGGCTGAGCATTGTCTCAGGCCGGGGCTTGGCTTAGAACCGATCCTCGTAACGCGCCCGAGGGAGAGCTGGCATGCTGAACGGACGAACCATCCTGCTGATCATCGGCGGCGGCATTGCCGCGTTCAAATCGCTCGACCTGATCCGGCGTCTGCGGGAAGAGGGTGTGCGGGTGTTGCCGGTCCTGACGAAAGCCGCCGAGGAATTCGTGACGCCCCTGTCGGTGTCCGCTCTGGCCGCCGAGAAGGTCTATCGCGATCTGTTCGACCTCACGGATGAGGCGGAGATGGGGCATATTGAACTGTCTCGCGCCGCCGATCTGGTCGTCGTCTCGCCCGCGACCGCCGATCTTCTTGGCAAGATGGCGGGGGGGCTCGCCAATGATCTGGCCTCCACGCTTTTGATGGCCACGGACAAACCCGTGCTGGTCGCCCCTGCGATGAATGTGCGGATGTGGGAGCATCCCGCCTGTCAGCGTAATGTGTCGACGCTCAAAAGCGATGGTGTGCTGTTTGTCGGTCCCGAAGAGGGCAGCATGGCCTGTGGCGAATTTGGTCCCGGTCGTCTGTCGGAGGTGCCCGACATCATCGCCGCCATTCGCAGTGCGCTGACCGAAGGGCCGTTAAAGGGCAAGCATATCCTCGTCACCTCCGGCCCGACCCACGAGCCGATTGATCCGGTGCGCTATATCGCCAACCGGTCCTCGGGGGCGCAGGGCACGGCGATTGCCAAGGCGCTGCGCGATCTCGGGGCCGATGTGAGTTTCGTGACCGGTCCCGCCGATGTGCCGCCACCGCGTGGAGTACGGGTGATTTCGGTGGAAACCGCGCGCGAGATGAAAGCGGCGGTGGATGCCGCCTTGCCCGCCGATGCGGCGGTGTTTGCCGCCGCCGTGGCGGATTGGCGCGTGGTGTCCGAGAGTGGATCGAAGATCAAGAAAGAGCAGGGAAAGCTGCCTGTTCTGGAGTTTTCCGAAAATCCCGACATCCTGGCGCGTGTGAGCCAGATGATGGAAGGGCGCCCGCGTCTGGTGGTCGGTTTTGCCGCCGAGACCGACGATGTGATCGCGCATGCGACCGCCAAACGCAAGCGCAAGGGCTGTGACTGGATCGTCGCCAATGACGTGTCGCCCGCCACGGGGATCATGGGAGGGGCGGAGAATGCCGTGACCCTGATCACCGAGCGCGGGGCCGAAGACTGGCCGCGCATGGGCAAGGATGAGGTGGCGCGCCAGCTTGCGCACCGGATCGCCGATCACCTGACTGGATCCTGACCGGGCATTGAGTATTTGAGCCATCAGAAAACATCGTGGAGAAGATATGAGCGTCGCAATCAGAATCCAGTGGCTCGACGGGGCCGATCCCGAGATTAAACTGCCCTCCTATGAAACCGAACATGCGGCGGGGGGCGATGTGCGTGCGAATTTCCCGCCGGAGATGCGGGATGCGGGTGTCGTATTGGAATCGGGTGCACGGGCGCTGATCCCGACGGGCTTTGCGATGGAAATCCCGCCGGGATATGAGGTGCAGGTACGGCCGCGTTCGGGCCTCGCACTCAAGCACGGAATTTCTATGGTCAATACGCCGGGCACGATCGACGCGGATTATCGCGGACCGGTGGGTATTCTTCTGATCAACCACGGGCAAGAGCCGTTCCATGTGCCTCATGGTGAGCGCATCGGCCAGATGATCGTCGCGCCGGTGGTGCAGGGCGATTATACCGTGGTCGAAAGTCTTACCGACACCCTGCGCGGGGTGGGCGGGTTCGGTTCGACTGGGCGCAAATGACGTATTTTCTGATCATCGCCGCCGTGCTCTGGGGGATCGGTTGGCTGACCGGCGCACCGACACGGGCACGTTGGGCGATGATTGGGGCTCTCTATCTTGCAGTCGTTCTTGCGCTTTTTGTGCTGCCCGAGGGGCATGCGCTGCGAATGAGTTTGGGCGGGTCTCCGGGCGAATGGCTTCTGATCGGCGTGGCGGCGGTGGTTGTCATGGCCTATCGCGCGGGGCTTTCGGCGCTGCGGCGTCGCGCGCAACCGACAGAATCTGAAGTCGCGAACGACAGTTTCCGTCCCGCAGAACTTGAGCGTTATATGCGGCACATTCTGCTGCGCGAGATCGGCGGACCGGGGCAGCGGAAGCTGAAAGATGCAAGGGTTTTGGTCATCGGAGCCGGAGGGCTCGGCGCACCGGTGCTGGAATACCTTGCGGCCTCGGGGGTCGGTGTGATCGGTGTGATCGACCCCGATGTGGTTGAGACCTCGAATCTGCAACGTCAGGTGATCCATACGGATGCGCGGTTGGGTCAGCCCAAGGTATACTCCGCCGCCGAGGCAATGAAAGCGCAGAACCCGTTTATCGAAGTCCGCCCCTATCATCGCGCTTTCGATGAGAGCTGCATGGAGTTGGTGGCCGAATACGATCTGGTGCTCGACGGCACCGACAATTTCGACACGCGCTATCTGGTGAACCGTGCCTGTGTGACATATGGCAAGCCGTTGATCGCGGCGGCGATCACGCAATGGGAAGGTCAAATAAGCACCTATAAATCCCATGAAAATGGACCTTGCTATCAATGTGTCTTCCCTGAGCGACCTGCGCCGGGCATGGTGCCCACCTGCGCCGAGGCGGGGGTTGCGGCGCCTTTACCGGGAATCCTGGGGACCATGATGGCTATGGAAGCGGTCAAGGAAATTACCGGCGCGGGGCAGGGGCTTATGGGACGACTGATCATCCATGATGCGCTTTATGCCGAGACGCGGAGCATCCGGGTCAAGCGGCGTGAGGATTGTCCGATCTGTGGCCACAAACATCACGATTAAAAACCGCGTGACAGCCCTTTCCCTTACCGCCTGCGAAGCATAGCTTTGTCGCCAAAGGAGACACGCATGACCAACGCTTACCTGTCCGAGTGGAACACACCGTTCAACCTGCCGCCCTTCGCGGATTTGCGCGACGAGGATGTCAAACCTGCCGTTGAGGCCGCGCTTGAAGAGGGACGGGCGGCGATCAAGGCGATCGCGGAAAATCCCGAGGCTCCGACATTTTTCAACACGATCGAGGCGCTGGAAATGGCCGATGCGACCCTGTCGAAAGTGCTGGGCGCGTTTTACGGCATGGCGGGGGCGGACACCAATGACGTGCGTGACAGTCTGATGCGCGAGCTGTCCCCGATACTTTCGGCCTACAGTTCGGAAATCACCGCCAACGAGGGGCTGTTCAACCGGATCGAGACGCTGTGGCAAAACCGGGAAATCCTTGATTCGACGGACGAACAGCAGCGCGTCCTAATGCTTACCCGCCGCTCTTTCGTGCGTTCCGGGGCTAAGCTCGAAGGCTCTGATAAAGACCGGATGGCGGCGATCAAATCGCGGCTTGCCACACTGGGGACACAGTTCACCCAGAATCTTCTGGCGGATGAGCGCGAATGGTTCATGGAACTGACCGAGGACGATCTCGAAGGGCTGCCGCAATTCGTGGTCGATGCGGCGCGGGCAGCGGGCGAAGAGAAGGGCGCCGAGGGACCGGTCGTGACTCTGTCGCGCTCGCTCATCGTACCTTTCCTGCAATTCTCGCCGCGGCGCGATCTGCGCGAGAAGGCCTTCCGTGCCTGGGCTGCGCGCGGCGAGAATGGCAATGCAAACGACAACCGTGAGATCGCGAAAGAGATTTTGGAGCTGCGCGAGGAGCGGGCCAAGCTTTTGGGGTATGAGAGTTTTGCTGCCTATAAGCTCGAAACCGAAATGGCGAAGACGCCGGAGCATGTCCGCGACCTGTTGATGCGGGTCTGGGAGCCGGCAAAAGAGGCGGCCGAGCGTGACGCCGCGATCCTGTCGGAGATGATGGCGGAGGACGGGGTGAATGGCGATCTGGAACCTTGGGACTGGCGCTATTATTCCGAAAAGCGCCGCAAGGCGGAGCACGATCTCGACGAGGCGGAGTTGAAGCCTTATCTGCAACTCGAACGGATGATCGAAGCGGCTTTTACCTGTGCCAACCGGCTTTTCGGCCTTGAGTTCACGCCGCTCGATGTGACCACTTATCATCCAGATGCGCGGGCATGGAACGTGACGCGGGATGGCAAGCATATCGCGGTGTTCATAGGCGATTATTTCGCACGCGGTTCGAAGCGCTCCGGTGCGTGGTGCACCGCGATGCGCAGCCAGCAGAAACTCATGGGAGACATTCGCCCCATCGTGCTCAACGTATGCAATTTTGCCAAACCTCCGAAAGGCGAGGCAGCTTTGCTATCCTATGACGATGCTCGGACCTTGTTCCACGAATTCGGTCACGCGCTGCACCAGATGCTCTCGGATGTGACTTACGAGTCGATCTCCGGCACCTCGGTCGCCCGCGATTTCGTCGAACTGCCGAGCCAACTTTACGAGCACTGGCTCGAAGTGCCCGAGGTGCTCGAAGAGTTTGCAACGCATGCGAAAACCGGCGCGCCGATGCCGCGCGATATGCTGGAGCGGCTGCTCGCTGCGCAGACCTACGATCAGGGATTTGCCACGGTCGAATACGTCGCTTCGGCACTGGTCGACCTCGATTTCCACGACGGCTCCGCGCCGCAAGACCCGATGGCGGCGCAGGCGGAAACGCTTGTCCAGATCGGTATGCCGCATGCGATCACCATGCGCCATGCGACGCCGCATTTCTCGCATGTGTTCTCCGGCGATGGCTATAGTTCGGGCTATTACAGCTACATGTGGTCGGAGGTGATGGATGCGGATGCCTTCGAGGCGTTCGAGGACACCTCGCCCTTCGATCCGGTCATGGCGAAAAGCCTTGAGGAAAACATCCTTTCCAGGGGCGGCTCGAAAGATGCCGAAGAGCTTTACAAAGCCTTTCGGGGCCGCATGCCCGGCGTAGAGGCGTTGCTCAAGGGCCGTGGGCTTCTCGCCGCCGAGTGAAGGTTTTCCGATGGTCTGAATACTCAAGCGCGAAGCGGTTAATCCGCCTCGCCCGCGACATCCTTGTGAATGATCACTTCTGCGTCGGGATAAGTTTCCAGAATGACGCGTTTCAGCCCGGCGGAGATTGCATGCGCCTCGCGCAGGGTCTGATCGCCATTGACCTCGATGTGAATGTTCACGAAGGGTTTGGACCCTGCCATGCGGGTTTTCAGATCGTGATAGGCATAGACGCCGGGGTAGTGTTGCGCCATTTCCCCGATCTCATCGACCATTTCCTGAGGGGCCGCACGGTCCATCAGCGCATCCCAGGCGCTTTTACCGATGTTGAGCGCACCGAAGACAAGGATCGCCGCGGCGCCGAGGGCCACCACACTGTCGAGCCGGTCGAAGCCAAATGCCGATGAGGCGAGCAGCGCGGCAATGGCGCCGATGTTGGGTACGAGATCGCCAAGGTAATGCAGGCTGTCGGCGGAGACGACTTTGGAACGGGTGCGGCGCGCCACGTGTTTCTGCCAGAGGACCAGTGCAATGGTCAGGACAATGGAGAGGGTCATGACGCCGATACCGATGGCTTCCGAGGTCATTTCGAGCGGTGCCGGGGACAACAGTCTGCGCACGGAGGTGACGGCAATGACACCGCCCGAGACGAGGATGAAGATCGACTGACCCAGAGCGGCGAGATCCTCGGCGGAGGTGTGCCCGAAGGTGTGGTCCTCATCGGGTGGACGCGAAGCATACCAGATCGCCAGCAATCCGCCCGAGGCCACCAGAAAATCCATCGCGCTGTCCGCGAGAGAGGCGGCAATCGACAGCGATCCGGTCGCACTCAGCGCCCAGATTTTCGCGATCACCAGAATGGTCGCAACACTGACAGAGGCGATCCCTGCCGAGAGATTCAGATGTTTCTCCTGCATGGCCCCGTCATGCCCCGGATCGTGGGCTTAGTCCAGCATCAGCTTGTCACGTATCCGCGCCCAGGCCCGGGTCGTGAAGTTGTCCTTGACGGGCTCAAGGCAGTGACGTTCGAGAAACCAGTGGAAATATCCCTCGTAATCGAAATCGGCCATGGTTTCGGGACCGAACTCGATCGCCGTTCTGAGGTCGACCACATTGCGTGGGGTCAGCGTGGCGTGCCAGTAATCGCTTTTGCCGCAGGTGATCACCGGCTTTTTCTGCATCAGCGCTTCGAAACCGGCGGAAGAATTCTGTGTGATCACGACTCGGGCGGCCTCGATCAGATCATGTAGCGAAGCATCTGAAAGTTTCACATTCGGATGGTTTGCACAAAATTCGAGGATTTGTCGGCGTCCCTGCTTGCTTTGATGCGGGTGCGGTTTGACGTAAACCAGCGCATCGCGGTCGAAACTCGCCGCCGTGGCGATCATCTGTTCGGTCGTCAGATAAGCCGACCCCGGTACCTGTGTCTCACGGGGCTGACACAGAATCGTCGCGGTCGCCGGTCGCAGAGGCGCATCCATGCGCGGCTCCTGACGCAGCTTGGAGACGTTTTCGCGCAGCATGTAGCCGGTGACCCCGTTGAAGAAATACTCCGCCGCTTCGCGCCGTTCCGGATCGGGGCAATATTGCGCAAAACGCAGGGAACTGTCCTTGCCATGTCCGAGCTCGTCGAAATACCAGAAGCCCCAAAGATAGGAGGGGGAGGCGTGCAGGATCGTCGGTCCGTACATCGCGGGACCGCCGACGATGATGTGGAGATGATCGGTTTCCAGAAGTGCACGGGAGGTTCGGGAATTGCCTTCGACCAGATAGGTCGACAGCCCCTTGCCGGCGAGCATTGGCGTCAGCCGTGTGAAAAAATCATGCCTACCCTGCGCGAGGGCTTCATGCCAACTGCCATAGCCGTGGATCACACAGGATTTGAGCCCCGGCGGGATGTTACGGGCCGCGAGGGGGGACTTGATCTGCTCCATCGGAGTTACTCCAGAATTTCATCCGGACGCACTCCCCAGAGCCCGGATTTCAACGCCCAGCCTTTCTGCCCGTCGGCAGAGACCTTGCACCATGAGACATCACATTCGAGAAGGCGCAGGATGACGTTTTTTTCCGCCTGCGCATTCAGTCGGGAGGTAGGATCGGGGCGGGAAAACAGGTCGATACTGTCGTCCATCACGAGCGCGGTCCGCACCCCGGAAATCAGAGAATAATGCAGCCAGCCGGTTGCGCCCTCGATGTCGCGTACCCGTCGCCAGTGGCCGTATTCGGCAATGACTTCAAGCGGGTAGCCGCGATGGACGAAAACCCAGTCAATGCGGTGCGACAGCGACGGCCCGCGCCGCACATTGGCCTTGTCGCTCTTGAGCGAGACGAAGCGTGGCAGAGGCAAGTTGGTCACCTGACCACGGGTCGGGTTGTCCGCCGCCTGTCCCGCAAGGGGCGCCAGCAACAGCATGCAAAGCATCACCGCCTTGATCAGGGTCTGTCCCGCAAGAAATCGACCACTGTTCATCATTGCCAACCCGATTTGTCGCCTACCCGATTTGCCCGCTCTGTGGCAGGCCCGCGTGATACGCCTGTCGCCTTGCCTGTCATGCCCGATCTTATCCTTTACGCCTTGCCGGGATGCAATCGAGTTTGCCAGTATGGGACAGAAAAAGAAAGGGAGTGAGGTCGCGATCATGGGCAATGTCACAGGTAAAGAGGCCACAGGCAAGAAGCGTCTCAAGGTCGTCGTCACGCGGGCCCTGCCGGAACAGGTCGAAGCCCGGATGAAAGAGCTGTTCGATGTGGAACTCAACCAGGAGGATCGCAAACTCGGTCGGGAGGCTTTGATCGCCGCCATGAGCCGGGCCGATGTGCTCGTGCCCTGTGTCACCGACAGGATCGACGGCGAGATGCTGGCGCAGGCCGGGGAGCGTTTGAAGCTCATCGCCAATTACGGTGCGGGGCTCGACCATATCGACGTGGCGGCGGCGCAGGCGCGCGGCATCATGGTGTCGAACACACCCGATGTGGTGACCGAAGACACGGCCGACATGGTCATGGCGCTGATTCTCTCCGTCACCCGGCGTATTCCCGAAGGGCTTGCGGTGATGCAGTCTGGAGATTGGCGGGGCTGGGCGCCGACGGCTTTTCTCGGACAGCGACTTGGTGGCAAACGTCTTGGCATTCTCGGCATGGGTCGGGTCGGTCAGGCGGTGGCGCGGCGTGCGAAGGCTTTTGGCCTTTCGGTGCATTACCACAACCGTCATCGGCTGCGTCCGGAGACGGAAGAAGCGCTTGAGGCGACCTGGTGGGACAGTCTCGACCAGATGCTGTCGCGCATCGACATTCTCTCGATCAACAGCCCGCATACGCCCGCGACCTATCACTTGATAAATGCGCGGCGGTTGAAGCTCATGAAACCCACGGCGGTGATCGTCAACACGTCTCGGGGTGAGGTGATCGACGAAAACGCCCTGACCCGTGGCCTTCGCGCGGGGGAGATCGGCGGAGCGGGTCTCGATGTGTTCGAGCACGGGCACCAGATCAACCCGCGGTTACGGGCTTTGCCCAATGTTGTGCTTCTGCCGCATATGGGATCGGCGACGGTCGAGGGGCGGATCGAGATGGGGGAACGGGTGATGCTCAACATCTGCAATTTCGGCAACGGTGTGCGCCCGCCGGATATGGTGGTGCCGGAGATGCTTTGAGACGAGGTGCGCCATTGGTTTCATCGCTGCGCAACCATTCTCGCGGAAATTGCGTTGGTGTTCTGAATACAGATTCAGAACAACCCGCAAGGAGAACATCATGCGCTGGTCCAGTATCGAAGACAAATGGTTCCGTTTCAAATCCAAGGCGAAACAGGAGTGGAGCGCCCTGAGCGAGGAACAACTCGACGAAATCGCGGGGGACCGTGATCGTCTCGAATCCGAGATTGTCGCGACTTATGGCAAGACACCGGACGAGGTGCGCTTCGATGTGTCGAGCTGGAAAGAGCGGGTTGCTGCCGCCTGACGACTTGTCCCGGAACCTTGGGCGGGGGCGGGGCGTTTCCTTTCCAGACAGAGAAAGGAGGCTCTCAAATGAATTGGGACCAAGTTCAAGGCAAATGGAAAGAGCTGAAAGGCCGCATTCGTGAGGAATGGGGCGAACTGACCGACGACGATCTCGCGGAGGCCAAGGGCAATCGCGAACAGCTCGAAGGCAAGATTCAGCAACGCTATGGCAAGAGCAAGGAAGAGGCCCGTGAGGCGGTGAACCGCTTTATCGACAAGCTCTGAACCTGTGATGATGGCATGGAAACGCGCCCCAAGGGGCGCGTTTTTGCGTGTCAGTGATCGCGCTGGTCGCGAATGAAGGTGCCGTTGTTCAGCTCCTGAAACGCCTGCATCAACTCTTCGCGGGTGTTCATCACGATCGGCCCGTGCCAAGCGACAGGCTCCTTGAGCGGTTGCCCGGAAATCAGCAGGAACCGCACGCCTTCGGGCCCACTGTTCACCACGATTTCATTGCCCGTGTCGAAATTCACCAAGGTCCGGTTGCCCGACATATCGCGGATGTTGATTTCTTCACCGTTAACCTCTTTCTCAACCCGCACACCGTAAGGTTTCGAGGCATCGCGGAAGGATGCGCTGCCGGCAAAGATATAGGCAAATGTGTTCGCATAAGTGTCGACCGGCAGAACCTTGCGCGTGTTCGGAGGCACGGAGATGTCGAGGTAAAGCGGATCGGCGGCGATCCCGTCGACCGGTCCGCGCTTGCCCCAGAACGTGCCGGTGACGATTTTCACTTTGGTGCCATCGTCGTCGATGATTTCGGGAATATCGTGCGCCTCAATGTCCTGATAGCGCGGCGCGGTCATTTTCAGCGAGGAGGGCAGATTGGCCCAAAGCTGAAACCCGTGCATTTTGCCGGAGGCGTTCCCGCGTGGCATTTCCTGATGCATGATGCCGGAGCCTGCGGTCATCCATTGCACCGACCCTGCGCCCAAGACGCCCTTGTTGCCAAGGCTGTCGCCATGCTCGACCTCGCCGTCGAGCACATAGGTGATCGTCTCAATACCGCGATGCGGATGCCAGGGGAAACCTTTCTCATAAAACCGGGGATCGTCGTTGCGAAAGTCGTCGAACAACAAAAACGGATCGAACTCGCGCGGCTTGTGGAAACCGAATGCGCGGTAGAGATGCACGCCCGCACCTTCGAGCGTGTATTGGCCTTCAGAGGTCGCTTTGATGGGGCGGAATGTCATGGTGAGACTCCTGTGTCTGCTGTTGTCTCATCATGTGGGGATTTGTTTTGGTGCGTAAATAGATTTGCTTGAACTCGCTTTGTGCATGGCTGCACACATGGGGATGAGTATTTTTCAGCACAAAGGAAACAGGCGTTAGGCGTGCGTTAAGATTAACATGGCATCATTCTGAAACGGTACAGGCTGGAGAGCCGATGACCGTGCACGAAGGAGACGCCCTGACCCGTGGGCCGAAATCCCTTCCGGAGACGCCACAGCGCCACGTACCGGCGGTCAGGGCGCATTTCGTTTCCTTTGTGCTATAAATACTCAAAGGAAAGCGCCCCTAAGGGCGCTGTCTCATTTCTTGTTCGAACCGTAGACATTATCCGGCGTCGGGAAGGCGCGGGATTTGACGTCTTCGGCATAAGAGGCGATGGCGTCCTCGATGGCTGCGCCGACGGCCCCGAATTTCTTGACGAATTTCGGCACCCAGTCGTTCAGGCCCAGCATATCTTCCATCACGAGGATTTGCCCGTCACAGGTTTTCGAGGCGCCGATGCCGATGGTGGGCACGTCGATGGCCTTGGTGATCTTGTCGGCAAGCGGTTCAACCACCCCCTCGACCACCACGGCAAAAGCGCCGGCTTCCGCTACGGCAACAGCATCGTCGATGTGGAACTGCCAAGTGTCTTCGTCACGGCCCTGGGTCTTGAACCCGCCCATGATATTGGTCGATTGCGGTGTGAGGCCGATGTGCGCCATCACCGGAATACCGCGCTCAGACAGGAACTTGATAGTCTCCGCCATGCGCGCGCCGCCTTCGAGTTTGACAGCCTGACACTGGGTTTCCTTCATGATCTTCGCGGCATTGCGGAAGGCCTGCGAGGGGCTTTCCTCATAGGAGCCGAAGGGCATGTCTACTACGACAAGCGCGCGTTTGGTACCGCGCACCACGGCCTTGCCATGCATGATCATCAGTTCCAGAGATACGCCCACGGTGCTTTCCATGCCGTGCATCACCATGCCGAGGCTGTCGCCCACCAGTAGGAAATCACAGTATTTTTCCGCAATCGCGGCAGTGTGGGCGTGATAGGCGGTCAAAGAGACGATGGGATCACCACCCTTGCGCGCACGGATTTGTGGCACGGTCATGCGGCGGATGGTTTCGGTTTGGCTGGACATGACGTTTCCTCCTCAGGCGGGGTTCGCGACCCTCTCCTTACATGGGGTCTGCGACCCGTTGGTCGATCAGTAGCACATTGCCGAAACGCGCCGCCAGCAGGATCACCACGGGGCGGGTGATCGGGCCGGGCACTTCGGCAAGGGTTTCGGCGTCGCGCACATCGACGCTCTCAAGCTTGGCGCGCGGTTCGCGGGCGATGAACTCGCGGATTTCCTCTTCGAGACCGGGGCCGGTGCGCCCGTCGGAGACCTCGTAATCGGCAAAGGCCAATGCCTTGTTCAGCACCAGCGCGGCCTGCCGGTCTTCGGGCGTGAGCCGCACGTTGCGCGACGACATGGCGAGCCCGTCGACCTCGCGCACGGTCGGCACGCCGGTGATCTCGATGGGCATATCCAGATCGCGCACCATGGTCTTGATGACCTGAAGTTGTTGGTAATCTTTTTCTCCGAAAAATGCCTTGTCCGCGCCGGTGATATTGAAAAGCTTGGTCACAACGGTGCAGACGCCCTTGAAATGACCCGGACGCAAAGCCCCCATGAGCACCTTGTCGAGCTCTTCGGTGAGGACTGTGGTCTGTTTCAGAGGATGGTACATTTCTTCGACGGAGGGGCAGAACACGGCATCGACGTCTTCGGCCTCCAGCATCGCGAAATCGTGGGTCTCATCGCGCGGATAGGCGTCGAGATCGGCGGCCTCGCCGAATTGGGTCGGGTTGACGAAGATCGACACCACGACGCGGTCGGCATTGGCCTTGGCGGTGCGTACCAGTGTCATGTGACCTTCGTGCAGGTAGCCCATGGTCGGCACCAGAGCGACCGTCTCGCCCGTTGCCTGAAAGGCTTTGACCGTCTCGCGGATGTCCTGTTTTGTCCGGCAGATTTTCAATGTCAGCCCTCCCGAAGCCTGCATTCGGGCGGAGACTACAAATTGCGCAGAGCGGCGTCCAGCGCATCCGTCCTGTGCGGCTTTAACCCTTTTTCCACCGAATATCCGCAAGCTTACCGCATTTCTGACAGGTTTCGTTGCGATTTTGGCAACGGTAATAAGTCATTGGGCGGGATTGTAACCATGGGAATATTTGGAAAAATACTCATTACCTTAAGCTGTGCGGTCGGAATCGTGATGTCTTTGCTGGCCTATCTGCATTATTCGCATATGCAGGCTGAGACGAGGGAGGCCGTGGCGCAGAATGTGGTGATCAGCGACAGCTATGTGCGTCGCAAGGCGCAGGAGGACGAGTTGCCGACCCTGTCGACGATGCGTGTCGCAGCACCGAAAAACGGGTCGGAAGCACGCAGTTTCGAGATTGAGCATGTCGATGAGACGGCCGGGACCGGTCAGATCGTGTGGGACGATGGCACGGGCGAGATGGCGGAGTACAGCGCGGAGCCGGAGGTTCCCGAGGTTCCGGGGCCGCCGGAAGATGCCGGGATCGGGGAGCTTGCCATGTACTATTTCGAACGGCTCAGTGCCTGGTTGTTTGGGGAACGCGAAGAAACGATCGAAATGGATTGCAAGACCAAGCGCGACGGCGGCAAGGTCTGTTCGGTCACACGCGGCTGAGCATCCTGAACGAGTATTGAAAAAGGCGCGGAGGAAATCCTCTCGCGCCTTTCGTCTCTACCGCTCGTCAGACCTGTCTCAGCTTGCGGGAAGCCCGACCTCTGCCAATTCGTCCCAACATTCCAGTGCCTTGGCGGCATACATCAGGACCGGGCCGCCGCCCATCTGGACGTTCATGGCGAGCATTTCCGTGAGCTCTTCACGCGTGCCGCCGTATTTCATCAGGGCTTCGACGTGAAAGCCGACACAGGGTTCGCAGCGCACGGCAACCGCGATGGCCGTGGCCAGCAATTCCTTGGTCTTGTGATCCAGCGCATCACCTTCGAGTGCGGCTTTTGACAGAGCCCCAAAGCCCGCGGGGATATTCTTGTTGGCCTTGTTCAGGGCCCGCAACGCATTGCGCATGCTTTCGTTCTTTTCAACCCAGGACATGGGGGTCTCCTTGTTCGCGTGTCGTTGATTGGCAGTCTTTTGCATATGCAGCATGGCGCGACTTTGATCCCGGTCAAACGTATTCTGGTGCGACCTTTGCCAGAGGCCGCGTGACGTTGCGCGGATATGACAAAAGGCCCGCGCAGGATGCACGGGCCTCGTTTGTGGCCGGACGTCTGTCAGACCCTGTTTGGTTCCCGATTACTGCGGGATTTCGCCGGTCAGACCTTCGATATAGAAGTTCATCCCTGCGAGCGTACCGTCGTCGGCCACTTCGCCCTCGGCCAGCCAGACGGAGCCATCCTGTTTGTTGATCGGGCCAGTGAACGGGTGGTATTCGCCGGAGGAGATCGACGCAGTGAGTGCTTCGGCTCCCGCTTTCACGTCCGCCGGTACGGCGGAGGAAATCTCGCCGATACCGACCATGCCAGCACCAATGCCGTCCCAAGTGTTATCAGACTCCCAGGTGCCGTCGATCACGGCCTGAACGCGCTCGATGTAATAAGGCGCCCATTCGTCGATGATGGACGAGATGCGCGGCATCGGGCCGAACTCGGCCATGTCGGCCGCCTGACCGAAAGTGTAGACGTTGCCCGCCTTCTGCGCGGTGATCTGTGGTGCAGTCGAGTCGGTGTGCTGAAGCACGACATCAATGCCCTGGTCGATCATGGCTTGTGCCGCGTCGGCCTCTTTCGCCGGGTCGAACCAGGTGTTCAGCCAGACAACGGACATTTCCACATCCGGGTTCTCTTTCTTGGCGTGCAGGAAAGACGAGTTGATGCCGCGGATCACTTCCGGGATCGGGAAGGAGCCGATGTAGCCGATCTTGTTCGACTTGGTCATATGACCGGCGAGGTAGCCCTCGACCGCGCGACCTTCATAGAAGCGGGCGGAGTAAACACCGACGTTCGGCGCAGTTTTATAGCCGGTGGCGTGTTCGAATTTCACATCCGGGAATTTGGCGGCGACGTTGATTGTCTGATCCATATAGCCAAAGGAGGTGGTGAAGATGATGTCGGCGCCCGACAGGGCCATCTGGGTCATCACGCGTTCGGCGTCGGGACCTTCAGGCACGCTTTCCTGTTCGACGATCTCAACGGCATCGCCGAAATGCTCGGCCATGACCATGGCGGCCTCATGGTGGTGCTGGGACCAGCCGCCGTCGTTTTTCGGACCGACATAGATGAAGCCGACTTTCACCGGATCGGCGGCAAAGGACGGGAAAGCCGCCCCCAGAGCCAAAGCGGAGGCCGCGGCAGCGGTCAGCAGAGTTCTACGTTTCATTGGAATAGTCTCCCCTGTTGGAATATATCCCCGTGAGGTTCACGAGGTGTGGAAAATTCGCCCGAGCATCGCAGGGGCACTGGTGGCACCATGACGTCGGGCGGAAATGACGACAAGAACCAGAATGGTCGCAAGGAAAGGCGACATGGACAAAAGCTCCACCGGAACTTTCGCACCCGCCGCCTGAAGGTTGAGTTGCAATACGGTGATACCACCGAACAGATAGGCGCCGATCAGCACCCGCCCCGCCCGCCAACTCGCGAAGACCACGATAGCAAGTGCGATCCAGCCAATGCCCGCCGTAATGCCATCGGTCCATTGCGGCACACGCACGAGGCTGATGTAGGCCCCACCAAGACCGGCCATGGCGCCGCCAAAGCCGATGGCGGCAAAGCGCACGGCCTTGACCTTGTAACCAAGTGCATGGGCGGCGGTGTGGTTTTCACCGACTGCGCGCAGGATGAGACCGGCACGGGTGAATTTCAGGAAGGCCCAGATCACGACCACCATGATCAGCGAGAGATAGACGATGGCGTCATGTTGGAAAATCACCGGTCCGATCACCGGAATGTTTTCCAGCACCGGGATGTTCATGTCCGGCATGCGCGGGGGTGACATGCCCTGATAATTCTGGCCGAGAAGGGAGGCGAGGCCGGTGCCCAGAAGCGTCAGCGCGAGACCGGCGGGGACCTGCGTCGTGAGAAAGATCTGGGTCAGGAGGCCAAACAGCATCGACAGGGCCGCACCGCCCGCGGCGGCGGCGACAAAGCCCATGGTGGGCGACTGTGTCTCGATTGCGGCGATGAAACCACAGACCGCGCCGAAGATCATCATACCCTCGACACCGAGGTTCAGAACGCCGGATTTCTCCGTCACCATCTCGCCCAGAGCGGCCAAAAGGATGGGGGTCGAGGCCACCATGAGCGAAGCCAGAAGGACGACGGGGTTGATCGAACCGAAATCCATTATGCGGCCTCCCGGTTGACGAGGATGATGCGGTAATTCACCACCAGATCCATGGCGAGCAGGATCATCAGGAGCATGCCCTGAAACACCTGAATGGCGGCGGAGGGCAGGCCGAGCATGAATTGTGCCAGCTCCCCGCCGATGAAGGTGAGCGCCAGCAAAAGCCCGGCCAGCAGGATGCCGATGGGGTTCAAGCGCCCGAGGAATGCGACGATGATGGCGGTAAAACCATAGCCTGCGCCGAAGTCGATGGAGATTTGACCGGCGGGACCGGTGACTTCGAAGAGGCCTGCGAGACCGGCGAGCGCGCCCGCTGTGCCGAGGCAGAACATCACCAGAAGCTTGTCCTTGACCCCCGCGAACCGGGCGGCGCGCGGACTTTCGCCGGTGAGGCGAATTTGGAAACCGAGCATGTGTTTGTTCAAAAGCACATAGGCAGCAACCACCGCGCCCAGGGCTGCGACAACGCCCCAATGCGCGCCGGTGCCGGGGATCAGTTCGGGGTTCGACAGCCATGGAATCTGGCTGAGATTGCGCGATCCGGGGAAGCCGTTGCCCTCTGGGTTGCGCAGGAAGCCGAGTGCTGCGGAGGCGAGGATTTGTTCGGCCACATAGACCAGCATCAGAGAGACGAGAATTTCGTTGGTGTTGAAACGGGTTTTGAGGATGGCGGGGATCATTGCCCAGAGAAAGCCGCCCAAAGCCCCCGCGATGACCATGGCGGGGAAAATCCACCAGGCCTCAAGCGGGTAAAGCGCGAGACCGACCGAGGCACCCGTGATGGCGCCCATGATGTATTGACCTTCCGCGCCGATGTTCCAAATGCCCGCCTTGAAGCCGATCGACAGGCCGATGGCGATCAGGATCAGCGGTCCGGCTTTGACTAGAAGCTGAGGTCGGGAATAGGCGGCGAACTGTTCGTTGAACAACGGGTCCCAGAAAATGGTGCGGATTGCCGCAACCGGGTCTTTGCCCATGGCGGCGAATAGGAGGCCCCCGAGGATCATGGTCAGGATGACGGCGAAAATCGGCGTGGCGATGGTCCAGAATTTCGAAGGTTCGGGGCGTTTGACGATGGCGATCATCCGGCCACCTCCATGTCATGCGCGCCGCCCATCATCAGGCCGATTTCATCGACAGTGAGGCCCTTGGCCACGCGCGGGGCGGTCAGCGTGCCTTCGTTGAGAGCGGCGAAGTGGTCGGAAATTTCCATCAGCTCGTCGAGATCCTGCGAGATGACGATGACACCCGCCCCCTTGGCTGCGAGATCGAGAAGCGCCTGTCGGATCGCCGCGGCGGCGGAGGCGTCGACGCCCCAGGTCGGTTGGTTCACCACGAAGACTTTCGGAGCCTGCAACACCTCCCGCCCGATGACGAATTTCTGGAGATTACCGCCCGAAAGTGAGCGCGCCGCAGAGCCGGGGCCGGGGGTGCGCACATCGAAATCCTTGATGATCTCACTTGCGAAGGTTTCGGTCTTCTTCCAGTTCAGGAAGTTGTTCTTGCTGAGTTTCTTGCGAATTGTGGCAGTCAGCGCGGTGTTTTCGGTCAGGCTCATGTTAGGCGCGGCGGCATGGCCGAGACGCTCTTCGGGTGCGGCCAGAAGGCCGATCCTGCGCCGTGCATTCGGGCCCATGTGGCTCACGTCCTGACCGTCAAAAATCACCGAGCCTCTGCCGGTTTTCGCTTCGCCCGACAGAACGGACAAAAGCTCGTCCTGCCCGTTGCCCGCAACCCCGCCGATGCCGAGCACTTCGCCCGCGCGCAGGCGCAGGGACACATCCTTGAGCCGGGTGCCGAACGGGTTCGAGGGCACGAAATTCAGCCCCTGCACATCAAGCAATACCTCGCCCGCCTCGCCGCCTTCGCGCGTTGGCACATGCAGCGTCTGGCCGACCATCATTTCCGCCATCTCGCGGGCCGTCGTGGTTTTCGGATCGCAAATGCCGACCACCTTGCCCAGCCGCAGGATCGTGGCCCCGTCGCAGAGCGCACGAATTTCTTCGAGTTTGTGGGAGATATAGAGGATCGATGTGCCTTCGGACTGCAATTTGCGCAGAGTCTTGAAAAGGATTTCGACCTCTTGCGGTGTCAGAACCGAAGTCGGTTCGTCCATAATCAGAAGTTTCGGGTCCTGCAACAAACAACGGATGATCTCCACCCGCTGACGCTCCCCCGCCGAAAGATCGCCGACGATGCGGTCGGGGTCGAGCGGCAGGCCGTAATTTTCCGAGACCTCCCGAATGGAGGCCGCCAGTTCGCGCATCTTCGGCGGATTTTCCATGCCGAGGGCGACATTCTCGGCCACGTTCAGCGCCTCGAACAGCGAGAAATGCTGAAACACCATGGCGACGCCAGCGGCGCGGGCAGCCTGCGGGTTTGGCGGCGCATAAGACCCGCCGCGCAGCTTCATGAAGCCCGCATCGGGTTTTTCTAGCCCGTAGATCATCTTGACGAGGGTCGATTTCCCGGCGCCGTTCTCGCCCAGAAGCGCATGCACCTCGCCCGTGCCGATGGAAAAACTGACATCGTCATTGGCGCGCACACCGGGATATTCGCGGGTCAGCCCCACGACTTTCAAAAGCTTCGTCACCCTGTCCGTTCCCCATAGGATTCTGTGATCTTGCGTCCCGAGATTACTTGGGCGGCGACCCCGACCGCAATGGCCTGCGGGTGTTTCCCGAGCTCAGGTTGCCCAATCGGACAGCAAATGCGTGCGATTTGGGCGTCCGTATGGCCGAGATCGCGCAACCGCCCACGAAACCGGGCCCATTTGGTGCGTGATCCGATCAGACCGGCAAAGGCGAAGCCATGGGAGAGCACGCGGTGGCACAGCTCAAAGTCGAGCGCGTGCGAATAGGTCAGGATCAGATGTTCGGCCTCGGGCGGGGCATAATCCATGAGGGCTTCGGGCTTGTCTGCGATCAGTTGGGTGACGCCTTTGGGGAGTGTCTCGGGGAAACGCTCCGCTGAGGTGTCCACCCATGTAATCGCAAGCTCCGGCAGGGGGGCAAGTGTTGCGACGATGGCGCGCCCGACATGGCCCGCGCCCCAGACCCAGATGGGCCGCGTGGCGCGGGTGATCGGTTCGACCATCCAGTCACCGTGGAGTTTCGGGGTGATGAAGCCCTGCGCACGGGCTTTCGACAGGGCCTTTTTCACGGAAAAGGGCATGTCGCCGGGACCTCTCGCGAAAATCTCCTCCGGGATTGCGGCGACACTCTCGAAGACTTCCGTCAAAAGCGTCACCGTCCCGCCGCAGCATTGCCCCATGGCGGGGCCGAGCGGCAGGCGCTGCAATCGCGGGGCGGAGAACGCGTGCTTTGCCGCCTCGAATTCCAGTGTGCCGCCGCCGATGGTGCCGGATTGCGCGAAACCTTTGGAGGTTTGCCAGACCAGCATGGAGGCCCCGACTTCGCGGGGCGCGGACCCTTGCACGTCGGCCACGACCACGCGCGCGACACGGCCATGCCGGGCAATGGCCGCGCTCAGGGTGTCCCGACCGAAACTCATCCGCGCGCCCTCTCAATCGCGGCAAGGCATTCCTCGGGCGTGGCGGGGGCATTCAACGCCGGGTAATTCGGGCCACAGGCGGCACAGGCGTCCGAGAGTGCGAGGAAGGCGGAAATCCCCAACATGAAGGGTGGTTCGCCCACCGCTTTGGAGCGATAGATCGTTTCCTCGCGGTTACGCCCCTCCCAGAGGGTGACGTTGAACACATCGGGCGCATCCGAGCAGGCGGGGATTTTATAGGTCGAAGGCGCGTGCGTTTTGAGCATGCCCTTGGTGTCCCACACCAGTTCTTCGGTGGTAAGCCAGCCCGCGCCCTGCACATAACCGCCCTCGATCTGGCCCTTGTCGAGCGCGGGGTTCAGCGAAGCTCCTGCGTCATGCAGGATGTCGGCGCGCAGGATGCGGTTTTCGCCGGTGAACGTGTCGAGCGCCACCTCGGTGACCGCGATCCCGTGGGCGAAGTAGAAGAACGGTCGGCCCTTGCCCGCGATCCGGTCCCACTCGATTTTCGGCGTCTTGTAGAACCCGGTTGCCGAGAGCGAGACGCGGTTCATATAGGCGAGACTGATTAACTCGGCGAAATCCATTTCATGCACGCCGAAATGCACCCTGCCCCCGGCCCATGTCACATCGCTTTCGCCAAAGCGTTCGAGGATGAAGACCTCAAGCCGGGTGCGGATACGGTCGCAGGCGTTCTTCACCGCCATGCCATTGAGGTCGGAGCCGGAGGAGGCGGCGGTGGCGGAGGTGTTGGGCACTTTGGCGGTGTCGGTGGCGGTGATCTTCACCTTGTCTATCGAAACGCCGAATTCCGTTGCTGCGACCTGCGCGACCTTCTGGAACAGACCTTGGCCCATTTCGGTGCCGCCGTGGTTCAGATGGATCGAGCCGTCATTGTAGATATGGACCAGCGCCCCCGCCTGATTGAGGTGGGTGAGGGTGAAGGAAATGCCGAATTTGACCGGGGAGACCCCCAGTCCTTTCTTGATGATCGGGTTCTCCGCGTTCCATTTTGCGATGGCTTTTTTGCGAGCGGCATAGTCGGAGGTTTTCAGAAGCTCTTCGGTCATGCCGTGGAGGATGAAGTCCTCGACCTCCTGACCATAGGGGGTGAGCTTGCCGCGCGGTGTAACCTGACCGCCCGCATGTCGCGGATGCGCGTCGAGATGTTCGATGCTGCCTTCCGAGGTCGGTTCGCCCTCAAGGGAAAGCACATGATCCTCAGGAAGGCCCTCGCCCGCCGTGGGCGTGACCATTTCGTCGTAATAGTTGAGCTTGCGCACCTCTACGGGGTCTTTGCCCAATGTGTGTGCGATGTGATCGACGACGCGCTCGATGCCCAACACACCCTGCGGCCCGCCAAAGCCGCGATAGGCGGTGTTCGACTGGGTATTCATCTTGAGCCGGTGGCTTTCGATCCGGGCGTTGGGGAGGAAATAGGCATTGTCGGCATGCAGCATCGCCCGGTCGGCGACCGGCAGCGTGAGATCCATGGACCAGCCGCCACGGGTGATTTGCAGGAAGTCGATGCCGAGAATACGGCCCTCATCATCGAAGCCGCAGGTGTAGGAGATGCGGAAATCGTGACGCTTGCCGGTGATGATCATGTCATCGTCACGGTCGTAGCGCATCTTACAGGGCTTGCCGGTATCCCGCGCGGCAATGGCGCAGGCGATGGCGAGCCAGTTGCCCTGCGATTCCTTGCCCCCGAAACCGCCGCCCATGCGACGGGTCTCGACACGGACGGCATGCATCGGGATGTGGAGCGCGTGGGCGACCTTGTGCTGGATCTCCGACGGATGCTGGGTCGAGGAATGGACCAGCATATCGCCGCCCTCTTGCGGGACGCATGCTGCGGCCTGACCTTCGAGGTAGAAATGTTCCTGACCGCCGATCTCGATCGTGCCTTCGATTCTGTGCGGAGCTTCGGCGATGGCACGGGCGGCGTCACCGCAGCCATAGATGCGCGGGCCGTCTTCGAAGCGGCTGTCGGCCTCCATGGCGCTGTCGTAATCCAAGAGCGCGGGGAGTTCCTTGTAGGTGATCTTGCCCAGCTTTGCGGCCTTTCGCGCGGCGAGATGCGAAGTGGCGACGACGAGGAAGACCGGCTGGCCGAGGAACTGCACTTCGCCCGGCGTTAGTAGCGGTTCATCGCCCAGCGAGGGCGAGCAATCGGGGACGTGGCCGTGGAAATCCTCGGCGGTGTAGACCCGGACCACGCCGGGGGCTTTGCGCACGGCGGAGAGGTCCATCGATGTGATTTCGCCGTGGGCGACGGTCGAGAGACCGAAGGCCAGATGCAGAGCACCGGCGGGGAGCGGAATGTCGTCGATATAACGAGCCTGACCGGTCACATGGAGTTTGGCCGCGTCATGCGGGAGGGGGGACCCGACGGACATTATGCGCCCTCCTTGACGGAAAGGACCGAGGTGGTGAGGCCCTGTGTCTCCGCAAAATAGCGTTTGAGCATATTTTGCGCGGTGGTGAGGCGATAGGCGGCGCTAGCGCGCATGTCGCTCATCGGGGTGTAATCCGTTGCGAAGGCCGGTAGGGCAGCGTCAATCGTCGCCATGCTCCATGGCTGACCGATCAAGGCAGCCTCAACAGTTTTGGCG
Organism: Celeribacter persicus; assembly: GCF_003050785.1. Classification (GTDB taxonomy): domain Bacteria; phylum Pseudomonadota; class Alphaproteobacteria; order Rhodobacterales; family Rhodobacteraceae; genus Celeribacter; species Celeribacter persicus. The sequence continues at coordinate 119,597 of NZ_QAOH01000009.1, forward strand.
CGCGCAGGTGTTCCGGCCATGCCACCGAAAGCGATGCGGGCGGCGGCGATTTTTTCATCCGTGACGGTGATGTTAAACGCGCCGCAGACGGCGGAAATGTCCTGATCGAAGCGTTTCGAGAGCTTGTAGACTTTGAGGTCCTGGAGACCGGATTTCGGAACCGTCACGTTTTCGACAAACTCGGACGCGCCGCGATCCTGCTTGCCATAGGCGATGAAGAAATCTTCGAGCGGGATGGTCCGGAGATCCTCGCCCTTGCGCAGGGTGAGCGTAGCCCCGGCGGCAATGAGCGGCGGTGGGCTGTCGCCAATCGGAGAGCCGTTGGCGATATTCCCGCCAAGGGTTGCGGCGGCGCGCACCTGCGTGGAAGCAAAGCGGCGGTACATCTCCGAGAGCGAGGCGGAATGCGGTTTGAAGAGCGCGATCAGATCGGCAATCGGGGTCATCGCTCCGATCTCGAACGCGTCCGCGGTTTCCGTGACGCCCTTGAGGTCTTCGACTCCGTTCAGGAAAATCACCTCACCCAGATCGCGCATCTGTTTGGTGACCCAAAGCCCGACATCGGTCGCGCCCGCGATCAGTACGGCATCGGGGCGCAACGCGTAGAGCCCCGCCAACTCATCGGAACTTTCGGGACGCTCGACTATGGCGGGCGCGGGGAAGGGGATGTGTTCCAACTCTTCGGGGATCGGCGCGGTTTCGAGTTTCTTTGCGGCGCGCAGGATCGGTGCATACCCGGTACAACGACAGAGATTCCCGGCCAGAACATCCTCGTGATAGGTCTCACCACGGGCATGTGCTGTGGCCAAAGACATGACGATGCCGGGAGTGCAAAAGCCGCACTGGCTGCCATGTTCCTCGATCATGGCCTGTTGCGCCGGATGCAGCGTATCGCCTTTCGACAGCCCTTCGACCGTGGTGACGCTCTTGCCGTGAAGCTGTGGCAGGAAAAGGATACAGGCGTTCAGAGGTTTCTTGCCGCTCTCATCCTCCACCATCACGGTGCAGGCGCCGCAATCGCCCTCGTTGCAGCCCTCCTTGGTGCCGGTGAGGTCGCGGGTTTCGCGCAAATATTCAAGCAGAGTTCGTGTCGGCGCGTCGCTTGCCGTGATAAGCTCGCCGTTCAGCCGAAAAGTGATCTCCATACGTCAGACCTGCCGCTTTCTTGTTCAAGACACGCACCCGATGCGGCGGAAAGCGCGTGTGATTTCTGAAAGAAAACCGGGATGGACCGTGTTTGGCAAGGGATTCGGGACGAAAACCTGCTCAGGCTTTGCCCTTTTGATCAAAAAATGAGCTGTGTCACGAAGCTGTGGAAAAGCGGCGTTTTGCCCTTGGCGAGGCGCGCGCGCTTGCGTTAGCTTGCCGGACACATGACCAATCCGACTTTCATCCATCTCCGGGTTCATACCGAATACTCGCTCCTCGAAGGGGCCATGCGGCTCAAAAAACTGAGCGGTATGGTGGCGGATATGGGTATGCCTGCCGTGGCGGTGACGGACACCAATAACCTGTTCTGCGCGCTTGAGTTCTCCGAATATGCGAAGGGCGCGGGCATTCAGCCGATCCTCGGTTGTCAGGTCAGCGTGGGGTATCACGAGCCGGAGCCGGGAGAGCGACAAAAGCCCCCCGCACCGGTGGTTTTTCTGGCGCAGAGCGAGGCAGGGTATGAAAACCTGATGAAGCTCAACTCCTGCCTCTACGTCGACAAGCACGACGGCGTACCTCAGGTCACGATGGCGGAGTTGGAGCAATATTCCACCGGGCTGATTTGCCTGACGGGCGGGTCGGACGGGCCGGTCGGGCGGATGATCCGCGACAACCATGAGCCGCAGGCGCGCGCGCTTCTTGAGAGGTTCAAGGCGATCTATCCGAACCGGCTTTACGTCGAGTTGCAGCGTCACCCGGGCGAGGATGGCAGCCACACAGAGGCCGAGCGGCTGACCGAGCGGCCATTCATAGAATGGGCTTACGATCTGGGGCTGCCTCTGGTTGCGACCAATGATGTCTATTTTCCGAAAGAGGATATGTACGAGGCGCATGATGCGCTGATTTGTATCGCCGAAGGGGCCTATGTCGATCAGGTCGACCCGCGCAGGCGTTTGACGCCCCAGCATTATTTCAAATCCCCGGCCGAGATGACGGCGCTTTTCGCCGATCTGCCGGAGGCGGTGGAAAACACCGTGGAAATTGCGAAACGCTGCGCCTTCAAGGCCTATAAGCGCGATCCGATCCTGCCGAAATTCGCCGATGACGAGGTGGAGGAGCTGCGCAAACAGGCCTGGGAAGGTTTGGACAAACGCCTCGCCGTGATCCAGCCCGCCGGGACGCGGGAGGAATACGAGGAGCGGTTGAAATTCGAGCTGGGCATCATCGAGCAGATGGGCTTTCCGGGTTACTTCCTGATCGTGGCCGACTTCATCAAATGGTCCAAGGAACATGGCATTCCGGTCGGTCCGGGGCGGGGCTCGGGCGCTGGTTCGCTCGTTGCCTATGTGCTGACCATTACGGACCTCGATCCGCTGCGCTACAGCTTGCTGTTCGAACGCTTCCTGAACCCGGAACGTGTGTCGATGCCCGACTTCGACATCGACTTCTGCATGGACCGCCGAGAAGAGACGATCCGCTACGTGCAGGAGAAATACGGTCGCGACAAGGTGGGGCAGATCATCACCTTCGGTGCGCTTCTCTCCAAGGCGGCGGTGCGTGACATCGGGCGGGTCTTGCAGATGCCTTACGGGCAGGTGGACCGGTTGTCGAAACTGATCCCCGTCGAAGGGGTCAAACCGGTGTCGATCAAGCAGGCGCTTGAGGACGAGCCGAAGCTGCGAGAAGAGGCCCGCAATGAGGAGGTCGTGGACCGGCTTCTGACCTATGGCCAGCAGGTCGAGGGGCTTTTGCGAAACGCCTCCACCCACGCCGCCGGTGTGGTGATCGGCGACCGGCCTCTGGACCAACTTGTGCCACTCTATCAGGATCCGCGCTCCGACATGCCGGCGACCCAGTTCAATATGAAATGGGTGGAACAGGCCGGTCTGGTAAAGTTCGACTTTCTGGGGCTCAAGACGCTGACGGTGATCCAGTCGGCTATGGACCTGATTTTCAAATCCGGTCGGCCCCTGCATATCGCTGCCGATGGCACGAAACTCTACGATCCGCCAGCGGGTGGGGAGAACGAAATCAACCTCATCCCGCTCGATGATGAGAAGACTTACAAGCTCTACTCGGACGCCAAGACGGTCGCGGTGTTCCAGGTGGAAAGCTCGGGCATGATGCAGGCGCTCAGACAGATGAAGCCGACCTGTATCGAGGACATCGTGGCGCTTGTGGCGCTCTATCGTCCGGGACCGATGGAAAACATCCCGACCTATTGCGATGTGAAACACGGGCGCAAGGAATTACAGTCGGTCCACCCGACGATCGACCACATCCTTGCCGAGACACAGGGCATCATCGTCTATCAGGAACAGGTGATGCAGATCGCGCAGGTCATGGCGGGCTATTCGCTTGGCGGCGCTGACTTGCTTCGTCGTGCGATGGGGAAAAAGATCAAGGAGGCGATGGACGCCGAACGTCCGAAATTTGAAGCAGGCGCCGCCAAGAACGGCGTCGATGCCAAGAAGGCCTCCGAGGTGTTCGATCTTCTGGAGAAATTCGCCAACTACGGGTTCAACAAATCCCACGCGGCGGCTTACGGCGTTGTCTCCTATCAGACCGGGTGGCTCAAGGCGAACCATCCGGTGGAGTTTATGGCGGGTGTCATGAACTGCGATATCCACCTCACGGACAAGCTGTCGATCTTCTGCGAAGAGGTGCGGCGGGGATTGGATATCGAGATCATTCCGCCTTGCGTGAACCGGTCTCTGGCGACCTTCGACGTGGTGGATCAGAAACTGGTCTATGCGCTGGCCGCGTTGAAAAACGTCGGCGTCGAGGCAATGCAACTCATCGTCAAGGCGCGGGAAGAAGGCGGCAAGCCTTTCGTGACGCTGTTTGATTTCGCGCGCCGGGTCGATCTCAAGAAGGTCGGGAAGCGACCGCTTGAGATGCTGGCGCGTGCGGGCGCTTTCGATCAGCTCGACAGCAACCGCCGCCGTGTCTTCGACAGTCTCGATGCGCTGGTGCAATATTCCGCGGCGATCCATGAGCAGAAAGCCTCCAGTCAGGTGTCGCTTTTCGGGGATGCGGGCGAGGACCTTCCCGAGCCGCGCCTCTCGCCGGTGGGCGACTGGGTCGCCTCTGAGCGGCTGATGGAAGAGCAGAAGGCCATCGGCTTCTACCTCTCCGGCCACCCGCTCGATGATTATTCAGCGGCGCTCAAACGCAAAAAGATCGGTACGCTTGCCGAGGTGCAGGAAAGAGCTGAGGCCGAGGGCGGTGTGATTATGAAAGTGGGTGTGCTGGTGTCCGGCTTCCGACCGATGAAATCGGGTAAGGGCACGCGCTATTTCCGGATGAACATTTCCGACCCGACGGGACAGCTTTCCGGTATCGCCATGTTCCCGAAAAAGGGGGAATACGAACCGGCTTACGAGATTTTCGAGAAACACGACAAGCTGGTGATGTCGCTCGAAGGGCGGTTCAACGACGGGCAGTTCGACCCGATGATCCGTTCCGTCGCGCCGATGGAAACGGTGGTTGCCGATGCGGGCGGGGCGGGGCTCAAGATCTATTGCGAGGATGCGCAGGCGATCGTCATGGTCAACGATCTGTTGACCCGCGTGACGCAGGAGGCACGCCAGCCTGCCAGAGGGGCGATCAGTTTCTGTCTGATGCCCCCGGACACACAGAACGAAGTTGAGATCGACGTGCCGCAGCCCTTCGTGATCACGCCGGAGGTCAAGGGGGCGATCAAGTCCTTCGACGGGGTGGTCATGGTCGAGGATATGTGATGCGTGGGGCGCTCCTGTGCTCCGTGGCGCTGTTGTCGGCTTGTCAGATGACCGTGCCGGGGGTGGTGAGCGATCCGCCGGTTTCACAGGATGATGTGCCCGCCTCGGAGGTGCCCGCGGACCAGCTCGCTCAGGCCTTCGCGGAGGCCGCAGTCCTTGCAAAGGCCGGGAAAAACGTTGAGGATAAAGGCTTGTTTGCCTTCCTGATCCCAGCCTCGAAGCCTGAACCTTCGCCACTGGCAGGCAGCGACATCGAGGTGGTTGAAACCTCGGAGGCAGAGAGCGGGGTGGCTTTGTTGGTCAGTAAAAATGCCCCGGCAGCCGCAAACGGGATCACGGCGCAAACGACAAAGGTCAAAACCGCCGGATTGGGTGGGGTCTTCGGATTTCTGAAGCCGAAAGACCGCGAGGCTCAAGAGGTGGAGCTCGCCGCCGTGCCACTTGAAGGCGAAGGTTTCACAGCCCGTCCGGAGACACATGGGGTAGAAAGTGAAGTTTCTCCTGAAGTCGAGGCGGAAACCCCTGTTGCACCGCACAAACCGTTATTCGGCTTTCTCAAACCGCAAGCGGCGGAGGGACCTGTCCCGACGGTCAAGCCGGGAGAGGTGCTGCCCTTTGGAGAGGTCGGGGTCGCCTGTGAGGTCAAGTCCATGGGCCGCAAGGTCGATCAGTTCCCGCGCGAAGGTCGACCGATCTGGCAGCTTTACGACAGCGATCCAGAAAGCACTGCGCCGCGCAGCCAGTTCATCACCGGGTTTTCCGACGGCTGTGTCCGGCAGGTGACGGCGGCGCTGGTGATGTTCGGCGAGGCGGCTTTGCATGAGGTGCTGCGCTACTCGGGGGACACCGACCGAGACTGGACCAAAGCCGACAAGACCTATGAGACGATCAAGCGCCAGACCTGTGGTGTCGGGCGCGGAGAGCGTTGCCCGGAGGGTAAGATCGGCGCGCTGGAACGGCAGGTGGCGTTTGTGTCGGTCTATCCCGAATACGGTGCGGAGGAGGACTGGCTTGAGCTTTTGCTGCACGACGGGACGCTGGTAAGCGAGGAAATGCGGTGAAAAATTTGCTCTTGGGTGTGTTGATTCTCGTCGGGCTGACGTTGGCATGGATGCCCTTTGCGCAAATGAAGCGCACGGCGACAGCAGAGCTTGGAGGGGGCATCGAGGTTTCGATGCGCCTGCGTCCGATGGTCTCAATGCAGAGTGACTGGCATCGTACGCTCATTTTGCGGTCGCCCTCTGGCAGGCTCAAGACACAGCTTTTTGAAGACACCGGGTGGTGGCGCGGATCGAACCTCTATTTCCATGAAACGGGCGTCTATGTGCTGCATGAAGGGCAGGGGGGATGCGTGCCCTTCACGCTGTTGCCTCCAGAACTCGTCCTGGCGCCAGAGATATCTTGCGCCAAGGCGGAGATTGAACCGGGCAAAGGCGCGGCGATGGGGCAGGTGGGGGTGCTGTCGCGATATTATCGCGGCATGCGCTATCTGGGGCAGTTCACCGAGACGCGTCGTGACAGTGTCGCGATCCGTTTCATTGAGGCCGCCCAAGCGCCGGAGCCGGAATTGCCCGATCTTTTGTGACTTTTAGTAGTGCGGAGGGCGTTGGTCGGCCAGCGGCACGGAGCCTTCGGTCTCGGACTGGCGCAGCGCTTCGGCCTCCATCAGCATTCCCAAACGCCGTTCGGCCATTTCCAGCACGCGCTCCTGTTGCGCGACCACGTCGGACAGCTCCTCGACGGTTTTGGTGAGATAGGCGACCTGTTCTTCGAGCGCGATGATGCGGGTTTCGTCTGACATGTCTTTCCTCCGTCTCAGTGGGTCACTGATACATTCGATTATAGGCGATTTTGCCCCGGATTTCACCCCGTCCGGGTGTGGCTTGCCTTGCCCCGAGCAGTCCCTTGCGATATGCCGCCCGCGACAGTGAGCAAAAGGACCGGCCATGGCCAAGCCCAAGAAAACCCCGCGCCCCAAGGCAGTGACGCCCAAGGGCTTTCGTGATTACTTCGGCACCGAGGTGAGCGAGCGCAAACATATGCTCGATCAGATCGCCGAAGTCTATCATCTTTACGGGTTCGAGGCGCTTGAAACCTCTGCGGTGGAAACCGTTGAGGCGCTGGGTAAATTCCTGCCGGATGTAGACCGCCCGAACGAAGGGGTGTTCGCCTGGCAGGAGGACGACTCGGATTGGGTTGCTTTGCGTTACGATATGACCGCGCCTTTGGCCCGTGTCGCCGCGCAGTATCGCCAAGACCTGCCGTCTCCCTATCGTCGCTTTGCAATGGGGCCGGTGTGGCGCAATGAAAAACCCGGACCGGGGCGCTTTCGCCAGTTTTATCAGTGCGACGCCGACACCGTGGGGGCTCCGTCGGTGGCCGCCGATGCGGAGATTTGCGCGATGCTCTCGGATACGCTCGAAGCCGTCGGCATTTCGCGTGGCGATTACATCATCCGGGTGAACAACCGCAAAGTGCTGGACGGGGTGCTGGAGGCCGCGGGCCTGCCGGATACCGAAGAATTTACGCATGTGCGCGGCATCGTTTTGCGCACCATCGACAAGCATGACAAGTTCGGGGACGAAGGTGTCATGGCGCTTCTGACCGAAGGCCGCAAGGATGAGAGTGGTGATTTCACCAAGGGTGCGGGGCTTGCGACGGCGCAGGTCGAACTGATCCTCGGTTTCGTCAATGGCCGTCAGGACAGCAATGCGACAACGCTGGACCGTCTGGGCGAGTTGGTCGGCGAGGCCACGACCGGGCAAGAGGGCGTGGCGGAACTTCGTGAGATCGCGGAGCTGCTCGAAGGCCAAGGCTACGGTCCCGACCGCATCGTCATCGACCCCGCCGTGGTGCGGGGCTTGGGCTATTACACCGGACCTGTCTATGAGGCCGAGCTGACCTTCGAGGTCACTGACGAGAAAGGCCGCGTGCGTGAGTTCGGTTCTGTCGCGGGCGGCGGGCGTTACGACGATCTGGTCAAACGCTTCACCGGCCAATCCGTGCCGGCGACCGGCATGTCCATCGGGGTCGACCGTCTTCTGGCCGCTCTGCGCGCCACGGGTCGGATCGGGTCCAAGGCCCAAGGCCCTGTCGTTGTGACCGTGATGGATCGCGACCGAATGGGTGATTATATGGAGATGGTGACGGAGCTGCGTCAGGCGGGTATTCGCGCGGAGGTCTATCTTGGCAATCCCAAGAATTTCGGCAACCAGCTCAAATATGCCGACAAGCGCGAAAGTCCGGTGGCGATCATTCAGGGCGGCGATGAGGCGGAGCGCGGTGTGGTGCAGATCAAGGATCTGATTCTTGGCACGAAACTGGCGGAAAACGCCTCCGTCGAGGAATGGAAAGATCGTCCGAACCAATACGAAGTGCCGCGTGACCAGATGGTCGCGAAAGTGCGCGAGATTATCGAGAGCTATAGCTGATGCCCCGTTCCGATATTCCGAAAGCGGCAGTCAAGGCGGAGGCTGCCCGGCTCAAGGCCTTTTTCGAGGCAAGCGGTGCGCAACCGGTGGAGATGGATATTCTCCTTCCTGCCGAGGTGCTTCTCGATCTCTATGGCGAGGATATCCGTGCCCGCGCTTATGTGACCCATGATCCCGAGCGCGGCGAAATGATGCTGCGCCCGGATTTCACTGTTCCGGTGGTGCAGGAACACATGACGAACGGGGCGGAACCTGCGCGTTACACCTATGCGGGTGAAGTGTTCCGCAAACAGGAAGACATGCCGAGCCGGGCCAATGAGTATTTTCAGGTCGGCTACGAGGTGTTCGACGGTTCCGATCCGGCGGCAGCGGATGCGGAAGTCTTTGCCCGTTTTGCCGAGGTGCTGGCAGGGTCCGGTCTGCATGCCGCGACCGGCGACATCGGCATTCTCAAGGCGGCGGTGGCGGGGCTTAAAACCACCGAACGCCGCCGCGCCGCTTTGCTGCGCCACATCTGGCGTCCGCGCCGGTTCCGTGCGCTGATGACGCGGTTCTCGGAGGCGGGTACGGCGCTGCGCCACCAGAACCTCGACCGCGTTCGTGCCAATCTCAGGGACGCGGAAGCCCCCTTCATCGGCTTGCGCACCCAGACGGAGATCGACGCACGGGTCAAGGCGTTGGAAGAGGATGCGAGCGAACCGCCGATTTCCGCCGGTGAAATCGAATTGCTCGATGACATCCTGTCGCTCAAGGAAACCCTGCCGCATGTGCTCTCGCAACTGCGCGACATTGCGGTGGATCTGCCCGCGATCTCCGAGGCCGTCAGCCTGCTCGGTCGTCGCAGCGATGCGCTGGCGGCGCGCGGTGTCGATGTGGAGCATCTGGATTTCGAGGCCTCCTACGGGCGCACCTCGATGGAATATTACGATGGGTTCGTGTTCGGATTTTACGCCGAAGGCCGCCCGGACCTGCCGCCTGTCGCCACCGGTGGGCGCTATGACGCCCTGACCGCTGTGCTCGGACAGGGTCGCTCCATTCCGGCTGTGGGCGGGGTGATCCGCCCGAATGTGCTTTTGTCCCTGAAAGGAGGCGCATGATGGTCGTCAAACTTGGCGTGCCCTCTAAGGGCCGGTTGATGGACAAGACATTCGAGTGGTTTGCCGAACGCGGCGTAACGTTGTCGCGCGCTGGGACCGAACGGGAGTATTCCGGCGCGGTTGAGGGCATCGCGGGCGTTGAGCTTGTTCTGCTCTCCGCCTCGGAGATCCCGCGTGAACTCGCCGCCGGGCGCATTCATCTTGGCGTCACCGGTTCCGATTTGGTGCGCGACAAGCTCGCCGCTTGGGACAGCAAGGTGTCGGAACTTGCGTCCATGGGGTTCGGTCATGCCGATCTGATCATCGCCGTGCCGAAATGCTGGGTCGATGTGGATACGCTGGACGATCTGGATGCCGCAGCGTCGGCGTTCCGCGCACGGCACGGGTTCCGGCTGCGCATCGCGACGAAATACCACCATCTTGTGCGCGAATTTCTCAAGGCGAACGGTGTCGCCGATTACCAGCTTGTCGACAGCCAGGGGGCGACGGAGGGCACGGTGAAGAACCTCACCGCCGAGGCCATTGCCGACATCACCTCCACGGGGGAGACGCTGCGCGCGAACCACCTCAAAATCCTCAACTGCGATCCGGTGCATCGCTCTCAGGCGACCCTGTTCAAATCGCGCATGGCGCATTGGACCGATGAGACCCGCGCGACGCTCTCGGAACTGACTGAGACGATGGGGCTGGGAGACTGAACTGCGGGACAGGGGCGTGCTCCCCTGTTTCCTTTGCTGCCCAAAATACTCAAATCACCCCGATTTCGGCCAGAGCCTGCGCCAGTTCCGGCGGCAGGTCGGGTTCGTTCGCACGTCCTTGCGGCAGATCGGCGGGGGCATCTTCGGGTTGGAGGTAGCGCCAGCCCTGAAACGGTCTGCGCAGCGCGTTTTGCGTGCGGATCAGGGGAGCGGAGAGCTGGATGCGACAGCGGCGCACGCCGTCTTCGCCGATAACCTCTTCCAGCGCCACGATTTTCTGACGGGCCTGAATGGAGCCCTTGATCACCCAGTAGAGCGAGCCCCCTCGTAGGAGCTTCTCCTCCTGTTTGGGCCACATGCGCGTCGTATGCCCGCGCACTCCTTTGGGAGCGGCGTCGACATAGGCCTCCAACTCTTCAAAAGAGTCGACGCCCACGCATAATTTTACTAGGTTTATGTAATCAGCCATTGGATCGCCCTAACTGTGGTAGGAAATCATAGTTCGTATGTGCGATTCTTCAAGTTGCCCTTCCGAGAACATCGGGTTAAACGACCGCCCTCATCGCCGCCAATCAAGAACGGAAAAGACCGCCATGACTCGCTTTGCCGCACCCATCGCCGAACAGATTTGGGATATGAAATACCGCCTGAAAGAGGCCGACGGGAAGGCGCTGGATCAATCTGTGGAGGATAGCTGGCGGCGTGTGGCGCGGTCTCTGGCCTCTGTCGAAAAGGATCAGGAGGCGTGGGAGGAAAAATTCTACCACGCGTTGGAGGATTTCAAATTTCTGCCGGCGGGCCGCATTCTTGCTGGCGCTGGCACGGGCCGCGCCGTGACACTGTTCAACTGTTTCGTCATGGGGACGATCCCGGACAGCATGGCGGGGATTTTCGACATGCTGAAAGAGGCCGCGCTCACCATGCAGCAGGGCGGCGGCATCGGCTATGATTTCTCCACCATCCGGCCCAAGGGTGCGGATGTGAAGGGCGTGGCGGCGGATGCCTCCGGGCCCCTGTCGTTCATGGATGTCTGGGACGCCATGTGCCGCACGATCATGTCCGCGGGATCGCGCCGCGGTGCGATGATGGCGACCATGCGCTGCGATCACCCGGATATTCATCAGTTCATCGAAGCAAAACAGGACAGCGCGCGGCTGCGGATGTTCAACCTGTCCGTGCTTGTGACCGACGATTTCATGGAAGCGGTGAAGGCGGACGGGCCGTGGGAACTCAAGTTCGACGGAAAGGTCTATCACACCGTCGAGGCCCGCGATCTGTGGAACAAGATCATGCGCGCGACCTATGATTATGCCGAGCCGGGCGTGATCTTCATCGACCGCATCAACAAGATGAACAATCTCTCCTATTGCGAGACGATTGCGGCCACCAACCCCTGTGGCGAGCAGCCGCTGCCGCCCTATGGCGCCTGTCTTTTGGGCTCGATCAACCTTGCGCGGCTGGTGAAAGACCCGTTCGGGCCGGGCGCGGAAATGGACGAGAAGGCTCTGTCCGATCTCGTCGCGACTGCCGTGCGGATGATGGACAACGTCGTGGACGCCTCCCGCTTCCCGTTGGAGCAGCAGGCACAGGAAGCCCAGGCGAAACGCCGCATCGGGTTGGGCGTCACCGGTCTGGCGGATGCGCTTTTGATGATCGGTCAGCGTTACGGTTCTGAGGAGGCCGCAGCGACCTGTGAAAAATGGCTCAAGATGATCGCGCGGGCGTCTTATCTGGCCTCCGCGGGTCTGGCGAAAGAAAAGGGCGCTTTCCCGCTTTTTGATGCGGACAAATACCTCGCCTCCGGCTCGCTGACCCACATGGATCAGGACGTCAAGGACGCTATCGCCAAACATGGCATCCGCAACGCGCTTCTGACCTCCATTGCACCGACCGGCACGATCAGCCTTTATGCGGGCAACGTGTCGTCGGGGATCGAGCCGGTGTTCGCCTATGCCTACACCCGCAAGGTGTTGCAGAAGGACGGATCGCGCACCGAAGAGGAAGTCGTGGATTACGCGGTGAAACTCTTCCGCGACAAGTTCGGTGCGGATGTCGAACTGCCCGACTATTTCGTCAACGCGCAAACGCTTGCGCCTCTGGATCATGTGCGGATGCAGGCGGCGGCGCAGAAATGGGTCGACAGCTCGATCTCCAAGACGATCAATTGCCCGGAAGACATCGCCTTCGAGGATTTCAAGGAAGTCTACATGGAGGCTTATGAGACCGGCTGTAAGGGATGTACCACCTACCGTCCGAACGACGTGACCGGCTCTGTTCTGTCCGTGTCCGAGACCTCGGAGAAAGCTCCGGAGCAGGAGATCGGCGCCGAGGTTGTCTATCTTTCCGAGCCGCTCGACCGTCCGCAGCAGCTCGAAGGCAACACCTACAAGGTCAAATGGCCCGACAGCGAGCACGCGCTTTATATCACCATCAACGACATCGTCGTGGCCGGGCATCGCCGCCCGTTCGAGATTTTCATCAACTCGAAGAACATGGAGCATTTCGCCTGGACCGTGGCGCTGACGCGGATGATATCGGCGGTGTTCCGTCGCGGTGGCGATGTGTCCTTCGTGGTCGAGGAACTCAAGGCCGTGTTCGATCCGCGCGGTGGTGCGTGGATGAAGGGCAAATACATCCCCTCCATCCTTGCGGCCATCGGCGGAGTGATCGAAACCCACTTGGTCGAGATTGGCTTCATCGCAGGTGAAGGCATGGGGCTGAAAACCGATCCGAAATCCGAAGTGGTGGCCATCGGGGAAAAACCGCGCGGCAAAGCCTGCCCGTCCTGTGGCTCTTATGACATGCGGATGGTCGAAGGCTGCATGACCTGCGCCTCTTGCGGCCATTCGAAATGCGGCTGAAACAGAAGCTGACTCCGACTAGCAAGTGGGAGCTGTTTCGCGCAACTGATGGTTGCCGGGAGAAGTTATAAGTTCGAATGTGGTATAAGAATTTGAAATAAATGAAAATGCCGGCCCGGAAGGGCCGGCATTTTCGTTTGCCGGGTTTGGTCACTGGCCAACAGTTCTGGATACCGATGTCGGGTCAGCATCGTCCTGCGTCAAGTTACACAGAAACGGAAGGTTGTGTCTTTTGCGACGCGATACGTGTTCAAAGGTGGCAGGCCCGTTTTCTTTTACAGCACTTCGTATGCGACGCGTTGATAGGCGCTTTTGATCAGGGTGGTGGCTTTGTCATCGCTTTTGGCCTGGGCGTAGATGCGAAACTCCGGAGCATTGCCGGAAGGGCGCAGATGGAGCACATCACCACTGTCGAAATCAACGCGCAGCCCGTCCGTCAGGTCCGTGGTTGCAATGGTACCGAAGGGGGCAAAGAAGGCTGTTCGGGTGGTTTTGTCTGTAATCAGGCCGTCAAGGAAAACCTTGGCCTTGTCGCGGTCGATCTCCTGCACGCGATCTGCGGCGGTGAAGCAAGGCGGGAGGTCTGCAACCAGTTCTGCAAGGGACTTTCCGACCTGTTTGGCCGCCACGAGCGGAGCGAGGATCGGCAACATGCAATCGCGTGTGGGCAAGGGGGCGAGAGGGCCGGAAAGCTGCGCCTCGAAGCCCAGAAGGAATCCGCCGTTCGCTTCGAACCCAACAACCTCCGGGTGCGTCGCCTGCACCATGCCCGCTATGACAAAGGGAGAACCGATCCGGGTCAGGATCACCTCATCGAACTCCGGCAGACGGCGCACCATGTCGTTGGACGATACGGGCGTTACGACAGATTTCGCACCCAGCAACCGCGCGGTCAGAACCCCGAGAATGTCGCCGGGAATGACTTTGCCGGTTTCATCGGTGAGCATCGGGCGATCCGCATCCCCATCGGTGGAGGCAATGGCATCGAGGCCGTTCTCCCGACACCAGGACCGCAGCTCGTCGCGTGTTTCGGGATCGACGGCTTCGGTGTCAACGGGGATGAAGGTGTCGGAATGGGCCAGCGGGACAATCCCAGCGCCCAATCCCTTGAGGATTGCCTCCATTGTGTCACGCGCGACCGATGAATGGCGATAAATGCCGATTTTCATCCCGGCAAGAGCCCCGGCGCCAAAGGCACCGATATAACGGTCAATGTAAGGCGTTTCGGCGTCCTGTTCGCATAACGTGCCTTCCGCCTGCCCTGTGTAGCGCCCGCGCGACACATAGGCTGTGTTGATGGCGGCCTCATCTTCTTTCGAGATTTCGCCCTCGGGCAGATAGAATTTCAGCCCGTTGCGGTCCGCCGGGATATGGCTCCCCGTGACCATGATCGCCGGGGCTTTCGCCGTCATGGACGACAGAGCGAGGGCCGGGGTGCCAAGTGTCCCGCAATCGACGACATCGACTCCTGCCACCTGTGCCGTCTCACAGATAACCTTGGCGATCCGGGGCGACGATGGACGCAGATCGCGCCCGACATAAAGCGTTTCGGGCCGCACGGTGCTCAAAAATGCGTGGACGTAATTCGCGACCAGTTCATCGGTCAGTTCCGTCACGAGACCGCGCAAACCGCTGGTGCCGAATTTGGGAGACATGCTGCCTTATCCTTTCGCGCTCTGATCGCGGGCACAGACATCATCATAGCGCGTGATGTCGTCTTTACTCACATAGAAGCCGGTCCGGATCTCGATCAAGACCATAGGCATTTTGCCGGGCTTTTCCAGACGATGCAACGCACCGGGCGGGATGTAAACCGGCTGGTTGTCGGCGACCGGTCTCACCTCGGTATCGACGGTGGTTGTGGCAATCCGAACCGATGAGAATGTCGGTGTCACACATTCCAGCATACCGTTTGAGACGTCTCACAAACAGAAGTGCCGAAGGCGGTGCGTTCTAGGTGGGGAATGACTTCTGCTTTGCGTCCTTGCCGATCACGAAATTCCGCAGTGGTGACCCGTAAAGCCAGACAATCCAGCTTTGCGGCAAGATCCGCATGATAAAGCGCAGGACCGGAAAAACCGCTTGCGGCGAAAATAGCCTGCCGTTGGCGCGCAGCGCGCGGAAATACCAACTCATTTCCACCCATTCGCGTCGTGCGTCCTGGCGGCGCTTGAAGAAATTCTTGCCTGTGCGCCACTTGAACAACGTCTCGGGATGGTTCGATATGCTGTGCCCCGCCCCGGTCAGGGTGACGAGGAAGGCCAAGTCTTCGCAAAGATAGGCGTCGGGATAACGCATCTTCGGATCCCGCAGGATTGTACGGCGGATGCAAAATGTCGGGTGCAGCACCGGGGTGATACGGCTCAGGCGGTGACGCGTTTCCTCTGGAGTGACCGGAAATTTCCGGGGGGCAAGTTCCTTGCCGTCATCGTCGATGTCGATCGCCTGACACCCGCAAAGCCCAAGGTCCGGCTCCGCACGCATGAGTTCGATCTGACGCTCGAACCGCGACGGCAGTGAAATATCGTCCCCATCCATGCGGAAGACGAATTCCTCGTCTTCGAGAAGGTCGATAAGCCGATTGAGCGATCGTGCAAGTCCGAGGTTGGTTTCATTGTGCAGGACCTTATGGAAACGCGTTGCGTTTTGCTCCAGCCAGACTTCATGGCTTTCGGGCAGCGGGCCATCCACACACAGATAGACCCGGATCGTAGCCTCAAGAGTTTGATTTTCAAGCGAGCTGAGTGCCAGTTCGAAAGCATCGAGAGGATCGGCGCGGTAGAGGGTCATGATTACCGCGACGGGTTGAGCAATATTCTGCGTCATGATCAGTCCCCTTTCGTGTTATGGCCCTGCAAACGACAAGTAGGGGCTCATGGACATTTGAACCCATTCTGAGCCGCCTGTAATGGCATGGGTGTCGAACTTCGCGACATCTTTTCGTGCGACTGCATCATGACCAAGAGCAACCCGCGCCATGTCGACAGGCATCGAATTTACGACTAACACAAGTGCGCGCGGCATGCACCGTTCCCTCGTTTATCGGCTCTTGCCCCAAGGGAGTGACACGATTCTGCACCGCAGCGCAACATGCGAAAGCCTTGATGGATGCGGCTGATACAATTTGATGTCGGTCAGATCAGGACCGCTGCGATGCCGCATCGAACCGAAACTCGCCTTTTCCACAGTTTTACGGGCAGCCGCGCTTACTGGGCTTTGTACGGGATATGTCCGGTGACGGGATTGACGGCGCGACCGATCTCTTCCGCCGCCTCCTGCATGACCGACAGGATCCACTTTTCCCGCGCGGCGTCGATGCGTTCGAGAACGGCGGAGAGACCGATGGCGGCGATGGTCTTGCCGGTTTCCGAGCGCACCGGAACCGCAAGGCCGAAGACATCCTGAAATATCTCGCCAGGGTCGCGGGCATAGCCATCGCGCTGGACCTGACCAATGGCGGTGCGCAGTGCCAACTCATCGAGGAAATAAGGACCGATCAGGACTTGCCGGTTGGCTTCGATCACATGGGTCGCCTCATTGTCGTCGAGCGCCGCCAGAAGACACAGGCTACTGGACCCCAGGCCCAGGGGTGCGGTCGCGCCGACATTGGAATAGATCGTGCGGGCGGTGAATGTGCCTTCGGCGCGGGCCGCACACATCGCCAGCGTGTCCTGTGCAATCACCAGTGCGGTGGAGCAGCCGGTCGCCTGCGCCACCCGGCGCAGCGGGCGTTGCGCAACTTTGTGCAAGGGATCGGCCTCGAACGCGGCAGCGGCAAAGAACAGCGCGCCACGCCCGATCCGGTAGCGTTTCGCCTCATTTTCGACCAGCCCGTGTTTTTCGAGCGCCTGCAACTGCCGGTACAGCGTCGCTTGCGTGAGACCCGTGTGCTTGGACAGCTCTCGTGCGGTGAGGCCGGTGCTTTGCGATGTCGCGATGATCCGCATGAGACCAATGGCGCGATCAAGGGCCTGTGTGCCAGAAGCCTGTGTTCGCGAGGCGGTTTTGCTCATTTGTCGGGCTCCTTGATGACGGATCAGTGAGAGTAAATTGTATTTATTAGGATAAAATCATCATAATATGAGAAATAATATAATTATTATCATTATATGAATTAAAATTCTTATCTTACGTCAGTTTTCTCTTAGGGTGACGGAAAATCACTTCCCGGCATAGATCGGGCCGACTGTCAGAGGCTGCACATGCGCATCACCATGGATCCCGTCGCTGGAAATGAATATTTGCCCGCGCGCAGCGACGTTGTCGTGATCGGCGGCGGGATCATCGGCGTCAGCACGGCGCTGTTTCTCGCCGAGCGCGGCGTCTCTGTCACGCTTTGCGAAAAGGGTATCATCGGGGCGGAGCAATCAGGCCGCAACTGGGGCTGGTGTCGGACCATGGGGCGCGATGCGGCGGAGATCCCGCTAACCGTCGAAAGCCTCAAGCTCTGGCGGCAGATGAATGAGATCACCGGGCTGGAAACCGGGTTTCGCGAACGTGGTACGCTTTATCTGCTTGATGGGGAAAAGGCGCTTGCGTCCTATGAGGGTTGGATGGGGTCCGCACGCGCGCATGCGCTTTCGGCGCGGTTCATCGAGGGCTCCGAGATCGCCGTTCTCCTTCCGGGCCTTACAAAGCCTTGGAAACGTGCGCTCTACACGCCCACGGATGGCACGGCCGAACCGTTCAAGGCTGTGCCCGCCATGGCTCGCGCTGCGCAGAAGAAAGGCGCGGTGATCCTGCAACACTGTGCCGTGCGCGGGGTCGAGACCCAGGCAGGGGCGATTTCCGCCGTTGTGACAGAGCGGGGTACGATCCGCTGCGGGTCCGTGGTTTTGGCAGGTGGCGCGTGGTCGCGTCTCTTCGCCGGCAATCTCGGGCTGAATTTCCCGACCCTGCCGGTGATCAACACGGTGATGCGCACATCGCCCGACGAGAGCCTGCCCGATCTTGCCGTGGGCGGACCGGATTTCGCATTTCGTCGCCGTCTCGACGGGGGCTATTCGGTGGCGATCCGCAATGACAACCTCGCGCCCCTGACCCTCGACAGTTTCCGGCTGTTCTTTGATTTCCTGCCGACCGCTTTGAAGTCGATGCATGAATATCGTCTGGGTCTGACGTCCTATTTCTTCGAGGACTGGAAGCGTGCGCGCCATTGGAAAAACGATGAGGTCACGCCCTTCGAACTGATGCGCACGCTCGATCCGAAACCCGTCAAGCGTGATTTGAAAAACGCCTGGGCCAACACGATCAAAGCTTATCCGGCCTTTGGAAAGCTCAAGATGACGCAAAGCTGGGCGGGGCTGATCGACGCTACGCCCGATGCGGTGCCGGTGATTTCCGAAGTGCCGAAATTGCCGAATTTCTACATCGCCTCGGGCTTTTCCGGCCATGGCTTCGGTACGGGACCGGGGGCGGGGCATCTGATGGCGGATATCGTGACGGGCGCGACACCCATTGTCGATCCTTCGCCATTTCGTCTCACCCGCTTCCGCCGCGCGGCGTAGCTCAGAGTCGGAAAGCCCGCGTGGGCAGGCGGAGGATCAGGTTCGGGTCGGGGGAAATCTGCGACCAGACCGGCCAGAGGCTATCATGCCCGACGCCGTAGAAATTACCGCCAGTTTGCGAGAGTAGGCTGGTGATCACCTGAAAATGCAGATGCGGTGCCCAGCCGCCGTTTTCATGCCAGTCCCCCAGAGGGGCGATGCGTTGTCCGGCGGTGATTTCCATGCCCTCCATGACGACGGGTTGCCCGAGATGGCCGTAGAGCGTCCAGAAGGGTGTCCCTTCAGGCGTTTCATGTTCGAGGATGAGCGTGTGGCCGTAATCGAGCGGATCGGCATTATACGCGGCACGATGTACCCGGCCGGGAAGTGGCGCATGGATTGCCGTGCCCGCCGGGGCGAAAATGTCGATACCGAGATGGCGCGACCGTGGTTCCGGTCCGGAAGCGTCGCGATACTGATCGGCGAGATAGACCGCACGTTTCTCGCCATAAAGCCCGTAGCCATAGAGCATTTTTCCAGAGGCGAGCGCCGCGAACCAAGCGTCAAACGCCCGGTCGGAAAAGGCGGGCATCCCGGGACGGTCCGAGGGCAGGGCGGTGAGTGCGGTATCAAGCGGGTCAGGCCACATCGCAGGGGCGACCTCTGCGTTGTTTAGGTAGTTCTGAATTGCATCGGCGGCAGGGATAGGCATATGGCCCGCCGCATAGCGAATGACAGCGGTGAGAAATCCGGCATCAAGCCGGTCGAGGCGGTCGGCCAGTGCCTCCCCAGCCTCGCGTCGAAGTCGCTGAAGGAGCGTGTCGGCCTCTGTTTCACTGATCTGGATGCCGTCAAGTGCGCGCAAAAGAGCCTGATGCAAGTCATCCGCATGGGCAAGTTCTGCGGCGAGCGTGCAGGGGAAGTCTGTCATAGGTCTGCGGTTCATGGTGGTACCCTGACCGATTGACCGGGTAGAGGCCAGAGACAAAAAGGCCCTCCGAAGAGGGCCTTTGAGCTTATTTCATCGAACCGGTGTCAATGAACCTCTGGTGCCAGCTCAGCGCCTCGCGCAGATCGTGGGGCGCGTGTCCGCCGAAGGAGCTTTTCTTCGCGCGCTCGTAATAGTCACGCAGCATGTCGCGGTAGGCCGGATGTGCGCATTTCTTGATGATCAGTTCGGCTTTCTGCTTCGGATCGAGACCGCGCAGATCGGCGAGGCCCTGTTCCGTCACGATGACCTGAACGTCCTGATTGATGTGATCCACATGGGAGGCCATGGGCACAATGGCCGAGATCGCGCCGCCTTTGGCGGTCGAAGGTGTCATGAAGATCGAAACAAACGCATTACGCGCAAAGTCGCCCGAGCCGCCGATGCCGTTCTGGATGCGCGAGCCCATCACATGGGTGGAATTGACGTTGCCGTAGATGTCCGCCTCGATCAGCCCGTTCATCGCGATACAGCCCAGACGACGCACAAGCTCGGGGTGGTTTGAGATTTCTTGTGGGCGCAGGATCAGCTTGTCACGGTAGCGATGCGCCTCGGCGTTGAATTTCTCGGCGGCTTCCGGCGAGAGCGAGAAGGCAGTGGCGGACGCCATACGCAGTTTGCCCGCATCCAGCATGTCGAGCATCCCGTCCTGAATCACCTCGGTGAAGGCGGTCATGTTCTCGAACGGGCTGTCGAGCAGACCGGCGAGCACGGCATTGGTCACGTTGCCCACACCCGATTGCAGCGGCAGAAGCTCCTTCGGCATCCGCCCCATTTTCAGTTCATGGGTCAGGAATTCCAGCAGGTGCCCGGCAATGTCCAGCGCGGTCTTGTCCGGCTTGGCAAAGGGCGCGTTGCGGTCCGGCGTGTCGGTTTCTACGATGGCGACGATTTTCGACGGGTCCACCTTGAAATGCGATTGGCCGATGCGGTCGTCCGGTTTGATCAGCGGGATCGCCCGGCGCGCCGGGGGCAGGGCGGTGCCGTAATAGATGTCATGCATCCCGTCGAGATGTTCGCTCTGCCAGGAGTTCAGTTCAAGGATGATCTTGTCGGCGCATTCCAGCCAGGTCTTGTTGTTGCCGATGGAAGACGAGGGGATCAGATCGCCTTCGGGCGTGATGCCGGAAATTTCGACGATGGCGGTGTCGAGCTTGCCGAGAAAACCTTGCCAGGCCATCGGCGCAACCTGCGACAGGTGCATGTCGAAATATTTCATCTCGCCCTTGTTGATCCGCTCGCGGGCAATCGGGTCGGAGTTGTAGGGCAGGCGGAAGTCGATGCCGTCGGCCTTGGCGAGTGCGCCGTCGAGCTCGGGACCGGTAGAGGCGCCGGACCAGATCTTGATGCGGAATTTCTCGCCCTGAGCGTGACGCTCCTCGATCCGTGCCGCCAGTGCCAGAGGCACCGCCTTGGGATAGCCCGACCCGGTAAATCCGCTCATCCCGACGGTCGCGCCATTCTCCACGAGGCTGGCGGCATCTTCGGCAGACATGATCTTGGATTGCAGGAATTGCGGCACAGGGCGGCGGGCGGTGGTCACGACAGTCTCTCCATTGTGGAATGCGGTCACGGGGAGAGCTGAGAGCAATATTATAAGGCCAGCCTCCTCCCCGAGTTGTCCTTATTGCGCGCACTATGCGCGTGGCGCGGGGGGCTTCCAGCCCAATTGATGAGATTTCTGCGGAAGCATACCCGGTATGCATCTGTGCACAGATTTTTGAATCAATATTTGCAATAAGTATTTGGGATGGACAATTTGCAAACAGTTTTTGGCAATAATATGCAAACTGAAAGCTTCGACCTGTGCACATGAAAACGGGCCCGTCGTAAACGGGCCCGAACCAGACGGAACTGTATCGACTCAGGCGCTACGACCGCGGTCGATCCGCAGGAATTGTTTCACGCGCGATGCGGCTTTCGAATCTTTGCGGGCGCGATCCATTTTGTCCCAAATCCGGGCGCGGGAAGCACCGCGATCAAGGGCAAGAAAATGGATGAGGCGATTATTGCCGGGTGCACGATGCGACGTGTCGGTAATATGGCGTGTCATGATTTTCCTCCTTCTTTCCAGATCACAGTATAACATGAAATGCGCGACAGGTCCCGTATCCAGATCAAATTGGTCAAAGATCTGTGACTGGGCGTCAAATGCGCCCGTGCCGTCCCTGCCAGCGATGGAGGATCACGCCGCCGATCAGGACGATCACCAGCGACAGCAGAAATGGCGCTCCGGGCAGGTAGTACACTGTGTCGGGACGGGTGAAGGTGGCGAAAATCTCGGTCATCACCAAGGGACTCACGATGGTGGCGAGGGCGGCGATGGACCCGGTGACGCCCTGCAACTCGCCCTGCTGATCGTCGGGGGTGGCGCTGCTCATCATGGATTGCAGCGCCGGGATGGAGATCGCGGAAATGCCGGAGAGCACGGACATGATCCAGACCAGCGGCACGCTAGCCGTGAGGCCGAAGGTGATGAAGACCAGAGCGTCGAGGAGGATGCCTCCCATCGCCACGCGATAGGCGCCGAAGCGCTTGACCAGTGGCCCGACCAGAACCGCCTGTGCCAGTCCCATAGTCGCGCCAAAGGCGAAAAGCGTGAGCCCGATGGTGGCGGTGTCGAATCCGAACCGTTCCTCTGTGTAAAACGACCAGACCGCCGGGTAGACGAAATAGGCGGTCTCGTAGAGGGCAAAGACAGCGAGCAGACCGGCGAGGCCCTTGAGCCGACCAATGGCGCGAAAGGCACCGAAGGGATTGGCTCGATACCATGAGAAGGCGCGGCGTTTTTCCGGCGCAAGGCTTTCGGGCATGACGATCAGGCCGAAGAGCATGTTGAGACCGGCAACCCCGGCGGCGGCATAGAAGGGAGCGCGCGTGTCCACGGTGGCAAGCATCCCGCCAATCACCGGCCCGAGTGCGAAGCCAATGCCAAGAGCCGCGTGAATATAGCCGAAATTGCGCGCGCGCTCTTCGGGTTTGGAAATATCTGCCATGAATGCGGCGGCCGTGCCAGGCGTGGCTGCCGAAACTCCGGCGATCAGCCGTCCGATGAGCAAGAGCCATATGGTATGCGCCCGCGCCATGATCAGATAGTCAATCATCATCACGAAGAGCGCTGCGATCAGCACAGGTTTGCGCCCGAAGCGATCAGATAGATTGCCGACAAAAGGCCCGAAGAAAAACTGCATCACGGCAAAGCCCGTCGCCAGAACCCCACCCCAAAGCGCGGCGTCGGCGAGTGTCTGGCCGGTTAGTTCCCGGATCAGCGTCGGGAGCACCGGAAAGATCAGCCCGATGCCCATGCCGTCGATCAGCACGGTGGTGACAATGAAAATCAGCGGCAGATTGCGGGGCATGGGGCGTTTCCTGAAAACAACTCCGCCTTTGTGGCCTGTCGGATTGCGGCTGTCTATCTGGTTTGGTGCAAAATCCGGTCTAGCGTGTCGGCCAGCCGCTCGGGCTGGGCGAAATAAGGAGAATGCCCAGAGGACAGGGAATGTACTGTTCCCTCGGGCCAGCCCGCGCACATCTTGCGTTGCTCAACGGGCGGGATCACACGGTCGTTTTCGCAGATCACATAGTGACGGGGCAGGGCGCGCGAGGCCTCGGTCACACGCAGCGGGGTCTCCTGCGGGCGGATCGCCTGCGGGCCGAGATGCGCCCGGACATAGGTTTTCGCCTCATCGGAGCAATCGTGGCAAAGCGCCTCGACACCGGCGTTGGATTTGAAACGAAAGGCCAGCCCGTCGGCGGTCTTTTCGATCAGCCCCAGCACCGGATGGTCCGACGCGGCGCGGCGCATATCGCCGAGGCTCATCCCGTCCTTTGGCACATAGGCGCAGAGATAGATAAGCGATGCGATCCGCTCGGGCGCGGCCTCGGCGGCGGCGGTGATCGCGTAACCTCCGGCGGAATGGCCGACCAGCATCACGGGGCTATTGCCGTGCGCGGCGATGTCGGCAAGGACCGCGTCGCGGTAGCTGTCGAGGGTGATCTCCGCATAAGGAGTCTTGTCCATGCCATGAGACGGCAGGTCGAGGGCGCGTGCGTTGATCCCGCGCCTGTGCAATTCCGCCAGAAGATCGCGCCAACACCATGCGCCGTGGGCGGAGCCATGGATCAAAAGGATCGCAGGATCAGTCATGCTCGCAGCCCCCGGAATGATCATGGTCGTGGTCATGATGGTGATCGTGACGATGGTCGTGCCCGAGGTTCGGAATATGATCATGCGGATTGGGATTGCGCTTTTCATGGGCGATCTCGATCAGGAATTGACCCAGAAGGGCGGCATAATCTTCGGGGGCATCCACGGGCGGCAAATGGCCGGAGCGTCGCATCAGCTCAAACCGTGAACCGGGAATGACGCTCAGGGTCTCGCGCACCAGATCGGGCGGGGTCGAACCGTCATAGCCCCCCGCGATGCCAAGGCACGACAGGCGCAACCCCGAGGTGGGTGTGTAAAAATCCGTTCCGGCAATGGCGGCGGCACAGCCGAGATAACCTTCGAGCGGGGTGTCGAGAATGGACTGGCCCCAGCGTCTGGCGGCTTCCGTCTTGCGAAAACCGGGGGCGAACCAGCGCTCTAATGTGGGCGCGACGATGCTTTGAAGTCCCTTGTCGTGGATTTCGGCGATACGCTTGTCCCAGAGGCTGCGTGCCCCGATCTTGGCCGCGGTATTCGACAGCACCAACGCGCGTACCTGATCGAGCCGCTTGACCGCCAACCCCTGCGCAATCAACCCGCCGATGGAAATGCCGACGAACACCGCGTCCTTCACGCCGAGATGATCGAGCAGCCGCTCGGTATCGCGCACCAACGTGCCCATGGCATAGGGGCCTTTCGGCGCATCCGACAGACCATGGCCGCGCAGGTCGTAACGAATAAGCCGCAGCCCCTCGGGCAGATGTGGCAACACCTCGTCCCAAAGGTGCAGGTTGGTGCCGAGCGCATGGGCAAAGATCACCGGCGCGCCATTGCCCGGTCCGCTCTCTTCCACGTTGAGGGTGATGTCGCCAAGGTCGATTCTCATGCCAATACCTCCAGAAACCGCGCGATCACATTGAGGCTTTCGGGTCCGTTGAGAAAGGGCACATGGCCGCAATCTTTTACCTCTGTGGCGATCATGTCGGGACGGTTGGGCTGGTTTTCCGTCATGCAGTCACGCGTCAGCAGATGGGTGTTTTCGCCACACTGGAGCGCCAGAGATAGACGGTGAGGGTGACGCTTGGCGCCATTATCCTCACGTCGAACATCCCTTGAGACCGAAATGATCGTCAGGTTTGTGACTACAATCTAGGAAGACCATCATTCCCTATGAGTAGAGAAGGCAGAATACTGCTCTTAAGATCAGAAGTCATATAAGTTTATGATTTATCATCATTGTTTATACTTAATCCCTCTCCCTGATGAGGGAAAATAAGCAGCGTGAGCTCTGCGGAGGGGTATAAAAGCATAAAACAGGGGCATTTTCCGGCGGAGTTGGTCCGTCG
The DNA here is from genome assembly GCF_003050785.1 of Celeribacter persicus. GTDB lineage: Bacteria > Pseudomonadota > Alphaproteobacteria > Rhodobacterales > Rhodobacteraceae > Celeribacter > Celeribacter persicus. The sequence goes on from NZ_QAOH01000009.1 coordinate 144,543, forward strand.
GGCCTTGCTTCATTGATGTAGAGGAATATGGCTGGGGTGGTAGGAAGCCTTGAGG
>NZ_QAOH01000010.1 GCF_003050785.1 Celeribacter persicus
ACTGGCCGCCAGCGCTCTGTGCGCCCGTCACGCTAAACCCACAAGTGGTCTACTTTTGCGCCGCCCTTTGGTAGGTTTTTACTCCGCCGTTGACACCTACGCGGAAGCTGGGAAAAAGGTTTTGCTGATTGATGCGGATTTGCGAAAGCCGTCGCAGCATCAGCAAATCGGCTATGATCCGGACGAGGGTTTCCTTGAATACCTCCGCAATCCGGACAAGGCACTTGACATCGACCGCGGGTTTTATGTCGCTGACCCGAAATCGCGGACCGGTATCATTCTCGGACGTAGCCGTGCCGATGTGCCGACGGATCAGCTTTTGCAGAGCGCGGCGTTTTCCGAGCTTCTGACGAGTGCCCGTCAGAGCATGGATGTGGTGATCATCGACACGCCACCGGTCTTGCCGGTGGTGGATGCCCGCTACATTGCGCCGCTTGTCGATGCGATCGTGCTGATCGTCAAATACGGGAGTACGTCGCAAGGTGACGTGCGGGATTCCTTCACGCAGATTGATGCCGTGAAATACGAGGAAACGCCGATTTTCACGGTTCTCAACTTCGATGAGACCAAGATGCGCGACTCTGCCTATTATTCCTATTACGGCTGAACTGAATGACTGGTGCGGGCGCGATTATCTGGTCGCGCCCCTGTTCTCTTTGCATAATGTGGGGCGCGTGACTTTTCGGACGCACGAGGCCTGACATCACCTGACGTAAGCCGGGATGGACGTAAGCTTTTGTTTTTCTGTGGTTTTCGAACATCTCACTCTGCGAGTGAAATGGTGCCCAGAAGAGGACTCGAACCTCCACGTCCATACGGACACCAGCACCTGAAGCTGGCGCGTCTACCAATTCCGCCATCTGGGCACAGATGTCGTGAGGCAGCGATCTAAAGGGAGACGCGGGGCGTGTCAACGGCGATTTTCAATGTTTTTTGCGAGAGCGAAGATCCCTTGTTCATTTCCCCCTGAAAAGCTAAACCAGACGCGACAATTTGGCATTGGAGATGCAGATGACGAAACTGGTCACCATCTATGGCGGCGCTGGCTTTGTCGGGCGGTACATCGCCCGTCGCATGGCAAAAGAGGGCTGGCGTGTTCGCGTCGCAGTGCGTCGCCCCAACGAATCGCTTCACGTCAAACCCTATGGTGCGGTCGGTCAGGTCGAGCCGGTGTTCTGCAACGTTCGTGACGATGCCTCCGTGCGCGCGGCCATGGTCGGAGCCGATGCGGTTGTGAACTGTGTGGGTGTTCTAACCGAGCGTGGCAAGAACTCTTTCGAGGCTGTTCAGGCCGAGGGGGCCGGTCGCATCGCTCGCATCGCGGCGGAAGAGGGTGTGGGGCAGCTTGTGCATCTCTCCGCGCTGGGAGCCGATGCGAATGCCGCTTCTTCCTATTCCCGAACCAAGGCCGAGGGAGAGGCACGGGTTCTCGAAGCTTTCCCGTCTGCCGTGATTTTGCGCCCGTCGGTGATCTTCGGGCCGGAGGATCAGTTCTTCAACCGTTTTGGCAAGATGGCGGAGAAGAATCCGGTTCTCATGCTCGTTGGTGGCAACACGAAATTCCAGCCGGTGTATGTCGATGATGTGGCGCAGGCTGCTGTCAAAGGTGCCCTTGGGCAGGCGGAACCGGGCGTTTACGAGCTCGGCGGACCGGATGTGGATACGCTCAAGGGGCTGATGGCGGATATGTTGCGGATCATCCACCGCAACCGCCCGATTGTGAACCTGCCGTTCTGGGTTGGATCGCTGATGGCGATGGGCTTTTCCGCTTTGCAAACCCTGTCGCTTGGTCTCTTCCATAACGGTATCCTGACCCGTGACCAGATCGCGAACCTGAAGGTCGACAATGTCGTGTCCAAAGATGCGAAGAGTCTGGCCGATCTGGGTATCAAGCCAACTGCATTGCAAGCTGTCTTGCCGGATTACATGTGGGTTTACCGCGACGGTGGGCAATACGATGCCATCCGTGAAAGCGCAAAGAACCTGCGCGAGATCTGACTGCTACTTATTCCTGAACGATGAGCGCGCCCTTTCGGGCGCGTTTTTCGTTTAGCTGTAGGAGATGGCGAGCAGGATGACGCCTAGGATCACGCGGTAGATCACATAGGGTGTAAAGCTGACCGATCTGAGAAGCCGCATCATCAGCGTCAGGGCCAGAAGGGCGGCGGCAAAGGCGAATACCGCGCCGATGGCCGCATCTTTCAACATGGCCCAATCCGCATCACCCACGACCTCGGCGCCAAGGAGAATGCCGGAGGCCATGATCGTGGGGATCGACATCAGCATGGAAATCTTGGCCGCGTCGGCGCGGGTGTATCCCATCGCACGCGCGCCGGTGATGGTGATGCCGGATCGTGAGGTGCCGGGGATCAGGGCGACCGCCTGCCACAGGCCAAGCTTGATCGCATCCCTGATGTTCCAGTCCTTCTCGCCCTTCACTTCCGCGCCTTTCTGGTCGAACCAGTAAAGCACGAGCCCGAAGATCAGCATGGTCCAACCGATTACCGCGGGAGAGCGCATGGCGTCCGAAAGCCCGGTCACTTTCAAAATGAGCCCGATCACGATCACCGGAATGGTGGCAATGAGCAGAAGAAAGGCGAGTTTCGATCCGGGTGTGTCCGTGCGCCCGGTCATCAGGTGGGGCAGGCCTGCGAGTCCGACCTTCACGTCTCGCCAGAAATAGAGGATAACGGCGCCCAAGGTGCCGACATGCACGGCGACGTCAATGGCCTGGCCCTGATCGTGTGTTCCGAGCAAAAGCGGCAGGAGAATCAGGTGGCCGGAGGAGGAAACCGGGAGAAACTCCGTGATACCCTGAACGATTGCGACGATGAGTAGATAAAAGAGGCTCATGGGGTCTCCGATGCGGCCTTGATAAGGGGCAAGGTAAACTCTTTGCAAATCAATAAGAAGAGCATTTATATATCAGCAATACTGACATAATTTTTGACGTGTTGACTACTTGTGGCGTGCGTCGACGCTCTGGAAATGAAAAATAAGACAGTATTTCTGACTTTTCTTTTTTTTCGAGACCCTTTAATGAGGCCGCAACATAGTTTTACCAACCTTCGGAGATGTAGTGTCATGGCGAAAGAGCCGATGCTCAAATTCGTGACCGTGGGCAGGGACATGCCGACCAAGCGAAGCGCGGAAGATCGCAAGGACGATTTTCTGGAAATCTACGGCGAGTTCGCGGATGAAAAGGCCAAGGAGCAGGCATCACGCTGTTCCCAGTGTGGCGTGCCCTATTGCCATACGCATTGCCCGCTGCACAACAACATCCCCGATTGGCTGCGCCTGACCGCGACGGGACGGTTGAAAGAGGCCTATGAGATTTCTCAGGCCACCAACAGCTTCCCGGAAATCTGTGGGCGCATCTGTCCGCAGGACCGTCTCTGCGAAGGCAATTGCGTGATCGAACAATCCGGCCACGGCACGGTGACCATCGGTTCCGTCGAGAAATACATCACCGACACGGCCTGGGAAGAAGGCTGGGTCGAGCTGATCAAGCCGGTGATCGAACGCGAGGAAAGCGTCGGCATCATCGGCTCCGGCCCTGGCGGTCTGGCTGCGGCCGACCGTCTGCGTCGCGCGGGTCTCAAGGTTACCGTTTACGAACGTTCCGACCGCGCGGGCGGGTTGATGATGTACGGTATTCCGGGCTTCAAGCTTGAGAAAGACATCGTGCTGCGTCGGGTCAAACAGCTTGAGGATTCAGGTGTTGAATTCGTCTTGAACTGTAATGTCGGTGAGGACATTTCCTTTGACGCGATCCGTGGCAAACACGATGCCGTGCTGATCGCCACCGGTGTCTACAAATCCCGTGATCTCAAGGGGCCGGGTTCCGGTGCCGCCGGGATCGTGCGCGCGATCGACTACCTCACCTGTTCGAACAAGCTTTCCTTCGGTGACGAGGTCGAGGAATTCGAAACCGGCGAGTTGAATGCGGCTGGCAAGAAAGTCGTCGTCATCGGCGGCGGCGATACCGCAATGGATTGTCTGCGGACCGCCATCCGTCAGGGTGCGACCTCCGTCAAATGTCTCTATCGCCGCGACCGTGCCAATATGCCCGGTTCGCAGCGTGAGACCCAGAACGCCGAGGAAGAAGGTGTCGAATTCGTCTGGCTCTCCGCGCCGAAAGGTTTCACCGGCGATCCGGTGACCGGCGTGATGGTGCAGAAGATGCGCCTTGGCGCGCCGGATGCCTCCGGGCGTCAGTCGCCTGAGGTGATCGAGGGGGCCGATTATATCGAGGAAGCCGATCTTGTGATCAAGGCGCTTGGGTTCGAACCCGAGGACCTGCCGGCGCTTTGGGGTGTCGAAGAGCTTGAGACCACCCGTTGGGGCACGGTCATGGCCGATTTCACGACCCACGCGACCAACCTCGAAGGTGTCTACGCCTGTGGTGATATCCAGCGCGGCGCCTCGCTTGTGGTTTGGGCGATCCGGGACGGACGTGAAGCGGCAGATGCGATGGTCGAATATCTCGATCAGAGCGCGGCTGTGGCAGCTGAGTAATTCGACTTCAAAAGGGCAGGGAGAGGTCCCTGCCGCCTTTATCCGAAAGGTATCCGACATGACGAAATTTGATGAAAGCTGGGCCGCCCGTGAAGAGGCGAAACGCCAGTGGATGGCGGAGCACTCGCTGTTCCGTGAAGAGGACGAGCACTCCTCCTGCGGTGTGGGTCTCGTGGTCTCCGTGGACGGGTCGAAATCCCGCAAGGTCGTTGAAAACGGCATTTCCGCGCTGAAAGCGATCTGGCACCGCGGTGCCGTGGACGCCGACGGCAAGACCGGCGACGGCGCGGGCATTCACGTCCAGATTCCGCACCATTTCTTCGGCGACCAGATCCGTCGCACCGGTCACGAGGCGCGCGCAGGCGAGCTTCTGGCCGTGGGTCAGGTATTCCTGCCGCGCACGGATTTCGGGGCGCAGGAAACCTGCCGCACGATCGTCGAGACCGAAGTGCTGCGGATGGGTTATTACATCTACGGCTGGCGCCACGTTCCGGTGAACACGACGGTTCTGGGTGAGAAAGCCAATGCGACTCGCCCGGAGATCGAACAAATCCTGATCTCCAACTCCAAGGGTGTGGATGAAGAGACCTTCGAGCGTGAGCTTTACGTCATCCGCCGACGCATCGAGAAAGCATCGCAGGCGGCGGGCATTCGTGAGCTGTATCTCTGCTCGCTGTCCTGCCGTTCGATCATCTACAAGGGCATGATGCTGGCCGAACAGGTGGCCGAATTCTACCCGGACCTGAAAGACGAGCGTTTCGAGAGCGCCTTCGCGATCTATCACCAGCGCTATTCCACGAACACCTTCCCGCAATGGTGGCTGGCGCAGCCGTTCCGCATGTTGGCGCATAACGGTGAGATCAACACGATCAAGGGCAACACCAACTGGATGAAATCGCATGAAATCCGTATGGCTTCGTCGACCTTCGGGGAGATGGCCGAGGACATCAAGCCGATCATCCCTCAGGGGTCTTCCGACTCCGCGGCACTCGACTCGGTGTTCGAGGTTCTGGTGCGTGCGGGTCGTTCCGCGCCGATGGCGAAAACCATGCTGGTGCCGGAAGCCTGGTCGAAAAACGCCGAGGAGCTGCCGCAGGCGTGGCGCGATATGTATTCCTATGTGAACTCCGTGATGGAGCCGTGGGACGGTCCGGCCGCTTTGGCGATGACCGATGGCCGCTGGGTCTGTGCCGGTCTCGACCGCAACGGCCTGCGCCCGATGCGCTATGTCGTCACCGGCGATGGCCTTGTCATCGCGGGGTCTGAGGTGGGCATGGTGCCGACCGACGAAGCGACTGTTGTGGAAAAAGGAGCGCTCGGTCCGGGGCAGCTTCTGGCCGTCGATATGGCCGAGGGCAAGCTCTACCACGACACCGAGATCAAGGATCGTCTGGCGAATTCCCAACCCTTCGGCGAGTGGGTCGGCAAGATCGTCGATCTCGAAGAAGAGCTTGCCGGTCTGAACGAGGCGGCGATCTTCTCCGGTGCCGAGCTGAAAAAACGCCAGATTGCTGCGGGTTACACGATTGAAGAACTGGAGCAGGTTCTCGCGCCGATGGGCGAGGATGGCAAGGAGGCGCTTGCCTCCATGGGTGACGACACACCGGCGGCGGTGCTGTCGGAGAAATACCGTCCGCTCAGCCACTTCTTCCGCCAGAATTTTTCGCAGGTGACCAACCCGCCGATCGACTCTCTGCGCGAATATCGTGTGATGAGCCTGAAGACACGGTTCGGCAACCTGAAAAACGTGCTCGACGAAGACAGCAGCCAGACCGAAATTCTCGTGTTGGAAAGCCCCTTTGTCGGAAACGCGCAATTCGAGGCGCTGAAAACCCATTTCAATGCGCCGATGACCGAGATCGACTGTACCTTCCCGGTGGATGGCGGACCGAATGCGTTGCGTGACGGGCTGGAGCGCATCCGTGCGGAGGCCGAAGAAGCTGTGCGTTCCGGTGGTGGACACATCATCCTGAGCGACAAGAAGCAGAGTGAAGAAAAGGTCGCGATGCCGATGATCCTCGCGACTTCTGCCGTCCATAGCTGGCTGACGCGCAAGGGTCTTCGGACCTTCTGTTCGCTCGGTGTGCGCTCTGCTGAATGTATCGACCCGCATTATTTTGCGGTGCTGATCGGCTGCGGCGCGACCATCGTGAACGCCTATCTGGCGGAGGATTCGCTGGCCGACCGGATCGAGCGGGGTCTCTTGGATTGCACCCTGACTGAAGCCGTGGCGCGCTATCGTGCGGCGATTGACGCGGGTCTTTTGAAGATCATGGCCAAGATGGGGATTTCGGTGATTTCCTCCTATCGCGGTGGTCTGAACTTTGAGGCCGTGGGCCTGTCCCGCGCCATGGTGGCCGATTTCTTCCCGGGCATGCATTCGCGGATTTCCGGGATCGGTGTTGGAGGCATTCAGCGCAAACTTGAAGCCGTGCACAAACAGGGATGGCTCGGGGGCAACACCTTGCCGATCGGCGGCTTCTACAAGGCACGCAAATCCGGCGAAACCCATGCCTGGGAAGCGCAGTCGATGCACATGCTGCAATCGGCCTGTGATCGTGCGTCCTATGAGATGTGGAAGCAGTATTCGGCGAAAATGCAGTCGATGCCGCCGATCCATCTGCGCGATCTCCTGGACTTCAAACCGCTGGGCAAACCGGTGCCGATCGAAGAGGTCGAAAGCATCACCTCGATCCGCAAACGGTTTGTGACGCCGGGGATGTCGCTGGGTGCTCTGTCGCCCGAGGCGCATCGTACGCTGTCCATCGCGATGAACCGGATTGGGGCGAAATCCGACTCCGGTGAAGGTGGCGAGAGCCCGGACGATTTCACGCCGGAACCCAACGGCGACAACGCCTCCGCCAAGATCAAGCAGGTGGCCTCTGGTCGTTTCGGTGTGACCGCCGAATACCTGATCCATTGCGAAGAACTGGAGATCAAGGTTGCCCAAGGTGCGAAGCCGGGCGAGGGCGGTCAGTTGCCGGGGATGAAGGTCACCGACCTCATCGCCAAGCTGCGTCACTCGACCAAAGGCGTGACGCTGATCTCGCCGCCGCCGCACCATGACATCTACTCCATCGAGGATCTGGCGCAGCTCATCTACGACCTGAAACAGATCAACCCGAAAGCCAAGGTGACGGTGAAACTCGTGGCTTCCTCCGGCGTCGGGACCATTGCCGCCGGTGTGGCCAAGGCGAAAGCGGATATCATCCTGATCTCCGGTCACAACGGTGGCACGGGCGCGTCGCCTGCGACCTCGATCAAATTCGCCGGTCTGCCGTGGGAGATGGGTCTCACCGAGGCGCATCAGGTGCTGGCGATGAACAACCTGCGGGATCGTGTGACGCTCAGAACCGATGGTGGTCTGCGCACCGGTCGCGACATCGTCATGGCGGCGATGATGGGGGCTGAGGAATACGGCATCGGCACCGCCGCTCTGATCGCGATGGGCTGTATCATGGTGCGTCAGTGCCAGTCGAACACCTGCCCGGTCGGGGTCTGTACCCAGGACGAGCGCCTGCGTGCGAAGTTCACCGGCAATGCCGACAAGGTCGTGAACCTGATCACCTTCTATGCTCAGGAAGTCCGCGAACTTCTGGCCTCTCTCGGTGCGCGGTCGCTGGACGAGGTCATCGGTCGTGCCGATCTTCTGACCCAGACCTCGCGCGGGTCTGCGCATCTCGACGATCTCGACCTCAACCCGCTTCTGCTTTCCGTCGATGGCTCGGACCGGATCGTTTACGACCGTTCCAAACCGCGCAATGCGGTGCCCGATACGCTCGATGCGCAGATCGTGTCAGACGCCGCGCGTTTCCTCAACGATGGCGAAAAGATGCAGCTTTCCTACGCGGTGCAAAATACGCTTCGTACCATCGGGACGCGCACTTCGTCACATATCGTATCGAAATTCGGCATGCGCAACAGCCTTCAACCTGACCACCTGACCGTGAAACTCACGGGCTCTGCGGGTCAGTCGCTCGGTGCCTTTGCGGCTCCGGGGCTGAAGATCGAAGTCTCGGGTGATGCGAATGATTATGTGGCGAAGGGCCTCTCGGGGGGCACCGTTGTGGTGCGTCCGCCGATGCATTCGCCGCTGGTCGCCGATCAGAACACGATCATCGGCAACACCGTGCTTTACGGTGCGACGGATGGGTATCTCTTTGCCGCCGGTCGTGCGGGCGAGCGGTTCGCGGTGCGCAACTCCGGTGCGAAAGTGGTGATCGAGGGCTGCGGCTCCAATGGGTGTGAATACATGACCGGCGGGATTGCGGTGATCTTGGGCACCATCGGCGCGAACTTTGGCGCCGGGATGACGGGTGGCATGGCCTATCTCTACGACCCGAACGGTAAGGCGCTTGATCTGATGAACCTTGAGACTCTCGTAACCTGCCCGGTCGCCGTGGATCACTGGGAGACCCAGCTCAAGGACCTCATCGAGCGACACGCCAAGGAGACGCATTCGATCAAGGCGAAGGAAATTCTCGATCATTGGGATGAGGAGAAAGGCAACTTCCTCCAGGTCTGTCCGAAAGAGATGCTCATTCACCTGCCTGTGCCGCTTACTTTGGAGCAAGGCGCAATCCCGGCCGAGTGATTTCGATCCCGATCTTGTAAAAAGCCCCCACCGGGGGCTTTTTCTTTTGAGCACGCTGCCAAGGCTTGACCTTACCGTGCCCCGCATGGTTCCTCCTCCCCATGGCAAAGACGCGCAGGTCAAAGACGAAATCCACCAAACCGGCAGGAGTGTTCCGGCGTTTGCGTCGTCGTGTTTTGCGCGGGGTTCTGATCGTTTTTGTCCTCCTGACACTTTGGATTCTCTCCTACGGCGTATTTCCCGTTCCGGGGACGTTCTACATGCTGGCCGAAAGCGGGCGTCACGGGCAGATGGTCGATTACCACTGGACGCCGATGGAGCGGATGTCGCCGCATCTCGCACGCGCGGTCGTCGCCGCAGAGGATGCCAATTTCTGCAATCACTGGGGGTTCGACCTCGGAGCGATTCGCTCTGCGATTGCCGAGGGTGGCAATCGCGGGGCGTCCACCATTACTCAGCAGACGGTGAAGAATGCCTTTCTCTGGCATGGACGCAGTTGGCCGCGCAAGGCGTTGGAAGCTTTGCTCACACCGGTGGTCGAACTAACCTGGAGCAAGAAGCGAATTCTGGAAGTTTACCTCAACATTGCCGAATTCGATACGGGCGTGTTCGGGGCCGAAGCCGCCGCGCGTCATTATTTCGGGGTTGGCCCTGAGGAACTGACACCGACGCAAGCCGCCCGTCTGGCCGCGGTCCTGCCCGCACCAAAGTCACGCAATGCGGGCAATCCCGGACCTTTCGTTCGGCAAAGAGCCGCGCAGATCGTCGATGGGGCGGCCACAATCTTGCGAGACGGGCGTGCATCCTGTTTCGAGGATTGAACTGCCTCCGGCCTTGCGGCAAGTAGAGAGAAAACCACGAGTAGAGATCATGATCCGCCTATACCACGTTCCCCTTTCCCCTTTTTGCCGCAAGGTGCGCCTTTGTCTGGCGGAAAAGAAGATCGAGGTGGAACTGGTCGAGGAGCGCTATTGGGAACAGGACGCGGATTTCCTGCGCCGCAATCCGGCGGGCAAGGTGCCGGTGCTGCGCATCGACGACATGCACCTGTCGGAAAGTACGCCGATCTGTGAATATCTTGAGGAACGCTACCCCAACCCACCTCTGATGCCGAAGGATGCGGAGGGACGTTATGAGGTCCGTCGTCTGGTGTCTTGGTTCGATGACAAGTTTCACAACGAGGTGACGTCGAAACTTCTGTATGAGCGGGTGAACCGCAAACTTATGAAGACCGGTTACCCGGTGGCGGCCAATGTCAAATCAGGCTCGAAGGCGATCAAATATCACCTCGATTACATGGCATGGCTTTTGGATCGGCGGCGCTGGCTTGCCGGTGATGCGATGACACTGGCGGATTTCGCTGCCGCGGCGCATCTGTCCGCTTTGGACTACATCTCGGATGTGGACTGGAACCGGCACGATGTGGTGAAGGACTGGTACGCCAAGATCAAATCGCGCCCGTCGTTCCGCTCTCTTCTGGCGGATCAGGTGTCGGGCTTTCCGCCACCGGCGCATTACACGGATCTCGATTTCTAAGAGCGGGCGTCGCGGGGGCTGTCTACCCCCCTTGCCCTCTGGGCAATTCCCCCCGAGGATATTTCCGGACAAAAGAAAGGGCTTCGTTTGGCCGGGTTGCATAAGGAAACTGTGCGTGCGCGGGCTTTGGAGGAAGGTTTCTCCAAGGCTTCTTTCGGACGTCCGGAAATTCCCGGTGCCATGGAGCATTTGCAGAATTTTGTCGCCGAGGGACGGCATGGCCAGATGGGGTGGATGGCAGAGCGTATGAACTGGCGGGGCGATCCCGCCGCGCTTTGGCCGGAGGCGAAATCGGTGATCATGTTGGCGGAGGCCTATACGCCGGACGATGACCCTATGGAGGCTATAAACAGACCCGAATCCGGCGCAATTTCGGTCTATGCCCGCAATCGTGACTATCATGACATCGTCAAGAAGCGGCTCAAGCGACTGGGGCGCTGGTTGATTGAGCAGGCGGGGGAAGGGACGGAGATCAAGGTTTTCGTCGATACCGCGCCGGTGATGGAGAAACCCTTGGCGGCGCAGTCCGGGCTCGGGTGGCAGGGCAAACACACTAATCTCTTGTCGCGCGATCTGGGCAACTGGTTTTTCCTTGGAGCGATCTTCACGACCCATGATTTCGACCCTGATCCTGCGGAAAAAGAACATTGTGGATCGTGCCGGGCCTGTCTCGATGCCTGTCCGACGGACGCTTTTCCGGCGCCTTTCCAACTCGATGCGCGGCGCTGCATTTCCTATCTGACCATCGAGCATCACGGGCCTGTGGACGAAGAGCTGCGCGCCCGGATGGGAAACCGGATTTACGGGTGTGACGATTGTCTGGCGGCTTGTCCCTGGAACAAGTTTGCGGTGACGGCCAAAGAGATGCGGTTCGCGGCACGCGAGGATTTGATCTCTCCGCCTCTGGACGAACTTGCCTTATTGGACGATGCGGGATTTCGGGAGAAGTTTTCCGGTTCTCCGATCAAACGGATCGGACGGGATCGGTTTGTGCGCAATGTGCTTTATGCCATTGGCAATTCCGGAGCACCCGCATTGCGTGACGTAGCGGCAGCGTTGTGCGAGGATGCCGACCCGGTCGTGCGGGACGCAGCCCGATGGGCGGTTGCGCGACTGACGGGAGAATGAGACACAGGCGTATCCTCACCTGACAGGAGAACCGCCATGCAGCCGTTTCGCGGCATTGGCCTTAAACTCGCTTCCGTGATCTGTTTCGTCATCATGGCGGCGCTGGTGAAGGCGGCGAGTGATGAGGTGCCTGCCGGTGAGGCAGTGTTTTTCCGCTCCTTTTTTGCCTTGCCGATTATTTTCATCTGGCTTGCCGGGCGCGGAGAGTTTCGGCAGGGACTCAAGGTCAAGTCGCCGATGGGGCATCTTTGGCGTGGGTTGATCGGGGCGAGTGCTATGTTTCTCAACTTCGCGGCTCTGGCGCTTTTGCCGCTGCCCGAGGCGACGGTGATCGGCTATGCCTCTCCTCTGCTTCTGGTGATTTTCGCGGCGATGTTCGCGGGTGAGAATGTTCGTCTGTTTCGGTTTACTGCCGTGTTTGCAGGGCTGATCGGGGTGATCATCGTCCTTGCGCCGCGTATGACGGTTCTGCATGGCGCACCGGATCCCAAGGAGCAGTTTGGGGCCATGATGGCGCTGGGCGGGGCCTGTCTTGCCGCCATCGTGCAATTGCATGTGCGCAATATGGTGCGGACGGAGAGCACGACCTCCATCGTGTTCTGGTTCTCGATGTCCTGCACGCTTGCGGGGTTGTTGACGTTGTTCGTTACGCCATGGGTGATGCCGAGTGGAAAAGTTTTGGTCTTTCTCATTCTTGGCGGGCTGATCGGTGGCGTGGCGCAGGTGTTCCTGACTTCCTGCTATCGCTATGCCGATGCCTCGCTTCTCGCGCCTTTCGATTATGCCTCGATGATTTTCGCCCTGATCATCGGTTACGCAGTCTTCGGCGAGGTTCCGACAGGTCCTATGCTCATTGGCGCGTCCATCGTGATTGCTGCGGGTATTGTCATTATCCTGCGGGAACGGACGCTTGGGGTCAGTGCCGCCAAGCGCAAAAAGGCGGACGCTCTTTAACTTAACATGTCAGGCTTTTAATCCATCACATGTCGCCAGAACCCGTCGCGATTGAGCTGGGCGCGGCGTTCCTGTTCCTGCTCGACGGCTCTGCGTTGTGCGACGACCATGCGTTCGGCCTGAGTCGCTGCGGCGACACCCGCAGCGGCGCGGGCGATGGGAAAGGGGCCTATGCGGCTTTCTCCGACGAGATAGGTGACATTGACACCGCTACTGCCGGGAATGGAGCGGAATTTGACCTGAACCTCGGCCTCCATGCGGGCAAAGGCGGTTTCCAGCGCGGTCCTGTACTGGTCCTTGGTCGTGGTTGCCTTTGTCTCGGCACCAATGTCGACCACGGCGATGATCAGGCTTTTGTTTTCGAGCTGACCGGCCTCGGTCAGGCGCTCGACGGTGATGCCGAGCGGTCGCAGGGACGGGTTCTGCGTGATGAAATAGGCAGTCAGTGCCAGAATGGCCGGTGTTACGATGAACACCGTGATCAGGGTAATGACGATGGTGTCTTTTTTCGAGACCACGGGAACCTCCTGCCAATCGCGTGGACGCAGATTGGCAGAAAGCTCTTATTTCCCGGTTAAAGCGTTCCGCCAAAAAACTGAGACACAGCTTTTGGCGGAACGCAGTGCGGGATATGAGTGTTGTACGCACCTCGCCTTTATCTGATAGCTCAGGTTAAAGGCGTGACGCTTTAATATCAGCTGCGCACCAGCTTTTCGTAATCTTCGGAAATTTCGCGGGTGAGTGCGCCGACCTCGAAGGTGTAATCGCCGATCTGGCCCACAGGCGTCACTTCGGCGGCGGTGCCGGTGAGGAAGCACTGTTCGAAGCCTTCCAGTTCCTCGGGCAGGATGCGACGTTCATGCACGGTCACGCCCTTGTCCTTGAGCATGGCGATGACCGTCTGGCGGGTGATGCCGTTGAGGATTGCATCCGGGATCGGGGTATGCACTTCACCGTCCTTGACGAAGAAAATGTTAGCGCCGGTCGCCTCGGCCACATAACCACGATAGTCCATGAACAGCGCGTCGGAGCAGCCCTTCGCCTCGGCGGCGTGTTTCGACATGGTGCAGATCATGTAAAGACCGGCGGCTTTCGCGGCGGTCGGAATGGTTTCCGGGGAAGGGCGTTTCCATTTGGCGATGTCGAGCCTTGCGCCCTTCATCTTGGCATCGCCATAATAGGCGCCCCATTCCCAGCCTGCGACGGCCATGCGAACCGGGTTGCGCAGGGCGGAGACGCCCATATCCTCGCCGGCCCCGCGCCAGGCGACCACACGTACATAGGCATCGGTCCAACCGTTCGCCTTGAGCATGTCGTATTTCGCCTTCTCGATCTCCTCGACGGAATAGGGGATCGGCATGTCGAGCGCCTTGCCCGAAGCGATCAGGCGTTCGGAATGTTCCACGGATTTGAAAATCTTGCCATTGTAGCACCGCTCGCCTTCGAACACGGAAGAGGCGTAATGCATGGCGTGGGTGAGAATATGGACCTTGGCGTCGCGCCAATCGACGAGTTCGCCGTCCATCCAGATGTAGCCGTCGCGATCTTCGTAGCTTCCAGCCATGGGGCTCTCCTTTTTCGACATCCCGCTTTCGTGAAGTTGCGCCCAGCGGCGTCAAATGGGATGATTATTGCGTGAAATCCCGGTTTCGCTATCAATTCCGTCTTGGAATGTCAACAACACTGACTTAAACTGTACGTAATTTACGCATTTCGAGAACGAGGCAGGATATGGCGGATGGCAAGGCTGGCGGAACCAAGGGTGGGGAAGCGCTGCTTTTTCTGACGGATGAACAGCTTCGCAAAGGCATCGAGGCGATGTTCTTCGCCTATCGTGGCTTTACGGCAGACCCGGATCGTATTCTCGAAAAACACGGTTACGGGCGGGCGCATCATCGTGCGCTGCATTTTATTTCCCGTGCGCCGGGGACCAATGTGAACAACCTCCTGGGTATACTGGGAGTGACCAAGCAATCGCTCAATCGCGTACTCAGAACGCTGATCGAGGACGGTCTGGTGGAAAGCCGGGTGGGTGTGCAGGACAAGCGCGAGCGTCATCTCTATTTGACGGAGAAGGGTAAAGTGCTGGAAAGTGAGATTGCGGAGGTGCAGCGGGCGCGGATGCGAGCGGCTTACCGCGAGGCGGGGCATGAGGCGGTGTCGGGATTCCGGCAAGTGCTTGAGGCGATGATGGACCCGGATCAGGCGGCATTTTTCAATGCGCTGTCCGGGAAGGAGGAGTAGGTTGGGCGGTGAAATCCACCTTCTGATTGTCGATGACGACGAGCGGATCAGAGGTTTGTTGCAGAAATTTTTGATCCGTCATGGATTTTGTGTGACGGCCGCGCGTGATGCGGCCCATGCGCGGCGGCTTCTGGCGGGGCTGGAGTTTGATCTTATCGTGCTGGACGTGATGATGCCGGGGGAGGACGGGATCACCCTGACGCGCGATCTGCGCAAGACCCTGTCCACGCCGATCTTGCTTTTGACCGCCAAGGGCGAGACGGAGGACAGGATCGCCGGGCTTGAGGCCGGGGCGGATGATTACCTGTCGAAACCGTTTGAGCCGAAAGAGCTTCTTTTGCGGATCAACGCGGTGTTGCGCCGGATGCCTCAGATGGAGCAAGCGGAAGCGGGGCCGAAATATCTGCATCTCGGGCGCTTCCGCTACGATGTCGAACGTGGCGAGCTTTGGGAAGGAGATCAGATCGTGCGCCTGACCGGGACTGAGGCACAGCTCATGAAGATTTTCGTGACCTCAGTGGGCGAACCTGTCACGCGAAGTGAATTGGTGGAGCGCCTCGGACGCGACGGCGATCAGGCACAGGAGCGAGCCGTCGATGTCCAGATCACCCGCCTGCGCCGCAAGCTCGAAGACGATCCGCGCCAGCCGCGTTATCTGCAAACCGTGCGGGGTGCTGGCTATATGCTGACGCCGGAATGACCCCGGTGTGATGCGGTAAAGTCAAACTGGCCTTTCCCGCCGGTTTTCCTATATGCAGTGAGGGAAGCATTCGGGAGAGTCACATGAGCGATACGCCGGTCAGCGAAATGTCCTTTGAAACCGCCATGGCGGAGTTGAACGAGGTTGTGAGCAAGCTCGAACGTGGGGACGTGGCGCTTGAGGACAGCATTGCGCTTTACGAGCGCGGCGCGGCGCTTAAGGCGCATTGCGAAGCCAAGCTCAAGGATGCCGAGGAAAAGGTCGAAAAGATCACCATCGGTCCCGATGGACAGGCCAAGGGCGTGACCAAGGCTGAAGGTATCTGATGCAAGATGATCTGGCGCGTTGCAAGGCGGCTGTGTCCGCCTGTTTCGACACTGTTCTGGCACCGCTTGGCACCATGCCGGTCGAGGAGGGAATGCGTTACGCGCTTGACGGTGGAAAGCGGCTGCGTGCGTTTCTGGTGATGGAAGGCGCGGCGCTTCATGGCATTGCACCTGCGCAATCCGTCTGGGCCGCCGCCGCGATTGAGGCTTTGCATGCCTACAGCCTTGTGCATGACGATCTGCCCTGCATGGACGACGACGATTTGCGCCGTGGCCAGCCGACGGTGCATAAACGCTGGGATGAGGCGACAGCGGTGCTTGTGGGCGATGCGTTGCAAACCCTGGCTTTCGAGCTTTTGACCCGGCCAGAACTGGGTGTATCCAGCCAGATTCGGGTCGAACTGATCGCCTCACTGGCGCGGTCTTCCGGCGTGCAGGGCATGGTGTTGGGGCAGGCACAGGATATTGCGGCGGAAACCTCGGCCACGCCTCTGAGCCTCGAAGAGATCACCGTATTGCAGGGCAACAAGACCGGTGCGCTGATCGAATGGTCGGCGCGTGCAGGCGCGATCATGGCCGGTGCCGATCCCGAACCGCTCGGGACCTATGCCAGAGCGCTGGGCCTCGCCTTTCAGATTCAGGATGACATTCTTGATGTCGAGGGCGATGTGGAGAAAACCGGCAAAGCCGTGGGCAAGGATGCCGATGCGGGCAAGGCCACCTTTGTGTCGCTTCTGGGTCTTGAGGGTGCGAAAACGCGGGCGCGGTCGCTGGTCGATGAGGCTTGTGCGGCACTGAGCCCCTATGGAACCCGTGCGGAACCCTTGCGGGATGTGGCCCGCTTCGTTATTTCGCGGGAAACCTGAGAAAGCGAGACGCTATGTCCGACCGTCCAGCTACGCCGACACCTGCCACCCCCACGCTTGACCGTGTGAATGTTCCCGCCGATCTCAAAGCGTTGTCGGACACCGAGTTGAAACGTCTCGCCCATGAGTTGCGGCAGGAGGTGATTGCCGCCGTCTCGGAAACCGGCGGACATCTGGGCGCGGGGCTTGGGGTGGTGGAACTGACCGTGGCGCTGCATGCCGTGTTCGATACCCCCAAGGATCGGCTGATCTGGGATGTCTCGCATCAATGCTATCCGCACAAAATTCTTACCGGACGCCGTGACCGGATGCGTACCCTGCGTCAGGAAAAAGGCCTCTCGGGCTTCACCAAACGCTCGGAAAGCCCTTATGACCCGTTCGGGGCCGGGCACAGTTCCACCTCGATTTCCGCCGCTCTCGGCTTTGCCGTGGCGCGCGATCTTGGCGGGGCGCCGGAGTACGGGCTGGGCGATGCGATTGCGGTGATCGGTGACGGGTCGATGTCCGCTGGTATGGCGTTCGAGGCGATGAACAACGCGGGCCATTTGGGCAAACGCTTGATCGTCATTCTGAACGACAACGAGATGTCCATCGCGCCTCCGACCGGTGCGCTGTCCTCCTATTTGACACGTCTCTATGCGGGTGCGCCGTTTCAGGAGCTGAAAGCGGCGGCGAAAGGCGCCGTGTCGCTCTTGCCGCATCCGTTTCAGGAAGGGGCCAAACGCGCCAAGGAAATGCTCAAGGGTATGACTGTGGGCGGCACCCTGTTCGAGGAACTGGGTTTTTCCTATGTCGGCCCTGTCGATGGGCACGACATGGACCAGCTTCTGAGCGTGCTCCGCACCGTCAAGGCGCGGGCGACCGGGCCGATCCTGATCCATGCGATCACGAAAAAGGGCAAGGGGTATGCCCCCGCCGAAAGCCGCCCGGACAAGGGGCATGCCACCGCGAAATTCGATGTGGTGACCGGCGAACAGAAAAAAGCGAAATCCAACGCGCCGTCTTATACCCGGGTCTTTGCCGAAGCGCTCATTCAGGAAGCCGAGCAGGACGACAAGATTGTCGCCGTAACCGCCGCCATGCCGGATGGGACGGGGCTCGATCTCTTTGCCGAACGCTTTCCGGCGCGGTGTTTCGATGTGGGGATTGCGGAGCAACATGGTGTGACCTTCTCTGCCGGTCTGGCTGCCGGCGGGATGAAGCCGTTCTGCGCGATGTATTCGACTTTCCTTCAGCGTGGCTACGATCAGGTCGTTCACGATGTGGCGATTCAGCGCCTTCCGGTGCGGTTCGCCATTGACCGTGCGGGGCTTGTCGGCGCTGACGGGGCCACGCATGCCGGGGCGTTCGACATTGCCTTCATGGCGAACCTGCCGGGGATGGTGGTCATGGCGGCTGCCGATGAGGCGGAGCTGAAACATATGGTCGCCACCGCTGTCGCACACAATGATGGTCCCATTGCTTTCCGCTATCCGCGGGGTGAAGGCGTTGGTGTGCAGATGTCTGAACGGGGTGAAGTGCTGGAGATCGGCAAGGGGCGGATCGTGCGCGACGGCACGCGTGTGGCGCTTTTGTCTTTTGGTACACGTCTCGAACCTGCGCTCAAGGCTGCCGAGAACCTCGCGGCGAAAGGCATTTCCTGCACCGTGGCCGATGCGCGGTTTGCCAAGCCGCTTGATCACGATCTGATCCGCGATCTGGCGGCCAACCACGAAGCGCTGATCACTCTGGAAGAGGGGGCGATCGGTGGTTTCGGCTCGCATGTGGCCGATTTCCTCGCGGAAGAGGGTGTATTTGACCGGGGGCTGAAATTCCGCTCCATGACCCTGCCGGATACGTTTATCGACCATGCGAGTCCCGAGGCCATGTATGCGACCGCAGGGCTCAATACGTCCGACATCGAAGCCAAGGTACTGTCCGTGCTCGGGGTCGCCGACATTGCGAGCAAACGCGCCTGATTGCGGTTTCCGCAAGGCCGGTTTGACAGAAGAAGCATGCTCCCTATGTTGATCCTCCGGCGGGAATGAGCCAAGGGTTGAGCTGTCTATTCTCCAAAGTTTCAGGACGCGCCATGACCGTCGCCACCTCCACCGCACCCGGCACCCGACCGGGCATTGTCCTTTTCGCGCTGGCGATGGGTGGCTTTGCCATTGGTACGACCGAATTCGCGACCATGAGCCTGTTGCCCTATATGGCTGCCGGCCTCGGGATTGATGAGGCCAAGGCCAGTCACCTTGTCTCGGCCTATGCTCTGGGGGTTGTTGTCGGTGCGCCGATGATTGCGATTGTTGCGGCACGGATCGAACGGCGGATGTTGCTTGTCGGTCTGATGGCGATGTTCTGTCTGACCCATATCCTTTCGGCGATTGCGCCGAATTACACGGCCATGTTGGCGGCGCGCTTTCTGAGCGGCATGCCCCATGGGGCTTATTTCGGGGTCGCGGCCTTGCTCGCGGCCTCACTCGCTAGGCCGGGACAGCGGGGCAAGGCTGTGGCGCGTCTGATGCTCGGGTTGACCATTGCGACCGTGGTCGGGGTTCCGATGGCGAATGTACTGGGCCAGACGGTCGGCTGGCGCTGGGCCTTTGCTCTGGTCGGGGTTCTGGCGGCCATAACGGCGGGGCTTATCCTGATCTTTGCACCGAAATCCGCTGCGGGGACAGCCTCCAATGCCTTGCAGGAGCTGGGCGCATTGAAAAACCGTCAGGTGCTTTTGACCCTGTTGAGCGGGGCGATCGGCTTCGGTGGTTTCTTTGCCTTTTACACCTACCTGACCTCGACCCTGATGGAGGTGACACAGGTCGGAGACAGCACTGTTCCTTGGTTTCTGGCGCTCATGGGCTTTGGTATGACACTTGGCGCGCTGATCGCCGGTTGGGCGGCGGATCGGGCGCTGAACTTCTCCGTCTTCGTGATGCTTTTCATCAACATAGGCCTGCTTTTGATTTATCCGCTGATTGCGAGGCAAAGCTGGGCGATGGCGGGGCTGGTGCTTGCGATGGGGTTGGCGAACGGTTTTCCGATCCTTCTGCAAACCCGTCTCATGGATGTCGCGCGTGATGCGCAGGCGTTGGCCGCCGCGTTGCATCACGCAGCCTTCAATGTCGCCAATGCGCTGGGACCTTTCCTTGCCTCGCTTTACATTGCCAGAGGGTACGGGTTCACGTCTTCGGGCTATGTCGGTGCGGTGCTGACCCTTGCCGGGGTGATCCTTTATGCGATCACGCTTTGGGATCACCGTCGCAACTGGCGTTACTGGCCCTCTGACAAAAGCGCCTGAAGCCCGGATTTGTAGTCCGGATAGATGAGGCGTACACCGAGTTCCCGCTTCATCCGGTCGTTTCGCACCTTTTTGCTCTCGGCATAAAAACTGCGCGCCATCGGGGTCATATCCGCCGTCTCGAAATCCTCTTCGGGTGGGAGCGGCAGGCCGAGAAGTTCGGCGGCATAGCCGATCACCTCCTGAGGCGGTACGGGGAGATCGTCGCAGACGTTGTAAATACCGGGGGAGTCGGGTCTGTTGATCGAAGCTTCCAGCACTTGAGCGATGTCCTCGACATGGATGCGGGAAAAGATTTGATCCTTTTTGACGATCCGCCGCGCGGTGCCATTGCGCACTTTGGCGAAAGGACCGCGTCCGGGGCCGTAGATGCCCGCGAGGCGAAAAATCGACAGGTTGAGACCTAAGTCCTGCGCAATCTCCTGCCATTCTGTCTCGGCCGTAACCCGTGCGATGCCGCGTTTCGTGGCCGGTGTGAGAGGCGTATCCTCATCGACCCAGTCGCCGCCATGATCGCCATAAACCCCCGTCGTTGAGAGATAACCGACCCATTGCAAATTGGGGGCGGCGTCGATCAGAACCTGCCGGTAATTGCGCAGAAAGGGATCGCCTTCCGCATCCGGTCCGGCGGAGATCAGGAGATGGGTTGCACCACCAAGTTGCGCCGGAATTGGCTCTTGTCCGAGCAAAACCGGCACAACACCGGATCTGTCAAATTCCCGTGCCTTTTCCGGGGTACGCGTGGTGCCAATGACTTGCCAGCCCTTTGGCAGGAGGCGGTGTGCGAGAGTCTGGGCGCTATAGCCGTGACCGAAGGAAAACAGTTTCTGTGTGGTCATGGTTCTCTCCTGAATTCCGGGCTCTTGCGTCCGTGCCGCACATGGTCTCAACTGCGGTCATACCGTGCTGATAAAAGGAATATAAGAATGGACAGCCGCTTGACGAGCCTGATGCTTGAAACCCCGCCGGAGCGCGATCCCCGGAGTTTTGCCGATGCGGAGGCTGCGGTTAGCTATCTCGAAGAGCTCTATACGGAAGCCTGTTCCTTTCTGGCCGAGAAATTTTCGATGATTGCGCGAGGGGAGAAGCCCGCGGCGCGCTATCGGGCCTATTACCCGGAGATTCGCGTCGTGACGACCTCTCACGCGGCGATGGACAGTCGGTTGTCCTTTGGTCATGTGGCGGGGCCGGGCGAATATTCGACGACGATCACACGGCCCGACCTGTTCCGCAATTATCTCAAGCAACAGATCACCCAGATCGTGCGCAATCATGGGGTGCGGGTGCAGATCGGTGCCTCGCAGACCCCGATGCCGGTGCATTTCGCGGTTGCCAATGACGAAAACATCACCGTGCCGCAGGAAGGGGCCATGGCTTTCCCTCTGCGCGACGTGTTCGATGTGCCGGATCTGAGCACCACTCATGATGACATCGTGAACGGGTTTGGCTACCTGCATGAGGACGGGTCCTCCGCGCTGGCGCCTTTTACGGCGCAGCGGATCGACTATTCGCTTGCCCGCCTGTCGCATTACACCGCGACGGATGCGAGCCATTTCCAGAACCATGTGCTCTTTACCAACTACCAGTTCTATGTGTCCGAGTTCGAGGCCTATGCACGCAAGATGCTGGCCGATCCGGAGAGCGGCTATACCAGCTTTGTGTCCACCGGGAATATCGAGATCACGGACCCTGAGACCATCATTCCTCCGACCGGGAAGATGCCGCAAATGCCGACCTATCACCTGAAACGGGCCGATGGGGGCGGGATCACACTTGTGAATATCGGTGTCGGTCCTTCGAATGCGAAAACGGCGACGGATCACATTGCGGTTCTGAGGCCGCATGCCTGGATCATGGTGGGCCATTGTGCCGGTCTGCGGAATTCTCAGCGGCTGGGGGATTTCGTTCTGGCCCATGCCTATCTGCGCGAGGATCACGTGCTCGACGACGATCTGCCGGTTTGGGTGCCGATCCCGGCACTGGCGGAGATTCAGACCTCTCTCGAAGATGCGGTGGAGCAGATCACCGAGCTTGAGGGTTATGAGCTCAAGCGGATCATGCGCACGGGCACGGTGGCGACGATCGACAACCGCAATTGGGAGCTTCGGGATCAATCCGGCCCAGTGCAGCGATTGAGCCAGTCGCGGGCCATCGGTCTCGACATGGAAAGCGCGACGATTGCCGCGAACGGGTTTCGATTTCGGGTGCCTTATGGGACGCTTTTGTGTGTATCGGACAAGCCGCTTCACGGCGAACTGAAACTTCCGGGCATGGCGTCGGAGTTCTACAAATCCCAGGTTTCACGACATTTGCTGATCGGTATTCGCGCGATGGAACTGTTGCGGGAAATGCCGATCGAGCGTATCCATAGCCGGAAATTGCGCTCTTTTGAGGAGACTGCCTTCCTCTGAGTGAGGATTTTTCGTCCAAAATGAGCGAAAAAGCCCAGTATAGTTACACTAGCCGTTGTACGCCCCCGCAATATTCGCTTAGAAATGCGCAATAACCCCCTAATCCAAGGGGGGCGTACGAGGAGTATACAGACAATGTCGAAACCGATGACCAAGACCCAGCTCGTGGCTGCCCTGGCCGAAGAAATGGGCACCGACAAGAAATCCGCTGGTGTTGCGCTCGAAGCGATCACCGCGATCATCACCAAAGAAGTGTCCGCCGGTGGCGCCGTGACCCTGCCGGGTGTTGGCAAAATCTACTGCCGCGAACGCCCGGAACGCATGGTTCGCAATCCGCAGACCGGCGACCAGATGAAGAAAGAAGCCGACAAGGTCGTGAAAATGACCATCGCCAAAGCGCTGAAAGACAGCGTGAACGGCTGAACCGGTTTTCAGGTTTGAGGAAAAGGGTCGCGTTTCGCGGCCCTTTTTCTTTGTCTGCCTGTTCTTGAAAAGTCTCTAAACCACCAGAAATAACACGATGTTGAGGGTGATGAAGGCCCCCAAAGTGTTGATCAGGATGGAGAGAGAGGCAAGCGCGCCGCGCCCGACTTCCTGTGCGAAAATGGCAGCGACGGCCATAGTCGGCAGCGCGGCGGAGATGTAGGCGGCAGTACGGAAATCAGTGTCCATTCGATGCCCAAGTTGGCTCATTGCGAAAATCACCAGAGCGGCAAAGATCGGCATGACGATCAGTTTTCCGACGGCGGCCTGACTGGCCAGCCTAAGATTGCCTTCAAACGACAGCCCGACCAGAGACCCGCCGATGACGAAAAGCGCCACGGCGGAGGCGGAATTGGCAACAAGCTCGATAAGGTGGCGCAAGGGACCGGGCAGGGTGAGGCCCAATGCCGAGACGATAAAGCCAAGGATGATGGCAATCACCAGCGGACGTTTCACAAGGTTCTTGAGCACGTGTCCCAGTTGCCGAAGCGCGTTGCTTTTGCGTTCCTCGCGTGGTTTTCCGGCCTCGATGGCCATGAGAGCCAGCGGGATAAAAATAATGTTCTCCACCAGAAAATTCATCGCGAGGATAATTCCCGCGTGATCCGGCACGAGGATGAGGAACATCGGGTAGCCGATGAAGCCGGAGTTTGGACAATAGGAAATCATTGTCACCACGCCGCGCCTTCCGGGATCGGCCATGATGGAAAACCACAGAAAGCCGAGCCCCGCCGTCAGCACGCCTGAGAGGGCATAGACGGCGATGTAATCGGGGTGGATCACTTCGGAAATCGGGCGGGAAGAGATTGCGCCGAAGACCAGGGCGGGGAGGGCGAAATTCATCACCCAGCCGCCGAGGATACCCATGTCTGCGGGGCGAAACACGCCCTTCGTGACGGTGCCATAGCCGATGGCGACCATGGCGAAGATCGGGAAGGTGATCCCGAAGATGGTGAGGATCTCAGCCAATTTTGCCGCGGAGCCCCTCGCCGATCTGACCGCGATGCAACAGGAGGTGGTCGAGGATCACACAGGCCATCATCGCCTCGCCCACGGGCACGGCACGAATGCCGACACAGGGATCGTGGCGCCCCTTGGTAATCAGATCGGTGTCCTCGCCGGATTTCGTCACCGTCTTGCGCGGGGTCAGGATCGAAGAGGTCGGTTTCACCGCAAAGCGCACCACCACATCCTGACCGGTGGAAATCCCGCCAAGGATACCTCCCGCATGATTGGACCCGAACTCAGGCCCATCCGGCCCCATCCGCATCTCATCGGCATTCTCTTCTCCGGTGAGACAGGCGGCGTTCATGCCCTCACCGATTTCCACAGCCTTGACGGCGTTGATCGACATCATTGCGGCGGCCAGATCGGTATCCAGCTTGGCGTAAATCGGGGCTCCGAGCCCGGCGGGAACGCCTTTGGCGACAACCTCGACAATCGCGCCGACAGAGGAACCGCTTTTGCGGATACCGTCGAGATATGTCGCCCATTTTTCGGCCGTCGTAGCGGAGGGCACCCAGAACGGATTGTTGTCAATCTCCGCCATGTCGCGCGAACCTTCGATGCCATGCGGGCCGATCTGGGTCATGTAGCCCTTGATCTCAAGGCCCGGCAGAAGATCGGCCAAAACTGCCCGCGCCACGCCGCCCGCGGCCACGCGCGCCGCCGTTTCCCGCGCCGAAGACCGCCCGCCGCCGCGATAGTCGCGAATGCCGTATTTCTGAAAATAGGTGATGTCGGCATGGCCGGGACGAAACGCCTGTGCAATCTCGCCGTAATCTTTTGAACGCTGATCCGTGTTGCGGATCATCAACTGGATCGGGGTGCCGGTGGTCTTGCCTTCGAACACGCCCGAGAGGATTTCCACCTGATCGGGCTCACGACGTTGGGTGGTAAACTTCGACGTGCCGGGTTTGCGTTTGTCGAGCCAGACCTGAAGCATCTCTTCATTGATCCCGATCCCCGGAGGACAGCCATCCACCGTCGCACCAAGAGCAGGCCCGTGGCTTTCGCCCCAGGTCGTGAAACGGAACAGATGTCCAAAGGTGTTCATGCTCATGTGTGGCGTCTCCTTGATCGCATTGACGTTTAACGTCTTCTAAGGGGTTCGAAAAGAGCGGGTCTTGTGTCCGGTGGATTTCGCGCTAAGTTGGCTCTCACCTCGGGGTGCCCGTGCCAGACACGGCTGAGATGCATATGCGAACCCGTTGAACCTGAACCGGCTAACACCGGCGGAGGGAAGGTATCAGCCCCCAAAGCTGCCCTTTTTCTTCGCCCATATCTTCTATGGAGCGAGCCATGAAATATGGTCTGACACACTCTGCATTGACTTTGGCGGCAATCCTCACCGCTCAAGCGGTTTCGGCAGATCCCCTCACCATCTACGCCCCCGATTATTTCGCGTCGGAATGGGGACCGGGACCGGCGATCAAGGAGGCGTTCGAGGCACAGTGCGATTGCGAGATCGAATATGTCACGGGCGATCTTCTGCCTCGGCTGATGCTTGAGGGCGCGCGCACCAAGGCGGATGTCGCCATCGGGTTCAATTCCGATGTGACCAAAAAGGCGCGGGAGACCGGTCTTTTTGCCCCGCATGGGCTGGACCTGTCCCCTTTGACCCTGCCGATCGACTGGGAGGATGATACGTTCCTGCCGTTCAACTGGTCTTATACCGCCTTCGTCTATGACAATACGAAGATCGAGAACCCGCCGACGTCGTTCCATGAATTGGTGAATTCGGATGAGGACTGGACCATCGCCATTCAGGACCCGCGCACTTCGATTTCGGGGCTGGCGCTGGTGCTCTGGGGCAAAGAGGTGTTTGGCGATGAGGCGCCGGAGGCCTGGGCCAAGCTCGCGCCGAAGGTCACGACTGTGACCAAGGGCTGGTCGGAGGCTTATGGCCTCTTCACCGATGGCGAGGTGGACATGGTGTTATCCTACACGACCTCGCCCGCCTATCATATCATCGCCGAAGAGGACGAGACGAAATCGGCGGCCCTTTTTGATGAGGGTCACTATTTCATGGTCGAACTTGCCGCGAAACTGGCAGGCACCGACCAGCCGGAGCTGGCGGATGAGTTCATGGCGTTCATTCTGTCGCCGACCTTCCAGAACATCATTCCGACCGCCAACTGGTCCTATCCGGCGGCCCTGCCGAAAGACCAATGGCCCGAAGCCTTTTCCCGGCTCAACTATCCGGAAAAGGCGATTTTCCTGAACGAAGACGAGGCCGATGCGCTTCGGTATGAGGCCATCGCCGAATGGCGCGACGCGTTTTCTCAATAACGCTCTGGCCCGGGATCATTGCGGCGGCTCTGGTCACCGCTTTGACCTTGGGCACTCTGGGTGCTGTGGCGATCCGGGCGGAGAGCTTTTCCGCCCTCTCTCGTTTCGACTGGCTCGCGGTGCGCTTCACCGTGGTGCAGGCGTTGTTGTCCGCGCTCCTCTCCGTTCTCTTCGCCATCCCTGCGGCGCGGGCGTTGGCACGGCGGAACTTTGCCGGACGCGGGCTTTTGATCACCCTTCTGGGCGCACCCTTTATCCTCCCGACCATCGTGGCGATCCTCGGTCTGACGGCGGTATTCGGTCGGTCGGGATTTGTCTCGATTGTGCTGGGTTGGGCCGGATTAGAGCCCATATCCATCTACGGCTTCCACGGCGTCGTGTTGGCGCATGTGTTCTTCAATCTGCCATTGGCGACCCGGCTCTTGCTTCAGGGTTGGGGGGCAATTCCGGCGGAGCGGTTTCGTCTGGCGTCCTCGCTGCATTTCGCTCCAAAGGATGTGTTTCACTATATCGAGTTGCCGATGCTGCGTGAGATCGTGCCTGGGGCCTTTGCGGTGATCTTTCTGATCTGCACCACCTCCTTCGCGGTCGCCCTGACCTTTGGTGGCGGGCCGAAGGCGACCACGGTCGAACTCGCGATCTACGAGGCGTTTCGTTACGATTTCAACCTCGGCAAGGCCTCGCTTCTGGCGCTTATTCAGGTGCTGATCTGTGTCCTGGCCGTTGTCGCGTCGCTCAGGTTTCGCGTGCCGCAGATGGGAACCGGAGGTCTCAACCGTGTGGTGCAGCGCTTTGATGCGCGCAATATGCCGACGCGGATGCTCGATCTCTTCTGGATCGTCGCAGTCAGCTTGTTTCTCTTGGCGCCGCTTCTGGCCATTGCCCTGCGCGGGGCCACTGGGATTGTCGATCTGCCAGCCTCTGTCTGGAGCGCCGCATTTCGATCCCTGATCACCGCGCTTGGCTCTGCCGCTCTGGCGGTCCTGATGTCTCTCGCACTGGCGCTCTCCGCGTTGCGCTGGCGGGGACTGGAGATTATCGGCATGTCCTCCATCGCCGCCTCGCCTCTGGTGATGGGGACCGGGCTTTACATCGTGCTTTTTGCGATCACCGACCCCGCCAACTGGGCCTTGCCCATCACGGCATTGGTCAATGCGGTGATGTCCATGCCCTTCATCCTGCGTGCGCTCGGTCCCGCACTGTCCGGGGCGGAGCGGGATTATGGACGGCTTGCCGACAGTCTCGGTATGACCGGATTGAGTCGGATCAGGCTCGTCCTGCTGCCGCGCTTGCGAGTGCCCATGGGCTTCTCCGCCGGTCTCGCCGCAGCATTGTCCATGGGGGATCTCGGGGTGATCACGCTTTTCGCCCGGCCCGAAGCCGCGACACTTCCCTTGCAGATTTACCGTCTCATGGGATCATACCGCATGGATCAGGCCATGGGGGCGGCTTTGTTGCTTCTTGGGCTGAGTTTGGCTCTGTTTTACATCTTCGATCTCTGGGGGAAGCGCCGTGCTTGAGCTTCAGTCCATCCGGCTCACACAGGGGGATTTCACCCTTTCCGCCGATCTCACCATTCCCGTCGGTGCGCGCGTCGCTGTGGTCGGACCGTCGGGTGCGGGGAAGTCCACGTTCCTCTCGCTGATCGGTGGGTTTGAGGCACCAGATGAAGGGCGCCTGCTTTGGAATGGACAAGAGTTGACCAAGGCTCTCCCGCACGAGCGTCCGATCTCGCACCTGTTTCAGGACAACAATCTTTTCGCCCATATGAGCGCTGCGCAGAATGTCGGGCTTGGGATTCGGCCCAATCTGCGCCTCACCAAAGCGGAGCAGGCTCGCGTCACGGAGGCCCTGAGCGCCGTTGGTCTGTCCGGCATGGAGGCGCGTCGCCCGGCCGAGCTGTCCGGCGGGCAGCAAAGCCGCGTGGCGCTCGCCCGCGTTCTGGTGCAGGAAAAGCCGCTGATCCTGCTGGACGAGCCGTTTTCGGCGCTGGGACCGGCGATGCGTGGTGAAATGATCGGGCTGGCGAAAGAGGTCAGCACGCGGCTTTCTGCCACCATGTTGATGGTCACCCATGACATTGCCGATGTGGACCGGTTCGCCGATCTGGTGATCTGGATCGAAGACGGGGTGTGCCTGCCGCCGCGCAATTGGGAGGAGATGAAGGTCGATCCTCCCCAAGGTCTAAAAGCCTATATCGGATGATGAAAAAAGCGCCCCGGATTGGGGCGCTTTGTTTTTGTTTTGGGCTCTGGATCAGAGCGTGGTCTTTTTGCCCTTATGCGGGGCCCAGAGTTTCTTGTTCGTCAGGAACAGAAGCGAGGTGAGCACCACAAGGAAGGTCACGGCAATGAAACCGGCTTTCTTACGGGCCATCAATTTTGGTTCCGCAGCCCACATCAGGAAGGCGGCGACGTCTTCAGCCTCGTGGTGCAGCTCGTTGGAGTGACCATCGGCAAATTCGACGTCCTCACCGTAGAGCGGCGGAGCCATGGCGATCCAGCCCGTCGAGAACGCGGTGTTCTCGTAATAGGTGGTGCCGGCTTCGGTTTTCTCCTCGCCGGTGTAGCCGGTGAGAATGGCGACGATGTGCTCCGGACCGCCGATCCCTTTCAGGAACTGGTTGATGCCGGTGCCTGCCGGGCCGTGGAAGCCCGCACGCGCCTTCGCCATCAGCGACAGGTCCGGTGCGTTCTGCGATTCATTGGCCGGGAAGTGATCGTTCTCGGTCAGCGGACGCGCAGCGCCTTCCTCGTAGTCGAAGAGATGCATGTTCGCGGCTTCGTCGTTCACCGGGTACTGGGCCGCATAGGCACGGACCTGATCCTCGGGGAGCGCCGGGCCGCCTTCATCCGCAAGGGTGCGGATCGGCACGAATTTCATGCCGTGGCAGGCGGAGCAGACTTCGGTGAAGATCTGCAAACCGCGCTGAAGCTGCATCTGGTCGTATTTGCCGAAGGGGCCCTCGAAGGAGAATTTCACATCGTGGATGTGCCCGCCTTCGCCTGCGGCCATGGCGGCCGAGGCGGAGAGACCCAAAGCGGTGAGGGCGGAGAGGGTGAGTTTCTTGATCATTTTCCTCAAGTCCTTTCTCACTCGGCCGGCTCTTTGGCGGCGGACGGGTAGTGAGCGATGAAGTCTTCTTCGATCGTCGCCGGCATCGGTAGCGGTTTCTCGATCACACCGAGTAGCGGCAGGATCACGAAGAAATAGCCGAACCAGTAGGCGGAGCCGATGAGCGCGAAGCCCGGAGCGGACATGCCGATGGTGTTGTCGAAATCGGCGCCGGAGAGAGCCTGCATGAACACCGGATGACCGTCGAGGATGCCGACCATGATCAGGTCCGTGCCCTGCGCACCGGCCCAGGTCAGGCCGAGGAAAAAGAACACGAGAAGCCAGTAGGCGACCTTGAACATCGGACGGTACTTGCCGGAGCGCACCGAAGAGGTGTCGGTCCAGGGCACCAGAGCCATGGCGATGATCGCACCGAACATCGCGAGCACACCGAAGAACTTCGCATCGACGATACCGCCGGTAATGAAGCTGATGATCTGAACGAGCCAGACATCGGCGGTGAAGGCACGCAGGATCGCGTAGAACGGCAGGAAGTACCATTCGGGCACGATGTGAGCCGGTGTCGAAAGCGGGTTGGCTTCGATGTAGTTGTCCGGGTGTCCGAGATAGTTCGGCATGAAGCCGACGATGGCGAAGAAGGCGATCAGGACGACGCCGAGGGCGAAGAGATCCTTGATCACGAAGTAAGGCCAGAACGGCAGCGTGTCTTTCTCGGCCTCGGCTTTCGAGCCACGACGCACTTCAACACCCGTCGGGTTGTTGTTGCCGGTGTGGTGGAAAGCCCAGATGTGGACGATCACCAGACCTGCGATCACGAAGGGCAGGAGGTAGTGCAGCGAGAAGAATCGGTTCAGCGTGGCGTTGTCCACGGCCGGTCCGCCCAGAAGCCAGGTCTGGATCGGCTCACCGATGAACGGGATGGCGCCGAAGAGGCCGGTGATCACGGTCGCGCCCCAAAAGGACATCTGACCCCAAGGCAGAACGTAGCCCATGAAGCCGGTGGCCATCATCAGCAGGTAGATGATCATGCCGATGATCCAGGTGATCTCGCGCGGGGCTTTGTAGGAGCCGTAGTAGAGGCCGCGGAAGATGTGCAGATAGACGGCAAAGAAGAACAGCGACGCGCCGTTGGCATGCAGGTAGCGCAGCATATGCCCGCCGTTCACGTCGCGCATGATATGTTCGACGGAGGCGAAGGCCAAGTCGACATGCGGGGTGTAATGCATCACCAGGACGATGCCGGTGACGATCTGAAGACCGAGGCAGAACGCAAGGACGATGCCCCAGATCCACATCCAGTTCAGGTTTTTCGGGGTCGGGATCATCAGCGTGTCGTAGATCAGGCCGATGATCGGGAGCCGTTTTTCGACGCCTTTGGTAAAGGTCATCTTGGGCTCATAATGGTCGTGCGGAATACCAGACATGAATTTCTCCCTTAGCCCAGAATGATCTCGGTTTCGCCCTCGAAGGCGGCGATCGGAACCGGAAGATTCTCGGGAGCCGGGCCTTTGCGAATGCGACCGGCAGTGTCGTAGTGCGAGCCGTGGCAGGGGCAGAACCAGCCACCGAAGTCGCCTGCGCCATCCCCCAGCGGCACACAGCCGAGGTGGGTGCAAACGCCCATCATCACGAGCCATTCGCCCGCATCGTCCAGCGTGCGGTTCTCGTCAGATGCGTCGAGCTCGGCGTCTTTGTTATCATTGCGCGCAATCGGGTCGACAAGCTCGTCCATGGTCACGGCGCGTCCCATGTCGATTTCTTCCTGGGTGCGGCGGCGGATGAACACCGGTTTGCCGCGCCATTTGACGGTCAGCTGGGTTCCGACCTCGACGCCGCTGATGTCAACGCGGATCGAGGAGAGAGCCTGAACGTCGGCGGAAGGGTTCATCTGGTTGACCAGAGGCCAGACGGCGGCACCGGCGGCCACTGCACCTGCGCCACCAGTGGCGTAGTACAGGAAATCGCGGCGGGTGCCTTCGTGTTCTTCTACGTGGGACACGAGCAAATCTCCATTTTCTCCAGCCGGTCCTCCCCGGCCAATACGATGAGAGGCCATGGTTTGACCCTGGCCCTTCGCAGGCGCTTTTAGCGGCAGGAAGCCGCTCAGTCTAGCATTCAATGAATTGTGAACTGCGCGATGTGTCGCGGGGGCTGGAAACCGCGTTTGCTATAAGATACATCTCAGACTTACCTATATCCGCTAACAGGATGCATCTTCTCGCCGGAAGGGAAAATGGTCGGCGTATCCATGGGCATCCATTTGGGATATTTCCTCATGATGTCCGTGAAGCGGTATGACGCGAGAAAGCGGAAAAGCCAAGCCTGTATGCCCGGCCAGTCCTGTGCCTCAAACCAGCCACTGTCGACCATGGCGAACTGCCGCACGAAGGTGATCGTGGCGAGATCGGCGAGTGTCGGTCGTGCGCCATAAAGCCAGTTTCTGCGACGCAAAGACGCATCCGCCTGATGCAGGATCGCGGCGGCTTTTCCACGTTCTTCGACAGGATCGGCCTCCGGAAAGCGAGTGCCATATTTATAGCGATCCAGTGCGGCTTTGAACGGCCCTTCGATTTCTGCGATCCACTCTTCGCCCTCGGCGGGCATGTCGCGCAGATTTTCGGGGTCGTTCTGTGCCAGCGCCCAATCCATGATGTCCCGGCTTTCGTCGATCACGTCGGTCTCGGTGATCAACACGGGCACAGTTCCTTTCGGCGAGGCTTTGAGCATTTCCTGTGGCTTGTCGCGCAAGAGCACTTCGCGCAATTCCACCTCTATTCCCGCTGAGGCAATCGCAAGGCGTGCCCGCATTGCATAGGGACAGCGGCGGAAAGAATAGAGCACAGGCCTCATGCGGTAAGCTGCGTGTCCTTGATACCGGTGATGGTGGCTTTGAGGATCGCACCTTCCTCTTGTGGTGCGTCAAAGCTCACCTCCGTGAATTGCTCCGTTCGGCCCATATGCGGGTTTTCGATCAGGATCAGGTGTTCGCGTCCAACCTGCGCTTGCAGGTGCTTCTGAACCTGAGCGTCACCCATCGCGCGCAGCCGTGCGGCGCGTTCCCGGATCACTTTGCCATTCACTTGACGCGGAATTTTCGCGGCGGGCGTGCCCTCGCGTTTGGAATAGGGGAAGACATGCAGCCACGTCAGATCGCACTCCGTCACCAGTTTCAGAGAATTTTCGAACTGTGCTTCTGTCTCGGTCGGGAACCCTGCGATGATGTCCGCGCCAAAGGTCATCTCGGGCCGCAGCTTGCGCGCCTCTTCGCAGAAGCGGATCGCATCGTCGCGCAGGTGCCGTCGGGCCATGCGTTTCAGGATCAGGTCATCGCCATGCTGCAAGGACAGGTGCAGATGCGGCATGAGGCGCGATTCCGTCGCGATTGCCTGCATCAGCATTTCGTCCGCCTCAATCGAGTCGATGGACGAAATCCGAAGACGAGACAGATCCGGTACCAATTTGAGAATGCGCATCACCAGATCACCCAAACGAGGGCTGGCCGGCAGATCCGCCCCCCAGCTCGTCAGGTCCACACCGGTAAGCACCACCTCGTTGAACCCCTTGTCCACCAGCCGTTTGATCTGATCGACCACAACGCCCGCAGGCACAGAGCGCGAATTGCCCCGGCCATAAGGAATGATGCAGAAGGTACAACGATGATCGCAGCCGTTCTGGACCTGCACATAAGCCCGGTGCCGTCCGAAGCCGTCGATCAGATGCCCAGCCGTCTCCGTTACCGACATGATGTCGTTGACCTGAACGCGCTCCGTGTCACCGATGAAATTCGGCCCCATGGCTTGCCAGGTCTCCGGCTGCATTTTTTCGCTATTGCCGATCACCAGATCGACCTCGGCCATGGTGGCGAAAGTTTCCGGTTCCGTCTGGGCCGCGCATCCGGTGACGATGATCTTTGCCTCGGGGTTCTCGCGCCGGAGCTTTCGAATCTCCTGACGCGCTTTACGCACTGCCTCCGCCGTTACCGCGCAGGTGTTCACCACAACGGCGTTCTCGACCCCGTTGGCTTCGGCCAGTTCCTTCATCGCCTCGGTCTCATAGGCGTTGAGGCGACAGCCGAGTGTCGCGAAAATCGGTGGTTGGGCGGACATTAGACGCGCTCCAGAAAAGACGTGTCGAATTCCGCCCTGAACACAAGCTGCGTCGGTCCGGTCATCCAGACACCATCCTCACGCCAATCCAGAGTGAGCCAGCCGCCATCGACCTCCATCCGCACCTTTTTGTCCGTCAGCCCCCGCACAGAGGCCGCCACAGCCGTCGCGCACGCTCCGGAGCCGCAAGCCAGCGTAATCCCCGTGCCACGTTCCCAGACCCGCATCCTGATCTCGTCGCGGGAGCGGATTTCGGCAAACTCGACATTAGTGCGCTGAGGGAAAAGCGGATCATATTCGACCCGCTTGCCCCATTCCGCGACATCCACCTCTTTGATATTCGCAACAAAAAACACCGCATGGGGATTGCCCATGCCCACCGCAACCGGTTCGCCGTCGAGCGGCAGGAAATCCGTGTCAACCGGATGCGACAAAGGCACTTCGTCCCACATGCGTTGCGGGTGGCCCATGTTGACCGAGACCTCATCGCCCGCACGCCGTGCGATCAATATCCCACGCTCGGTGCGAATTGTGATCTCGTCCTTGCCGGTTTCGTCCAGCATCAGACGCCCGACGCAGCGTGTGGCATTGCCACAGGCGCCCGCACGCGATCCATCCGAATTCCAGAAGTCGAGATCAATGTCGGCGGTGTCTGATGTGCGAATCTCGGCCAGTTGATCGAAACCCACACCGCAGTGGCGATCCCCGATCGCGCGTGCAAGATTCGGCGTGACAATTGCCTCCCGCCCCCGTGAATCGATGATCACGAAGTCATTGCCCAGCCCATGCATTTTCAGAAAGGGCAGGCGGGTGGAGCTGTCAAAATCCTGTTGCATGGCCGGGCATATAAACCTTGTCGGAACCTTTTCCAAGAAAATCCGAGTTTTCCGCTTGACGCTCCTGACACACGACAGTAAACCCCGCCGCACAGCCGATGAGGCTGCGAGAGTGGGCCGTTAGCTCAGTTGGTAGAGCAACTGACTTTTAATCAGTGGGTCGCAGGTTCGAATCCTGCACGGCTCACCACTTTCTTCCAATTTGTCGTCTAACACCAAAATCGGACGTTGTATCCGATCGCTGTGGCCGTTGCTTTGTCTGAGGCTTATGATGGTTGGGAACCGTCATGGAAGGTGTGTCATGTTGATCAGAGAATCGGTTTTCCTTATCGCTTTGGTTTCGGCTGTGCCTGCATTTTCCGGTGACGTGCCGTTCGGGTTTTCGACACAGGTTCAGTGTGAGGCCACGTCCGGGCGTGTCGGGTTCGCCGATGGGGCGGCGATTCTCGACCTTGGAACGTCTCTTTCTGTGCTGCATCAGTCGGTCTCGGCTTCCGGCGCGAAATATGAGAGCGAGGCGGGGGACGTGATCTTCTGGATCAAGGGCAATGAGGCGTTTTTCTCCTCCGGTGAGACTGAGCAGAGCTGCCAATTGTCGCAAACATCCGCGAACTGGGTGGCCCGAGGCAATGAGCCGGGGTGGAGTCTCACCGTTTCGGACGGGCGGTTTGAGGCGCGCCTCGATTATGGCGAAACCAGTCTTGCAAAAGATCTGCCCGAGGCCCGGCTTTTCGAGGGGGCGTTGTGGTACGATTGGCCGGATTTGTCCCTG
Source organism: Celeribacter persicus (assembly GCF_003050785.1). GTDB lineage: Bacteria > Pseudomonadota > Alphaproteobacteria > Rhodobacterales > Rhodobacteraceae > Celeribacter > Celeribacter persicus. The sequence goes on from NZ_QAOH01000010.1 coordinate 35,121, forward strand.
TTTCTGCGTCCGACCCTGTGTCACGACGACATGACCGGGATGCCCTATCCTGAAAGCGTGACGCTGAAGCGTGGCGATCAGGTGCTGCGCGGCTGCGCCGGGGCGCCATTGCAACTTATAAGCGGGGCGGAGTGGCGGATTGAGGATATTTTCGGTCAGGGCGTGACCGACGCCAACCAACTCACCCTGTCCGTCGTTCCAGAGGGGCGGGTGTCGGGAACCGCCGGTTGCAACAATTATACCGGGGCGCTGGACTTGACCGGGGAGGGACTGCATTTCGGGCCGTTGGCGGCGACGAAAATGATGTGTTCCGAACCTCTGATGGCGCAGGAAAACCGTTATTTCGAGGCGCTTTCCTCGGTGGATCGGTTCGATATCGACGACACTGGAGCGCTTGTTCTCTATAGCCTAGACACGGCGGTGATCATCGCACGCCGCTAAAGAAAAACGCCGCTCCATTTTGGGCGGCGTTTTCCTATGTTGTGGGGGGAAGCGTCTCTTACTTGGCGCTGTCCGGCAGGATACGCACTCCGCCCTTGTCCGCCGAAGAGGCGAACATCGCATAGGCCTTGAGTGCGGTGGAGACTGCGCGCGGGCGCGGCGCGGCGGGTTTCCACGGCAGCGGCCCTTTCGCTTCGCGGCGCGCGGCCAGAGTGGCGTCGTCCACCTTGAGATTGATCGACCGGTTCGGGATGTCGATCTCGACGGTATCGCCGGTTTCCACCAATCCGATCAGACCGCCTTCGGCCGCCTCAGGCGAAACGTGGCCGATCGAGAGACCAGAGGTGCCGCCGGAGAACCGCCCGTCGGTCAGAAGCGCGCATTTCTTACCCAGCCCTTTGGATTTCAGGTACGACGTCGGATAGAGCATTTCCTGCATCCCCGGCCCGCCCTGCGGGCCTTCGTAGCGGATGATCACGACCTCACCGGCCTCGACCTTGCGGGTCAGGATGCCTTCGACGGCGTCGTCCTGAGACTCGAACACATGCGCTGGGCCGGAGAATTTCAGGATGCTGTCATCCACACCGGCGGTTTTCACGATACAGCCGCGCTCGGCGATATTGCCGAACAGAACCGCCAGGCCGCCATCTTTCGAGAACGCATGTTCGACGGAGCGGATCACGCCGTTTTCGCGGTCGGTGTCGAGTTCCTTATAGCGGTTCTCGGTCGAAAATGCCTGTGTCGTGCGCACACCGCCGGGGGCGGCGCGGAAGAAGGTCTCGACCTCCGGATCGTTGGCGACCTTGACGTCCCATTTAGAGATTGCCTGCGCCATGGTGTCGGAATGCACCGTGCGCACATCGCCATGTAGCAAGCCGCCACGATAGAGCTCGCCCAAGATGCCAAAGATGCCACCGGCGCGGTGGACGTCTTCCATATGAACGTTGTGGATGTTCGGCGCGACCTTGCAGATGCCCGGCACCTTGCGCGACAGGCGGTCGATGTCCTGCATGGTGAAATTCACCTCACCCTCATGCGCAATGGCGAGAAGGTGCAACACCGTGTTCGTGGAACCGCCCATGGCGATGTCGAGGCTCATCGCGTTCTCGAACGCCTCGAAGGTCGCGATCTCGCGCGGCAGAAGGCCTTTTTCCTCAGCTTCATAGTGGCGCTTGGTGATCTCGACGATCTTGCGCCCGGCCTCAAGGAACAGGTTCTTGCGGTCGGCATGCGTCGCAAGTGTAGACCCGTTGCCCGGAAGCGCCAGACCCAGCGCCTCAGCCAGACAGTTCATCGAGTTGGCGGTGAACATCCCGGAGCAGGAGCCACAGGTCGGACAGGCATTCTGTTCGAACGCATCCACCTGCTCGTCGGTGTATTGATCATCGGCGGCGGCAACCATCGCATCCACGAGGTCCACGGCGCGTTCCAGATCGCCGATCTGCACCTTGCCCGCTTCCATCGGGCCGCCGGAGACAAAGATCACCGGGATGTTGAGGCGCATGGCGGCCATCATCATGCCAGGGGTGATCTTGTCGCAGTTGGAGATGCAGACCATCGCATCGGCGCAATGAGCGTTGACCATGTATTCGACCGAATCCGCGATCACTTCGCGCGAGGGCAGGGAATAGAGCATCCCGTCATGGCCCATGGCGATACCGTCATCCACCGCGATGGTGTTGAACTCTTTCGCCACACCGCCGGTTTTCTCGATTTCGCGGGCGACCATCTGGCCAAGGTCCTTGAGGTGGACGTGGCCGGGGACGAATTGCGTGAACGAGTTCACCACCGCAATGATCGGCTTGCCGAAATCGCTGTCTGTCATGCCGGTCGCGCGCCAAAGGCCGCGGGCACCGGCCATGTTGCGACCATGGGTAGAACGACGGGATCTGTAATGTGGCATCTTGTTTTCTTTCCGCTACGACTGATCACCCGCAAAACGAGCGTTGACGCTCCTTAAATCTTTCGGAGCGTCATTTCCAGTCACCATGGGCTGTGCGATCTTGAACAAAGTTGCTGAAACGACCGCGAAACAGGTCAGATCAGCTTTTTCTTGCGCTTGAGCGTCTCGCCATAGGCAATGGAGGGTTCCAGCGTGATCACCTCACCGCCGGGCGCGTCCGGCGTTTCGACCCGTTTGGCGATGATCTGGGCGGCGGCGCGCCCGATCTCAAGGCGACAGGCGTCCATGGTCGCGAGTTTGCGTGGCAGACCGTCGAGGAATTCGATGCCGTTGAAGCCCGCCAAACCGATCTGTCCTGGCACGTCAATGCCATTGTCGAGGCAATACATCAACCCGCCGGCCCCGATCATGTCATTCGAGTAATAAAGGAAATCCAGCGGGTTCTCCTCGTTGCGCTTGAGGATCGCCTCGGTCATCTCGCGGCCCTTCTTGAGTGCGGAACCGCCCGAATAGAATTCGCTGTCGGCAATTTCGAGTTTCGCCTTGGCGAGCACCTGGGTGAACCCCTCGAAGCGTTTGCGGGCGCGGTGATCGAGCGGCATCTTGGTGCCGAGAAACCCGATGCGCTTGTATCCCGCGTCAATGATCGCCTGCGCCATCTTGCGCCCCGCGCGACGATGCGAAATCCCCACCGCCGAGTCGATCGGCTCGCCGTCCGTATCCATGATCTCGACAATCGGAATACCCGCGGCCCCGAGCATCGCCTTGGCGGCTTCGGTATGTTCGAGCCCGGCGATGATCACACCGGAAGGGCGCCAGGACAGCATCTGATAGAGCACCGCCTCTTCGCGTTCCGGTTTGTAATTGGTAATTCCGACGACGGGCTGAAGTTCGGTGCCTTCCAGCACCTCGTTGATCCCCGTCATGACTTCCGGGAAGACCATGTTGGACATGGAAGGGATGATGACGGCCACGAGGTTGACGCGCGAGGAGGCCAGTGCGCCCGCGATCTTGTTCGGCACATAGCCAAGCTCGCGCGCGGCTTCCAGAACCTTAGCGCGGGTGGTTTCCGACACGTCGCCACGATTGCGCAACACCCGGCTCACAGTCATTTCAGACACGCCGGAGGCTTCGGACACGTCGCGCAACGTCAATGGCCGTTTGGGAGGCATATTTCCGGAACCCTGCGACATGACGTGACCCTCCTGAATGTTTTGAATTATTCTCCTCAGTTTACATCATAAAACGGCCTTGTCCACGCGTTGCGGAGCGAATATGTTATCGCTAACAAATTCGATTGTGCACATTGTGGGCAAGCTGTCGCTCACACAGTGTCAATCGTGCAAAATATCTGTATGTTTCGACCGCATGTTCGGTGGGTCGCGACTTGCAGATCGTAAAAGGGGGAGCGGTGGGCCAACTTGCTCCCCCTTTTCATGTTCTGCGTTTCACACGTTCGCCTCTTGTCTCCGAACCCCGCTCCCGGCTAAGAGGGAGCGCGTGGCCCCGTGGCTCAACTGGATAGAGCAGCCCCCTCCTAAGGGGCAGGTTGCAGGTTCGAATCCCGCCGGGGTCACCATTTTCCGCCTATTCGACCGTCTCAGTGACGCTGAGGCGTTGCTCGTCTCAAGGTGTCGGAGGGGCGTTCGCCGAACATGGCGCGATAGCTTTGCGAGAACCGGCCCCAATGGTAATAGGCGAATTCCATGCTGACATCCGATACCCGTGTGGTGCGCGGGTCTGAAAAGCGCAGCCGGCGATGCACTTCGCTGAGCCGACGCCCCTTAAGCATATCGTCGAGCGTCATACCGGTCCGCTCCAGACAGGCGGCGCGCAGGGTCGTGCGCTCCCGGTCAAGTTGTTTCGCCAGATGACTCACGCTCAGCTTGTCGAAAGGCAGGCTGTCGCAGGCGTCGAGAATATCCGTCATCACACCACGGGGTAGTTTTCGCGACCGGTGCCGTGTGGCCTCCCGCGCCCAAAGCGAAATCCGGTCGAGAAGGAGATCCGGCGCAAGGTCCAGAACGGCTTGTTGCGCGATGCCCTGACGCGCGCTTTCCATCAGCGTCAGCATCCAGTCCGCGATGCCATGGCTTTCACACGGCGTAACGGGCCGGGCACCAATGATGATGTCTTCGGGCAGACAATCCTGCGGCAGGGTCAGCATGATGTAATCGGCGTGGCTGTCGGTGAAGATATGATAGTCTTCACCTGCGACATGGATCATGCCGGTGCCCGTACCGATGGCGTTGGGCAGCCCGGTCATGGACAGACGTTTACCAAGCGAAAATCCGACGCAGACATAGCCATCGGGCACGCGGTAGATGTTTTCCATCTTCTGATTCACGGTCTCGCGATAGAGCGTGATGTCATCCCATTCCAGTGCTGCGATATGCCCTTCGAACGCCCCCGGCGACAATTGCCGGTAAAGCTGGTCCCAACCGTCGAGACCGCGTTCCTGATCGACGAAACTGTCGAACTGTGCCTCCCGGACACGGGTCCGGGGTTTGGAGTCTATGCGCATCGCAAGTGACCGTAATATTTTGATTTTCCTAATTTGAGAGGCGCTTGAACAGGGAGTGTCAAGCGAGGTGGGACTGGTTTGGGTCGGGAAACGGTAAGATTCACGCGCTGCATATTTTATAAGCGAAATTATCAGGTGAGGGCGGATAGCGCGGGCTGAAAGCCAGCCCCTATGCTGATCACGAGACCATCACCAGGAGACAGATGATGAAATCCACAACCGCCGCTTTCGTGGCGCTTGCTGCGTTGACCGGACCGGCTTTCGCACAAGACGCCATCGAACCCGAAACCCTCACCGTCAAGGAGACGATCGACGAGGGGCCGAATCTTTTCGTGCTCGATCAGGCCTGGAAAGGCCCGTCCTCCATCAACGTGCTGGGTGCTGAAGACTTCGCGATGAAGGGCAACATGGGGCCGGGCACCACCGCCCAGATGGTGCTCTCCGCCGATGGCAAGACCATGTATACCACCTCGGTCTATTTCGAGCGCTACACCTACGGGCCGATCACCAACGTGTTCCACACCTGGGACGTCGCGACGCTCAAGGTCAAAAGCGAATTCGAATTCGGCGTGAAAATGGCACATGTGGAGAGCCAACCCGCTCTTCTCGCTCTGTCTTCCGACGAGGCCTATGCGCTGGCGCAAAACGCCACGCCCGCGACGTCCGTGTCCGTGATCGACATTGCCGCCGGGGCCGCCATTGCCGAAGTGCCCACCCCCGGTTGCTGGGGCATCTTCCCCTCCACCACCGGCACGAAATTCACCACGATTTGCGGTGACGGTACGTTCCAGACGTATTCCTACGCCGCAGATGGTACTTTCGGCGATCCGGGCAAGTCGGAGAAAATCTTTGACGTCGATGAAGATGCGCTCTTCACCAATGGTGTGCGGATCGGCGAAACCCTCGTGTACGTGTCCTATAACGGCAATCTCTATGTCGTCGACGACAACGGCGATGTGCCGGTGCTGACTGAGACCATCGCGCTGACCGAAGGTGTTCTTGGCAAATGGGCCCCGTCCGGCTCCGAACTGATCGCCTATAACGCCCCGACCAACACCGCTTTCGTGCTAATGCACTCCGGTTCCTATGACGGTTCCCATAAAAACGGTGCCGAGCAAATCTGGGCCGTGGACATGGAGAGCAAGACCGTCGTCGGGCGTGCCACCGCGCATCATGAAAACAGCATCCTCGTGACCCAGACCGAAGAGCCGATGCTCTACGGTGCCAATGAAGAGGGCGAAGTTTTCCTCTACACGGTCGAGATGGGCGACGAAGTCTTCCTTGAGCAAACCGAAGAATTCGACATCTCCGGCTGGCCGACCATCATGGAACTGGATCGCTGATGGGAGACCTGTCGCAACTCACCTCCGCGTCGCTCACGAGCTTTCTCGTGCTCGTGTTGGCGCGCGCAGCCTTGCACAAATGGCAGGCTTTCTATGAGACGGTGGGCTTCGCGCAGGGCTACGGGCTTGTGCCCCGCCACATGGTGCCCGCGATCGTGCGGGGGCTGACGGGGGCCGAGGCCCTCACCGTCCTCGCGCTGCTTCTCCCTTTCACCCGTCCCTTCGGCGGGCTGATGGCGGCGGGGCTGTTTGCAGGCTACGGCGCTCTGATGGCGGCGGCTTTGCTTCGTGGACAGACGGAGATCGACTGTGGCTGCGGTGGCGCACCGCAGATCGTCTCCGGCCTGACCCTCGGACGCAATGCCGTGCTGACCGCCATGGCACTGGCCGTCGCGATGATCACCACCGGGCCTGTCGGCACCGCCGGGGCGCTCATGGCGATCACTGCCGGGATCACGCTTTTCGCGATCTACGGCGTAGCGGAAAAACTCGCTTCCCATCTCCCCCATATCCGTCAAGCCGGATGAGAGAGGACAGAACGATATGAACATACTCATCTTTTCCAACATCGCCCTCTGGGTTGTCGTACTGGTGCAGATCGCAATCATCTTCGCGCTCGCCCGCCAGATCGGCATCCTTTTTGAGCGGGTTTCTCCGGTCGGGGCGATGATTTCGGACAGCGGGCCGGATATTGGCGAAGCCGTGCCGCAGATGACCCTGCCCAATCTCAACGGGCCGGAATTTGCGCTGGGCGGGCCGGAAGGGCGGGCGCAGCTCGTGTTTTTCCTCTCCACCACCTGTCCGATCTGCAAGGCGCTTTTGCCCGCGATCAAGTCGATCCGGGACGATGAAAAAGGCTGGCTCGATGTCGCGTTGGCTTCCGACGGGCGCGAAGCGGCGCACCGGCGGCTCATCGAGGCGGAAGACCTCGGGGCCTTCCCCTATGCGCTGTCCTCCGATCTCGGCATGACCTTCAAGGTCGCGAAACTGCCCTTTGCCGTGCTCATCGGGCCGGACGGCAAGGTGCGCGCCAAGGGTCTCGTGAACTCCCGCGAACAGCTTGAAAGCCTGTTCAACGCCTCCGAGACCGGCATTCCCTCATACCAGGCTGCGGTCGCCCAACAGATGGGCGCCACTCAATTTTCCTCCGAAAGGATCTGATTATGACCAGACTGATCGACAAACTTCTCAAGCAACTCGACAAGCGCGTCGAAACCGGTGCCCGCACCGCCGCACGCAGCCTTGGGCGTCGCAGCTTCATGGCGAAGGCCGGGGCCTCGGTTCTGGGCGCCGCCGTCGCGACGCCGATCCTGCCGTTCGACCGTCGCGCCAACGCTTCTGAGCTGCCGGAGGACGAATGCTCCTACTGGCGTCACTGCGCGCTGGACGGCAACCTGTGCTCCACCTCCGGCGGTTCTTTGACGCAATGTCCTCCGGGCTCGTCCGCCTCGTCGGTGTCCTGGGTCGGCACCTGCACCAACCCGGATGATGGCAAGGATTACCTCGTCGCCTATAACGACTGCTGCGGTAAACCGTCGGTGGCCTCTGCGACCTTCTGCTACACGTCCGAGGGCGAGCGTCCGGGTTACCGCATGGGTCTCTACAATGACATCAACTGGTGCATGGCGAACACTGACAAAGGTTACCACTGCACGGTGTCCGTGGTCGTGGGCCTGGCGGAGTGATCCCGAATTGCGCCTTTTGACGACACTTACGGGGGCTGTGGCGCTTGCCATGGCCCTCCTCACCTTCCCGGTCTCCGCCGAGACTCCGGAGGAGCTGTTCGAGATCCATTGCGCCGCCTGTCACAACAGTGGTGGCATTGGAAATCCCGGACTCGCACCGCCGCTGAACCGTCCCGCGTTCTGGCAGGCTCTGGGCGATAAGGCGCCCGAATATATCGCCGGGGTGGTGACCTCGGGTATGGCCGGAAAACTTGAGATTCAGGGGCAGATGTATATCGGTCTGATCATGCCTCCTGTGGCCAGCACCACCGACGAAGAGCTTGTCGAGATCGGCACATGGGTGCTTCAGACCCTTGGTGAAACCGATGGGGTTCTGACGCAGGAGCTTTTGGACACGGCGCGTGAGACCCGTCCGACCCATGCCGATCTGCGGGCGATGCGCCCCGCTGTCGACTGAGCCGGTAGATTGAAAGGAGCGACCATGCCTCTGTTGAAACCCCTTGTCTGCGCGCTTGCGCTTCTGCCCGCCACGCTTGCGGCGGCGGACCAGCCGAGCCGCACCGCGCATACGAATTACATTCTGCGTTGTGCGGGGTGTCATGGGTTCGAAGGCGGCGGTACGCCGGAGGGCGGTATCCCGGCCTTTCCGAACAGTGTGGGCTATATCGCGGGCACCGAGATGGGCCGCACCTACATGATGCATGTGCCCGGCGTGGTGGGGGCGTCGCTGAACGATCGTGAGATCGCCGAGGTGATGAACTACGTGCTCGATGTCTGGGGCGAAACCGACAGCAGCGAGGCTCCGGTGTATTTCACCGAAGAGGAAGTCACCCGTCGCCGCGCCGAGGAGGTGCCTGATGTGGTCGCCTACCGTCGTCTTGCGGTTGATGAGCTTACCGAGATGGGGATCACTGTCGCGGAATATCCCTGGCCCTGACGGTTACACCATCTTGATCACATCGCGTGGACAGGACAGCATATAGCCCTTCCGCGCGATGTTCTTGACCAGTAACTCGCTCACCATCTGATTGCCGAGCGTGTCGCGCAGCCGTTTGATCCGTGTCGCCCCCGCCGCTTCGTCGCAATCCGACGCATTCCGGCCCGAGATCACCGCTTCGATCTCCGCCCCGGAGAGCACATCGTCATCGAGTCGCGCTTCGGCCAGAACCGAAAGCGTCTCGATTGCCGCGGGCGTCAGCTTGAACTCCATATTGTTCAGATAAACCGTGTTTTCCGCCCGTGAGATCAGGAGCGACGACACCTCGATCCCGCGTTTCTCGATCTCGCTCATGCGCCGGTTCAGTGCGATGATCACCACGAGAAACACCAGTGCCGCGATCAGCAGCGCCGTGGAAAACACCAGCAGCACGAAAATCACCATCCGGTAGGAATTCAAGACGTCGGAAAACGACGTCCCGGATTGCGCGAGAATTTCCAGCAACTTGATTTCCGCCTGAGTCGTCAGATCGTTCTCGACGAAAATCCGTTCCACACGCGCGTTGAAGGCGTTCGCATCCGGCAGGTTCACGAACAGCAACACGGCGGCAAACAACAGAATCGCGACAATCGTCACAATCCCGTAAATCGCCACCCGCGATACCTTGCGGCTGTCAGTATCGGAGGAAATAGTCGCCAGCATCGGCCTTCACCTCGCCCAGTTTCTCTTCCGGGATCATCGCGACGATGGAGAGAAGTTGCCAGCCCTCTTTCGCAAGACGCGGAGCGAGCGCTTTGGCCGCCGCCTCTTTCGTACATTGATTGTCGCTCACCTCGGCCACGCCGAAATGCAGCTTGAGCGGATTATCGCGCTTGGCCTTGTAACTGGCGTAACAAGAAGCCTCGGCCAGCCCCGGCAGGACCACAAGCGCGATGAGAAGGGGGAGAAGGTGCTTTTTCATGCTCGCGATCCTGTGAGCAAGACGGATGTTATTCAATAGCAAAGCCATTTTTGATCGCTGTTATCCGATGACACTTCGCTGTTATTGAGCGATTTCCGCAAAACCGGCCATCACCGTCCCATCACCTCTCCCGCCCGCTCCGTCGGGCCACAGGATCTGAAAGGACGACCAATGAAACTGACCAAATTCACCGCCGGGCTTGTAGCACTTTCCATCGCCACCGCAGGCTTTGCCGCCGCCCCGGCGCGTGCCGGTGAGAATGACGCCGCGCTGGCCTTGGGCGGGCTTGTAACACTCTTCGTGCTCGGCAAAGCGCTTGAGGATAAGAACAAGGACAAGAACAAAGTGGCGGTCAGCACGTCGCGCCATCGCGACGATCGCCGGAATGAGACCTGGCAGGATCGCAATCGCGGGCGTGACTTCGGCATTCCCAACCAATGTGTCGCCAGCGCGGGGCAGGGCTCCAAACAGCGTCTCATTGCCTTCGAGAACTGCATCGAACGCGAGCGCCGAGCCCAGGTCCACCTGCCGCGCGCCTGCGAGACACGGGTGAAGACACGTCAGGGCAAGGTCGACGCCTATGACGTCGGCTGTCTCACAAATTTCGGCTATCGCGTCGAACGCGACCGCGCGATCCATCGCGATTACAGCCGCAATTGATTTTCATAACGAGCAGAGACGTGCGGTTCTAAGTTCCCATGGCCGCGCCACTTGGCGGGTGAGTTTCTCACCCGCTTTTTTCTTGCGCGCCTCTTGGCCATCGGGTTCACAGGGGTATGACAAAGATAATTCCCGATTACAGTTTCGAAAAGGCGGCAGCACGCCGGGGCTACACCCGTATCGTCGGTGTCGATGAGGTGGGGCGCGGTCCGCTCGCGGGTCCCGTGGTGGCCGCTGCCGTCTGGCTCGACCCGGCGGCGATCCCCTCCGGTCTCAATGATTCGAAAGCGCTCAGCGCGAAACGACGCGAAGTGCTTTATGACGAAATTCTCGCCTCTGCCGATGTTTCCATCGCATCCTGTTCGGTCGAGGAGATTGATGAGATCAATATTCTGCAAGCCAGCTTGCGTGCCATGGAGCGCGCGGTGGCGGGGCTTTCCATCAAGCCCGACTATGTTCTGGTCGATGGTAACAAGGTGCCGCCCGCTTTCGGTCTCGATGCCGAGGCGATTGTCAAAGGCGATGCGCGCTCCCTGTCGATTTCGGCGGCCTCCATTGTTGCGAAAATATGGCGTGATCGGCTGATGGTGGATTTGGCGCAACAGTTTCCCGGCTATGGCTGGGAGAAGAACGCGGGATACGGGACCAAAATCCACATGGAGGGGCTCCGAAATCTTGGTGTGACACCACACCATAGACGTTCGTTCAAACCTGTCCACAATATCTTGTATCAAGATAAAAACATAAGTGACTGATTCGAAAAAGAAATTGACGTGGAATCCCCGATGACTCATCTTGAGACCCATAAATGACGTCAAAAATGACGCGTTAAAACGACGTCCCATAAGGGGCGCGATATGAGGCAGAAGATGAAGACAACGATCCGCAAGGGGGCGAATTCGCTCCCGCTCAATGAGATATTGCCCGGCGATTGCATCGAGGTGATGAATGCTCTTCCCGAAGAGAGCGTCGACCTGATTTTCGCCGATCCGCCCTATAACCTGCAACTGCGGGGCGATCTTCATCGTCCGGACAATTCCAAAGTGGATGCGGTCGATGACGCTTGGGATCAGTTCGACAGCTTCAAGGTCTACGACGATTTCACCCGCGAATGGCTCAAAGCCGCACGGCGCATTCTCAAACCGAATGGCGCGATCTGGGTGATCGGCTCCTATCACAACGTGTTCCGCCTCGGTGCCGAGTTGCAGAATCAGGGCTACTGGATTCTCAATGATGTGGTGTGGCGCAAATCCAATCCGATGCCGAATTTCCGTGGCAAGCGTCTGACCAACGCGCACGAAACCCTCATTTGGGCGTCGAAAAATGAAGCGGCGAAATACACCTTCAATTACGAAGCGCTCAAATCCCTGAATGAGGGGATCCAGATGCGCTCCGACTGGGTTCTGCCGATCTGCAACGGTGGCGAGCGTCTCAAGGACGACAATGGTGACAAAGCCCACCCGACGCAAAAGCCCGAAAGCCTGCTGCATCGTGTGATCTTGGGAACCACCAATCCGGGCGATGTGATCTTGGACCCGTTCTTCGGCACCGGCACCACGGGTGCTGTCGCCAAGATGCTCGGGCGTGAGTTCATCGGCATTGAGCGCGAAGAGAAATACCGTGAGGTCGCCGAAAAACGCATCGCCTCCGTGCGCAAGTTCGACAAGGATGCGCTACGCGTCTCCACCTCGAAACGTGCCGAGCCGCGTGTGCCCTTCGGTCAGCTCGTGGAGCGTGGCATGTTGCGTCCGGGTGAGGAGCTTTATTCGATGAACGGGCGTCAGAAGGCCAAGGTGCGTGCCGATGGCACGCTGATCGCCAATGACGTGAAAGGCTCGATCCATCAGGTCGGCGCCCATCTCGAAGGTGCGCCTTCCTGCAACGGCTGGACCTATTGGGCCTTCAAACGCGATGGCAAGACCGTTCCGATCGACGTGCTGCGTCAACAGATTCGCGCGGAGATGCAGTAAGCGACAGGTCTATTCCTGAAAAATTCAAAGTTACCGCCTGGTGCCTGCGGCCTGACTACGCGGCACCACCTTGGCCCCGCTGTGTCTGCGCAGCGGGGCTTTTTTTATCCTCACAAACGTGGCAGTGGGTTGGTGCCGTTCTTGTAGGGCTCCCAGTCCTCGAAACTCTCAAGGTCCGGGTAATATTGCTTGCGCCATTGTTTGACCCTGGGATTCATCATCTTCCGCCACAGCGGCGGCACCATCGCGACAACGCCCATGACGGTATAGCCATAGGGCAATTGTGGTGCCTCGGTCTCGTCGTAATTCTGCAAAAGCGGAAACCGCCGGTCGGGTTTGTAATGGTGATCCGAATGGCGTTGCAGGTTGATCAAAAGCCAGTTGGTCGCCATATGCGCGGCATTCCAGCTATGATGCGGCATGACATGCTCATACTTGCCATTCCCAAGGTGCCGCCGCGTGAGCCCGTAGTGTTCGACGTAGTTGGTCAGTTCCAGTTGCCAGATGGCCACCAAGGCTTGCCAGATAAAAAGCAACACCCCCGGAACGCCGCCGATCAGCGTGGCGAGGATCAGCATCAGGATTTGCAGGGTCCAGTATCGGAAATGGGGGTTGCGCGGGTTCCAGGGCGACAATCCCTTGCGCGCCAACATCGCTTTTTCGGCCTCCCAGGCCGAGTGCGGACATTCCCGGAGCACACGCAGGAAATAGTGATGAAACCCCTCATTGTAACGCGCCGTTACGGCATCGCGAGGTGTGCCGACATGTTTGTGATGAACCAGAAGGTGTTCGGTCCGGAAATGCGAGTAAAGCACGGAAGCTAAAAGCAGATCGCCGAGCCAGCGTTCCAGATTGTTGCGCTGATGCAGAAGCTCATGGGCATAGACCATGCCGGTCGTGCCGGAAGACACGCCAAGTCCAAAGAACAGGACCACGGTCTCAAGCGTCGAGAGGTGATCCGTATGGGTGACGAACCAGATCAGGGCAAAAATGTTCACGAATTGCACCGGGAACCAGATGATCGTGATCGCGCGATACCAGAAAAGCTCGCTTTCCGGCGTGTTCGGGTCTGCATTGTCGGTGTTCAGCCCCAGAATGCCATCGAGAAATCCGAACATGTACCATGCATAAAGCGGCACGATGATCACGGTCCAGCCGCCGACAAAGGCGCCGAGCCAGATGAAAGGGATAAGGGTGAGCGACAGCCAGAATGGCATTGCGTTCCGAAAGCTGATTTGGGCCATGTTCATAGGATTACGACTCTTCACCAAAGCGCCCGCGCGTGTCTCTCAATACTCAAGGTTGGAGAGGGCGAGGTCAAATGCCTTTCGCATCACAGTCGGCAGATCCGAGGCCTGAAACGCGTTATTGCCCTTCAAAACGCAGGTTTCGGGCGGTTTTGTCACATGGGTGGCGGCATGGACCGTGAGGATCAGGTGGAAATGCGTGAAGGTGTGACGCACTTCTCCGAGATCCTGCCAGTCGCCTGGAAAGGGGGGCGCGGGCGGATGCGCTTCCTGCCACTCCGTGCCGGGCCAGCCCATCATGCCCCCCAGTAGCCCCTTTTCGGGCCGCTTTTCCAGAATCCATTCTCCCGCCTCTGTGCGACCGACATAAGCGTGGCCATGTCGTGTGGGTTTTGGCTTCTTTGGCGATTTGAGCGGGAAACGAGCCTGATCTCCGGCGTGTCGTGCCGCGCAGACGTAGCTCAAGGGGCAAATGCCACAGGCGGGGGATTTCGGCGTGCAGATCGTGGCCCCCAGATCCATCATCGCTTGCGCATAATCACCCGGGCGCGCTATGGGCGTGAGCGTTTCCGCCAGTTCCGTCAATTCCGGCTTGGCGGTCGGCAGTGGTGTTTCGACCCGAAACAGACGGGACACCACCCGTTCGACATTGCCGTCCACCACGGTCTCCGGCAGGTCAAACGCAATGGATGCAATGGCGGCAGAAGTATAAGGGCCGACGCCGGGCAAGGACTGTAATGCGATCCGGGTCCTGGGAAAAACACCGTCGAACTCATCCCGGATCACCCGCGCGCATTTCAGGAGGTTGCGAGCACGGGCGTAATAGCCGAGCCCGGCCCATTCTCCCATCACACGCTCGTCCTCGGCATTGGCGAGATCCGTCACCGAGGGCCAGAGCGCGGTGAACCGTTCGAAATAGGATTTCACTGCCGCAACCGTGGTCTGTTGCAGCATGATTTCCGACATCCAGACCCGGTAAGGATCGGGCGCGACACCTGCGGCACGATCAGCTGGCGACACGCGCCAGGGCAGCACCCGTGCATGCGTGTCATACCAGTCGAGAAGCGCCGTCGCGGCGTCTTCGTGTTTCATTTCGTCACGCAATCTTTAGGTCCTGTCATCTGCTTTCTTCTGGCGCCTTGCGCGCGCGCCTCTAGAATAGAGGGAAGACAGGCAGACGCCAGCCTAGGAAACAGCAGGACATGACGGACGTGCAGACAGAGGCCAAAAGACGCAGACGGGGGTTTGAACGCACCTCCGGCCTTTTGCAGGCGCGCATTCGCGAAGCCTCCGAGGCGCGCGGGTTTTCCGAGTCTCGTCTCCTGACCCACTGGGAAGAGATCGTCGGTGAGGCCACGGCCGCCATGTCGCGCCCTGTGAAAGTGTCCTATGCCAAGGGCGGTTTCGGCGCAACGCTGACGCTTTTGACCACCGGGGCTTTTGCTCCCATGGTTCAGGCCGAAGTGCCGAAAATCCGGGATCGTGTGAATGCGGTTTATGGATATAATGCGATCAGCCGTATCCATGTGACACAAACCGCTCCGACCGGATTTTCCGAAGGGCGTGTCGCATTTCACGGCCCGAAACCCGAACCTGCCCCTGAATTGACGCCGGAAACCAAAGCCGAGGCGCACACGCTTTCCGAAGGAGTGCGTGACGAGGCTTTGCGTCAGGCACTTGAGAAATTCGCCGGAACATTCCTGACCCGGCAACACCACAAGATGAAGGAAGAGAAATGAACCGCCGCACATTCATGATCACGACCGCTCTCGCGACCCTTGGCGCGGGGCTCATGCCCTCTGCTGTCACCTCCTTTCTGGTGACACCGGCGCAGGCCGAGGACCTGCCGGACACCTCCGGCATTTTCGATCTGACGCTCGGCGACAAGAACGCACCGGTCGAGTTGATCGAATACGCGTCCTACACCTGCCCGCATTGTGCGACCTTCCACAAAACCGTGTTTGGGCCGCTCAAGAAAGACTACATCGACACGGGCAAGGTGCGTTTCATCTACCGCGAAGTGTATTTCGACAAGTTCGGTCTCTGGGCGTCGATGGTGGCGCGTTGTGGGGGCGAGATGCGCTATTTCGGCGTGCAGAAAATGCTCTACGACGAACAGAGCGACTGGATCGCCGGAGGCCGGGACACGATGCAGATCGTCGAGAACCTGCGCAAGATCGGCAAACGCGCAGGGCTCACGGACGAAAATCTCGATACCTGCCTGAATGACGGCGAGATGGCCGAAAAGCTTTATGCGAAATTCACTGCGGAAGTGGCGGAATACGACATCGACGCCACGCCTACTCTGGTGATTGACGGCGAGAAACATTCCAACATGAGCTACGCCGATCTCAAGAAAATCCTCGACGCGAAACTGGCCGAATAAGACCCTAAACCAGCCCAAGGCGGCCCAAATGGCCGTCGATGGGCGCCCAGTCGGCAATATCGAGCCGGACGGGCAGGGTCACCACTTTCATGCGAAAGGCGCGGGGCAGGCGCACCGCGTCTTTTTCCGTGGTCACCATCTGTGCGCCCAAGGCCAGAGCCTCGACCTCCAGCCGTTTCATAAGCGGCACGGAGAGCGGTTGATGATCCTTGAGCGCTTCAGTGCGCAGGAGATTGGCGCCGAGCCCGGTGAGGGTCTGGAAGAATTTCTCGGGGTGGCCGATCCCGGCAAAGGCCATGACGTTTTGCCCCTGCCAGTCGAGGCCGGTGGGCAACGGTTTCAATTCCGCTTTCACGTGCGATACAGAGACCAATCCAGCCCAATTCGCTTCAAAACGATCCTGTGCGCGGGTGTCCCCGATGGAGATCAGAATATCGCCCCGCGCCATGCCTGCGGACACGGGTTCGCGCAGAGGTCCGCCGGGGATCACCCGCCCGTTGCCAAACCCGCGCCAGGCATCGACCACGATGACGGTCAGGTCTTTCTCGACCGAAGGGTTCTGCATCCCATCGTCGAGCAGGATGACATCGGCACCGGCGGCCTCGGCCTGACGCACGCCTGCGGCACGGTCCTTGGCGACCCAGACCGGGGTAAAGGCGGCGATCAGAAGCGGTTCGTCACCAACCTCATCCGCGCTGTGTTTGCGCTCGTCGACACGCACGGGGCCTTCGAGGCGCCCGCCATAGCCACGGGACACGACATGAGGGGTGTAGCCCCGTTCGGTCAGATGTTGAGCGAGCGCGATGGTGGTGGGTGTCTTGCCCGTGCCGCCGGCGTTGATATTGCCGACACAGATCACCGGCACGCCGGCCTTGTAGCCGGGTCTGGCAACACGTTTTGCGGTGGTACGGGCATAAAGCGCGGAGAGTGGGGACAGCAGGCGGGCCTGCCAGCCGGGGGCGTCCTTCGGATTGGACCAGAACAGTGGCGCTTTCATGTGGACCGCCTTTCCCGGAGATCGAGAATGTCCTGTACGAGGGCGGAGACCCGGTCCGTAACCTCGGCCCCGGTCGAGGCGATTTCCCAGGCTGCGGCAGCCATCAATGCAATCTGATCCGGGGACATCAGCTGCCCGAGTTCCTCGCCAAGTTCATGCCCGTCACGCACCTGCCGCGTGGCGTTGCCGGTCGCGAGACGGGCATAGGCGGTGGCATGGGCGTTGACATGGGGGCCGTGCAGGATGGCTGATCCCATGGCGGCAGCCGGATAAGGGTCGATGCCGCCAAAGGGCACGAGAGAACGCCCGAGAAAGCTCACCGGGGAGAGACGATGCCAAAGCCCGTCCTGATTTGTGGACTCTCCTGTCAGAACGGCGATCTGCAGGGCTTCGGAAATACTGTCCTCCGGGCCAAGAGCCATCGCGTTCAGTCCGGTATCTTCACATTGGTGAAGCACGCTTGCAAGCGTCGAAGCATCGGACAGGGACATCACAAGCAACAACCGATGCGCCCGCCGCAGCGCGCTTTTATGCGCCCGAAGAACGTTGTTCAGCTCCGGCAGTTCCACCTGGGCCGCGAACCAGCATGGCCGCGTGCCGAGTTCCCCGGAACGGCGGGACAGTTCCTCATCGTCGATGATCGGAGCAATGCCGCCCTCTTCGAGATAACCGAGACATTCGACATGTTTCGGGTCTAAATCGGCCCGTCGCCACGGGACGCTGCTTTCAGCGGAGGCGGTGATCGCGTGATCGAAACATTTCAGAACTGCGTTGCGCAGGCCGGGGATCGGTGCGGGCAGATCGAGTGTGCTCGGGCTGTGCGGTGCCTCGATGGAGAGGGTCGGCAGCCCCTCATCATGCGCGGCGCGCAACAATGTCGGACGAAACCGGCCACCGATCCAGATCAGCCCGTCCGGTCGCCAATGGGACAGGAAACGACGCACGATGGTGGTTTCGTCCTCGGGCGCTTCGGAAAAGATCACACCTTCCGGCCTTTGGTTGTTTGGAGGATGCACGCCGGGGCTCATGGTGATCACGGCGCATAGATCGGGGCGATCTTCGGCGATCCGGGCAAAAAGCTCCACTGCCGGTCGCAGCGCGAATTGGGTCGCGGCATGAAACCACAAGACCTCGCCGCGTGGGCGAGGGGGCAGATCAAGGGCCAGTCGCGCGTCACGCGCCTGTCGTGTCAGCGTGCCCTCGGAAAGCAGGCGGTCCAGACGTTCGGTGTGACGTCGCTCGGACCGTCCGTTCAGGCCGGAATAGAGTAAAAAGGGAAGGGGTCGGGCCATGCTGGCCTAGGCCTCACGCTCCAAGCTCTTCGGTGGGGGAGGCGAGCTGTTCCTCGTCACGCAAACGGTGCAGATGCGCGATGAAATAGCGCATGTGGGCATTGTCGACGGTCCGTTGCGCTTCGGCTTTCCAGGCGGCATGCGCGGTCTCGTAATTCGGGAAAATCCCAACGATGTGAATATCATCCACGTTGCGGAATACGGTTTTGGACGGGTCGACAAGTTCGCCGCCGAACACGAGGTGCAGTCTTTGTGCCATGGAATATCTCCCGGATGTGATGAGGCGCACCCTAGTCCAATCAGAAGGGGGGTCAAGCGGCCTTGAAGGGCTGCCTAATTCTTGGGCGCTTTATTGCGAGGACGTGGGATTTTTCGGATTGGCTGTTTCCCTCACCTGCCTCTGTCGTCATCATATCACCATGACGACGGACCACAACGCTCCCCGCCTGATCGTGTTTTCCGATCTGGACGGCACATTGCTCGATCATGGCAGCTATTCCTGGGCCCCCGCGAAACCGGCTTTGCTTCGGATGCGCGCATTGGGTGCCCCGCTGGTTCTGGCAAGCTCCAAGACCGCCTCTGAAATTGCAGATTTGAGGGATCAGATGGGTTTTGCCGATTGCCCGGCTATTGTCGAAAACGGCGCAGGGATTTTGCCTGCGGGGGCAGAAGCGCAAGCGGATCGTAGCGCGCATGAGGCGCTTTTGGCGGTACTTGCGGAATTGCCCGCCGATCTGCGCGTCTGTTTCTCCGGCTTTTCCGACTGGAGCGTGGAGGAGGTCGCGGCGAACACAGGCCTCCCCTTGGCACAGGCCAGGCTTGCGGCGCGGCGGCAGTTTTCCGAGCCGGGGCTTTGGTCGGGAAACGCTGAGGCGCAAAAGGCCTTTGAGGCGGCTTTGGCGGAAAAAGGGATCGCCGCGCGTCAGGGCGGGCGATATCTCACACTGTCCTTTGGAGCGACCAAGGCCGACCGGATGGCGGAGATCGTGTCCCGCTATCATCCCCGGCCGACCACCATGGCTTTGGGTGATGCTCCTAACGACGTTGAAATGATTGAGGCGGCTGATTTCGGGGTTGTCGTCGCGAATTCACATGGGCCGGGTATCCCGTCCCTTGTGGGAGAGGCCGAGGGTCGGATCACACGCACGAAAGTGCCCGGACCCGAAGGCTGGAACCTTGCGGTGCTGGAACGCATTGCACAAGAATACAAAGAGAAAGGCTGACACATGGCGGATTTTCATCAGGGCGGTCACGTGGCGACGCTGCACAACCTGCGTATCAACTCCGAAGAAGACTTGGGCCGGGAGTTGAACGCCTTTGCCTCTTCCCGCAAGATCACGCTGATCCTGCCGTCGCTGTTTTCCGAACTCGAAGGTGAGGCGCTGCCGAACATCATCGACGAGCTGAACAAGGTGGATTTCATCCATCGCATCGTCATCGGGCTCGATCGCGCCACCGAGGAGCAATATCGCTATGCGCGGAAATTCTTTTCCCGGCTGAAGGCCGATCATGTGGTGCTCTGGAACGACGGGCCGCGGCTTCAGGCGGTGGATGCGCGGCTCAAGGAGCTTGACCTTTCGCCGTCCGAGCCGGGCAAGGGGCGCAATGTCTGGTTCTGTCTCGGTTATACGATTTCGCGGGCCGATAGTGCGGTGGTGGCCGTGCATGATTGCGACGTGGTGACCTATTCGGCGGCGATGCTGGCGCGGCTGGTCTATCCGGTGGCGAACCCGACCTTTCCTTATCAGATGTCCAAGGGCTTCTACCCCCGTGTCGCCGATGGCAAGCTGAACGGGCGGGTGACGCGCCTGTTGGTGACGCCGATGATCCATGCGTTGTCCAAGGTGCTCGGTCCGCAGGACTTCCTCGATTTTCTCGCCGATTTCCGCTACCCGCTCGCAGGCGAATTCGCCATGCGGACTTCGATCCTGCCCGATATGCGCATCCCGTCCGATTGGGGGCTTGAGATTGGGTTGTTGTCGGAGGCTTGGCGCAATCTCAGCCCGCGTGCGGTCTGTCAGGTGGAAATTTCCGACCGTTACGATCACAAGCATCAGGACCTGTCACAGGAGGACGCGACTACCGGTCTGTCGCGTATGTCGGTCGACATTTGCAAGGCGCTTTATCGCAAACTCGCTGCCGATGGCACGGTGTTCTCCGAAGAGATTTTCCGCTCGATCAAGGCCACCTACTATCGCGGCGCGCTCGATCTTATCGAGACCTATTTCAACGACGCGCGGATGAACGGGCTGCATGTTGATCGCCATGTGGAAGAACAAGCAGTGGAGCTTTTCGCCAACAATATCATTCAGGCGGGCAATGTGTTCCTTGAGAACCCGATGGAAACGCCGTTCATTCCGAACTGGTCGCGGGTCCATGCCGCCGATCCGGACATCATCGCCGCCATGGCGCGGGCCGTGGCTGAGGATATGGACGAGTACAAGTGATTACTTGAGCCGCGCGAGGATGCCCTGCGCCAGATCGGGGCATCCTGCCACCATACCGTCGAGTTGCGGCACAGGCTGGTTGAATACCGGTTGCTGGCCCTTGAGATCGGTGACCTGACCGCCGGCTTCCGTCAGGATCAGCGTCCCGGCGGCCACGTCCCATTCCCAGGTCTTGCGAAAGGTGAACATCGCATCGTACCGCCCTTGCGCCACAAGCGCGAGCCGGTAGGCCAGAGAGGGGCGGAATTTGTGAATGAATTTCGGTGCTCCGCCGCGCCAGTTTTCGTCACTCAGATGCTGACGCGGGGCAAGAACCGTCGCCCCGTCGAGATCGCAACGCCGCCCCGCCCGCAAAGGCGCTTCGTTGAGAAAGGCCCCGCCACCTTTGACCGCCGCGAAGAGTCGCTCCCGCAGGGGCAGGAACACGACGGCGGCGATCACCTCGCCCTCTTCGGCGATGGCCAGAGAATGTGCCCAATTGCGGTCGCCATGGATGAAGCTGCGGGTGCCGTCGATCGGATCGACGATGAACACGCGTTCCCTGCCGAGCCGTTCCGATGTGGTGTCTACGGTTTCCTCCGAGAGCCAGCCATAATCGGGTCGTTCCGACAGCAGATATTCATGCAGCATCCGGTCCACGGCCAGATCGGCCTCGGTCACCGGGCCTTGCCCGCCGCCCTTGTCCCAGACCTGCGGGTCTGCCTGCCAATAGGGTCTGGCGATCTCACCCGCGTTGCGCGCGGCCTCGATCAGAAGCTCCAGATCCTCGGTTACACCCTCAGTCACCGGCAAGGGTCATTCCTTCGACCAGAAGCGAGGGCACGACGCGGCTCAGGTGCAGACGGGCGTCATTGGCCGGGATCAGGGTCATCAGCATTTCGCGCAGATTGCCCGCGATGGTACATTCGTTGACCGGATAGGCGATCTTGCCATTCTCGATCCAGAACCCGCTCGCGCCACGGGAGTAATCGCCGGTGGTCGGGTTGATGGAGGCACCGATCATGCCGGTGACCAAAAGCCCGGTGCCCATCTCGCGGATCAATTCCTCGCGGCTTTTTTCTCCCTGTGTCAGAGCCACATTGCCTGCGGAAGGCGAGGGCGGAGAGGACACGCCACGGGATGCATTCGCGGTGCTTTCAAGCCCGAGCTTGCGTGCGGTGGCGAGGTCCAGAACCCAGCTTTGCAAGACGCCATTATCAACCAAAGCGCGTTTCGAGGTCGCAAGCCCCTCGGCATCGAACAGTTTCGAGCCGGAGGTGCGCGGGCGATGCGGGTCCTCGATCAACGACATCCCCTTGGGAAGCACATCCGCCCCCATCGCATCGCGCAGCCAGCTCGCACCACGCGCAATCGCCGTGCCGTTGATCGCGGCCAGAAGATGCCCGACGAGCGACGAGGAAATCCGTTCATCGAACAGCACGGGATAGGCCCCGGTCTTGGGTTTCTTCGCGCCCATGCGGGCCAGAGTGCGTTCTGCGGCCAGCTTGCCGATCTCTTCGGGAGAGGGCAGATCCGCGCCGAAAATCCGGCTGTCGCCATAATAATCGCGCTCCATGGCCGTGCCTTCGCCCGCGATGGCGACGGTTGAAATCATCCGGTCCGTGCGGGTGTAGCCGCCGGAAAATCCATTGGTGGCGGCCAGATGAATGCGCCGCTTGCCATAGGCGGCGGAGCTTTCGACCTTGGTGATCCCGTCAAACGTCAGCGCCGCCGCCTCCGCGCGCAAGGCGTCGTCCTTGAGCGCTTCGGGCGAGGGTTCCGCCGAGGGATCGAACATTTCAAGCGCGGAAATATCGGTATTTTCCGTGATCTGCGAGGGATCGGCCAGCCCGGCGGTCGGGTCTTCGGGCGCGAGACGCGCCATGGTGACCGCACGTTCGGCCATGGTGGCAAGGGTTTCGGGCCGGGTGTCGGAGGCGGAGACACAGGCCTGACGCCGCCCGATCAGCACACGCAGACCGATGTCGATACCTTCCGAGCGCTCCGCCTGTTCCAGTGCACCCTGACGTACACCGATGGAAAGCGAAGTGCCGTCGATCGCCAAGGCATCGGCCGCGTCGGCCCCGGCCTTTTTCGCCGCTTCAAGCAACGCCCCGGTCAGTTCTGAAAGATTTCCTGCCATGGCGTGCCTCCATATCTCGCTATTGTGCATCTCATGCAGATGCAATTAGGCCGCCTGCGCGCGTCACGCAAGCGGCCCGATGGGTCAGAACGGCAGCGGTTGGCCGTTGGCGATGATCGCGCCGTCTTCGGTCATCTCGATCTCGGACACCAACTCACCGGGCTCCGTGCCCGGACGCGCAAAGAGGCCGAGCATCATCTGCGCCGACATGGCGGTTTCCTGCGGCATGATGCCGGACGCGGACAGTTTGTCGATCAACTCGGTCACACCGTTCAGAGTCAGGTTCAGTTTGCCGGTGAACGGCGGCATGCCGCCGGGGATCGCCGGTTCCTGATCGAGGAAATGCCCCGCCCCATTGCCAGCCACAGTGGCCCCCGCAAGCGCGAGGTAAATGTCCGGCAGGGCAAGGGTTTTGACCTCAAAGGGCATTTCTTCCGCGCCCTCTTCCTCAAGCGCCATCAGTGCATTCATGTCAAACAGATCGACATCGCTTTTCAGCGTCCCTTCGAAAGCCAGACGCAGGTTCGCCGGATCACGCGACAATTGACCAGTAGGATCGGCAATCATCCAGGCGATCTCGGGCAGGACAAGGTCCTTGAGTCCGATCTTGGCACTGAACGGCTGATCGTCTTCGGAGGCGGCCAGCGGGAAAAAGAGTGCGCCGGAGTATTCCGCCATCGAGAGAGCGACTTGCCCGCCGGGGATTTGCGGCCCCGCAACGGTGATGTCGAGATCGCCCGCCGAGATATCATAGCCGATCGCACCGCCCTTGAGGGTCATATCCAGTGTCGAAAGCCCGGTTGCGGCACGGATGTCCATGTTCGAGGATGGTTCTTTTCCGGTGACCGTCACAAAAGAGGCGCTGTCTTGCATGTCCATCGTGACATCCATGGTGCTCTGGCCGAGCAGGGTCGCAAGCATGTTGTCACTGTCCGTTTGCGGCAAAAGGATCGCGCCCTTGATCGAAAGCGTGTTGCCGACAAACCCCATCTCCACGGTGCCGTCTTCCTCGGTGTCGATCTGATCGACCTCATAGGTCAGCGTCGCGGCGGTCATGTCCATCTCCGAGGAAAGGCTTTCTCGGTTGTGGACCATGGTGGAAGTGCCGGAAATACCGGCAAATTTCGCGCTAACACCCGGTTGGATGGTCACGTGATCGACGATGACAGGCTCCGTGACCATCGTCATTGCGGCATTGTCGACGGTGTAGAGTATGTCGTCTGGGGTGCCGGACACGATGGCTTCGCCGATATAGGTTACGGTGGAGCGGGTCTCCACCGTGTCACCGTTCTCCGTGCCAGGTTCGCTCGGTGCAACCATGATCGAGGTGAGCGGCTGGGGGAACCACACGGCCACGGTGCCGCCCTGTCGCTCCTGAAAACGAATCTCCGGCGCTGTGGTGGTGTCCGTGATCGACGCCTCGCCCATCTCGATATTCATGCCATAGATCATGTTGCGCACGACGAGAGTGTCGCCTTCGCGGCTCACCTCGGCTTTGGGTTCCATGCCTATACTGGCCATCATGTCATGATAAGATGCCCAGACATCTTCCGGTGTGACATCGGCGAAAACGGGACCGGCGGTGAGGCAGGTGGTGGTGAGCGCGGTAGCTAAAAACATGGAACGCATGATAAATCTCCTGAAACAGTCGCGCACACATTTTCGTGCTTTGGCAGGGGGGTCAAGACTGGAACCCGGTCACTTCACGACATAAGCTCCCCCTTGACACAAGGGAGGCCGGATCATGTCGCAACTTACTGGGAAAACCGCTTTGATCACAGGGGCGAGCCGGGGGATCGGAGAGGCGACCGCACGGCTTTTTGCCGCAGAGGGTGCGAAAGTTGCGCTCATCGCGCGCAGTGCAGCGAAGATTGCGTGGATCGCCGGGGAAATCGGGCCGCAAGCTCTGGCGGTGCCCTGCGATATTTCTTCCTATGCCGAACTGGATCAGGCGGTGACGCGGGTCGAAGAGCGTCTCGGTCCCATCGACATTCTGGTGAACAACGCCGGTGTGATCGACCCGATCGGTGCGTTGACCGAAGTGGACCCGGACGATTGGTCGCGCCTCATCGACATCAATGTCAAAGGCGTGTTCTACGCCATGCGTCGGATCGTGCCGGACATGGTCGCGCGCGGGGGCGGGACGGTTCTGACCGTCTCCTCGGGAGCGGCACATCGCCCGATTGAGGGGTGGAGCGCTTATTGCGCCTCCAAAGCCGGGGCGGCGATGTTGACCGCCATGCTCGATCTTGAGGAACGCGGCCATGGTATCCGCGCCATGGGGCTTTCGCCGGGGACGGTTGCGACCCAAATGCAGCGAGAGATCAAGGCGTCGGGCATCAACGCCGTGAGCCAGCTCGACTGGTCGGAGCATATTCCGCCCGAATGGCCTGCGCAGGCGCTTTTGTGGATGTGTGGAGAAGAGGCGGACGCCCATCTGGGTGAGGAACTGCAACTGCGGGACGAAGGGTTCCGCCGGCAACTTGGATTGATCGTATGATAAACGTAACACGCGAGGATGCGCTCTGGACCGTGACTCTCAACCGACCGGAGAAGGCCAATTCGCTCACCTCCGCCATGCTGGCCGAGTTGATCGGGATCGCACATGAAGCGCGGACCGAGGCGAAGGCGTTCGTGCTCACAGGCACAGGCAAAGTGTTTTCCGCAGGCGCCGATCTCGATGAGGCGCGCGCGGGGCTTGCCACCTCCCCCTTATGGGAAGAATTGTCAACGGCCATCGCCGCTCTGCCCTGCCTCACCATTGCAGCGCTGAATGGCACTTTGGCGGGCGGGGCGTTCGGTATGGCACTGGCCTGCGATCTGAGGATTGCCGATCCGGGGGCGAAATTCTTTTACCCGGTGATGAAGCTCGGATTCCTGCCGCAACCGTCCGACCCGAAACGCATGACCGCGCTGATCGGCCCGGCGCGCGCCAAGATGATTTTTATGGCAGGGCAGAAGATCGCTGCCGATGAGGCGTTGTCCTGGGGGTTGGTGGACCGGTTGGTGCCGGCCGCAGAGCAGGCCAGCGCCATTGCGGAATTGACGGAAGCCCCGTTGGCGGCCACCGGCGAACACATCGCCGGGATCAAGGCGCTGATCCGCCCGTGAGTGAAAGGATCGAGATCGACGCCTTGGTCGTCGGGGCCGGTCCCGCGGGGCTGATGGCGGCGGAAGTGATTTCCGCAGCGGGGCATGATGTGTTGGTTGCGGAGGCCAAACCCTCGCCTGCGCGCAAGTTTCTCATGGCGGGCAAATCGGGGTTGAACCTGACCAAGAACGAGCCGATGGAGCGCTTTCTGGACGCTTACGCGCCCCTGCATCCGACACTGCGAAACGCTCTGGAGGCTTTTGGCCCGCAGGAGGTGATCGCATGGGCCGAGGGGCTGGGACAGGACATCTTCACGGGGTCCTCGGGCCGGGTGTTTCCGAAGGCGATGAAGGCTTCGCCGCTGTTGCGTGCGTGGCTGGCGCGGCTGGAGGCGCGGGGGGTTACCATGCGGCGCAACTGGCGCATGGTTGGGCTTGGCAATGTCACGGAATTCGATACGCCGGAAGGGCCCGTCTGCATGCAGGCCAAAACGGTCATTCTCGCCCTTGGCGGCGCGAGTTGGGCAAGATTGGGATCGAATGGGGCTTGGGTCGACATGGTCTCTCCTTTCGCGCAGATCGCGCCTTTCACGCCGTCGAATGTCGGGCTTTTGCTGGACTGGACACCACATATGACACGGCATTTCGGTAGGCCCGTGAAAGGTGTGAAGCTGACCGCAGGGGCGTTTGAGAGCCGTGGGGAGTTCGTGATTTCCAAACGTGGATTGGAAGGCGGCGGAATATACGCCGTCACACGCGGGTTGCGCGAAGGTGCGACATTGACGCTCGACCTCTTGCCGGACTGGGATGAGGAGAAGGTCAAACAGGCTCTAATACAGAGGAAAACGAAAGAAACCCTGACGAAGTTTCTGAAACGTGCGCTGCGCCTTACACCGGAAAAAATCGCGCTCGTGATGGAATGTGCCGGTCCACAGCCCAATGATCTCATGACAGCTCTCAAGGCGCTGAAAATCACCGCTGCGCAATTGCGCCCGATGGATGAGGCTATTTCAACCGCCGGTGGGGTACGGTTCGAAAGCCTCACGGAAAGGCTTGAATCCCGCATAAAACCGGGATTGTTCTTTGCTGGGGAGATGCTCGACTGGGATGCGCCGACAGGCGGCTATCTCCTGACCGCCTGTCCGGCCACCGGACGTCTGGCCGGGCAGGGTGCGCTTACGAAGCTTTCATGACTTCGGCCGCAATCTCGAAGGATCTGAGCCGTTTCTGGTGGTCGTGAATATTGGCCGCGAAGATCACTTCCTGCGGCTGATACCGGTCGATCAGAGCCCCGATCTTGTCCTTGACCATCGCTTTCGTTCCGGTCGCGGAGACCGCGAAAATCGCGTCGAGCGCGGGTATGAACCGGGCGGGTACGACGGAGGAAATATCCTCGACCGGATGCGGTAGTTTTCCTGGTTTGCCCATGCGCAGATTGGCGAAGGTCTGCATCATCGAAGATCGCAGATAGACCGCCTCTTCCGCGCTTTCGGCGGCAAAGATATTGGTGGCGAGCATGAAATAGGGCGCATCCAGATAGGCGGAAGGACGGAACAGATCGCGATAGATCTTGACCGCATGATCCAGAGCCGCAGGTGCAAAATGCGAGGCGAAGGCATAGGGCAGACCCAGCAATGCCGCCAGTTCCGCACCATAGGTCGAGGAGCCTAGCATCCAGACCGGCACATGGGTGCCGGTGCCGGGGAAGGCACGGACGGGGGCGTCTTCGGGCATGTCGCCGAGATAGCCCATAAGTTCCTGCACATCCTGCGGGAAAGTCTCGCCATTGGCGTGACCGGGCATGAGATTGCGTCTGAGCGCCCGTGCGGTCGCCATGTCCGTCCCCGGTGCCCGTCCGACGCCGAGGTCGATCCGGTCGCCGTAAAGTTCGCGCAGGGTGCCGAAGGCTTCGGCCACCTGCAAAGGTGCATGGTTTGGCAACATGATCCCGCCTGCGCCGATCCGCATGCGCGACGTATGCCCTGCGATATGCCCGATCACGACGGGGGTGGCGGCGGAGGCGATCCCCGGCATATTGTGATGCTCAGCCAGCCAATAGCGGTTGAACCCCCAGATTTCGGCATGTTGTGCCAGATCGACGGAATTCTTTAACGCCTGAGCGGTGGATACGCCCTCCGGGACGGGAGACAGATCAAGCAGGGAATAAGGGATCATTTTGTGGCTCCTTTTCGCTCAATCTGGGATGATCTCAGCGCAAAACAATCCGCATTTTCGGTCAGCGCCGTTGCGCCAACATGGCAAGCCGGATCAGAGCGCGCTCCATCACCGCCATGGTTGGGGCGCGCGATGCCGAACGCAGGGTCAGGTCCGTATCGGTCAGAATGCCAAGCGCGGTTTCAAGTTTGTACATGCCCCAGTTCGAGGCCTGTCGGGTCATCCGGTCGCGGCGCGGTCCGAAGATCGGCGGGCGGGCGGCGGCGATACCCGCAGCGGCGCCGTTCGGATGGGAAGCCGCAGCATGGAGGCTTCGGAAATGGCGCATGGTGAAGATCGACAGTGCCACCGGGTCGATCCCTTGCCCCGAGAGTTTCACCATCAGCGGGCCAAGCTCATTCGCCAGCCCTTCTGCGACCACGTTCAGCACATCGTCCACTTCGGCCTCTGTCGTGGCCGGGGCGCAATTCTGCACATCTTCACTGGTGACCGGGCCAGGGTCGCCCATCTTGTAGAGCGCGAGTTTGTCGAGTGTCTGGCGGAAATCGCCGGGATCAAGCACGCGGGCCAGAGCCTCGATATCGGTCATCGCTTCGCGTGAGATATTGCTCACCCCGGCCTTGCCGAGCGTCGCCTCGATCTCCGCACGGGACGGCGGATCGGTATAGATCGCGATGGCATAGGCGGAGGGGTGACCTTCGAACAGCTTGCGCAGCTTCGACGTGGCCTTGAGCTGCCCCGCCGTCACGACGATCTGGGCATCGCCCTCGCGCCAGTCGAACAGCGCGTCTTTCACCGTGTCGCTGATCTGGTCGGTCGCGTCCTCGACAAAGGCGACGCGGGGACCGGGAAAGAAGCCCTGTTCCTTGATGGCATCGAGCAGAAGCGTCTTGTCCTTGCGCAACTCCCCGCCAGCGATGCGGGTGAGGCGCATTTCCTCTTCACCCTGCTGGCCGATCAGCCCCTCGATCACCTCCTGACGTCTGAGCGCAATGCGCATGGCATCGGGACCATAGAGCAGTACCCCGGCCTTGCCCGGATCGGGTTTGGCGAAATAGGACAGGGCGTCTCGGGCGGCGAGTTTCATGGTGTCGTCGTGGCGATGATCTGGCTCACCATCTGATCGCCAAGGATCACCATAAGGCGTGCATAGGCAGCGCGAGACGCGGTCAGCGTATCGACCGAGGAGCCGGTGGCGGAATAGGCGGTGAAGCCCGACACGTTGTGTTCGGTCAGAACCTTTCCGGTTGCGATCTCGGTCAACGTGTAACTGACCTTGCCGGTGACATGATAACGCAGGATTTCCTGATCGCGGGTGATGCCGATCTGTTTCTCATCCGTCGAGATTCTGTAGGACAGACGATAGAGCGGCATTTCCGACGGACCGAATTGCTCGGTCAGCCGTTTGTTCAGATTGTAGCTTTCGCGATTCCAGGGGGCGTCGATGTCGACCTTGCCGCGCAGCGCAGCGCCCGTGCCCCCCGGTCCGTAAGCCGGGGTGAAGCCGCAGCCCGTGAGGGCTGCGAGCGAGATCAGGAAGTGTCTGCGATCAAATGACGACATTGACGATGCGGCCCGGTACAACGATGAGTTTTTTCGGCGACCCGCCATCGAGCGCCTTTTTCACAGCATCGTTTTCCAGCACCAGCTTTTCAACCTCTTCCTTCGGCATATCCTTCGGAACCGAGATTTCATCGCGCCGTTTGCCGTTGATCTGGATCGGAAGCGTCACCGTGTCCTCGACCAGCATCGCCTCGTCCGGTACTGGCCACGGGGCCTGTGCAACAAGGCCTTCACCGCCGAGCATGGACCACATTTCCTCCGCGAGGTGCGGGGTCATGGGGGACATGAGCTGGGCCATGGTCTTGAGCGCAAAGCGTTTTGCCTCGCGCCCGGCCTGCGATTTCGAGATGGTGTTGGTGAAGCCGTAAAGCTTCGCGATCGAGGTGTTGAAGCCGAATGATTCGATGCCTTGGGTGACCTCGAACATCGCCTTATGGGTGGCGCGCAGAAGCTCTTCGTCGCCTTTGCCGGTCTCCGGCGCGTTCCCGACCTCGGCGGCCAGACGCCAGACGCGGGCAAGGTGCTTGCTCGCCGCTTCGGCGCCCGAGGCGGTCCATTCGACGTCGCGCTCAGGCGGAGAATCGGACAGCACGAACCAGCGCGCCGTGTCGGCGCCGTATTGTTGGATGATCGCCACCGGATCGACCACGTTGTTCTTCGATTTCGACATTTTGGCAGAGGGGATCACTTTGATCCGTTCGCCAGTTGCTTTCACGAACACATCACCGTCACGTTCCTCCACCTCGTCGGGGTAGTGGTAGATCGTGCGACCGTTCTCGTTCTTGCGTTCGGCATTCTCGTAGATCGCGTGCGTCACCATGCCCTGTGTGAACAGCGCGTTGAACGGTTCGCGGCTTTTGTCCGGCAGGTGTCCGGTCTCATTCATCGCGCGGGCGAAGAAACGGGAATAGAGCAGGTGCAGAATCGCGTGCTCGATGCCGCCGATATATTGATCGACGTTCATCCAATATTCGGCGTCTTCCTTGACGGTCGGCGTCGTGGCGTGGGGCGCGGTGAAGCGGGCGTAGTACCACGAGCTGTCCACGAACGTGTCCATCGTGTCGGTCTCGCGTTTTGCCGGTGCACCGCATTTCGGACAGGTGCAATCACGCCAGGTCGGATGACGGTCGAGCGGATTGCCCGGTTTGTCGAAGGTGACATCGTCGGGCAGACGCACAGGAAGGTTCTCTTTCTTCTCCGGCACCACGCCGCAAGCCTCGCAATGCACCACCGGGATCGGACAGCCCCAATAGCGCTGACGGGACAGGCCCCAATCCCGCAGGCGGAATTTCGTCACGCCATGGCCGACACCATTGGCTTCGCAGAAATCGACGGCGCTGTTGACGCCCTCTTCGCCGGTCTGAACCTCCTCGCCCGCGAAGCCGCGAATGTAGTTCACCTTCTCGGATTTGAGCGGGACGAAAGCCTCTTTGTCATTGAGCGCGCCATCGGCGGGCTCGAACACATAGTTGATCGGCAGGCCATATTTGGTGGCGAAATCGAAGTCGCGCTGGTCATGTGCCGGGCAACCAAAAATCGCGCCTGTGCCGTAATCCATCAGGATGAAGTTGGCGATATAGACCGGCAGTTCCCAGCTTGTGTCGAACGGATGGCGGACGGTCAGCCCGGTGTTCATCCCGAGCTTCTCGGCCTTCTCGATGGCCTCCTCCGTGGTGCCCCCCTTGCGGCATTCCTCACAGAAGGCAGCGATCTCCGGGTTCTCGGCGGCCAATTCCTTGGCCAGCGGGTGATCGGCGGAGATGCCGACGAAGGACGCACCCATCAATGTGTCGGGGCGGGTGGTGTACACCTCGATCCGGTCGTGATGCGCGGGCGCATCGACGATGGAGAAAGCAAACTGAAGACCGCGCGATTTACCGATCCAGTTGCGTTGCATCGTCTTGACCTTCTCGGGCCAGTTGTCCAGCCCGTCGATGGCCTCAAGCAGATCCTCGGAGAAGTCGGAAATCTTGAAGAACCATTGGGTCAACTCACGTCGTTCCACCGGCGCGCCGGAGCGCCAGCCGCAACCGTCGATTACCTGTTCGTTGGCCAGAACCGTCATATCGACCGGGTCCCAGTTCACCGTGGCGTTCTTGCGATAGACCAGCCCCTTGTCGAGCATGTCGATGAACATCGCCTGTTGCTGGCCGTAATATTCCGGGTCGCAGGTGGCAAATTCGCGGGTCCAGTCGATCGACAGGCCCAGCGGCTTCATCTGATCGCGCATCGTGTCGATGTTCTGATAGGTCCATGTGCCCGGATGTCCGCCGGAGGCCATCGCGGCGTTCTCCGCTGGCATGCCGAAAGCGTCCCAGCCCATCGGGTGCAACACGTTATGCCCGGTCGAGGATTTGAACCGCGCCACCACGTCGCCCATGGTGTAATTGCGCACGTGACCGATGTGGATGCGGCCCGACGGGTAGGGGAACATCTCAAGCACATAATACTTCGGCTTGCTCTCATCCCGCTTGGCGAGGAACACCTCCGCCTCATTCCAGGCAGATTGCCATTTCGGTTCGATCTCGCTGGGCGCGTAGCGGCTCATGGTTGCATCCTTCGTCTCAGACAAACGCCGGGCTGTTGAAAGGCCCGGCGTGGTCATAAATCCTTGGCTCTCCGGGGTCCAGAGGCCTTATTTCTCTGTGCTCATTTCACAGGCTTACTTACTCGTGCGCAACTGGCGGGCGCGGGTGAGGATCGCATCCTCGACGGCCTGAACGGTCTCCTGGCTGACCGCGCCACCTTTGGTGTAGAGCGCGACGTTCAGCGTGCGCGCATCCAGTGCCGGATCGGTCACATGGATCACCGCGCGATAGGCGCGACCGCCACCCGGCGGGGTGCCATAACCGGTGATGATCACACCCGTGAACGGATCGGCCTCTTGCACGGGCAGGAAGGACAGCACATCAAGGGCTGCGTTCCAGATGTATTTGTTGACCTGAACAGTGTCGGAGACCGATCCGCGACCGCCGCCGAAAATCGTGCGACGGTTCGGATTTTCGATGACGATGGTTTCGCCATTCGGAATCTCGACGACTTGTCCGGTGGATTTCGTATCAATGGTTTGCGTCGTACCGTCGGTGGTGACCACGGTCTCTTTCTTGCCGCCGGAAAACGGCAGGGAGCCGAAGCTGTCCCCGACAGAGCCGACAGAGTCAAACGCGCCACAGCCCGAAAGCGTCAGCATCGCGGCCAGCGAGGCGGCCAGTACATGGGTTGGGCGAAACATCAAACGCTCCCTCTCAAGACATCGCGGCAACCGTATCGCCCGACGCGCAAAGGGACAAGGCCCCAAGTGCAGGGAAAAGGATGAGAAAAGAAAAGGGCCGCCCCGAAGGACGGCCCAATCTTTTACTCTTCTGAACTTCTAGGAATTAGAATTGGAGGTTCAGAGCCAGCGTAGCGCCGGAGTACAGTTCGTAGCCGCCGAGACCGGTGTCGATGTCGTCGGTGGACTCAGCTGCGGTCGAGTTCGCATCAGCGTAGGAGGCGAGGAAGGAAGCGCCACCGCCGAGGTCATACTCAGCCACGATGTAGGATGCGAAGTCGTCATCGCCATCGTCGTCACCGTCGATGTAACCGGCGGTCACAACCAGACCGAAACCGAAGTCGTAGGCACCTTCGAGGTTGTATTCTTCTTCACCACCGTAAGACTCGTAGTGAGCCAGAACGCTCAACGGACCTTCTTCGTATGCTACGGTCAAGCCATAGGTATAGTCGTCACCATAGCTGCGATCTTTGTCTTCGGAAACGTAGTAACCGGTCAGGGTCACCGGGCCAACCGGGTAGGACACCTGGATGCCGATGGACTCGCTGTCGAGAGTTTCGTTGGAGGCGTAGGCCAGACGGATGTCGGCGCCAGCAAGGGAGGTGCCCACGGCCAGAGCGTAAATCTCGTGACCGTTCAGGTCGCCGCCGTTAACGTCTGCGTTGGCGAGGATGTCATCGTCCGTGATCGTTTGACCTGGGGCGGAAGAATCGCCAGCTACAATGGCCAAAAGATCATCATCTTCTTCCTGGTAGCCGAAGGACACGTAGAAGGTGTCGAAGTCAGCTTCGAGGCCGAGACCGACGCTGTAGAGATCGCCGGTGTCGTTGTCGACGGTGGCGGAGATACCACCTTTGTACATGCCGTAGTCGACGTCAAAACGCAGCACGGATTCGTCGTCGTACTCGTTGAAGCCGTCAGCAACCATGTCGGACACGCCTCTCCAGTAGGAAACCGGAGCGTATTCGATGTCACCGTAGGTGAATTTGAAGACGTCGTTGTAGATGCTGACAGTCAGGTTGTTGTCAGCGTTGAAGAGGTCTTCTTCGTCGTCGGCGTTGTTGGTGTCGTTCAGCTCGAGGCCAAAGGTCAGAGCCGCGGTCCAGCCGTTGTTCAGCTCTTGGGACGCCGTGATGTCGATGTCGGCGTCGATATAGAAGCCATCTTCATAGTCGTCGTTATAACCGAGTTCGGCTTGGCCGGTCCAACTGATCTCAGCGGAAGCAGCGCCAGCAAGCAGGGCGATCGCAGCGGAAGAAAGAAGGATCTTTTTCATTTTTTCCCTCGTGGAATTGGAATATCAGGCATGCCGGCTTACCCGACACATGGCCAGAGAAATGCGCCGAAGCACGCTTTGGGTCAAGAAATCGCACAGCTTGTGGGATAGCTCTCTGGAAAATGATGCAACTAAGCCACACACCTGTTGCACGGGCTGTGTCCTGCGGCATAAGAAATCCAAGGAATGTGTGTTGTACCTTTTAAGGAGGCAGATATGGGGCTTGCCGAGATCAGGGATCGGATCGCGACAGAGGCAAAACGCGTCGGGCGGGCACCGGAGAGCGTGACTTTGATCGCCGTTTCCAAGGTTCAGCCGAATGAACGGGTCGAGGCTGTCCTCATGGAAGGCCAGCGGGTGTTCGGGGAGAACAAGGTGCAGGAAGCGGCCGGGAAATGGCCTGCGTTCAAGGAACGCTTCGAAGGCGTCGAGTTGCACCTCATCGGCCCCTTGCAGACCAACAAGGCGCGGCAGGCGATGGAATTGTTCGATGTGATTCACACGATGGACCGTCCGAAACTTGCCAGAACCATCGCGCGTTTGTCCGAAGAACTGGGCCATTGTCCGAGGTTGTTCGTTCAGGTGAACACCGGTGAGGAGCCACAAAAGGCAGGGGTTATGCCCGCTGAAGCGGACGATTTCATCAAGGAATGCCGTGATCTCGGGCTCGTCATCGAGGGGCTGATGTGTATTCCGCCTGCAGAGGAAGAGCCCTCCCTGCATTTCGCGCTGCTCCGGAAGATCGCAGAGCGCAACGGGATCGAAGGCCTGTCCATGGGCATGTCCGGGGATTTCGAAACCGCGATTGCGCAGGGGGCGACTCACGTCCGGGTCGGTTCCGCGATCTTTGGCGAACGGGATTATTCCTGACGATTCGGGAAGGCCGACAAAGTGTCGGACTTCTGTCTGACCTCTGGGTGGCTTCTTTACCGGATGACCAGCCGCGTCGCAGGCGTGATGCGCTCCGCGATCCAGCGCAGATGGTCGGCCCGAAACGCAACACAGCCCTCGGTCGGATGGCGCGGTTTGCGCCAGCGGTGGACAAAGATGGCGGAACCTTTGCCGGGCGTGGCCATGGGCCAGTTCCAGTCGGTGATGATCACCAGATCATAGAGACGGTCGGCGCGGCGCATTTTCTCGTGACTGGCCTTGAAGGGCGCGCGCACGAGGTGGTTGTAGTCTGGATGATCGCCCGCATCGCACCAGAGATCGCCCGGTTTGATCTTTTCTCCGGCCAGTGCCGGGATTCGGTCTGCCCGGTAATAAAGTGCAGGCATCGTATGAATGCCGCGCGGGCTGGCCCTGTCGCCTTCGCGTTTGTCGTCTGTGATCCCGCCCTTGCCGATGGAACAGGGAAAGCGGCGTCCAAGAAAACGCGCCCCCCAGCGGGTGACGACGATGTCGGTCGGCTTGATCATAGAAGGTGCCCCGACTTGCGCGCCTTGGTGGCGAGATAGGCTTCGTTGAACCGATTCTCCCCGACTTTGAGCGGCACGCGTTCGGTGACAGTGATGTCTTGATCTTCCATCCGGGCGATCTTTTTCGGGTTGTTGGTCAGGAGACGCACGGCGCTGAACCCCATCTCCTTGAGAATCGCTGCCCCGATGCGGAAATCGCGCTCGTCGTCCTCGAAGCCCAGCCGGTGATTGGCCTCGACCGTGTCGAATCCCTGATCCTGAAGCGAATAGGCGCGCATCTTGTTGGCATGGCCGATGCCGCGACCTTCCTGATTGAGATAGAGAAGAATGCCTTCGCCCTCTTCGCCCATCTGCGCCAGTGCGGCATGGAGTTGCGGGCCGCAGTCGCATTTCAGCGAGCCGAAAATGTCGCCAGTGAAACAGGCGGAATGAAGACGGGCCAGAACCGGTTTGCTGCGATCCGGACGACCGACCTCGACCACATAATGCTCTTCGCCACCGTCCTCGGGGCGAAACACATGGACGCGGCTCTTTTCGGCGGCGACCAAAGGGACGCGGGCGTGGACCATGTCATGCAGCGGGGCGAGATCGGCCATCAGCGGCAGGGCGGCCTCGACCGGAAGGACGGTCAGCCCGTTGGTGCTTGCGATCTCAAAGCCATTTTCGACATCGACCATGACGGCAGCGGGCAGAAGGCGTGCCGATTTCGCAAGGGCAATCGCGGCGCGGGCACAGATCGCATTGCCGCCACGCAGCGACCGGAATGGCCCTTTCATCGGATGGGTGAGATCGTCGGCGGGGTCGGCCACGGCGTCGATCCACGCAACATCGGCCTCAGAAGGCAGGACGAGGCGGGCGAGATCCTCGTCATAGGCGCGTGCGGAGAGGGTTTCGGCCCGGCGTGCAGTGATCGCCAGATAGGTCGTGCCAAGCTCCCGCAGATCGCTCAGGCGCTCGGTTGACAGGTCCTCGGCTGCGACGGCCAGCGCATGACCGGTCTCGGAGCGGAGCATTACCGGCACGCCCATACGCATGTCCGCACGGGCGCGGGCGATGATCTCGGAAAGGGTCGGGGCAAGGCTCATGGAGGTGGTCCGTCGTGATGTCAGGGCTCTGATGTAGCGATCTTTGTCACAAAGTGAAACATTTCCCGGTCATTTCACACGCTTGCGTGAGAGCTTTGTTGCAAATCTTGTCCTTTTGATCGGTCACGCACAGATCACGGGCAAGGCACAACAAAAGGAGGTCACGGTGATGGCCACTCTCAAGAAAATCCTGCTCGTCGATGACGATGACGATCTGCGTGAGGCATTGAGCGAACAACTGGTGATGACCGAGGATTTCGACGTCTTCGAAGCCGACAGTGGCGCATCCGGTATCGAAAAGTCGAAGGAAGGTCATTACGACCTAATCATTCTCGACGTGGGTTTGCCGGACACCGATGGGCGCGAGCTTTGCAAACGGCTTCGTAAATCCGGCGTGAAATGTCCGATTCTGATGCTCACGGGGCATGATACGGATGCAGATACCATTCTCGGCCTCGACAGCGGTGCGAATGATTATGTGACCAAACCGTTCAAATTTCCGGTGCTTCTGGCCCGTATCCGCGCCCAGCTCCGCACCCATGAGCAATCGGAGGCGGCCGTGTTCCAGCTTGGGCCGTATACGTTCAAACCGGCGCAGAAGATGCTCGTGACGGAAGACGACAAGAAAATCCGTCTGACCGAAAAAGAAACGAATATTCTCAAATTCCTCTATCGCGCCACCGAAGGCGTGGTGCCCCGCGATGTGCTGCTGCACGAGGTCTGGGGTTACAACGCCGGTGTGACCACACACACGCTTGAGACCCATATCTATCGTCTGCGGCAAAAGATCGAACCCGATCCCTCGAATGCACGCATCCTTGTGACCGAGGCGGGTGGGTATCGTCTGGCATCCTGAAAAATAACGCTGGTGCAGGAACTATTTTGGCCTTGCCTGCGTTCTCTACCGTGAAGACCCCTCGCACATCGGGGGAAAGATGTGCAGTCCCTCGTCCCTGACTGTCGCCCGGCCTTTGTGCCGGGCGTTTTTTTGAGAAGTGGTTTGCGCGGCTTTCGGGTGGTGTCATCCGGGCGGGGCGGATAGGCTCTGGCGCAAATCTGATCCGAGGACCTGCCATGTCTTTTACCCTTGCCACCTGGAACATCAATTCCGTGCGTCTGCGTGAACCCATCGTCTGCAAGCTGCTCGAAGAAGAGGGGCCCGATGTGCTCTGCCTTCAGGAGTGTAAATCGCCGGTGGAGAAAATCCCGATGGAGCGTTTCCGGGCGCTGGGCTACAGCCATATCGTGGCGCGGGGGCAGAAAGGGTACAACGGGGTTGCGATCCTCTCGAAACTGCCGCTTCGGGATATGGGGGCGGTGGATTACGCCGGTCTCGGTCACGCGCGCCATGTGGCGGCGAAACTGGAAAACGGGGTGACGATCCACAATTTCTATGTACCTGCGGGGGGCGACAAGCCGGATCGGGAGATCAATGAGAAATTCGGGCAGAAACTCGATTATCTGACCGAAATGCGCGATGCGTTTTATGCGGAGAAGCCGGAAAAATCCATTCTCGTGGGCGATCTCAACATCGCACCGCGTGAGGACGATGTCTGGAACCACAAACAATTGTTGAAGATCGTGTCGCATACGCCGGTCGAGGTCGAGCATCTCTGTGCCGCACAGGATGCGGGTCATTGGGTCGATGTGACGCGGCAGGACATTCCCGAAGGGTTGCTTTATTCGTGGTGGTCCTATCGGGCACGGGACTGGAGCGAGGCGGACAAGGGGCGGCGGCTCGATCATGTCTGGGCGACGCCGGATATTTCGAACGCCGCACATGGCAGTCGTGTGCTGCGAGATGCGCGCGGTTGGGAGCAGCCGTCGGATCACGCGCCGGTCTTTGCCACCTTCGATCTTTAAAATTCATGCACGAAGGCGCATATATAGCGCCAAATAGATAGAGGAGAGCCGACAATGGATCTCGGACAAGCCAACGGCGCCGCGCATGGCGCATATGTGAAAGATGTTACTGAAGCCGATTTCATGGCCGAAGTGGTGGATGCCTCTCAGGAAACCCCTGTGATTGTCGATTTCTGGGCCCCGTGGTGCGGCCCCTGCCGTCAGCTCGGCCCGGCCCTTGAGGCCGAGGTCGAAGCCGCCGGTGGCAAGGTCAAGATGGCCAAGGTGAACGTCGACGAGAACCAGATGATCGCGGGCCAGATGCGGGTGCAGTCGATCCCGACGGTCTATGCCTTTTTCAAAGGACAGCCGGTGGACGGGTTTCAGGGCGCACTACCGCCTTCGCAAATCAAGGAATTCGTGTCCAAGGTGGCTGCTCTGAACGTGGACGAAAGCCTGTCTGATGCGGTTGCCGCTGCCGATGAAATGTTCGAAGCTGGTGAGTTCGACGATGCGGCGCAAACCTATGCTGCGATCCTCGAAGAAGACGACAAACTGGCCGGTGCCTATGCCGGACTTGCCAAATGTCATCTCGCGAAGGGCGAGATAGACGAAGCCGAAGCCGTGTTGAACGGTGCGCCCGCAGAGGTCTCGCATGACGCAGCGCTTGAAGCCGTGCATGCCCAAATCGCGCTGGCCCGTGAGGCCGAAAATGCTGGTCCCGTGGCCGAACTGGCCGCCAAGGTCGAAGACGATCCCGCCGACATGCAGGCGCGTCTCGACCTCGCCGTGGCGCAACATGCCGCCGGTCAGGTCGAAGAGGCGGTCGAGACGCTTCTGGCCGCGTTCAAGATCGACCGTGACTGGAACAATGGCGCGATCCGCGATCAGCTGTTCAAAATCTTCGACAGCCTCAAACCCAACGATCCGATTGTGCTCAATGGCCGTCGCAAATTGTCCTCGATGATATTTGCCTGATCGTCGGGGCGTTCTAGTTTTAGGAGATGTTGAGCGCAGCCGATCTTCCCGAGACGATCCCCGTCTTTCCACTGCCTGGGGCACTTTTGTTGCCCCGGTCGCGCCTGCCTCTGCACATCTTCGAGCCGCGCTATTTGCAGATGCTTGAGGATTGCATGAAGACACCCACGCGTCTGATCGGCATGATCCAACCGCGTGGCGGGGCAGGGACGGGCAAGCTCAACACCATCGGTTGTGCCGGGCGGCTTACGGCATTCTCCGAAACGGAAGACGGGCGCTACATGATCACGCTCACCGGTGTATCGCGCTTTCGCCTTTTGGCCGAGACTACGGGTTTTTGCCCCTATCGCAAGTTCACCGTGGACTGGTCCGATTTCGTGGCCGATCTCGGGGCATCGGAACACGATCCGGGGTTGATGCGTAGGCCGTTCATGGATCTGCTCAAGCGTTATTTTTGCGAAGAGGAATTGCGCACGGACTGGGAAAGCCTCGGTCAGGCCGAAGATGAATTGCTGATCAATTCGCTTTCCATGCTCTGCCCGTTCAGTCCCGAGGACAAACAGGCGCTTTTGGAAGCGCCCTCCCTTTCCACCCGCCGCGAAACGCTTATAACGCTGATGGAATTCGCGCTGCATGGCGGCTCTGACGAGGATATGATGTGATGGATGCCCAACCGACTTTTGACCGCCGTATGCTTGAGGCGTTGGTGTGCCCGCAAACCCATGGTGTTCTGACCTATGATGCGGACAAGCAGGAGCTGATTTCGAAAACCGCGGGGCTCGCCTATCCGATCCGCAACGGTATCCCGATCATGCTGGTCTCAGAGGCGCGCAAACTCGACGACTGAGCGCCTCGTCTTCTTCTTGGTGAAAATACTCAAAATTTAAAGCGCCACGCCGCGCAGCAGTTTGGGTATGTCACCATTGACACCCGTCGCCTCGCGGATCGCCGCGCGTTTTAGCCCGCCCATCGAATTCACCACGCCCATGCCGATATCCCGCGCCACGCGCAGGAGCGGATTGTCGTTGGAAAACAGCTTGTTGAAGCTGTCGGTCATCAGCGCCATCGTGGCCACATCGAACCGCCGCCACTGTGCGTAGCGTTCCAGAACGTCCTCGCGACCGATATCTTCGCCACGGCGATGCGCCTCGACCAGAACTTCGGTCAATGCGCCGACATCCTTGAGGCCGGCGTTTAGACCCTGTCCCGAGATCGGATGCATGCCATGCGCCGCATCGCCGACAAGGGCCACGCGCGGGGCAGTGAAACTGTTCGCCAGCGTTATGTTCAGCGGATAGGTAAACCGTTTTCCGGCCAGCGAAATCTCCCCCAGGAAATCGCCAAAACGTGGGCGCAATACGGCGAGGTAATCTTCATCGGAGAGCGCCTGAATCTCGGCGGCGAGCGCATCCTTTTCGGTCCAGACGATGGAGCTTTGATTGCCCGGAAGCGGCAGGATCGCCAGAGGGCCGGAAGGCAGGAAATACTGATGCGCGGCACCGTGGTGCGGCAGTTCATGGGAGATCGCGCAGACCAGAGCGGTCTGGCCATAGCCCCAGCCGGTGCGCTTGATCCCCGCACGGGCGGCGGTGCCGGATTTGCGCCCATCGCAGCCGACGATGAGCTTGCCCTCAATCTCCGTGCCATCGCTCAACGTCACCTTTGCACCATGTAGATCGACATCCTGGGCAACCACTTCGCCTTCGATCTGGGTAATTTTGGGATGTCCGTCGAGTGCCTCAAGGAACGCCTGACGCAGGTAGCGGTCCTCGACCATATAGCCCATCGGACTCTCATCAATCTCGCCGTCGCGGAATTCGAGCATGAAGGGGGCGGGGCCTTCTCCGGGTTTCCCATCTGTGACTTTCACATCGAGGATCGGCTGAGCATGTGCAGCAACCTTGTCCCAGATGCCGATGGCTTTCATCAGCTTGTAGGAGCCGAGCGAAAGCGCATAGCCGCGCCCGTCGAATTCATCGCCGATGCGCAAGGCTTTCGGGAGGCTGTCGATCAGGGTCACGGTCAGACCCGCGTTCGCGGAGGCCAGCGCCAGAGCGGGGCCATTCAGCCCGCCGCCGACGATAATGAGATCGCTTTTGCGTGTAGTGTTCCGGGTCATGAGAGCCTCCTTAGCCGCAAATATGACGCGCGAGACAGGATTGTCCATGCGCTCCTGCGCCGCTACCTTACGACGGAACAGGAAAGGGCAGGCAATGGTCGAATATACAGAAATGAGCATGTGCGATCTGGGGCGGGCCATCGGTGCGGGCGATGTCGACCCGCGCGATCTTGCGGCAGCGTTTCTCGACATGGCAAAAGCGCACCCGCTGTCCGACCGGATTTATGCCCGGCTCATGGAGGACCGCGCCATGGCCGAGGCCGAGGCGTCTTGGGCGCGTGCCCGTGACGGTGTTCGGCGAGGGCTTCTGGACGGTGTGCCTGTGTCCTGGAAGGACCTGTTCGATACGGCGGGCGTGGCGACAGAGGCGGGGTCGGCTTTGTTGAAAGACCGCGTGCCGACGAAGGATGCCGAAGTGCTCCGGCGTGCAACGAATGCCGGGCTGGTGGCCTTGGGCAAGACGCATATGTCGGAACTGGCGTTTTCCGGGCTGGGGCTCAACCCGGTCACGGCGACGACGCCTTGTGTAAACGATCTGGATGCGGTGTCCGGTGGGTCTTCCTCGGGGGCGGCGGGGTCGGTGGCCTTTGGGTTGGCATCTGGGGCGATCGGGTCGGACACTGGCGGGTCTGTGCGCATCCCTGCGGCGTGGAACGATCTTGTGGGGCTGAAAACCACGTCTGGGCGTATTCCGCTCGATGGGGTGGTGCCCTTGGCGGCGGCTTTCGATACCATCGGGCCTCTGGTCAAGACGGTTGAAGATGCGGCCGAGGTTTTTGCCATTCTTGACAGCTCGCCCGCGCCGGATCTGAAAGGCGCGACGCTCAAGGGCAAACGGCTTTTGGTGCTCGAAAACGTGGTATTCGATGACATTCGCGACGCGCCTCTGGACGCGTTCGAGGCGTCGGTGCAGAAATTCCGCGAGGCCGGGGCCGAGATCATTCGGGCCGAGCTTCCGGCGGTGACGGATGCGATGGAACTTGCCGGTATCCTCTTCACGACAGAAGCCTATGCCGAATGGCGCGAGGTGATCGAGGCCGCTCCCGACCTGATGTTTCCGCGCATTCTTGAGCGGTTCCGTTCGGGCGGGGCATTCAGTGGCGTGGATTACGTGGCAGGCTGGAAAAAGCTGGCCAGTCTGCGCGCAGACTATCTAAAGGCGACAGTGGGTTTCGATGCTGTCATTTTGCCCACCGCGCCAAACTTGCCGCCGAAAGCGGATCGACTGATGACGGATGCGGAATATTACGTCACGGAAAACCTGCTGACCCTGCGCAACACGCGGGTCGGCAATCTGATGGGGCTTGCGGCTCTGACACTTCCGACCGGTATT
Source organism: Celeribacter persicus (assembly GCF_003050785.1). GTDB lineage: Bacteria > Pseudomonadota > Alphaproteobacteria > Rhodobacterales > Rhodobacteraceae > Celeribacter > Celeribacter persicus. Next base: position 78,186 of record NZ_QAOH01000010.1, read on the forward strand.
CCCTCCTGTGGTGTGACCTTGCAAACCCCGCCGATGAGCGAGGCGCGGCTTTTGCGTCTGGGCAAGGCGGCGGAGGCGGCGCTGGCCTAAAAGTCACAACCTTTGCGCGAGGGGCGCAGACGCCTCCGTCTTTTTCTGGACCAATTGGTGCGGCGCGGTTATCCTGATCGTAATCACCCGGGCGAAAAGATCCGGAAATACAGAGGCAGTAGCAGTTTCATGATGTTCCCTGAGCGGTTTTCCAACCTGCCGGAATACGCCTTTCCGCGTTTGCGGAGCCTTCTCGACGCGCATGCGCCGGGGGGCGAGGTCATGCATATGACCATCGGTGAGCCGCGCCATGCCATGCCGTCTTTCGTGGCGGAGGTGATGGCGGAGAATATCGCGGGCTTCGCGAAATATCCCAATAACAACGGCTCGGATGAGCTTTTGGGTGCGATTGCGGGCTGGCTGGAACGGCGTTTTGGTGTCACGGTCGATCCGATGACCGACATCATGGCATTGAACGGCACGCGTGAAGGGTTGATGAACGCCTGTATCGCGCTTTGTCCTGAGACGAAAAACGGCAAACAGCCGGTCGTGCTGACGCCTAATCCATTTTATCAGGTTTACGCCGTCGCCGCGACGACCATCGGGGCGGAGCCGGTGTTCGTGCCCGCAACGCACGAAACAGGGTTCCTGCCGGATTATGCGGGTCTGCCCACGGAGGTTTTGGACCGCACGGCGATTGCCTATATCTGTAGCCCGTCAAACCCCCAAGGGGCGATTGCCTCGCGTGACTATCTGCGTGATCTGATTGATTTGGCTGAAAAACACGATTTCAAAGTGTTTTCCGACGAGTGTTATTCCGAGATTTACCGTGACGAGGTGCCTGTCAGCGCGCTCGAAGTGGCGCGTGAGATGGGGGCGGACCCGGAGCGCGTGGTGATTTTCCACTCGCTGTCGAAACGCTCGAACCTGCCGGGGCTGCGCTCCGGGTTCGTGGCCTCGGGTCCCGAAAACATGTTGCGCATCCAGCGGCTTCGCTCCTATTCCGGCGCGCCGTTGCCCGGTCCGATCCAAGCGGTGTCCGCGCGGGTCTGGGCGGATGAGGAGCACGTCGCCGCCTCGCGCCAACTCTATGTCGAGAAATTCGATATGGCCGATGAGGTGTTCTCGGGCATTCAGGGTGCGGAGGCCCCACAGGCGGGGTTTTTCCTCTGGCTGCCGGTCACGGATGGCGAAGAGGCGGCAATGAAGCTTTGGACGGAAACCGGCATTCGGGTGCTGCCCGGAGCCTATCTGTCGCGCGAGGTGAACGGGGAAAACCCCGGCAAGCATTACATCCGGGTCGCTCTGGTGGCCCCAAAAGAAGAGACACAGCGCGGGCTGATCAGGCTCCGCGACTGTTTGTACGGTTAAAAAGAGGCAGGCATGGCATCCTATCAGGCACGTGGTCGCGATCCGCTGTTCGACAAAAACACCCAGATATTGCTGGAACGCCGGGGGCGGGAGCTGATCGGGCTCGGCCTTTTGGCGGTCGGGCTGATCTTTGCCCTGCTGCTCGGGAGCTACACACCTGAGGACCCGAGCTGGCTGTCGGCGACGGAAGCGCCCGTGAACAATATTCTCGGGCGGTTCGGGGCCTCGATTGCTTCGCCGTTGATGATCATTGTCGGCGTGGCTTCCTGGGGATTTGCGCTTGGGTTTTTGGCTTGGGGGCTGCGTTATATTTTGCACCGCGGGTCCGAGCGGGCGCTGGCGCGGGCGGTGTTCGTGCCGATCGCCATTGCCGTGGCGGCGGTCTATGCCTCGACCCATGCCTCCAGCGCGCCGCAGAGCTTTGGCGGGCTGTTTGGCGACACGGTTCTGGCAGCGTTGATCCAGATTGTGCCCTTTGGGGCTGCGCTCAGTCTCAAACTTCTGGCGGTGATGTCGTTCTTCGGGGCGTTGATGCTGGCGCTTTTTGCCTTTGGTTTCACCCGCTCCGAGATGTTGGACCTGGGGCGTTTCCTGCTTTGGGGGCTGGTGTCGCTTTATGCTCTGATGCTGCATGTGATGGGACGCAGTGCGCGCGGGTCTGTGCATCTCGGGCAGCGTATGGCGGAGAAGGCGGCGGTGCGGCGTGAGGAGCGTCGTGAGGAACGCCGTCAGATTGCCGAGGAACAGGCCGCCTTTGCCGCGCAGATGCAGGAGCCGCGTTATGGGTCGCGGGTGATCCGGGCCGATGCGCGGGAGGTTCCCATGTCCGCGCCGGTTACCGCTCCGATGCCCACGTCGGAAGTGGAAACCAAGCCTTCGCTTTTCGCCAAGATGCCGACGCTTCTCAAACGCAATGCGATTGAGGATCCGGAACCCGAACTGATCGAGCCGGATCTGGCCCCCGATGTGGAGACGTTGCCGGGGCAGGATGATCGTATCCGCTCGAAAATCGCCAATGTGATCAACTCGCGTGCCCGTGCCGGGTCGCGTGCGGTTGTGCCGGGGGCGAGCCGTGTGGAGCCGCCGTTGACCGCCGCGCAAAAGGCGGTTGCGAAGTACAAGAAGGGTCCGCGCCCGATGATCCTCGATACGACGCCTGCCATGACGGGGCCTGAGGCGGAGACGTTGCAGGCCTATGATGCGTCTTATGATGGCTTTGACGTGGAGGAGTTCGAGACGGACTATGCGCCGCTCGAAGCCTACGAAGAGTCTTATGAGAATGCCTATGAGCCGGTGGAAACGCCGGATTACGTGGCGCCGCAGCCCGCTCGTTTCGAGCATGCGCAACCCGCCTCCCCCGAGGCGAAGCGCGTGGTGCAGCATCCGGTGCGTAAACCTGTCGTGCCCTCGAAACAGGCGCAGGCGGAGGCGCAACCCAGCCTGAAATTCGACCCGAAAGAGGCCGAATACGAGGTTCCGCCGCTGTCGCTTTTGGATAATCCGGTCAATATCGTGCGGCACACCCTGTCCGACGAGGCGCTCGAAGAGAACGCCCGGATGCTGGAGAATGTGCTCGACGATTATGGCGTGAAGGGCGAGATCGTTTCGGTGCGACCGGGGCCGGTCGTGACCATGTATGAACTCGAACCCGCGCCGGGTCTTAAGGCCAGCCGCGTGATCGGTCTGGCGGATGACATTGCGCGCTCGATGTCGGCGCTGTCGGCACGCGTGTCGACCGTGCCGGGGCGTTCGGTGATCGGGATCGAACTGCCGAACGAACATCGTGAAATGGTGTCCTTCCGCGAAATCCTGTCGGGGCGCGATTATGGCGACGGCAAGCATTCCCTGCCGCTGGCGTTGGGCAAGGATATTGGCGGCGACGCAGTGGTGACGAACCTAGCAAAGATGCCGCACCTCCTGATTGCGGGGACCACCGGCTCCGGCAAATCCGTGGCGATCAACACCATGATCCTGTCGCTGCTCTATAAGCTGACGCCGGAAGAGTGCCGGATGATCATGATCGACCCGAAGATGCTCGAACTTTCGGTCTATGACGGCATCCCGCACCTGCTTTCGCCGGTTGTGACCGACCCGAAAAAGGCCGTGGTGGCGCTCAAATGGGTCGTGGCGGAAATGGAAGACCGTTATCGCAAGATGTCCAAAATGGGCGTGCGTAACATCGACGGCTACAACGGGCGTGTCAAAGAGGCGCTCGCGAAGGGCGAGCTGTTCTCGCGCACGGTGCAGACGGGATTTGACGACGAGACCGGCGATCCGATCTTCGAGACCGAGGAATTCCAGCCCGAGGCGCTGCCCTATATTGTGGTGATCGTCGATGAGATGGCCGATCTGATGATGGTGGCAGGTAAAGAGATTGAGGCCTGTATCCAGCGTCTGGCACAGATGGCGCGGGCCTCGGGTATCCACCTGATCATGGCGACGCAGCGTCCCTCCGTGGACGTCATCACCGGCACGATCAAGGCGAACTTTCCAACCCGGATTTCCTTCCAGGTGACCTCGAAAATCGACAGTCGCACCATTCTGGGTGAGCAGGGGGCGGAACAGCTTCTGGGCATGGGTGATATGCTCTACATGGCAGGCGGCGGGAAAATCCAGCGCTGCCACGCGCCGTTCGTTTCCGATGAAGAGGTCGAAAAGGTCGTCTCCTATCTCAAGGCCTATGGGCCGCCGGATTACGTGGGCGGTGTGGTCGAGGGGCCGGATGACGAGAAATCCGCCGATATCGACGCGGTTCTGGGGCTTGGGGTTGGCGGCAATACCTCCGGCGAGGATGCGCTTTACGATCAGGCAGTGGCCATCGTGATCAAGGATCGCAAATGCTCGACCTCTTACATCCAGCGCAAATTGGCGATCGGCTACAACAAGGCCGCGCGTCTGGTGGAGCAGATGGAGGACGAGGGGGTCGTGTCTCCGGCGAACCATGTCGGAAAACGCGAGATTCTGGTGCCGGAGCAATAAGCTCACGCGAAATTCCGTGAGCTGTGATGTGCCGAGAGGTGGAACTGGTGTCGCGAGCGGCTATATCTCAGGCATGAAACAGATTCTCACAGCTTCTCTCCGGGCCCCTCTCAAGGCCCTTGCGCCTGCTCTTGTTACCCTGTCCCTCGCCGTTCCTGCGGCGGCGGAGAAATTGCCGCTCTCGACGCTTTCGAATTACCTCAACGGTCTCGGGACGGTCGAGGCCGAGTTCACCCAGATCAATGACGATGGCTCCCGGTCGCAAGGCTCGGTGACGATCAAACGGCCGGGGCGGATGCGGCTCGACTATGGCGGGGCTAACGATGCGCTGGTGATGGTCGGAGGCGGGCAGGTGGCGATCTTCGATCCCGGTTCCAACGAGCCGCCGCAACGTTTCCCGCTGTCGCAGACGCCGCTGTCGCTGATGCTGGCGCGCAATATCGACCTGAGCAAGGCGAAGATGGTCGTTTCTCACACCGAACAGAACGGCGATACGGTGGTGCGGGCACAGGACCCGGACCATCCGGAATACGGCTCCATCGACATGATCTTCAGCCCGACCCCGGTGCTCAAGGCCTGGGTGATCCATGATGAGACGGGCGGTTCCACCACGGTTCAGCTCACCAAGATGAAACTGGGCGGATCGGTGTCCGATGGGGAGTTCAATATCCGAACGGAAGCCAAGCGACGTGGAACGCCGCTCGACTGATCCGGTTCAGATTTTGCCGCAGGCGGTGAGTTGCTGGCGATAAATCTCGGCGCGGTCGGCAACGGAACCTGCGACGCGGACTAGCCAAGCTTTCGAATTGTAACTGCCGCGAGCGTAACCGCTGCGGCCCTCGTGATAGGCGAGGTACTGGTTGCGCGCGTCGTATTTCGAGATGCCAAGCTTTTCCGAAGACTCCGCCATGTACCAGCCCATGAAGTCGGTAGCGTCTTCGATCCGGGTGCGTTTCGCGCCCCGGCGTCCCTGTTCCTCGCGATACTCGTCCCATGTGGCGTCCAGCGCCTGAGCATAGCCGAAGGCCGAGCTTTGCCGTCCCATCGGAATCACGTTCAGGACGAACTGGAAGGGGGTGCGGGCATCGCCGTCGAATTTGCTTTCCTGATAGAAGGTCGCCATCTGGACATGGACCGGAATGCCCCATTTGCGTTCGGATTTCTTCATCGCGCGCAAATAAGTCGGGCGCTGATCCAGAATGGAACATGCGTTGTCGAGATTTCTGGGCGCACTGTTATAGCCTCCGCCGCAGGCTGCCAGCAGGAGAAAGACTGCAAGTGCGCGAAGACGTCTGCTCATAACTGCCTCTCGCTTTATATTTCCGGCCAGCATACCGGATTTGACGATGCTGTGAAATGGCATTCCTGTGAACGTGGGCGCGGCTCGGTGGCTCAGATCAGCAGGGCCAGCAGAACCGGCAGATAGATCACCGACAGAAGTGTGGAGGAGACGACCAAGGCGGCGACCGCATCCGAATCCGCACCGTATTTTTCAGCCAGCATGTAGGAGGTGACCGCAACCGGGGTGGCGACCTGGACGACGAGGACGGCGAAGGGTACGGGGGCGAGGTTGAACCAGAGGCCGGCGAGGGCGGCGATCCCGGCGCAAAGCACGACCTTGCCCAAGGACATGAGGGCAGCGCGACCGAGCCCGTGCGGGTGCAACCGTGCAACGGCAACGCCAAGTGTGATCAGCATGAGTGGGATGGCGATCTGGCCCAAAAGCGACAGTGTGTTCATCGCGAAGGGGGGAAGTGTCCAGCCCCGCCACAGGAACAGTGCACCGAGGGCGGTGGCCCAGACCAGCGGTTCTTTAAACGCCTTGCCGAGCGATCCGCCGCCCGCCGTGACATAGACGCCGAAGGTGAAGGACCAGAGCGCCATGGCGGCGAAGACGACGACGGCATAGCTCAGACCGGCTTCGCCGAAGGCGAAAAGCGCAAGCGGTAGGCCGAGGTTGCCGGTGTTGCCGAAAATCAAGGGCGCGAGGTAGGTGCGGCTGTCGAGCCCCATCATCTTGACGACGAGCCAGGCCGCAATGGTGACACCGCCATAGGCCACGACCGAGGCAAGTGAGAGGGCAGAGAGCGCGGCGGGTTCGATATCGGCCTTGACCAGCGCGGTGAAGATCAGCGCGGGGACCGAGAGGGTCATGGTGAGCTTGGTGACGAATTCGAGCCGGTACTCGTGGCCGGTCCTGACCCATGTGAAGCCGATCAGCGCCAGAAGAAACACCGGTGCGACGATTTCGAGCACTGTCAAAACAAGGTTCACAGACTGTTTCCCATTTCTCGGGCCGCCCCCCGTGGACAGAGACCGTTTGAAAGGTCTACTAACCAAGAATGGGGGTTGCAATATTATGATGTCGACACGCGCCAAATATCATCTGGGACAGGTTGTCCGGCACCGGAAGCACAGTTTCCGGGGGGTGGTGTTTGATGTCGATGCGATGTTCTCCAACACCGAGGAATGGTATGCCGCCATTCCCGAGGACGTGCGCCCGAGCAAGGACCAGCCCTTTTATCACCTGCTCGCGGAAAACGATCAGAGCTATTACGTGGCTTACGTGTCCGAGCAGAATCTCGTGGCGGATTACTCCGGGGAACCAATCCAGCATCCCGATCTGGACGATCTTTTCGGCCCGTTCGAGGACGGCGCCTATCCGCTACATTTTCAGTTGAACTGATCTGACCGGCATATAGGAGGGGGCAGCCCCTTGCCTGGTCAGGCCATATGCCCGATGGACATGCGAAAGCAGAGGCGGTTGCGGTCACCCTCGCGGACGTATTCCAGTTCATGCGCCAACTCCCGGATCAGGAACCAGCCGAAGCCCCCCTCCGGCAGGTCCGCGACCTCGCAATCGAGATTGGCGCTCCGTCCAATAGGTGGTTCGCCTCCGGGCATCATCTGGCCATTGTCGAGGATCGTGCACCAAAGACCTTTCGCGGTCTGGGACAAATGAATTTCGATCATCCCATCGGAATGATCCGCATAGGCATGTTCGACGATGTTGTTGAGCGCCTCGGCCAGCACGATCTCAAGGCTTGCAAGTTCATCTTGGCCATAGCCGACCGATCCCAGCCCGCTCTTGATGCTTTCCAACCCGCGACGCACCGCGGCTTCGGTTGCCGGAAGGATGATTCTCAACGTGTGCTCTTTCGGTTGGGGTGGAACCTCCCAGGTCTCCTGACGGCTGAGATTGCCCTCAGGACGCATTCGCAATGCCCTCGACTGCGGTGGCGACACTGGTGTGAATGGAAAAAACGGTATCCATGCGCGTGAGGTGAAAGACCCGTTGTACGGTGGGATGCAGCGCGGCAAGTTCGAGACTTTGCCCATGGCGGACCGCTTTGAGCGCGCCGACGACGGCGCCGAGGCCGGAACTGTCGAGGAATTCGACATTTTCGAGGTCGAGAACAATCCGCGCGGGGCCACTGTCGCTCAGCGCACGCATCTCGTCCTTGAACTGGATGGCGCAGGCCGCGTCGATGCGGTTTTCGACGACGCTCACGATTCGCACGTCATCAAAATCCTGATGGGTCAGTTTCATATCCCGTACCTTTATTTCTGTATCGGGCTTGATCCTACGGCTGAAATCTTACCAATGGGTTTGCGCGGAGCAGGAAAAGGGAGAAAAACATGCCGGATTATGATGGGTTGTCATCTCGCATCGCAGCGCTTTGTGCGGGGGAGACGGATGAGGTCGCGCTGATGGCCACGCTGGTGTGTGAAGTGCATCACTCGGATGACCGGTTTCACTGGACGGGTTTCTACCGTGTTGTTTCCGAGGGACTTTTGAAAATCGGGCCGTATCAGGGCGGGCACGGATGCCTTGTGATCCCGTTCGAGCGTGGGGTCTGCGGCGCCTGCGCGCGTACGCGTCAGGCGCAGCTTGTCCCGGATGTCGAGGCCTTCGAAGGACATATCGCCTGCGCCTCTTCGACGCGCTCGGAACTCGTTCTGCCGGTCCAGAATGCGAAAGGCGATCTGCTGGGAGTATTCGATCTCGACAGCGATTTCCCCGACGCCTTCACCCAAGAGGATGCGGATCGGTTGGGCGCAATTCTCGACAGTGTCTTTGCCAATGTGAGCCGGTCGTGATACCCGCGCGGGGAGACGAAAGAGACCGCGATGAGTGACGATTACAATCCCCCGCAAGAGCCGCTGAACATTCTGCATCTGGACCACGAAATCCTCGTGGTGGACAAGCCTTCGGGGCTTTTGTCCGTTCCGGGCAAGGGGGAGCATCTGGCCGATTGCCTGATGTCGCGGATCAATGCGACCTTCCCTGAGGCCTTGCTGGTACACCGTCTGGACCGGGACACTTCGGGGGTGATGGTCTTCGCCATGACACCCCATGCGCAGCGCCACCTCGGACTTCAGTTCGAGAAACGTCAGACTAAGAAAACCTATGTCGCTTGGGTGCATGGTCATATCGCGGAGAAAACGGGAACGGTGGACTTGCCACTTATCGTCGACTGGCCGAACCGCCCGAAACAGATGGTCTGTCATGAGACCGGCAAGCCCGCTGTCACAAACTGGCGTGTGGTGCGTTACGAGGGAAACCAGACGCGGGTGCGGTTGATGCCCAAAACCGGGCGTTCGCACCAGTTGCGAGTGCATATGCTTTCGATCGGGCATCCAATCATGGGGGACCCGTTCTATGCGACCGGCGAAGCCCGAATTGCTCCAAGACTCATGCTTCATGCCGAGCAATTGCGGCTGCGTCATCCCGATGGTGGGGCCGGGCTGTCCTTTACGGCGAAATGTCCGTTTTAAAACCCGAGTAAATTTGTCGCGGCGTCCTAAAACAGGGTGGAAATTCTATATTTAGAATGTATCTAAGTTAGTAGACGACGCACTTAATTCAGAGGAGATGACCATGGGTCTTCGCATCAACGACATCGTTCCCGACTTTACCGCCAAAACCGATCAGGGTGAAATCAGCTTCCACGACTGGATCGGCGACAGTTGGGCCATCCTGTTCTCCCACCCGAAAGACTTTACCCCGGTCTGCACCACCGAATTCGGTGCCGTGGCGCAGCTTTCCGCAGAATGGGAAAAGCGTAACACCAAGGTGATCGGTCTCTCCACCGACCCGGTCGAAGAGCACACCCCGTGGAAAAAAGACATCGAATCCTTCTCCGGCGCGCCAGCGGGTTTCCCGATCATCGGCGACACCGATCTGGCCGTCTCCAAGCTCTATGACATGCTGCCGGCTGACGCGTATCTCGATGAAAACGCGACCGCAGCCGATGCGGCCTCCGTGCGCGCGCTGTTCATCATCTCCCCGGACAAGAAGCTTCAGCTTTCCATGCTTTACCCGATGTCCGTGGGCCGCAACTTTGCCGAAGTGCTCCGCGCGCTCGACGGTGTGCAGAAAACCTACGGCAAGCCTCTCGCAACGCCTGCCAACTGGGCCGTGGGTCAGGACGTGATTGCCGCCCTGTCGTTGTCCGATGACGAGGCGAAAGAGAAATTCGGCGAGGTGGACATCAAGCTGCCGTACCTGCGTTTCGTGAAAGCCTGAGCGCTCAGGCCGTAACGCCGTAAAAATCGCCCCTGTTCGCCCGTGGCCCAATTCATTAAAGCGTTTCTGCTTAAACCTGACACAAGGTTTGAGCAGAAACGCTGTACAACGTTCAAGCGGAGTGAGCGTTTCGACTTTACGTGATAAATCAAGTTAAAGTCGAAACGCTTTAGGCTGCCCGCGAACAGGGGTTTTTCATGTTTTCAGCACTGCGCCGCACCAAATCCATCTCCCGCATCGCACTCGATCCGCCCGCGCCGCTGCCCGATCGGCATGGTATCGCGATCGTGCTCATCGTGCGCAACGAAGAGCGCCATATCGGCGAATGGGGGCGGTTTCACCGCAAGGCGGGCGTGCGGCATTTCTATGTGTATGACAACGGGTCCATGGATGGGACGCTGGTGCAACTGGTTGCCGCGGTGGGGATCGAGAATGTCTCCGTGATCCCGTGGCACCAGAAACTGCGCGACGGGGCTGGGGTGGAGATTCACAATCAGGTGCTGGCCTACGCTCATGCGGTGGCGAATTTCGGCGATCAGTTCCGCTGGATGTCCTTCATTGACGTAGATGAATTCCTCGTGCCGAAATCGGCGGAGACCTTGCCGGAGTGCCTGATGCATCTGGAGGGGGAGGTGAATATCTCGCTCCCGTGGCACATGTTCGGGCGCAACGGATTCGAGGAGGCTCCCGAGGGTGGCATCGTTGCCAATTATACCCGACGTCACCCGGACCCGATGAGTCCGCTGAAAGGCATGTGCAATTTCAAGATGATCGTCGACCCGTGTCATGTGACGGGACTCAAGGTGCATTCGATTGAGACGGATGGATCGGCTGAGAGTGTGAATGACAAGGGTGTGCGCGCCTCCGCCTCTGATCGCAAGAAGCCGGGCTTCTATTCCGCCGACCATATCCAGCTCAACCACTATTACACTCGCTCGAACAGTGAACTTCAGGCCAAGATTGCGCGCGGCTCGAACATGACGCAGAACGAGGCAGATCACATGCGTCGCGTGATGCGCAAGGTCGATCAGATCGAGGCGGAGAGTGTGGAGGATCTGGTGGCAAAAAGGTGGTTTGCAGGGACGTAAGCCTGTATTGGAAGTAAGATGTTTCACAAGTTCGGATTTTAAAGAGATGACCGAAGTCGAACGAAAGAGCCATGCGCCAGTAGATGAGCTTAAGCTGACCTTTCCGGAGGATGAAAAGAAATTTCTGGAGTCTGCCTATGAGGGGGCCAGTACGATCCTTGAGTATGGGAGCGGAGGTTCGACGATGTTGGCAGCCCGGCTCGGAAAGCACGTTGTCGCAATTGAAAGCGATCCGGTTTGGGCCGCTTCATTAAACACGATCATCGGACGTCATGGGTTTGGAGGTCACGCGAAAGTCATTCACTCAGACATCGGCCCCGTCGGGCTTTGGGGGAAACCATACGACAACAGTGCGTCACAGAATTTTCCGAATTATGCGCTGGCTGTCTGGGAGCGTGAGGATTTTCAACATCCCGATGTTGTTCTGGTCGATGGCAGATTTCGCACTGCCTGCGTTCTGGCGACAATCCTGAATGCCAAGGCTCCAGTGTTGCTCTTGTTCGATGACTATTCAGATCGCAGCCGATATCATTGGATTGAGAAAGTCATAGAACCGACCCAGCGGGTTGGCCGTATGGCCGTTTTCGAAATCGTTCCGGGCAAAACCAATCTTGCCGGGTACTGGCTCGAAATCGTCAAAGATTTTTCAAGAACGACTTTCGTGCCAGCTCAGAAAAAGCGTAAGAAGTTGAAATTTTAATGCCCGGATGTCTTGATGTAATGATTCGAACGCGTCCCGAATATAGCGCCCAGTTTACCAAAAAATGAGCCAGAGGTACGGGCCAGTTTCAGAAGCGAATGTCTCTGGGAGAATGGAATCGCCAAGGCCAATAAGCACAGTTGAATGATCTTGCCAGGGGTTCGGAGCAAGATTTGGTAGCGCGCTCGTGGCTTTCTCATGAGATGGCGATGGAAATTCGTATTTGCCTGATCGCGGGCGCGACGGTACTGATACAAAAAACTCAGACGCTGAACCGGAATGCTTTCATAGGCATATGCGTCGTGGACCCAACCGGTTTTGAACCCTTTTCCTTTTACGGTTTCATAGAATTTTGTATCGGTTCCACCGGTAAAGCGCATGGTTTCGTCGAACCAGATATTTTCATCGTGAAACAGCCGGGTTTCAGCCAGCCAGTTGTTGGTAACAACCGTGATACCCGGGGTTGTGTTGAGCGTGGCTTTTTCGAGCGCCCGCTTTTCTTTCTCTCGGTATTTTTCGATCAGACCTTCATATATTGCCGATTGAAGCGGTGTCATATGCGCGATGGGTGGCGCAACACGCAGCGGAGCCCCCAACAATACCGACTCGCTATGACGATACCCGTCGACCAGTTTTACGAGCCAGTCTTTTGCGACGGTTTCGTCGTCATCGACGAAAACAAGCAGATCGGCCCCCTGCGCAAGTGCCTCTTTCGCGGCACGGTTGCGGCCAAAGGGGATGCCAGTTTCGGTTTCAAGCACATAACTGATCTCGGCACCATTCGGCAGAATCGGGGTTGCGGTGACGAGGGGGTGGCTGTGAGGCTGTTCGTCGTTTTCGACGATGAGGCAACGTGTGGTGCAGTTCGCGGGAAGGTCTATCACCCCACGACTCGATCAGTGCCTGTACCATCTGGGGGCGTCGTCGGGTCAGAGCGGCAACGGTAATGTGAAGATGCTGATGAAGGCGGTTCGGGGTCATGGGTGCACTCGGAAACAAAACTAAGAAGGGCTTTCCAGCCTGTATTCCATTTTCTGAGGTGCGGAGAAAGTCGGTTTTCGGTCTTTGATGGGCCATCGGCGGATTTTGCCGGGTATCTCTGACGCATGTTACGAAATGACAGAGGTAATTTACGTTTTGCGGTTCCTTTGTGCGCAAATACTCAAACAAAAAGCCCCGCCAAAAGCGGGGCTTTTCCATTTCGCGAAAGGGAAACCGATTATTCGGCTTCTTCCTCTTTTTTGACCTCTTCGCCGGTCTCCTGATCGACCATTTTCATGCCAAGGCGGACCTTGCCACGGTCGTCGAAGCCGAGAAGTTTGACGTAAACTTCCTGACCTTCTTTCAGAACGTCCGACGGATGGTTCAGGCGACGGTTCTCGATTTGGGAGACGTGCACAAGGCCGTCACGCTTGCCGAAGAAGTTCACGAAAGCGCCGAAATCGACCAGTTTGACGACCTTGCCTTTGTAGACATGGCCCTCTTCCGGCTCGGCCACAATCGAGTAGATCATGTCGTAAGCCTTCTGGATCGCCTCGCCATTGGCGGAGGCGATCTTGATCACGCCGTCGTCGTTGATGTCGACTTTCGCGCCGGAGGTTTCCACGATCTCGCGGATGACCTTGCCGCCGGAGCCGATCACTTCACGAATCTTGTCAGTCGGGATCTGCATGGTCTCGATGCGCGGCGCGTGGGCGGAGAATTCGCCAGCACCGGAGAGCGCCTTGTTCATCTCGCCGAGGATGTGCATGCGGCCTTCTTTCGCCTGAGCGAGAGCCTGCTTCATGATCTCCGGGGTGATGCCCTGCACCTTGATGTCCATTTGCAGCGAGGTGATGCCCTTTTCGGTCCCTGCCACTTTGAAGTCCATGTCGCCGAGGTGATCCTCGTCACCGAGGATGTCGGTCAGAACCGCGAACTCACCGTCGTCTTCCAAAACGAGGCCCATGGCCACGCCCGCAACAGCGGATTTGAGCGGCACACCGGCGTCCATCATCGACAGAGAGCCGCCACAGACGGAAGCCATCGAGGAGGAGCCGTTCGACTCGGTGATCTCGGACACAACGCGGATCGTGTAGGGGAAGTCGGTGGCGGCGGGCAGAACGGCCTGAAGGGCGCGCCATGCCAGTTTGCCGTGACCGATTTCGCGACGCCCCGGGGAGCCCACACGACCCACTTCACCGACCGAGTACGGCGGGAAGTTGTAATGCAGCAGGAAGTTGGAGCGGAAGTTGCCATGCAGCGCGTCGATGATCTGCTCATCGTCGCCGGTGCCGAGCGTGGTCACGACGAGGCCCTGAGTTTCACCGCGGGTGAACAGAGCAGAACCGTGGGTGCGCGGCAAGAGGCCGGTTTCGCAGGTGATCGGGCGGACCTGATCGAGCGCACGTCCGTCGATGCGTTTGCCTTCTTTCACAACAGAAGAGCGCAGCACGTTGGATTCGAGTTTCTTCAGAGCGGAGCCGAGGTTCGCGTCAGAAAGTTGCTCCTCAGATAGACCGGCTTTGATCTCTTCCTTGACGGAAGCGACGGCAGCGACACGTTCCTGTTTGTCGAGGATCGCGTAGGCGGCTTTCATTTTCTCTTCGCCAGCGGCTTTGACCGCCTCGTAGAGAGCAGAGTAATCCGGGGACTGGAATTCGAATGGCTCTTTCGCGCTCTCTTCGGCCAGATCAATGATCAGGTCGATGACCGGCTGGATTTGTTCGTGGGCAAAGGTCACGGCGCCGAGCATTTCGTCTTCGGTCAGCTCGTAAGCTTCGGATTCCACCATCATCACGGCGTCTTTGGTACCGGCGACAACGAGGTCCAAACGTTGGTCCGGATTGTTGCGCAGGTCCTGCATGTCGTCGACGGTCGGGTTCAGGATGTATTCGCCATCCTCGAAACCAACGCGGCAACCTGCGATCGGGCCCATGAACGGCGCACCGGAGATGGTCAGGGCGGCGGAGGCGGCGATCATTGCGACCACGTCCGGGTCGTTGACGAGATCGTGCGACAGCACCGTGCACATCACCAGAACTTCGTTTTTGAAGCCCGGCACGAAGAGCGGACGGATCGGACGGTCGATCAGACGTGCGGTGAGCGTTTCTTTCTCGGTCGGACGCGCTTCGCGTTTGAAGAAGCCACCCGGGATTTTACCGGCGGCGTAGTATTTTTCCTGGTAGTGAACAGTGAGGGGGAAGAAGTCCTGGCCCTCTTTCTGTTGTTTGGCGAATGTGACGTTGGCCATCACCGAGGTTTCGCCAAGGGTGGCGATGACGGTGCCATCGGCCTGACGGGCGATCTTGCCCGTTTCCAGCGTAAGGGTTTCTTCGCCCCACTGGATCGATTTTTTCACTTCGTTGAACATCAAGTGTATCCTACTGGGGAGCACTCCCGAGCCCTCTCGGGTCTCCCGTTTATCTGGCGGCCCCATTGCCGCCGACCCCATATCTTACCTTCACAACGCCGGGGTCTGTTGCGTTACGTCTCAGATGCTGAGCCGCATACAGCAAAATGACCGCTGCGCCAAGTCGCGAGTTGTGCGTGAAACACAGGAAAACAGGCGACGCATGGCCGCCCGTTTGCATTTCTCAAAGGATTGTGACCGGATCGCTTCGTCCGTTATTCGGCCGGTGTCTCCATTGGGCGGAATTCGCCCCGATCCTTGGTCAGCAGGCTGACGACGAGGATCGCAATGAAGGAGGCGACAAACCCCGGAATGATCTCGTAGAGGCCCTGATCCATGAAGCTTTTGTTGAGCCCGGACATGATCCAGAACGCCACGGTGCCCGCACCGACGACGAGACCTGCCACGGCCCCTGCGCCGGTCATGCGTTTCCAGGTCAGCGACAGGATCATCAGCGGACCGAAGGCGGCACCGAACCCGGCCCATGCGTTGGACACGAGGCCCAGCACGTTGGATGAGGGATCGGAGGCGATCAGGATCGCGGCCACACCCACGAGCGCAACACAGACTCGGCCCACGTTCACAAGCTCATGTTCGGAGGCGTTGCGGCGTAGGAAGACTTTGTAGAAGTCTTCGGTCAGCGAGGAGGAGGACACCAGAAGCTGAGAAGACACGGTGGACATGATCGCGGCCAGAAGGGCGGCGAAGAGGAAGCCGGTCACCAGGGGATGAAACAGCAGTTCGGAGAGCACGATGAAGATGGTTTCAGGGTCTTCGAGCGTCAGTCCGTTGCGCTCCATGTAGGTACGGCCGAAGATGCCGACACCGATGGCACCGATCAGAGAGATCGCCATCCAGAGCATCGCGATGTTCCGGGCGACCGGCACTTCCTTGACGGTGCGCACGGCCATGAAGCGCACGATGATATGCGGCTGGCCGAAATAGCCAAGGCCCCATGCCACGGTGGACAGGAAGCCAACGAGGGTCAGCCCGTGGGTCATCGAGAGGTAATTCGGGTCGACCTCGGTTGCGAGACGTTCGGCGGCCTGTTCGACGCCATTGCCCTGACCGGTGGTGAGGATGACGATCGGCATGATGATCAGTGCCAGCATCATGATGCAGCCCTGCACGAAGTCGGTCAGCGACACGGCGAGAAAGCCGCCGAAGACGGTATAAGCCAGCACCACGCCGAGGGTGAGGATCACGCCGGTCATATAGGAGCCGTCAAAAGCCGAAGCGAAAAGCTTGCCACCACCGACGAGACCCGAGGCCGTGTAGACCGCGAAGAACACCACGATGATCACCGCAGAGACGACGCGCAGCGTGGTGGCCGCGGTTGGAAAGCGGTTGGCGAGGAATTCCGGGATGGTGAGGCTGTTGTCATAGCGCTTGGTCTGTTCGCGCAGGCGCGGTGCAACGACGATCCAGTTGATCAGCGCGCCGACGAAAAGCCCGATGCCGATCCAGGCCTCAATCAGGCCGGAGGCATAAAGGGCGCCGGGCAGACCGAGCAGAAGCCAGCCGCTCATATCGGACGCCCCCGCCGACAAGGCTGCAACGGCCGGGTGAAGATTGCGCCCGCCCAGAACATAGCCCTCAGCCGTGTCCGTGGATTTGCGCCAGGCATAAAAGCCGATGGCGAGCATCAGCACGAAATAGAGGATCAGACTGACCCAGACTCCAAATTCCATTATATTTTCCCCTTGTTGGAATTTTTCCGGGAGCATGCAGATGTGACATTTCGAGACAAGAAAAGACTGTAATGCTCATGCAAATAAGGTGAAACTGGACTGTTTGGCGACTTTGTCAGTAAAAAATCCAAAACGAATGAAGAACATTAGAGTATTTGACTATTTGTCGGAATGAAAATTTTTCGGTTCACATGTGGCGGGTCGCTGTGGCATTGCTGAAGGATAAGGCTGGGTGGGCCACCGAATCTTTTTTTGTCGCCAGAGTGCAAAGAGCGTCGTCCATGTTACATGCCCGAATGAAATCCATCCTGACCTTTCTTTTTCTGACCATGTCCGCCGTGATCGTGTCCGGTGAAATTGCGTCTGCGAATGGCAGCGAGATTACCTCCCGAGCCGCGCCTGCGAACGACGCACCACAGATCGACAGTGGGGAAGGCGAGCCGCGCATTCTGGCGCTTGGGGATTCCATGATGGCCTGGCATCTGGTGTCACGCAATTCCATCGCCGATGTGCTGGGACGGGTGCTGGGAGAGCCGGTGGAAAACCGGGCGATGGGGGGCGCGCGCATCCTGTATGGCCTGCCGATTTCTGGCGCCATTGGCATGAACATCACCAAGCAATATCGCGGCGAAGCTGTGGATTGGGTGGTGATCAATGGCGGTGGCAATGACCTGTGGCTGGGCTGTGGTTGTGGGGCCTGCGAGCGCAAGATGAACCGGATGATTTCGGCGGGCGGAACTGCGGGGGCGATTCCGGCATTGACCCATGAGATCCGTCAGAAAGGGGCGCGGGTGGTCTACCTCGGTTATCTGCGCAGCCCGGGGGTCGACTCGATGATCGACTCATGTCGTGAGCTCGGCGATGCGTTCGAAGCGCGGGTGGCGAATATGGTGCGGGCGATGGACGGGGTGTATTTCCTCGATCTGTCGCGACTTGTGCCCGAAGGCGACCGCTCCTTTCACGGAGCGGATATGATTCACCCCTCGAAAAAAGGCTCGCGAGTGATCGGGCAGAAGCTCGCGGATCTGATCCGGCAAGTGGATGAGACGCGCTGATGCGGAGCAGTGCTCAGGTCTGATCCGAAGCGGTCGGTCGCAGAAAAGCAACCAGTGCACTCAGGTTCTGTGGCCATAATAGTGTTTCATAGCGCGGTTCGATGTGCGGTGGCACAGAGATCAGAAGCACGATCCGTGCTCCACGCTGCAACAGTCTGAGTTCCAGAACTCCGGCGTTCACCTCTGCTGCGGGCATGGCCAGAAACGCGACCGTTACATGGGACAGCTGGCTGAGTGTGACAATCGCCTCGCCCGGCGTTGCGACCCGGTAGATCTCTGCGCCGGGTACTGCGCGCAGCAGGGCCAGATGCAGGCTCTCTCCCAACGCGTATTCTTCGGCAACGATTAGAAAAACCTCGCTCTGAACGGCAGGGGTTGCGGAATGGGAGAACATGGCGGGGCAAACCTGTTTGGAAAAATCATCTGTAAAATGAACCAAAATGCGGTTTGGGGAATTAAACTACGACATAGCCGGAGGATGTTTGTGTGACTGTCGAGTGTAAAAATTGCCCCTTGCGCAAGAAAGATTGCTTTCTACCCTTTTCCCAGCAGGAGCTTGCCTTCACGCAGGGTTTCAAAAGCGGCGAGCTGAGCGTGGATGCGGGGACGACGATCCAGATTGAAGGCTCTGAAACGCCACATCTTTATACCATCCTGAGCGGCATGGGCGTGCGTTACAAGACGCTTGAAAACGGTCGCCGCCAGGTGATCAATTTCATCCTGCCGGGGGATTTCGTCGGTTTGCAGGCCGGTGTGATGGGCGAGGCGGCACATTCGGTGGAGGCCACGACGCCGATGGTGCTCTGTACGTTCCGGCGGAGCGATCTCTGGCGCTTGTTTCAGAACCATCCGGGGCGGGCTTATGACCTTGTGTGGCTGGCGGCGTCCGAGGAGGCGTTTCTCGGGCAAAGCCTCGTGACGGTCGGACAGCGCAAGGGGCTTGAGCGCGTGTCCTGGGCGCTTTTGAAACTGTTCGACCGGCTGTCGCATCTCGGGCTGGCAAACGGCAATCGTGCGCCCTTGCCCTATCGGCAACAGGATGTGGCGGATGCGCTGGGCCTGTCTCTGGTGCACACCAACAAGACGCTGGGTGTGTTACGGTCGCGCAGGGTGGCCAAGTGGAGCGAAGGCGAGTTGCACATTCTCGACCGGGAGAAATTGCAGGGCTATGCTCTGATCGAGGAAGAGGACGTGGTGCAGCGCCCACTGATCTGAAAGGTACGATCCCCGCAAAAGGAAAGACCCTCCGAAGAGGGCCTTTCGAAAAACATGCGGATCGCCAGAGCGGTCCATGGGATGCGCTGTGGCGCAACCGCTGGCTTAGCGACGCAGGCCCAGACGCTCGATGAGGGACTGGTAGCGGGATTCGTCCTTGCCTTTCACGTAGTCGAGCAGCTTGCGGCGCTGGGCGACCAGTTTGAGAAGGCCACGACGACCGTGGTTGTCTTTCTTGTGGGTTTTGAAGTGCTCGGTGAGCGTTGCGATGCGCGAGGACAGGATGGCAACCTGAACTTCGGGGGAGCCGGTGTCGCCCTCTTTGGTGCCGAATTCCTTGATCAGGCGTGCTTTTTCTTCAACCGTAATCGACATCGGGGTCTCCTTTCGAAAACAAAGGGTTATGGCGCAAGCCGGGATGTCGTCCAGCAGGGCCCTTGGAGAATCTTCCCGATGCTCTGACCGGGAATGCGCGCGTTTAACCGGATTCTCCTGAAAAGGAAAGCTTTTTCCGGTTGTTGCCGGGTTTACTGCCCGGTCTCGACCCGTTGGGTTTCGCTCAGGATCTCACTGGCCAGTTGCTTGGCCCAGTCGCCGATGATCGGCACGACCTCCATCTGGTTGAGCATATAGCCGACGATAGATACCACGATGGAGGCGCCGACCACCGATCCGAAACCGAAGGCCAGCCCCCGCAGGAACTGAAACCACATCATGCGCAGTTTTGAATTCTGGATGCGGATGAAATTGTGATTGTTCAGCCTGTCGAGCTCTTCTGTCAGCGCCCTGATGTCCTTCGAGAACTCGTTTTCCTGTTCCGCCATGTCCTGTTCCACCTGTCCGAGTCGCCTCTAGTTTTAAGCATATTTTCAAAGAATGAAAATTAACCTTTTCTAACAGATGTTTAGATAAAGTTTTCCAGATAATTTTCTTTCGCTTGAAGAGGGCTGGAGTATAGTTGGCGCGGGTGTGGAATTTGCGAGGTATGGGCGTATGTTATGGGCTTTGGCGTTGATGGGACTCGTGCCGGCTGCGTTCGCCTTAAACGAAGTGGCCGTGATCGGCGCAGGTTCCGAAGAACCTGTCGCTGACGATGGAGAAAATCCCGATAGTGCAACCGAGACGTCTTCGGGTGAAACCGGAGAAGGTGATTTGCTGTCTGACAGTTCAGAAGATGCTGATGCCGGCCCGACGTTTTCCGCCTCTGATGAAGACACGGTTGCGGATGCGACGCTTCTAGGCGGTGAAATGCTTGAGGAAAACGGCGGGACCGACGGTGCGGGTGAGGATTATGCGGTTGTGACCGGGGCTGGTGAAACGCTGTTTGCCAATTTCACCGAGGGGGAAGATCACGTCACTCTGACACTTGATGATGGTCTGGCGGGGAACTTCATCGTTGAGCCGCTGACCGACGGGGCGGGAAATGAGACCGGTGTGAGCTTGTCCTATGCCACGGATGAGGATGAAACCACCCTGTCTTTCCTTGGCTATGATACTCTTCCCGTGGACGATATTTCCGTAGAGGTGCTTGATCCCGAGTCGGGAGGGAGCAACCTTTATGCCTTGAAAGAACTCGGTGATTTCGATGCGATCGAACCGAATGATCCCAACGTTCCAGACGAGGCCGGTCCCGACAGCGATCCCGCCGATGAGGTGATCGAAGTGAACAATCCGGATATCCCGGATGAAGCCGGTCCCGATGGCGGCCCGGAGGATGTGGCGCTGACCCCGGATGAGGATGCGGGCGATACCACGGGAATGCCGATCGGAAACATGGTGGACCATGTGCTGGGCGATGAGGGTGACACTCTCGTTCTGGCCGATGACGCGATGCAGGGCGGCACGGATGCGACTCTGGCCCTTGACGACAATGGCATGCCGGTGATCGTGACCGAGGGCACGTTGAATATCGTTACCGGTGGCGCGGGTGATGATGTGATCGCCACGGGCGACGATGCGGCGATTGTCGACGCGGGTGACGGGAATGATACGATCTATGGTGGCGATGGTGCGGCGATCCTGTCGGGTGGCACCGGGGACGATGTGATCTATGCGGGCAACGATACGGGGTCGTCCTACGTGCTTTCGGGGGATGAGGGGGCAGATACGCTTTATGGCGGCGATGGCGACGACATGTTCCTGATGGATGCGGAGGATACCGCGACGGGCGGGGCGGGGGCCGATGAATTCTGGCTCTATTACGACGTCAATGCCGATGTCGGTCATGCCGAGATCACCGATTTTACCGAGGGCGCGGACATGCTGCGCATTACTCTCGATCCGGATGAAAGCTATGACGGGGCGCTCGATGTCGAGGTCAGTCAGATCGAGGACGGCCTCTCCAGTCAGGTGATCGTCAATGGCGATCTGGTGGCTGTGCTCTACGGCGCACCTAATGTCACGCTCGACGATGTTACGATCGAGGTGAGCCCTACAGCATTGTCTGCCTGATCAGGGCCACAACTCAGGTTGCTGAGTATAGGCGATGTAAAGCGGGTGCTTTGGATGCCCGGCTTTCGAAAGGCCGAGGTGATAGAGATCGCGCCCGGTGTTGCGCAAAACCTGCTCGACTTGCGCCCCCCGATCCAGATGTGCGCCATGGGTGCCCCAGGCGCAAACGATCTGATCCGCCCAAAGCGCCCAGTCGTGAATGGTCGCGTCATTTTCCGGTCCGACAGGATCGGCGGCAGCCCGCATCTTCTTCGGATCGGTGTCGCGCCAGGCGAAGATATTCGTCACGCAAAACGACCCGAACCCAAGCGCCCGCGCGCGACGTTCACAGCGCTCCACGGTGGGATCGTTCTGCACTTCGGTGGCGGTCGAGGGGTTGAGCATGACGAACAGGGCCTTGCGTCCCTCCGGCTCCCAGACCCGGACCAGCGAATAACGGTAGCGTTCGCAATCGGAGTAAACGGCGGTGGAGGGCGCGTCGCCCTTGGTATGGGTGCGTGTGATCATGCGCTTTGAATGGCTGCTCCGACCCGGTAAATCAAGGGATCAGAGGTTGAAGACCCGCGACGGGTGTAATTCGCCCGATTTGTAACGCCCCACGGCCACGGGTTTACCCTCGAACGAAGCCCAGACCTCATCGCCATATTCGACACCATCTGCCGGGTAAACCATGCCCGGATTGCCGTTGCGCAGACGCGTCGCGCCCTCGGGTGTGCACACCACCTCATCGAGATCAGACAGCCCCTCTTCGACGGGGCGCAGATAGGCGTCGAGTGCCTCGGTCTTGGCCATCTCGTCGATCTCGGCGATGGAAATCCCGTCCTCGGCATCCCAAGGCCCGGACCATTCGCGGCGCAGCCATTCCACATGGCCGAAACAGCCCAGAGCTTCGCCTAGATCGCGGGCAATCGCGCGGACATAGCCGCCCTTGCCACAGGTCATTTCGAACAGAGCATGATCGTCGTCAACGCGTTCGATGAATTTCAGCTCTTCGACATAAAGCGGCCGTGCGGCAATCTCGAATTCTTCGTCATCGCGCGCCAGCTTATAGGCCCGCTCCCCGTTGATCTTCACGGCGGAGAATTTCGGCGGCACCTGCATGATGTCGCCTTCGAACTGTGGCAGGGCATCGAGAATCTGTGCATCCGTCGGGCGCGCATCGCTCTCGGCAATCACTTCACCTTCGGCGTCGTCGGTGTTCGTCGCCTGCCCGAACCGCACGGAGAACCGGTAGCATTTCAGCGCTTCGGTGATGAACGGCACGGTTTTCGTTGCCTCGCCCAAAGCCACGGCCAGAACGCCGGTTGCATCCGGGTCAAGCGTGCCGGCATGGCCCGCCTTCTGGGCGTCGAATGCCCAGCGCACTTTGTTGACAACGGAGGTGGAGGTCATGCCGGCGGGCTTGTCCACGATCAGCCAACCGTGAACCGCGCGCCCCTTTTTGCGTCGGGCCATTGATTTTCTCCGTTATTCTTCTTCGTCGGACTCGGCGTCGTGATGAATGTCGCGCTGAACGCGTTCATCGGAGAACATCTTGCGCGTGGCGTCCATCCGGTCGAACGTGTCGTCGAACTCGAATTTCAGTTCCGGCGTATGCTTGATGCCAAGCGCCTTACCGATCTGATGACGAATCTCACCCTTATTACGGCGCAGCGCTTCCAAGGCTGTACCCGCCGACTTTCCGCCCAAAGGCAGGATATAGGCGGTCGCGATGCGCAGATCGGAAGTCACACGCACTTCGCCCACCGTGATCGACATCGCGGTGAGATCGGGGTCGTGGATTTCGCCCCGGGACAGCATCTCGGACAGACGGCGTCGGATGGCTTCGCCCACGCGAAGGGTACGGTGCGAACCCGAAGGTCCGCCGGAATGAGATCGTTTTGCCATGAGCGCGAGATAGTCCCGATTGACCTTTCATGCAAGCGGGCTTTACCAAAGCGGCTTTCACGCGCTAAAGCTCGCGCGACTGAATTCAGGAGTGAAGAACATGAGCGAGCTTCCCGGCATTGTCATCACCGGCGCTTCAGGCCGCATGGGTCAGATGCTGATCAAGACCGTTGTGGCGTCGGACAAGTGCAAACTGGTGGGAGTGGTCGAGCGTGCGGGAAGTGATTGGATCGGGCGCGATGTGGGCGAGGCCATGGGTGGTGCGCCTCTGGGTGTGACCGTCACGGATGATGCGCTTGCGGTCTTTGCCCATGCGCAGGCCGTGATCGACTTCACCGCACCTGCTGCGACGGTCGAATTCGCGGGGTTGGCGGCGCAGGCGCGCTGCGTCCATGTCATCGGCACCACAGGCATGACGGAAGACGATCTCAAAAAAATTGCCTCTGCCTCCCGTCATGCGACGATCATCCGCGCAGGGAACATGTCGCTTGGGGTCAACCTTTTGACAAAGCTTACAAAAATGGTCGCGGCTGCCTTGGATGCCGATTACGATATCGAGATCATCGAAGCGCATCACAACCGCAAGGTGGACGCGCCGTCGGGCACCGCGCTGATGCTGGGCGAGGCCGCCGCCGATGGCCGGGGTGTGAAACTCGAAGACGTACGTGACTCGGGGCGGGACGGTATCACCGGCGCGCGCAAGAAGGGTGACATCGGTTTTTCCGCCATCCGTGGCGGCGACATTATCGGTGAGCATGACGTGATGTTCGCGGGCGAGGGGGAGCGCATTATTCTTCGCCACGTGGCCTCGGACCGCTCGCTCTTTGCCAAGGGCGCCTTGAAAGCTGCGCTCTGGGGGCAGGGGCAGAAGCCGGGCGAATACGATATGCTCGACGTGCTGGGCCTTTGAGATTCTTCTTGGTCGAAATACTCAAAATAAAACCCGCAGGTGACTGCGGGTTTTTCTTTAAAAGTCGATGGCGAGGCCCTTTTTCTCCCAATCGCCGTAGCGCACAGGTTCCGGGCCGTCACGGCCGCCAAGCTCGGTGGGCATGGCCTTGACCGTCTCTTCGCGGGCCTTGCGACGTTCCTCTGCTTCGGCCAGCGCGCGCTGGGCGGCGGGGGGCAGGTGGGAAATATCGCGATCTGGAGTATCGTCGCTCATCGGGCGTTCCTTTCGGATGATCTTGTCCGGCTTGCCCTTGTGATATACGGGGTTGGACCATGAAAACAAGATCATCCGATGTTGCGGGGCTTGCCGCCCGCCGGGCCGCTCTGGCCCTTCTGGACGCCGTTCTCGTGGAGAAACGGCTCCTGTCCGAAGTGCTTTTGCAACGGACCAAAGGCCTTTCGCCCGAGGATCGCGCACGGTCCCAACGTCTCGTGACGGAGGCCTTGCGGGTGCTTGACCGCTGTGACCGGATGCTCGGGCCGCATCTCGCAAAACGTCCCGCGCCGCATGTGATGAACGCGCTGCGCCTTGGTGTGTTCGAGATCTGCGCCATGGGAGAGGCCGCGCATGGGGTTGTGAACGCCTATGTCACGCTGATGCAGGAGCGTCCGAAGTCCAGTCATTTCAAGGGGCTGGTCAATGCGGTGCTGCGCAAGGTCGATGGCGAGAAGGCGAAATGGGACACGCTGCCCGCGCCGATGATGCCGAAATGGCTGCGCAAACCTCTGGTGGCAGATTTCGGAAAGGCAGTGGTCAGCGCGATGGAGGCGGTGCAGGCCAAGGGTGCGCCGCTCGATCTGACCGTCAAAACCGATCCCGAAGGCTGGGCCGAGAAGCTCGGAGGTGAGCTGTTGCCTAACGGCTCCGTGCGTCTCAGCGCGGCGGTGCAGGTCACGAAACTGGAAGGTTTCGAAGCAGGCGATTGGTGGGTGCAGGATGCCGCCGCCAGCTTGCCCGCGCGAATCCTCGCCCCCGAAAAAGGTGCGCGGGTGCTCGATATGTGCGCCGCACCCGGCGGCAAGACGATGCAACTGGCGGCCATGGGTGCGCAGGTCACCGCGCTCGACATCTCCGAGTCGCGTATGGCGCGTGTGCAGGAAAACCTTGCGCGTTGCGGCCTGTCGGCGGAAATCGCCATTGGCGATGCGCTGGAATACGAGGGGGCGGAGTTCGATGCGATTCTGCTCGACGCACCCTGTACCGCGACTGGCACGATCCGGCGGCATCCGGACCTGCCGCATGTCAAGGATGGATCGGATTTTCCGGGTCTCTTCGAGTTGCAGGAACACCTGATCGACCGCGCTCTGGGGATGCTCAAACCCGGCGGAAAACTGGTCTATTGCACCTGTTCTTTGCTCATCGACGAGGGTGAGGAGCAGGTGCGCGATGCGATGGAGCGCCACCCCGATCTGAGAGTCGATCTTGAGGCGCTGAACATTTTCGGCGTCGATCCGGAGTGGATCGGCGCGGAGGGTTTGCGCACTCGTCCGGATTACTGGGCGGAGCGTGGCGGGATGGATGGATTCTTCATCACGGTGCTGCGACGGGGATGAAGATCCGGGATTTCCCGATGACATCCCGAAGCGCGACCGCTATCTTCGTAGACAACGAAAACGAACCGACAGGCTGGGGCAGGCAATGTCGCAAAGCGAGGATTGGCGCGCGAAGAACGTCCGCCGCATGAACCGGTTTCATGCGCTGCGTGCGGCGCGTGCCAAACCTGCGTTGGGCTTCGTCTCCCAGCCCGAACCCAAATCCATCGGTTCTTTTGCTCGGGGTCGTCAACTGATCGGCGGCAATTTCCTGTTTGCGGGTTATCTGGTCGAAGCGCCGAATGCCTCTATCTGGGATATCGAGGCCCCGGCATCTGGATTTGTCGAGGAAATTCATGGTTTTGCCTGGCTCGACGATTTGGCCGCTGTGGGCGATTACAATGCCCGACGTCGTGCGCAGGACTGGATCAGGGACTGGATGGAGCGTTACGCACGCGGCAAGGGGCCGGGCTGGACGCCCGATTTGACCGGGCGGCGGCTCATTCGCTGGATTCATCACGCGCTGTTTTTCCTGTCGGGGCAGGAGACGGAGGTGTCGAACGCCTTCTACAAGACGCTTGGGCAGCAGACGATTTTCCTCTCGCGTCGCTGGCAAACGGCCAGTCCGGGTTTGCCACGCTTCGAGGCGCTCACGGGGCTGATCTATGCCGGTCTGTCGCTGGTCGGCATGGAGGAACATGTCGCGCCGGCGGTGAAGGCGCTTGCGAAGGAATGCGAGAGCGAGATCGACGCCGAAGGCGGCATTCCGACCCGTAATCCGGAAGAGCTTCTGGAGGTCTTTACGCTTTTGACCTGGGCGGCGGCGGCCCTATCGGAAGCGGGGCGGATCGCAGAGGAATCACATCTGGCGGCGATTGAACGCATCGCGCCGACGTTGCGCGCGCTGCGCCATTCCGACGGCGGGCTTGCACGGTTTCATGGTGGCGGGCGCGGGGTCGAAGGGCGCCTTGATCATGCGCTGGCCTCTTCGGGCAACAAGACACCACCGGGGCAGGGATTGCACATGGGGTTCCTGCGGCTCTCGGCCGGGCGCACCTCGATCATTGTCGATGCCGCCCCCCCGCCGAAGGTGGAGGCCTCGTTCAATGCCCATGCCTCGACGCTTGCCTTTGAGCTGACCTCCGGGCGCAGGCCGCTGATCGTGAATTGCGGTGCGGGTGGCAGTTTCGGCCCCGAGTGGCGGCGGGCGGGACGGGCGACGCCGTCGCATTCGACGTTGGGGATCGAGGGATTCTCCTCCTCCCGTCTCGGAGCCAGAAAGATGATCGGCGGGCATCTGCGCGAATTGCTTGTCGATGTGCCCGATGATGTGCGTCTTGAACTGCGCGGAGGCGAGGACGGTGCGGGGTTCGTGGCCGGACACAACGGTTATGCACATACCCACGGGCTCACCCATATTCGCCAGATCGAACTGTCGAAAGACGGGCGTGGCATTGCCGGGGAGGACACTCTGGCGACGATCACCGAGACCGATGAGCGGCAGTTCGACCGGATGATGGACAAGCTCAAGCTTCAGGGCATTCCGTTTCAGGTGCGCTTTCACCTGCATCCCGATGTCGATGCGGAGCTGGACATGGGGGGCGCTGCGGTATCGCTGGCGCTTAAATCCGGTGAGATTTGGGTGTTCCGCCATGACGGTCGCGCGAAATTGAGCCTTGAGCGGTCGGTTTACCTCGAAAAAAACCGCTTAAAGCCGCGTGCGGCGAAACAAGTGGTTCTATCTGCGGCGGCAATGGATTATGCGACCCGTGTCCGTTGGACATTGGCCAAGGCGCAGGAGACGCCGACGACGCTCCGCGATCTTGAGATGGACGACGAGACCCTGATCTGACCGCCACAAAGATGGACTGCCACCATGACCGATCTCTATCCCGTGAAGCGCGCGCTTCTTTCCGTATCCGACAAAACCGGCCTTGTTGATCTGGGCAAGGCGCTTGCCGCCAAGGGGGTCGAGTTGCTGTCCACCGGCGGGTCGGCAAAGACGCTGCGCGAGGCGGGGCTTGATGTGAAAGACGTGTCCGAGGTGACCGGCTTCCCGGAAATGATGGACGGGCGTGTGAAGACGCTGCACCCGCGCGTTCATGGCGGACTTCTGGCACTGCGCGACAATGCCGAGCACGTCGCCGCGATGGAAGAACACGGCATCGGCGGCATCGACCTTCTGGTCGTGAACCTCTACCCGTTCGAGGCGGCTCTGGCCCGGGGTGCGGATTATGACGAGATGATCGAGAATATCGACATCGGCGGTCCGGCGATGATCCGTGCGGCGGCGAAGAACCATGGTTTTGTCACCACCGTGGTGGATGTCGAAGATTACGCGGCGCTGATTGCCGAGTTGGACGCCAACGGTGGTCAGACTTCCTATGCCTTCCGTCAGAAAATGGCGCAGATCGCCTATGCCCGCACCGGCGCTTATGATGCCGCCGTGTCGAACTGGATGGCTGACGCGATTGGCGAAGAGGCCCCGCGTCGTCGCGTGGTCGCAGGTCAGATCAAGCAAACCCTGCGTTACGGTGAAAACCCACACCAGTCGGCGGCTTTCTATGTCGATGGCTCCGAGCGTCCGGGAGTGGCAACTGCCGTTCAGCATCAGGGCAAGGAACTGTCCTACAACAATATCAATGACACCGATGCGGCATTTGAGCTTGTGGCCGAGTTCGATCCGGCGGAGACGCCTGCCGTGGCGATCATCAAACATGCCAATCCCTGCGGTGTGGCGAAGGGCGCGACGCTGCTTGAGGCCTATCAGAATGCCTTCGATTGCGACCGCACCTCCGCATTTGGTGGCATCGTGGCGCTGAACAAAGCGCTCGATGCGGAGACCGCCAAGGCGATCACCGAGATTTTCACCGAAGTTGTCATCGCGCCGGGGGCAAGTGACGAGGCGAAAGAGATTTTCGCGGCCAAGAAGAACCTGCGCCTGCTGACCACGGAAGGTCTGCCGAACGTGTTGGCGAAGCCGAACACGATCCGGCAGGTCGCGGGTGGCTACCTGTTTCAGGACAAGGACGCGGGTTTCGTTGGCATGGACGATCTGAAGGTCGTGACCGAGAAAGCGCCGACGCCCGAACAGATGAAAGACCTGCTGTTCGCGTGGAAAGTTGCGAAACACGTGAAATCCAACGCCATCGTTTACGTGAAAAATCAGGCCACCGTCGGCGTGGGCGCGGGGCAGATGTCGCGTCTCGATTCCGCTCTGATCGCCGCCAAGAAAGCCGAGCGTATGGCCGAGGCCATGGGCCTGCCGGAACCGCTGACCAAAGGGTCCGCCGTGGCATCTGATGCGTTCTTCCCCTTTGCCGACGGTCTTCTCGAAGCCGCTGCCGCGGGCGCGTCCTGTGTCATTCAGCCGGGTGGTTCGATGCGCGATCAGGAAGTGATCGACGCGGCCAACGAGGCCGGGCTGGCCATGGTGCTGACCGGCATGCGTCACTTCCGTCACTAAGAGGCAACGATGCGGATCACAGCCCTGACAGCGCTGATCACTTTCGTGATCGACCAGCTCTCGAAATGGGCCGTGGTCCAGTTTCTCGATCTCAAGACGGTGGGGCAGATCGACGTTCTGCCCCCCTATCTCGTGTTTCACATGGCGTGGAACCGGGGTGCCAATTTCGGACTTTTGTCCGACCATGGTGATCTTCTGCGCTGGGGCTGGGTGGTTCTGGCCGTGGTGATTTCCGTCTGGGTGATGATCTGGGTGCGGCGGGAGAGTTTTTCCCGACTGGGACAAATCAGCGCCGGATTGTTGATCGGCGGAGCGCTGGGCAATGCCATCGACCGGATCGTCTACGGCGCGGTCGCGGATTTTCTCAACATGTCCTGTTGCGGCTTTTCCAACCCCTATTCCTTCAATGTCGCCGATATCGCGATCTTTGCAGGGGCTTTCGGTCTCATCCTTTTCACCGGTGAAACGAAAAACCGGGCGTGACCTCGGCGCGCCCATCGTCTAAACATGCTCTGACGCGATTTGGCGGAGGAAGGTTTTCATGGTCTCGAATGTGTTCCGGACGGGTTTGTGCCTCATGGCTGTCACCGCCCTCGTGGCCTGTGGCCAAGGCCGTGAACGTGTGCCGAATCGGGTGAAAACCGGGCCGGATGAATTCTCCATCGTTCCCGCCAAACCGCTTGAGAAACCTGCGAGCTACAATGATCTGCCCGTGCCGACGCCCGGCGGGAGCAACCGCACCGATGCGACGCCCAATGCCGATGCGATTGTTGCCCTTGGCGGGCGTGTGCCGACAGGGGGTGTCGATGGCGGCATCGTGAGCTACGCCTCGCGCTACGGTGTCGATCCGAGGATCCGCGCGGATCTGGCCGAGGACGATGCGAAAAAGCGCACCGGGCGAGGTAGCTATGAGCGCGCTTACAAGCGGTTTGCCCTCGATTCTTATGAGGAATGGCTGCGCCTGCGCGCCCTTGGTATCCAGGTGCCGAGCGCACCGCCGCAAGACTGACGCCGGGTCTTCAGATAATCCTGATCTTTTCGGTTCACATCCGCGTCAGCCCCTGTTGTCCTGCGCGCGCTTTGGCGCAAGAGTGAGCCAGTTCTGACGCACAAGGGTGTTTTCATGAAATACGCTGTCTCAGCGGCGCTGATCGCGCTGAGTTCCCCGGCTTTCGCTGCCGAGGTAAGCCATTACGAATTGGATAATGGCATGGAGGTCGTGGTGCTCGAAGATCACCGCGCTCCCGTCGTGGCCCACACGGTCTGGTACAAGATCGGGGCCGCGGATGAGCCGCTCGGCAAAAGCGGCATCGCGCATTTCCTCGAACATCTGATGTTCAAGGGTACGGACGATCTGGATGCCGGTGAGCTGTCGGAAACCGTGACCCGAAATGGCGGGTCTGACAACGCGTTCACCTCCTGGGATTACACCGCCTATTATCAACGGGTGGCTGCTGATCGTCTGGGGCTTATGATGCAGATGGAAGCCGACCGGATGCGCGATCTGGAAATGACTGAGGACGATGTGAAGACCGAGCGTCAGGTCATCTTGGAAGAGCGTAACCAGCGGATCGACAATGATCCGAGCGCTCTGTTCCGGGAACAGACGCGGGCCGCGCAATATCTCAATCATCCCTACGGCATCCCGATCATCGGTTGGCGTCAGGAGATGGAACAGCTTTCGCGTGACGATGCATTCAATTTCTACCATCGCTATTACGCGCCGAATAATGCGATTCTCGTGGTGGCGGGTGATGTCGATCCCGACGAGGTTCATGAGTTGGCGCAGAAATGGTACGGCCCGCTGGAGCCGACGCCGGGTCTGGGCGAGCGTGTGCGTCCGCAGGAGCCGCCGCAATTGGCGGAGCGACGCATGACCATGACGGATGCGCGCGTGTCGCAACCCTCCGTGATGCGCAGTTATCTGGCCCCGGAACGTGATCCGGGCGATCAGGGGAAGGCCGCAGCACTTGAGATTCTCGCCTCGCTTCTGGGCGGCAATTCCACCACCTCCTACCTCGCGCGCAAACTGACCTTCGAGACGCAGACCGCAGTCTATGCGGGGGCTTATTACGATGGGGCGAGCATCGACGACACCACCTTTGGCCTTGTGATCGTGCCCTCGCCGGGCGTGTCGATGCAGGAGGCCGAAGACGCGCTCGACGGCGCGGTTGCGCAATTCATGGAGGACGGCATCGACCCGGGTCAATTCGAGCGGCTGAAAACCAGGCTGCGCGCCAATCTGATCTATGCCGAGGACAATGTCGAAGGGCTTGCGCGTCGCTATGGCGAGGAGCTGGCCCTCGGGCTGTCGCTTGAGGATATCGAAGCCTGGCCGGACATCTTGCAGGCGGTGACGCCCGAGGATGTTATGGCCGCCGCCCATGAGGTGTTCGACCGCCGCCGCGCCGTGACCGGCTGGCTGATGCCTGAAACGAATGAAGGAGCGGATGGATGAAACGCTTTGTTGCTGCCCTCGTGGCGCTGATCTGGTTCACCCTGCCGGTGCAGGCCGCTGTCGATGTGCAGACCGTCGAGACACCCGGTGGGATCAAGGCCTGGCTCGTGGAAGAACATTCCATCCCCTTTACCGCGTTGGAAATCCGGTTCCGGGGTGGCACTGCGCTCGACCGGGATGGGAAGCGCGGTGAGGTCAACCTGATGATGGCGACGCTCGAAGAAGGCGCAGGCGACATGGATGCGCAGGGCTTTGCCGGAGCGCGCGACGATCTTGCCGCCAGTTTCAATTTCAATGCCAGCATGGACACGGTGAGCATTTCGGCGCGCTTTCTGACCGAGAACCGGGATCAGGCCATGGCGCTTTTGCGTCAGGCGATCATGCAGCCGCGGTTCGATGCGGATGCGGTGGAGCGGGTGAAGGGGCAGGTCAAATCCATTCTGCGCTCGAAGGCGACCGATCCGGGCGATATCGCCTCCGAGGTGTTCTACAAGATGGCCTTCGGTGCGCATCCCTATGGCAGCGATGACAATGGCACGTTCGAGAGTGTCGACGCCCTGACCTCCGAGGACATGTTCACCGCCAAGGATCGTGTGATGACCCGCGACCGGCTTTATGTCGGGGCTGTGGGGGATATTTCCGCCGAAGAGCTTTCGGCCCTGCTCGACAATCTTCTGGGTGATTTGCCGGAGAGCGGCGCGGATATGCCGGAAAATGTCGAACCTGCGCTGAATGGCGGGCTGACCGTTGTGCCCTTCGAGACGCCGCAATCGGTGGTGCTCTTTGGGCAGAAGGGCATCAAGCGTGACGATCCGGATTTCATCCCGGCCTATGTCGCCAATGAGGTTCTGGGTGGACACGGGGATTCGCGTTTGATGGAGGAGGTGCGCGAGAAACGTGGACTGACCTATGGCGTCGGTTCCTATCTCGTGTCTTTCGATCATGCCGAGCTGATCATGGGACAGTTTTCCTCTGGCAACCGCGTTGTTGCCGAGGCGGTGGATGTGGTGAAGGACGAATGGGTGAAATTCGCCGAAACCGGCCTGACGCAGGAGGAACTCGATCTGACCAAGACCTATCTGACCGGGGCCTATCCGTTGCGGTTCGATGGCAATGGCACCATCGCGCGCATTCTTGTGGGTATGCAGATGGACGGGCTGTCGCCGGATTACATCAAGACCCGCAACGATCTGGTTAATGCGGTGACGCTTGAGGATGTGAACCGGGTGATCAAGCGGCTCTACAACCCCGAGACCCTGACTTTCGTCGTAGTCGGCTCGCCCGAGGGGCTTCAGACCAACTGAGATTTCCTCATGGTCGAATCGGGAGGGTCCATGCTACCTCTGGTGTCATGAACTCTCCCGCACGCAACATAAGCCAAGATCAACCCCGTCCCGTCATTCGTCAGCTCGATGAAGGCGCGATCAACCGTATTGCCGCTGGCGAGGTGGTGGAACGGCCTGCCTCCGCCGTCAAGGAACTGGTGGAAAACGCCATCGACGCGGGCGCGACGCGGATCGAGGTGGATTATGCCGACGGGGGCAAGACGCTTATCCGAGTGAGCGATGACGGTTGTGGGATGAGTGCCGAGGACTTGCCTTTGGCCCTGTCGCGCCATGCCACGTCGAAGATCGACGGCACGGATCTTTTGGACATTCACACCTTCGGTTTCCGCGGCGAGGCTTTGCCGTCGCTTGGTGCGGTTGGGCGGCTGAAACTCACCTCCCGCGTGCAGGGCGGCGAGGGTGTCACCATGTCCGTGTCGGGTGGCAAGATGGAGCCGGTGAAACCGGCGGCCCTGTCGCGCGGCACGGTGGTGGAATTGCGCGATCTGTTTTACGCCACGCCCGCCCGTCTCAAATTCCTGCGCACTGACCGGGCGGAGGCGCAGGCGATCTCCGATGTGGTCAAACGTCTCGCCATGGCCGAACCCTATGTGGGCTTTACCCTGCGCGATGTGTCGGGCGGAGGCGAGGGGCGTGTGACCTTCCGCGCCGATCCCGAAAGCGGCGATATGTTCGACGCGCTACACGGGCGGCTCGCGACGGTTTTGGGCAAGGAGTTTGCCGAAAACGCTCTGGCGATTGATGCGGAGCGGGAGGGGCTGACGTTGACCGGCTATGCCGCTTTGCCGACCTATTCGCGCGGCTCTGCCGTGGCGCAGTATCTCTTCGTCAACGGGCGGCCCGTGCGAGACAAGTTGCTCGTCGGCGCGCTGCGCGGGGCCTATTTCGATTTTCTCTCCCGGGATCGTCACCCGGCGGCCTGTCTGTTTATCGACTGCGATCCGCATCTGGTCGACGTGAATGTCCATCCCGCGAAATCCGAAGTGCGGTTTCGCGAGCCGGGAATTGCGCGTGGGCTGATCGTCTCGGCCTTGCGTCATGCCTTGGCGGAGGCCGGGCACCGGGCGTCGACGACGGTGGCGAATGCAACGCTGGGCGCGATGCGCCCGGAGGTCACCGAACCGCGCGTCTATCAGATGGACCGCCCGTCGCAGAGCTATTCCGCACCCTATCGGCCCTCCTCCGGAGTGATTGAGCAGAGCTACAATTGGCAGGCGCCAGAGCGCCCGGAGCCAATGGAAACGCCCGGTTTCGCCGAAATGTCCGTGCCCTCGGCGCGGATAGAAGAGATCGAAGCAGCCCCTGTGACCGAGGCTTTGCCCTTGGGCGCAGCGCGGGCGCAGGTGCATGAGAATTACATCATCGCCCAGACCGAACGCGGCATCGTCATCGTCGATCAGCACGCGGCGCATGAGCGCTTAGTCTATGAAAAGCTCAAACATCAGATGGCCGAACATGGGGTGAAAGCGCAGGCGCTTTTGATCCCGGAGATCGTCGAACTGTCTACGAATGACGCGCAGATGCTGCTCGATATGGTCGATGATCTGGCCAGGCTTGGGCTTGGTATCGAACCTTTTGGCGGCGGGGCGATTGCGGTGCGGGAGACACCCGCCATTCTGGGGCGTGTGGATGCCAAGGCGATGATCGAAGACATTCTTGATGAACTCTCCGACCTTGGCGACAGTTTCTCGGTGCAGGCCCGGATCGAGGCGGTGTTGTCGCGGGTGGCTTGTCATGGCTCGATCCGCTCGGGTCGCCGGATGCATGCCGAAGAAATGAATGCGCTTCTGCGCGAGATGGAGGCGACGCCGCATTCCGGGCAATGCAACCATGGTCGGCCCACCTATGTGGAGCTGAAACTTTCTGACATCGAACGGCTATTCGGACGCACATGACACTTGATTTCAACGATCCTCTGACGCTTGCGGCCGTGATCGGCGGGGCGGTGCTTCTGGTCTTTTTCCTGTTGCTTATCGTGGTGCTGAAACGCTCCGGTGAGGCGGCGAAAATGGCTCTGCCAATCGCGCAACAGATGAACCAGCTTGGCCAGCGGGTGCAGATGCTCTCCGACGGGCAGCAGCAACTAGCTGGCGGTTTGACCCATGTGTCGGAGGCACAGGTGGCGTCTCAGACGAAGATGCTGGAACTGATGGAAAAGCGGCTCGCTTTGGTGACCGAGTCCATGAACGTGAACCTTCAAGGCTCGGCGCAGCGCACGGCCAAAAGTCTGGGAGAATTGCAGCAAAGGCTGGAGACCATCGACAAGGCGCAGGCCAATATCGAGAAGCTTTCGGGCAATGTGCTGTCGCTTCAGGATATCCTGTCGAACAAGCAAACACGCGGGGCGTTCGGAGAGATTCAGCTCAACGATATTGTGGGCAAGGCACTCCCAAAGGACAGCTACAGCCTGCAGGCGACGCTGTCGAACGGGCGGCGGGCGGACTGTCTTATTCATCTGCCAAACCCGCCGGGGCCGATTGCAATCGATAGCAAATTTCCGCTGGAGGCCTATGAAGCGCTTCGGCGTGCCGACACGCAATGGGAATTGAACGAGGCCGCGAAACTCATGCGCCAGGCGGTGAAAAAGCACATTGCGGATATTTCTGAGAAATACATCCTCGAAGGCGAGACGGCGGACGGGGCCTTGATGTTCCTGCCCTCGGAGGCGGTTTACGCCGAGTTGCACGCCAATTTCCCGGAACTGGTCCGGGAGGGGTTCGAAAAACGCGTCTGGATCGTGTCGCCGACGACCTGCATGGCGACGCTCAATACGATGCGGGCGATTCTCAAGGACGCGCGCATGCGCGAACAAGCGGGCGCAATCCGCAGGGAACTGTCGCTTTTGCACGCCGATGTCGAGCGTCTCGGAACCCGTGTCGGCAATCTCGACCGACATTTCGGTCAGGCGGCGAAGGATCTCGAAGATATCAAAATCTCGGCCGAGAAGGCGGGTAAACGCGCGCATCGTCTCGACAATTTCGATTTCGAGGAATTGGCCCCGGACGCCTCTCCGGTTTCCCCGACGACATTGGTGCAGAAATCGTAAACGGCTCTTCTCAAACCTGAATCTTTGACTTAGGTCATGTGCTCAAACACGTGTAAGATGCACACTTAGTCAGATCATTGGAGGATCCCTGTCATGGATATCAGCCCGCACAAAGTCGCCTTTGTCATCGTGCGTGCGCGCGAACTTGGGGCGAAAGTCGGTCGTTGGGATACGCCATCGGACGATGCTGATGGCGATACGATCCTCGAATCCCGCCCGTCCGACGGGACCGGGCATGAATTGCAGAGTTTCATCCGAAGTCTGAACGAAGATGAAAAGGCGGCGCTGGTCGCGATCATGTGGATCGGGCGCGAAACCTTCGACGATTATGACGAGGCCTTCGGGACCGCGAAACAGGAAGCCATCGGCCCGACCGAGAAATATCTCCTCGGCATTCCGCTTCTGGCCGATTACCTCGAAGACGGGCTGGAGAGCCTAGGCATCGACACATCCGAGCTTGAAGACGAGATTTACCGCAAGGTGTGAGGCTTTCCCCGGCGGATGGGAAACAAGGCGCTGCGCAATCGCGTGGCGCTTTTTCGTGTCTTATGGGAAGAAGCCGTTTTCGCGTTGGGCGTTAAACAGTGCCGTTTATTTG
This sequence comes from Celeribacter persicus, assembly GCF_003050785.1. Taxonomy (GTDB): domain Bacteria; phylum Pseudomonadota; class Alphaproteobacteria; order Rhodobacterales; family Rhodobacteraceae; genus Celeribacter; species Celeribacter persicus. Next base: position 114,972 of record NZ_QAOH01000010.1, read on the forward strand.
TAGGGGAGAATGATTGCTTAGGGCACACAAAAAAGCCGCCCGAAATTCGGGCGGCTTTTTTGTGAGTGGTCGCTGCTGATCTCAGCCCTGACGGGCTTTGAAACGGCGCTGCGTCTTGTTGATCACGTACACGCGGCCTTTACGGCGCACGACGCGGCAGTCGCGGTGCCGGTTTTTCAGCGAGCGGAGCGAGTTACGAACTTTCATGTTCATCTCCTTTTTCGCGGCGCCTGCCTGCGCCAGTTAAAACCAGTCGACTTTGGAAGAATGGTGGGCGTAACAAGGTTCGAACTTGTGACCCCTTCGATGTCAACGAAGTGCTCTACCACTGAGCTATACGCCCATTCTTCCTCGGGAATTCCACGCCTTGTCCGAAACGCCGCGAAGCGCAAAGAACAAGACGCGGGGGATTTCCCGCGTCAGTCCGCGTGCGTATAAAAGGAGTCGGGTGATTGTTCAAGGGCTTTTGGCAGAGATTTTCCTTGTCTATAGTTTTTTGAGAAAAGGAGCCCCGATGAGCAAAGCGCCCTATCTGTTGCAGAGACCCGAGCGGAGGACCTCTCCCGTGGTCTTTGCCTCGCCGCACAGCGGGCGCGCTTATCCTCCGGAGATGGTTCAGGCTTCGGTGCTTGATCCGTTGCAATTGCGCTCCTCCGAGGATGCCCATGTGGACCGTTTGTTTTCCGATGTGCCCTCTTTCGGCGCGGTGCTTCTGTCCGCAGTCTATCCCCGTGCCTGGGTCGATCTCAACCGGAGGGCGGATGAACTGGACCCGGCGCTGATCGAGGATGTGACGCGCGTAGGGCTCAATCCGCGGATTGCATCGGGTCTCGGGGTCATTCCGCGTGTGGTTGCGGGCGGGCGGAGCATTTACCGGGGCAAGATCACCCGCGCGGAGGCGCAGGCGCGGATCGACACGGTCTGGATCCCTTATCATCAGTTGCTAAGGGCGGTGCTCGACGAATCTCTGTCGCTCTTCGGGCAGGCGATTCTGATCGACTGTCATTCCATGCCGCGCGAGGCGTTGAGCACGATTCGTACCGCGCGAGGCAAGCGTCCCGAGGTGGTGATCGGGGATCGTTATGGGGCGTCGGCATCGCCGAGCGTTGTCTCCGCCGTAGAGGCGGCGTTTCGGGCACAGGGGTTCAGCGTCTCGCGCAATGTGCCCTTTGCCGGGGCCTATGTCGTGCAGCATTACGGGCGCCCGTCGCGCCAGTGCCATACGGTTCAGGTCGAAATCGACCGGTCTCTTTATATGAACGAGCGCACGCTTGCCCTGCGTTCCGATTTCCCGGAGTTGCGCGCCCGGATCAGCGCTGTGGCGCGAGCCATCTCTGAAATCGGGGCCGAGGGACTACCTCTCGCCGCCGAATAACGTGTTGGTTCACCGAAGCGCGCGGCCTTTCATGATCGCATCTGCTCCGAAGCGGCGGCGGATTTCGTCGCTGGCCCGTTCGGCTTGTGCCCGTTTGGTAGCGTCGGGGTCGAGAAGATCGGGCGAAAGATCGGCCTGATCGGCGGGGGTCAGTTCGGAAATCCCGACCCCGATGAGGCGAAACGGGCCTTGCGACAGTTCCGGGGTCATCAACTCCCGCGCGGTGCGATAGATGCGGTCGGCAATGTTGGTCGGCTCATGGAGCGTCACCCGCCGGGTCAGCGTCGCATGGCTTGCGCGTTTGAGCTTGAGCGTGATGGTGCGCCCGGCGATCTCTTTCGCTTTGGCTCGATCGGAGACTTTCTGCGCCAGCCGCCACAGATGTCCTTCCAACAAGTCGGCGGCTCCGATGTCTTCGGAAAAGGTCGTCTCATTGGAGATGGATTTCACCGGACGATGGGCGGAGACGCGACGGCTGTCCTGCCCGCGCGCAAGATGCCAGAGCCGGTCACCCATCGAACCAAAGCGTGTGTGAAGATCGTCTTTCTCCCAGCGCCGCAGATCGGTGAATGTGCGAATCCCGGCTTTCTCCAGTGCGCTCTGTGTCGCCCGTCCGACGCCCCAGATCAGGCTCACGGGTTTCCCGGCGAGAAAATCCATCGTCTCCGCTTCGCCGATCACGGAAAACCCACGGGGTTTGTCCATATCAGACGCGATCTTGGCGAGGAATTTGTTGTGGCTGAGCCCGATGGAGCCGGTGAGATGCAACTCTTCACGCATCCGTTTCACCAGACGAGCAAGCATCACGGCGGGTGGGTGACCGTGAAGTTTGGTGGTGCCGGTGAGGTCCATAAAGGCCTCGTCGAGCGACAGCGGTTCCACATCCGGGGTCAGTTCCGCCATCATATCGCGAATTTCGCGGGAGGCGCTCACATAAGCCTCCATCCGGGGTTTGACCACCACCGCCTCGGGGCAAAGTGCGAGTGCCTTGAACATCGGCATGGCGGAGCGCACGCCCTTGATCCGGGCAATATAGCAGGCGGTGGTCACCACGCCGCGTTTACCGCCGCCGACGATCACCGGCTTGTCGCGCAGTTCCGGGTTGTCGCGTTTCTCGACCGAGGCATAGAAGGCATCGCAATCCATATGCGCGATGGACAGTGTGAAAAGCTCGGGATGCGACAGCACCCTTGGTCGTCCGCATTTGGGACAGCGGGCGCCGTGATCGAATGTGGTGAGGCAGTCGCGGCACAGACAGGACATGGTGTGAGCGGGCATCATTTGCTTCCTTGATCCGCTCCTATCCTATACCCATCTCATTAGAGGGGCTATCCATGCCCCGACATATCAGTTTGCAGGAAGGTTTCTCATGAATTCCATTGATCCGGCACAGCTTTTGACCGGTGGCAATATCGTCACTCTGGCGCTTGCTCTTTTCATTGTTCTTCTGGTGCTCAAAGGTGTGCGGATCGTGCCGCAGTCGGAGAAGTTCGTGGTTGAGCGTTTCGGTCGGCTGCGCACGGTTCTCGGGCCGGGGATCAACTTCATCGTGCCGTTGATCGACGTTGTGGCGCACAAAATCTCTATTCTTGAACGCCAGTTGCCGAATGCGTTGCAGGATGCGATCACCTCCGACAACGTGCTGGTGAAAGTCGAAACCTCTGTATTCTATCGCATCATCGAGCCGGAAAAGACCGTCTACCGCATTCGTGACGTGGATGGAGCGATTGCCACCACAGTGGCGGGCATCGTGCGGGCGGAGATCGGCAAGATGGAGCTCGACGAGGTGCAGTCGAATCGTTCGCAACTGATTTCGACGATCAAACTGGCGGTCGAAGATGCGGTCGACAACTGGGGGATCGAGGTGACGCGGGCCGAGGTTCTGGACGTCAATCTGGACGAGGCCACCCGCGCCGCGATGTTGCAGCAATTGAATGCCGAGCGCGCACGTCGGGCGACCGTGATGGAGGCGGAGGGCGAGAAGCGCTCCGTCGAACTGGCCGCCGATGCGGAGCTGTACGCCGCCGAACAAAAGGCCAAGGCGCGACGGATTCAGGCCGATGCCGAAGCCTATGCGACTGGTGTCGTGGCCGAAGCAATCGCGAAAAACGGTCTGGAAGCGGCGCAATATCAGGTGGCGCTGAAACAGGTCGAGGCGCTGACGGCACTGGGCGACGGTTCGGGTAAACAGACCATCGTGCTGCCTTCCGCCGCGCTTGAGGCCTTTGGCGATGCGTTCAAGCTTCTGAAAGGCAAGGCGTAATGGAACATATGATTCTGTTGCTCGAATGGTGGTTCTGGGGGCTTGTGGCGATTGCGCTCATGGCGCTCGAAATCATCGCGGCGGGGTTCATGTTCCTGGGCTTTGGCATCGGTGCCGCCGTGGTGGCGCTTTTGCTGTTTCTGGGATGGATCGGTGCGAATGTGTCGCTTTTGACTCTGGTCTTCGCGGTTTGTTCGATGATCGCCTGGTTGGGCATGCGGCAGGTTTTCGGGCGGCGCAAAGGTCAGGTGAAAGTCTGGGACAAGGACATCAACGACGATGTCTGAGGCGATCCTGCCCTATTGCGGTCAACCGTTCGATGGGGCCAAGATTGCCATTCTTCGGGGCGATCAGATCTTGACGCTTTTGCGCGACGACCGCCCCGATATTCCCTGGCCCAATCACTGGGACCTGCCCGGTGGCGGGCGCGAAGGGGAGGAAAGCCCGTTCGAGACCGTCGCACGGGAGCTGTTTGAGGAGCTTTCCGTCGAGATCGCGCCGGAGCGGGTGGTCTATCACCGCGAAGAGAGCGCGTATTCGGACCCGGGAACCACAGTGCATTTCTTCGTAGCGCGTTGGGAGACGTTGACAGATGGTGCGATCCGTCTGGGTGCGGAAGGACAGGCGTGGAGCTGGATGAGCGCGCGCGACTTCGTGGGCCGCGACGATGCGGTGATCTCCCTGCGCGGGCGGCTTGGGCGGTATTTCGCAAAAATCGACCGGGAACTTTGCCGGGAACTTTGAGTGAAGCCGTGCGTTGTCCATGCAATTGGAAATGAAACGCAAAGGAAAGCTCATGGCACAGAATGAGTCTTACAATCAAAGCTCGGGTGGCAACGGCGGGCTGTACTTCATCCTTGGCGCGATTGTCGTGGTGCTGGGCGTGATCCTTTATGTGATCATGGGTGGTGATGCGACGCCGGTGGTTTCGGATGCGCCTGATGGCGCCTCTGTCACGATCAACAACGATGCGCCGGACAACGGTGGGTCTCTGAACGTCACGACCGAAGAGAGCGCGCCTGAGGCACCTGCCTCGGAATAACACCGGTCTTGACCTGACGGTTCAAAAAGAAACGGCGTCCTTTCGGGCGCCGTTTTCTGTTGTTGCGCGTTTTTACGCGGTGGCGATCTCATGCTGGATGCGCAGCGCCGCCTTGCGCGGGTCTTCGGCCTGCCACACAGGGCGACCGACGACGATGTGGTCGACACCGTCGCGAATGGCCTGCGCAGGCGTCGCCACCCGTTTTTGATCGCCGAGCGCCGCCCCCATGGGACGCACGCCTGGGGTGACGATGAGCTTGCCTTCTGCCTCGGGCAGAGCGCGGATCATAGTGGCCTCCTGCGGCGAGGCGATGACGCCGTCGGCCCCGGCGACAAAGGCTTTGCCAGCGCGTTCCTGCACCAGATCCCGAATCTCGCCTGCCTTGATGCAGGCGCTGTCGAGGTCCGCGCGGTCCAATGAGGTCAGGATTGTGACCGCAAGGATTTTCATATCCGATCCTGAAGCGCCTTCCTTGGCCGCCTTCACCACATAAGGGTCGCCATGAACGGTCAGGAAATCAATGTCATGCTGCGCCACACCGCGCACGGCGTTCTCCACCGTCGCACCGATGTCGAAGAATTTCATGTCGAGGAAGATTTTCTTGCCCTGCTCGTGCTTGAGCTCATTGGCCAGCGCCAGCCCGCCGCCTGTGAGCATGCCAAGCCCGATCTTGTAAAAGGAGACCGCGTCCCCGATCCGTTTGACGAGGTCCAATCCCTGCACGACATTGGGAACATCGAGGGCAACGATCAGGCGGTCATCTGCGGTGGTCGTATCGGTCATGGGGCACATCCTCTCTGGTTTGCCCCTCCTTGCGCAGACTGGCCTTCGGGGTCAAGAGATTCAGGCGTCCAATTGTCCCTGACAGGCTGCGATTTGGGCCACATCCTTGAGCCGGGCGACATTGGCGCCGCGCTTACGATTGCGAAGCGCGCGGGCGCGCAGGGCCAAGCCGCGGCTGACGGTGGCGTAATCGGCGCTGATCGGTGCGTTGAACTCGACGGGGAAGGTGATCCTTTCGCCCTGTTCATGAAAGATGACGCGGGCCTGATAGGCCTGTTGCGCGGCATTATAAGTCAGGCCCTGAATTTCTGCTCCATAGCTTTGCATCTTTAGCCTCCATGCGTGGGTCCCATGGTGTTTTTCGGGGGACGTTCTTGCGACGCTTGGAGAGGTAACGCCTGGTGCATGTATTTGTTCCAATTTTGCAACAGGTCCTCTTGCGGGGTCGGGACGCGATCCCCATTTAGGGGTGGAAGGCCCCGACCCTCATGCGTGCCGCTAAGCGGGCGCGGAAATTCATCCGGGGCGCTTGGAAGAGGAGAGACGGTATGAACATGGAGAAGTTCACCGAACGGTCGCGCGGTTTCCTTCAGGCTGCGCAAACGATCGCGATGCGGGAGAGCCATCAGGCTCTGAAACCCGAGCATCTTTTGAAGGCTTTGCTCGATGATGAAGAAGGCTTTGCCACCAACCTGATCGCGAAAGCGGGTGGTGATGCGAAGGCCGTCATGGCCGCCAATGAGGCCGCCGTGAACAAGATTCCGCGCGTTTCCGGCGATGCCGGCCAAACCTATCTCGATCAGCAGACCGCGAAGGTTCTCGATGAGGCTGAAAAACTCGCCAAGAAAGCGGGTGACAGTTTCGTTCCGGTCGAGCGGCTTTTGACTGCTCTGGCGATCACCCGGTCGGGCGCGAAAGACGCGCTGGATGCCGGTGGCGTGACGGCGCAGAAACTGAACACCGCGATCAACGACATCCGCAAGGGCCGCACTGCCGATACGGCCTCTGCCGAAGAAGGCTATGAGGCGTTGAAGAAATATGCGCGTGATCTGACCGAGGCTGCGGAAGAAGGTAAGATCGACCCGATCATCGGGCGTGACGAGGAAATTCGCCGTTCGATGCAAGTGCTGTCGCGCCGGACCAAGAACAACCCGATCCTGATCGGGGAGCCGGGCGTGGGTAAAACCGCGATTGCCGAGGGTCTTGCCCTTCGGATCGTCAATGGCGATGTGCCGGAGAGCTTGCGCAACAAGAAACTTCTGGCGCTCGACATGGGCGCGCTTATCGCCGGTGCGAAATATCGCGGTGAGTTCGAAGAACGTCTGAAATCCATCTTGAAGGAGATCGAGGCCGCCGCAGGCGAAATCATTCTCTTCATCGACGAGATTCACACTCTTGTGGGTGCGGGCAAGACCGATGGTGCGATGGATGCGGCGAACCTGATCAAACCGGCATTGGCGCGGGGCGAACTGCACTGTGTCGGTGCCACGACCCTCGATGAGTACCGTAAATACGTCGAGAAAGACGCTGCTCTCGCACGCCGGTTCCAACCGGTCATGGTCGAGGAACCGACGGTCGAGGATACGGTGTCGATCCTGCGGGGTATCAAGGAAAAATATGAGCTTCACCACGGGGTACGGATTTCCGACTCGGCGCTGGTTGCGGCTGCGACTCTGTCGCATCGCTACATCACCGACCGGTTCCTCCCGGACAAGGCCATCGACCTTGTCGACGAGGCGGCCAGCCGTCTGCGGATGGAAGTCGACAGCAAACCCGAAGAACTCGATGCGCTCGATCGTCAAATCCTTCAGCTTCAGATCGAAGCCGAGGCTTTGAAGAAAGAGGATGACGAGGCCTCCAAGCACCGGCTCGCCAAGCTAGAACAGGAACTTGCCGACTTGCAGGACCAGTCCGATGCGATGACCGCGAAATGGGAAGCCGAGCGGCAGAAACTTGAAGGCACGCGCGAGCTGAAAGAGAAACTCGATCAGGCGCGTGCGGCGCTTGAGATCGCCAAACGTGAAGGCAATCTGGCGAAGGCTGGCGAGCTGTCCTACGGCATCATTCCGCAGCTCGAAAAACAGCTTGCGGAAGCCGGAGAGGGCGAGGTCGACGGCGATCTCATGGTCGAAGAGGCCGTGCGCCCCGAACAAATCGCCGAGGTGGTCGAACGCTGGACCGGGATTCCGACGTCGAAAATGCTCGAAGGCGAGCGGGATAAACTCCTGCGGATGGAAGAGGGCCTGCACAAACGGGTCATCGGTCAGGAAGCCGCCGTGCACGCTGTCGCCAATGCGGTGCGTCGTGCTCGCGCGGGTCTGAACGACGAGAACCGTCCGCTCGGGTCCTTCCTCTTCCTCGGGCCGACCGGGGTCGGGAAAACCGAATTGACGAAAGCCGTGGCCGAGTTCCTGTTCGACGACGACAATGCGATGGTCCGCATTGATATGTCCGAGTTCATGGAAAAACACGCGGTCGCGCGTCTGATCGGTGCCCCTCCGGGCTATGTCGGTTATGACGAGGGCGGCGTTCTGACCGAAGCTGTGCGGCGTCGGCCCTATCAGGTCGTGCTGTTCGACGAGGTGGAGAAAGCCCACCCGGATGTGTTCAACGTGCTGTTGCAGGTCTTGGATGACGGTGTGCTGACCGATGGTCAGGGCCGGACCGTGGACTTCAAACAGACGCTGATCATCCTGACCTCGAACCTTGGGGCGCAGGCGCTGAGTCAGCTTCCGGATGGTGCCGACTCGTCGGCGGCGAAACGCGAGGTGATGGATGCGGTGCGGGCGCATTTCCGCCCCGAATTCCTCAACCGTCTGGACGAGACGATCATCTTCGACCGTCTGGGCCGCCACGACATGGGCGGGATCGTTACGATCCAGCTTGCCCGGCTCGAAAAACGTCTGGCGAAACGCAACATTTCGCTGGCGATCGACGACGCCGCGAAACAGTGGCTCGCCGATGAAGGTTATGATCCGGTCTTCGGTGCGCGGCCGCTGAAACGCGTGATCCAGCGCGCGTTGCAAGATCCGCTCGCCGAGCTTCTGCTCGCGGGCGATATCAAGGACGGCGACATCATTCCGGTCTCGGCCGGCGTCGACGGTTTGCTCATTGGCGACCGCACCGGCGCATCGAACAAGCCCGCGCCGGAAGATGCCGTGGTGCATTGAGGCTGATACACGGAAGAAGACAGGGCGGCCCTTTGAGGGCCGCCTTTTTCATTCAGGGCTTGATATAGCTGTAGCCGTCTTCCTGTAGCTCGACGAGGCGGGCGACGCCGGAGGGAACGATCTGCGCCTCTTCGAGGAGTTCCAGAGGCCGGTCCTGATTTTTGCTCATATTGCGCAGGGTGTTTTCACAAGCCGAAAAGGTCACGTCCTGATATTCCAGCGCCATGAGTTCGATCCGGTCCGCCACCGGACTCTGGCCTTTCAGAAACATCTGAAGCCCCGGTCCGTAAGCGACGATTTCCAGAACCACCTCGTCGCCGATCGACTGGAAATAGTTTCGGGCATTGTTGGCGTTGTTGAGCGCCATGTTCATGAGACGCATGTCGCTGTCGTCCACATGAATCGCGATTTTATGCGTGATACCGTCCGCCATGGCCGCCCCTGCGCTCAGTGCGAGAACCGCGCTGGTGATGAGTGCTTTGTGCATGAATATATTCCTCCCTTTTTATGCGTCGAGTGAGGCACAGGAATGTGATCCTGTCACGCCGCACCGCGGCTAAGGTTTTTGCGCTAACACGAGCCGGTTTCCGGTTGTCTTCTGCGCGCCTTCTGTCAGGGTCGGGCCAAACAAAATGCAAAAGGATAGATAAGGTGATGGCCTTCTGGCATTGGGCGATGATGGCGCTTCAGGTTCTTGCGCTGGTGTTCGTGGTTGTGATCGGGGTGATGGTCTTTATCGCTCTGGCGCTTTACGTCCTCGATAAACGGCAGACGCGGGATGCCATTTTGCGCAACTATCCGGTGATCGGGCATTTCCGACACTGGTTCTCGACACTGGGCGAGTTCTTTCGCCAGTATTTCTTTGCCATGGATCGCGAGGAGATGCCGTTCAACCGGGCGCAGCGCGACTGGATCTACCGGGCGTCCGATGGCAAGGGCAACACGGTGGCGTTCGGCTCCACGCGTTCGCTTTCCATCCCCGGCACGCCGATCTTTATGAACGCCGCCTTCCCGCCGTTGGACGATCAGTTCGCTGTCACAGAACCTCTGGTGATCGGGCAGTATTGCCGGGTGCCTTACACGGCAAAGTCTATCTTCAACATTTCCGGCATGTCCTACGGCGCGATTTCCAAACCGGCGGTTCTGGCACTGTCGAAAGGGGCGAAAGAGGCTGGCATCTGGCTCAACACCGGGGAAGGGGGACTGTCTCCCTTCCATCTCGAAGGCGGTGCGGACCTTGTCTATCAGATCGGTACGGCGAAATACGGCATTCGCGATGCGGAAGGCAATCTCGACGACGACAAGCTGCGCGCGATGGCGGCATATGAGCAAGTGAAGATGTTCGAGATTAAGCTGAGCCAGGGCGCGAAACCGGGCAAGGGGGGCATTCTGCCCGCCGCGAAGATCACACCGGAGATCGCCGCGATCCGGGGGCTGCGTCCGGGTGAGGACGGGATTTCCCCGAACCGTCATCGCGAGGTGGACGATTTCAACGATCTTCTGAACTTCATCAATCACATTCGTGATGTGACCGGCAAACCGGTGGGTTTCAAATTCGTGGTCGGCTCATCGCGGCCTTGGGAAGAGTTCTTTGCCCTGATCAAGGAGCGCGGCGAGGAAAGTGCGCCGGACTTCATCACCATCGACGGAGGCGAAGGCGGCACGGGGGCAGCGCCGATGCCGCTCATCGACCTCGTGGGCATGCCTATTAAAGAAGCCCTCATCCGCATTGTCGATCTACGCGATAAATACGGGTTGCACGACCGCATCCGGATCGTTGCGGCGGGCAAGCTGGTGAACCCGGCCGATGTGGCCTGGGCGATCTGTGCGGGTGCCGATTTCGTGTGTTCCGCGCGCGGTTTCATGTTCTCGCTCGGCTGCATTCAGGCGCTCAAGTGCAACAAGAACACCTGCCCGACCGGGATCACCACCCATGACCCGCATCTGCAAAAGGGTCTTGTGGTGCAGGACAAGTACAAGAAGGTCGCTACCTACGCCAAGGCCACCATACACGAGCTTGAGATGATCGCCCATTCGGTCGGTGTTCTGGAGCCGCGCCAGATGCGGCGGCGGCATGTGCGGATCGTGCAGGCGGACGGCACTTCCGTGCCGCTCAACCGGATCGTGCCGAGCTATCACCATGACCGGTACAGCCGCGAAAGTTACAAAACACCAACGCATCTGTGAGATAAGTTTGGTTTGAGCATGGCCCCGCCCGGTCTACCTTTGAGGAAATCAGATCGGGAGGGACCCATGATGCCGAACTACAATCTGCCGTATTCCGAGGTCACGCCGGAACGAACTTATCTCAATCGCCGGGCAGTGATGGCCGGTATGGCCGGGGCTGGCTTGCTGGCCGCCTCGGGTGCGAGGGCACAACAGATGCCCGAGTTTGAGATCAAGGGGTTCAATACCACCGAGACGCCGAACACGTTCGAGGAAATTTCCGGCTACAACAATTTCTACGAATTCGGCACCGGCAAGGAAGATCCTGCACGTTACGCCGGCGCTCTCACGACCGATCCGTGGTCGGTGGAAATCGACGGTATGGTGGAGCGGCCCGGCTCTTATGGCTTGGGCGATATTCTTGCGAAGGTCGACATTGACGAACGCATCTATCGCTTCCGCTGTGTCGAGGCCTGGTCGATGGTGATCCCGTGGAACGGGTTCGAGCTGAGCCAGCTCCTCAATCTCGCCGGGGTCGAACCCTCTGCAAAATATGTGTGCTTCGAGACGCTTTTCCGCCCGGAGGAAATGCCGGGGCAACAGCGGCCCATTCTCGACTGGCCCTATGTCGAGGGGCTGCGGCTCGATGAGGCGATGCATCCGCTGACGCTCATGGCGACGGGTCTTTACGGTCGGGAATTGCCGAACCAGAACGGCGCGCCGCTTCGCCTGGTGGTGCCGTGGAAATACGGCTTCAAGTCGATCAAGTCGGTGGTGAAGATCACCCTGACCGGCGAGCAACCCGTCAACACATGGAAGGCGGCGAACCATCGTGAGTATGGCTTCTATTCCAACGTGAACCCGGAGGTCAGCCATCCGCGCTGGTCACAGGCCACGGAGCGGCGCATCGGCGCGGGTGTCTTTGCCTCCCGCATCGCGACGGTCAAATTCAACGGATACGAGGAACAGGTCGGGGCGCTCTATAAGGGCATGGACCTGAGCAAGGAGTATTGATGGATCGCGTCAATCGCTTTGCCCGCCGCATTCCGACCTGGCCGCTCTATCTCGGTGCGCTGCTTCCACCCGTATGGTTCTTCTATGCCGGGGTGAGCGGTCAGCTCGGCATAGACCCGGTCAAGGCGATGGAGCACAAGATCGGGCTTTTGGGCCTTCAGGTTCTGATCGCCTCTCTCTGCATCACGCCTTTGCGCCGTTACCTCGGGCTGAATCTTCTGAAATTCCGCCGTGCGCTGGGACTGATCGCCTTCTTTTATATCGTGCTCCATCTGCTGGTCTGGATCGTGCTCGATGTGCAGATCCCATCACAAATCATCGCGGACATTTATAAGCGCCCCTATATCACCATCGGGATGCTCGGACTGGTCCTGATGATCCCTCTGGCTGCCACCTCTTATAATGCCGCGATCCGCAAGCTCGGGCGCAACTGGCGTCGGCTGCACTGGCTGGTCTATCCGGCGGTGGTGCTTGGAGGTGTGCATTTCGTGATGCTGCGCAAGGGATGGCAACTGGAGCCTTTGCTCTATCTCGGAGGAATCGCGATTCTATTGCTGCTTCGCCTGCCTTCCGGCGTGCGAAAACGGAATCGCGGTGTGATTCCTCAACACTCTCGCGGGTGACTCGGGTGAATCGCCCTGAATTCGGGGGCGATTCACAGGGTGATTTGGGGTGATTTGCGCTAGCGATACCAAATGTTGCGTAGCCCCGTGTGGATAAGCGGTTTTCGTTTCGTGAAGAGCTTTCTTCCGGGAGGCGAACATCATGGCAAAAGTCCTGATCGCCAAAAAACTCAACAAAATAAAATCAATAAAAACAATATATTAATTGAAAAATACAGGAAATCGTCATTTTTTTTTCAAAAACCACTTGCGGGTCTTAGCGGTAAGCCATAGAACCCCCTTCACCGGCGGCGCTGAGGCGCACGGCGGGGCGCCAGACGGACT
>NZ_QAOH01000011.1 GCF_003050785.1 Celeribacter persicus
ACTGGCCGCCAGCGCTCTGTGCGCCCGTCACGCTAAACCCACAAGTGGTCTACTTTTGCGCCGCCCTTTGGTAGGTTTTTACTCCGCCGTTGACACATTCAAAGGCGTCATGATCAGGGTGCCGCCCAACAGGCTCTTGGCATCGCCGATCGCGGAGACGGTCACGTCGATCTTGCTGCCTGCCCGCGAGAAAGGCGGAAAATCGGCCGTTACAAACACTGCGGCCACATTCTTCGGTCGGAATTGTTCCCCGGTCACATTGACCCCGAGACGTTCTAGGATGCTGGACATGATCTCTTCCGTGAACGGGGCGTTGCGGATGCCGTCTCCGGTACCGTTCAAACCGACCACCAGACCATAACCGACAAGATCATTGCCACGCACGCCATCGAATTCCACGAGGTCCTTGATCCGGATGGGGTTCGCCATGGTTGGCAGGGCAAAACAGATGGTGAGCATCAGGGAGAAAAGCGTTTTGAACATCAGAGATAATCCGCGAGGCTGAGTTGCGACATGCGAGCGGTCAGGGTGTAAATCAGTTCAAGCTGCGTTTCCGTTTGCTTGAGCAACGAAGCCGACTCATACGCGTCCGCCGAAATGATTTCGGATTTGGCCGTCTCGTAGGAATAGGTCATGGCAGAGTTCGACAGGTTGGCCTCCTCGATCCGGGCTTCGACACTGCCGACACGCGCCTGAAGATCGGCCAACCCAGCCTGCGCCCCCATGAGCCATTCCCCGGAGCTTCGCAGCAAGGATGCCTGGGCACTTACATCGTTCTCGAAAACGCCTTCATCGACGAGCGAAGCCAGCGCTAGGCCCTTCAAGGTTTCGCGAACAGAATCGTCCAGCGCCGTGATTTCAAGACGTACTGATTCATCCTGGCCGAGCGAGAAGGGAGAAAGCGCGTTGGCGGACCCCTGATAGGCGATGGTTTCATAACCACCACCTGAGGACATGAACCAGTCTTCCACGATGGTTTCGACATCTTCGACGGTGGTCGCACCGGAAACGGCAGCCATCAGTTCTGCCATCATATCGTCTGCGGAAATCAGGGAGGTTTTTCCCGTGGCAGTCCCACTGAGCAGCGACCGATCCCCAATACGCGTGTTCAGGGTCGAAACCACAGCATCAAAACGGGTTCTCGCGTCGGTCGCAGTAACGGAAATGCTCGTCGCATCCGCATTGGTCGAAGCGGTCAGGAGGGTTGAGGACAATTCCTCGACATGGGTGGACACCGACTCAAAACTGGTCTGCATCGCAGTCGTGAACAAACCGGCCTCCTGAATTGCCGTGTCGTAGGAACTCAGGGTTCGCAGGGCCCGTTCGATGGAGGCCAAAGGCGTGAAATTACCGGAGACAGCCTTGGCAAGATCATATTTCTCGCCGCTTGCTACCTCGTAATTGTACCGATCGAGATCCTGTTTCACCTGAGCCGTCATCCGCATGTTGCGCAAAGAAGACGCCATATCCCCGAAAGAAATCGCGCTCACCGTCAAATCTCCATCAGTTGATCCATGAGCGTCTGGATCGTTTCGATCACCTTTGCGTTGGCCGCATAGGCTTGTTCGATCACCAGAAGCTGTTGCATTTCGTAGTCGGTATCGACCCCGTTCGCCAATTCGATCTCCTCCAGAGACTCCTGCCGCGCCGAAGCGTAGCTCAGATCCGCTTCGGCATTGAGCTGGCTGGTTTCCGCCAGAGAATAGATATCGGAGGCAAAGCCCAGCGCGGACCGTTCAATTCCCGTCAGACCGCCCGAAGAGGCAACACGGGAATTTTGCAAGGCTTCGGTCAGGGAATTCAGAATGGTTGCGTCGCCCTGATCGCCCTCGACCGAAGCTCCAAGACCATCGCGAAGTTTCCAAAGGTCACCGCCCTGATCGGGATCGACCAGAGCGTTGACCGAAATACGTCCCGCAAGCCCCTCTTCATCGACAGCGTCGAAAGCGGCACCCCCATCGGTAAACAGGCCAGCCGCACCCGCGACCAAGGTTGTATCGGCATCCATCGTTTGAAACCGTTCGATGAGATCGCGTGCAAGTGCGTCAAGCTCGACCTGGGCCTGTGGAGCAAGTTCGTCGCGCACCTCAAAAAGCCCGGCCAGCTTGCCACCCGCAATCGCGCCCTTTTCCGCATCGGTCGACACAGAAACCCCATTGATCGTCAGCCCCGAAAGCGCCCCGTTTTCAATCGTCATATCAGCCGAGATCGTCGGGGTTGCGGTGAACTCCAAAGTGGCCGCTTTCGAGTCGACCAGAAAGGCACCACCGGAGGTGTAGAGCGAGATCATCCCGTTGTCTTTCTGGATCTCGTTGATCGGTATAAGTTCGGAAATCTGATCCACAAGAGTCTGCCGCTGATCCATAAGGGCATTGGCGTCATAACCTTGGGTGATCTGCTTCTGAATGGCGACGTTGAGATCGACGACTTGTTGCAAAGCGGAATTGAGGAAATCGACGGTCTGGCCGATTTCCTTGTCGGCGGCCATTCTAATGTCAGAGATCGCGTCAGAAGCATCGTTGATCTGTTTTACAAGATCCTGTGCCGCATCGAGGACCGTGGCCAGCCGCGCTTCCGAATCCGGACGGCTGGCGGCTTCGATCAGGGCTGTTTCGAGGCCGGTGATCCGGCCGGCAATCGAATCTTCCTCGTCCACCTGCCCCATCGCGTCGGCATAGGTGTCGTAGAAACCCGCACGCGTATCTTCGAGCGCGACCTCCGCATCCGCGTAGCGGCGCTCGCCCGTCGTCACCGGATCATAGTACCGATTGACGCCGACGACGGAGACACCCGAGCCGGTCTTGCCGACCTGTTGCGACATCAATTCGATCTCGCGCTTGCCATAACCTTCGGTCATGGCATTGGCGACATTCGAGGACACCACATCGGCTGCACGAGACACGGCATTCAAACCCGTCAGCGCATTTGCCAGAGCATTTCCAATACTCATCGTCTATCCTCCTGCCCCCGAAGGTCTTTCAACGTTAGCGTTTGATGTTGGTGGTCTCCTGCAACATTTCATCGACCGTCTGGATGACCTTCGCATTCGACGAATAGGCACGCTGTGTCTGGATAAGGTCGGTCAGTTCAGCCGCGACATCCGTGGTGGAGCTTTCACGTGCGTAACCTTCGATGGTGCCCGTCGGTCCGTCGCCAGCATCCCACAGGAAGAAGGAACCGGAATTCGGCGACACTTGATAGGTCTGGTTGCCCAAAGCGGTGAGACCATTGGCATTCGGAACGTCCACGAGCGGAATCTGATAGATCACACGGGTAAAGCCGGTGTCGTAGGTCGCGGTGATATAGCCACCATCGTCAATCTCTACCGAGGTGAGGTTCCCAACAGGCGAACCGTCCTTGGTGATCGAGGTCGGTGCGAAACTGTCGGACAGCTGGGTGAGGCCGTTGGTGTCCCCTGGCTTGCCGATGGTCATTTCGATCGGGCCGCCATCGACCGTCAAAGCCAGCGTGCCATCCGTGGAGTCGTAATCGGCCCCCACCGGGTTGTTCGCCGTCGGCGTCACGGAGGACAAGGTCCCTCCGGAACCCCGGGAGTCATCGAACACAAGCGTGTATTCCCCGATGATCGCCCCACCCGAAGCGGAATCGGTGATCGTCATCGTCCAGGTGTTTTCCGTCGAGGTGTCCGGCGTGAAGGTGATGTCGAGCGATTCAGACGTGCCAAGGTTGCCGAAATATTCCACGGAAAGCGGCAAGGCGGAATCGGCATCCTCAGCCGGAAGGTTGACGCCTAGGTTGATTTCCGTCGTCGGATCGCCAGCGGTCTGGTTCGAATTGATGACCACAGGTTCGAGCCCGGTCATCGTGTCACGCGCATAAGTGGCGATCGAGCCATCCGCCTCCGCTGGCCAGCCAAGAAGCACAAGACCCGAGTCGGTTTTCAGAATTCCGTCGGCATCGGTGTAAAATGAACCCGTGGTGGTCATCATCAGGGGTTGATCGCCCATTGTGCCATCCAGAGAAACCTCGGTCGTGACCGGGATGAAACCATTGCCGGAAACCGCAATGTCGGTGGCATTGGAGGTGGACACGAGTGCGCCCTGTTCCCCGATCAGACGCGAGCTGCTGGCACGCACACCACCGGCCGAATAAGTCCCGGAATTCGTCGAACCACTGATGACAAAGGATTCGAATTCCGTCTCCGCCCGTTTGTAACCATAGGTCCCGGAATTCGCGATATTGTCAGAGATGGTCCCAAGACGGGTGGCATTGGCGGCAAGCCCGGCCACACCCGCGTTGAGTGAGGAAGAAATAGACATGGGGATAGCGCCTTTCTGCTGCTGAAACCCGAAGAACTGATCCCAGCATGCACGGCGCGCCTTAACGCCCCCCTAACGTCTAAAATGCGATCTATTTCCTGATCTGATTGCGCAGCAAAACGATCTCGACCCGGTTGTTACGCGGCGCCATGGGATTGCCGACCACCGGCTTTCGATCCGCAGAACCGGTCACGCGTTGCATGCGTATCGACAGGGTGCCACCCGCCTCCAGCAATAGACGAATCCGGTCGGCGCGCCGGGTCGACAAATCCCAGACAGGGTTCTCCGCCACGACCAGAGGTTCGGACCGCACATGGCCTGTGATCGCGATGTCATTGCGCACGATCTTGAACACTTCGGACAACATGCCGACCAAAACCACGAGAACCTCCTCGGGTTCCGCCGTTCCGGGGGTAAAAAGCGGCTCTCCCTCCAGATCGTAAAGTTCGATGATCAACCCCTCGTCGGTGACACGGGTCACGATATGACGCAGGGCCTTGTCCGCCGCCATGCTTTCCCCGCTATAGGCGGTGAGAAGTTCCTGCGCCTCGGCGAAAGACTTGGCCTCCATGGCCTTTGCCGCATCCTGCTCGGCGGAGGTATCATTTTTGGCCGCCCCGCTGTCGCTTGCGGCATGAGCACTCGAAGCACCCGTACCGTTTTGCGACAGGGTTTCCTCGGTAAACACGGAATCACCGCCGAAGGAGCCATCGCCACCACCGGAAACACGGTTCACCGGAATGGTCGGATTGAAATAATCCGCCAGACCCTTGCGCTGTTTTTCCGTTGTCGCATTGAGCAACCACATCAGGAGGAAGAAAGCCATCATTGCCGTCACGAAGTCCGCATAGGCAACCTTCCAGGCCCCGCCGTGATGGCCGCCGCCCTGAATGACCTTTTTCCTCTTGATGATAATCGGAGCGTTACCCTTCCCGCTCATACCACCACCTCATATTCACCCGAAGCGAGAAATATCAGAGAGGAATGAACACGGGCTTAACCCATAAAATTGAAGGGATTCTGCACATTCCGATTGGACAAAGAAAAAGCGCGAAACCCGCGCTTTTTCCTGTTTCGTGCTGCCGTCTGGAGATCAGGCAACCAGCGGCGTGTCACCAAAATCCAGACCGATGATCAGCGGATCGTGGTCAGAGGAAGCATAGACACCGTCGTTGTAGAAATCTGGATCGTTGTAATCCGTGTCATAACCGATCAGGTCCGGCTCATCGGCATTGATATGCCATTCGGTGACGCCGGTCACGTTATCAGCCAGTTCGCTGTCGGCGAGACCCTGATCCAGCGTACCCTGCTGCCCGTCGTAGACATAGGAATAGGCGTTCTCCTGGCCAATGAATTCGTCGATCAGATCCACGAGACCCGCCTCGTCATCGAGATATTGGACCGCGTCTTCTTCGGCATAAGAGTTCATATCGCCCAGAAGCAGATAATTGCTCACCCCCGTGCCGTCCTCGCCGTATTCCGTGGCAATCCATTCAGTGAGTTCTTCGGCTGCGTCGAGACGCACACCGTTCCAGAAGCCCTGACCATCGCCTTGGTCAAAGTTCTCGTCAGCGTAGAGCTGAGCCAGAAGGTCGGCCACGGTGTCGTAATCCGCAGACCCTGCATTGG
This sequence comes from Celeribacter persicus, assembly GCF_003050785.1. Classification (GTDB taxonomy): domain Bacteria; phylum Pseudomonadota; class Alphaproteobacteria; order Rhodobacterales; family Rhodobacteraceae; genus Celeribacter; species Celeribacter persicus. The sequence goes on from NZ_QAOH01000011.1 coordinate 5,910, forward strand.
AGGTCAACCAACTTTCGGCTGCATCGGCCACATCCTGAAGATCGCTGTCGCCTTTCGATTTGAAATGCGAGGAGACCACGGTGAAGGTTTCGCCGCTTTCATTGTCCATGAAGGTTGCGGCAACAGAAGGACGGTTGCGCTGATAATCTTTGAAGCTCGTACCCACGAGATCGGCAAGCGCAGAAGCGATGCCATAGGTCACAGCGGCGGAGCTTTCGTCGTACACGAGATAATCGGTGTAGAGCAGGGTCACCGCCGAACTGTCGTAAATGATCCCTGTGGTGATGGCATCCGTCCCGATCTCACCGCCTGTACCGGTCGGATCGACATAGGCGTAAGTCGCGTCTGTCCCTTCGGCGTTCAACAGATCGACCAGCGTGGCAATCGCGGTGCCGTTGTTCTCGATCTCCTGGAGCGCCAAAACCTCGGCCCCCGTGCCAATGATGCCCTCGACGATTTTCGAGGACTGGCGGTCGAATTCTTCCTGATTGTCCGCACCGCGTTCCCCGAAACTCGTGAAGAAGTTGAGCACGTTGTAGGAAGCGACCTGAAGCGTGCCACCGACTTCTTCGGGGCTGTCCTCACGTGCGCCGACGTTGGTGCTCTCATCGAACACGATCGTGTCGGAGACGTTCACCGTCCATTCGTCATAGGAGAAGGTCAGAACCCCTTCGACGCTATCGACGATCTCGGCGCCCAGACGCACGGTGGTGCCGTCGTCGGAGAAATCGTCGCCGCTGTCGAGCACACCGTCGCCATCGTCGCCCGCCCCGCCCGGAAGATAGGAAATCTCGGTCGGGTTGCTTTCCGAAGAGCCGTCATCGAGCACGAGGGACGCATTCTCATTGGCCTCGACCAGCGCCGCGATTTCATCTGCCTGTGTCTGAGCGTCATAAATCTGCGTCGGCGTGGTCTGTGTACCGGCGGAAATGCTGATCGTGCCATAGTAATCGAGATTGTAATTCTCGATCACGGTCAGCGGATCGGCGGTTCCGGTGGTCACGGAAACCAGCATACCCTCGATGGCCTCGTAATTCTGTGCCGTGTCTGGGGACAGCGCAATGGTAACCCGTTCCGGCAGGATATTATCCGAGGAAATAATCTCGACCCCGGTCACGGAAGTGATCTCGGTCAGCCCGTAATATTCGGTCACGGACCCGGAAACCTCGACCAGATCGCCAAGGCTGACGGCATAGCCGCCGCCGGTATAGACATAGATCGCCTCGGAGGTCAGCGCATTGCCGTCGCTGTCGGCATCCTCTTCCTGAATGTAAAACCCGTCATCGGTGACATAGGTCACAACCGCCGATACGGTGACTCCCTGCCCCACGAAACCGGAGCTTTCACCCTCGCCCTGAATTTCCGAGATCAGCGTGATTTCAGCCGGTTCGTCATCACCGCCGGGCACGGACGCCTCCGGGCCGGAGGTTACGAAAACATTGTCGATATAGAGCGCTTCGCTGGCAGCGTTGCTGTCGAACTCGACAATCAGGCTTGCCGTGGAAACATCCGCAGACAGCGTGGCCGTCAGCGTCATCCAGGAGCCCTCGATGTTCATGTCATCAATGTCCTGCCCGGTGCTGTCGAGCAGCGTCACAATGCCAAGATCGGTCTGGATGTAGATGTTCACCAGATCGTCGGCTTCCCATCCGGTCGATTGCAGGAAGGTATCCAGAGAAACGGTCACCTCGCCCATCCCGGACAGGTTCAGCTCATCGAAGGTCATGGTCAGAAGCCCGTCACTATCGGACAGTTCATAACCCTGAACACCATCGGTGAAACTGCCCACGGCACCGGTGTAGTCTTGCACCCCGATATAATCGCCGTCCGAGATGCCGACATCGTCGCGCGTGTCGGTCCAGCTCAAATCATAACCCCAATAGCCATTCGAAGCCTCGGTGCTGTCGACAGAGGCCAAGCCGTCCACATTGACCAGATCGACCGTCGCGCCATCTTCGACAAGGCTGCCATCGGCCTCGGCAAAAACATATTGCGACCCGGCCGCTTCGGTCTCAAAGCTTTGGGTGAGCTGGAAAATCTCCTCGACCGCCACGTTGTCGATATAGAGAGTTTCCGAACTGGAATTGCTGTCGAGTTCAACAATCAGCGTCGCCTCGGTCACATCGGCGCCAAGCGTCGCAGAGAGCGACAGCCATTCGCCCTCGATGCCCATATCGTCGATGTCCTGCCCGGTGCTGTCGAGCAACGTCACCACACCCTGATCGGTCTGGATGTAGATCTTCACCAGATCGTCGGCTTCCCATCCGGTTTCCTGCAAGATGGCGTCGATGGAGAATTTCACCACGGTGTTGGCGTTCAGCGTGGACATATCGACCGTGTCGAAGGTTAGGCGCAAAAGCCCGTCGGCGTCCTGAAGCTCATAGCCCTGAATACCGTCACTGAAACTCCCGACGGTGCTGGAATAATCCGTCACACCGACGTAATCGCCATCCGAAAGCCCGGTATCGCCACGGGTGTTTTCCCAGCTCAAATCGAAACCGAGATAGCCATCGGAGGCCTCGGTGCTGTCGACCGTGGCCGTACCGTCGTTTTCAACGTCGATAATCGTGCCAAGTTCCGTCAGGGAACCGTCGGTTTCCGCGACCGTGTAGGAGCCACCCGCCGCTTCGGTTTCAAAGCTCTGTGTGATCTGGATCGGATCCCAGAGGTTTTCGACGGCGACACTCACCACGACACTGTCGGAAGCGCCGTATTCGTCGGTCACGACCACGCTCAGCTCATAGATGTTGTCACCATCGGCATCGGTCGGGGCCTCGTAATCGGGGGCCGTAGCGAAAGTAATCTCACCCGTTTCGGCGTCGATGAGAAACAGCGCGGCATCGGCCCCTTCGAGCGAGTAGCTCAGCACTGCGCCTGCATCGACATCGGAGGCAGAGAGATCGAACACAACGGCAGTGCTGTTCTCTTCCGCGGAAATTTCGACTGTCGCGATGCTCAGAACCGGCGCATCGTTTTTACCAGTGATGGTCACGGTCACGGTTGCCGTATCGCTGCCGCCGAACCCGTCGTCGACCGTATAGGTGAAGGTATCGGTAATCGTTTCGCCCTCGGCAAGCGCATCGAACAACGTGCCCGGATCGTAGCTGATCTGCCCGCCGATCAACGTCACAGAGGCACCAAGCTCAGAGATCGCGGACACGGCGGCAATTACCATCTCGTCACCATCGAATTCCGCATCATTGGCCAGAAGCGCTTCGGCGTCGATCACAAGCACAGCGTTCTCGGTGGTTTCCACCGCATCGTCACCTGCCAGAACCGCGTTGTTCCTCCCGTTGAGGTAAAGCGTGTAATCGTCCGCTTTGAAATAAAGCGCTTCGATCCCCGTCAGGATGTCTCGGCCCCGGTCCGCCACATCGCCAACCGACGCGATGGTCAACGCCAGCGGTGCAGAGAAACAGCGATGCCCGTACGCCCGAATATCATAATCGAAAATCGACCCGTCATAGACCGCGGTATCGAAACCTCTGCCCCCATCGAGGACATCATTACCCGCCCCGCCATAGAGCGTGTCGTTGCCGCTCAGGCCCTTGATCAGATCCTTGCCATCGCCGCCTTCGAGCATATCGTTAAACCGGGAGCCGATCACAGGCTCGACACGGTGATGCGCCCCTCTGTCATGATGCCCACGGGCAAATTTATGGGCGCTACCGCCCGCATAACCAAATCGCTTATTCATCAGAGAAGCCCTCACATGTAACAGACCCAATCAGGCTAATCGGATGTCAGAATCAGATCACAGCCACATGACATGGTGAGGGAAAAAATTTCGGACAGCGCATATTTTTTTATCAATTAATCAGAAATTGACCAAGGAAAGCGCCAGAAAACAACAGCGTAACACCATGTACAACCCGACCTTCGGGGAAACGCCCGGTACAACCTGCTGCTTTGAGATGATTTCTCTTTTGGAAAGTGGTGCCGGTGAAGGGACTCGAACCCCCGACCCCATCATTACGAATGACGTGCTCTACCAGCTGAGCTACACCGGCACTTTCCTTTGCCGGAAGACCGCGCTTCCGGCGTGAACGGGTCTTTAACACCCTCTTTCAAAGGTGTGTAGCCCTAATTTTCAACCTTGGTCTTTTCCTCCGGCTCGGCAGGGGTCACATCGACCATTGAGGGCATGTCGTTCCCGTCTTCCTCAAGGATTTCCGCCTCCTCGCTCTCCGGTTCCGGTGTGGCGCCCACGATCATCGGAAGCATTTCGGTGCCAGCCGGCATCGCCACCTCGGAATGCGTCGGTTTGCGCCAGCTCAGCGTGTCGAACCCACCGCAATTCTCACAGACCGGCGTCCATTCCGCGTGGATCGTCTGGCATTTGTCGCAGACCCATTGCGGGCCGCGCGGCGCGGTCAATGCCCGGGTCAACCAGCCACGCACCACGACATCGTCGGAACCTTCGCCGCGCTCGATCGCCGCCAGAATCGTCAGGCTGCGGGCGGTCGGGTTGATCTCTGCCAGATCGCCCAGCGCACGCCGCGCCGCCGGGAAATCTTCGGCGGCAATGTAAAGCTCCGCCAGAAGCATTTTCGTCTCAGGGTCCTCCGGGTGAATCTTGGTCAGAGCTCCAAACCGTTTGAGGCGTTGCTCCGGGGTTTCCTTCGGTTCGATGCGCGCGAAAGCGGCGGCCAGATCGGGATGCGGCTGGGCCTCCCAAGCCTTTTTGAGCACCCGCGCGGCCTGCCGCCCCTTGCCCTCCGTAACATATTCGTCGGAGGCCATGACCGCCGCCGGGATCAGATCCGGGGATTTTTTATTGGCCTCAATCGCTGCTTCGCGCGCCTCAATGCTCGCACCTTTTTCGAACACACCCTTGGCCTGCGACAGGGCCAGAACCGCATCGCGCCGTTTGTGAACGTCCCGCGGAATCGCTCCGTGTTTCAGCTTGGCCGACAACGTGCCACGCGCGGCAGACCAATCGCCTTTCTCCGCCTGAAGACGCAGCAGGATATCCTGCGTTTCAACATGTTTCGGTTTCAGCGCAAAGGCTTTTTCCGCCAGTTTCAGCGCCGTATCCGTATCGCCCTCTTCGAGCTTTTGCTTCATGATGCCCTGAACACCCACGAACCGCGTGCGCTCATCGGCCACAAGTTGCTTGAAGGCGCGCTCTGCGGTCAGCTTGTCGCCATTCATCACCGCTGCCTGAGCCTTCAAAAGATTGGTCAGTTCGGGTTTTTGCAGGTATTTCTCCGCTTTTGCCGCCTTGGCCAGCGCCTGCCTCCCATCACCAGAGGCCAGCGCCATCATGCCCTCGGTCACAGCTTCGATGCCCTTTTTCTCCCGGTTTCGGTCGAAATAACGCGAGATCGCGGTTTCATCACCGAGCAGGAATTTCATCACAGCCACCAGAAGCCCGAGTAGTTTCAAGACGACATAAATCACAACCACCAAGGCAATCAGCGCCAGAACAACCTTGAGCGGGGTCAGGCTGATCTCCACAGAACCAAAGGCAATCTGTGCACCGCCCTCCATGTCCATGAGCACCATGCCGCCGTAGGCAAGTGCTGCAACGATCAGAACGAAAAGAACGATTTTGACGAGGGACCAGAGCATGTTGAACCTCCCTTACTGACCAAGAACTTCATCAAGGGCAGTCATTGCATCCACCCGTTTTTGCGCCTCTGCGATCCAGGGCTGCATTTCGGCCTTGCCCGCCTCCGGCAGTGCCCCAAGCGTTTCGATGGCCTTGGCGAACATGCCGTCGCGCACCGATTGTTCGGCACGAGACAGAATCGCATCCGCGTCATCGCCCTCTTTCGGCTTGGTCGACCGCAACCCGATCTGCGTGCGCAAAACCGTCTGGAACCAGCTTTCCTCCCCGGCTTCATAAGCTACACGCGAAGCCGCAACGAGAGCTTTGCGCGCGGCCTCAGCATAGCTTTCCTGCAACTCCGTGACACTTGGAATGCCCGTTTGCGCCGCGTCTTGCAGAGCCTGCGGCACATCGCCGCCGATATCCGTCAAAGCTTCCGCAAAGGGTTCGCCGGCATCGACCAGCGTTTGCAGCCGCGCTTTTGCGGTTGCCGCACGGGCTGCGTTTTCCTCGGCGACGGCCTTGTCCTTGGCCTCTTCGAGCCGGGCGATTTCACTGTTGAGCAGGTCCTGCATCTGCGCCAGTTGCCGCTCATAGGCAGCCGTTGCTTCTGGCGAGACGATAGCCTCCGCCACAGGGCGCGCTTCGATCTGCGTCACGCGGTCCTCGAAGCCCTTCAACCGATCCGACAGGGATGCAATCTCCGCACTCTTGTCCATCTCGGAAATTTTTTGCTCAAGCACGCTGCGCAACGCATCCTGCGACGCGGCTTGTGCCTTCGCCTGCGCTTCGCTTGCGCTTTGCATCTCGGCCAGTTGCGCTTTCAGAGCAGTAATCTCCTGCACCAACTCTTCGGTATTCGTACCGGGGAAGGGCCAGCCCTCCGGTTTCAAGAAATTCGCAGCGCCATAACCCAGAGCGACACAAATCACCCCACCCAGCACCATCGGCACGAAGCCGCCGCGTTTGACGACCGTAGGGGCGGGGACCGTCTCTGGTTGTTTCTCTTCCAAAACCGGTTCTGGCTCAGCAGTGTCCTCATCGGACGACTCGGAATTCTCCTCAGCCCCTATATCCTCGTCGGAAACCTTCGGTGATTCATCCTCTGGCTCGGCTTCGGATGCCCCTTCCTCTGCCACAACCTCTTGATCCTGAACATCTTTCTCGTCGTTTTTCACGGCGTCCAGCGGGGTTTCTTTATCACCTGGCATGAGACTAACCTTTCGATTCCAGAACCAATTTTACGATCGTACAGGAAACTTAGACCCTGAGGCCTGCGCCCTCAAGCCGCGATCAGGAAAGCTTTGATGCAATTACCTGTTTCATTGTTTCACCATCCGGATGCTCCGCGACGCAAATGGACTTTACGACCGGGCCTGACCAAGCTTCCCGACAGGCCTCGGAAATCGCGACAAGCGTCAATTCGCCCGTATAACCGGCAAGATTTTCAGACAGGATTTGCGCCGAACGCGGTGAATAAAGCGGCACCAGGAGGTGGGGCTGATGGAAAATCTCGCACTGCTCCGCGGTGGTCCAAGATCGCGCAATCTGATCGTAAACGACACGCTCATTCGTCTCTAATCCAGAGGAAATGAGCCTTTCGGCAACATTTCCGCGCGTATGGTACCCATGAAGATGCAGCGCCCGACTGCCTTTTTGATCCGCCAGACCACGCACCAGATCATCCGCCGTCGGGAAAACCGCCCGAACCGTCAATCCCGCCACTTCGGCCTTGCGTGCCGTGGCGGCGCCGACGCAGACCACGGGCAGATTACCGCAATTCAACGCCGCCGGAATCGCATGCTGCGAACTGATCAACACCAGATCAAAGGGCTCATCCGGCAGATCAAAGGGCAGGGGGCGGATTTCCAGCACCGGCGCGAGGATCACGGAAAGCTCTGGGACAAGTGCCCGCAACTCCTCCGCCAGCCGTTCGGCATCGTCCTTCGGGCGCGTGATCAGGAGCGGTAGCGGCAAAATCGGTCTCGGGATTGTCTGACTTCTCTCCCGGTGATACCTCCCAATGAGCCGTTAAACAATCTTGCAGAACCGCAGAGGCACAGGGGAGAGATAGGTCGTGAGTCAGATTTCCGTCCTCGGCGCAGGCGCTTTCGGAACCGCACTGGCCATTTCACTGGCGCGCTCGGGTCGCAACATTACCCTCTGGGCACGATCCAGCGAGGCGGCGGATGCAATGCAAGTGACGCGGGAAAATGAGCGACGTCTCCCCGGCAAAGCTTTTCCCGAGAGCATCACAGCCACCGCTGATCTGCGCATGGCTTGTGAAGCACCTGTGCTATTGCTCACGGTCCCGATGCAACAGCTTGCCGAATTCTGCGCGACAAACAAGACCCTGATCCAGCACAAAACGCTTGTATGTTGCTGCAAAGGGGTCGATCTCAAATCCGAACGCGGGCCTCTGGCGGTACTCGAAGACACCCTGCCGGAGGCCGATATCGCCATTCTTTCGGGCCCGTCTTTCGCGGTCGATATTGCCGATGGTTTGCCCACGGCGCTGACATTGGCCGGGCGTCACCAGGACACTGTGGACCGGCTTCAGGCCCTGCTCACGACCAACAATATTCGCCTCTATTCCAGCCTCGACCCCCTCGGCGTCGAGTTTGGTGGGGCGCTCAAGAATGTTATCGCCATCGCCTGTGGGCTCGCCATCGGCGCGGGCCTAGGAGAAAGCGCGCGCGCCGCACTGATGACGCGTGGATTTGCCGAGATGCAGCGTCTTGCGCTGCGGCTCGGGGCCGATCCGGCGACGCTTTCGGGCCTGTCCGGATTTGGTGATCTGGTGTTGACCTGTACCTCGAAGAAATCCCGCAACTATTCGCACGGGCTCAAAATCGGGTCCGACGTCGCCATTGACCCGGCTGTGACGGTCGAAGGTGTCGCAACGGCGCAGGCGGTTACGCATTTGTCTCAAGGGCTCGGGATTGATATGCCGATCACAACAGCCGTGACACAAATCCTGAACGGCCAGATATCCATATCCGAGGCGGCGGAGGTCCTTCTCGCCCGCCCATTGAAAAGGGAGTAATCCATGAAATACGCGGTCATTTGCACCGACAAACCCGGCGGGCTGCAAATCCGGCTCGACACGCGCCCGGATCATGTCGAATATTTGAAATCCTGTGGTGTGGTCGAGCGGGCCGGGCCGTTTCTCGATGCCGAGGGTAACATGTCCGGTTCTCTCGTGATCATCGAGGTCGATGACCTTGAGGCCGCAAAAGACTGGGCGGCGAACGATCCCTACGCCAAGGCGGGACTTTTCGCGGATGTTCGTATCGAAGCGTGGAAACAGGTGATCGGCTGATGGCACACTGGCTTTTCAAATCCGAAGCGGAAGTCTGGTCATGGGATCAGCAGGTTGCCAAAGGCGAGGCTGGCGAGGAATGGGACGGCGTGCGCAACTATCAGGCACGCAACAACATGCGGGCGATGAAGCTTGGCGAACGCGGGTTCTTTTATCATTCGCGCAAGGAAACGGAGATCGTCGGCATCGTCGAGGTCTGCGCCGAGGCGCACCCGGACAGCAAGGCAAATGATCCGCGCTGGGAATGCGTGGACATCAAGGCCGTGCGTCCTTTCAAAAAACCGGTGACGCTTGCCATGTGCAAGGAAGATCCGCGGCTCAAGGATATGGTTCTGGTGAACAACAGCCGCCTGTCGGTTCAGCCGGTCACGGACGAAGAGTGGAAGATCGTCTGCGAACTCGGTGAAACCGATCCGTCCTGACCCGATGATGTCATGAAAAAGGAGGGTTCCGAGCCCCCGGAACCCTCCACCACCCCACGTGCTCCCAAGCACCACACGTGTTCGAATTTCAAAGGGTCCGGGCCGTCCTGGTCCGTGTATTCAACCTAGGGTTTTTGCCGATTCCGTGCAAACCCGAAGTAATTCAGGTTGGATATGAATTCGAAACCTCTGCTTAACCCGCAAAGCCCCCGGACATGACAAAGCCGCCCCAAAAGGAGCGGCCCTGTTAGTAATGCGCGATCAAGATCAGGCGTAGACAGCTTCCTTGCCGAAATGCTTGACCAGAAGATAGTAGAAAACCGCGCGGTATTTGTTGCGCTCGGACTGGCCGTAGGTTTCGATCGCCGCGTTGATCCCGTCCATCAGTTCCGGACCATCAGCAAGGCCAAGTTTCTTGATGAGGAAGTTGTTCTTGACGGTCTCAAGTTCGCTCTCCTGAGACGCCGCCACGGTGGAGGCATCGTCATTGTAGATCGCCGGACCGCAGCCGATGGTCACTTTCGTCAAGAGATCCATATCCGGTTCCATACCGCATTTGGATTTCAGATCTTCGGCATATTTCGCGATCAGGTCGTCACGTTTTCCCATAGTCGTTCTCCCACCATCAAAGAGTTTCAGGCTTATCATAAAAGCCGTTTTTCAGGCTCGAAGTGAGCCTAGAAGGAAGCCAGCCCAATACAAAGGGAAAATTTTCATGAAAAAGGCCCCCTCGTAGCGTCACGAGAGGGCCTCATCCTGAAAGCACAGAATCAGTAGCGGTAATGCTCCGGTTTGAACGGACCGTCCTGAGTCACACCGATGTAGTCCGCCTGCTCTTTCGACAGTTGCGTCAGTTTGACTCCGATCCGCTCAAGGTGCAGACGTGCCACTTTCTCGTCGAGGTGCTTCGGCAGGATGTAGACATCGTTCTCGTATGTGTCGCCATTGGTCCAAAGCTCGATCTGCGCCAGCACCTGATTGGTGAAGGAGGCAGACATCACGAAGGACGGGTGGCCGGTGGCGTTCCCGAGGTTGAGAAGGCGGCCTTCGGAGAGAAGGATGATCTTGTTGCCCGAAGGCATTTCGATCATGTCCACCTGATCCTTGACGTTGGTCCATTTGTGGTTCTTGAGCGCTGCGACCTGAATTTCATTGTCGAAATGGCCGATATTGCCGACGATGGCCATGTTCTTCATCTCGCGCATATGCTCGATGCGGATGATGTCCTTGTTGCCGGTGGTGGTGATGAAGATGTCGGCGTCCTTCACCACATCTTCGAGCAGAACGACCTCGAATCCGTCCATCGCCGCCTGAAGCGCACAGATCGGATCGACCTCCGTCACTTTCACGCGCGCACCGGCACCCCGCAGGGAGGCGGCGGAGCCTTTGCCCACATCGCCATAACCGCAGACCACAGCGACTTTGCCCGCCATCATCACATCGGTCGCGCGGCGAATGCCATCGACGAGCGATTCCTTGCAGCCGTATTTGTTGTCGAATTTCGATTTGGTCACGGAATCGTTCACGTTGATCGCCGGGAAGGGCAGGAGGCCCTTTTTCACCAACTCATAGAGACGGTGCACGCCGGTCGTGGTTTCTTCCGACACACCCTTGATCGCATCGCGCTGTTTGGTGAACCAGCCGGGGCTGTCCTTCAGGCGTTTCCTGATCTGGTTGAACAGGGCCACTTCTTCTTCCGAAGTCGGCACTTCGATCAAATCTGTTTCACCGGCTTCGACGCGGGCCCCCAGAAGGATGTAAAGCGTCGCATCGCCACCGTCATCGAGGATCATGTTGCAGGCGCCTTCCTCGAACTGGAAGATTTTATCCGCATAATCCCAATATTCCTCAAGGGTTTCGCCCTTGGTCGCAAAGACTGGAATACCAGCCGCCGCAATCGCCGCTGCGGCATGGTCCTGCGTCGAGAAGATGTTGCACGACGCCCAGCGCACATCCGCACCCAACGCCACCAGCGTTTCGATCAGAACCGCAGTCTGAATCGTCATGTGCAGGGAGCCCGCAATGCGTGCGCCCTTGAGCGGTTTGCTTTCACCGTACTCATCCCGCAGAGCCATCAGCCCCGGCATTTCGGTTTCGGCAATATCGAGCTCCTTGCGCCCGAATTCCGCGAGAGAGATGTCTTTGACGATATAATCGGTGCCCATCGGTGGCTCCTGCTTGAACATGAGAGTTTGGAGGCTGGTTAGCAGCTTGGCCCTCTGCTTACAACGCAGAGCCATTGATTTCCGGTTAAGCCGAGAAAAATCATAGAAACCGAATGGGGACGGAGATACCTAAAGCGTGACACAGAAGAGGGTGACATGGCTCAGACGCGCGCATGGCAAAGGATGCTGTCGGGACGCAGGCTCGATCTGCTCGACCCGACGCCGATGGATATCGAGATCGAGGACATCGCCCACGGGCTCGCTTTTGTGGCGCGCTGGAACGGGCAGACGCGGGGCGATTATGCCTATTCCGTCGCCGAACATTCCATTCTGGTCGAAGAGATTTTCCGCCGTCTCTACCCGAAAGAGCCGATCAAATGGCAATTGGCAGCGCTTTTGCACGATGCGCCGGAATATGTCATCGGCGATATGATTTCCCCGGTAAAGGCCGCAATCGGCCCGGATTACGGTGCACTGGACGAACGCCTCACCGCCGCAATTCATATCCGGTTCGGCTTACCCGCAAAAATTCCGGCGACGATCAAGAAGAAGATCAAAAAGGCGGACAAGGTCTCCGCCTGGCTGGAAGCCACTCAGATCGCCGGGTTTTCAGAAGCGGAAAGCAACAGGTTCTTTGGTCGGATGAACCCCGACCTGGTCCGCGATCTGCGCATCCATCTGCGCCCGCCGGTCGAGACACGCAATGCGTTCACGCGGCGGCATGCGGAACTGATGGCTGCGCTTTGATCTCGTGTCGCACAGAAAAAAGGCCGAGCTTTCCGGGAAACACCCGAAGATGCTGAACCCATGCGGCGCGGACGAATTGGCCTGTCTTGCGCCGGCGCGCCAGAATCTCGCGGCGATGCTGCACCTCCGGGGAGGTCATATCCGGCCCGCGCATCATTTCGTTTGCGATTATCTGTAACATGGGTTTACTCCTGAAAAGCTCGACATTGGCTTTATCTATTACCTATGATGAAATCGTTCCACTCAGGGATTTTTTGAAACTGTAAGTAAAATTTACATATGCCCGACATCGACTGGCGTCATATGCCTTCCCTCTCAACCCTGCGCGCCTTTGAGGCAACCGCACGTCTTGGTTCGTTCACAGCCGCGGGTCGGGCGCTAAACGTCACCCATGCTGCGATCACACAGCAAGTCCGCGCGCTGGAAAAGGACCTCGGGCTGACATTGGTGCAGCGGGAGGGCAGGGGGATGGCGCTTACCGAAGCCGGACGGCAATTGGCGGAGGCGCTGTCCGAAGGTTTTGCCACAATTTCCGACGGGATTGCAGAGGCACGCAACGGGCCAAGATCGCGCGGGCTTCGGGTGACCTGCACCCCCGCGCTGTCCTATGCCTTCATCATTCCGCGGCTCGGACAATTCTGGGACGATCACCCCGACATTCCCGTTTCCCTGACGCCCTCCGGTTCGGTTGACGACCTGAAACGGCGGCAATTCGATCTCGGCATTCGCACCGGCAGCGGCAACTGGCCCGGTGTCGATGTCGAGCCCCTGTGGAGGACGCGGATCATCCTTGTCGCCAGTCCGATCCTGATCGGCAAACACGGCGGGGATGTGGCGGCTCTGCCGCTGCAAAACATGCCTTGGATACGGTCGCGGGCACAGCTGGACGACATTGAGTTGATGCGAAAATGCGGGGTGGACGAAAACAAAGTGTCGGCAATCTTCATTGAGGGACAATCGGAAAGCGTACAGGCCGTTGTGCGTGGCGTCGGCATGACGTTCGTGTCGGAAATCGCGGTGAGCGACGATCTGAAAAGCGGGGGGTTGGTGCACTTGCCCTACGATCTCGGGCAGGGCTTCACCTATTTCGCCGCCACCCCTAAAGGGGTGGAGCACCCTTCCACCCGGTTGTTTATCGACTGGTTGAAGACGCTTGCGCCTGAAGCATCTTAACGCGGGGAGCGTTTCGCCAAAATGCGCTGAAGTGTCCGGCGGTGCATGTTGAGACGGCGCGCGGTTTCCGAGACGTTGCGGTCGCAAAGCTCATAGACCCGCTGGATATGCTCCCAACGCACACGATCAGCGGACATTGGGTTTTCCGGCGGCGGCGGAAGCTCGTCGCTCGTGGCCAGAAGCGCATGCACGATGTCATTCGCGTCAGCGGGCTTCGAGAGATAATCCGTCGCGCCGATCTTCACGGCGGCTACGGCGGTGGCAATGGCTCCATAGCCGGTCAGAACCACGATCCGGCTGTCCGGGCGTTTTTCGCGCAACACTTCGACCACATCGAGACCGTTACCATCTTCAAGTCGCAAATCGACGACCGCATAGGCTGGCGGGCGCGCCGTGGCGATTGCACGACCGGCAGCGACGGAACCGGCCATTTCGACATCGAAACCGCGTTTTTCCATCGCACGCGCAAGGCGCCGCAGAAACGGTTCGTCGTCATCGACCAAAAGCAGCGACTTGTCTTCGCCCAGTTCCAGTGTCTCGTCCGCGTCCATCCCGGACCCTCCCGCCATCGGCATAATCTGATAATTTCAGATAGGTTTTAGAACGTGTCTAAGGGAGGGTCAATTTTTACCCTGCGGCGTCGATGAAACAGGCCACCCGGTCGGCCATTTGCTCGGGCGTATCCTCACGCTTGAAGAAATCGACAAAACCGATTTCCGGGAAGACGAGGTAGGCGAAGGTCGAGTGATCTACGAGGTAATATTCTGGATCGCCGTCTTCCTGTTTCTTGTAATAGGTCTTGTAAGCCATCGAGGCGGCCTTGACCTGTTCCGGGGTGCCGGTAAGACCGATCATGTTGTCATGGAACAGCGAGGTGAATTCCTTGACGATCTCCGGCGTGTCGCGTTCCGGGTCGATGGAAATGAACGCCGCCTGTGCATCATATCCGCGCTCATCGAGAATGCGCAGGGCATCGGCATTGCGCATATTGTCGAGCGGGCAGACATCGGGGCAGAAGGTATAGCCGAAATAGAGGATTGTCGGTTTTGTAAAGACATCCTTGTCGGTCACCGTCACACCGTCTTCGTTCACAAGCTCGAACGGCCCGCCTATCGCGGAAGCTCCGCCCCCCACAGAGGACACGCGACATTGGGCAAAGGGATCGTCGGCGGCAGGGCGGCTGACAAACCATAAGCCGGCTCCAAGACCCGCGACAACAAGGGCAACAGCCGCAACGGCAATGGTTTTCGTGGACATCTTTGCTCTCCTCTCGTTGCCACGCATTGATCGAGAGAAACGCAGGCACTAACAAGGGTTTTAATGCCGCAGCGAGGTAAAAAGAGCGTCAATGATTGAAAACGGAAACGGTGTCATGGCCGGAGAACGGCGATCCGATTGGGTGCGGTTGCGCACTCTGGTTGCCGTGCGCTGGATCGCAATCGCCGGTCAGATCGGCACGATTCTGGTCGCCATGCTCACCCTCGATCTGCGGTTCGACTACGGCGCTTTCGCACTGGTGATCGGAGCCTCGATCATCCTCAACATCGTATCCAGCTTCATTTATCCGGAAAACACCCGGCTGAGCGAACGCGGTGCGACGCTGATGCTGTTGTTCGACATCCTCCAACTGTCGGCACTTCTCTATTTCTCCGGCGGACTGAACAATCCGTTCTCCATGCTCATTCTCGCGCCCGTGTCGATTTCCGCCTCTGCCCTGCGTCCGAAATCCTCGATCCTCACCGGTGCCGTCGCCATTGCTTTGGTCAGTGTTCTGGCGCTCTATTATTTACCCTTGCAGACCGGGGATGGACAAATCCTGACCGTGCCGGGGCTGTTTCTCTTCGGGACTTGGGCGGGGATCGTCATCGGTGTGGTCTTTCTCGGCGTCTTCTCCTGGAAAGTCGCTTCGGAAATTCACACCATGTCGGAGGCGCTTCTGGCCACCCAGATGGCGCTTACCCGCGAACAGAAGCTGACCGATATCGGCGGTGTCGTCGCCGCCGCCGCGCATGAGCTGGGAACCCCTCTGGCAACGATTAAACTTGTGTCGAGCGAGTTGGTCGACGATCTCGAAGGTCAGGAAGAGTTGCGCGACGACGCCCGTTTGATCAACGAACAGGCGGATCGGTGTCGCGACATTCTGCATTCGATGGGGCAGGCGGGAAAAGACGACCTCCACATGCGCTTCGCCCCACTTCAGGCGGTGGTCGAAGAAGCGGCACAACCCCATATGGCGCGCGGCAAATCCGTCACCCTCGATGTTCTGGGCTCCGAGGACGAAAGCGCACAACCCTATGTCTATCGACGCCCCGAGATCATCCACGGGCTGCGCAACCTGGTTCAGAATGCGGTGGATTTCTGCGAAACAACCGTCTGGATCGACATCGCCTGGAGCGCGGATGATATTCGTCTTCGGATCATCGACGATGGCGCAGGGTTTCCCGCGTCGGTGATCGGACGGATCGGCGATCCTTTTATGCACGGGCGACGCGCCGACAAGGAATTCGAGAAACGCCCCGGCTATCAGGGCATGGGGTTGGGCCTTTTTATTGCCAAAACCCTGCTGGAGCGCACCGGAGCGGAGATAGCATTTTCGAACGGGTCGGACCCGCACGATCTGCATTTGCATGCCGGCCGTCGGTCGGGCGCAATCGTGGAATTGTCCTGGCAAAGGCATATGATCAGCGTTCCCGAAGGAGAACAAAACAAGGCACTGGGAGAAAATACTCTTCTGACATCGTGAAGTCCCGCGCTTTAACCACGCGTTAACCATCATTCCCGACACTGCATCCGTCGCATATGCGCAGTGTAGGATGGGAATCACATGTCACCGAATATCCTGTTCACCTTTATTTCTCTGGTTGTCGGAAGTTTCGGCATCGCCTTTCTCGTGCTCTACGGGCTGGCTCAGCTCGCCGCACATCGGGAGCGGCTGGACGCCATTACTCTGGCCTCTCAGGACAACGATATCGTCTTTCTGTTCGACGACGAAAAGCTGGTGAACGCGACTCCCGCCGCGCAGAGCGTTCTTGCCGCCGCTGCCGATGTCGGATCGGATTGGTCGCGGCTGTTGTCCGTCATGATTTCGAAATTCCCGACCCTTCAGCACGAAATTTCCGAACTGGCGGACCGGGGCAGCATGGCGCTTGAATCCCGTGACGGGAACGCCGTTCTGAAATGCGAATGGCGCAACGGTCTGGCGCGCATCACGCTCTTCGACCGGGAAACCGAACAGGCCCATGTTGATATGGATCGCCATTCTCTCATGGCGATGGAACAGGAGCTGGAAACCCTGCGCGCAACCACGCAAAACGTCCCGTTTCTGGTCTGGCGCGAGGTTGAGAACGGCACGATCACCTGGGCTAACACCGCATATCTCACTCTCGCCGACAGCCTGTCCGAAACAGGCGAAAACACAAGCTGGCCGCCAGCCGCCCTGTTCGACACCAAGCTTCTGGCACAAGCCGGACCGAACGAGGCGCGGCGTTTGAGTTTCAAGGACAGGGACGGCACCCCACATTGGTTTGACATCTATCGATTCGCCATCGGAAACGATGCGCTTTTTGCGGGCAGTTCGGCGGATCGCACGGTCAAGGCCGAGGAGACCCTGCGCGAATTCACCCAGACGCTGACAAAAACCTTTTCGCATCTGACCATCGGTCTGGCCGTGTTCGACCGCAATCGGCGCCTCGCCCTGTTCAACCCGGCGCTGACCGATCTCACCGCTCTGCCTGCAGAATTTCTGATCACCCGTCCGGCCCTCACCACTTTTCTCGATCGCCTGCGCGACAATCAGATGATGCCCGAGCCCAAGGATTACAAATCCTGGCGTCAGGAAATGACAGCCTTGGAAAATGCCGCCGAAGACGGGACTTACGAAGAGGTCTGGACCTTGCCCGGCGGCATGACCTACCGGATTTCCGGGCGTCCCCATCCGGATGGCGCCATCGCCTTCCTGTTCGAAGACATCTCGGCCGAAATGTCGCTCACCCGGCGATTTCGTGCCGAGATCGAAACCGGGCAGGCCGTACTCGACACCCTGTCGGAAGCGATTGCAGTGTTTTCCAGCGAAGGCATGCTGGTCATGGCGAACAGTGCCTACACAAATCTCTGGGGCCTCGACCAACTGGAGGGGATCGTCGAAACCAGCATTACGGATGCCACACGGATCTGGCATGCCAAATGCGCCCCCTCTCCGCTTTGGGGCGATATTCGCGAGTTTGTGACACAAACCGAAGAGCGCAGCGACTGGATTGGCCAGACCCGGCTCTGGGATGGCCGCCGTCTGAATTGCCGTTTTGTCCCCTTGCCCTCCGGGCAGACGCTTGTGGGCTTCACACCCGAGGGGCGCATCAACACTCTGCGCCCGACCTTGCGCCCGCAGGCCAGCACTACGCATTTCGCCGAGATGTAAAGCCAACCCTTGTGTCCCCCGCAGCGGGGCCTAAAGTCGGGCGACACATGTCCGACGCAAAAGGCCCTTCTCGTGACCCAACCCTCCGACCGCACCCAAAAACTTGCGGCATTTCTACAGACAAGCGACTGGTCCACGACGCGTTCTCTCGCCTTGGCGGGCGATGCTTCCCGCCGCCGTTACCATCGTTTGTTCGATGACATCGCCGGGCGTCAGGCCATCGTCATGGATGCCCCACCGGAAGCGGGCGAAGATGTCCGGCCCTTCCTGAAAGTGGCGTCCTATTTGCGTGAACTCGGGCTTTCCGCCCCGGAAATCTATGCCGCAGATGAGGAGCAGGGGTTCCTGATCCTCGAAGATTTCGGCGAAGATCTTTACGATCAGGTTTGCCTGCAAAATCCCGGTTCAGAACCCGAGCTTTACGACGCTGCCGTGGATGTTCTGATCCGGATTTGCGGCGCCCCTCCAATGGAAGGGCTCGAAGATTACGGCCCGAAAATGACTGACCTCGCCCTGTCCTGCTATCGCTGGTACGCGGAACCGATCCTTGAGCGCGATCTCTCCGAAGAGAGCGATGCCGTTCGCGCATCCCTGTCTCCGCTGATCGACGATCTCGGTCCGGGCAGCGTCACAATTTTGCGCGATTATCACGCCCAAAACCTGCTTTGGCTGCCAGAGCGGTGTGGAACGGCGCGGGTCGGCTTACTTGATTTCCAGGACGCCATGCTGGGTCATCCGGCCTACGATCTGATCTCGCTTACGACCGATGCCCGGCGCGATGTACCCGACACCATTCAAACCCGCTGCATCGACCAGTTTTGTGATGGTTTGGGCCAGAATCGGGTCGATTTATCACGTCAGGCAGCGATCTGTTCCGTGCAACGCAACCTACGCATTCTGATGGTCTTCGGACGCATGTCTCTGCATTTCGGGCGCCCGCATTATGTCGACCTGATCCCGCGCGTCTGGCGCTATTTGCAACAGGACCTGCAACACCCGGACCTTGCGGGCTTGGCGGAACTGCTTCGCAAAACCCTTCCCGAACCCGATGAAAACGCACTCAAGACATTGAAAGCAAAATGCGGCACAATCCCGACTCTGCAATGATCTTTTGCGCGGGGCGCGGCACCCGCATGAAAGAACTGACCATCGACCGCCCGAAGCCCCTGATCGAGGTGGCCGGACGACCCTTGGTCGATCATGCTCTTGAGCAACTGGAAGGGGTGCATCATCGGGTCGCAAACCTGCATTACCTGCCTGATAAGCTTGAAAAGCATCTCGGGAATGCTGGTGTTGAGACAATTCATGAGGAAGAACTCCTCGAAACCGGAGGCGGTCTGAAAAACGCCCTGCCGCTGTTTCGTGAAGATGCCATATTCACGATGAACACCGATGCGGTCTGGCAAGGTCCGCGTGCGTCCGAAGTCCTCGCCGCGCATTGGCAACCCGACAAAATGGACGCGCTTTTACTGGTCGTCCCCCAATCCCGTACTCACGGCCATCTGGGGCAGGGCGATTTCGACCTGTCCCAAGACAGCCAACTGCGCCGCGGCACTCAAACCGTTTACACAGGCGTTCAGATTTTGAAAACTGAACCAGTCTCGGCAATCGAAGACAGGCATTTTTCACTCAATCGCGTTTGGGAGGGTCTGTTTGAGGCCGGACGGATTTATGGGGTGGAATATGAGGGGCATTGGTGCGATGTCGGCCATCCCGATGGCATTGCCATTGCAGAAAAACTTTTGAAGGGAGTGTGATGTTCGTCGAAGGAGGGAAACCAGGTCTGTTTGGCGTGCCCTGCGGTGCGAATTACCCTCTTGCGATCAAAAACGGGCTTCTGAACCGCCTGAAAGACACTCCCCCCGAACTGTTGGCGCGCACCGAAATCTTCGTCAACACCTCGCGGATGCGCAAAGATATTCAGGGGGCATTCGATAATGGATCGACCCGATTCCTGCCCAGAATACGCCTTTTGTCCGAACTCGGCACCGAATATCAGTTCCTCGATCTCCCGGTTCCCGTGAACAGTTTGCGCAGGCGGTTGGAGCTTTCGCAACTGGTTGCACATTTTCTGCGACAGGAACCCCAATTCGCCACCCGCGCGTCGATTTTCGACCTCTCCGACAGTCTCGCGCAATTGCTCAGCGAGATGCAGGACGAGGGCGTCAGCCCGGATGATATTCGTGCCCTCAAGGTTCAGGATTCCTCCGGCCACTGGCAGAAATCCCTGCAATTCCTGTCCATCATTTTCGACTTCTTCGGCCCCGATACTTCCACCGATCCAGGTTCAGAAGCCCGCATGAAACTGGTCATCGACCGGTTGGAACGACAATGGCGCGAGACACCACCGGATCATCCGATCCTTGTCGCGGGTTCGACGGGCTCACGCGGCATGACGGCGCGTTTCATGTCTATCGTCGCGAACTTGCCGATGGGGGCCGTCATTCTGCCCGGCGTGGATTTCGATATGCCGGAGCCGGTCTGGTCGCAAATCCGGAATGCCGAGCGCGCGGCTTTCGAACATCCCCAAGAGCGGAGCGCCCGTATGGCCGAGCGCCTCGGACTTCGTCCGAAACAAATTGAACATTGGGACACGAAAGAGCCTTCAAACCCGGCGCGAAACCGGTTGGTGTCCCTTGCTCTACGTCCCGCGCCCGTGACCGATCAATGGATGGAGGAGGGGCCCGCCTTCAAGGGCGTCGCACTGGCCACACAAAAGATGACCCTGATCGAAGCGCCGGACATGCGCATCGAATCGAATGCCATCTCTCTCATTTTGCGTCAGGCTACGGATGATGACAAAACCGCCGCCCTGGTCACACCGGATCGCGATCTGGCCCGGCGCGTGACGGCTTTGCTGGATCGCTGGAACATTGTGCCGGACGACAGTGCGGGGATTCCGCTCAATCAAACACCCCCCGGTCGCTTGTTGCGCCACCTTGTCGGCTTCATGGGGCGGAACATTTCCGCGGAAGATCTGCTTGTCTTGCTGAAACACCCGCTCTGTGCACGGGGATCACAGGGCGACGAGGGGCGCGGGTATCACCTGCTCTGGACGCGCGAACTCGAAGTACATCTGCGCCGCACAGGACCGGCCTTTCCCGCGCGCGACGATATCCTGAAATGGGCTGTCAGTTCCGGCGAAGACAAAAAAGACAAAGACGGTCGCAAACATTGGGCAGGCTGGATTTCCGATCTTCTGGAACAACTGCGCATCGCGCCCGAAGGTCATCTGTCCGAGCATCTGAATGTGCTTGTTGCGCTGGCCTCGGCTCTTGTCAAAGGGCCGGTCGGCGAAGATGACAGCGAACTTTGGGCACAGAATGCCGGTCGGGAAACACGGCGACTTGTCGAGGATCTGCAACGCGAAGCGGAATATGGCGGATCCCTGAACATCCATGAATTCGCCGATCTATTCCGCGCCATTCTGGGGCGTGGACAAGTCCGTGATCCCTCTCCCAAACATCCGAAAGTGATGATCTGGGGAACGCTTGAGGCGCGATCCCTTCAGGCCGATCTTGTGATCCTTGCCGGGCTGAACGAAGGCATCTGGCCCCAAGCCGTCGGGCAGGACCCGTGGTTCAGCCGCGATATGCGGCGACAAGCAGGGCTGATTTCTCCAGAGCAATCCATCGGTCTATCCGCACATGATTTTCAACAGGCGATTGCCGCACCTGAGGTTGTCCTGACCCGTGCGAAACGCGATGCGGAGGCGGAAACGGTCGCCTCGCGCTGGCTGATCCGGCTGACCAACCTTATGGCGGGCATGTCGGACGAAGGACGCGCGGCGCTTGAAAAGATGCGTGAGCGCGGCGCGGAATGGATGGGACTCGCCGAAGCATTGGACGAACCGGATTTCATCCTTCCACCCGCAAAACGACCAAGCCCGCGCCCGCCCGCACATGCCCGGCCCCGGCAACTTTCGGTCACACGAATCGAAACGTTGATTCGCGATCCTTACGACATTTACGCCAGCCGCATCTTGCGCCTGAGCAGACTCGACCCTCTGTCCCGCGATCCGGATATTCGCGAACGCGGCACGGCGCTGCATGCGATCATGGAACGCTATCTCGCACAGATGGGCGATGACAGCCATAAGGCGGCGGTGGCGCGGTTTCTGACCGTTGCGGAAGAGGTTCTGGAAAGCGAGGTGGCCTGGCCATCTGCGCGGCGAGTCTGGCTTGCCCGCGTCCGTCGGATTGCCGATCAACTGGTGCGCGACGAACGGGAAAGACTTGAGAAAGGCGTACCTTGCGGCATTGAAGCCAAAGGCGCGATGCATCTGCCCGAGGTGGATTTTTCCCTGACCTGCAAGGCCGACCGGATCGACCGGAAAGCGGACGATACATTTGTGATCTACGATTACAAATCCGGCACGCCGCCAAGCGAAAAACAAACCCGGAAATTCAGCATTCAGCTTTTGCTGGAGGCGATGATGATGGAAGCGGGAAAATTCGAAGGCGTGCCAAAGGGTCGCGTCTCCGAAGTTGCTTATCTCGGGCTCAATGCCGCTTTGAAACAGACGGTGCTGCCACTGGAACCCCATGACATCGCGGAAGTGCGTGAGCGCCTTGTCAAACTCATCGCCGCCTATGACGATCCCGAACTGGGATACACCTCCCGCCGGATGATGGAGACCGTGCAATACAAGACCGATTTCGAACATCTCGCACGATTTGGCGAATGGTCGATTTCCGACAGCCCCACGCCGGAGGACCTCGATGACTGAGATGAACGAGGCCACCCGGCGTCAGATCATGGCTGCCCGTCCCGACATGTCCACATGGCTTTCGGCCAATGCGGGCTCGGGCAAGACAAAGGTGCTCACCGATCGCGTAGCGCGGCTGTTGCTCGATGGCACGCCGCCGCAACACATCCTCTGCCTCACCTACACCAAGGCCGCCGCCGCCGAGATGCAGAACCGGCTGTTCAAGCGGCTGGGCGACTGGGCCATGTTGCCCAACCCTAAGCTGACAGAAGAACTGCGCGCACTGGCCCCCGACAAGGATCTGGACAGCGACGTGTTGCGCCATGCTCGCACCTTGTTCGCTCGGGCCATTGAGACGCCGGGCGGGTTGAAAATTCAGACCATCCACTCCTTCTGTAGTGCGCTTTTGAGACGATTCCCGCTCGAAGCGGGGGTTTCACCGCAATTCAAGGAGATGGATGAGCGACAATCCCGACGCATGATCGCGGATATTCTCGAAGAGTTGGCTCTGGGGCCTGAGCGCGATGTGCTCGACGCCGTGGCATTGCATGTCAGCGATCTCGATCTGACGGAACTCGCGCTCAAAATCGTGGCAAAACGCGACGGTTTTTTGCCCGCAAAGCAGGCTAAGGACATCTGGTCCTGGTTCGATTTGCCCGAGGGCTATGACGAGAACGCGCTTTTGGGCGAGGTGTTCCTCGGAGGTGAACAGGAGATATTTGCGTCCTGTGCCGCCTTGATGGAAGGCTCAAGCGCCGCCGATCAGAAAATCGCGCTATTTTTCCGCCATTGGGCTGGATTAGAGCCGAGTATGAGCCTTGTAGAACAGCTTTGCGGTAAGCTGCTCTCAGGTGAAAACACCAAAACACCCCTGCAATCGAAATTCTATGCGCAACATTCGAGCCTGCCGACGCGCAAACTGATCGACGCCCATCCCGGCGGGTTTGATCGCCTTGAAGAGCTGATGAAACGGGTGGAGGCCGTCCGCCCGCGTCTTTTCGCGCTTTACGATGCCAAGCGCACCTTGGCTCTGCACCATTTTGCCCAAACGATCCTGCCGCCTTACCTGGAGCACAAGGCCCGGCTTGGGCTTCTCGACTTCGACGACATGATCCGGCGCGCGCGCGATCTCCTGTCGATCTCGAACGTGTCGCAATGGGTGCTATATCGGCTCGATGGCGGGATCGACCACATTCTTGTCGATGAGGCTCAGGACACAAGCCCCGACCAGTGGCGCGTGGTGCAATTGCTTGCCGGAGAATTCACCTCGGGCGAAGGGGCGCGTGCCGATGTGACCCGCACGATCTTTGTCGTCGGCGATCACAAACAGTCGATCTATTCCTTCCAAGGCGCAGCGCCCGAAGCCTTCGACCAGATGAAGGCGCATTTCGGCGAGAGGCTGAACGCCGTCGGCCAACCGCTTCAGGATCTGGCTCTGCAATATTCCTTTCGCTCGTCACCGGCGATTTTGACCGCGACCGATGCAGTTTTTGCCGCAAGCGGAGGCGAAGGAGTCGGAGGCCCCCCCGAACATATCGCGTTTTTCGACGATATTCCGGGTCGCGTCGATCTCTGGTCTCTGGAGGAACCGGAGAAATCCGAAGAAGAGGATGAAAACTGGGAAGACCCGGTCGATATCATCCGCCCCGAACACCACAGCGCCCGGCTGGCGACGCGGGTGGCGGATTTCGTTGCCGAACTTCTCACATCCGGTTCAATTCCCGATAAGGGTGGCAAGGGCAGGCCGGTTCAACCCGGCGATATCCTGATCCTCGTGCGCAGCCGGTCCGAATTGTTCGGACGGATGCTCCGCACCCTGAAATCCCATCCAGCGGGCATTCCCGTCGCCGGGGCAGACCGGATGACATTGGGCGAGGAAATGGCCGTCAAGGACATGCGCTCTCTTCTGGCTTTTCTGTCCTTGCAGGATGACGATCTGGCCCTCGCCGAAGTCTTAAAATCGCCTCTGTTCAACTGGTCCGAACGCGATCTGTATCGCCTTGCGCACGGGCGTACGACCATCACGCTTTGGCGTCAGCTCTACGAACGCCGCGCGGACTGGACAGAGACCTATGCCATCCTCGAAGACCTGAGGCAGGTCTCCGACTTTCTGCGGCCTTACGATCTGATCGAACGCGTTTTGATCCGCCATGACGGGCGGCGCAAGTTCATTGCCCGACTGGGCAAGGAGGCCGAAGACGGGCTCGACGCGCTTTTGCATCAGGCACGCAGCTATGAAACCGCAGAGACACCCAGCCTGACAGGGTTCATCGCATGGCTCGAATCTCAGGACATTCAGCTCAAACGCGTGCTCGATGAAAATTCCAACCTCGTGCGTGTGATGACGGCACATGGCTCGAAAGGTCTGGAAGCCCCTATCGTGATCCTGCCGGATACGTTGAAAACCCTGCGTGAAACGCGGGAAGAATTCATCGAACCGGAAACCGGGCAACTGGTCTGGAAGGGTGCGGCGACCCAACGCTCAGATCAGGTAAAACAGACCCTAAACCGGCTCAAAATGGCCGATCTTGAGGAGGACAGACGTCTTTTGTACGTGGCGATGACCCGTGCGGAAAAATGGTTGACTGTCTGCGGGGCCGGTGAAGAAAAACCCGAAACTTGGTATGAACTTGTGAAACGGGGGCTTTCCGGTCTTGCCACCGAAACCTGTGAACTGGCCGGACGGACGGGAACGCGTTATGCGCATGGGGCTTGGCCGGAAACTGCAAACAACATCGGTGATCGACACAGGACATCCCACAGTCTGCCGAACTGGGCCCTGAAACCTGCCTCTCAACCGGATGTGAAGACCACCGTCATTTCGCCTTCCGATCTCGGCGGCGCCAAGGCGTTGCCCGGCGAGGATGGGATTTTCGACAAGGAAACCGCCATGCGGCGCGGCAGTCAACTTCATCGCCTGATAGAAGTTCTGCCCGATGTTGCCCACGAGAATCACGAAGCTGTCGCACGCTTTGTCCTCTCAATCGGCGAAGAAACTGCGCTCGACACGGAAATCCCGGAGTTGATGGCCGAAGCTCTGAATGTCATTCGCGGCCAGTATGACTGGGATATTTTCGGTCCCAATTCGCTTGCGGAAGTACCTTACACCGGTCGGATGGGTGAACGGATCATTCACGGCATCATCGACAGGCTGATCGTCACCCCGGACCGCATCCGGATCGTGGACTATAAATCCAACACGGTAATCCCGGATTGTATCGAAGACATTCCGGAAGGCTTGCTGCGCCAGCTCGGCGCCTATGCGCAGGCCGTGGGAGAGATTTATCCGGGTCGCGAAATCGAAGTTGCGCTTTTGTGGACGAAAACGGCAACGCTTTGCCCCGTGCCTCTCGATATCGTGATGGATGCCCTCGGTCGCACCGCCACATCTTGACCATCAAGAGGTGCCGACCTAGATTTTTGCCAAGTTCAAAATTCAGGAGAAGCCCCATGGCGACCGTAAAAGTCAGCGACGACACTTTCGCATCCGAAGTCCTTGAATCCGACATCCCGGTGGTTGTCGATTTCTGGGCGGAATGGTGCGGCCCCTGCAAACAGATCGGCCCGTCCCTCGAAGAACTGTCCGAGGAACTCGACGGAAAGGTCAAAATCGTCAAAGTGAACGTGGACGAAAACCCGAACGCACCTGCGCAATTCGGCGTGCGCTCGATCCCCGCGCTCTTCATGTTCAAAGGCGGCGAAGTGGCCTCCGCGAAAATCGGCGCCGCTCCGAAAGCGGCTCTGGCCAACTGGATCTCGGAAGAAGCCTGATCCTTACGGATATAATGCGAATTCGGGCGCCCATCGTGGCGCCCTTTTTCATGCCGGATTTCAGGCCCCGGTTGCACCCTGCGGTTCACAGTCACATATAGAGAGCCAAGCGAAAGGAACTCCGAATGTCGAAAGAAGAATTTCCCGGTTGGCACGGCACGACGATCATCGGCGTGCGGCGCGGTGGTGAGGTGGTCGTGGCCGGTGACGGGCAGGTGAGCCTCGGTCAGACGGTGATCAAGGGCACGGCACGCAAGGTGCGGCGGTTGAAGCCCGGCGGGCATGATGTGGTTTGCGGCTTTGCCGGATCGACCGCCGACGCGTTTACACTTCTGGAGCGGCTAGAAAGCAAGCTGGAGGCCACGCCCGGCCAACTGGCTCGCGCCTGCGTCGAACTGGCGAAGGACTGGCGCACCGACAAATACCTCTCGAAGCTTGAAGCTATGCTGATCGTCACCGATGGTGAGACGCTTCTGGTCGTGACCGGTGCGGGCGACGTGCTTGAGCCAGAACATGACATTGCAGCGATTGGATCGGGTGGCAATTTCGCCCTCGCTGCGGCCCGCGGATTGATGGAAACCGAGCACGACGCCGAGACCATCGCACGCAAGGCGATGGCGATCGCTTCCGACATCTGCGTGTATACCAATGGCAACCTGACCGTTGAGAAGATTTCCAAATGACTGACCTGACCCCCCGCGAGATCGTGTCCGAGCTGGACCGCTATATCATCGGCCAGAATGACGCCAAACGCGCCGTCGCTGTGGCGCTGCGTAACCGGTGGCGGCGCAAACAGTTGTCCGATGACCTGCGTGAAGAGGTTTATCCCAAGAATATCCTGATGATAGGCCCGACCGGCGTCGGCAAGACGGAGATTTCCCGACGTCTGGCAAAACTCGCCAAAGCGCCTTTCGTCAAAGTCGAAGCCACGAAATTTACCGAGGTCGGCTATGTCGGCCGTGATGTGGAACAGATCGTGCGCGATCTCGTCGATGCGGCGATTTCCCAAACCCGCGAGCAGATGCGCGAGGATGTGAAAGCCAAGGCACAGGGTGCCGCCGAAGATCGTGTGATCGAAGCCATCGCCGGGAAAGACGCCCGCGAACAGACCCGCGACATGTTCCGCAAGAAACTGCGAAGCGGTGAGTTGGACGACACGGTGATTGAGCTTGAGCTTCAGGACACGGGTACGCCGATGGGCATGTTCGAAATCCCCGGTCAACCGCAGATGGGCGGCATGATGAATCTCGGCGATCTGCTCAAGGGCCTCGGCGGGCGCACTGTCAAGAAACGCCTGACCGTCGCAGAAAGCTATGATGTTCTGATCGGTGAAGAAGCCGACAAACTTCTGGACGATGAAATTGTGACCCGCGTGGCGCTTGAAGCCGTCCAGGAAAACGGCATCGTCTTCATCGACGAGATCGACAAGGTTTGCGCGCGTCAGGAAACCCGTGGAGGCGATGTGTCGCGTGAAGGGGTACAGCGGGATCTCCTGCCGCTGATCGAGGGCACGACGGTTTCGACCAAATACGGGCCGGTGAAAACCGACCATATCCTGTTCATAGCATCGGGTGCGTTCCACATCGCCAAACCTTCGGATTTGTTGCCGGAATTGCAGGGGCGTTTGCCGATCCGGGTGGAATTACGTGCACTGGAAGAGGGCGATTTCGTCCGCATCCTGACCGAAACCGACAATGCGCTGACGCTGCAATACAAGGCGCTGATGGAGACCGAAGAGGTCGAAGTGACCTTCACCGACGACGGGATCGCAGCCATCGCCAAACTTGCCGCCGATGTGAACACGACGGTGGAAAACATCGGCGCGCGGCGACTTTACACGATCATGGAGCGGGTGTTCGAGGAGCTGTCTTTTGTCGCTCCCGACAAGCCCGGCGAAAAGATCACGGTCGATGCCGCCTATGTCCACGCCCATGTAGACGAAATGGCGAAGGCGGCGGATGTCAGCCGTTACATGCTCTGACGTTTCACATGAAACCCGTCACTTCGGGCGGCGCAGGTAGACGTAATACGCGCCTGTGCCGCCGTGTTTCAGATGCGCCTCCGAGACCTGCAACACCGCCTCGCGCAGGGGCGATGTGTGCAGCCAATGCGGCACCTGATGTTTCAGCACACCTCTGCGCACCGGAATCGGCCCGTCGTCGTCACGATGCTTTCCCTTACCGGTGATCACCAAAACAAGCCGCCGCTCCATCGCCCAGGAATTGAGGATAAACCGCATGAGCGCAGGATGCGCCTGCGCCAGGGTCATGCCGTGAAGGTCGATACGGGCCTCGGGCAGTATCTTCCCCTTACGCATTTTGCCGAATTTCTTGCGATCCATACGTAGCGGTGATTGCGACAGGCGCTCGGAAATCGTCGGTGCCAAGTCGTGACCCAACGCGGTTTTCTCAGCGTATTTGCCGATCTCGATCTCAAAGGCCTCCATCTCGCGCGGGACTTTTGGCGCAGGAGTCTTCGTAGGTTCGAGGCGGGGCAGGGGATCGGGCATCCGCTCGACATGAAGAGGCGTCGCGGTCTTGCGCACCGCGTTCCAGAGCGTCTTGTCCTCTTCCGTCAGCGATTTCTTGCGACGGCTCACCCCTCCGCCCTCTCTTCAAGCGCATAGGCAAGCTGAATCGGCATGAGGACGATCATTCGTCCCGGATCACGGATTTTCCCGGCTTGGTCACCTGCCAAATCGCCCGTGCCAAAAAAGATATCGGCCCGCTGCGCGCCCTTGATCGCCGATCCGGTATCTTGCGCAATCATCAGGCGGTGGAGCGGGGTTTCTCCCTCCTTCTCAATCCAGACCGGCGCCCCCAAGGTGACGAATTTCGGATCGACCGCGATGGAACGCATGGTCGTGATCGAGCGATGCATCGCGCCGATCGGTCCCTTTTCCGCGGGCAAACGCGGCAGCTCTCGGAAGAACACATAGGACGGGTTGAAATTCAAAAGCTCCGTCCCCTCATCGGGATTGCGTCGTACCCAGTTCTGAATGACCTTGGCCGAGACCTGATGTGCATCGTAGACGCCACGTCGGATCAGTTCCTGCCCAACGGAGCGATAATCGCGCCCGTTGTGACCCGCGTAACCGATGCGGATCACGGACCCATTGTCGAGACGAATGCGCCCCGATCCCTGCACCTGGAGGAAAAACAACTCCACCGGATCGTCGACCCAGGCAATCTCAAGCCCGCGCCCGGCCAGCGCCCCGTCGGTAATGTCCCGACGGGTCAGATAGGGCGCGCCTGAGACGACATCGGGGGGCAAACGATAGACGGGGTAACTGTAGCGCGACGTCTGATGGCGAGACCCGCGCAGTTCCGGTTCGAAATAACCGGTGAAAAGAGGGGTTTCGCCGTCCTCGATCAGGACCGGGCGGAAAAACAATTCGAAAAAGGCGCGGGCGTCGGGCACACGGGCGGCGAGTTCGCAAAGCTGCGGCCATTCCGGCCCATCAATCAGATCGCAAGTGTTGCGAAAAACCGAGAGGGCCGCAGCATGATCGTCTGCGGCCCATTCGTTCAAATCGTCAAAGGAAAGAACCCGCACCATGAAATCCTCCGCAAAGGATGCTGGCGCGCTCAGGGCGAGCCATGCCGCAAAGGCAGCCTTGGCCACCCTCGCCCACATCAGGCACCGGTCGCGACAAGCTGCCAGTTCGGATCGGCACTCCCCAGATGGCGGGCAAAGGTCCAGATGTCTTTCTGACGCTTGACCGCCTTGGGATCGCCTTCGACCACCTCGCCTTCGGCATTGCGCACGACGGAGGTGGTCTCGCCCACGAAGCGGATCTTGATCTCCGCCTCGTCCGTTGCCCGGTCAAGATCGGCGTCGATGATCTGAATTTCACGCAGACCGACAAACTGGCTGTCGATGGTCAGCCCCTTGGCCTGACGGTCCGCCACAACGGAGGCAAAGGCCTCGTACACGTCTTCGGAAAGGAAAGGTTTGATGCTGTCGAGATCGTCGTGTTCGAAGGCCATGAGGATCATCTCATAGGCTCCGCGCGCGCCGGAAAGGAATTCCGTCACGCTGAACGAGGGTTCCACACGCTTGATCGCCGCCAGATTTTCCGCCGCTCGGCTACCCGCTTCGACATTGTCGACGATGTCGTGATCGACACCCCCGTCGATGACTTCGAAATCGCGACGCACGCGCCCGGTCTGCTCCGGGTCCGGAAACTCGGCACGGGGTTTTTCAAATCCTTCCCGCGTACCCAGAACGCTGCGCAGACGCAGGATGAGGAAAATGGCAATGCCCGCGAGGACGAGAATGGACAGAAGGGAATTCCCCATCGGCGTTCGATCTCCGTTCAAACGTGGAAATAACTGTGTTCCGACCTTATGTAGGTGACGCACCCCGCCAAGTCTACCTGCGGGGCGGAGATAAGAGAGGACTTTCCATGTGGCTTTTCGCGCTTTTTGTCGCTGTTCCGATCATTGAGATCGCCCTGTTCATTCAGGTCGGCGGTCTGATCGGGCTCTGGCCCACGCTTTTGATCGTCGTCGTGACGGCTGTTCTGGGCACCGCGCTCGTGCGGCAACAGGGCGCTTTGGCCATGTCACAACTGCGACAGTCCTTTGCCGAACTGAACGATCCGGCAGAGCCTCTTGCACATGGCGCGATGATCCTTCTCTCCGGTGCGCTCCTGCTTACGCCCGGTTTTTTCACCGATACAATGGGATTTCTGCTGCTTATCCCGGCGTTTCGCACCTTTGTGCTCAAGGAGCTTCGTAAACGGGTGAAGGTGCAGAGCTTTGTCATGGGACAACAGGCGAGTTTCACGCAGAACACCGCCAATCGGCAAAATCCGCATGATCCGGGTGTGATCGACGGAGAATGGGAAGAGCTGGACACAGACAAACCGAAAAATCAGGGGCCGTCTGGC
This sequence comes from Celeribacter persicus, assembly GCF_003050785.1. GTDB lineage: Bacteria > Pseudomonadota > Alphaproteobacteria > Rhodobacterales > Rhodobacteraceae > Celeribacter > Celeribacter persicus. The sequence continues at coordinate 37,080 of NZ_QAOH01000011.1, forward strand.
TGGACTCGCCATTGAGGCATTGCCGCCGACCTGATACAAATCCGCGAATTTCATTTTTCGAGGACAGAGAAGATGGCCGAAAACGGCACTACCGCTCCGCAACCCGAGGCCGCCGCTCAACCCGCGCCGGTCAAAATGCAGATTCTGGGTCAGTTCATCCGGGACATGTCGTTTGAAAACATTCTGGCTCAGAAAGGCCTGAAGGTCGAAGGCCGCCCGGCGATCTCCGTTCAGGTCGCGCTCGATGCGAAAAAACGCGAAGAAGAGCATCAATTCGAAGTCGCCACCAAGGTGAAGATTGAATCCAAGACCGAAAGCGGCGATCAGACCCTGTTCATCCTCGAGCTGGATTACGCCGGTGTATTCCACATCGAAAATGTGCCGGACGAGCAGATGCATCCCTTCCTGATGATCGAATGCCCGCGTATGCTCTTCCCGTTCCTGCGCCGCGTGACCCATGACATCACCCGCGACGGTGGCTTCCCGCCACTGAACCTCGATAACATCGACTTCGTTCAGCTCTACCGTCAAGACATGCAACGTCGTGCCGCCGCCCAGCAAGAGGCTGCCTCTGCTCCGGTCAACTAAGTCGCTAGCTTAGCTGAATTTCTTCCAAAGTGCGCCGTCGCCCAACTGCTCGACAAAGGCAGCATGGGCGGCGGCTTCTTCGTCTGTGATGCGAGGAGGCAAAGGTACAGGGCGCCGGGTCGGACGCCATGCTTCCTGCGGGCCCGTATCGGCGCTGGAAGATTTCTTGCGGACCGGCGCAAGCACAAGATCGGGCTGACGCCCGCCGATCAACTCAAGATAAACTTCCGCCAGAATTTCGGAGTCGAGAAGCGCGCCGTGCAACGTCCGCGACGAGTTGTCGATCCCGAACCGGCGACACAGCGCATCAAGCGTCGCGGGCGCGCCGGGAAATTTCTTGCGTGCCATCGGCAGAGTGTCGATTGCACGTTCATAGGCAATCTCCGGCAAACCGATCCATTTCAGCTCGGCATTCAGGAATTTCATGTCGAACGCCGCGTTGTGGATCACGAGTTTCGAATCCGTACCTATGAAATCGAGGAAAGCCCGACCGATCTCCCGGAAAAACGGCTTGTCCTTGAGAATGACCTCGCCATCCTTTGGCGGGCGCGGATTTCGAAGCAAATCCGGTCCGATGCCATGCACACCAAAGGCCTCGTCCGGCATATCGCGATCCGGGTGGATGTACTGGTGATAGGTTCGCCCCGACGGCATGTGATTCTCAAGCTCGATCGCTCCGATTTCCACAAGACGATCTCCGCTGAACGGGTCGAACCCGGTGGTTTCGGTATCGAGTACGATCTCACGCATGGGATAAACGGCTCCTGATTTGGGAGAGCACATCCTGCACCTGTGCGCGGGCGGCTTCAAGGCTTGTACTCTCGATCACGAAATCCGCGCGGGCGCGCTTTTCCGCGTCGGGCAGTTGTTTTGCGAGTATGGCCTGAAAATGTTCTCTGGTCATACCGGGACGGGCAAGGACACGCTCAGCCTGTGTTTCCGCATCTACGGAAACGACGACGACCGCATCCATGGACTTTTCTGCCTGCGTCTCAAAAAGCAAGGGAATGTCGATCAAAAGGATCGGTGCATCGGAATGATCAATGAAATCAGAACGATCCTTTGCGACGAGCGGATGCACGATCTGCTCGATGGTTTTGAGCGCTGTCGCGTCCTCGGCAATAATCTCTTTCAGCCGTTCTTTCGACACTGCACCCTCTACAATTGCCTCGGGAAACGCCTCCGATATAGCCTGAACCGCCGCGCCGCCCTTTTCATAGAGCCGCGCCACGGTCGCATCCGCGTCCCAAACTGGCACGCCTTCCTCGGCAAACAGCTTTGCCGTGGTGCTTTTTCCCATGCCTATAGAGCCGGTGAGACCGATGAGGAAAGGCCGGGTCATACGGAAAGAATGAAATCGCGTGTGGCCGCGTCCACCTCGGGGCGCTGACCGAACCAGCGTTCGAACCCGGGCGCAGCCTGATAAAGCAACATGCCAAGCCCATCGACCGTCTGACAGCCTTTTTGCGTCGCCTGTTCGAGAAAGGCCGTGCGCAAGGGCGTGTAAACGATGTCAGTCACCACGGCGTCGGAACTCAGAAGATCGAGTGGCACTTTCAACTCCGGCTGCCCCTGCATCCCGAGAGAGGTGGTATTCACCACGGTTGCCGCACCTTTCATCATATCGCCTGCATTGACCCATTCGACCACGGAGATTTTCGCTCCGAATTCTTCGCGCAAGGCATCGGCACGCGTGCGCGTGCGATTAGACAGGCGGATTTCCGGCACACCGACTTCGAGAAGAGAAGCAATCACTGCGCGCGCCGCGCCGCCAGCGCCCAACACCACCGCAGGCCCCGCCTTCGGGTCCCAATCTGCATTCATCCGCAGGTTTTCGACAAAGCCATAACCGTCCGTATTGTCGGCATGAAGCTTGCCATCCGCCCGGAAGATCAAAGTATTCGCGGCTCCGATCAGCGCAGCACGGTCCGTGACGACATCGGCAATCGCCAGAACATGCTCCTTGTGCGGAATGGTCACATTCGCGCCGACAAACCCCATTTTCGGCATGGCGCGCAGCACTTCTTCGAGATCGACCTGTTCCACATGCAGGTGCACATAATGCCCCGCAATGCCGTAGCGCTTGAGCCAATACCCATGCAGCGCCGGAGACTTGCTATGGGCGACCGGCGCACCAATTACGCCGGCCAATGGAATATGTTCACTCATGATGCAATCACCCCTCTTTCCGACAGATATGCCAGAAGCGGCAGCAGGGGCAAACCCAGGACGGTGAAGTAATCGCCGTCAACCCGGGAAAACAGGCGCACACCTTCTGCCTCCAACATATAGGAGCCGACACAATGGCGAATCTGATCCCAGTTGCGGTCCAGATAGGCATCAAGATAGCTGTCTGAAAAGCGGTTCATTTCCAAACGCACTTCCCCGACATGACGCCATTTCGGTTCGCCGTTTTCATAGATCACGACCGCGGACAAAAGCTTGTGCCTCTCCCCGCGCATCGCTTGCAACTGTTCCCGCGCCTCACCCTTGTCCTGCGCTTTCGACAGGAGCTGTCCTTTGAACGACAACGTTTGATCGCACCCGATCACCATCGCTTCCGGGTGTTTCATCGACACCTTGCGTGCTTTACCTTCGGCCAGCGCATCCGCGATGTCGCGCGGCGTTGCGCCCTCGGCCACGAGCGCATCCTTTACAGTTTCTTCATCTATACGACCGACGATGACCTCGAACGGCACACCCGCATTGCGCAGGAGCGTTTGACGAATTTCAGAGCCGGAGGCGAGGATGAGTTGTCCCGGGATGTTCATAATTCTGTTGAAAACTCCTGTGTGACCGCGTTGACCATTCCGGTCATATCTTTACCTGTCATTTTCACGGGGGATAAATACGCAGTCCAGCCTCATTTGCTCCGCATCTTATATGCGTGGGTAAGACAAATCGTCCCTCTTTGCATAACTGTAAAACTCCCGGTCAGGGAGCGTTTTCTCCCCATGTGTTCCAGTTTTATCTTTTAACAATACATTGAAATTAAATGAATTCTCTTCATATATCCGCAAGTGTGGATAAGAAATAAAAGACTTTTAAACCTCTGGACGAGACTGGGGATAAGACAATAATCCAGACTATCCACAGGCTCTACTAAATCATCATCTTTCTTTTTTCTTTTTATATTTTATTTAGAAGGAAACTGCGAAAGGACGGACATGGGCGATTTTCTGGCAAGCGTTTATCCTTGGACGAAATCGCTTCATGTGATTTCGATTATCGCCTGGATGGCCGGGATTTTTTACCTGCCACGGCTTTACGTACGGCATACCGAAAGCGTGGAGCAGGGGTCCGAGACCGATCTTCTCTTTCAGGACATGGAAATGAAGCTCCTGAAAATGATCATGAACCCAGCGATGATTTCGAGCTGGTTATTCGGTCTCTGCCTTGTCATGACACCCGGCATCATCGTCTGGTCCGATGGTTGGCCCTGGGTGAAAGCGATCTGCATTCTTGCAATGACATGGTTTCACATGTGGCTCGCCGTCCGTCGCAAGGATTTCGTGGCCGGGACGAATACCCGCTCCGGGCGCCATTACCGCATGATGAACGAGTTCCCGACGCTCCTGATGATAGTTATCGTCATCATGATTATTGTGAAGCCATTCTGAGAAAGATTGACTTCATCTCTTTCTGCTCTTACTTAGGCGCAAATCCCGGTCGTCCGGCCAAGAGGATTCTCCTGTGATATTTGAGAGAAAAAGACCCGCGCGGAATGCGTTGGTCATGATGGATTTCCATGACTGAAGAAAAACTCAATCTGGCCGATCTGAAAGCCAAGAGCCCCAAAACCCTCCTGGCAATGGCTGAGGAGCTGGAGATCGAAAACGCCTCCACCATGCGCAAGGGCGAGATTATGTTCCAGATCTTGCGTGAGCGTGCGGACGAGGGCTGGGAAATCTCCGGTGATGGTGTGCTTGAGGTATTGCAGGACGGTTTCGGCTTTCTGCGCTCACCCGAAGCCAACTATCTTCCGGGTCCCGATGACATTTATGTCTCCCCGGAGGTGATCCGCCAATACGGTCTGCGCACGGGTGACACCGTTGAGGGCGTGATGCAGGCGCCGAACGAGAACGAGCGCTATTTCGCGATCACCAAGGTGACGCAAATCAACTTCGAGGAGCCGGAAAAGGCGCGTCACAAGATTGCTTTCGACAACCTGACGCCGCTCTATCCCGACGAGCGCCTGAAAATGGAGATCGAAGACCCGACGATCAAGGATCGCTCGGCCCGGATCATCGACCTGGTGGCGCCGATCGGGAAAGGCCAGCGTGCGCTGATCGTTGCGCCGCCGCGCACGGGTAAGACCGTCCTGCTGCAAAACATCGCGCATTCGATCGAGACCAACCATCCTGAATGCTATCTCATCGTGCTTCTGATCGACGAACGTCCGGAAGAGGTGACAGACATGCAGCGCTCCGTGAAAGGGGAGGTCGTGTCCTCCACCTTCGATGAACCTGCCACCCGTCACGTTGCCGTTTCCGAGATGGTGATCGAGAAAGCCAAACGTCTCGTTGAACACAAGCGGGATGTCGTGATTCTGCTCGACTCGATCACCCGTCTGGGCCGGGCCTTCAACACTGTCGTGCCGTCGTCGGGCAAGGTTCTGACCGGCGGTGTCGATGCCAATGCTCTGCAACGTCCGAAACGCTTCTTCGGTGCCGCACGGAACATCGAAGAGGGTGGTTCGCTCACCATCATCGCCACCGCGCTCATCGACACCGGTTCGCGGATGGATGAGGTGATTTTTGAGGAATTCAAAGGCACGGGTAACTCGGAAATCGTTCTGGATCGCAAGGTCGCTGACAAGCGCGTCTTCCCGGCCATGGACATCCTCAAATCGGGCACCCGGAAAGAGGATCTTCTGGTGGATGCGAAAGATCTCCAGAAAACCTATGTGCTGCGCCGTATCCTGAACCCGATGGGCACCACGGATGCGATTGAGTTCTTGATTTCCAAGCTCAAGCAGACCAAAACAAACTCAGAGTTCTTCGACTCGATGAACGCTTAAATCAAAGGATATCAATAGGTTAAACCTATGGATACGATTTACGCCCTAGCAACGGCTCGTGGCAAGGCGGGTGTCGCAGTGGTCCGGATTTCCGGGCCGCTTGCGTTTTGGGTTGTCGAAATGCTGGCTGGTGATGTGCCTGCGCCGAAGCGCACGGCGCTGCGGCAGCTCAAGGATCGCGATGGGATTGTACTCGATGAAGCTTTGGTAATTTGCTTTGAGGAAGGCGCGTCCTTCACTGGCGAACAAAGCGCGGAATTGCAGCTTCATGGTTCGATTGCCATTGTGAATGCAGTGTTGAAATCCCTTTCGGAAATTGACGGTCTGCGTCTGGCTGAAGCCGGGGAGTTTACGCGGCGTGCATTGGAAAATGAGCGTCTCGACCTGGCACAGGTCGAAGGGCTTGCCGATTTAATCGAGGCGGAAACCGAAGTTCAAAGACGTCAGGCCTTGAAAGTGTTTTCCGGGGCTCTGGGGGAGAAAACCGAACGCTGGCGTCGCGCGCTTTTGCGGTCCGCGGCTCTGCTGGAAGCTACGATTGATTTCGCCGATGAAGAGGTTCCTACCGACGTTTCGCCCGAAGTTCTGGTTCTGATCGCGGAGGTGATGATCGAACTGGAAGCCGAAGTCGCGGGCGCAAAAATGGCCGAACGCATCCGAGATGGGTTTGAAGTTGCCATCGTCGGCCCTCCGAATGTGGGTAAGTCCACCTTGCTCAATATGCTTGCCGGGCGCGAAGCGGCGATCACGTCCGAAGTTGCGGGCACGACGCGCGATGTTATCGAAGTGCGGATGGAGTTGAAAGGTCTGCCTGTCACGCTTCTCGATACGGCAGGACTTCGGGAGACCGAAGATGTCGTCGAAGCTATCGGCATCGAGAGGGCGCGCGAGCGGGCCCGGCATGCCGATCTGCGTGTGATTCTGATTCCATCGCCCGATGCCAAGCCGGAGATCGAACCCGAAGAAGGGGATCTCGTGGTGATCGGAAAAGATGACGCGGGTGAATATTCTGGAAAGATGCTCTCCGTTTCGGGTAAGACGGGGCGTGGCGTCGATCTCATGGTGGCGGGGATCGCCGAAACCCTGAGCATGCGCGCAAGTTCTGCCTCGACCGCGATCCGGGAAAGGCATCGTGTGGCTATGAAAGCAGCGCTGGCCTCTATGGAATCGGCGCGAAATGAGGTATTGAACGGGCCTGACCGGACCGAGCTTGCTGCCGAAGAGCTGCGGCGGGCGATTCATGCGCTGGATTGTCTGGTCGGGCGAATTGATGTGGAAGCTGTGCTTGGTGAGATTTTCTCCAGTTTCTGCATCGGTAAATGAGCAAGGAGTGTTTCACGTGAAACATACCGACTTCGATGTTGTCGTCGTGGGTGGCGGCCATGCAGGATGCGATGCGGCAGCGGCAGCGGCGCGAATGGGTGCGCACACCGCACTTGTGACGCTGAAGCGCGAGAACATCGGGGTGATGTCCTGTAACCCTGCAATCGGTGGTCTTGGTAAAGGTCATCTTGTGCGCGAAGTCGATGCGCTCGACGGTGTGATGGGGCGGATTGCAGATAAGGCGGGGATACAGTTCCGTCTTTTGAATCGCCGCAAAGGCCCAGCCGTGCAAGGACCGCGTGCGCAGGCGGATCGTAAGATTTACCGCACTGAAATGCTTGCGGAACTTGAGGCGACACCAAATCTGACGATCATCGAAGCCGAAGTGACTGATCTCCTGATGGCTGGCGAAGCCGTTGCAGGCGTTGTTTTGGGAGACGGTTCGGAAGTGAAATCCGGTAGTGTGGTTCTTACGACTGGCACTTTCCTGAATGGTTTGATCCATATCGGAGACGTCAAACGTCCGGGAGGGCGTATGGGGGATAAGCCCTCGATTGCTTTGGCAGATCGTCTTTATGGGTTTGATCTGCCCATCGGACGGTTGAAAACCGGCACACCCCCTCGTCTCAATGGCAAAACGATCAACTGGGATATTCTTGAAGAACAGCCTGGGGATGAAGATCCTGTGGTGTTTTCCTTCCTGAATCGCAAACCTTTTGCGCGTCAGGTGTCCTGCGGGATTACCCACACGAACGAGAAAACCCATGACATTATTCGGGGTAACCTGTCCCGATCCGCGATGTACGGCGGTCATATAGAGGGTGTTGGTCCGCGCTATTGTCCGTCGATCGAAGACAAGATCGTGCGCTTTGCCGACAAAACCTCACATCAGATTTTCCTTGAACCCGAGGGGATTGATGACGACACCGTCTATCCGAACGGAATCTCAACCTCTTTGCCTGTCGAAGTTCAGGACGATTACGTGCGTTCGATTCGTGGTCTCGAAGAGGTCGAAATTCTTCAACCGGGTTACGCCATTGAATACGATTACGTGGATCCGCGCGCGTTGCGCCTGACGCTTGAGTTGCGCGATGTGCCTGGACTTTTCTTGGCGGGACAGATCAACGGCACAACGGGCTATGAAGAAGCGGCCGCACAAGGTCTTGTAGCTGGTATGAATGCTGCCCGTAAATCTATGGGGCAGGAGGGTGTGACCTTCACCCGTTCCGACAGTTATATCGGAGTTATGATCGACGATTTGGTGACCCGAGGTGTGAGCGAGCCCTATCGCATGTTTACCTCTCGCGCGGAATTTCGTTTATCCCTGCGCGCAGACAACGCTGACCAACGTCTCACTGAAAAAGGTCTTGAGCTTGGCCTTGTGGGGGAAGGGCGCAAGATTGCTTTCAGGGAAAAAATGGAAGTTCTGCATAAAGCTCGGGAACAGCTTGAAAGCACCAGCTATACGCCTCGTCAATTGGGCGCAGTCGGTATTTCTGTGAGTTCTGATGGCGCGCGACGCAATGCTTATCAGGTTCTCGCATTTCCGGATGTGACGTTTGAACACGTGATTTCTCTTGAACCCGCTCTCGCGGATATTGCGCCTGAAATACAGGAACAGCTTGCACGCGATGCGCTTTATGCGAATTACATCGAACGTCAAAAGCGGGATGTTGAGGCGCTGAAACGGGATGAAGAAAACATCATTCCGGATGATTTCGATTATTCTGCGTTGAGCGGACTTTCGAACGAATTGCGGACAAAGCTAACCAAAGCACGGCCTCAAACCATTGCTCAGGCCGGACGCGTGGAAGGGATGACGCCAGCGGCAGTAACCTTGATCTTGGCGCGCCTACGTCAGGTTCAGCGTCAGAAGGCTTCCTGATGCAAATCGAAAAAATAGCGGGTCTCGATGTTTCACGTGAAACATTGGAGCGCCTTGAAAGTTATCTGGCGCTTTTGAAAAAATGGAATCCGGTGATCAATCTGGTTTCTAAATCGACGTTGGAACAAGCGTGGCAGCGTCACTTTGTCGATTCGGTTCAGATTTTCTCCATAGCCCCCAAAGGCCTTCGTCATTGGGCTGATTTCGGAAGTGGCGGTGGTTTTCCTGGTCTTGTCTGTGCGGTTCTGGCCAAGGAATTGTCACCTGAAATCCGCTTCACGCTCATAGAATCGGATCAACGCAAAGCGACATTTCTCCGAACTGTGGCGCGTAAGTTGGAACTCGATGTCGATGTTCGGTCACAACGTATCGAACAGGTTGCGCCACTTCACGCCGATCTCATATCTGCACGTGCCTTGGCCAGCTTATCCAAACTTCTGGGTTTCGCCGAAAGGCATATGGGGCAGGGAGGACACGCCATTTTCATGAAAGGGATTTCTTTCCGTGAAGAGATCTCCGAATCCCTTGAAAGCTGGCGCTTCAGCTACGAAGAATACCCGAGCGTCACGGATCCCGAATCCGTCATCCTTCTTATCGGAGATATTGAGCGTGTCTGACCTTTCCAAACCCAACAGTCCGAAAATTATTGCGGTGGCGAACCAGAAGGGCGGGGTTGGAAAAACGACGACTTCGATCAATCTCGCTGCGGCGCTGGTGAAAACCGGGTGTCGAGTGCTGGTTGTCGATCTTGATCCTCAAGGCAACGCGTCAACCGGCTTGGGGATTGATCCGGAAAACCGGAATTATACCACCTATGATCTTGTGCTTGGAGATGTCGATCTTCACGACGTGATTCAGACCACGGAATTCGAAGGACTTTGGATCTCTCCTGCAACGGTGGATTTAAGCTCCGCCGATATTGAAATGGTTGCCAATGAAAAACGCAGCTATCTCTTGCACGATGCGCTGCGCCAGCCCGCAATTGACGATTTTCTCTTTGATTTTATCCTCATCGATTGCCCGCCTTCGCTCAGCCTGCTGACCGTCAACGCAATGGTTGCCGCCGATTCCGTGCTTGTTCCTCTGCAAAGCGAGTTTTTCGCGCTTGAGGGGCTGTCGCAGCTCATGTTGACTGTCCGCGAAGTGCGGCAAACCGCCAATTCAAAATTAAGAATCGAAGGTGTTGTGTTGACGATGTATGATCAACGCAACAACTTGTCCCGGCAAGTGGAACAGGACGCACGTGATAACCTCGGGGATCTGGTGTTTCAGACGGTCATTCCACGCAATGTCCGGATCAGCGAGGCGCCGTCTTTTGCACTTCCAGTTCTGGATTATGATCCGGCTTCGAAAGGGAGTCAGGCGTATCAGGCGCTCGCCCTCGAAGTTTTGGCAAAAAAAGGACGATAAAACATGTCGCAATCGGGCAGAACAAAGAACAGAGGTCTGGGGCGCGGATTGTCAGCATTAATGGCGGATGTCACGCAGGATACTGTGTCCCCTGAAGCTGCGACTGAGCCTCGTCGTGCCGATATGATGGTTCCGATTGAGAAGATTGAGCCTAATCCAGATCAGCCGCGTCGCACTTTTGATCAGTCTGCGTTGGATGAGCTGGCCGAATCAATTCGCGAAAAAGGGGTGATTCAGCCTCTGATCGTGCGAGAAAATCCGCGTAAGGCGGGTGAGTATGAGATTGTGGCCGGTGAACGGCGCTGGCGGGCCTCGCAATTGGCGCGTTTGCACGAACTTCCGGTTCTGGTGCGCGATTATTCCGACACGGAAGTGCTCGAAGTCGCGATTATTGAGAACATTCAGCGTTCCGATCTGAACGCGATTGAGGAGGCGGCTGGTTACAAACAGCTTATGGAGCGCTTCGGCCATACCCAGGAAAAACTATCTGAAGCTTTGGGGAAAAGCCGGAGTCACATTGCCAACCTGATGCGTCTTTTGCAGCTTCCGTCTGATGTTCGGGATTATGTGATTGAAGGCCAGCTTTCCGCTGGGCACGCGCGGGCGCTCGTGACGGCCGACAATCCATCTGAATTGGCGCGCGAGATTATTCATAAAGGGCTTTCCGTCCGTGAAACTGAAAAGCTGGTGAAGGGAGAAAAGACCCCAACCCAGCCTAAAAGCCCCAAAACGTCTAGCTCCGCTGAGAAAGATGCGGATACGAGGGCGCTCGAAGGCGATCTCTCGGCAGCAATTCGCATGAAGGTGAGTATCACACATAAAGATGGTACGGAGCAGGGAACTGTGACGATTTCTTATGAAAGTCTGGATGAACTGGACACGCTTTGCGCGATCTTGTCGCGGGGTGCTTAAGCGTCCGGGATCAAATCCCGGATGATTGCATTCAGCAGGGGCCGACCTTTTTCCGATACGGAAAGGCGGCCCTTTTCCTTTTTCACAAAACCATCATCAATTAAGTAATTGCTTTCAATTGAAAATTCTTGTCCCAAAAGGGCCGAGAGCCGCTCAATCTCGACGCCTTCGGTAATTCTTAGCCCCATCATGAGGTATTCAACGGCCTGATCGTAACCACTGAGCGCTTCGCGAGGATTTTCCCCATGGCCGTTTTGCTCGACCGAGGCGAGCCAGAGTTGCGGCGACAGGGGGGTGTCGATGGCGTATTTCTGTCCGCCAAATGTCAGCCGCGCATGTGCACCGGGTCCGATCCCGGCATAATCGCCATAGCGCCAGTAGATCAGATTATGGTGGCTTTCAGAGCCCTTTTGGGCGTGATTAGACACTTCATAGGCGGGCATACCCGCCTTTTCACACTCTTCCTGAGTGATGAAATACATGTCTGCTGCGTCATCATCCGTAGGTAAATTGCGAAGCTGACCGCGATTGTAACGATCTCCGAAGGCTGTGCCTTGCTCGATCGTCAGCTGGTAAAGCGACAAATGATCGACCGCCATGGACAGAGCTTCGCGCAATTCCTTGCGCCAAGCGTCCTTCGTCTGGCCCTGGCGGGCGTAAATCAGATCGAAACTCACGCGATCAAAGGTGTTTCGGGCAATTTCAAAGGCTTTCTGCGCCTCGGAAACCGAATGTAGCCGACCAAGTCGTCTGAGATCCTCGTCATGCAGAGATTGAATCCCCATCGAAACGCGATTGACGCCGGCGTCGCGATAGCCCTGAAAACGACCCGCTTCGACAGAAGTGGGATTGGCTTCAAGCGTGATTTCCACATCGTTCGCAAGTCTCCAACAGTCTCGAACCTTGCCTAAAATGGCATTTACAAGCTCGGGGTCCATTAGAGAGGGCGTGCCGCCTCCGAAAAATACTGTGTTCAGAACTCGTCCCGATGTTTCCCGTGAAACACGTTCGATCTCGGACAGATAGGCGCGTTCCCATGCCGACTGATCAATCGACGCGGCAACATGGGAGTTGAAATCGCAATAGGGGCATTTCGACTGGCAAAACGGCCAATGGATATAGAGGCCAAAGCCACCGTTTTGCCAGTCTTCCATTGTCAGCCTTTGAAAGCCGTGATTTCGATTTCGATCTTCATCTCGGGTTTGATGAGATCAGCAACGACCATGGTGGCCGCCGGGCGAATATCGGCAAGAAACTCGCCAAGTGCCGAGACAACTTCGTCCACTAGGGCGGCATCGGTGATCGTGTATTGCACACGTACCGTATCCTTGAGCGAGAAATCCTCACCCTCCAGTACGCTGGAGATGGTTTTGAACGCGTTGCGTGCCTGATCGGCGATGCTCTCCGGCATGGTCATCGTGGCGTAATCGTAACCCGTGGTACCGGACACGAAACACCAGTCACCCTGCACCACGGCTCGGGAGTAGCCCATGACTTTCTCGAAATCAGAGCCGGAAGAGATCAGTTTGCGGGTACTCATGTGTTGAGATCCTTGAAGGGTCCGGAGACCAGTTTACGAAACGCATCTGCACGGTGGCTCATGGCCTGTTTCCGTGCGTGGTCCATTTCCCCGAACGTTTCAGATTCACCGTCGGGAAGGAACATCGGGTCGTAGCCGAAGCCATGCAGACCGCGTGCGGGCCAAACAATTCGGCCTTCGACGGTGCCTTCGAAAATCTCGTCATGACCATCGGGCCAGGCGAGGCAGAGTGTGCAACAAAAGCGCGCGGTGCGAGGTTCGGCTGCGTTTGTCTCTTCGAGGCGGTCCCAGACTTTTTGCATAGCCATTGCAAAATCGCGGCCATTGGGCGTTTCGGCCCAGTCCGCGGAATACACACCGGGTGCGCCCCCAAGCCCATCAATCGCAAGACCGCTGTCATCGGAGAGGGCAGGGAGGCCGCTGGACTTGGCGGCAAAATGCGCCTTGATCCGCGCGTTTCCGGCAAATGTGTCTTCGGTCTCTTCTGGTTCTTCGAAGCCAAGCTCACCAGCGGAGATGACTTCGATCCCGAAAGGTTCCATAAGCTCCGCGATTTCACGAAGCTTGCCTTTGTTATGAGAGGCGAGGACCAGTTTGTTGCCGTCGAAGCTGCGCATCACGCGACCGCCGCGTTTTGTGCGGCGACAAGTTCCGCCACGCCTTTTTCGGCGAGATCGAGAAGCTCATTCATCTGCGCACGGGAATAGGTGGCCCCTTCGGCGCTCATCTGGGTTTCGATCAGTTGACCATTCGCCATCATGATGAAGTTCCCGTCAACGCCGGCCTCGGAATCCTCGGGATAATCGAGATCGAGCACCGGCTGGCCAGCATAGATGCCACAGGACACGGCCGCGACATTCGACATCAGTGGATCGGAAATGAGATCGCCCGCCTTGATCAGTTTGTTGACGGCGAGACGCAGCGCAACCCAACCACCTGTGATGGAGGCGCAGCGGGTGCCGCCATCGGCTTGGATCACATCGCAGTCCACGGTGATCTGACGTTCGCCAAGAGCCACGCGATCCACACCGGCGCGCAGGGAACGCCCGATCAGGCGCTGAATTTCTACTGTGCGCCCGCCTTGTTTGCCCTGAGACGCTTCACGCCGCATCCGCGATGAGGTCGAGCGCGGCAGCATGCCATATTCGGCGGTGACCCAGCCCTGACCGGAATTGCGCATGAACGGCGGCACGCGCTCCTCAATCGTGGCGGTGCAAAGCACATGAGTGTCACCGCAGCGGATCAGACAAGACCCTTCGGCATGTTTTGTCACACCGGTCTCGATTGAAATCGGCCGCATCTCGTCTAAATTTCTACCCGAGGGTCGCATGATAAATCCTTCCGCATGTGTTGCGGCAGACATAGCGAAGAGGGGCTCGGACACGCAAGCCTCATTGACCCCCGTGCCCGATGTCTTTTAATTGCATGAGGTCTATAAAGACGCAGGAAAAATGACCGAACGAGCCAATATGATTGCTGAAATGAACGACCGCTCGCGGGAGGTGTTTCGGCGTGTGGTCGAAGGCTATCTCGACAGTGGCGGTCCCGTCGGTTCGCGTACACTGACGCGGACGATGAGCGAAAAGGTCTCCGCCGCGACGATCCGTAACGTGATGCAGGATCTCGAATATCTCGGACTTCTCGACAGCCCGCATGTCTCCGCTGGCCGGGTTCCGACCCAGCTCGGGCTGCGGCTTTTTGTCGATGGTCTGCTGGAGGTCGGTACCGTCACAGATGACGTGCGTGCCAAGATGGAGCACACTGTCCGCAATGAAAGCAGCGATGTTGGTGGTATGCTGGACCGGGTCGGATCGGCGCTTTCGGGGCTCACGCAAGGTGCAAGCCTTGTGCTTGCGCCGAAACACGAAGCCCCTGTGAAACATGTGGAATTCGTCAGCCTCGCACCGGATCGTGCTCTGGTCATTCTGGTTTTTGCCGACGGGCAGGTGGAAAATCGCGTCTTCGCGCCGCCCATCGGGCAAACCCCCTCTTCCTTGCGTGAGGCTGCGAATTTTCTCAACGCACTGGCTGAGGGCAAAACCCTTGCCGAATTGCGGGCTGTCGTTGAGCGTGAGATCAGGATGCGCCGTCAGGAACTCGACAGCCTTGCCGCCGAATTGATCGAAAACGGTTCGGCCTTTTGGGAGGGCGAGGGATCCTCCTATGAGCGTCTCATCGTGCGCGGGCGTGCAAATCTTCTGGGCGAAAGTGCGGAGGCCGATGAACTCGACCGGATCAGGACCCTGTTCGACGATCTCGAAAAGAAGCGTGACATCGCCGAATTTCTCGAATTGACCGAGGATGGCGAGGGGGTGCGCATTTTCATCGGCTCTGAGAACAAACTTTTCTCTCTTTCGGGTTCCTCTTTGGTGGTTTCTCCATATATGAACGCTGAACGAAAAATTATCGGTGCCGTGGGCGTCATCGGACCGACCCGTCTCAATTATGGGCGGATCGTTCCGATCGTCGACTACACGGCCCAGCTTGTGGGGCGGATTTTGTCCGGCAAGGCGTGAAAAGGTGGAACATGACGGATCCGAAAAAAGACATGTCTGAAGAGATCGAAACCGAGATCGACGAAATCATCGATATCACTTCCGAGGAGGCTCTCGAAGGCCCGGATGAGGATGATGTGATGGCCGAGCTGGAACAGCTCCGTGCCGAGCGCGACGAATTCCGTGACCGCTTCATGCGCGCGGTGGCCGATGCGGAAAACTCCCGCAAACGCGCAGATCGTGACCGTCGCGAGGCGGAAAACTACGGTGGCTCGAAACTGGCGCGCGATATGTTGCCGGTGTTCGACAACATGAAACGGGCGGTCGATACGATCACCGAAGAACAGCGCGAACAGCAGGCTGCGCTGATCGAGGGCATCGAGTTGACCATGCGCGAGTTGCTGAACGTTTTCGGCAAGCATGGGATTCAGATCATTGCTCCCGAAGTGGGCGACAAGTTCGATCCGAACCAGCACGAAGCCATGTTCGAGGCCCCGGTCCCGAACACAAAAGCGGGCGACATCATTCAGGTGATGAACGTCGGTTTCATGATCCACGACCGTCTGCTGCGTCCGGCGCAGGTCGGCGTGTCCTCGACGCCCGCTTAAATCATCGCTTTGAGATCATAGAGAAGCTGCAACGCTTCTCTCGGAGACAGCTCGTCGGGGGAAACCTCGGCGAGCTTTTTCTCGACCTTGCTCTCTTTTGGGGCGGCGGGCGGCGGTGCGGGAGGAATGGCGGCGAACAACGGCAGATCGTCGATGATCGCTTTCGGGTTTGCGGCACTTTCCGCCTGACCCTTCTCCAGAGTCTCCAGAACGGATTTCGCACGCGCCACCACCGCATCCGGCAGGCCGGCGAGCCGCGCCACCTGAACCCCGTAGGAACGATCCGCCTTCCCCTTGATCACCTCATGGAGGAAAATCACTTCACCCTCCCATTCCTTTACCGCCACAGTCGCATTGTCCGCGCCGGGCAGTTTGTCGGAGAGCGATGTCATTTCATGGTAATGCGTCGCAAACAGTGCTCGGCATTTGTTGACATCGTGCAGATGTTCGAGCGTCGCCCAGGCAATCGATAACCCGTCATAGGTTGCCGTACCACGTCCGATTTCATCGAGGATGACCAAGGCCCGGTCATCTGCCTGATTGAGGATCGCGGCAGTTTCGACCATTTCGACCATGAAGGTCGAGCGCCCACGCGCCAGATCGTCCGACGCACCGACGCGGGAGAAAAGCTGAGATACCACCCCGATATGCGCCCGTTCCGCCGGGACATAGGAGCCGGCCTGTGCGATCAGCGCGATCAGCGCGTTTTGCCGCAGAAAGGTCGATTTACCGGCCATGTTCGGCCCGGTCAAAAGCCAGATCGCAGCACCGTCGTGCCCGTCGGACAGAGCGCAATCGTTGGCAACGAATTTTTCTCCGCCCTGTTTGCGTAGTGCGCGTTCCACAACCGGGTGACGCCCGCCTGTGACAAGGAATTCGCGACCCAAATCCACCTGAGGGCGCGTCCAACCCTCGTTTTGCGCCAGATCGGCAAGCGCTGTGATCAGGTCCAGTTCTGCAAGTGCTCCAGAGGCATCGTTGATCGCCGGGGCACGTTCCAGAATGGCCATGCGAAGCACTTCAAAGAGACGTTTTTCGATCTCAAGCGCCCGCCCGCCCGCGTTATGGATTTTGGTTTCAAGTTCGGACAACTCCAGCGTCGTAAAGCGCACCTGATTGGCGGTGGTCTGACGATGGATAAAGGTCTCCGACAGCGGTGCGGAGAGCATTTTTTCCGCATGGGTCGAGGTGGTTTCGATGAAATAGCCGAGCACATTGTTATGCTTGACCTTGAGCGACTGCACGCCGGTCATTTCGGCGTATTTCTTTTGCAGGGAGGCAATGACGCCGCGTCCTTCATCGCGCAATGTGCGGCATTCGTCGAGTTCCGCGTCGTAATCTGGGGCAATGAACCCACCGTCGCGAGACAGGAGCGGAGGTTCCGCGACCAGAGCCGCATCCAGAAGGTCTATGAGTTCGGCATGATCGGTCAGAAACGCCATTTTCTGCTGGATCAGGGTCGAAACCGGAGCATCTACGAGGATATCTCGAATGCTCTCAGCTTGCGTGAGTCCGTTACGTATTGCGGCAAGATCACGCGGTCCGCCACGGTCGAGACCGAGCCGGGACAAGGAACGCTCCATATCCGGAACCTTGCGCAACGCTTCGCGCAGGGACTGAGCCGTTCGTGTGTTTTCAATCGCGAAAGTGATTGCATCGAGCCGGTCGGTAATCACCGCCACATCACGCGAGGGGCTGGCCAGACGGCGTTCCAGAAGCCGCCCGCCCGCTGCCGTGACCGTGCGGTCCATGGTTGCGATCAGAGAGCCTTCGCGCGATCCGGAGAGCGAATGCGAAATCTCAAGATTGCGCCGGGTCGAGGCGTCGATCTGCATCGCGCCACGCAAGGATTCCCGCACGGGCCGCCGCACCAGCGGCAGTTTGCCTTTCTGCGTGATGTCCAGATAGTCGATGATCGCACCCATCGCGGAAATCTCGGGCAGGGTGAACTGTCCGAAGGCATCCATCGACGAAACTTTGAAAAGCTCCGTCAGGCGGGTTTGCGCTGAGGTGCTGTCAAAAGACGACCGCGACAGGTCGGTCATGCGATCATGAAAATCAGGCACGAATTCAGCCCAGTTCGCGTCATGAGCCTCGGACACCACGATTTCGGACGGGTTCAGTCGCGCCAGTTCGGGCCCAAGTCCGACAAGCGGGCAGGGCATGACATGAAAGGCCCCCGTGGAAATATCGACCCAGGCAAGCGCGCCCTCTTCGCGGATTTCCGCATAAGCCGCGAGGAAATTGTGACGCCGCGCATCCAGAAGGCTGTCTTCGGTCAGTGTGCCAGGGGTAACGAGGCGCACCACATCGCGTTTCACTACCGATTTGGACCCGCGCTTTTTCGCTTCGGATGGGTCTTCGAGCTGTTCGCAAACGGCGACTTTGAAGCCCTTGCGAATAAGGTTGAGCAAATAGGTTTCCGCTGCGTGTACCGGTACGCCGCACATCGGAATATCGTCGCCTGCATGTTTGCCACGTTTCGTCAGCGCGATATCGAGTGCTTCGGAGGCGGCTATCGCGTCGTCAAAGAACATCTCGTAGAAATCGCCCATGCGGTAAAACAGGAGCGCATCGCGATGCCGCGACTTGATTTCGAGATATTGCGCCATCATAGGCGTGGCGGCGGGCGTTTGTGAGGTCACTGTTGGCATCCGGTTTTGATTTCGGACCAACTTATCGCTCCGATAGGGGAGGTAAAGGGCCAGATCGCGTTCTTTTTGTTGAGCATCCTCCGGGCTGTGGGTAAGTAGGACCGACTGACGACGAGGAGGCACGCGCGCATGTCCAAAACCAAGCAAACCCGAGAAGAAGCGCTGACGTTTCACATGAAACCGCGCCCCGGCAAGTTCGACGTGACGCCGAGTGTGCCGATGTCCACTCAGCGCGATCTGTCGCTGGCCTATTCTCCGGGTGTAGCTGTGCCTTGCGAGGCGATCGCACAATTGCCCGAGACCGCCTATGACTATACGAACAAGGGCAACCTCGTTGCGGTGATTTCCAACGGTACCGCCGTTCTGGGTCTCGGCAATCTCGGTGCGCTGGCCTCCAAGCCGGTGATGGAAGGCAAGGCGGTTCTGTTCAAACGCTTCGCCGATGTGAACTCCATCGACATCGAACTCGATACCGAGGACCCGGAGGAAATCATCCGTGCCGTGCGCCTGATGGGCCCGACCTTTGGCGGCATCAACCTCGAAGACATCAAGGCGCCCGAATGTTTCATTATCGAGCAGAAGCTCAAGGAAGAGATGGACATTCCTGTCTTCCATGACGACCAACATGGCACGGCTGTGATTTGTGCCGCCGGGCTGATTAATGCGCTGCATATCTCCGGTAAGAAAATCGAAGACTGTAAAATCGTGCTGAACGGTGCCGGTGCTGCCGGGATCGCCTGTCTTGAATTGGTCAAGGCCATGGGGGCGCGTCATGACAATTGCATCATGTGCGACACCAAGGGCGTGATATACCAAGGCCGCACCGAGGGCATGAACCAGTGGAAATCGGCCCATGCCGCCGTGACCGATGCTCGGACGCTGGCGGAGGCAATGGAGGGGGCGGACGTGTTCCTCGGCGTCTCTGCCAAAGGCGCCGTGACGCAGGACATGGTGAAATCCATGGCGCCCAATGCCGTGATCTTCGCGATGGCAAACCCGGACCCGGAGATCACGCCCGAAGACGCCCATGCCGTGCGCGATGACGTGATCGTCGCGACCGGGCGTTCCGACTATCCCAATCAGGTGAACAACGTTCTGGGCTTTCCCTATCTGTTCCGCGGCGCGCTCGACATCCATGCGCGTGCGATCAACGACGAGATGAAAATCGCCTGTGCCGAGGCGCTTGCCGCGCTCGCTCGCGAAGACGTGCCGGACGAGGTGGCCCTTGCCTATGGTCAGAAACTGTCCTTCGGTCGCGATTATATCATCCCGACACCGTTTGATCCGCGTCTGATCTATACCATTCCGCCCGCCGTGGCGCAGGCCGGGATGGATACCGGTGTCGCCCGTCGTCCGATCATCGACATGGAAGGCTATGCGCAGGACCTTCAGGCCCGTATGGACCCGACCGCGCATCTGCTGCAACGCCTCTATGCCCGCGCCCGTCAGGAGCAGGCCACGATGATCTTTGCCGAGGGTGACGATCCGCGTGTGCTGCGCGCTGCAGTGGCCTATCACCGGGGCGGTTTCGGGCGTGCGCTTGTGGTCGGACGTACCGATGAGGTGAGCCGCAAGTTGCAGGAAGAGGGGCTCGGCGAAGCGATTTCGGAGATCGAAATCATCAACGCCGCGAATACCTCGCACCTGCAGGACTACAAGGATTTCCTCTACAAACGCCTGCAACGCAGAGGATTCGATCAGAAAGACATTCACCGTCTCGCTGCACGCGATCGTCACGCGTTTTCCGCTCTGATGTTGGCCCATGGCCATGCCGACGGTCTTGTTACCGGCGCGACGCGCAAATCCGCCCATGTGCTCGACCGGATTAATTCCGTGTTCGACGCGACCGCGAAAGATGGGGCGGTCGGTGTCACGGCGCTTTTGCACAAGGGCCGGATCATTTTCATCGCCGATACGCTGGTGCATGAATGGCCGGTCGAAGAAGATCTGGCCGATATCGCTATGGCCGCTGCGCGTGTCGCGCGGTCCATGGGGATTGAGCCGCGTGTCGCCTTTGCGTCCTTCTCGACCTTCGGTTACCCCGTGTCCGAGCGATCCCATAAGATGCACGTGGCCTCCGAAGTGCTCGATGCCCGCGGCGCGGATTTTGAATACGATGGCGAGATGACAGTGGACGTGGCGCTGAACCCGGAGGCCATGGCGGCTTACCCGTTCTGTCGCCTTTCCGGTCCGGCCAATATCCTCGTCGTGCCCGCACGTCACTCCGCCTCCATCTCCGTCAAGCTGATGCAGGAAATGGCCGGTGCGACGGTGATTGGCCCGATCTTGACCGGCGTCGATAAACCTATTCAGATTTGTTCAACCGTTTCGACGGTAAACGATATTCTGAACATGGCCGTACTCGCGGCCTGCAAGGTGGGCCAGACGAAATAACCTTTGCGGGCCAATCAATGAGGGGAGTGTATAAATGGCGATTTTCAATCTCGGTTCAGTCAATATCGACCGCTTTTATACACTGCCTCGCTTTCCCGGACCCGGCGAAACGCTAAGTGCCACAGGGCACAAGATCGGGTTGGGGGGCAAGGGGGCCAACCAATCCGTTGCGGCCGCGAAAGCCGGGGCGGAGGTCTATCATATCGGCGCCATCGGCAAGACCGACCCTTGGGTCCGTCAGCGGATCGAGAGCTACGGGGCAAATTGCAAATTCCTGCGCGAGGTGGATGAGCCCACTGGCCATGCGGTGATTTATGTCGGCCCCGATGGGGAGAACATGATTGTCATTGATCCGGGTGCGAATGTGCAGCAGGACAGTGAATTCGTCATTCAGGCGATTGATCAGGCGAAAGCGGGCGACACGCTTTTGTTGCAGAACGAAACCAACCTTCAGGCCCCTGCTGCGACCTTTGCCCTCGTGAAGGGGATGCGCGTGATCTATTCCGCAGCACCTTTCTCCGTCGAAGCGGTGCGTGCGGTGATTCCGGATGTGTCCATGGCGGTGATGAACGCGGTCGAGGCATCGCAGCTCTGTTCCGAAATGGGTACGTCTCTTGATCAGCTCCCGGTGCCGCAGGTTCTCGTCACGCTGGGCGCGAAGGGCGCGATGTGGCGGTCGAACGAGACCGGTGAAGTGATCGAGGTAACCTCGCCGAAAGTCACCGCCGTTGACAGCACTGGAGCGGGAGACACCTTTGTCGGCTATGTGGCGGCGGGGCTCGATTTCGGGATGCCGATCCGCACGGCGATGGAATGGGCGGTGCAGGCGGCAGCCCTGAAAGTCACCCGCCCGGGTACGGCGGACGCCATTCCCTCGGCAGCGGATGTAAAGGCGGCCTTTGGGATGTAATGCATATTGAGACTAACACTTTACTGAGTGGTTTTGTTATAATCACATGCTATATTTTGTAAGAAAAGACTCGACTCATTGAGCGAATCGTGGAGTCCTAAAGACATGAACGCCCCCCAGCTGCAACTGGAGAGCGCTCTTACGTCGCTAGGACGCAGTGCTTTAAACACACTTGGATTCTTCAAGATTGCACCGCTTCCGTCAAGTGGCCTTTCTCTCGGCGAATGATTTGGCGAGGGTTCGTCTGTAATCTTAAAGGAAAAAGAAATGTACTTTGTGCTATACAAAGACAGGGTTGGCTTTTGGCGCTGGACGCTCAAGGCCTCAAATCATGAAGCAATCGCAGTTTCATCTGAAAGCTATGTGCGCAAGGCTGATGCTGAATATGGAATTCAGCTTACCAAATCTGCCTATAATGCTCCGGTGTATGAGCGTGAATCTGCATGAAAACTTTGGTCTGGGCGGGAACCAATTTCGCCCAGACCAATTGATCTTTATTTCAAGCGACGGTTCCGCGCCGCCAGAAGTTTCAGACGCAGGGCGTTGAGCTGGATGAAGCCCGCCGCGTCTTTCTGGTCGTAGGCACCGGCGTCGTCCTCGAAGGTCACGTGTTTCTCGGAGTAAAGCGAGGCCTCGGACCAGCGACCCACGGTATGCGCAGCACCTTTGTAGAGTTTCAGACGCACCGTGCCCGACACATGCTCTTGCGACTTGTCGATGGCGGCCTGCAACATTTCACGCTCTGGCGAGAACCAGAACCCGTTGTAGATCAGCTCCGCATAGCGCGGCATGAGGCTGTCTTTCAGATGACCCGCGCCGCTGTCGAGTGTGATTTGCTCAATCCCCCGGTGCGCGGCCAGAAGGATGGTGCCGCCCGGCGTCTCGTAGATGCCGCGGGATTTCATGCCGACGAAACGGTTTTCCACCAGATCGAGCACCCCGATCCCATGTTTGCCGCCCAGTTCGTTGAGCTTGGTGAGGAGCGTTGCGGGTGACATCGCCTCGCCATTGACCGCAACCGCATCACCTTTTTCAAAGGTGACCTCGATGTATTCCGGCTCGTTCGGCGCCTGTTCCACCGGTACGGTGCGTTGCAGCACGTAATCGGGCGCTTCCTCCGCCGGGTTCTCAAGAACGCGACCTTCAGAGGAGGTATGAAGCAGGTTGGCATCGACCGAGAACGGTGCTTCACCGCGTTTGTTCTTGGCGATTGGAATTTGGTTTTTCTCAGCAAAATCAATAAGTTTCGTGCGTGACGACAGATCCCAGATGCGCCAGGGTGCGATCACCTTGATGTCGGGGTTTAGCGCATAGGCGGAAAGCTCGAACCGCACCTGATCGTTGCCCTTGCCGGTCGCACCATGCGCCACGGCGTCGGCTCCGGTGGCCTCGGCGATCTCGACAAGACGCTTGGAGATCAGGGGGCGGGCAATCGAGGTGCCCAGAAGGTATTCGCCTTCGTAAAGCGCATTGGCGCGGAACATCGGGAAGACGAAATCGCGCACGAACTCTTCGCGCACGTCTTCGATGTAGATGTTCTCCGGCTTGATGCCGAGCATTTCGGCCTTCTTGCGCGCGGGTTCCAGTTCCTCGCCCTGACCGAGATCGGCAGTGAAGGTCACGACCTCACAACCGTATTCGGTCTGAAGCCATTTCAGGATGATCGAGGTATCGAGGCCGCCGGAATAGGCGAGAACCACTTTTTTAGGCGCAGACATGGGACAATCCTTTTTCGGAGTTCGCAGGCGCGATTATCGGTTTTTTGGGCTGAGAGCAAGGTTTGCGCCCAAGATTGCTTTAGCTCTCCCGGCAAAAGCACTAAACCTTCGCTCAGAAGCTTTGAGAAGGGTCGTCATGACGGGTTTCATTCTATTTCAAAACGCGGTTTTGCGGGTCATCCGGCATCTGGACGAGGCCTTGGCGGTTTCAGGACTGATCTGGATTGGCATTCTGATTGTCCAGATTCTCACCTTCGGCATGGTCGACATGGAGGCATTGACCTCCGGCGATCCGGAAGCGATGTCGGGTAGCGGTCTCTGGCTCATTCTTCTGTCGAATGTGGTGATGGCAGTGGGCTCCTGCTGGATCGCTGTGGAGTGGCATCGTTACGTTTTGGAGGGCAAACGCCCCACCTCGGCCTTCCCGTCCTGGAGCGGTTCTCGTGTCTGGGGGTATCTCATCCTGTCGATCCTCATTGGATTGCTGATTGGCCTGACGATCGGTGTTCTGGCCGGTGTTATTCTGGCGATGTTTGGCGGAGTGTTGGCTCAGGCATTGGGCGGCCTCTTCGTCATGGTGGTGATCGGCTTGCCTGCCGTGTTCGTTTTCTTCCGTATTTCCCCGACCCTTCCTGCCGTGGCGCTGGGCCAGAAAATGACTTTCGCACAGGCATGGCAGGCCACAAAACCGCACTCCGCCGTCATCTTGCAGGCTGCGATCCTGTCCATCGCCCTGTTCATCGTGATCCAGTTCATTGCGCCGATTTTCGGAGGTGGGCTTCTGGGATTGCTTTATGAATTGCTGGCCGGGTGGTTCCTGTTGATGGTCAATGTGAGCCTGTTGTCTTCCATCTACGAACTGGCCATGCGGGGAGAGCTCGATGACTGAAGCGGGGCCTTTCACCAAACGCGCCCGTGCGGCCGAAACGCTTGTCCGGCGCCTGTTCGAGCCGACGCCTTGCCTGCGCAACGACCATCTTTCCAAAGCCTATGACTGCGATGTCTGGCTAAAACGCGAAGACCTCACGCCGGTGCGTTCCTACAAGTTGCGTGGGGCTTGGAATGCGATGATGAAGGCGCGGGAAAAAGACCCGAACATCGGGCTTTTCGTTTGCGCCTCCGCTGGCAACCATGCGCAGGGTGTGGCGTTCGCCTGTCGGCAGTTCGGGGTG
The DNA here is from genome assembly GCF_003050785.1 of Celeribacter persicus. Taxonomy (GTDB): domain Bacteria; phylum Pseudomonadota; class Alphaproteobacteria; order Rhodobacterales; family Rhodobacteraceae; genus Celeribacter; species Celeribacter persicus. The sequence goes on from NZ_QAOH01000011.1 coordinate 61,709, forward strand.
AAAGGCGTGATCTTCATGCCAGTCACGACGCCGCAGCAAAAGATCGACAAGACCAAGGTGTTCGGCGGGGAGAATATCGAGATTCGCTTGGTGGGTGACTATTTCGACAACACGCTTGAAGCGGCACAGAGCTATTGCGCCGAGCAGGACGGGCATTTCCTCGCGCCTTTCGACGACATGGATGTGATTGAGGGGCAGGCAACCGTCGCCGTCGAGTTCATGTCCCAGATGGTTCCGGATGTGGTTGTCTTGCCTGTGGGCGGTGGGGGGCTTTCGGCGGGTGTGTTGTCTTATTTGCGCGAGGTTGCGCCTGCGGCCGAAGTCTATTTCGTGGAGCCGATGGGGGGGCGTTCGCTTGAAGCAGCGGTTGCTGCGGGTGAACCCGTCACCCTGAGCGATGTGGACAGTTTCGTGGACGGTGCTGCCGTGGCACGGATCGGTGCGCTTCCCTTCGAAATTCTAAAGGATATTCCAACCGATCATATTCTCGCCTGTCCCGAGGATCGTATTTGTTCGACCATGCTCGACATGCTGAATGTTGAGGGGATCGTTCTGGAACCCGCCGGGGCGTTGTCGATTGATGCGCTTCAGGACATTCGGGAAGAGATTCGGGGCAAACGCGTGCTGTGTGTGACTTCGGGCGGTAATTTCGATTTCGAACGCCTGCCGGAGGTCAAGGAGCGGGCACAGAGGTTCCGGGAACTCAAGAAATATTTCATTCTGCGTATGCCGCAGCGCCCCGGCGCTTTGCGCGATTTTCTTGATATGTTGGGCCCGAATGATGACATTGCCCGGTTCGAATACCTCAAGAAATCCGCGCGTAACTTTGGGTCGGTTCTGATCGGCATCGAAACCGACGATCCGGCGAATTTCGCGCATTTGTTCGAGAAGATGAACGAAGCAGGGCTTGTCTATCGCGATATTACCAATGATCGTGATCTGGCGGAATTCGTGCTCTGAACAGGGCTGTCAGGTGACATTCTTGCTAAGGAATTCTGATCTCGATTGCGCATAGCTTTCGAAAAGTCCGGCCATGTCGATCACGTCGGCATGGCCACCTCTTGCCGCCTTTTCTCCGTCCCGACACAGGGCCGAAAAGGCCGCAAAACCGAGGTTGAGGGAGCTTCCCTTGAGAAAATGGAGATCCTGTTCGAGACATGAGGTGTCCGGAGTGGATTTCATGCGTTCAATTGCCTCGTCGACCTCTTCGAGAAACAGCTCCACAACCTCACGAAAATCCTCTGCGCCGACTTCGTCACGCAATTCCGTGACCCTGTTCCAGTCAATCATGGCAGTCTCCTATCCGGGGCCAATAAGAGGGCAAGAAGGTTACGCAAATGTAAGCGTGCCACCGATTTTCTCGAAAGTTTTAGATTTAAGGCGACATTAAATCCTCCGCCTGATGATGTGCGGAACATGTTTAAGGTTAGGGTGTTTCGTTTTGCTCATCGCTCAGGAAAATCAAGTGTATTTACGGGCCGTGCCTGACCGTGGCGTCGTGCATAACGTGCTGGTGGTGGACGATTCCCGTGCGCAGTGCCGGATTTTGTCCTCCTATCTCGGGCGCTGGGGCTATGCGGTTTTCGAGGCGGGGTCCGGTGAAGAGGCCATGGAGATTTGTCAGCGCGAACATATTGATCTCGTGGTGTCCGATTGGATGATGCCGGGCATGAGCGGTCTGGAATTTTGTCAGGCGTTTCGGCAGCTTGACCGGGCGCATTACGGTTATTTTATTCTGCTGACCTCGAAATCCGACAAGGCGGAAGTGGCGCTGGGGCTGGATGTCGGGGCAGACGATTTCCTGACGAAACCGGTGGCCGGCGATGAGCTTTTGGCTCGGATTCGCGCGGGAGAGCGGATATTACGGATGGAGCGAGAACTGACGGAGAAGAACCGTCTGGTCAGTTCGACTCTGGCAGAAATATCGGAGCTCTATGACTCGCTTGACCGCGATCTGGTCGAGGCCCGGAAGATGCAGCAATCACTCGTGCGCGAGCGATTCCGGGACTTTCAGACCGCTCAGGTTTCACTACTGTTGCGGCCCAGTGGCCATGTCGGTGGCGATCTTGTCGGTTTCTTCCCGATCAATGAGCATCAGTTCGGCATCTTCGCTCTCGATGTGTCGGGACATGGTGTTGCTTCGGCGCTGATGACAGCGCGGCTTGCCGCCTATCTCACTGGGTCCACGCCGGAACAGAATCTGGCAATTCGCAGCGATGCCCAGGGGAATTTCTACCCCACTGATCCATCGAAGGTGGCGGCTGCGCTCAACCGGTTGATGCTCGAAGAGATGGAGACGGATCTCTATTTCACCATGATTTTGGGGCATTTCGATCGACTGAACGGGGAGTTCGTGATGGCGCAATGCGGTCACCCGAACCCGGTGTTTCAGTCCAAAGAGGGGGGGGTGACATTCTTTGGGGGCGGGGGCATGCCCGTGGGCCTGATCCCGAATGCGCAGTACGAGGATGTGCGCCTGACCCTCTCACCGGGGGAGCGTATTCTGATTTTTTCCGACGGGGTGACGGAATGCCCTGATGGCGGCGATGGCATGCTTGGGGAAGAGGGGCTTGTGGAGATGTGCCGGAAAATGGCCAAGGAGACCGGAAACGCGTTTTTCGACACCTTCCTGTGGGATCTCAACGATTACAACAAAGAGAAGGATTTTCCCGACGATATATCGGCGATTTTGCTGGAATATTCCGGTCAGAACAGGCTTTGAAGAAAAGCCCGGTCACCGGGATTTCCAAGGCTAATCGCGGCCTGTTCCGGGCTGGCCCAATGAACCGAGTGGTCTTCCTCAGGCGGTTCGGCCAGTTTGCGCACCGGATGGGCCTGATAAATGTGGCAAATCTTTTCGGCCCAGAGATCGTATTCGGGCATGAACACAAAGCGCCGGAAAGCCCCCAGAAGACGCGGCTTTGCGATCCGCCAGCCGGTTTCCTCAAAGACCTCGCGATGCAGTGCCGTGACGGGGCTTTCTCCCGGATCAATACCGCCTCCGGGCAGTTGGAATTCGTGATGAATGCCGGCCTGATAGGTCAGGAGAACCTGTCCACCTCTTGGCAGAATGGCATAAACACCGGGCCGGGCTCGATAAGATTTTCCCGGAAGCCTGGGTTCTCCGTAGCGCCGCATGCCTGACCTGCCTTTCTTCGGTGGTTGTTCCGCCTATATGAACAGGATATTCCAGCGCCGAACCTGAGGGGAAGCACAAATGCTCGGATCGAAAATTGCCTGGGACGATACGGTCCTGCCTTTCCAACTGGATGCGTCGGACATCCGCGGGCGTGTGGCGCGTCTCGACGGGGTGTTGAATCGCATCCTTGCGCAGCATGCCTACCCGCCGGAAATCGAAGCTCTGGTCGCGGAAATGGCGCTTTTGACCGCGATGATCGGCCAGACGATGAAACTGCGCTGGAAACTTTCTCTTCAGGTGCGCGGTGACGGTCCGGCGCGCCTGATCGCCACCGATTATTACGCGCCCACCGACGAGGGCGAACCTGCGCGCATCCGGGCCTATGCCTCATTCGACGCCAACCGGCTCCTGCCGCGCGTCGATCCGTTTTCCCAGATCGGCAAGGGTTACTTCGCGATTCTGATCGACCAGGGAAAGGGCATGGTGCCCTATCAGGGGATCACACCGATCTCAGGCGGCTCCTTGTCGGCCTGTGCCGAGACCTATTTTGCGCAGTCTGAACAATTGCCGACCCGTTTCTCCACGACATTCGGCACCTCCCGTCTGCCCGGTGGCGAAGAGCATTGGCGTGCCGGGGGCATCATGCTCCAGAAAATGCCGAAGGCCTCCCCCTTCGCGGCACAGAGCGATGAGGACGGTGACGGCCTCCTGCAAGCTTCCGACATCCTGAACGACGACGATTTCGAAGACTGGAACCGTGCCAATATCCTGCTCGATACGGTCGAGGATATGGAACTCGTCGGGCCGCATGTGCAACCCACGGAACTTCTGGTACGCCTGTTTCACGAGGAACGCCCCCGCGTGTTCGATCCGCAGCCCGTGCATTTCGGCTGCAATTGTTCGGAGGACAAGGTGCGTCAGAGCCTGTCGATCTATTCGGCCAAGGATATTGTGCGCATGACCACCGACGAGGGGGTCGTGACGGCGGATTGTCAGTTCTGTGGCGCGCATTATGTGCTCGATCCGAAAACGGTCGGGTTCGAGGCAGAGGAAAGTCCCGATGGTGATGCCGATTGATCGGGACGCCCTAAGGGCACTGTTACGCGATCCCGGTGCGTCCTCTTCGGATTTCGATCTGAATCGTGGCTTGCGTCCCTCCGTAAAGGCGAAATTGCGCCCGGCCGGGGTATTGGTTCCGATCCGGGAAACGCCGCAAGGCTTACGATTGATCCTGACGAAGCGCTCGTCCGCGCTGAAACATCATCCGGGTCAAATCGCCTTTCCCGGTGGGCGTGTCGATCCCACGGATCGTGATCCGGTCGATGCCGCTTTGCGGGAAGCGACCGAAGAGATCGGCCTCCCGCGTGCGTTGGTCGAGGTTCTGGGCGGGCTTCCGACACATGAAACCGTGACGCAATTCGAAATGTTTCCGGTACTGGGCTGGATCAGCGATGATTTCACACCGGTTCCCGAAGAAGGGGAGGTGTCGGAAGTTTTCGATGTGCCCCTGTCTCACGTTCTCGATCCGAATAATTTCGCGATTCAATCCCGGCGCTGGCGGGGGCAGATGCGCTCATTTTACACCGTGCCATATGGCCCCTATTACATCTGGGGTGCGACGGCGCGGATTTTGCGGGTTCTTGCAGAACGGGTGAGCGGATCATGAAACTCTCAGCCGACTGGATCGAAAGCGCTCCGGCGCAGCACATCATGGCGATGTTTTCTCGCGCCGGAGAAGAGGCCTATTTCGTGGGCGGCTGTGTGCGCAACAGCTTGTTGGGTGTTCCGGTCAGCGATCTCGATATTTCCACCTCCGTGCGGCCTGAGCGCACTGTTGAGCTTGCCAAAGCCTCCGGATTCAAGGCTATTCCAACCGGCATAGATCATGGCACGATCACGGTTGTGGTCGATGGCGAGCCCTTTGAGATCACCACTTTTCGCAAGGATGTGGAGACCGATGGGCGCCGTGCCGTTGTCGCCTTTGCCGAGACGCTTGAAGAGGATGCGCATCGGCGTGATTTCACGATGAATGCGCTTTATGCCAAGGCGGACGGCAGCATCGTCGATCCTCTCGGCGGTCTTTCGGACATTCAGGCGCGGTGGGTGCGGTTCATTGACGATCCGGTGCAAAGGATTCGCGAAGATTACCTGCGCATCCTGAGATTTTTCCGCTTCCATGCGTGGTATGGTGACGACGACGCAGGGCTTGATCCTGACGGGCTTGCGGCTTGTGCCGCTCATATCGACGGTCTTGCGCGTCTGTCTCGCGAGCGGATCGGGCATGAGATGATAAAACTTCTGTCCGCCGCAGACCCTGAGTTGGCGCTGGGCGCGATGGATCAGACCGGGGTGTTGAACGCCTTGTTGCCCGGAGCCTCGACAAAGGCTTTTTTTGTCCTGACCTCTCTGGAACAGACACCCGATCCGATCCTGCGCCTTGCGGCTTTGGGAGATTTCGACGTGGCGGAGCTTTTGCGCCTGTCGAAGAGCCAGATCAGGCAGTATCGGGCGTTGCGGGATGCGGCGCTTGGTATGCGACCTGCCGCCGAGATTGCCTATCGCGAGGGTGAGGCGATTGCGCGAGGTGCTATGACCCTGCGCGCGGCTTTTCTGGAGCAACCTCTGCCGGACATGCTGGCGCAAGACATTCACAAAGGTGCCATGGCGTCGTTTCCCGTTTCGGCGCGGGACCTGATGGGGAAATTCTCGGGAAAGGCGCTGGGCGAAGCTTTGAAGCGGCTTGAGCAGGACTGGATCGACAGCGGTTTCGAGCTTTCGAAAGATGCGTTGTTGCGACGGTCGGAGAGAGGCTGATGGAGCAATTCGAAATTCAGCGTTTGGGCCACAAAGGCGATGGCATCACCGCAGAAGGCATCTTCGTGCCGAACGCCCTGCCGGGGGAAGTGATTGAGGGTGTGCCCGTCGACGGTCGCATTGCAACCGCCAGGATTGTTACCCCCTCGCCGGATCGGGTGAAACCTGACTGCCGTCATGCCAAGGCCTGTGGGGGCTGTGCTTTGCAACATGCCTCGGACGATTTCGTGGCGCGGTGGAAAAGCGAATTTGTCGCCACCGCATTGCGTCATCAGGGGATTTTAGCTGGATTAGAGTCGATTTTGACATCGCCGCCACGCAGTCGTCGGCGTGCCGTGTTCCATGGAAGACGGACGAAAAAGGGTGTGATGCTCGGTTTGCATGCCCGGGCGTCCGACAGTCTGGTGCCGGTGCCGGACTGCATTCTCATGGTGCCGGAAATCATGGCGCATTACACCGATCTGGAACGTCTGGTCGAACTGGGTGCATCGCGACGCGGGGAGATGGATATCACCGTGATTGCCGCCGACAGCGGTTTGGATGTCTCGGTCCAGAACGGCAAATCTCTCGATCTCGAAATGCGGATCGAATTGGGGCAATTTGTGCAGAATTCGGGTCTGTCTCGTCTGTCCTGGAATGGCGAGGATCTTGCGGGTGAAACACTTCCGTTCCTGAGTTTCGGCAAGGCCCGGGTCGTTCCGCCGCCGGGCGCATTCCTTCAGGCGACGGCTGAGGGTCAGGCCGCTTTGGTGGCTCTGATGCGTCGCGCGGTTGGGGATGCTGAGCGTGTCGTCGACCTCTTTGCGGGCTGCGGAACTTTTTCTCTGCCGCTAGCCGAGGGGGCGGAGGTCCATGCTGTTGAGGGCGCTTCCGATATGCTGGAGGCGTTGATGAAAGGCTGGCGTCAGGCGGCGGGGCTCAAACGTGTGTCGGTCGAGACCCGCGATCTCTTTCGCCAACCTGTGCGCAGCGATGAGCTGAACCGATTCGAGGCTGCGGTGATCGACCCGCCGCGCGCGGGCGCGCAGGCGCAATGCGAAGAGATCGCCAAAAGCGATCTGAAACGCGTGGGATTCGTGTCTTGCAACCCGATCACCTTTGCACGTGACGCCAGACACCTCATCGAAGCCGGGTTTGATATGCAGTGGATCGTGCCCGTCGATCAGTTCCGCTGGTCGCCCCACGTCGAAATCGCCGCCTGTTTTCGGCGCTCCTGATCCGAGAAATTGATTTGGCCTGATTTGCCGATCCGGTGTATGGAGAGGAAAAACTAAGATCGGGTAGTGATCATGAAACGGCGGGTATTTCTTGTGTCAGCGGCTTCGGCGCTGTCGTTTTCCAAAGCTGTGTTTGCGCGCGAACTGAAGCCCTATACGGGGCCGGAGATCACCAGAGTGGTGATTTATAAAGAACGCCGCAGGCTCTATCTCTTGCATGGCGCTGAGGTGATGAAAGAGTACAAGATCGGTTTGGGGGGTAACCCGATCGGTCCGAAACGATTCGAAGGTGATGGCAAGACGCCCGAAGGCAGCTATATCATCGACCGCCGCAACCCGAAGTCGTCCTATCATCTGTCTCTCGGGATTTCCTATCCGAACGCGGAAGACATGGCCTATGCCGAGGCAATGGGGCGGCGTCCGGGGGGCGATATTTTCATCCATGGCCGGGCCGGCGAAAACCGTGGCAAAGGTAAGGATTGGACGGCGGGTTGCATCGCCGTCAAGGATCGCCACATCGAGAAAATCTACATGATGGTGCAGAACGGCACCCAGGTCGATATTTTCCCTTAATGCGAAAGACTTTGTGCGATGTGGCGTGTGGATGTCAGTTGTTCGGGAAAACCTCGACCATCTGGCTCCCGATCAGCAACGTCCACCAGAGCTTGCCGCTCTGTTCCTGATACCAGGCAAAGCCGATATCGGTCGCGCGGCTGTCGAGAATGACGTCGCGTGTGTCCGGTTGTTCCATCCATGCGGAGAGAGTTTCGAGCTCGGTCTCGTAGGTTTCGGAAATGTTTTCGCCAAGCATCAGGCCACGGTAGCCGGAGCGCGTGACCCGGTCGAGAGGGGAAGATCCATCTGAACCGAAATGCCAGGGGCGATTCTGAACATGCATGTCACGCGAATGAGTCGCGGCGGCGGCGTTCAGGTTGGCGTTGAGCTGCACCGGAGGCACACCCGCAGCGGAGCGCAGGGCATTGATCGAATCGAGCATGCGGTACTGAACCGTTGCCTCGTCCTTGGCGTGGATGCGGTATACGCGGGGCAGGGGCTTTCCATCAGGGCCAAGACGTTCGCTGGGTGTTTCACAAGCGGTCAAACCGATCAGGGCCAACATGAGGATGGCGACGATGCGCGACATTCCGGATACTCCATGAATTTTACCGGCATGAATTAATCGCTTTGGGTGTCGGGATCAAATCCTGTTCGCGTGTTTCTGCCATGAACGATTGTTTGATTTGCGACTGCGACAAACGCGCCATATAACTCACGGCGATCAAGATCACATCACGAAATGGCGAACTCCCATGAGTAAGACCCCCGTTTTCAAGTTTTCCCGACGCAATTTCGTGGCGGGAAGTGCCGCGTTGTTGAGCGCACCGGCTTTCGCGCAGTCGGAAGGGACGACAGAGATGGAGAATGATCTCTCCACTGTAGTGCGTCGTAATATTTCGAGTTTTCGCTCGCTGGACTGGCGGCCTTATTTCAGCAACCTGCACAATGGAGCGATTCTCGTGGATACGACCTCGCGGGCGCTGCATTTCTGGAGTGAGGATCAGGGCATCTACAAACTCTATCCGACATCCGTACCCCTGAGCGAGGATTTGACACGGCGCGGGCGAACCGAGGTGATCCGCAAGGTGGAAGGTCCGAGTTGGGCACCGACGCCGTCGATGAAAGAGCGCAATCCCGAATGGCCGGATTTTGTCGGGCCAGGCCCGAACAATCCTCTGGGCACCCATGCACTCTATCTGAGCTGGCAATATTATCGTATTCACGGCACCCACGACACGCGCAAGATCGGGCGCAGGTCCTCGAACGGGTGTATCGGTTTGTACAATGAGCACATTGCGGAGCTGTTTCAACTCGCCAAAGTTGGCACACAAGTGTTGCTAATTTGACGACAAGGGTGCGGAAAATAAGGTTGGCTCGAAGGAGCAATTGATTTTGCTCACGTTTCGCTCATATAGCTGAGTGTGTGAAACAAACCTGCCCTCTGTCGTGGGGTTCAAGGAGGATTGACTATGAAAAAACTCGCTGTTGCTGCCGTTTTCGCTCTGGCTGGCACCGCTTCTTTCGCTGGCGGTTACTCTGAGCCGGTCATCGAAGCTCCGGTTGTTGTTGAAGAAACCTCTTCTTCTTCCGCTGGTGGCTACGTTGTGCCGCTTCTGATCCTGGCTCTCGTGGCTGCTGCTGTTGCTGCCGACTAATCGTCGCCAGACAATACAGAATTGAAAGGGCGGCTCGTTTGAGCCGCCCTTTTTATTTGTATCGTTTAAAGTGTCACGCATTTAACCTGAGCTATCAGATAAAGGCGGAACGCTTTAATGATCCGCCGGAAGGGTTACACCCATCCGGCAAGGTTTTTGCGAATCTGACCAACCAAAGCTTCGATGTGCAACGAGTCCGCGTTGAGGCATGGAATATAGTGAAATGCCTCTCCGCCTGCGTGCTCGAAGCTTTCCTTGATCTCTTCGTTGATCTCTTCAAGCGTCTCGATGCAATCGGCGGAAAAGGCCGGGGCACAGACGGCAATGCTTTTGTTGCCCTTCTCGGCCTGACGCGCCACTTCTTCGACCGTGTAGGGCTGAAGCCATTCTTCGGGTCCGAATTTCGACTGAAACGTCGTCATGATCTGTGTGTCGTCCCATCCGAGACGCTCTTTCAGGAGCCGAGTCGTTTTCTGGCATTGGCAATGATAGGGATCGCCGCCCTCTTTCAGATAGCGCTCCGGCAGCCCGTGATAGGAACAGATCAGAATATCGGGTTTACGCTCCGATGCCGCATAAGCGCGTTCGACGGAGGTCGCGAGCGCTTCGATATAGGCCGGATCATCAAAATAGGGCGCAACCGTGCGTGACGCGGGTTGCCAGTTTTCCTCCATCAGGGCGCGGAAAAACTGATCGTTCGCCGTTGCCGTCGTCGCCCCCGCATATTGCGGGTAGAGCGGGAAAAACAGGATTTTTGTACAGCCTTCGGAGACCAGTTTCTCGACTTTCGATTTGGTTGAAGGATTGCCGTAACGCATGCAAAAATCGACCATGATGCGATCTCCATATTCCGGCTCCAGAGCGGCTTTTATGGCCGTCACCTGTTCCTTGGTGATCGTCATCAGTGGACTTTCATCGGCTTCGTTGTTCCAGATCGACTTATACGCTGCCCCGGATTTTGACGGTCGGAATGTCAGAACAATACCCTGAAGGATCGGTTGCCATTTCCACCACGGGTAGTCGATCACCCGTTTGTCCGACAGGAACTCGCTCAGATAGCGCCGCATCGACCAGTAATCCGTGTTGTCCGGTGTGCCGAGATTGGCAAGCAGAACACCGATCTTTTCCTTCGGTACTTTCGGATGGTCTTTCGGCGCATGCATTGGGCAGGTGGCATCCGGCGCATTGGTATTGAGCCTCGAAGGCTTCATGAGTCCCATGTGATCTTCCTGATTTTTGTTTGTTTTAGGCATAGGTCGCTTCGGGGATCGGTCAAGCTTAACCTTCCGGGAGCCTGAATTCTTCGGTATGAAGCGCATCGGCCAGCCGCATTTTTGCGGAACCGGGCATAAGAGGTTTGGGTTGGCTCTCATCCGGCGCCCAACCGGTGAGAAATACCATATCGAATGTGGCGATCAGCCGCCCGTCCTCAGAGAAATGGTCCTTGTATAGCTGTTCCGCGGTTTCGAACAACCGCGCCGGACTTGGGCTTCGGAGGCGGGCCGTCAGGGCGTTGCCCTCGCCCATCGCGCGCAGGTCTTCGACCATGCGCGACAGAGATGAGTAGGTCACTTTGCGCACGGTTTTGTCCGCTACCGGCAGGGCAAAAGAGGCGCGTTGCAGCAAGGCACCGAGATCGCGCAATTCCCCCATGGGAAGCACGCGCGGAGACAACCCGCCACTGACCATGGTTTCCGCCTGACCGAGACAGGCGCGCAACTCGTTGAGGGTCTGATCTCCGAAAAACGCAGCAATCATAAGCCCGTCGGGCTTGAGGGCGCGATTGCACTGGATGAGTTGTCCGACCGGATCGTTCGCCCAGTGCAGGCTCATGGCGTGGATCACGAGATCATGCGCACCTTCCTCCAAGGCGAGAATATCGTCATCGGGAACCACCTTGGCTTTGGGAAAGTATCCGGACCACAGTTCTGGAAAACCCGTGATCACGGCGGGGGACGTAAACGATTTATTAACCATATCTACCCGATCTTCGATCTCGAAGCGGGCCTCTTCGTGCAGGAAAAAATCGCCTCCCATGCGTAGCGCGCGCTGCCGGTTTCGGGAAAGTTGATCCCGATCCACAAGAAGAGGGGGCTGAGACATGGGTTTCGTCCTGATGATGGGTCTGCGGGCGACAATTTAGGTAGTCGGACGGGAAATGCAAAGACTGGCCAAACTGATCTATCCGGCACAATGTCTGACCTGCGACGAAATGATCGAGGCGGAGCGTGGTCTGTGCCCGAAATGCTGGTCCGACACGCCGTTCATTGTCGATCATCCTTGCGACTGCTGCGGGCGTCCTTTGATGGGCGATGCCGAAGAAGGCGATCTGTGTGACGATTGCCGCAGCCGGCCAAAGGCCTGGGATCGCGGCCGGGCGGTGATGCTGTACGGCGGCAATGCACGATCCATGGTGTTGCGGTTCAAACATGGTGATCGCACCGATCTGGCGCATCCGATGGGGACCTGGCTCGCGGACGCCGCAGCCTCTTTGATTACGCGCGACACGGTGGTCGCTCCGGTGCCTCTGCACTGGTTTCGGCTGCTCCGGCGGCGTTACAATCAATCGGCCCTTCTGGCGCAGCGTGTCGCGAAACTCCATGGATTAGACTATACTCCGGATCTGTTGAAACGCCCCTCCGCCACGCGCAAGCTCGACGGAATGACGGCGGAACAGCGCCGCGATACCGTGGCGGGGACCATTCGGGTCAACGGCGCGCGGGAGGGACGGATCAAAGGCCGACCTGTACTCCTGATCGACGATGTGCTGACGACCGGCGCGACCTTGGGCGAATGTGCACAGGCCTGTCGCAAGGCCGGAGCCACATCGGTCAATGTCGCGGTACTGGCGCGCGTGGACAGGGAGGCCTAAATCCTTATAGTCACCGCAAGACAAAAGGATTTCCTCTCATGCAGCCCGTTACGCTCTATACAACGCCCATTTGCCCCTATTGCATCGCCGCCAAGCGTTTGCTCGACAGCAAAGGCGTCGAATACACCGACATCGACGTCATGGCTAATCCCGCGCTGCGTCAGGAAATGATGCAACGCGCGCCGGGCAGCTACACCGTGCCGCAGATTTTCATCGGTGAGACGCATGTTGGGGGCTGCGACGATCTGCATGCCCTTGAGCGCGCGGGCAAGCTCGATCCGCTTTTGGCGGGGTGATCCATGCTCCGCGTCGGTCTGATCACCCTGAATTCGAGCGACGATCCGCTCGCGAACCTGCCGATTACGCAGGGTTATGTGAATGCCGCCGCCGATGCGGGGGCGCAGATCGTGATGACGCCGGAGGTTACGAATTGCGTGTCTTCCTCGCGCGCGCATCAGAAAGAGGTGCTCTGTCACGAGGCTGAGGACCCGACGCTGGCCGCGCTGCGTGAAACGGCACGTTTGCGCGGGATTTGGGTCCTGATCGGCTCTCTGGGGTTGAAAACCGACGACCCGGACGGGCGTTTTGCCAACCGGTCTTTTCTGATCTCGCCCGATGGGGAGATCGCCGCGCGCTACGACAAGATTCACATGTTCGACGTGGATGTGAGCGAAACCGAGCGCTATCGCGAATCCGATGGTTATCGTCCCGGTGAAAGAGCGGTGGTTGCGACCACGCCATTTGCCAAGATCGGGATGACCATCTGTTACGATCTGCGGTTTCCGTATCTGCATCGCACGCTGGCAAAGGCTGACGCTGAGATCATCACCCAACCTGCGGCTTTTACCGCTGTGACTGGCGCCGCCCATTGGCATAGCCTGCTGCGCGCCCGTGCGATCGAGACCGGATGTTTCATTCTGGCGCCCGCACAGACCGGGCATCACCGCGAAAAGGTGGATGTGAACCGTCGCACCTATGGGCATTCCCTGGCGGTCTCGCCTTGGGGCGAAGTCATTTATGACGGTGGTATTGAGCCGGGTTGGGGTCTTGTCGAGATTGATCTGGCGGAGGTGACCAAGGCGCGCAAACGCATTCCGGCGCTGTTGCATGATCGGGAGTTCAGGGTCGAGACATGAGCGGGTCTTCCAACAACGACGCCCTCTCGGTCGCGCTGTTTTCCGAGATTTTCATGGCCGATCAGCTGGCGCGAAACCGGCTGACCAAAGCCTTGCCGAAAGGCATGGAGATTAGCCATTTCTCGCTTCTCAACCATCTGGCACGGTTGGGGGACGAACGTTCCCCGGCCCAGCTTGCTCGTGCGTTTCATGTCACACGCGGTGCGATGACCAACACGATCAACAAGCTGGAATGGGCGGGCTACATTCATGTGCGGCCCGACTGGGACGATGCGCGGCGCAAATTCGTGTCGATTTCACCCGCCGGACGTGCGGCGCGCGATGCGGCTCTGGCGGCGATTGCACCGATCCTCTCGGATATCGTCGAGGCTATCGGTACGGAACGGGTGAAGGCCGCTTTGCCGGTGCTACGCGAAATGCGAATACGGTTGGAAGATGACGGGTCTTAAGACGCTTGAGCTTGCAACGGATATTCTCGTCATGGGAGAGCAATCCGAACTGACGAACTATCCGGATCGCTTCGTGCAGAGGACGCCTGAGCAACCGGATTTCTGGTTCGGCAATCGCACGATTTTTAAATCCCTTCCCAAAGATGCGGAGGAGGTTGAGGCACAGATTTCCATCGCGCTTCGTGATCATCCCGGCGTGGATTTCTCCGTCATTTTCTGGGATGTGCCGGATGTAGATACAAAGCCCTTTACAGAGCCGTTCGAGGCGGCAGGCTATGAGATCGAGACCGGGATTACGCTTGCGGGCGATCTGGCGGTGCGACCGGGTTTGCCGGGAGGCATATCGTTTCGGGAAATCACCTCGGATGCAGCCTGGGAGGCTGTGATCGAGTTGCAACTCGCGGGTATGCTGGGCGATGGGTACGATCCGGACACAGCCGAAAGCTATATTCACAAGAGCTTTGCGCGTCGGCGTTCCGTAAGTGAGTCCGGGCGAGGCGGTTGGTTCGGTTTGTACGACGATGACTTGCTTGTGGCTGATATGGGCTTGGTTTGGTCGCCGGAACTGGTGCGGTATCAATCCGTTGAAACCCGCGAAAGCCATCGTCGCCGGGGTCTGTGCGCGGCACTTCTTGGGGAGGTCAGTGCTTATGCGTCCGAACGTCACCCCGGCGCGCGACAGGTTATCGTGGCGGAAGACGGCACCACCGCAGCGCGGCTGTATCAGCGCGCGGGATTCGTGCCGGTCGAGCGGGTGGTGTCTGCGTCACGAACGCCGAAATAGGGTCTATTTCTTGATCGAGGCTGTCACGTAATTGACTGAAAGATCGCGCGCGGAGATCGACCATTTCCAGAGCACCGGGTTGAAGACGAAGCCCTTGCGATCCACCGGTTCGAGACCCGCCTTTGTGATCAGATCGAACAACTCATCGGGTGTGATGAATTTCTTCCACTCATGCGTGCCCTTGGGCAGCCAGCGCATCACCACTTCTGCGCCGAAAATCGCCATGGCATAGCTTTTTGGATTACGGTTCAGCGTCGAGCAGATCATCAACCCGCCGTGTTTCAGAAGCGCCTGACAGGCAGTAAGATAGGCAAGCGGATCGGCGACGTGCTCGACCACTTCCATGTTCAGTACCACATCGAATTTCTCACCGGCTTCGGCCAGTGCTTCGGCGGTGGTGTGACGATAGTCGATCTCAAGCCCGGATTGTTCGGCATGAAGACGTGCGACGGGCAGGTTGCGTTCGGCGGCATCGGCGCCGATCACAGTGGCCCCAAGCCGCGCCATCGGTTCGGACAAAAGCCCGCCACCGCAGCCGATGTCCAGCAGACGAAGACCCTCAAAGGGCTTGTCGGTGGAGAGATCGCGCCCGAACTCCGCGGCGATTTGCGTGGTGATGTAATCGAGCCGGACCGGGTTCATCATGTGCAAAGGCTTGAACTTGCCGGTCGGGTCCCACCATTCGGCGGCCATGGCCTCGAATTTCGCGACCTCATCGGGGTCAATGGTGGTTTGCATGATCGCCTCCTTCATGTTCAACTCGATCCGTCGGGACATCCGCTTGTGCCCGTTCTATATAGGAAACCCATGGACAAGGTCTCAGGCCAAAAGAGCGCATACAGTTATCTTTATCCGCAAATCGCGGTGTATGACCACCGCATGCTGGATGTGGGCGACGGGCACAAGCTTTATGTGGAACAAAGCGGCAATCCCGTGGGGATACCGGTTGTTGTTCTGCATGGCGGGCCGGGTGGCGGGTGCAGCCCTTATATGCGGCGCTATTTCGATCCGTCGATCTATCGTATCATTCTGTTCGATCAACGCGGCTGTGGCAAATCCCGGCCTTTTGCCTCGGTTGAGGCGAACACCACATGGCATCTCGTGGCGGATATCGAGCGAATTCGCGAAGCCCTCGGGATTGAGCGCTGGATGGTGTTCGGCGGAAGCTGGGGCGCGACTTTGGGTGTGGCCTATGCCGAAGCGCATCCGGAGCGCGTGATCCATCTGGTGCTGCGCGGTGTGTTCCTTGCACGCAAAAGTGAACTCGACTGGTTCTATGCCGGGGGCGCGGGGCGGTTCTGGCCGGATCACTGGGCGGAGTTTCGCGATGTCATCCCGGCAGAGGAACAGGGCGATCTGATCGCGGCCTATCACCGGCGTCTGTTCAGTGGCGATCACCGGCAGGAAGTGACCTATGGCCGGATCTGGTCGCGTTGGGAAAACGCTCTGGCGTCCTTGGGCTCGGATGGTGTCGTGGGCGATCCCGGACCGGAATATGCCCGGACTTTTGCCCGAATCGAGAACCATTACTTCATCAATGGTGCGTTTCTCGACCATGATGGACAGCTTTTGAACGACATCAACCGGCTCGCGGAGGTGCCCGGCACCATCGTGCAGGGGCGGTTCGATATGATCTGTCCACCTCAGACGGCTTATGATCTGCACAAGATCTGGCCGAAATCGCGATTGATCATGGTGGGGCAGGCGGGGCATGCTCTGTCCGAGCCGGGGATCACGGAGGCGCTGGTGATGACCATGGATCGGTTGGGGCGCTGATCAGGGCTTGCAGATTCGTCCCGGTGCGCGTATAGACCCCCACAACAGCGGCGCTGTCGGGAGTTCCCGAAGCTCCACCGGGAAAGATCGACGGGCCGCGCGCCCGTTTTTTTGTGCCCTCATGTGAGGGCTTTGCCAGTTCTGAAAGGCAAGACATGTCCGAACTGATTGCCAAGACCGCGATCGACCGCCGGATGGCGGAAATCGTCGGCCCCGTCATCGAAGGGATGGGGTTCGAGCTTGTGCGTGTGCGTCTGATGTCCTCGACCAAATCGAAGACCCTGCAAATCATGGCCGAGCGTCCCGAAGGTGGCATCGAAGTGGACGAATGTGCCGAGATTTCCACAGCGGTTTCTGCTATTCTCGACGTCGAAGATCCGATCGAAGACGAATATACGCTCGAAGTGTCGAGCCCTGGGATCGACCGCCCGCTGACCCGTTTGAAGGATTTTGCGACCTTCGAAGGGTATGAGGCCAAGATCGAGACGACCGAGATGATTGACGGTCGCCGCCGCTTCAAAGGCGTGTTGGCCGGTGTCGAAGGCGATGAAGTGCTGATCACGCTCGACGAGAATGGTGAAGACGTCACCATCGGTCTGAATTTCGACTGGCTGTCGGACGCGAAACTCGTGCTGACCGATGAACTGATCCGCGAAATGCTGCGTCAACGCAAAGCGTCCGGCGCAATCGACGAAACCCAATTTGACGATATCGAGACCGACGACGGGTCTACAGAGGATTGAGAGAGGACTGAATATGGCAATCACCTCTGCAAACCAGCTTGAGCTGTTGCAAACCGCCGAGGCCGTGGCCCGCGAGAAGATGATCGACCCGAACCTCGTGGTCGAAGCGATGGAAGAGTCCCTCGCCCGTGCCGCGAAATCGCGCTACGGCTCGGAGATGGACATCCGCGTCCACATCGACCGCAAGACCGGCCGCGCCACCTTTACCCGTGTGCGCACGGTCGTTGAGGATGAAGAGCTTGAGAACTACCAGGCCGAGTTGACCGTTGAGCAGGCCAAACAATACATGGCCGACCCGCAGATCGGCGATGAGATCAAGGACGAGGTTCCGCCGGTGGAGCTTGGCCGGATCGCGGCGCAATCCGCGAAACAGGTCATCCTGCAAAAGGTGCGCGAAGCCGAGCGGGATCGTCAGTATGACGAATTCAAGGATCGCGTGGGCACCATCATCAACGGTGTGGTGAAACGCGAGGAATACGGCAACGTGATCGTCGACATCGGTCGTGGCGAAGGTATCCTGCGCCGCAATGAGAAGATCGGCCGTGAGACCTACCGTCCGAATGACCGCATCCGCTGCTACATCAAGGATGTGCGCCGCGAAGTGCGCGGTCCCCAGGTGTTTTTGAGCCGCACCGCACCGGAATTCATGGCCGAACTGTTCAAGATGGAAGTGCCGGAGATTTACGACGGGATCATCGAGATCAAGGCTGTGGCCCGCGATCCGGGCTCGCGCGCGAAGATTGCCGTGATCTCCTACGACAATTCCATCGACCCGGTTGGTGCCTGTGTCGGTATGCGCGGATCGCGTGTGCAGGCCGTGGTGAACGAGCTTCAGGGCGAGAAAATCGACATCATTCCGTGGAATGACGATGCGCCGACTTTCCTCGTGAACGCGCTGCAACCGGCCGAAGTGTCGAAAGTTGTGCTCGATGAGGACGCTGGCAAGATCGAAGTCGTGGTGCCGGACGAGCAACTGTCGCTCGCCATCGGTCGTCGCGGTCAGAACGTGCGTCTGGCGTCCCAGCTCACCGGGCTGGACATCGACATTCTGACCGAGGCCGAGGAATCCGAGCGTCGTCAGAAAGAGTTCGCGGCCCGCACGCAGCTCTTCATGGACAGTCTCGATCTCGACGAATTCTTCGCCCAGCTTCTGGTGTCTGAAGGCTTCACCAACCTCGAAGAAGTCGCTTATGTCGACGTCGACGAGCTTCTGGTGATCGACGGTGTGGACGAAGATACGGCAAACGAGCTTCAGGCCCGCGCCCGTGACGTGCTCGAAGAAGCCAACCGCAAGGCGATGGAACATGCCCGTGAGCTGGGTGTGGAAGACAGCTTGGTTGATTTCGAGGGCCTGACACCCCAGATGATTGAGGCACTGGCCGAGGACGGCGTGAAGTCGCTCGAAGATTTCGCGACCTGCGCCGACTGGGAACTTGCCGGTGGCTGGACCACCGTGAACGGCGAACGTGTGAAGGATGACGGTGTCCTCGAAAAGTTCGACGTTTCCCTCGAAGAAGCCCAGAACCTCGTGATGACCGCGCGCATTCAGCTTGGCTGGGTGGACCCGGCCGATCTCGAATCCGAGGAAGAGGTTGAAGAAACCGAAGAGGAGAACGAGGCCTGATCGGGCCTCGTTTGTAAGAAGGTGAGCGATGAGCAGAGGCGGACACACGAAAGTCAGGGATGAGGCGGAGCGGCGCTGCATCGTCACGCGTGCGGCGGAGCCGCGGCGTGGTCTCATCCGGTTCGTGGTGGCGCCCGACGGGCTCATCGTTCCCGATCTGGCCGAAAAACTGCCGGGCCGTGGCATCTGGGTGAGCGCGGACCGCGCCGCTCTGGAAGAAGCGGTGAAAAAGAACCTCTTTGCCAAGGCCGCGCGTCAGCCGGTGACGGTGCCGGAGGATTTGGTCGATCTGCTCGAAGCGGGTTTGGCAGATCGGGTGGTGCATTTGATTTCACTCGCACGTAAGGCCGGACAGGCGGTGTGTGGATTTGAAAAGGTGAAGGGCTGGCTGGCCGATGGGCACGCGAAAGTGCTGCTTCAGGCCTCCGACGGCTCGGAACGCGGCAAGGGCAAGCTTTGGACGCCCGAAGGCGGGCGTTGGTTCGGGCATTTGACCAGTGCCGAATTGGGTTTGGCTTTTGGCCGTGAAAGTGTGATACATGGCGCGCTCTCTGGTGGCGGACTCGCAACACGTGTTGTAGAGGATGCCAACCGCCTGATGGGCGTGCGCGAGACAATCGGTGGAGAGGGCTCCGCCGGGAAGGGTAAGACGACGAAATGAGCGATACAGACGGCAAGAAAACCCTCGGCATTCGTGGCGGTTCCGGTTCGGTGAAGCAGAGCTTCTCGCACGGGCGCACGAAGAATGTCGTGGTGGAAACCAAACGCAAACGTGTTGTGGTGCCGAAGCCGGGTGCTTCCAAGTCGTCGGGCTCGGGCAACCCTGCGCTGGGCGACCCGTCGAAACGTCCGGCTGGCATTTCCGATGCGGAAATGGAGCGCCGGATGAAGGCGCTCGCCGCTGCTAAGGCGGCGGAGGCCGAAGAGGCGAAAAAACGCGTCGAAGAAGAGAAAGCCCGTGAGGAAGAGCGCGAGCGCCGCCGTCGCGAGGCCGAGGAAAAGGCCCGCGAAGAGGCGGAGCGCGAAGCCGCGCTGAAAGCCAAAGAAGAGGAAGACGCCCGTGCGGCGCGTGAGGCGGAAGAAGCCAAGAAACGCGAAGCTGCGGCGAAATCCGCCGCAAAGAAACCGGCCGCGGCTGCCCCTGCCGAGAAGACCGACGATCCGGCTGCGGCTCAGGCCGCAATGCAGAAACAGGAACGCGGCGGTCGTGTGGCCACGCCGACGCGCGGGCGCGACACTCGCGAAGAAGACAACCGCAGCAACCGTGGCAAAGGTGGCGATGACAACCGTCGTTCCGGCAAGCTGACCATCAAGCAAGCGCTCGACGGTGGCGAAGGTGGGCGTCAACGCTCGATGGCCGCGATGAAACGCAAACAGGAACGCATGCGCCAAAAGGCGATGGGTGGCGGCGAATCGCGTGAAAAGATCGTGCGGGACGTGCAGGTGCCGGAAACCATCGTGGTCTCCGAACTCGCCAACCGGATGGCAGAGCGCGTCGCCGATGTCGTGAAATCGCTCATGAAAATGGGCATGATGGTCACACAGAACCAGTCGATCGACGCCGATACCGCCGAACTGATCGTCGAAGAATTCGGCCACCGCATTCAGCGTGTGTCCGATGCCGACGTCGAGGATGTGATTCAGTCCGTTGAGGACAAAGCCGAAGATCTGAAACCGCGTCCGCCGGTGATCACCATCATGGGCCACGTCGACCACGGGAAAACCTCTCTGCTCGACGCGATCCGTCATGCCAACGTGACCTCAGGTGAGGCTGGCGGCATCACCCAGCATATCGGTGCCTATCAGGTGAAAACGGAATCGGGCTCCGTGCTGACCTTCCTCGATACGCCTGGTCACGCCGCCTTTACCTCCATGCGCTCCCGTGGGGCGCAGGTGACGGACATCGTGGTTCTGGTCGTGGCCGCCGATGACTCGGTCATGCCGCAAACCATCGAGGCCATTGCTCACGCGAAAGCGGCGGGTGTGCCGATGATCGTGGCGATCAACAAATGCGACAAACCGGACGCCGATCCGATGAAAGTGCGCACCGAACTTCTCCAGCACGAGGTGATCGTGGAGGAAATGTCCGGCGAGGTGCAGGACGTTGAAGTGTCTGCCAAAACTGGCATGGGTCTCGACAATCTGCTCGAAGCCATCGCGCTTCAGGCCGAGATTCTCGAACTTAAGGCCAATCCGGATCGTGCCGCAGAAGGTGCGGTGATCGAAGCCCAGCTTGACGTGGGCCGTGGTCCGGTTGCGACCGTTTTGGTGCAGAAAGGCACGCTCAAACGCGGCGACATTTTCGTCGTGGGTGAGCAATGGGGCAAGGTCCGTGCGCTCGTGAATGACAAGGGTGACCGCGTCGATGAGGCCGGACCGTCCGTGCCGGTCGAGGTGCTTGGTCTCAACGGAACGCCGGAAGCCGGTGACGTGCTCAACGTCGTCGAGACGGAGGCACAGGCCCGTGAGATCGCCGAATACCGCGAACAGGCTGCGAAGGACAAACGCGCTGCCGCCGGTGCCGCGACGACCCTCGATCAGCTTTTGGCGAAAGCCAAGGCCGACGAGAACGTCAAGGAACTGCCGATCCTGGTGAAAGCCGACGTGCAGGGGTCTGCCGAAGCCATCGTTCAGGCGATGGAGAAAATCGGCAACGAAGAGGTGCGTGTGCGCGTGCTGCACTATGGTGTGGGTGCGATCACCGAAACCGACATCGGTCTGGCCGAAGCTTCCGGTGCGCCGGTCATCGGCTTCAACGTCCGTGCCAATGCGCCCGCACGCAACGCCGCAAACCAGAAGGGCGTGGAAATCCGCTATTATTCCGTGATCTACGATCTCGTGGATGATGTGAAAGCGGCGGCTTCCGGTCTTCTGTCCGCCGAGATTCGCGAAAACTTCATCGGTTATGCGCAGATCAAAGAGGTCTTCAAGGTCTCCGGTGTGGGCAAGGTTGCCGGCTGTCTCGTTACCGAAGGGGTGGCGCGCCGCTCTGCCGGTGTGCGCCTGCTGCGTGACGATGTGGTGATCCACGAAGGCACGCTCAAAACGCTGAAGCGCTTCAAGGACGAAGTCAAAGAGGTCATTTCCGGTCAGGAATGCGGGATGGCCTTCGAGAATTACGACGATATCCGTCCGAACGATGTCATCGAGATTTTCGAACGCGAGGAAGTGGAACGTCAGCTCGATTGAGCTGTGCGACCCTTTTGAGACCAAAGCAAAAGGCGCGCCATGGAGCGCGCCTTTTTCGTGGAACTGAACTGATTACGAGAGCTAAGGGTCTCAGGCGGCTTTCGTGTAGGACACCGGCTTGCCGACAAACGTCTTTTCGCCAACACGCACCTGAATCTTCCCGTTTCCGGTCTCGCCAACATAGTGGCCCTGAACGGAAATGTACTTTCCAAGAATGATTGAACGCATCATTGCTTTATCCCCGGTTGAATGACGTTATCCGAGATTTACACAAATACTGTCAAAAATCATTTACAAATTTAAGACAACTTACGCATTTAAGCACAAATATTGTGCAATTATGTGATTTATCGAAAGAAAATAATGTTTCATCTTGGTTGAAACTCACAAAAGATCACGCAAAATTGGAATCAGGGGGATGTCTGCGGGCGGCATGGGATAATCGCGCAACTCCGAAGCTTTCGCCCATTTCAAAACCTGTCCTTCGCGGGGCTGGGGAATGCCGTTCCATTTGCGGCAGGCAAATAGCGGCATCATTAGATGGAAATCGTCGTAGCTGTGCGAGGCAAAGGTCAGTGGGGAGAGACAGGAATTCCAGGTCTCGATGCCGAGTTCCTCGTGCAATTCCCGAACCAATGCCGCTTCCGGCGTTTCTTCCGGTTCGACCTTGCCGCCCGGGAATTCCCACAGACCAGCCATGGATTTACCCTCGGGGCGCTGCGCGAGAAGTACGCGGCCCTCAATGTCGATGAGGGCCACGGCAGAAACAAGAACCAGTTTCACGAGCGATAATCCGCATTGATCGTGATGTAGCCATGGGTCAGATCGCAGGTCCAGACAGTGGCGCTGCCGTTGTCGAGGCCAAGATCGACACGAATGACAATCTCGTCGTTTTTCATATAGGCGGCACCGGCCTCTTCTGAATAAGAGGGAGCAACCCAGCCGTTTTCCGCCACAAGAATATCGCCGAACCAAATGGTCAGACGATCCCGTTCGGCACGTTCGCCGGATTTTCCGACGGCCATGACGATACGGCCCCAGTTCGGATCTTCGCCTGCGACGGCGGTTTTCACCAGCGGCGAATTGGCAATGGCCATGGCGACGCGATGCGCGGGGCCGCTGGCATTGGCGCCGGTGACCTGCACCTCGATCAGTTTGGTCGCGCCTTCGCCATCGCGGGCGATCTGGATCGCGAGATCCTTCATCACCGCATGCAATGCTTCGCGGAAGGGACGAACGCGCGGATCGGCGAAGTCGGTGATCGTCTCCATCCCCGATTTGCCCGTTGCGGCGACCAGAACCGTGTCGGAGGTCGAGGTGTCGCCATCGACGGTGACGCAGTTGAACGTTTTGGCGTTTTCAAGCCAGAGACATTGCTGAAGCACATCACGTGTGATCGCCGCATCGGTGAAGATGTAGCAGAGCATGGTCGCCATATCGGGAGCGATCATACCGGAACCTTTGGCAAACCCGGCGATCTTGACTTCGACACCGTCGAGCGTGAGGGCCTGCGTCGCGCCTTTCGGAAAGGTGTCGGTGGTCATGATCGCGCGGGCGGCCATTTCCATCGCGTTCACATCGAGAGCTGCGTTCAGTTCACCGATCTTGGCGGTGATCCGTTCCCATTTGATCGGTTCGCCAATCACGCCGGTCGAGGAGGTGAAGACGCGGTTTTGCTCGATCCCCATTTCCTTGGCCACGGCGGCGGTGATTTTCGCCACCGAATCAAAACCGCTTTTGCCGGTGAAGGCATTGGAGTTGCCGGAATTCACGAGGATCGCCGCCTTGCCGGGAAGATCGAGCCCGATCTTGTCCTGACAGTCGATCACTGCGGCGGAGCGGGTGGTCGAACGGGTAAAGACACCGGCGATGGCGCTGCCTTCGCAAAGCTCGGCCAGCATGACGTCGGTACGACCCGCGTAACGCACCCCGGCCTCAAGGGCGGCAAAGCGCACCCCTTCGATCACAGGCAGTTCGGGAAATCCCTCTTTCGGGGCGAGGGGGGAAACGTGATCAATCTTGGCCATGCTTGGCGTCCTTTGGCGTGATGTCAGTTCGCGATCAGATCGTCCATCCGCAGGGCGGAGGGCTCGATGCCTTCGACCATCTCCACATTGCCCTCGGATTCGAGCGAGTCGAGTTTTGCGCGGATGGCTTGTTCCTGAATATCGGCGGTCAATTCGTCCTGCACGTCTTCGAGCGGCGGCACTTCGGCCAGACGGGTTTCCATCAGTTTGATGACGTGCCAGCCGAACTGGGTCTGAACCGGTTCGGAAATCGCGCCCTCTTCCATGTCCACCACGGCTTCCTCGAAGGGAGCGACCATCATACCCTTGCCGAACCAACCGAGATCGCCACCGTTGGGACCCGACGGGCCGGTGGATTTCTCACGCGCGAGATCGCCGAAATCTGCGCCGTCTTCCAGAGCGGCGATGATCTCTTTCGCCTCGTCCTCGGTTTCGACGAGAATATGCGCGGCGTGATATTCACGGCCCGGTTCGAAATCCGCGAACTTGGCGTCATAGGCTTCCTTGAGCGCTTCGTCCGTCACCGCCGCATTGGCGATGGTCTCAAGCGCATGACCGGCGATCAAAACGCGTTCTTCATTGGCGAGTTGATATTTCAGCGCGTCGGTAATGTCGCCTGCGGATTGTTTCAGCAGCTCCTGCTGCACGATCTGGTTCACGATGCCATCAAAAAGCTGTGCGTCGGGCAGGCTTTGGTACTGTTCCGGCAGGGATTGGCGGGCGGCGATCAGGTTGCCGAGGGTGATCTCCACCCCGTTGACACGCGCAACCACGGTGTTTGCGGTCATATCTTCGGCAAATGTAGGGGCTGTTGCGGCCATTGCCAGCGAAAACAGGGCTGCGGTAGCGGAAATGCGGTATTTCATCGAGAAAATCCTTCCTGTCGGCGCCATTCCGGGGCGCGACGTTGACACTCATGATATGGCCCCTTACATCGCGATAGGTCACTGAAGAGGAGCCTTTGCGCCTGTTTCTATGGGTTGTGAGGCAACGGGGCAATCCCTCCTCTCACACGATCCTGTCAGGACGCATCGAGCGGAGAAAATATGCTGGGCATCGGTACACTCGCGAAAAAGGTTTTCGGGACCCCCAACGATCGCAAGATCAAGGCGACCCGACCTCTCGTGGCCAAGATCAACGCGCTGGAGCCGGAGTTCGAGAAACTCGACGACGCGGGTCTGATCGCAAAAACGGAAGAATTCAGGAAACGGGTGGCCGAGGGCGAAAGCCTCGATGCGCTTCTGCCCGAAGCCTTCGCCAACTGTCGTGAGGCAGCGCGTCGTGCTCTTGGCCTGAGGGCGTTTGATACGCAGCTCATGGGCGGTATCTTTTTGCATCAGGGCAATATCGCCGAAATGAAAACCGGTGAGGGCAAGACGCTCGTTGCGACTTTTCCGTCCTATCTGAACGCCCTGACCGGGAAGGGCGTCCATGTGGTGACGGTCAACGAATACCTTGCCAAACGCGACGCCGACTGGATGACCAATGTGTTCGAGGCACTGGGCATGACCTGTTCCTCGATCTACAGCCAGCAGCCTGAGGATGAGAAACGCGCGGCCTATGCCTGTGACGTGACCTATGCGACGAACAACGAGCTGGGCTTCGATTACCTGCGCGACAACATGAAATCCGAGCTCAAGGACATGGTCCAGCGCGGGCATCATTTCGCCATCGTCGACGAGGTGGACTCTATCCTGATCGACGAGGCGCGCACGCCGCTGATCATCTCGGGCCCGTCGGACGACCGGTCCGAGCTTTACATGGCCATTGACAAGTTGATCCCGGAACTGACTGAAGATCATTACGAGATCGACGAGAAAACCCGACAGGTGACTTTCACCGAAGAGGGCAATGAATATCTCGAAAAACGTCTGCACGAGGCGGGGTTCCTGCCCGAGGGGCAGACGCTTTACGACCCGGAAAGCACCACCATCGTGCACCATGTCAACCAGGGCCTGCGCGCGCACAAGCTGTTCCAGAACGGCGTGCATTACATCGTGCGCAACGGCGAGGCGATGCTGATCGACGAATTCACCGGCCGGATGATGTCGGGCCGTCGTCTCTCTGAGGGTCTGCACCAGGCGATCGAGGCCAAGGAAGGGCTTGAGATCAAGCCTGAGAATATCACCATGGCCTCGGTGACTTTTCAGAACTATTTCCGCCTCTATGAAAAACTCTCCGGTATGACCGGTACGGCGGCCACAGAGGCCGAGGAATTCATGGAGATCTACAAGCTGGGTGTGGTCGAAGTGCCGACCAACCGTCCGATTGCGCGGATCGACGAACATGATCGCGTTTATCGGACAGAGGCAGAGAAACTCGCCGCCGTTGTCGAGTCGATCAAGGAAGCCCATGAAAAAGGCCAACCGGTTCTGGTCGGCACCACATCCATCGAGAAATCCGAGCAATTATCGCAACTCCTCACCCGTGAAGGCGTCAAGCACAATGTGCTCAACGCCCGTCACCACGAACAGGAGGCCCAGATCGTCGCCGACGCCGGCAAATTCGGCGCGGTGACCATCGCCACGAACATGGCCGGGCGCGGCACTGACATCAAACTCGGCGGCAATGTCGAGATGAAGGTCATGGAAGCCATTGCCGCCAATCCCGAGGCCGAGCCCGATGAGATTCGGGCGCGGATTGAGGCAGAACATGCCGAGGAAGAGAAACGTGTGCTTGAGGCGGGCGGCCTCTACGTTCTGGCCACCGAACGTCACGAGAGCCGACGTATCGACAACCAGTTGCGCGGTCGTTCCGGCCGTCAGGGCGATCCGGGACGTTCCCTGTTCTTCCTGTCTCTGGAAGATGACCTGATGCGGATTTTCGGTTCCGAACGGCTCGACAAGATGCTGTCGTCGCTTGGGATGAAAGAGGGCGAGGCCATCGTTCACCCTTGGGTCAACAAATCGCTGGAAAAGGCGCAGGCGAAGGTCGAAGGCCGCAACTTCGATATCCGTAAACAGCTCCTGAAATTCGACGACGTGATGAACGATCAGCGCAAGGTGGTCTTCTCCCAGCGGCGTGACATCATGGAATCGGAGAACGTCAACGAAATCGTCGAGGACATGCGTCACGAGGTGATCGAGGATCTGGTGGAGGCCGCAATCCCGCCGAAATCCTATCCGGATCAGTGGGACGTCGAGCGGTTGCACAACAGCGTCGTCGAAATGCTCAACATGGATCTGCCGATCAAGGACTGGGCCGAGGAAGAGGGTGTCGATGACGAGGTGATCATTGAGCGAATTTCCGAGACCTCCGACAAGATGATGGCGGAGAAGGAGGCGGCTTTCGGTCCGGAGCAGATGCGTCAGATCGAGAAACAGTTCCTGCTGAACACGATTGACAGCAAATGGCGCGAACACCTTCTGACGCTCGAACATCTGCGCTCCGTGGTCGGGTTCCGTGGCTATGCACAGCGTGATCCGCTCAACGAGTACAAGAACGAGAGCTTCCAGTTGTTTGAAAGCATGCTCGACAGTCTGCGCAGCGAAGTGACGCAAAAGCTTTCCCGTGTGCGTCCGATGACGGAGGAAGAGCGTAACGCCATGCTGCAACAGCTTATGGAACAACAGGCGGCGCTGGCCGCCGGCGCGATGCCACAGCCGGTGGATGAGCCGGAAGAAGGGCATCCGAATGCCGTTCCGGGGTTCGACGAAAACGATCCTTCGACCTGGGGCAATCCGGGGCGCAACGATCTCTGTCCTTGCGGTTCCGGCAAGAAATTCAAACATTGCCACGGTGCTGTTTGATCCTGAAAATACTGGCCCGCGCGAAAGTGCGGGCCTTTTTCATTGCTTGTTGAACATCTTGGAGCGCGGTAGTTTTTCCCACCGGTTCAAAGCGCAGAGGCTCGCCCATGTTGAAATTTGCCGCGCTCGGCCTGCTTGCGTGTTTTTCGCTCACGCGTCCCGCCGTGGCGCAGGATGTCAATCTCCTGTCCCGAGACGGGTCGATTGCAATCAGTGGCATGTTCCTGAGTTTCGATGGTGAATTCTATCGGGTGGACACCGATCTTGGTGTATTGACCGTCGATAGTTCCGGTGTGCGCTGCGAAGGGCCGGGCTGTCCCGATCTCGATGGCTATTATGCGCAGGTTCGGATGTCCGGCGACGCTCAGGGTATGCACACGCTTTTGCCTGCTCTGGTGACAGCTTTCGCCATGCGCAATGGTTATACCGTGGCCACCAGCACCCCCGAGGCTGGGCTGACCTCCATTGTGCTGAGCGATGTGGAAAACGATCTGATCGTTGGGGAGTTTCTTCTGTCGGAGACTTCCAGTTCCGAAGGCTTTGCCGATCTGGTGGCGGAAAACACGGATATTGTCCTCTCTCTGCACAAGGTCACGCCAAGCGAAATGGTGTTGGCCTTTGACGCCGGTGTCGGCGATCTGTCCGACCCGTTGCGTGCCCGGGTGGTGGCCCTGGATGCGCTGATCCCGGTGGTGTCGCGATCCAACCGCATCGGGCGTCTCTCGCTTGCCGATCTGGCCGGGATTTTCACGGGCAACATCACCAATTGGCAGGAGCTGGGCGGCGGAGACGCGCCGGTCGTGCCGCATCTGATGCGTGACGATCTGCGCGAAGGCAGCGAGTTTCGGCGGTTGATCCTTGGTCATGGGGTGGATGTGCCCGAGGGTTTGGTGAAATTGCACGACAGCTACGACAGCCTCGTGAGTGCGGTGGAGCAGGACCCTTATGCGATTGGTCTCGGGCGTATGTCAGAGGGGGGTGCGGTGAAAGCACTCGGGCTCAGCGGTGCTTGTGGTTTCGAGGCGGAGGCCGCGCCAGCGGACATCAAGACGGAGGATTATCCCCTGACCCGCCCGGTCTTTCTCTATACGCCTGCGCATCGTCTTCCGGTGCTGGCGCGTGAGTTTCTGGCCTTCGCGCGCTCGCCTGCCGCTCAGATCGTGGTGGCTCGCACAGATTTCGTCGACCAAGGGGTCGATGAGCTGTTTTTCCGCGATCAGGGACGTCGCTTTGCCAATGCCATCACCCATGCCGGTGAGGAGGTTACTCTCAAGGATTTGCAGGATGTGACCCGGAGCTTGCAGGGCGCAAAACGGCTCACACTCGGGTTCCGCTTCGAGGGTGGATCAACGACGTTGGATGCGCAATCGCGGTCCAACGTGCATCTTCTGGCCGAACTTCTGGAGGCCGGTGTCTTTGAGGGGCGATCATTGATTTTTGCCGGATTTTCCGATGGGCAGGGGGCGGCTGACGTGAACCGGACGCTCTCGAAACGTCGTGCGGAAACGGTCTTGCGCGCCGTGCGTCAGGCGCTGGGCGAAGCGTACGAGCCCGAGCGGATGCTGATGGTGGCGGAAGGGTATGGTGAAGCCATGCCTCTGGCCTGTGACGACATTGGCTGGGGGCGCTCGCTCAACCGTCGTGTCGAGGTCTGGGTGCGGGATCAGAGATAACCGGAGCCGCGAAAGCTCAGTTCGACAGATTTACCGATGATCAGATGATCGTGGAGTTGAATGTCCAGCGCCTCCGCCGCATCGCGGATCTGGTTTGTCATGCTGATGTCCGCATCCGACGGTGTCGGATCGCCGGACGGGTGATTGTGGACAAGGATCAGTGCGGAGGCGTTCAATTCCAGCGCCCGTTTCACCACCTCGCGCGGATAGACCGGGACGTGATCGACCGTGCCACGGGCCTGTTCCTCATCGGCGATCAGGATGTTCTTGCGATCCAGATAGAGTATGCGGAACTGTTCGGTTTCACGATGTGCCATGGTGGTGTGGCAATAGTCGATGACCGCATCCCAGCTTGAAATCACCGGACGTTGCATGACGCGGGCGCGGGCCAGCCGATGAGCTGCGGCTTCGACGATTTTAAGCTCCTGTGCGACCGAGAGATCGACGCCTTCGAGCTCAATGAGACGCGGGATCGGGGCGGAGATGACGCGGTTGTAATCGCCGAAGTGCTCGATGAGCGCGCTGGCGATGGGTTTGACATCGGCGCGGGGCAGGGCGCGGTAGAGAATGAGCTCCAGAAGCTCGTAATCCGGCATTGCCTGAGCGCCACCCTCGAAGAAACGCTCCTGCAAATGCTTGCGGTGATTGCGCAAATAGCTGGGCGGGCGCGAGGGAAGCGCAACCGGCCGGGCCTCTTCGAGATCGAAGAGCCAGTCGGGCATTTCCCGAAATGCGGAAGGGGCTACGGGTGTGGTCATGAGAGAATCCATGCCCCGATTCGCTGAAAAAGAAGTTAATGGGCATTAAGAAAGGGCGCCGAAGCGCCCTGTCTCATGATCTTAACTGGTCATATCGTCCCAGAAATTCTTGACCTTCTTGAAGAAGGACGAGCTTTCCGGGTTGTTGTCCTCGGCGAGTTTCTCGAACTCCTGAAGCAGTTCTTTCTGCTTCGAGGTGAGGTTCACGGGCGTTTCGACCGCAAGCTCGATGAACATGTCACCCTGTCCACCGCCACGCAGCGCAGGCATGCCCTTGCCACGCAGGCGCATCTGGCGGCCCGATTGGCTGCCAGCCGGGATTTTCACCCGCGACCGCCCGCCGTCGATGGTCGGAACCTCGATGTCGCCGCCAAGCGCCGCCGTGGCCATGGAGACCGGCACGGTGCAATGCAAGTTTATGCCTTCACGCTCGAAGATCGGATGCGGACGCACCTCGATAAAGATGTAGAGATCGCCCGTTGGACCGCCGCGCAGCCCCGCTTCGCCTTCTCCGGCAAGACGAATGCGCGTGCCGGTTTCGACGCCTGCCGGAATATTCACCGACAGGGAGCGCTCTTTCTCCACACGACCCGCGCCGTGACAATCGGGGCAGGGATCCTTGATGATCTGTCCCAAACCGCCACAGGCCGGGCAGGTGCGTTCGACCGTGAAGAAACCCTGCTGTGCGCGGACCTTGCCCATGCCCGAACAGGACGGACAGGTTTGCGGCTCCGCACCATTCGCTGCCCCGGTGCCGTGACAACTGTCACAGGCTACGGAGGTGGGCACGTTGATGGTCTTTTGCGCGCCCTTATAGGCCTCTTCCAGGGTGACACGCATGTCGTAGCGCAGGTCCGAGCCGCGTTGTGCGCGCGACCGGGCACCGCCACCGCGCGGTCCCCCCATGAAATCGCCGAACAGGTCGTCGAACACGTCGGAGAAAGCCGAGGCGAAATCGCCCTGACCGCCGCCGAAACCGCCACCGGGGCGCCCACCGCCCATGCCACCCTGCTCGAAGGCCGCGTGACCGAAGCGGTCATAGGCGGCTTTCTTGTCGGGATCCTTGAGCGTGTCGTAGGCCTCGTTCACTTCCTTGAACTTGGCTTCCGCATCGGGGTTGTCCTTGTTGCGGTCGGGGTGAAATTCCATCGCTTTCTTGCGATAGGCTTTCTTGAGTTCCGCGGCATCGGCACCTTTGCTAACGCCAAGTACCTCGTAATAATCGCGTTTTGCCATGGATTTTACTCCTTTTGGAACGCGATGACCGGCCCGGGGTGCCGGACCGGTCGATCGTGTCCGCGATTACGGTTTACGAACGTTTGTCGTTGTCGAGGTCTTCGAAGTCGGCATCGACAATGTCGTCATCGACGGAAGACGGACCGGCATCGACATCATCCATGTCGGATTCGCCGTTTCCGGCTTTCTCCTGCTCGGCCTTGTAGATGGCCTCGCCGAGTTTCATGGCCGCGTCGGTCACGTTCTGGATGCCGGAGCGGATTTTGTCCGGATTCTCGGTTTCGAGCTGATCCTTGAGCGCGGCGATTGCCAGTTCGATGGCTTCGATGGTGGTCGGGTCCACCTTGTCGCCATGCTCCTCGATGGATTTCTCGGTCGAGTGGATGAGGCTCTCGGCCTGGTTCTTCGCTTCGACCAGTTCCTTGCGGGCCTTGTCGGCTTCGGCATTCGCCTCGGCGTCCTTGACCATCTTTTCGATGTCCTCGTCAGAGAGACCGCCGGAGGCCTGGATCGTGATCTTCTGCTCCTTGCCGGTGCCTTTGTCCTTCGCACCCACTTCGACGATACCGTCGGCGTTGATGTCGAAGGTCACCTCGATCTGCGGCATGCCACGCGGTGCCGGCGGGATGCCTTCGAGGTTGAACTGGCCGAGCAGCTTGTTGTCTGCAGCCATTTCACGCTCACCCTGGAAGACGCGAAGCGTCACGGCGGACTGGTTGTCCTCAGCCGTGGAGAAAATCTGCGACTTCTTGGTCGGGATGGTC
Organism: Celeribacter persicus; assembly: GCF_003050785.1. GTDB lineage: Bacteria > Pseudomonadota > Alphaproteobacteria > Rhodobacterales > Rhodobacteraceae > Celeribacter > Celeribacter persicus. Next base: position 93,872 of record NZ_QAOH01000011.1, read on the forward strand.
GTGTTGCGGTCGATCAGACGGGTAAACACGCCACCGAGCGTTTCGATGCCAAGGCTGAGCGGGGTCACGTCGAGCAGCAGAACGTCTTTCACGTCACCTTGCAGAACACCGGCCTGAATGGCGGCGCCCATGGCCACAACTTCGTCCGGGTTCACACCCTTGTGCGGCTCCTTGCCGAAGAACTTGGTCACCTCTTCGATGACTTTCGGCATACGGGTCATACCACCGACGAGCACGACTTCGTCGATGTCGGAGGTGGTGAGGCCCGCGTCTTTCAGAGCCGCTTTGCACGGATCCATAGAGCGTTTGATCAGATCGGACACGAGGCTTTCAAGTTTCGCCCGGGTCAGTTTGACCACGAGGTGAAGCGGAGTGCCGGAGTTCGGGTCCATCGAGATGAACGGCTGGTTGATCTCGGTCTGCGACGAAGAAGACAGCTCGATTTTCGCTTTCTCGGCAGCCTCTTTCAGACGCTGAAGTGCCATCTTGTCCTTAGTCAGGTCGACGCCATGCTCTTTTTTGAACTCCTCTGCAAGGTAGTGCACGATGCGCATGTCGAAGTCTTCCCCACCGAGGAAGGTGTCGCCGTTGGTGGCCTGCACTTCGAACACGCCGTCACCCAGTTCGAGGATGGTCACGTCGAAGGTGCCGCCGCCGAGGTCATAAACGGCGATGGTTTTGGTGTCTTCCTTATCGAGACCATAGGCCAGCGCGGCTGCGGTCGGCTCGTTGATGATGCGGAGCACTTCGAGGCCCGCGATCTTGCCGGCGTCCTTGGTGGCCTGACGCTGAGCGTCGTTGAAATAGGCCGGAACGGTGATGACGGCCTGCGTCACTTCCTCACCGAGGTAGGACTCGGCGGTCTCTTTCATCTTGCCGAGAATGAAGGCGGAGATTTGCGAGGGCGAATATTTCTCGCCGCGCACTTCCACCCATGCATCGCCATTGCCGCCATCGACAATGGCGTAGGGGACGAGTTTCTTGTCTTTTTCGACGGCTTCGTCGCCCATGCGACGGCCGATCAGGCGTTTAACCGCGAAAATCGTGTTTTCGGGGTTGGTGACAGCCTGACGTTTGGCCGCTTGGCCGACGAGGCGTTCACTGTCGGTGAAACCGACGATGGAGGGCGTGGTACGCGCCCCTTCGGAGTTCTCGATCACACGCGGCTGCGAACCATCCATGATGGCAACGCAGGAGTTGGTGGTCCCGAGGTCGATACCGATGACTTTGGCCATGCTCAAAATCCTCTCTTAGGCGATGTTGTGACGTTGGACCCATTGCGGCGTCCGCCGTCGATCCCAGTGATTTTGACCGGGCTGACAATCAGGTCTGATGACCAGTCCGATCAAGGCTTCTGGGCGTATATAAGGATGGGTTTTCGTGCCTGCAAGTTGTGCAAAGGGGTTCAGGTGTGGAAAAATCGAATCATTACCGGAGGAAGGGCGAGGGAAGGCGGGGATGCAGGTGCAGCAGCCATTGGATTTGCGGGGGATGAAGTTGTTTCGCGGTCTGATCGGACCGGAGGAACAACGGCATCTGGTCGAGGGGCTGCGTGATGTGGTGCGGGCAGCGCCCCTGTTTCACCCGGTCACATCGTCCGGAAAACAGATGTCGGTACGGATGACCTCGGCGGGGCGATTCGGCTGGGTGTCCGATCGCCAAGGCTATCGCTACAGCGAAACGCATCCGGCTGGTATTCCCTGGCCCGCGATCCCGGAGATCGCGCTTGAGGTTTGGCGTATGGTGTCGGGGACGGAGCGGATGCCCGAATGCTGTCTGATCAACTTCTATGATGCGGGAGCGAAGATGGGGATGCATCAGGACCGCGACGAGGCAGATTTCGATCAGCCGGTGGTGTCAATTTCGCTTGGGGACGAGGCATTGTTCCGTGTTGGCAATCTGACCCGTGGGGGCAGGACGGAAAGCGTCTGGCTCAGTTCGGGTGATGTGCTTGTAATGGGGGCTGAGGCGCGCCTGCTGTATCACGGGGTCGACAGGATCAAAGCAGGAAGCAGTATGCTTTTGCCCCGTGGAGGGCGGATCAACCTGACGCTCCGAGTGGTGACGTGAGGCGCTTTAGCGCCCCCAGCTCAACGAAACGCGTTTGCGGGTGAAGAATTCGGCCAGAAGTCCGATGGTCAGGAAAACCAGGGTAAAGACGATCGGGTAGACGACAGAGCTTTTGTGCGGATTGTAATTGACGAAGGTAAAGCCGCGTGCCTGATCGATGGAGTGAAACAGCGGGTTCCAAGTGAACATGGCGAGCATGTAATTGGGCGTCTGGTTGGCCACGAACATCTTGCCCGAGGTGAACATGTTGGCGCGGGTGTAAATCTGTTGAACGATCTGGATGAGGCCTGGCGCCCAGGGTTTTGCGGCCAGAAAGACCATGCCGATTGCGGCGCCCGAGGCCCATGCCAGAAGCAACATGCTGAATGCCCCGGCTATGTTTTCAAAGGTTACGGTGCCCCAGCCAAGGGAATATCCGAACAAGATGACAGTGACCGAGAGCACCTGAATGTAGAGCACGCTCAGAGCCGCGGAGAAAATCGCGATGGCGGTGTTCATCGGCGCGTGCTGCATCATCGGAGAGGTTGCGGTCTCGGACCCTGCGACGGCCATCAGGGCCTTGTTATGTGTTAGGAAGAGAAATATCCCGGACATGATGTAGAGGATGAAATCCCCCCGGATCGCTACGCCACGGACTCCGAGGATCGAGTACATGAAAGTGAACACGAGCACGAGGACCATGGCCTGAGACACACTCAGCAACAGACCGATCAAGGGATTACCATTGGTCTTGCGGACATGGCGCACCGTATTCACAAAAATCAGCCGCAGAACCGTCAGGGCGGCGGAAAACCCGCTTTGGCGTTTGGAATAGTGAAACATCGGTAGGGTCCTGTGTTGGAATCATGCCCGCCTAGCAGGGAATTCTTGCCGTTCCCATAAGTGCATAGCATAAGGTTCTTGCCGTTTTCTTTCAACGAAAACGAGTGTGATGTCAGACAGGAGCAGGATATGGATCTCGACAAACTCGTCCCGGTGATGCGCCGGCTGGCTATCGAGGCCGGCGAAAAGATCATGGAAATCTACAATGCGGACGATTTCGAGGTCAAAACCAAATCCGATGAAAGCCCCGTGACCGAGGCCGACGAGGCTGCCGATGCACTGATTTCAGCCGGTTTGCGCGCCGTCTTTCCCGATGTGGCGCTGATCACGGAAGAACAAGCCGCCTCGCATAATCTCAAAGCGGATACGTTCCTGATTGTCGACCCGCTCGACGGCACCAAGGAATTCATCAAGCGCCGGGGCGATTTCACCGTGAATATCGCCTATGTCGAAAAAGGCGTCCCCCTGCGAGGTGTGGTTTATGCACCGGCCCGCGACCGTCTGTTCATCACGGATGCGTCCGGTCAATCCTATGAGGAAATCGGGCCGTTTGTTCCTGACACGCCCGGCGAGATGAAAAAAATCTCTGTCTCGACACCGGACAATGAGGCGCTGATGATCGTGGCCTCGAAATCTCACCGGGATCAGGCGACCGAGGATTACCTTGCTAAATACAAGGCGAAGGACAGCAAATCCGCAGGGTCTTCGCTCAAGTTCTGTCTTGTCGCGACCGGCGAGGCCGATCTCTATCCGCGTGTCGGGCGCACCATGGAATGGGACACCGCCGCTGGTCATGCCGTGTTGCTTGGCGCGGGCGGCGATGTCGTGCGGTTCGACGATCACACGCCGCTGACTTATGGCAAACCGGATTATGCCAACCCGTTCTTCATCGCCTATGCGCCGGGCGTTGAGCTGAAAGACGCCTGAATGTCCGTTCTCATCGTTATCCCCGCCCGTTTCGCTTCCACCCGCTATCCTGGAAAGCCGCTTGTCGAGCTGACCGGGGCAACCGGGGAGAAAAAATCCTTGATCCGGCGCAGTTGGGAGGCCGCAGTGGCCGCCAAAGGTGTGGACCGGGTTGTGGTTGCAACCGATGACGCGCGCATTCAGGCGGCGTCCGAGGCTTTCGGGGCCGAGGTGGTGATGACCTCCGAGACCTGCGCCAACGGTACGGAGCGCTGTGCGGAAGCGCTGGAAAACCTCGGCGGCGGTTACGACATCATCGTCAACCTACAGGGCGACGCGCCGCTGACGCCTGCATGGTTTATCGAGGATTTGGTTGCGGGGCTCTGCGCACATCCGACTGCCGAGGTGGCGACACCTGTGCTGCGCTGCGACGGGCGGGCGCTGAACGGCTTTCTTGAGGACCGCCGCGCGGGCCGGGTCGGTGGCACCACCGCTGTGTTCGGATCGGATCACAAGGCGCTCTATTTCTCGAAGGAGGTGATTCCCTACACCTCCGAGAGCTATGCGGATACGGACGCGACCCCGGTGTTTCACCATGTGGGGGTCTATGCCTATCGCCCCTCTGCGCTGGGTGCCTATCCGAAATGGCCAATGGGCCCTCTGGAACGTCTCGAAGGGCTGGAACAGTTACGTTTCCTTGAGCAGGAACGCCCTGTGCTCTGTGTCGAGGTCGAGGCACGGGGGCGGCAGTTCTGGGAGTTGAATAACCCCGAGGATGTGCCCCGTATTGAGACGATGCTGGCAGAGATGAAGGTTGCCTGACAGTGTCCTGACACATGTAACGGGCAATAATTTGCTCAAAAATTCATCACCCCTTTCGGGGAAAGCGGGCGGGGTTGCAAATCTGTAGTATTCCTGTGTGAATGCTGACGCATGGTGCTGACCTTTGGCATTTCAGGGCTTAAGGTCAGGGCGTGTGTAAGAAATTTGAATGGCTCGCGCGTAAGAGCCAAAGGAGAGAAGATGACACGGAAAGTGACCAAAGCGATTTTCCCGGTGGCTGGTCTTGGGACGCGGTTTTTGCCGGCGACCAAATCAATCCCGAAGGAAATCATGACCTTGGTCGATCGTCCTTTGATTCAATATGCGATTGACGAGGCGCGTGCGGCCGGGATCAAGGAATTCATCTTCGTCACCTCGCGCGGCAAAGGCGCGCTTGAGGACTATTTCGATCACGCTCCGATTCTGGAGCAGGAATTGCGCAAGAAGGGCAAGGACAAGCTGCTCGAATCTTTGAAGTCCACCAACATGGACAGCGGGGCAATTGCCTATATCCGTCAGCACAAGGCACTGGGTCTGGGCCATGCCGTATGGTGCGCGCGTCGTTTGCTCGACCCGAAAGAGCCTTTTGCGGTCATCCTGCCCGACGACGTGATCGCGGCGGAGAAACCCTGTCTGCAACAGATGGTCGAAGCCTATGAGAATCTCGGCGGCTCGATGGTTGCTGCAATGGAAGTGCCGGCGGACAAGGTGTCTGCTTACGGTGTGCTCGACGTCAAGGAAGACATGGGCGATACCGTGTCGGTCAAAGGTATGGTCGAAAAGCCCGCGCCGGGGACAGAACCGTCCAACCTGGCGGTGATCGGTCGTTACATCCTTGACCCGGCAGTGATGAAGAACCTGAACCAGATGAAATCCGGTGCTGGCGGGGAGATTCAGCTTACCGACGCAATTGCGGACGAGATCGAGACCGAACGCGGCGTTTATGGGTATCGCTTCTCCGGTCAGCGTTTCGATTGCGGGTCCAAGGCCGGTTTCTTGCAGGCGACGATTGCCTTTGGCCTGTCGCGCGACGATCTGCGCGATGAGCTTCAGGAATATCTCGACGAGTTGTCGGCAGTCCGGGCGGCTGCACAGTAAGGGTTTTACATGACCAGAAACGTGATCGTGACCGGCGGAGCCGGTTATATCGGTTCGCACGCCTGTAAGGCGCTGCGGGCCGCCGGTTATGTTCCCGTGACATTCGACAATTTGTCGACGGGTTGGGAAGACGCGGTGAAGTTCGGTCCCTTTGAGCAGGGCGATCTTCTGGACCGCGTCCGTCTCGATCAGGTGTTTGCCAAATACCAACCCGTTGCCGTGATGCATTTCGCCGCTTTCTCGCAGGTCGGTGAAAGCATGAAGGATCCTGGCAAGTATTGGCGCAACAATGTCATAGGGTCTCTGACGCTGATCGAAGCGGCGGTGGCGGCGGGGTGCATGAATTTCGTGTTTTCCTCGACCTGTGCGACCTATGGCGATCAGGACAATGTGGTGCTGGACGAGGACTCCGTACAGTTGCCGATCAACTCCTATGGCGCCTCGAAACGTGCGATCGAGGACATCCTTGAGAATTTCGAACAGGCCTACGGTCTCAATTCGGTGATCTTCCGGTATTTCAATGTTGCGGGAGGCGATCCCGAGGCCGAGGTGGGCGAGTTCCACCAGCCCGAAACGCATCTCATCCCGCTGATGCTTGACGCGATTTCCGGCAAACGGGCGGCTCTGACGATTTTCGGCACGGATTACGACACGCCGGACGGCACCTGTATCCGCGATTACGTCCATGTTTGCGATTTGGTGGATGCGCATGTTCTCGGGCTGAAATGGCTTGAGGACGGCAAGGGCAGCCGGGTATTCAACCTCGGCACCGGCAAGGGGTTTTCCGTGCGCGAGGTGATCGACCATTCGCGGGCGGTGACCAATCAGGAGGTGCCCTATGTCGAGGGCGGCCGGCGCCCCGGCGATTGTACGAAACTGGTGTCGGGCTCTGAGCGCGCGATTACGGAACTGGGCTGGCGACCGGACAGGTCGAACCTGGCACAAATGATCGGCGATGCCTGGCGATGGCATCAGAACGGACATTACGAAAAATGACACACAAAGGGGCCATTTGGCCCTTTTTGTACATCCGGGTTTCCGGTTTTCCGGTAAAGCGCGTAATTTGCTTTTAACCTCGGGGAAGGGACGATTTTGAGCCGGGTTTGGCAGAGATACAAGTTGCGTGTGTTGCGGCGGCATTTGCTGTGGCGGGCGTTTCGTGCCCGACACGAGCTGCGTGTTGTGGCGAATCGCACCGCATCCATCGGATCGGATGCGATCCTCTGTGTCGCGACTGTCCGTAACGAGGCGGTGCGCTTGCCGTATTTCCTTGATCATTACCGTCGTCTGGGAGTGAGCCATTTCCTGTTTGTGGATAACGACAGCACGGACGCAACATCGGAGCTGCTCGCCGACCAACCGGATGTGTCGCTCTGGTCCACGTCGGCCAGCTACAAGGAAGCGCGTTTCGGTCTCGATTGGACCACATGGCTGCAAATGCGTTACGCGCATGGAAAATGGTGTTTGACTCTCGATGCCGATGAATTGCTGATTTATCCGCACCATGAGACTCAATCTCTGCGCGATCTGACCCGATTTCTGGATGATATCAATGTTCGGGCCATGGGGGCCTTGATGCTCGAACTTTACCCGAAAGAAGGCATCAATCAGGTTGAATATGCGCCGGGTCAGAATCCTCTTGAGATCTTGCGCTATTTCGATTCAGGCCCTTATCGAAGTGAGCGACAGAAGCCGAAAAACAATCTGTGGGTTCAGGGGGGCGTCCGGGAGCGTGTTTTCTTTGCCCGTAATCGTCGGCGTGGGCCCACACTCAACAAGCTGCCTCTTGTGAAGTGGCATTGGCGCTACGCCTACGTCAATTCAACCCATGCGATGCTGCCGCAGAAGTTGAATCTGGCTTACGACGGCCCGGGGCAGGTCCATTTGTCGGGCGTCCTTCTGCATACGAAATTCCTGTCGATCGTGGTGGAGAAATCTGCTGAAGAAAAGCAGCGGCGACAACATTTCAGTGATCCCGACTTGTTCAGCGCATATTACGATGAACTGATTGCCGGTCCTACACTTTGGCATGAATCTTCAGTGGCCTATGAGGGTTGGCGGCAACTTGAAATGTTGGGGTTGATGAGCCGCGGCGATTGGAAAGTCTAAAAAGACAGTTTTGCCATTCAGTATGAATTGTTTACGTTTTCGGCGTAAACCCGTAGATTGGATCGTAAAATACACGATTAAGACCGTGTCAAATCATCGGCGCATGTCATAGTCGATCTCGGGAAATTTAAGGCTGATCGGTGAGCAGGCTGTTGCAATATAGGATGCGGCTAAGGCGCAAACAGGCGCTCTGGCGAGCTTTTCGGGCGCGCCGGGAGCTAACGCTTGTTCAGAACAACACGTCCCGTATTCGCCCGGACGATATTCTCGTCATATGCACCCTGCGCAACGAACGCATCCGGCTTCCGTATTTTCTCAAATATTACAGGAGTATGGGGGTTAGCCATTTCCTGTTCGTCGACAATGACAGCGATGACGGGTCGCGCGATTTCCTTATCGGGCAAGACGACGTTTCGATCTGGCACACCACCGCGAGCTATCGCAAATCGCTGTTCGGTGTGCATTGGATGAACTGGCTTGCGCGGAAATACTGTCATGACCACTGGACGCTGACCGTGGATGTGGACGAGTTTCTCGTCTTTCCCTTCTGCGACACCCGCCCGATTCCGGCGCTTACGGACTGGCTCGACAATTCCGGCCTCCGCAGTTTCTCCGCGATGCTGATCGACATGTACCCGAAGGGACCGATCGACGCGCAGCCCTATCGCGAGGGGCAGAATCCTTTTGAGATCGCGGAATGGTTCGACAGCGGTAATTACATGATCTCGACCAACCCGGAGTATCACAATCTCTGGATTCAGGGCGGGCCGCGGGCGCGGCTGTTCTTCAATGACGATCCGTTCAACGCACCGTCGCTGAACAAGATTCCGTTGGTCAAATGGCATCGCAATTATGCCTATATGCATTCGACCCATATGCTTTTGCCACGCGGGCTCAATTTCGTCTATGAGACGGAAGGTGGGGAAAAGGCCTCTGGTGCGCTTTTACATGCGAAGTTCCTCAACACCTTCGTTCAGAAGACCGAAGAGGAATTGAAACGCCGCCAGCATTACGCGGGGTCTCGCGAATATCTCGCTTATCACAACCGGATCAAGGACGATCCGGAGCTTTGGTGTAATTGGTCCGAGAAATACATCAACTGGCGTCAGCTTGAAATTCTGGGCCTCATGTCCAAGGGGAACTGGGCATGACGGTCGGGTTCGTGATGTTGGTTCATACCGCGTTGCACCGGGCCGAACAGGTGGCACGCCACTGGGCGACGCATGGTTGTCCGGTGGTGATCCATGTCGACCGGCGGGTGAAGAAAGAGGTTTATCAACCTTTTGTCGACAGTCTTTCCGATCTCGACAATGTGGTGTTTTCGAAACGTCATGCCTGTGAATGGGGGACGTGGTCTCTGGTGGCGGCGTCTCAGGATGCATCGGAATTGATGCTGTCTCGCTTTCCGGAAGCGCGTCACGTCTATCTGTCGTCCGGTGCCTGCCTGCCGCTGCGTCCGGTTGAGGACCTGAAACGCTACCTCGCCGCGCGGCCGATGACGAATTTCATCGAAAGCGTGACAACAGAGGACGTGCCCTGGACCGTTGGAGGGCTCGATGCCGAACGCTTCACCCTGCGTTTTCCGTTCTCCTGGAAAAAGCAACGGCGGTTGTTCGACCGCTACGTATCACTCCAGCGCACACTCGGCTACAAGCGCAAGATCCCCGACGGCCTGGTGCCGCATCTTGGATCGCAATGGTGGTGCCTGACGCGTCAGACCCTGTCCGCCATCCTCGAAGACCCGGATCGCAAACTCTACGATGGCTATTTCAAAAGGGTCTGGATTCCGGACGAAAGTTATTACCAGACCCTTGTGCGGCTCTACTCGAACAATATCGAAAGCCGCTCTCTGACGCTGTCGAAATTCGATTATCAGGGCAAGCCGCATATTTTCTACGACGATCATTTGCAGCTTCTGCGGCGCTCCGACTGTTTTGTGGCGCGCAAAATCTGGCCAAAGGCGGAACGGCTTTATGCGACCTTTCTCAATCTGGACAGCAATCCGATGAAGGGGACTGAGCCCAATCCGGGCAAGATCGACCGGATTTTCTCAAAGGCGGTGGAGCGGCGTGTCATGGGGCGCGAAGGGCTTTACATGCAAAGTCGGATGCCCGGCCAAGGCAAGGGACACGGCAAGACCAGCGCGCCTTATTCGGTTTTCGAAGGCTTCTCGGACCTGTTCGAGAATTTCGACGAATGGCTGTCGCGGGCCGTAGGTGCGCGTGTCCATGGCCATCTTTTCGCGCCGGATGAGGTGGAGTTTTCCGGCGGGCAAAAGGTCTTTTCCGGCGCGCTTTCCAATCACGCAGCTCTGCGCGACTATAATCCCTGTGGTTTTCTCACCTCGCTAATCTGGAATACGCGGGGCGAGCGACAATGTTTCATGTACGGTCCGCGTGACAATCAGGCGATCAACTGGCTCATTGCCACAGATCCCAATGCGCAGATTTCCGTGATTTCCGGCGCCTGGGCGGTCACTCTGTTCCGCTCGGACAAGAGCTTTTCCGAGATTCGTCGCGAAGCGGCGCGCCTGCAGAGGATCGAGGCCAAGCATATCGAGATTCTGCGATCTCAGCATATCAAAGCGCGGGTGCGGATATGGACCATGGCGGATTTCATCGAAAGCCAGATGGAGCCCTTGCAGGCGATCATCGACGAGATCGGTCCCCGCAATGTCCGTCGTTTGACGGAGGCGCCGCGAATGCGGGATCTGACGGGCTTCGGGCAATTCCTGCAAAATCTCAAGAACCAGGGGATGAAGCCGCATCTCATGGGCGATTTTCCAATGAGCAATGAACCCGACATGCGGACGCGGGAACATAAACGGCCCTATCTTGTAAAGTAACGTTGGTAAAACAAACACATGGCCAAGCCTTTCGACTATTTCGTGATTTTCGCCGAGATGCGGACCGGGTCCAATTTTCTGGAGGAAAACGTCAACTCCTATCCGGGTCTGAAATGCTGGGGCGAGGTGTTCAACCCGGCCTTCATCGGCCAGTCGAAACAACAGGAAATGCTGGGTTTCACCATGGCGATGCGGGAGGCGGATCCGACCGTGTTGCTGGGCAAGATGCGTGCGGAGACCGAGGGACTTGCCGGTTTTCGGTTCTTCCACGATCACGATCCGCGCATCCTGTCCCATGTGCTGAAAGACCCGCGTTGCGCCAAGATCATTCTCACGCGCAATCCACTGGAGAGTTATGTGTCGCGTAAAATCGCCGGAGCGACCGGGCAATGGCGGCTTGGCGATCTGAAAGATGCGAAATCGGCGAAGGTACGTTTCGAGCGGCGCGAGTTCCAGGAAATGCTCGACGCACTGAAGGAATTTCAGATTTTTTTGCAACGCACATTGCAGACCACGGGGCAGACGGCCTTTTACATCAATTACGAGGATATTCAGGACATCGAGGTTCTGAATGGTCTGGCGCGTTTCCTTGGGGTGACCGAAGAGCGGGCGAAGACCAATCAGAAGACCAAGGTTCAGAATCCCGCGCGGCTTGAAGACAAGGTGGTGAACTACGCCGAAATGGTCTCCGATCTGTCGAACATCGACCATTTCAACCTGTCGAACACGCCGAATTTTGAGCCGCGTCGGCATCCGGCGGTGCCGACCTATGTGGCGGGGCAGGCGGCGCCCGTGCTCTACATGCCGGTACGCAGCGGGCCGGAGACGGCGGTGAAGGCCTGGATGGCCGCGCTCGACAAGGTGACGCCTGAGGAACTGACGCAAGGGTTCACGCAGAAATCCCTGCGTCAATGGAAGCGGCAGAACAAGGGGCACCGCAGTTTCACGGTGATTTCGCACCCGGTGCAACGGCTGCACCGGACGTTTTGCCAGTATATCCTGAACCTCAGTAGCCAGACCTATGGTGATATTCGCGAAACCCTACGGGCGACCTACAAGCTGCCTTTGCCGATCAGTGGCCCGGATGCAGGCTACGACCGGGATCAGCATCGTGAGGCTTTCATCAAATTCGCGGATTTCGTGCGCGGCAACCTGAACGGTCAGACCTCGATCCGCGTCGATGGCACATGGGCTTCGCAATCCGAGGTGATCAAGGGCTTCGCCGATTTCTCCTTGCCGGACATGGTGTTGCGCGAAGAGAGTCTTGCCGAAGACCTCACGCATCTCGCCGGTGCGCTGGGTAAGCTGCCGCCTCTGGTCGAGGAGGAGCCGCAGGATTCGCCGATCACCCTCGCCGAGATTTACAACGAAGAGGTCGAGGAGGCCGTGCGCACGGCCTATCAGCGCGATTACATGATGTTCGGGTTCAAACCTTGGGGCTGATGCGGGCGATCAGGCGGCCTTGATCGCCGGGCCTTCGGTCAGAATGGCGTGTAGCGTTGCCGGATCGTTATTGGCGCGCAGCTTGGCACAGATGTCGGTGTCACGCATCGTGCGGGAGACAAGCGCCAGCGCCTTGAGGTGATCGACGCCGGATTCGGCGGGGGCGAACAGGGCAAAGACCAGATCGACGGGTTGGCGATCCACCGCATCGAAATCCATCGCACTTTCCAGACGCATGAAGGCACCGACGACGCGGTCCAATCCTTCGATACGGGCGTGAGGAAGCGCGACGCCATGGCCCACACCGGTGGGGCCAAGGCTTTCGCGGGCCTGAAGCGCGTCGATCGTGCCGTTTTCCGACAGACCATACGCGCTTGCAGCGATCTCGCCGAGATCCTGAAACAGACGTTTTTTGCTCGTCATCTTACCCACAACCTTGATGGCCTGCGGATCCAAGATCTTTGCGATATCCATTTGAAACTACCCGCCCCGACCCGTCGAGGCGGGCCGGTTTCATTATTTCGCGTTGTCAGGGTCGACCCAACCGATGTTGCCATCGGCACGGCGGTAGACCACGTTTACACCGTTTTTACCTTCTTTGTGGAACACAAGAACAGGTGCTCCGGCAAGCTCCATCTGCATCACCGCTTCGCCCACCGTCAGAGTCGGAATTTTGGTTTCCATCTCTGCGATGATCATCGGTTGCAGGGTTTCCGGTTCCTTATCCTCATCGTGTTCCGACGCGGCGAGGATATACTGAGAAGCGCCGAAAAGTTCAACAGGCTCGGTGCGCTCCTTGTGGTGATCTTTCAGGCGGCGTTTATAACGACGCAGCTGCTTGTCCATTTTCTCCGCACAGGCGTCGAAGGCGGCATAGATTTCATGAGCCTTTGCGCTGGCTTGTGCGTTCAGGCCGGAGGACAGGTGCACCACGGCCTCGCAAACATATTCCGCCCCAGATTTGGAAAACACGACATTCGCGTCGGTCGGACGTTGACCGTATTTGTCCAGAACGGCGCCAAGCTCGGTTTTCACATGCGTTTGAAGCGATTCACCGATGTCGATTTGTTTTCCGCTGATTTGGTACCGCATAGATACCTCCTTCTTTGTTTGACCTACGCCTGAACGCCTCCTCCGGCGTGGATGCGAGGTCCTGGGTTTTTGTTAAAAGCGGGAATACAATGCATGGCAAGGATGAGGAACCCGGACAATTTGTCGGGGTGTTTTTCCGGCGCTCTGTGGCTCTTTGGTGCCATGGCCCAGACTCTTATCCTCAGGTCACGCATTGGATACTTATAAGGCGTCAGAAAGCGGGTGAATGTCAATCGAAACCCGCCCTCAGATCCGGAAATTGTCGCCGAGGTAAACGCGCCTGACTGTCTCGTCGGCGACAATATCTTCCTTGGTTCCGGACATCAGCACATGACCATCGTGGAGGATATAGGCGCGGTCGATAATTCCCAATGTTTCCTGTACGTTATGGTCCGTGATCAGAACGCCGATGCCGCGCGTCTTGAGATCGGAAACCAGCCCGCGAATTTCCGCCACCGCAATCGGATCGACGCCTGCGAAGGGTTCGTCGAGCAGCACATAGGAGGGATCGGAAGCGAGGCAGCGGGCGATTTCGACTCGGCGCCGTTCCCCGCCCGAAAGCGACAGAGCGGGCGCGCGCCGCAGATGGGCGATGGAGAACTCCGACAGAAGATCTTCGAGCTTTTCCCGTCGCAGCAGAGGGTCCTTTTCGGAGACTTCAAGGATGGCGAGAATGTTGTCCTCGACGCAGAGACCGCGGAACACCGAAGCCTCTTGTGGCAGGTAGCCGATGCCGAGCTTGGCGCGGCGATACATCGGCAAAAGCGTGATGTTGCGCCCGTCCACCGTGACATCTCCGCCCTCGGGCATCACAAGTCCGGCGATGGAATAGAAACAGGTGGTTTTCCCCGACCCGTTCGGCCCCAGAAGCGCGACCACTTCGCCGCGTTCGAGATCGAGCGACACGTCCCGGATCACGGTCCGTTTGCGATAGCCCTTGCGCAGATTACGGACCTTCAGCCCGGTGGTGTCACTCATTGATCCTTCCCGGATTGCAGGATGGTCTTGACCCGTCCGTCCATGCGACCGGTGCCGGTGTTCAGGTCGATCACCATGCGTTCGCCTGACATCACGCTGTTGCCTTGGGTCAAAAGCACATTGCCGGTCAGGGTTACGGTGCCTGATTCGAGGTTGTATTCGGCGTTCTGGGCCTCAGCCGCTTCGCCGGCGTTGGTGATCGTCACTCCGCCGGAGGCCAGAAGCCGGGCGATCTGGCTGGTGTCGCTGCCATAGATCACCTCGACGGTTTTCGCCGCGAGCCGCATCGTGCCCTGGCCGATCACGACGTTGCCGGTGAAGATCGCCTTGCCGGTGTTCTGGTCGACGCTGAGCTGATCGGAAGTGATCTCGACGGGCAGGGCGCTGTCGTGCTTGAGGCCGCCGAAGGCAATCTGCGTGCCCTGCGCCATCACGGGCAGGCTGGGAAGGGAAAGCGCAAAGGCCAGAGCGCAACTGAGCGAAAGGGTACGGATGATGGACACGTGCAAATCCTCGAAAATCAGGGCTGATATATCAGCTTCACCCCGTTCTTGAAAACCAGAAGGTAGGCGTTCGTGTCCGGATCCTGTGAAATTTCCATGGCGCCTGCGGTCAATTCGCCCGCAGGCCCGTCCGCCTCGACGGTTCCGGGGCTTTCGATCTTCGACACATCGAGAAGTGTGGCGACCCGGTCGGAGGTGATCGTATAGCCGGTGGAGGTTTCGATCTCCACATGGCCGGACAGCTCGGCGATCTGAGCGGGGCCGTCGATCACGCCGTCATCGGCCTTGAGTGTGACGGAGCCGTTGCCGGGCATTCTGAGCGCGCCGTGCACGATGGTGGAATTGACCACATCCGGGGTTGAGAGATCGGGACGCACGATATCGGCGGAAATTTCAAGCTCCGCTCCGTCGCGGGTGACGGTCGCAAAGGAGGGCGCCTCGATACGTTGTTCGCGGGCCAGCGTTTCCAGATCCACCTCCGCATAGGGGATCGACAGGCCAATCTCCTTGCCGCGGGCAAACAGAAAGAGCGTCGCCAAAAGCGCAAGGCTCGCCAGCGGCAAGGCGACCTTCGCAAAGGCCACGAATTTGGAATAGGTGTTGTCGAACCGCGCCATGGAGACGTCTTACACGACCCCGGCGCGAAGACAGTCCTGAATTTTCAGAATGCCGCAAGGACGCCCGTCATCGGCAGTTTCCCGCACAAAGAGACAGGTAATTGCACGCTCGTCCATCCGTGCCACTGCCTTTTCGGCCAGCGCATCGGCGGCGATGGTCATCGGCCCTTTGGTCATGATGTCTCCGGCGGTCTTGTCCAGAAGCCCGTCGATATGGCGGCGCAGGTCGCCGTCGGTGATGATCCCGATCAACTGCCCGTCTGCGTCCACCACACCGACCACGCCGAAACCTTTCTCCGAAATCACGGAAAGTGCCTCGCGCATCGGTGTTTCGGCCGTCACGAGCGGCATGTCGGTGTGCATCAATGCCCGCACTTTCGTGAGGCGCGCGCCAAGCTTGCCGCCCGGATGCAGCACCCGGAAATTGTCGGCGGTGAAAGCGCGGTGCTTCATGAGCGCGATGGCAATGGCGTCACCGAGCGCCAGCGTCATCGTGGTCGATGTGGTCGGAACGATGCCATGACCGCAGGCCTCCGGCGCTTTCGGCAGGATCAGAGCCACATCGCAGGCGCGAATGAGCGAGCTTTCGGGGTTCGAGGCGACCCCGATCATCGGGATTTTGAAGCGGCGGGTGTAGGCGATCACGTCCGCCAGTTCCGGCGTTTCCCCGGAATTCGACAGTACGAGGCACACGTCCCCATCGCCGATCATGCCGAGATCGCCGTGGCTCGCTTCCGCCGGATGGACGAAATGCGCGGGCGTGCCGGTGGAGGCTAAGGTGGCCGTGATCTTGCGCGCGATATGGCCGGATTTGCCCATGCCTGTGACGATGGTACGGCCCTTGGCGGCGAGAATCACCTCCACAGCTTCGGTGAATTCCGCACCGAGGCTGTCGGTCAGAAGTCTGAGTGCGTCGGCCTCCTGCCGGATCACACGGCGGGCTGTGTCAAGGAAAGTGACGGGCTCTGTCATATTGCGCCGCTCCGGTCAGAGAAAATGTCAGTGGGAGAAGATGTCGATTTCGGGCCAGCCTTCGAGATCGAGTTGCGCGCGTGTCGGCAGGAAATCGAAGCAGGATTGCGCAATCTCCATCCGGCCCTCGCGTTCGAGCATGGCGTTCAGCTTGTCGCGCAACTGGTGCAGGTAGAGCACATCGGAAGCGGCGTAATCGAGTTGGGCCGGGGTCAGTTCCTCGGCGCCCCAGTCGCTCATCTGCTGGTATTTGGAAATGTCGACCTTGAGCAATTGTTCAAGCAGGTTCTTCAGCCCGTGACGGTCGGTGAAGGTCCGCACGAGTTTCGAGGCGATCTTGGTGCAATAGACCGGTTGGGCCAACGTGCCGAAGGTGTGATACATCGCTGCGATGTCAAAACGACCGAAGTGGAAGAGTTTCAGCACATTCGGGTCGGTCAGCATTTTGCAGAGGTTCGGGGCTTCGGTCTGGCCGCGCGCCACCTGTACCAGATGCGCGTTACCGTCGCCGCCGGACATTTGCACAAGACAGAGCCGGTCGCGATGCGGGTTCAGCCCCATGGTTTCGCAATCAATCGCCACCACAGGCCCGAGATCGAGATCGTCGGGGAGGTCGTTTTGATACAGAAAATTCGCCATGGTTGCGGCCCTTCGCGTTGAAATCCGACTGTGCGAGTGTGCATAAGCCTTCCAACGTGCCGGGGCAAGGGAAGGCGATGAGGGTCATGAAAGCCCTGTCAAGTGCATTCAATATATTGACAGCAAAACCCCAAGGGCATCTATATGATGTTGCTTCGGTTCTTTCGAGTCGCCTCGAAGGCTAAGAGGGAAGCCGGTGAAAATCCGGCGCTGCCCCCGCAACTGTAAGCGGTGAGCAAGGCTGAACGTGCCACTGGGCGCCTGTCCGGGAAGGCCAGCCAGAGCTGCGACCCGCAAAGTCAGGAGACCTGCCGCAAGCATGACAATGACCACGAACGGAGGGTTCGGGGGCGTGACAAGCGGCTTTTGCCCCTGCGCGTCCTCGGCTGAATTTAAAAAAGCGAGAGGACAAAATGAGCATCACCGTCTATTCCAAACCGGCTTGTGTGCAATGTACCGCAACGACCCGCGCGCTCGACGCGAAGGGCATTTCCTATGACATCATCGACCTGACGCAGGATGACGATGCGATGAGCCATGTCACGGGCCTCGGTTATCGTCAGGCGCCGGTGGTGGTCGCGGGCGAGGCTCATTGGTCCGGTTTCCGCCCGGATATGATCGCGCGCCTGTCCTGATCCGATGGGTGCGGAGGCATTTGCGCCTGGCGCCCCAGAGAGCGTCCCGGACATCGTTTACTACTCATCCGCCTCGGGCAACACGGTGCGGTTCGTGGAGCGGCTTGGTCTCTCCGCCAAACGCATTCCGATTTCCCCCAAGGAGGCGATGCCCGGGATTGAGAGGCCTTTCGTTCTGATCTGTCCGACCTACGCGGACGGGGAGGGGCGCGGGGCTGTGCCGAAACAGGTGATCCGTTTTCTCAACAATGCGGCGAACCGGGCACAGCTTTTGGGTGTGATCGGAACGGGCAACCGGAATTTCGGCACGTTGTTTGCCATGTCGGGTGACATCATCGCCCGCAAATGCAATGTCCCGCTGCTCTATAAATTCGAGTTGGCGGGATTTGACAGGGACATCGCCCGTGTGCGTGCGGGATTGGAAAAATTGGGGATGGAGCCATGCTCGACAGCGACCTGAACGGTCTCGATTATCACGCGTTGAACGCCATGCTGAACCTCTATGACGCGGATGGACATATCCGGTTCGAGGCCGACCGCATGGCCGCGCGTCAGTATTTTCTACAGCATGTGAACCAGAACACCGTGTTCTTTCACTCACTCGACGAAAAGCTCGGCTATCTCGTGGAGGAAGGCTATTACGAGGCGGAGGTTCTGGACCAGTATTCCAAGAACTTCATGCGCAAGATCTGGGACGCAGCCTATGCTAGGAAGTTCCGGTTTCCGACCTTCCTCGGTGCGTTCAAATATTACACGTCCTACACGCTGAAAACCCGCGACGGGCAGCGGTATCTGGAGCGTTACGAAGACCGCGTTGTCATGTGTGCGCTGGCGCTTGCGCGAGGTGATGAGGCGCTTGCCATGTCCTTCATGGAAGAGATGCTTTCGGGGAGGTTCCAACCCGCGACGCCGACCTTCCTGAACGCCGGCAAGAAGTCCCGTGGCGAGCTGATTTCCTGTTTCCTGCTGCGGCTTGAGGACAACATGGAAAGCATCGGGCGGGGGATCAACTCCGCGCTGCAACTGTCGAAACGCGGCGGTGGCGTGGCCCTGTTGCTCACCAACATCCGCGAACATGGCGCACCGATCAAAGGCATCGAGAACCAGTCTTCGGGCGTGATCCCGGTGATGAAGCTTCTGGAAGACAGCTTTTCCTACGCCAACCAACTTGGCGCGCGTCAGGGCGCGGGTGCGGTTTACCTGAATGCCCACCATCCGGATATTCTGCGCTTCCTCGATACCAAACGCGAAAACGCCGACGAGAAAATCCGCATCAAGACCCTGTCGCTCGGTGTGGTGATCCCGGACATCACGTTCGAACTCGCCAAGCGCAATGATGAAATGTACCTGTTCTCCCCACATGACGTCGAGAAAGTCTATGGTGTGCCCTTTTCCGAGATTTCGGTCACCGAGAAGTACGAGGAGATGGTGGACGACAAACGCATCCGCAAGAAAAAGATCAACGCCCGTGCGTTCTTCCAGACACTTGCGGAGATTCAGTTCGAGTCCGGTTATCCCTACATCATGTTCGAGGACACGGTGAACCGGATGAACCCGATTGCGGGGCGCATCAACATGTCGAACCTGTGTTCCGAGATTTTGCAGGTCAACGAGGCGTCCGAGTTCAACGACGATCTGTCCTATCGCCATCTCGGCACGGATATTTCCTGTAACCTCGGCTCGCTGAATATCGCGAAAACAATGGACGGCAAGGATATTGGTCAGACGGTCGGAACGGCGGTTCGGGCGCTGACCGCCGTGTCGGAAATGTCGGCGATTGACTCGGTGCCGTCGATCCGTCGCGGCAATGACGAAAGCCACGCCATCGGTCTCGGCCAGATGAACCTGCACGGGTTTCTGGCGCGCGAACATATTCATTATGGTTCCCCGGAAGGTATCGAGTTCACCTCCGTCTATTTCGCCGCCGTTGCCTATCATGCGATCCGGGAAAGCAATGCTCTGGCCCGCGAACATGGCGAAAGTTTCAAAGGATTCGAGACCTCCGACTATGCCAATGGCGCCTTCTTCGACAAATACACCGACCGCGATTGGTTGCCGGAAAGCGAGCGGGTCAAGGCGCTATTCGAGGGAATAGACCTGCCGACCCGTGACGATTGGGCCGTGCTCAAAGAAGCAGTGATGCAGGAGGGGCTTTACAACCGCAACCTGCAAGCCGTGCCGCCCACCGGGTCGATCAGCTATATCAACAACTCGACCTCTTCGATCCACCCGATCGTGTCGAAGATCGAGATACGCAAAGAGGGCAAGATCGGTCGTGTCTATTATCCGGCCGCCTTCATGAACAACGACAATCTCGAATACTATCGCGATGCCTATGAGATTGGGCCGGAAGCCCTGATCGACACCTATGCGGCGGCGACCGAGCATGTGGATCAGGGGCTGTCCCTGACGCTTTTCTTCCCGGCGGAGGCCACCACGCGCGACATCAACCGCGCGCAGATTTACGCGTGGAAGAAAGGCATCAAAACCATCTATTATGTGCGTCTGCGCCAAGCGGCCCTTGAAGGGACCGAGGTGCAGGGCTGCGTTTCCTGCACATTGTGAGGCCCCGATGAAAGACATGACCGACATCCGCATCCCGCGCGCGATCAACTGGAACCGGGTTCAGGACGACAAGGACCTTGAGGTCTGGAACCGTCTGACGGTGAACTTCTGGCTGCCGGAGAAAGTGCCGCTCTCGAACGACATTCCGAGCTGGTCGACCCTGACCGAGGAGGAGCAACGCCTGACCATCCGCGTGTTCACCGGGCTGACGCTTCTGGACACGATCCAGAACACCGTTGGCGCGCCCTCTCTGATGCCCGATGCGGTGACACCGCATGAGGAGGCGGTGCTTACGAACATCGCTTTCATGGAGGCGGTGCATGCGCGCAGCTACAGTTCGATCTTCTCGACGCTCTGCTCGATGAAAGAGGTGGACGAGGCCTTCCGCTGGTCGGAGGAAAATCCGCATCTTCAGGCCAAGGCGCGCGTGATCCTTGAGACTTATGCACCCGGCAACGATCCACTCAAACGCAAGATCGCGTCGGTGTTTCTCGAAAGCTTCCTGTTCTATTCGGGCTTTTACCTGCCGATGTACTGGTCGTCGCGGGCGAAACTGACGAACACGGCGGACCTTATCCGGCTGATCATTCGCGACGAGGCGGTGCATGGCTATTATATCGGCTACAAATTTCAGCGCGGCATGGAGCGCTTGCCCGAGGCGGAGCGTCAGGCGCTCAAGGACTATGCCTTTGCCATGCTCTTCGATCTCTACGACATCGAGGCGCAATATACCGAGGAACTCTACGATGGGATTGGGCTAACCGAGGATGTGAAGGCTTTCCTGCATTACAATGCCAATAAGGCTCTGCAAAATCTCGGTTTCGAGGCGCTCTTTCCCTCCGAGGTGTCCGAGGTCAATCCGGCCATCCTCGCGGCGCTGAGCCCCGACAGCGAGAACCACGACTTCTTCTCGGGCTCCGGGTCCTCCTATGTGATCGGCAAGGCGGTCGCGACCGAGGACGAAGACTGGGATTTTTAAAATGGCTCCGCGGGGAGCGTGTTTTCCCGCGCGATTTCAGCAGGCACTTGGCTCCGGTGCTGCAAATTGGCGATAGTCTCGTTTTATGAGATGGGAAAGATTGCGGCTGACGCAGAAATTATGCACCTTCGATCCGAGTGTGTTTCTGTAGGAAAACGGGTCGTCATGATTTCTCCAACTTCGCTTTCGGGCGTTTACCTGATCACGCCGCCGCGGTTCGGCGATCACCGTGGGTTCTTTTCGGAAAGTTGGAACAAGAAGAATCTGATGGAGGCGGGGCTGGACCTGCCGGAGTTTGTACAGGACAACCATTCTCTTTCGCGCGAGGTTGGCACGGTCCGTGGGCTGCATTTTCAAAGCCCGCCGCATGCCCAGGGCAAGCTGGTGCGCTGTGGTAGGGGGCGGATTTTCGATGTGGCGGTGGATGTGCGCAAAGGTTCGGACACCTATGGTCAGTGGGTGGGCGAGAAACTGTCATTTGAGAATGGCAAACAGCTCTGGATTCCGGCAGGGTTTCTGCACGGGTTCATGACTTTGGAGCCTGACAGCGAGATCATCTATAAATGCACCGATTACTATGCACCCGAGTGCGACGGGGCGGTGAAATGGGATAGTTGCGGAATAGATTGGCCGCTTGAGGGAATCACGCCGGTGATCTCGGAAAAGGATGAGAAAGCGCAGGTTTTCGCCGCATTCGAGACGCCTTTCACGAAGGACAACACATGAAGATTCTTGTGACAGGCGGTGCGGGGTTCATCGGCTCTGCCGTGGTGCGGCTTGCGGTGTCGCGGGGTCATGAGGTGGTGAATGTCGATGCGCTGACCTATGCGGCCTGTCTCGACAATGTGGCCTCTGTCTCGGACAGCCCACTCTATGCGTTCGAACAGGTGGATATTCGCGATCGGGCCGGATTAGACACTGTTTTCGCCAAACATAAACCCGATGCGGTGATGCATCTGGCTGCCGAAAGCCATGTGGACCGCTCCATCGACGGGCCGGGGGATTTCATCGAAACCAACATCACCGGCACGTTCAACATGCTGGAGGCGGCGCGCAAATACTGGGTCGAGGCGGGCAAACCGGAGAGCTTCCGGTTCCACCACATTTCGACGGACGAGGTGTTTGGCTCGCTGCCCAACGATCCGGCGATCAAGTTCACCGAAGACACGCCCTATGACCCGCGCTCGCCCTATTCGGCCTCGAAAGCCAGTTCGGACCATCTTGTCCGCGCCTGGCATGAGACCTACGGGCTGCCGGTCGTTCTGACGAATTGCTCGAACAATTACGGCCCGTTCCATTTTCCGGAAAAACTGATCCCGGTAATCATTCTCAATGCCTTGGCGGGCAAGCCTCTGCCGATCTATGGTGACGGCTCGAATATCCGTGACTGGCTGTTCGTCGAAAATCACGCCGATGCGCTTTTGCTTGTCGTGGAAAAAGGCGAGATCGGGCGCAACTACAATATCGGTGGCGAGAACGAGCGAACGAACCTTGAACTGGTTCGGACGCTTTGTGGCATTCTCGATGAAAAAAGACCCAAATCCAGCGGAAGTTATGCCGATCAGATCACCTTTGTAACCGATCGCCCGGGCCATGACGCGCGCTATGCGATTGATCCGTCGCGCATCCGCGAGGAACTGGGCTGGCGCCCGTCGGTGACCGTCGAAGAGGGGCTTGAGCGCACTGTGGAATGGTATCTCGACAATGAGGCATGGTGGCGCGCGCTTCAGGACCGGCACGGGGTCGGCGAACGGTTGGGGGTGAAGGCATGATCCTCGTTTTCGGCAAGACTGGTCAGGTGGCCATGGAATTGCAACGGCTTTTGCCGGAGGCCAGGTTTCTTGGGCGCGACGAAGCGGATTTGACCGATCCGCTTGCCTGTGGCCGGAAAATCCGTGATCTGAAGCCGGCGGCGGTGATCAACGCTGCGGCTTATACGGCGGTGGACAAGGCGGAGGACGACGCGCTGGTCGCCACATTGGTGAATGCGGCGGCACCGACGGAGATGGCCGAGACCTGTGCCGATCTCGGCATTCCCTTCGTACATATCTCGACCGATTATGTGTTCGACGGGGCGGGTGAGGAGCCTTTCGCTCCGGATCACCCGACAGGTCCTCTGGGGGTCTATGGAGAAACCAAGCTTGAGGGTGAAAACGGGGTACGCGAGGCGGGCGGCGTCTTTGCGATCTTGCGCACCTCGTGGGTGTTCTCGGCCCATGGCGGCAATTTCGTCAAGACCATGCTGCGTCTGGCCGAGACCCGCGACAAGCTGACGGTCGTGGTCGATCAGATCGGCGGACCAACGCCCGCACGTGACATTGCGAAAGCCTGTGTCGAGACTGCGGAACAGCTCAAAACAGACCCGAACAAGGCCGGAACCTATCATTTTTCCGGCAGCCCGGATATGAGCTGGGCCGATTTCGCGCGAGAGATCTTCGCGCAGGCGGGCAGCGTGGTGGAGGTCGAGGATATTCCAACCTCGGCCTATCCGACGCCAGCCAAACGTCCCGCCAACAGCCGGTTGGATTGCAGTACGACGGAAACGACATTCGGCATCAGGCGTCCGGACTGGAAGGCCGGGCTGGCCGAGGTTTTGAGTGAATTGGAGATACGGCCATGACAGAGCGCAAAGGCATCATCCTCGCAGGTGGCTCGGGCACGCGGCTCTATCCGCTGACCATGGCGGTCTCGAAACAGCTCATGCCGATCTATGACAAGCCGATGATCTATTATCCGCTCTCGGTCCTGATGCTTTCTGGCATCCGGGAGATTGCCGTAATCACCACTCCTGCGGATCAGGATCAGTTCAGGCGTCTCTTGGGCGATGGTAGCCAGTGGGGTTTGTCGCTCACCTATATCGTTCAGCCCTCGCCGGATGGTCTGGCGCAGGCCTATATTCTGGCCGAAGATTTTCTCGACGGTGCGCCCTCCGCAATGGTCTTGGGGGACAATATCTTCTTTGGACATGGTCTGCCGGAGATGCTTTCTGCGGCTGACGCCAAAGAGGTGGGTGGAACGGTGTTTGGTTATCATGTCGCCGACCCGGAACGCTACGGCGTGGTGAAATTCGATGCCGCTGGAACGGTCGAGGAAATCATCGAGAAACCCGAGGTGCCGCCGTCGAATTATGCGGTCACCGGGCTGTACTTCCTGGATGGTGAAGCACCTGCACGAGCGCGGGCGGTCAAACCTTCGGCCCGAGGAGAACTTGAGATCGTCACGCTGCTGGAAAGTTATCTCGCCGATGGAACGCTTTGCGTGGAAAGGATGGGGCGCGGTTATGCCTGGCTCGACACGGGCACCCATGGGTCGCTTCTGGATGCCGGGAACTTTGTACGGACCCTTTCGATGCGTCAGGGCATGCAATCCGGCTGTCCGGAAGAAATTGCCTATCAAAAGGCGTGGATCGACGATGCGACGATGCGGGAGCATGCCGAAAAATTCAAGAAAACCGATTACGGCAAATATCTGAAAAGTCTTTTGAGGAACTGAATTCGAAGGGCAGCATGAAGCCCCAATTCGGCTGTCCTCTCATGTTGAGATAAATTCTATTTACTTCCTGTTCTGTGACGGACGGACGGGCAACGTCTTCTTAGGGTTTATGCCTTCTCATACCTGTGTGGCGAGGTGGGCTTGCCAAACCGGTGAACGCCGGTTCAGCAAATGAGTGGGTGAAATCATGAATCTGCGTCGAGATTTTCGCGCGGCTGAGAACGGCGGTGCAAAATTAGACCACGGTAGCGCCGTCGTATTGACGGTGCGGGCGGCGTAAAAGTCGTCCACTTTTTCCCTTCTTGCGGCAG
>NZ_QAOH01000012.1 GCF_003050785.1 Celeribacter persicus
CGCAAAATCGCCGAAAACGACACAGGCTCCCTCGGCGACATCTCAACCCTCGCCGAACCACAAGTCGTCGACGAGTTGATACAGAATTCGCTGTATAACCTCAAAAAGTGAGGCGCACGGACCTGTAATGTTGTTCACATTGTGAATGCAGACCCAGAAATCGCAAAGGTCGTCCCTCTGGGCGACCTTTCTCTTTGCAAAAAAGCCGACCCCTCAGGACCGCACCACATGCGTCCAATGCGCGCGCAGCCCCGCTTTCGGGCTGATATGCCATACCAACGCCAGAACCGCCGCTGCGTTCAGATCTTTCGGGAATCTCTGATATTGCACGGGCGCCCCCTGTTGCAGACCATCAGCCTCCCGCACGTCCCCCTTCCAAACGCTTAATTCCCGGGCGCGGACCTGTGACATTTCATGAAAATTGTAGCAACCGCAGCTTCTCCACAAAAAATCGTCCCACAGAGCGCAACCAACACAGAATCTTAACCCTGATCGGCCCAGCATCCGGTATGGAAACACGCGAGATCACAGACGAAACCCAATGGGAGGAGCTGGCCGACACGGTCGATGCGCCGCTGTCGCAGCGCTGGCTCTATGGTGAGGCCGCCAAACGCATCGGGCGCGACGCCCGGCGCTTTGTCATCTATGATCACCGCACGCCCATCGCTTTGGCGCAGGTTCTCATGCGCCCGACCTTCGGCGCAGAAATCAGCGTCGCGCTCCGCGGCCCGCTGTTTCTGACCCGCGCGCCCGACAAAGCGGTTGAGAGCGCCGTGGTCCACAGCCTTCGGGCCGCCCTGCCTTTTGGCCTTAAACTCATGAGCCCGGACAGCCGCCTGCCCGGGACATTCGGTCGCCTCGGCCTGACACCCCCGCCCGAAGTGGTGGAACTCGATTTGCGCCCGACCCTCTCCGACATGCGCCTCAGCCTCAATGGAAAATGGCGCAATGCCTTGAAAAAGGCTGAAAAATCTGGGCTTCGCGTGACCCGTCTCGCGCCCTCGCCTTCGGTCTTGCGCCCCTATCTCTTGCTGGAAAAGCATCAGCAGGCACAACGGCGCTATCGCGGACTGCCGCCCGAATTCGCCCTTGCCCTGCAAGATGTTGCGCCGAAATCCCTGCGTCTGTTCGAAGTGGACGACGCGTTCATGCTGTTCATCCTGCACGGCACTTCTGCCACTTATCAGATCGGCCACACCGGCCCGCGTGGACGTGCGGTGAACGCCCACAATCTGATCCTTTGGGAGGCGATCAAGCGGCTGAAACTCGAAGGCGTGCGGCGGCTCGATCTCGGAACGATCGACACAAGGCGCGCGCCCGATCTCGCTCGGTTCAAGCTGCGCACCGGCGCCACGGCCCGCGTCCTCTCCCCCGCCGCGCTGATGTGACCGCTGCTCTCATCCCCATCTTTAATCCCCTGTCCGGTAATATTTCCGCCGTGCTTCGACCTCGATGTCGAGCCGGAGCTGTACCTGCGCGATCTGCCGGAACAGCGCCTTGCGCGCCTCCATCTCCACCGTATCCTTCAACTGCGCGTTCAGCGCCTCGATCTCCTTGCGCATCTCGAACTCACGCGGCACCACGCCCGCCTCCGCCATGATGCGAAACCCCGCCGCGTCCGTGTCATTGCCGCTACGTGTGTCGAGCGGTTTGCCTGCCCCTTTCAGATTGTCGAGCCGTCCTTCCGCCTGTGCCTTAAGGATTTGCCGTTCGCTCAGGGAAGACCATTTCATCGCGCATCCTTTCCACACAATATGTCAACTAAGTTGACAATATAGGAGCCACGTCGCACAATCGCAAGCAAAGGAGTCCGACGATGACAGCGATAAGTCTCACCGATCAGCTTTACGCGGGCATTCAATTGACCCGGCCGCTCCTGCGCAACATCACCGCGCGGGTCGAATACGACCTTGCCGGGACCGGCATCACGGTCGGTCAGCGCGCCATCCTTGAGGCGCTCTTGTCAATGGGCGAAGCCTCCGCGCCCCAGATCACCGCACATCTCGATGTCAGCCGACAATTCGTCGGGCGCGAGATCAAGGCACTCCATGAGGACGGCAAGTTGGAACGCGTTGAGAATCCGCGCCATCGCGCCTCAAAACGCTACCGCCTCTCGCAAGAGGCCCGCGCGATCATCACGGCGATCCGCAGCCGCGAGGCCTGTGAGATCGCGGCCTTCTCCAAGCGCTTCAGTGCAGAGGAAATCCAGGGATTCTACAAAATCCTCTCCACGCTCAACCGGGAGTTCTCCCAAATTCAGATCCGCCAAAACAATGAAAATATATAGCAATATCAAATAAAAACTGGGTTTTTGAAATTTCCCCGGAACTCCCCGGACGCCTCAATCATTGTTTTTGCATACCACATGCAAACGCATGACAGAGAGGAGAATACGATGAAAACCCTGACGCAGAAACTGATGACCACCGTTGCCGCCATCACCCTGGTCGCCACCCCGGCGCTGGCCGACATGACCAGCCAGACCGAGGCCGAGGTCAACTCCGATGGCGTCACCATCGAACAGAACACCGAGGCCGATACCACCGTGGGTGCGGACGCCACCGTGGGTGCAGACGTTGAGACCGGAGCGGAGACCACCGAAGACGAAAACGCAGACCTGATGCAGGAGACCGAGGACGGTGCGTCCGACATGGTCGAAGCCACGGGCGATGCCGCAAGCAAAGCCTGGGACGCCACAAAGAGCGGCGCCGAGAAACTGGCCGATGCGCTCGCAACTTTCGGCGATGAGACCGTGACCGAAATCGTCGGCACCAAAGTTCTGTCGCAGGAAGGCAACGACATCGGCGAGATCGACGCC
This sequence comes from Celeribacter persicus, assembly GCF_003050785.1. Lineage (GTDB taxonomy): Bacteria > Pseudomonadota > Alphaproteobacteria > Rhodobacterales > Rhodobacteraceae > Celeribacter > Celeribacter persicus. The sequence goes on from NZ_QAOH01000012.1 coordinate 2,819, forward strand.
ATCGTCAAAGCGGAAGGCGAGATCATGGCCGTGGTCGGCATGGGTGGCTTCCTCGGCATCGGCGAACATGACGTGCTGGTCCCGGTGGATCAGTTCTCCATCGTCGACGAGGACACGGTGATGGTCCAAGGCCATACCGAAGCCGAGCTCGAAGCCATGCCGGACGTCGACGTGTCCGAGTATACGGAGGTCGAAGGCGAGATGACTATTGAACAGGCGATCAACTCGTAAGCCTTGACCATATGACGGAAAAACCGTCCTGCCCTTTCGCCGCAAGGCGAAAACCCCGCCCCGATGGTCCTCGGGGCGGGTCTTTTTTTATGTAAAGCGCAAAGGCTTACTGAAGCGCCGCGTCCGTGATCTCAAGCGTATAGGCACCTTCCGGTTCCTTGGTGATCACCGGATCGGAACCGCCGGCCAGCAACGACGCCACGGTCCGTTCGTAATCGGACACATTCAGCGCACCGTTCGAACCAGCCGTGAGCTTTGCCACTTCAGACATCATGCGCACCTGATGTTCCATGGTCTGCGCACCGGTTTCATCGTACTCAAGCACGATCTCGGCGGCCTCTTCCGGGTTCTCCTCGGCGTATTTCCAGCCCTCCATGGAGGCCTTCACGAAACGCACCATCTTCTCCTTGAATGCCTCGTCCGCGAGGTTGTCTTCGAGCACGTAAAGACCGTCTTCCAGCGTCGCCACGCCCTGATCCTCGTACTTGAAAGTGATCAGATCGTCGGCGGAAATGCCAGCGTCGATCACTTGCCAATATTCGTTATAGGTCATGGTGGAGATACAAGCCGCCTGCTTTTGCAGCAGCGGATCGACGTTGAAACCCTGTTTGAGGACCGTCACACCGCCGTCGGAGCCATCGGTCGGAATGCCGAGTTTACCCATCCAGGAGAGGAACGGATATTCGTTGCCGTAGAACCAGACACCCAGCGTCTTGCCCGGGAAATCCTCCGGTCCCTCAATGCCGGTCTCTTTCAGACAGGTCAGCATCATGCCGGAGGATTTGAACGGCTGTGCGATGTTTACCACCGGCGCGCCGTTTTCACGCGCGGCCAGAGCGGACGGCATCCAGTCGACCATGACATCGGCACCACCGCCCAGAAGAACCTGCACCGGCGCAATGTCCGGGCCACCGGCCTTGATCGTCACATCGAGATCCTCGGCCTCGTAATAGCCTTTCTCCAGCGCCACGTAATAGCCCGCGAACTGGGCCTGGGTGACCCATTTGAGCTGTAGCGTCACCTCGTCGGCGGCGAAGGCTCCGCTCGCCCCAAAAGATGTCAAGGCAGCCAGAGCGGCAGCGCTCGTCAGTAGCTTTTTCATCGTCGTACAACCTCCAAGTTGTAAATTCGGCCGAGGCGTTCCCCCCCGTGCCATTGCAAATGCGGTTACCCGCGTTGGGACGGGTGCCAGAAGGTCACCCCCTTTTCGATCAGCGACACCAGCCCGTAAAAGACCGATCCCGTGACAGCAGCCACCGCAATCTCCGCCCAAACCATATCAAGGTTGAGACGACCGACTTCGGTGGAAATCCGAAACCCCATGCCTTTGATGGGCGAGCCGAAGAATTCGGCGACAATCGCACCGATCAGCGCCAGTGTTGTCGCAATTTTAAGCCCGTTGAAAACAAAGGGCATGGCCGCCGGAAGCCGCAGCTTCAGAAGCGTCTGCCCGTATGAGGCCGAATAAGTCCGCATCAGATCGCGCTGCATCGCCTCAGTTGCCTGCAACCCCGCCACCGTGTTCACCAGCACCGGGAAGAACACCATGACGACGACCACGGCAGCCTTGGATTGCCAATCGAAACCGAACCACATCACGAGGATTGGTGCGATGCCGACAATCGGCAGCGCCGCGATGAAATTGCCGATCGGCAGAAGGCCGCGTTGCAGGAAAGGCGAACGGTCGATCAGCACTGCGGTGACAAACGCCGCCCCACAGCCGAGCACATAGCCGGAAAGCGCACCCTTGAAGATCGTCTGCACGAAATCCTGCCAGAGGATCGGCATGGAACTCACGAGTCTGGTCCAGATCGCCGAGGGCGCCGGCAGGATCACCGGCGAAACCCCGAACAGCCGCACCACCATTTCCCAAAGCAAAATCAGTGTGATACCGAAAAGAACCGGAACGATCCATTGCGTGCTTTTATGCAGCGCAAAGCGCGTGTTGAGCCACCACAGGCCGAGCCAGACCGCGAGGACGAGAAGGATGTAAAGCAGGTTCATTGCGCCATCCCCATCTTCTTGAGAACCGCACGTTCCAAAATTCCCACCACGATCACCAGAGCGGCGGCGAGCGCCGCTGCGGCAAAGAGGGCCGACCAGATCTGAATCGTCTGACCGTAATAGGATCCGGACAACAGCCGCGCGCCAAGCCCGCGTGTCGCCCCTGACGGAAGCTCCGCCACGATGGTGCCCACAAGCGCCGCCGCCACCCCGACTTTCAGCGAGGTAAACAGGTAGGGCATGGAAGACGGCAGCCGTAGTTTCCAGAAGGTTTCCGCCCCGGACGCGTTGTAGGTTTTCATCAGATCGAGCTGCATCTGATCCGGCGCGCGCAGCCCCTTCACCATGCCCACGACGACCGGGAAGAACGACAGATAGGCCGCAATGATCGCCTTCGGGATCAGTCCCGAGATGCCCATCGAGTTCAGCACCACGATGATCATCGGCGCAATCGCCAGAATGGGGATGGTCTGCGAGGCAATCGCCCAAGGCATCACGCCCAGATCCATCGCCTTGTTATGCACGATGCCGACCGCCAGAGCGATCCCGCCCAACGTACCGATCCCGAACCCCAGAAGCGTCGCCGACAGCGTGATCCAGCCATGATAGACGAGAGAGCGTTTCGATGTGATCTTTTTCTCGACCGTGGTGTTCCACAGTTCGGCCACCACCTGATGCGGCGCCGGAAGTTTGGGGCGTTCCTGCGCCAGCGTGTCTTTGACCAGAGTGCTAAGGGTCACTTCTGTGCCCGCGCGCGCCGCCTGATCATAGGTCCACTGGCTGTTCATCCTGATCGCGGCGGCGTACCAGACGGCGACGATCACGGCTAGGACGGTGAGAACAGGGATGATCTTGTTCATGCCCGGCCCTCATACCAAAGGGGGCTCTGCCCCCATGCCTTCGGCATTCCCCCGGGATATTTGACGACAAAAGAAACATCGCGGAGCCCGACAGAAGTCCGACACACATCCGACACTTTGCCGACAGCGGTTTTCGCCGAATTCGCACTCATTCCGCATGCCCCGCTCTGAGGCCCTCACGCACCCGGTGGGCAATCTTGATGAACTCTTCACTGTCGCGAATTTCGAGTGGTCGCTCCTTGGGAAGCGTGCTTTCGATGACATCGGTGATCCGCCCCGGGCGCGGCGACATCACGACGATTTTCGTCGAGAGATACACCGCCTCGGGGATCGAATGGGTGACAAAGGCGATGGTCTTGTTGGTCGCCGCCCAAAGCTTGAGAAGCTCCTCGTTGAGCTTGTCGCGGACGATCTCATCCAGAGCGCCAAAAGGTTCATCCATCAGCAGGATTTCCGCATCGAAGGCAAGCGCGCGGGCAATCGAGGCGCGTTGCTGCATGCCGCCGGAAAGCTGCCATGGGTATTTCTTGCCGAACCCCTTGAGATCCACGAGGTCGAGCACCTTCTCAACCCGTTCCGGAATGTCCGGCTTCGGGAAATCCATGATCTCCAGAGGCAGGCGGATATTGCCCGCAATCGTGCGCCACGGATAGAGCCCCGCCGCCTGGAACACATAGCCATAAGCTCTTGATTTCCGAGCCTCATCCGGGCTCAAGCCGTTGACCGTCAGCTTGCCCCCCGTGGGCGTCTCCAGCGCCGCGATACAGCGCAGGAATGTCGTCTTGCCGCAGCCCGACGGCCCGATGAAAGAGACAAAATCCCCCTTGTCGACCTGCAAATTCACGTCTTTCAACGCATGCACCGGCCCGTCGTTCGTCTGGAACGTCAGGTCCACCCCCTGCGCGTCGATTACTGGCTTTTTCATTTGGCTTATGTCTTTGTTCTTGCCGGAATATTTTTCCCGGACCATCCCCATATCGGGCGGGCCGTTTTATCGGCCCTGCCCAGCTTGTCTCAAACGCCCGTCACCGGAATACCCGCCCGTTCTACTGGACGCGGTGCGGTCAGCTCTTTCCACTTGGACAGCGCTTTGTTCACCGTCGCATTCGGATCGCGGGCAACGAACTCGCCATGGCCTTCCTTGGCCTTCAGCTCCCCTTTGTCGACCGCCACATAGCCGCGAGTCAGCACGTAACGCGGCAGTGCTTTGACCTCGATCCCCTCGAAGACGTTATAGTCGATGGAGGAGGCCTGTGTCTCGGCTTTGATGGTTTTCGACATGCTCGGGTCCATGACGATCAGGTCGGCATCCGCGCCCACCAGAACCGCGCCCTTCTGCGGGTAACAGTTCAGGATTTTCGCGATATTCGTAGAGGTTACAGCAACGAATTCATTCATCGTGATCCGCCCCGTCTCGACCCCGTAGGTCCAGAGCACCGGCAAGCGATCCTCAAGCCCACCCGTGCCGTTCGGGATTTTCGAGAAATCGTCGACGCCATAGCGTTTCTGCTCGGTCGTGAAGGCACAGTGATCGGTCGCGACACAGGAGAGCGTACCGGAGGCGAGACCCGCCCAGAGGCTGTCCTGATGTTTCTTGTTGCGGAACGGCGGCGACATCACGCGGCGCGCGGCGTGGTCCCAGTCTTCGTTGAAATACTCACTTTCATCAAGCACGAGGTGCTGGATCAGCGGCTCGCCCCAGACCCGTTTGCCGTTCATCTTGGCCCGGCGAATGGCTTCGTGCGCCTCCTCGCAGGAGGTATGCACCACATAAAGCGGCGCGCCAGCCATGTCGGCGATCATGATCGCACGGTTGGTAGCCTCGCCTTCCACTTGCGAGGGCCGCGAATAGGCATGCGCCTCCGGCCCGGTGTTGCCCTCGGCCAGAAGCTTCGCAGTCATCTCCGCCACCAGATCGCCGTTCTCGGCATGGACCAAAGGCGTCGCCCCCAGCTCGGCGCAGCGTTTGAAGGAGGCGAACATTTCGTCATCGTTCACCATCAGAGAGCCCTTGTAAGCCATAAAATGTTTGAACGTGTTGATGCCCTTCTCGGTCACGGTCTTCATCTCGTCAAAGACCTGCTCGCCCCACCATGTGATCGCCATGTGGAAGGAATAGTCGCAACAGGCGCGTGCAGATTTGTTGTCCCAGACCTTGATCGCATCCAAAAGCGACTGCCCCGGATCGGGCAGCGCGAAATCGACCACCATCGTGGTGCCGCCCGCCAGAGCCGCACGGGTGCCCGCATAGAAGTCATCCGCCGAATGGGTGCCCATGAAGGGCATCTCAAGGTGCGTGTGCGGGTCGATCCCGCCCGGCATCACATAGCAACCTTCCGCATCGAGAATCTCGTCACCCGTCAGGTCCGGCCCGATCTCGACGATCTTGCCATCCTCGATTTTCACATCCGCCTTATAGGTCAGATCGGCGGTGACAATCGTACCGCCCTTGATCACCTTGCTCATGTCTCACTCCTTGTTGGCAAAAGCGGCGCGCTTGTCTGCGCGCTCTGGCTTTCTGATGGCTCAAATACTCACTCGACGATCTCAGCGGTTTCCAGCACCGCATGCAACAGCACATCGACCCCCGCTGCGGCCCATTCCGGGCTGATATCTTCGGCCTCGTTATGCGACAGACCGTCGACACAGGGACACATGATCATCGTCGTCGGCGCCACAGCCGCGGCCCAGCAGGCATCGTGCCCCGCGCCAGAGACAATATCCATATGCGAATAGCCGAGCTTTTCAGCGGCGTTACGCACATTGGACACCAGTTCCGGTGTGAAGGTCACCGGATCGAAATGGCCTACGGGCTCAACGGAACACCCGACCCCCATCTCCTCGCAAATCTGCGCCGCACGTTCTTCGATGATCGCGCGCATCTTGTTGAGTTTATCGAGGTTCGGCGTCCGGATGTCGACGGTGAACACCACTTTTCCCGGCAGCACGTTGCGCGAATTCGGGGTGAACTGCACCTGACCGACGCCCCCCACCGCATTGGGTTGGTACTCCATCGCCACGTCCTGCACCATTTCGAGAATGCGGCCGAATGCCAGCCCCGCATTGGTGCGCATCGCCATAGGCGTCGAGCCGGTATGCGCCTCCTTGCCGGTGAGGGTGAATTCGAGCCACCACAACCCCTGACAATGGGTCACGACACCGATGTCCTTGCCCTCGGCTTCCAGGATCGGCCCCTGTTCGATGTGCAACTCATAGTAAGCATGCATCTTGCGCGCACCGACCTCCTCGTCGCCTTTCCAACCGATCCGTGCCAGTTCCTCGCCATAGCTCTTGCCTTCGAGATCGGTGCGCCCATAGGCGTAATCGAGCGTATGCTTGCCCGCGAACACACCGGAAGCCAGCATCGCAGGCGCAAACCGTGCGCCCTCCTCATTGGCCCAGTTCGTGACCACGATCGGGTGCTTCGTCTTGATCCCCAGATCGTTCATCGTGCGCACGGCTTCCAAAGCGCCCAGCACGCCCAGAACCCCGTCGTATTTCCCACCCGTGGGCTGGGTATCGAGGTGCGATCCGACATAGACCGGCAGCGCATCGGGATCGGTGCCCTCGCGGGTCATGAACATCGTGCCCATGGCATCGACACCCATCGTCAGCCCCGCCTCTTCGCACCATGTCTGGAACAGTTTGCGCCCTTCGGCATCCTCGTCGGTCAGCGTCTGGCGGTTGCAGCCACCCGCGATGCCGGGGCCGATCTTCGCCATCTCCATCAAGCTGTCCCAAAGACGTTCGGAGTTGATCTTGAGGTTTTCACCAGCGGCGGCCATGGGATGTCCTTTCAAATGTCTCTTCTCGGGTCTGCAAGGATCGGCCTCACCGGTCAGGCATCTGGCATGCGCGCTTTGCGGCCCTGCCCCGTCATCGCCATTCACCCCGCAGGTTTGACCATTTGGTCAAGAGAACCCTAACAGCAGCCGACGAAGACACAAAACCATGCACTTGCCGAAAAACCATGCAAAGAGGGCATAAGTGCGGTTTTAAGGCGATTCCCTCTTATGTTTGGCGCTTTTTTTAGCAAACAATAAGCGGTAAACGACGACGAAATGGGGATGGAATGGGAATCGAACGCCATATGCCGGGACGACAACCACGGACGAGAATCCAGAAAAAGAATACAGAAACCATCCTGGAAGCGGCATTGGACGTGTTTTCCCAGCATGGATTTCGCGGTTCGACGCTGGACCAGATCGCCAAGGCAGCGGGGCTTTCGAAACCCAATCTGCTTTACTATTTCCCCTCGAAAGTGGCGATTCACCGCGAGCTGATCGACGGTTTGATGCAAACCTGGCTCGATCCTTTGCGCAAAATGCAGGCAGATGGTGAGCCGGTCGAAGAGATCCTTGCCTATGTTTTGCGCAAACTGGAAATGGCCCGCGAATACCCACGCGAGAGCCGTCTCTTTGCCAATGAAATCGTGCAGGGCGCTCCCAATATCATGGACAAGATCGAGGGTGAGTTGAAAGAATTGGTCGATGAAAAGGCCGAGGTGATCGAGAACTGGATCACCGCCGGGCGCATTGCGCCGGTCGATCCCTATCACCTGATCTTCTCGATCTGGGCCACAACCCAACATTACGCCGATTTCGACGCGCAGATCCGGGGCATTCTCCACCCGGAAGGCGACAGCCATTTCGAAGCCGCACGCGCGCATCTCGACACGCTGTTCCGCCGGATGCTCACACCGTAAGCGGCCACGCCATCCCGCAGGTCACATCTCGTTAAGCATAAATAAAAATTCCCGTGGGCCTTAACCCTTGGGATACCATAACTCTTTATAAAGAAAGATGGTGGGGGCTCCTGAAAAAAAAGGAGCACGAGCATGACCAATGTAACGGGCGTGCCGGCTTTCGGCGGGGGCGGATTTGCCTTTCGGCAACCTCCCGATCCACCGGAGCCAGCCGTGCCACAAGTGACGGGAACCGCGCTGAACGGGACGGCAACTTATACCAAGGGGAACGAACTTCCCGGCCAGAACGGCACCGACATCACCTATCCGAAATCGGCTGAGACCTCTCGGAGCGAGGCGGTGACGGTTTCGGACAACGGTGAGCCCGCTGCGATCTTTGGTGAGAAACTGCCGGAGGACGCCCTCGTTGGCCCGACACCGGCTTTTCAGGCCTCGGTGCTTGAGGTTGAACTGGACCTGCGCAATGCGTTGGCGGAAATCGCCGCAAAACGCACTCAAAGTGCGGACGAAGCGGCCATTGCCCCGGCGCAAACTGCGACGGCGAATGCAACGCCTTCGACAGAGACCGTCGAAAAGGTCTCAAAAGACACGCAAACCGCTCTGACAGCCATCCCGTCGGAGGCTCAGCACCCCGAAGCCCGCTATGCCAGCCCCGCTGCGGTTTTGCAAACGCCCTATGACGGGTGATCCCGCTCCCGCGTCAGGACGGCGCGCCTTAGACTGATGACTGGACAGAGCAACAGGGTTTCACGGTTCGTTCGGACAGGGACGCTGACTGGCCTACTTCGTCAAAAAGAACCCCGCGCCAAGGGATAAAGCACGGGGTCCAGTGAATCTGTGTCCGAACTTTACCCCGACAGATCGGGCCACTTCGAACATTTGGCATGCGGGCCTCAGAGGAATGCGCGGAGGCCCCCCCTCCGCGCGGGCTCCCTCATTCCGCCACGCAGGCCGCGACGTTATTTGGGTGGGTCGTCCAGTTGGCATAGTCGCCCACCTTGCGTCCAGTGCGTTCATCCACCTCGCCTTTTTCAAGCGTTTTCATGGTGATACAGCCCTCAATCGGGCAGACGTTGACGCATAGGTTACAAGCCACACATTCGTCATCCTTGACGGTGAAGGTGCGATCCGCGCCCATCTCGATCGCCTGGTGTGAGGTGTCCTCGCAGGCCGCATAGCAGCGCCCGCATTTGATGCAGTCGTCCTGATTGATCACCGCCTTGGTGACATGATTCAGGTTGAGATATTGCCAGTCGGTGACATTCGGCACCGCACGACCGGAAATCTCCGCGACCGAGGTGAAGCCCTTCTCATCCATATACTGGCTGAGGCCGGAAATCATCTCCTGCACGATCTTGAACCCGTAGGTCATCGCCGCCGTACAGACCTGCACGTTCGAGGCCCCGAGCGCGAGGAATTCCGCCGCATCGCGCCATGTGGTCACGCCGCCGATGCCGGAGATCGGCAGGCCCGCAGTTTCCGGGTTACGCGCAATCTCGGCCACCATGTTGAGCGCAATGGGTTTCACCGCCGGGCCGCAATAGCCGCCATGGGTGCCCTTGCCGTCAATCATGGGCTCCGGGCTGAAGGTGTCGAGGTTCACGGAGGTGATCGAGTTGATCGTATTGATCAGACTGACCGCATCGGCACCGCCGCGCCTGGCCGCCTCCGCCGGGTAGAGGATATTGGTGATGTTCGGCGTCAGCTTGACGATCACCGGCAAGTCAGTCGTCTCCTTGCACCAGCGCGTCACCATTTCGATATATTCCGGCACCTGCCCCACCGCGGAGCCCATGCCCCGCTCGGCCATGCCATGCGGACAGCCAAAGTTCAGCTCAAACCCGTCACAGCCCGTTTCGGCGATGCGGGGTATAATGTTCTTCCAGCTCTCCGCATCGCAAGGCACCATGACGGAAGCGATCAGCGCCCGGTCCGGGTAATCCTTTTTCACCCGCGTCATCTCTTCGAGGTTCACCTCAAGCGGACGGTCGGTGATCAGTTCGATGTTGTTGAGCCCCAAAAGACGCCGGTCTGCGCCAAAGATCGCACCGTAACGCGGGCCGGAAACGTTCACGACCGGCGGGCCTTCCTCGCCCAGCGTTTTCCAGACGACCCCGCCCCACCCGGCCTCAAAGGCGCGGCGGACGTTGTATTCCTTGTCGGTCGGCGGCGCGGAAGCCAGCCAGAAGGGGTTCGGGCTTTTGATGCCGCAAAAAGTGCTCGTCAGATCGGCCATAGCTCAGCCCTCCATCAGCTTGGCGTGGATGTCTCTCGCGGCGTCGCGGCCCTCGGCCACCGCCGTCACCGTCAGGTCTTCGCCGCCCGAGGCACAATCGCCCCCGGCCCAGACGCCGACAATCGAGGTGCGCCCCATGGCATCGACCGCGATCTTGCCGCCTGTGATTTCAATGCCTTCGGGCGCACCATCGAGGGTCTGACCGATGGCCTTGAACACCTGATCTGCGGGCAGACGGAAGGTCTCGCCCGTACCTTTCAGGCCACCACCCTCCTCGGAGGTATATTCGAACTCGACCTCAGCCACGGACCCGTTGCCGTAAACCGCCACGGGGGCGGCATTATAAAAAATCTGCACGCCTTTCGATGTCGCAAGGTCCTGTTCGTATTCTGACGCGGACATGCGCGCCCGGCTCCGGCGATAGACCATGGAAACGTTCTGCGCGCCCAGAAGTTTCGCCTGAACGGCGGCATCCACAGCGGTCATGCCGCCGCCGATCACCACGACATTGCGCCCGATAGGCAGTTTCGACAGGTCCTCGGCCTGACGCAGTTCGGAAATGAAATCCACCGCATCCAGAACACCGTCCTTGTCTTCGCCCTCGGCCCGAAGCGCATTGACGCCCGCCAGACCGATCGCGAGGAAGACTGCATCATAGTCCGCCTTCAGCCCCTCAAGGGTCAGACCCTCGCCCAGTTTCTTACCATTCACAACGGAAATCCCGCCGATCTGCATCAGCCAGTCGACCTCTTTCTGGGCATAGCCATCGGGCGCCTTGTAGGACGCGATGCCGTATTCGTTGAGCCCCCCGGACTTGGGCCGCGCGTCATAGATCGTGACCTCGTGACCATACATCGCCAGCCGGTGCGCCGCCGAGAGCCCCGCAGGGCCAGCCCCCACCACGGCGACCTTTTTGCCGGTCGGTTCCGCGCGGGTGAAGGGATGCACGCCCTGCGCCATCAGCGAGTCGGTGGCGTAGCGTTGCAGGCGGCCGATCTCCACCGGCTTACCTTCGGCCACTTCGCGCACACAGACTTCTTCGCAAAGTGTCTCCGTCGGACAGACGCGGGCGCACATACCGCCAAGGATGTTCTGCTCGAAAATGGTCTTCGCCGCGGCTTCCGGCGTGCCGGTCAGGATTTGCCGGATGAACAAAGGCACGTCGATCGAGGTCGGACAGGCGGTCATGCAGGGCGCATCGTGACAGAAGTAACAGCGGTCTGCGGCGACCAGCGCCTCATGATGGTCGAGCACCGGATGCAGGTCGGAAAACTGCGCCGGATAGCGTTCCGCAGGCAGGCGTCCGGGCTGGACACCGGGCGTCAACGGCGTGTTGGACATAGGGCTTGCTCCCTGTTGGCTTGCTTGTCTTGTGAGTCACCGTGACAGGGGGTATATTTTTATCAAGTGGTAAAATTTTAACTTCGGTTATTTTCGGTCTTTTCCGAAAGCCTGCGCCAAATAATGATGCGCAATCGCTCAAAACATGGGCAGAGTTTGCCTTACAGCACCGGCCCTAACCCGCGATATCGGGTTTTCACGCAACGTCACAACCCCTATATACGTGGGACAGAAGACAAATCAGCCCGGGCCCATCGACCAACATGACAGCCGGGCGGGCCATAACCCGAGTGGAACATATGACAAAGCAAAACGACGCCGACGTGGCTTTCATCCAGGCGCTTGCCGAACTTCTCAGCGCCAATGATCTCACCGAACTCGAAGTCATGCGAGAATATGGCGACAATGACAGCCTGAACGTCCGCGTGAGCCGTGCCGCACCGCAGGCCATCGTGCAAACAGTTGCCGCCCCGGCACCCGTCGCCGCTGCTCCGGCCGCACCGGTCGCCGCCGCAGCCACCCCCGCCGCGCCCAACGCCCCCGATCCGTCCGAGGACCCGAACGCCGTGGCCTCGCCGATGGTCGGCACCGCTTACCTATCGCCGGAACCGGGGGCTGCCTCTTTTGTGAAGGTCGGCGATCAGGTTTCCGAGGGGCAGACGCTTCTCATCGTCGAGGCGATGAAAACCATGAACCACATCCCCGCACCGAAATCCGGGACCGTGAAGCGTATTCTCGTGGATGACGGCCAGCCGGTCGAATTCGGCGCGCCCCTGATGATCATCGAATAAGGGGCACCCCGATGTTCGATAAAATCCTCATTGCCAACCGTGGCGAGATCGCCCTTCGGGTGATCCGCGCCTGTCGCGAGATGGGCATCCAGTCGGTTGCGGTCCATTCCACCGCCGATGCCGACGCCATGCATGTGCGCATGGCCGACGAGGCCGTGTGCATCGGCCCGAACTCTTCGGCCCAGTCCTACCTGAACTTTCCGGCGATCATCGCAGCCTGCGAGATCACTGGGGCGCAGGCGATCCACCCGGGCTATGGCTTCCTGTCGGAAAACGCTGCCTTCGTGCAGATCGTCGAAGATCACGATCTGACCTTCATCGGCCCCTCCGCCGAGCACATCCGCCAGATGGGCGACAAGATCACCGCGAAGGCCACCGCTGAAAAACTCGGCATCCCGGTCGTTCCCGGTTCCAAGGGCGGTGTGCCCGATGTGGAGACCGCCAAGAAGACCGCCGCCGAGATGGGGTATCCGGTCATCATCAAGGCGACCGCTGGCGGCGGTGGTCGCGGTATGAAAGTGGCCCTCGACGAGAAAGAACTTGAGATCGCCTTCCGCACCGCGCGGTCCGAGGCAAAAGCCGCCTTCGGCAATGACGAGGTTTACATGGAGAAATATCTCCAGAAGCCGCGTCACATTGAGGTGCAGGTCTTCGGCGACGGTCAGGGCGGCGGCGTTCACCTTGGCGAGCGGGACTGTTCCTTGCAGCGCCGTCACCAGAAAGTGTTCGAAGAGGCCCCCGGCCCCTGCATCACGCCCGAAGAGCGCGCCCGGATCGGCGGCATCTGCGCCAAAGCCATCGCCGAGATGGGTTATAAGGGCGCGGGCACCATCGAATTCCTCTACGAGGACGGTGAGTTCTATTTCATCGAGATGAACACACGCCTTCAGGTGGAGCACCCGGTGACCGAAGCCATCTTCGGTCAGGACCTCGTGCGCGAACAAATCCGCGTGGCCTCTGGAGAGAAGCTGTCCTTCTCGCAGGAAGACCTGAAGATCAACGGTCACGCCATCGAAGTGCGGATCAATGCCGAACGCCTGCCGAATTTCGCGCCCTGCCCCGGCAAGGTGACGCAATATCACGCGCCGGGCGGTCTTGGCGTGCGGATGGATTCGGCGCTCTATACCGGCTATTCGATCCCGCCCTATTACGACAGCCTGATCGGCAAGCTGATCGTGCATGGCCGCGACCGGGAGGAGGCTCTGGCCCGCCTGAACCGCGCTTTGGGCGAGTTGATCGTCGACGGGGTAGACACCACCGTGCCGCTGTTCCATGCGCTGTTGCAGGAAAAGGACATCCAGACCGGAGATTACAACATCCACTGGCTGGAAAAATGGCTCGCCGCACAGTTCGGCTGAGATCCGTTTCGTGAGACCTGAGGCCGCCTCACCGGGCGGCCTTTTCTTTTGCCCGAAACCCCGCCACATTCGGCCCATGAACCACGTCGAACTGACCCCGGACCTGATCCTGCAAGCCTATGCCAATGGCGTTTTTCCCATGGCGGAAAGCCGTGAGGACGACAGCCTTTTCTGGGTCGATCCGCGCGAACGTGGCATCATTCCGTTGGACGGGTTTCACGTCTCCCGCTCGCTTGCTCGTCTCATTCGGCAGGAGCGCTACAGCCTCACGCTGAACCGCGACTTCGCGGGTGTTATGGAGGGCTGTGCCGACCGGCCGGAAACGTGGATCAACACCACGATCTTTGACCTCTATTGCCAATTGCACGACATGGGTTTCGGTCATTCCATCGAGGTCTGGGACGGCGAGAGGCTTGTCGGCGGCACATACGGGCTGGCGCTCGGTACGGCGTTTTTCGGCGAAAGCATGTTTTCGCGTGTGCCCAATGCCTCGAAACTGGCGCTCGCCTGGCTGGTGGCCCGACTGCGCCTCACCGGCTTCACCCTCTTCGACACGCAATTCCTGACCGAGCATCTCGCCAGCCTTGGCGGCATTGAGATTCCGCGCGCCCGGTATCGCGCGCTCCTGCGCAAAGCTCTGGAAACGCGGGCAGATATCACGGCACTGGACGCGCCGCTCACTCCTGAGCTTGTGTTGTCGGTATGTCGCAGGTAAGCGGCCAGATGTCGTAACGCGGGTGATCCATGGCGTTGAGCGCCGGCGAAGACGCAACCATCCAGCCGGAAAACACCGGAGCCTCGCTGCCCTGAGCGCGCACCACGAGATAGGCATAGGCATTGCCCGAGGGGTTGTCCGCCGGATAGCGGCAATCGCCGAGGAACACCTCGATCCGGCCAAAGCTCTGGCTCTGCCCGGTCTCGATCGTCAGATCCGCGACCGCGCCCGTCAGTTTGTCGAGCGCGCGGACCGTCGCCCCGGAAGAGGAAACCACATGCTCCTGAATTTCCGTGGTGATGTCGCGCAACTCCTGCTGGAAATCGCCGTTCGGCAGGTTTTGCAGATCTTCGAGCGATAGCCCACCGGCCCCGAACCCACCGACTTCTTCCCCCTCTTCGAGCGGGGTGATGGTGATCTGATCCAGCCCGGTTTCGAGATCGTCGGTGAAACCGCCCTCCTGCGCCAGAGCCGGCAGGGTGGCCGCAATCAGTGCCGCACTCATGAGGGTCGCCAGTCGGGTCATTCCGCACTCCCCTCGTCACTGCCGGTGACGAATTTCAGCAAGAGGTTGATCAGGCTGACCGAACCCTGCGTGTCGGCGATCACCTGCCCGTCCTCGAAATTGAACATCGAGCCGCCGGGCACCAGTTCCACGAAATTGCCACCCAGAAGCCCCTCTGAGGAAATCATCGCCGCCGTGTCATCAGGCAAAAGCACATCGGCGTTGAGCGTCAGTTGCGCCTCAGCCCGGAAGGTATCGCGATTGAGGTCGAGTCCGGTGACCGTGCCCACCTTGACCCCCGCCAGACGCACATCCGTGCCAGTGGAAATCCCCTCGGCGGAGCGGAAGGAGGCGGTCAGGCGATAGTGATCGGGCGCGGAGACGCCAAAGCCCGTGACCTGTCCGGCGTAGACCAGAAAGCCAAGCGCAAGCGCGATGACGCCCGCACCGACCGCAACCTCTGTCGGGTTCTCGGCCATTATTCCGGCTGCCAGGCCTCGTAGTCACGCCGTTCGACGGGATGGGCGCGACGGATGGAACCTGCGGGCGCATAGGCCGCGGGCGTGCCGGTCAGGTTCTCCACATGCTCCTTTTCCCAAGGCTTGTGGGGGAGCGGTTCGTGACCGGGATGGTTCGCAAAGGTGTGATGCAGCCAGCCATGCCAGTCGGGACTGATGCGGGAGGCTTCGATCTCGCCATTGTAGACGACCCAGCGGCGGGTGTCGTCTTCGTTGCGGTAGAATGTGTTGCCCTGGGCGTCCTCACCGACCTTGATGCCGTGACGCCAGGTGAAGAACTGGGTGCCGATGGTCCCGTCTTTCCACCAGATGAGAGAGCGCAGAGCCGTGTTCAAAATCCCCATGACGTCGTCACCTTTCGAATGTCGCTTGGTCTTTCTATGGACCATCCGCGCGCGGAGGTCCAGAGGGGAGCGGCGGCGTGGTACGGGTTTTGCGGGGTGGCGCGCCCGCAAAGCAAAACCCCGCCGAAATGGCGGGGCCTTTGAATATTCGCATCCGCGTCAGGAGGCCGTCGCTTCCTTGCTCTTTTCTTCGTCGGAATAGATCATCAGCGGCTTCGCGGGCGAGGTAACCGCCTCCTCATTGACCACCACCTCGGTCACATTGTCCATGCCCGGAAGCTCGAACATCGTATCGAGAAGGATGTCTTCGAGGATGGAACGCAGCCCCCGCGCACCGGTCTTGCGCTCGATCGCGCGTTTGGCAATCGCCGTCAGCGCCTCTTCCGTGAAGGAAAGTTTCGCATCTTCCAGCTCGAACAGGCGCTGATACTGTTTCACAAGCGCATTTTTCGGCTCGGTCAGAATGGTCACCAACGCATCTTCGTCGAGGTCTTCGAGCGTGGCGAGCACCGGCAGACGACCGACGAATTCCGGGATCAGACCGAATTTCAACAGGTCTTCGGGTTCCAGTTCCTTGAACAACTCGCCGACGCCGCGGCTGTCATTGTCCTTCACATCGGCGCCAAAGCCCATCGCCGTGCCCTTGTTGCGCTGCGCGATGATGCGGTCGAGACCGGCAAACGCACCGCCACAGATGAACAGGATGTTCGTCGTGTCGACTTGCAGGAATTCCTGCTGTGGATGCTTGCGCCCGCCCTGCGGCGGCACAGACGCCACGGTGCCTTCCATGATCTTGAGAAGCGCCTGCTGCACCCCCTCGCCCGACACGTCGCGGGTGATCGAGGGGTTGTCGGACTTCCGCGTGATCTTGTCGACCTCGTCGATATAGACGATGCCGCGCTGTGCGCGTTCGACGTTGTACTCGGAGGCCTGCAAGAGCTTCAGGATGATGTTCTCGACATCCTCGCCCACGTAACCGGCTTCGGTCAGCGTGGTTGCGTCGGCCATCGTGAACGGCACATCGAGGATACGGGCAAGAGTTTGTGCCAGAAGGGTTTTCCCGCAACCGGTCGGGCCGATCAGCAGGATGTTCGATTTGGCAAGCTCGATATCGCCCGCGCCCTTGGCCGCGTGGTTGAGACGTTTGTAATGGTTGTGCACCGCCACCGAGAGCACGCGTTTGGCGCGCGCCTGACCGATCACGTAATCGTCGAGCACCTGGCAGATTTCCTGTGGCGAGGGTACGCCTTCGGAGGATTTCAGACCGGAGGTTTTCGTCTCTTCACGGATGATATCCATGCAAAGCTCTACGCATTCGTCACAGATGAAAACGGTCGGACCCGCAATCAGCTTGCGCACCTCGTGCTGGCTCTTGCCGCAGAACGAGCAGTAGAGCGTATTTTTGCTGTCGCCACTGGACGAATTGCTCATCACATTCCCCTGAGCCCGGGCGGGCTCTCTAATATTGCCTGTCGACCGGCGCGGAGGCCGGGCGGGTTTTCCGTGTCGCGTCTCACATCCCGTTACGGGCCATTACGAGCCGCAATCTACGCCTCGATGGTCGAAAACCACCCCGGCGCGCGGGCCTCCCGAAGGAGACCTAATTCCATAGCTGTCCCCGAAAGTGTAGGACAGTGGTTTTTCGGGCACAATGGCAAAATCCCATTCGCCTGAATACGCCCGGCCGGAGGCAAGGTGCGCCGGGACATCGCATGCCACGCCGCACCGGATCGCCTCACGCCCTGTCTCAGTCTTCGACCGGCGCGCGGCTTTCGACGATCTCGTCGATCAAGCCGAACGCTTTGGCGTCTTCCGGCGACATGAAATTGTCGCGCTCCAGCGCATCGACGATGGTCTGGAATTCCTGCCCGGTGTGTTTGACGTAGATCTGGTTCAGGCGATCCTTGAGCTTTTGCGTCTCCTGCGCGTGGATCATGATGTCGGTCGCCTGCCCCTGATAGCCCCCGGACGGCTGGTGCACCATGACGCGGGAGTTCGGCAGGGAGAAACGCATGCCTTTCTCACCGGCGGTCAGCAGAAGCGAGCCCATGGAGGCCGCCTGCCCCATCACCAGAGTGGACACTTTCGGACGGATGTATTGCATCGTGTCGTAGATCGAAAGACCCGAGGTCACCACACCGCCCGGGCTGTTGATATACATGGCGATCTCTTTTTTCGGGTTTTCCGCTTCGAGGAACAGAAGCTGGGCGCAGATCAGCGAGGACATGCCGTCATGCACCGGCCCGTTGAGGAAAATGATGCGCTCTTTCAGCAGGCGCGAGAAGATGTCATAGGCGCGTTCGCCACGGCTCGTCTGTTCGACCACCATGGGAACGAGGGTGTTCATATAGATATCAATCGGATCTTTCATCGGGCCCTGCCTGTTGCTTCGTCTGATGTGTTAGCGCGGAAGTGTTACCTGAGTCTTAGTGTTGGACCGGGGGGGCTGCAAGAGCGCCCGCGCTTTGAGCAAGGCTCCGTGAATTCCGGGCCTTGCGCATGGGACAACACCACATCACGCCACATGCCTCATCTCGCTTTAATAACAATCCGTTAGAGATCATCTCCGCCACCGGAATGGCAACCGGACACAATTGCTTGCGCCCGGTGTTGCCGCTTTGCCTCAAATTTGGACAAAATTTTTGTAAAATTTTATCGACCTGCTCCTTCGGCTCATGCCGCAAGTTCGGGCAGCGCCACCAAGTGGTTGTCCCAGGCAAGCCCCGGCACCGCATTCAGAGGCCGCATGTCCTCTTTCATCGCCAGAAGCGCACCGAACCCGTCGGAGCCGAGATAGCCGTCGCCCATTGGCGCAAGCCCGCAGACATCGCCCCGCACCACAGCACCGAGGAACGTCCCGTCCGGCGCAAAACGATGGATACGCCCGCCGCGCGGAGAGCTGATCGCCACTTCCGTGCCATCGCCGGAATGCGACACGGAACCGGCATAGGCCTTCATCGCATATTGCTCACCCAGATCGGCTTCGGCCAGAACCACCTCTTCGCCACGCCGATGCAGCCCCAGAAGCGGCACGAGATCCATCTCGTCCCCCTCCCATTGCATCGCAAAGGCGACCTGCTCGTCGGGTGCAAGCGACAGGTGGCGGATCGAGTTCTTGTGCAGCTCAGGCGTCAGGACATGTTTCTCGACCAGCGTATAGTCGGAGGACAGGTAGACCAGCGACGGTTCCATCACGTCGATGTTGAGTTTCTGCCGTCCCTCACCAATATCCGGATGAGTGAAAATCCCGCCATTGGCCACGACCAGCGTGCCGTCGGAAAGCTGTTTCACGTCATGCGGCCCGATGCCGTGGGTCGCCACCTCGCCGACACGCGCGTAATTCTTGCGGCGATCCCAGATGCCGAGAATACCCTTTTTCTCGGCGTAATTGTTCTCCGGCGTCAAAAGCAGATCGCCATTCTCCACGAACAGTCCATGCCCCATGAAATGCCGCCCCTCGGGCGCGTCGAGCCGGTGGGTGATCCGCCCGGTGGCGCAGTTCACCACCACGGCAAAGGTGCCGGGACGACGGGCAAAAGCCACGGCCTCGGGTTTGAACGGATGGGCGGCGGCGGCATGACCGCGGGCGGGCAGAGGCGCGCGGAACAGGATCTGCGCCTGCGCGTCGAGCCCGTAAAGCGCGTAATCGCCGGAAGCATCCTTCGCGGCCCCGAGAAAGGCGGGCGATCCCGCATCCGCCCAGCTCAGCCGCGGAACGACTGTGGCGGCGAGCGCGGCCTTGAGGAAAGTGCGGCGTGATGTCATAGCTGTTATCCAGTATCTTTTTGTTTTCAAGCACGAAACGCGGACGGATCAGTCACCGTCCGAAGCGTTGAACCCGGCCGACACCCCCAGAGGCGCGCCGACCTCATTGGCGAGATGGCCGAGGATAGTGGTGATATTCTGGCCGATGATCTCGACCTTGAGCCGCCCCATCGGGTCCTCCACACCGGCAAACCCCGGATCGTTGAGCCCCTCGGCCAGCGCGATCGTCTTCTCGAACGCCGCCTCGGCCAAGGGCATTTCTCCCGGTGCCAGCTTGCGCGCCAGATCACGGGCGGCTTGGAGTTGCAACACCACGTTGCGCTGCGCCCGGTCCGAGCGATAGGCTTCGGCCCGCGTCGGGCGCGGCTTCTCGAAAGACCCGATAGGCCGCCCGATCCGCTGATCGCGGGTCACTTCCAGCGAAGAGGTCAGCATGGTGTAAAGCGCCTGCACACTTTCCGTCCTGGTGAGATAAAGCGGATGCGGCGCTTCCCCCGCAAGCAAAAGCGTCTGGGCAAAACCGTCGGGCGCCTCCCATTCCGCCTTGATTGCCGCGCCCATGCGATGCAGGTCACGGGCCACCGCCTGCACCAGATGACAGGAATAACTGTCCTCGCTGTAGTCATTGAACTGCTCGTCATAGAGCATGTATTCGAGCGCAAAGAGCCCGCGCACCGCGATGGAGGCTTGGGCAAACTCCTCTGGATCTTCGATCACCGGATCTTCATCGGCGATATAGCCCGCCAGTGTACGCGGGATCATGCCCTTCTTGTCGGGCCAGAAGGCAATGGCAAGGATGCGCCCGTTGGCCTCGACCGGCCCCAAATGCAGGTGCTGCAACCCCATCCAGGCGTCAAAAGCCTCATTATAAGCGGGTTTCACCGCATTGGGCAGGCAATTGTCCCCCGCCACATCGGACAAAAGCGCCGTGGCCACGTCGAAATGATCCACCGCCGGCACCGTATGTTCATTCACCGCACGCTCCAGCGCCTCGCTCAGGAGATCACTCAGGGGATCGGCGGCCAGAGGTGCGGCCAGCATGAGCGGGAAACATAAAGCAGCCAGTTTGCGCATCGTGTGCTCCTTCAGAGACTTTCGAGAAAACGGATCAGGGCGGCACGGTCCTCGGGCGGCATCTCCGTCACGGCATCACGGGCGTTTTGCGCCTCGCCTCCGTGCCAGAGCACCGCTTCCAGAAGATTGCGTGCCCGTCCGTCATGCAGATAGGTGGTATGCCCGGAAACCCGCGCCGTCAAACCGATCCCCCACAAAGGTGCTGTGCGCCACTCGCGCCCGGTGGCGCGGTGCTCCGGGCGGTTATCGGCCAGCCCCTCCCCCATGTCATGCAAAAGCAGATCGGTGTAAGGCCAGATCAACTGAAACGATTGCGGCGCGTTCTCCGCGCCCTCAAGCCGTGCGGTGACGTGCTTTGGGGTATGGCAGGACGCGCACCCTGTGTCATGGAACAGCGCCTTGCCCCGCAACACCTCGGGGTCATCCACGTCGCGCCTCGCGGGCACGGCGAGGTTGCGCGCATAGAAGGTCACGAGGTCCATGCCGGTCTGGTCGATCTCATCGCCCCGCGCATCATTCGCCCCGTTCCGCGCATTCAGGCAATCCACCTGCTCCGCCGTGCAATCGCCCGAGGGCTGCGGGAAGAGCGGCGAGGAAATTCCGATGTCACCATGAAAGGCCGAGGCGGATTGTTCCTCCACCGTCGGCTCCCCGGCCTTCCAGCCGAAGCGGCCCAGCATCACCTGCTCATAGCGTCGCGACCAGACGAGATTCGGACGGCCGGAAATACCGTCGCCATCGGCGTCCTCCGGATCGGCCAGGGCCAGAATGTCTTCCGCCGGGATCGCTTCCAACAGACCCAGCCCGATCATCTGATTGGCCACACGCGGCGAAATCTGAACATCGTCCGGTAACGCCCCATATCCCGGATTTGAAATCGAATACAAAGGCTTGCGCATAGAAATTGTTTCGCCGCCCGAAAGCGTGACGGGGATTTCCTCATAGGCGATCTCCATCCGCCCCTCGGGCGTGAACCCCGCCAGAGACAGGTCTTGCAACTGCCACCCATAGCCCGGAACGGGCCGCGTACGCTCCGTCGCCTGCGCCCCGTCGAGATGCGCCAGGTAGGTCTCAAGCGCGCTCAGCGGTGCATCCCCCGCCGGCACGGAGAGACGCAGAAACATCGAAGTGCGCTCGTCTTCGGCATGTTCCGGCGGATGGCCGCGCCCGTCATTCACATGGCAGCGCTGACAGGAGCGCGCATTGTAAAGCGGCCCCAGCCCGTCGGAAGCTTTTGTCGAGGAGGGAGCTGACACCCAAAGCTTCGCGAAAAGCGCATTGCCCAGTTCGAAATCAAGTTTGCTGTCGAAGGGCAGATTTGCGGGCGGCAGGGTGAAGACCTTGTTGTCCCCGGTATCCGCCACTGTTCCCGATCCACCCGGGTTGGCCTCGAAAGCCTCGGGGGCGGAGAAATCCATCGCGGGCGCGGTCACCGCCGCCACGCGCGCGCGCTCGGCCTGCGTGCGCTGCACGGCGGGCAAATGGGGATCGGTTGTCGGGAGAGGATCGGCCAAGACACCCTGCCCCATCAGGGACAGGGTCAGCGTGACAACGGCCTTATTCGGCTTCGTCCATAGGTGCTGCGTTAAGCAGCGCATAGCCTTGCTCGCCAAGACGGGTGTAGAGGTCGAGCTGGGTTTCGAGAAAATCAACATGGCCTTCCTCGTCGGTGATCAGCTCCTCGAAGAGGTTCTTCGAGACCGTATCCCCGACAGATTCGCAATAGCTGCGCGCCTCACGATAGAGTGTGAGCGCATCGTGTTCGCCCGCCAGATCCGCTTCCATCGTCTCTTTCGGGGTTTCGCCGATCCGCAAGGGATCGAGTTTCTGGAGGTTGGGATGGCCTTCGAGGAACAGGATGCGCTCGATCAGCTTGTCGGCGTGGTTCATCTCTTCGATGCTCTCCTCGCGCGACTTCTTCGCCATTTTCGCCAGCCCCCAGTCCTCCTGGAGCCGGAAATGCACCCAGTATTGGGAAATCGCGGTCAGTTCCGACCGGAGTGCTGCGTTCAGGTACTCAATGACCTTCGCGTCGCCTTTCATAGGGGTTATCCTCTCTTCATGCGGTGTTCCTTGAGCCCGCGCAATTCGGCAGGCACCACAAGGTTATCATTCTGACGCATGGTGGAAAGGAAAAGCGACATACAGCCCCCACAATCAGGTCTTTTTCCCAAAGCGTGGTAGACTTTGCCGGGCGTGATGATCGTCTCCGGGTCGGACGCCCGCATCCAGTCGATCGCGGCGTGAATGTCGCGATCCGAGATGGAATTGCAGGAACAGACGATCATGACAGGCTCCGGTTATCGTATTTGGGTGTTCTGCTCGACAGGATGCCCCCTGCCTCAATGGACAGGCCGAAAGGAACGTCCTCACAGCCTGTCCGCCAAGATTTACTGGAAGACGGCTTCCGGGTTGTCGAGGCTGTCGGAGCCTTCGACCTCGATCTCGCCCGCGGTCAGCACCGTCACCGCACGCTCGATCTGGCGGGTCTGGGCGACCAGCGCGTCGACCGCCGTCATGATCAGTTCTTCGCCTGCCGCGTTGCCACGACCCAGCATCTGATCATAGGAGAAGCCAGCCTCGGCGGCGGCCTTGATCTGGCCCAGCTCAGCCATGGAATGATCCACAGCAGCGGTCAGGTCAGCGGCCAGTTCCGGGTCTTTCGCGGTCAGCAGGTCTTCAAGGCTTTCGCCCTTCACCAGCGTGCCGTCAACACGGACATATTGCCCGGTGTAGACATTGTGGATGCCCATACCGTCGTAGAAATGCGAGTTGTGAGTGTTGTCGGAGAAGCAATCGTGCTCTTCCTCCGGGTCGTTCAGCATGAGACCGAGCTTCATGCGCTCGCCCGCCTGCTCGCCATAGGACAGCGAGCCCATGCCGGTCAGCATCGCGGTGATCCCCGCCGCCGGATCGGACACCACGGCTTCGCGGGCCTCGCCACCTTCGGCCCATTGTTCGGTGATCCATTCCAGATCGGAAACCAGAAGCTTGGAGGCCGCCGTCAGATATTGCGCACGACGCTCACAGTTGCCGCCGGTACAATCGTCGCCCGTCAGGTAATCGGTGTAGGGACGTTCGCCCGCACCATGATCGGTACCGTTCAGATCCTGTCCCCAGAGCAGGAATTCGATGGCGTGATAACCGGTGGACACGTTGGCCTCGACCTCGTCCGCCTCATGCAGGGTCTCGGAGAGAAGCTCCGGGGTGATCTCGGTCGCGTCGATCTCCTCGCCGGAAATCTCGAAGGTCGGATTGGCGATGACGTTCAGCACGGCGAGCGGGTTCTCATCGGTCGCACCACCATAGGAACCGTCCACATAGTCGATCAGACCTTCGTCGAGCGGCCAAGCGTTCACCTTGCCCTCCCAATCGTCCACGATGGCATTGCCGAAACGATAGACCTCGGTCTGCTGATAAGGCACGCGCGCCTCGATCCAGACGGCTTTGGCCGCAGCCAGCGTTGCTTCGGACGGTGCCGCGACGAAGGCTTCGATGGCGGCATCCAGTTCCTTGGCTTTGATCAGGCTGTCCTCATAGGCGGCATGGGCGATATCCGCATAGTTGGTCACCACTTCGGCTTCGCCGGCAAAGGCGGTGGCAGGCAGGGTGGCGGCGATCATGGCCGTCATCATACGTTTCATCAGGTCTTGTCCCTATCTTGGCGTCCCGCGCCACTTTGGCGCACGGACAGGTCGTTCCAATCCGCGTGGTCTTCACGCACTCCCCAAGTAACTGACTTCTTTAGTCAGACAAGTCAATCCTGATTGTTTTGATAGGAATATGAAACTTCCGTGACCTACAATACGGCCCCACACCCGACCGCTCCAGACCTTTGGGATTTTCCAAGGTCAATCAAGCGTTTGACGGTAGCGCCGCAGGGCCACCACCACCACGATCAGCAGGATCACCGCAATTGCTCCCATATTGCCCGCAACCTCCGGCAAGCCCGCCCCCTTGAGCATCACCTTGCGCACCAGCCGCAGGAAATGCGTGGCGGGAATCGCCGTTCCCAAAGCCTGTGCCCAGCCCGGCATCGCCGCGAAGGGGAACATGAAACCGGACAGGAGCACGGTCGGCAGGATGGTGAAAAACGACAGTTGCATGGCCTGCATCTGGGTCCGCGCCAGCGTTGAGACCAGAAACCCGATGGCGAGATTGACCACGATATAAAGGTTGAACCCCGCGAAAAACGCCAGAAACGAGCCGGAAAACGGCACATCGAACAGCGCGCGCGCCGCCAGCAGGAAGACGAAGGTCTGCACATAGCCGACGAAGACGTAGGGCAGGATTTTCCCCAGCATCACCTCGGAGGCCAGCACGGGCGTGGCGATCAGGCTTTCCATCGTGCCCTTCTCGCTCTCGCGCACGATGGCCACGGCGGTGATCAGAATCATCGTCATCGACAGGATGATTGCCAGAAGCCCCGGCACGATGTTGGTCGAGGTCTCCTGTTCGGCATTGAATGCCCGGTGCACGATCAGATCGAAGGGCGCATCCGTGCTGGCCGATCCCGACAGTGCGCCCGTCAGGCTCTGCGCCATGGCCGTCTCCACCACGCCGCTCATCGCCCCGATTGCGCCGGAGGCGGCCACCGGGTCGGAGGCATCGACGGTCAGCAAAATCTCCGGCACCAGCCCACGGATCATGTCGCGCTCGAACGCTGGTGGCACGGTCAGGATGACCGAAGCCATCCCGTCCTTCAGCGCCTCCACGCCTTCCGCCTCGGACGTTACGATGCCGATGAAATCGAAATAATCCGACGTGTCCATCGCCGCCGTCAGGCTACGCACCACCGGGCTTTCATCCGCCACCTCAATGAGTGTCGGCAGGTTGTGCGGGTCGGTGTCGATGGCATAGCCGAAAAGCAGAAGCTGCATCACCGGAATGCCGATCATCATGCCAAAGGTCACCCGGTCGCGCTTCATCTGGATAAATTCCTTGACCAGAACGCCAAGAAAACGCGCGAAGGAGAAGAGGGCGCGTTTGCGTCTCATCCTGCTACCTCCGCGCCGAAATTGTCCTTCGCACCCGCCATAAGGTAGATGAAGGCCTCTTCCAGCCCCGCGCGTTTTTCCGTCCATTCATGGCTGCCGCGCGCCCGTTCACGTTCTGCCAATGCCACAAGCGCCGCGCGATCCGTACCGGAGACATGCAGTTCCGCACCGAATCGAATGACCTGCCCCGCCGCTCCCTCGGCCTCCAGCCGGTCTTCCAATGCGGTCAACTCCGGCCCCGTGACCACAAAGGTCGACAACCCGATCTGGCCCGGGATCGCATTCGCCGCCCCGTCGATCAGCTTCTTGCCATAGGCGATATAAGCAATGTGATCGCATTGCACCGCCTCGTCCATGTAATGCGTCGAAACCAGCACAGTGACGCCTTTTGCCGCCAGTCGCCGGATTTCATCCCAGAAATCGCGCCGCGCCTTCGGGTCCACCCCGGCGGTCGGTTCATCGAGAAGCAAAAGATCGGGGTTGTGGATCATACAAGCGGCCAGCGCGAGCCGCTGTTTCCAGCCGCCCGAGAGCGTCCCGGCAAGCTGCCCCGCCCGCCCCTCAAGCCCGAGATCGCGCAC
Organism: Celeribacter persicus; assembly: GCF_003050785.1. Lineage (GTDB taxonomy): Bacteria > Pseudomonadota > Alphaproteobacteria > Rhodobacterales > Rhodobacteraceae > Celeribacter > Celeribacter persicus. The sequence goes on from NZ_QAOH01000012.1 coordinate 28,844, forward strand.
CGCCTCGGCGACAATCGCCTTGCGGTTCTTCATCCCGAACATCCGCGCCACAAAATCGAGGTTCTCGGCGATGGTCAGGTCCTCGTAGAGCGAAAACTTCTGGGTCATGTAACCGACGCGCTTCTTGATCTCGCGGCTGTCGCGAATGATGTCGAGGCCAAGGCATTGCCCCTCGCCCCCGTCCGGCGTCAGAAGCCCGCACATCATGCGGATCGTCGTCGTTTTCCCTGAACCGTTCGGGCCGAGAAAGCCGTATATAGTGCCCTTTGCGACCTCCATATCGAAGCCGTCGACCACCTTGCGGTCGCCGAAAATCTTGGTCAGCCCGGTGACCGATATGGCCAGTTCGCGGGTCATTCTTTCACCGCCACCCGCGCATCCACAGTTACCGGTTGCCCCGGCAGAACACCCTCCGGATCAAGCACTTCCGCCTCGACGCGATAGACCAATCGCCCGCGCTGATCGCTCGTGTAGAGGATCGGGGGCGTGTATTGCGGATCGGAGGCCAGCCGCGTGATCTTCGCGCTCAAATCGTCGAGGCACCCTTCGCAGGAAATCGCCACCACGCCCCCTATCGCGAGGTCCGCGCGCTCCGCTTCCGGCACAAAGAACAGCGCCGTCATCTGATCCGGCGGCAGGATCGAAACCACCGGCGACCCCGCGCTCGCCACTTCCCCGATCTCATAAAACACCTTCTCCACCTGCCCGGTCACAGGGGCGAACACCTGCCGGTCGTCAAGGTCGGAACGCGCCAGATCGACCTGCGCCTGCGCCGCGGCCACCGCCGCCTCCGCTGCGCGCCGTTCGGCATCGCGCGCCGGAAGCTCCGCGACCTTCAACTCCGCCTCAAGCTGCGCGACCGCCGCCTGCGCCTCATCAAGCGCGGCCTGCAAATCGTCCACGCCTGCCTGCGTCGTCGCCCCTTTCGCGAGCAGGGCCTCACCGCGTTCCAGCCGGGTTTTCGCAATATCCTCCGCCACCCGCGCCTGATCCAAAGAGGCCCGCGTCACCGCGATCTCCGCCTCCCGCGAGCCGGTCGACAGGTTCTCAAACGTCGCCTGCGCCTGCGCCAACTGCGCCTCTGCCGTGCGCAAGGCCGCCGCATATTGTTCGCCCTCAAGAGAAAACAAAAGCACGCCCTTGCCGACCCGATCGCCCTCCGTCACGCCGATCTTTTCGATCCGCCCGCCAGACGCCGGGGCCGCATAGGTGAATTCGCCCTCGATATAGCCGTCATAGACATGCGCGGGCGGCGGGTTGAAGCCCGGATAAATCGCCGCAATGACGGAGACGAACCAGCTCGGAAGATCAGCCATGAGGGGCCTCCTGTTCGGGGGCGGGTTCAAGCCCCGCGAAGAAAATGCTCAGATGCGCATCGAGGAGCCGTGCAATGCCGATGTCCCCGGGTGTCGCACCCTCGACCCGAATGCCGAAGACATCGGCCAGCAGCAGGTGCATGAGCACCGGCCCCAGAAGACAACGCACCGCCATGTCCGGATCGACAGGGCGGATATACCCATCCTCGCTACCCTGCCGGAACAGCGCGGTGAGCGCGGGCACGGCCCGCCCGATCACCCGCTCGCGGTACATCTGTGCAAGTTGCGGATGGCTCACCGCTTCACGCACCACGAGTTTCGGCACGGCGACGATACGCGGGTCGGACATGCGCGCGGCAAAAAGCGGCGCGAAGCGTTTCAGAAGCACACGCGGATCGCCGCGGTAGCCCTCGATCTGCGTCACGACCTCGCCCACGATGGGACCGACGGCGCGGTCCACCAGCGCCTCGATCACCGCATCCTTCGAGGGGAAATAGAGATAGAGCGCACCTTTCGAAACGCCCGCCCGTCGCGCAATCTGTTCCACCGTGGTGCGGTCGAAGCCCTGCTCGGTGAAGAGATCGAGAGCGGCGTCGAGCAACTCATCGGGCCGCGCCTCCTTGCGACGGCGAAATTTCGGCGCGTTTTCGCCCGTATCGCGTTCCCGATCCGACATGATCGTACCTTTCCGAGTCGCACCCTCAACAACTAACTGACCAGTCATTTATTTATTTCCAACACAAAAGTAAAGACCGGTCGAAATCCCCCCCTGTCACGCAAGTTTCATGCGCAGCGCCTAAAAGATGCACATCCGATGCGACATTTCGTTTCAAAAAAAAGAGATCAAAAATCATAGAGTTGCGGGGCGATGCCAACTCATGCAAGGGTTGATATATATCAACGCTCCGCGCCCGTTTCCCCGTAATGGTGCCCCAAAAGACGCGAACAGCACATACGACATCACGCCAAGCGCCAGACACTATGAAGGCCCAGCCATGACCCAGAACGCCGAGAAAAAAGCCGGCACCAAGCGCGCCGATTTCACGCCACTGGTAGATCAGACCAAGACCACCGGTACCGGCCCGATCCGCAGCCAGATCCCGCAATATGTGACCCTTACCCCGCCCTGCGCGGCGGCCTGCCCGGCTGGGGAAAACATCCGCGAATGGCTGGCGGAAGCCACGGCGGGAAACTATCGCGCGGCCTGGGAAATCCTCACGGCACAAAACCCAATGCCCGCCGTGCATGGTCGGGTGTGCTATCATCCCTGCGAGGGGGGCTGTAACCGTGGCGAAGTGGACGAGGCCGTCTCGATCCACGCGGTCGAACGCTTTCTGGGCGACATGGCCAATGAACAGGGCTGGCAATTCAAACCTGTGAACCCGCCGTCGGGCAAAAAGGTTCTGGTGGTGGGCGCAGGTCCCTCGGGGCTTTCATGTGCCTACCACCTCGCGCGTCTGGGCCATGAGGTCGAGATTCGCGAGGCCGGACCGGTCGCGGGCGGCATGATGCATTTCGGCATTCCCGCCTACCGGATGCCGCGCGAGGAACTGGCACAGGATGTGGCCCGGATCGAGGCACTTGGCGTCAGGATCACCCTGAACCACAAGGTCACCGACCTGATGGTCGAAAAGCAGGCGGGCGGGTTCGACGCCGTCTATCTCGCCATCGGTGCGGGCGCGGGCAAGCATGTCGATATCCCTGCGAAGGAAGCGCCCAAAATTCTCGACGCCGTAAACCTGTTGTCCGACACATCGAAAGGCGAAGCCCCGCTTCTGGGGCGTCGCGTCGTGGTCTATGGTGGCGGCAACACCGCGATGGACGCGGCGCGTACCGCGAAACGCCTCGGCGCCACCGAGACCCTGATCGTCTACCGCCGCGACCGCCAGCACATGCCCGCCCATGAATTCGAGGCCGACGAGGCCATGGCCGAAGGTGTGAAAATCAAGTGGCTCACCACGATCAAGGAGATCGACGGCGACGAATTGAAGGTCGAGCGCATGGAAATCGGCGAAGACGGTCGTGCGCACCCGACGGGCGAGTTCGAAACCCTGACCGCCGATGCCGTCGTGCTGGCTTTGGGGCAGGAAACCGACAGTTCCTTCCTCAAATCCATGCCGGGGCTGGAGTTCAGTTGGAACGGCACCGTGGAAGTCGGCGAGAACCGCATGACAGGATGCGAAGGCGTCTTTGCGGGTGGCGACATGGTCCCCGACCAGCAATCCGTCACCATCGCCACCGGCCACGGCAAACTGGCCGCCCGGCACATCGACGCATGGCTTGCGGGAACGGTTTACGTCGCCTCCGCGCCGCCCGCGCTGGTCACCGCCGACATGCTGCACCTGCCGGTCTATTCCGATGTGGACCCGAAGGAGCAGGCCGCGCTGGCGACCAGCAAACGCCACAGCTTCGATGAGGTCCTGAGCGGCTTGTCGGAGAAAGAAGCCCGCTACGAGGCGTCCCGCTGCTACTCCTGCGGCTCCTGCTATGAATGCGACAACTGCTACGCCGCCTGCCCGGAAGACGCCATCGTCAAATTGGGCAAAGGCAAGGGCTACGAGATCGACCCGGAAAAATGCACCGGCTGCCAGTCCTGTTTCGATCAATGTCCCTGCCACGCGCTCGAAATGATTTCAGAGACGACCATTCAAGGGGAGGTCTCCCATGCTTGACCGTGAAAACGCCCCCGTTCAGGCCACAATGGATGGCAACGCCGCCGTGGCCCATGTCGCGTATCGGGTGAATGAGGTTTGCTCGATCTACCCGATCACCCCTTCCTCGCCGATGGCGGAACTGGCCGATGACTGGACCGCGCAGGGTGTCAAAAACATCTGGGGCGACATTCCCGTCATTCAGGAAATGCAATCCGAGGGCGGTGCCGCAGGCACGGTGCACGGATCTTTGCAAGCGGGTGCGCTGACCACGACCTTCACCGCCTCGCAGGGCCTCATGCTCATGCTGCCCAATATGTTCAAGATCGCCGGCGAACTGACCCCCACCGTCTTCCATGTCGCGGCACGCTCTCTCGCGACCCATGCGCTGTCGATCTTCGGCGATCATGCCGACGTGATGGCCGCGCGCTCCACGGGCTTTGCCATGCTCGCCGCCTCTTCCGTGCAGGAAGCCCATGACATGGCGCTCATCGCGCACGCATCGACCCTCAAGGCCCGCATTCCCTTCATCCATTTCTTCGACGGTTTCCGCACCAGCCATGAGGTCAACACGCTCTCGCTCATCCCCGATAGCCAGATTCGGGCGATGATCGACGACGATCTGGTGCGCGCCCATCGCAAACGCGCACTGAGCCCCGAAAACCCGTTCATCCGCGGCACCGCCCAGAACCCCGACGTGTTCTTCCAGTCGCGCGAAGCCGCCAACCCGTTCTACGCCGCAGTCCCCGACATCGTCGAAGAGGAGATGATGAAGCTGGGCCAGATGACCGGGCGCACATACCGGCCTTTCGATTACACCGGCGCACCGGATGCGACCCGCGTGGTCTTTGCCATGGGCTCGGGCACCGATGTGATCCGGGCAACCGTTGAGGATCTGGTGGCAAAAGGCGAGAAAATCGGCATGATCGCGGTGCGGCTCTACCGACCGTTCTCCGCGAAACACCTGTTCTCCATCCTGCCCGAGACGGTGGAGAAAATCGCCGTGCTCGACCGTTCGAAAGAGCCGGGCACCACGGGCGAACCGCTCTATCTCGACGTAGTCTCCGCGCTGGCGGAAGCCGTCGCAACCGGCAGCCGCGCCATCATGCCGCGCGTGATCGGCGGGCGCTATGGTCTCAGTTCCAAGGATTTCACCCCTACACAGGTCAAGGCGGTGTTCGACAACCTGTCGAAAGACAAACCGAAAACCAACTTTACCGTGGGCATCAACGATGATGTGTCCTTCACCTCTCTGAAGGTCGACACCTCTTATGATATCGAGAGAGACAACGTGGTCCGCGCGGTGTTCTACGGCCTCGGTGCGGACGGCACGGTCGGCGCGAACAAGAACTCGGTCAAGATCATTGCCGCCGAACCGGACCACTTCGCCCAAGGGTATTTCGTCTACGACAGTCACAAATCCGGCGCCGTAACCGAAAGCCACCTGCGTTTCGGCCCGGAGCCCATCGAGGCCCCCTATCTGATTTCGTCCGCCAACTTTGTTGCCTGTCACCAGTTCCATTTCCTGATGAAAATGGACGTGCTGAAACTCGCCAAACCCGGCGCGACCTTCCTTTTGAATTCCCCTTACGGCGCTGAGGCCACATGGGACCGCCTGCCGCGCTCCGTGCAACAGGCGATCATCGACAAGGGGCTGACATTCTACGTCATCGACGCCACTGCCGCCGCGCGCGAACTGGGGCTTGGCGGGCGCACCAATACGATCCTTCAGACCTGTTTCTTCGCCCTCTCCGGTGTGCTCCCCCGCGATGAGGCCATCGAGAAAATCAAGCACGCGATCGAGAAGACCTATTCGAAAAAAGGCCGCGAGGTGGTCGAGAAGAACTTTGCCGCCGTCGATGGCGCGCTGAAAGGCCTGCACGAAATCAAAGTGCCCACGACCCCCACCAGCGTGATCGAGCGCCCCTCCCTCGTCCCCCACGACGCACCCTCTTTCGTCCGCGACGTCACCGCCAAGATGATGGAGGGCATCGGCGACGACATTCCCGTCTCCGCCCTGCCCGTCGATGGCACCTTCCCGTCGGGCACTGCCGCATGGGAAAAACGTAACGTCGCTGACGAGGTCCCCGTCTGGATTGCCGAGGATTGCATCCAGTGCGGCCAGTGTTCCTTTGTCTGCCCGCATTCCGTCATCCGCGCGAAATATTTCGATGCGGAGCTTTTGGAGGGCGCGCCCGAAGGGTTCAAGCACGCCCCGGTCAACGCCCGCGGCTACCCGGGCGCCGAATTCTCGCTCGAATTCTACCTTGAAGACTGCACCGGCTGCGGCCTCTGTGTCGAGGCCTGCCCGGCGATCTCCGAGGACGACCCGAGCCGCAAGGCGATCAACCTGCACCTCAAGGAAGACCTGCCGGAGCGTGAGCGCGAAAACATCGCCTTCTTCGAGAGCCTGCCGGTCAATGACCGCTCCCGCGTCGATTTCGCCAATGTGCGCGGTGTTCAGTTCCTCGAACCGCTGTTCGAATTCCCTGGCGCCTGTGCGGGCTGTGGCGAGACGCCTTATGTCAAGCTCCTGAGCCAGCTCTTCGGCGACCGCCTCATGGTCGCCAATGCCACCGGCTGTTCCTCGATCTATGGCGGCAACCTGCCGGTGACACCCTGGTCCAAAAACGCAGAGGGTCGCGGCCCCGCATGGGCCAACTCGCTGTTCGAGGACAACGCGGAATTCGGTCTCGGTTTCCGCCTTGCCGCCGACAAGCAAACCGCTCTGGCGCAGGACCTTTTGCGCAAACTCACCCCCGACGTGGGTCAGGAGCTTGTCGATGCGATCCTCACCGCGCCACAGGTCCGTGAAAGCGAAATCCGGGCGCAGCGTGAGCGTGTGGGCCTCCTTAAAACCAAACTTCTCGCCCTGCCCCGCAATGAGGATATCGAACACCTGCTCTCGCTCGCCGACCATCTCGTCAAACGCGCCATCTGGCTCGTCGGTGGCGATGGCTGGGCCTATGACATCGGCTATGGCGGGCTCGATCACGTCCTCGCCTCAGGGCGCAACGTCAACATCCTCGTGATGGACACGGAGGTCTATTCCAACACCGGCGGTCAGGCCTCCAAGGCAACACCTCTGGGCGCCATCGCCAAATTCGCCGCCGCCGGCAAACGCACCAACCGCAAGGACATGGCACTTCAGGCCATCGCTTACGGCAATGTCTACGTGGCTCAGGTCGCTTTGGGCGCGAACCCGCAACAGACGCTCCGCGCCTTCCGGGAGGCCGAGGCTTGGGACGGTCCTTCGATCATTCTGGCCTATTCGCATTGCATCGCGCACGGGATCGACATGCGCAAAGGTCTCAACCAACAGCAAAAGGCCGTGAAATCCGGTTATTGGCCGCTCCTGCGCTACGACCCGGCGCTGCATGGCACCGGCACACCGCCCTTCATGCTCGACAGCCCCCGCCCGACGCTGCCGTTCAAGGACTACGCTTACGGCGAGCTGCGCTACCGCCAGCTTACCCAGACCCGCCCCGAGGAAGCTGCCGAACTTCTGGAACTGGCGCAGAACGGTATTCGGGACAAATACCGCACCTATGAGGAATTCGCCGAGATGGAAAAGGGCCCCGACCCGAGCCGGGTGATGGGCACAGGGTCGTTTTGATCCTGTAACGCAACGATGTCCTGAAAAAAGCACCCGGTCCTTGCTGGATCGGGTGTTTGCTTCGAGTGCAAAATTCCCACCATGGGAATTACTCTTGACGTTTCCCATTTTGGGAACTAAACAAAATCATGAGAGTTCTGTCGAAACGCACGTTACGCGAGTTCTGGACCAAATATCCGCGTGCAGAAAAGCCGTTGAGGGCCTGGCATGATCATGTGCTGTCCGTACAATGGGAAAATTTTGCCGATGTCAAAAAGAGTTTCAACTCGGCAGATCAGGTCGGCAATCGGATCGTGTTCAACATCAAGGGCAATGATTATCGCATCGTTGCCTATGTCGCCTACGGCCCCTACTATCGCGTGCTGATCAAATTCGTCGGAACGCATAAAGAATACGATGCAATCGACCCCGGAGAGGTATGATGGACAACATTCGACCAATCAGAACCGAAGAAGACCTGACATGGGCGCTTGCTGAGATCGAGCCCTATTTCGTGACGCCGCCTGCGCCGGGAACCCCGGACGCAGACCGTTTCGATGTCCTCACCGACCTGATCGAAAGCTACGAAGATCGCCATCATTCCATTCAGGCACCCGACCCGGTTGAGGCGCTTCAGTTCTACATGGAAGAAACGCACAAGAACATCACCGAGCTTGGCCGCGTCCTTGGATCGCGCCCCCGCGCCAGCGAAGTGATGTCCCGAAAAAGACGCCTTTCTCTCGATATGATCCGCAAGATTCATACCGCATGGAAAATTCCTTCGGATACACTGATCCAGCCCTATCATCTGGATGTCTGAACACCGGATACAACACTCCCCGCACATATTTTGGAACAACTTGCGTTTTCGGGGGTTTCGCCTAGGTATGAGAGAATGCGGAAAGCTGCTCTTCCGCCTGAAAAGACGTCTTAAAAGGACCCTGCCATGTTGACACGCCGCCACTTCATCCAGACCTCCACCGCACTGTTTTCCGCCACAGCGCTCGGTGTGGCGACTGGCTCTCCCGCAATGGCGGCCACCCAAAGCGACTGGGAGGCGTGGGATGCGCAGGTGACCCCTGCCGGTTTTGATCTCGAAACCTCGAACCCCTGGGGCTTGCACACCCGCTTCCTGCCGCGCCGGGTCGAGGCCAGAGCCGGTCTGACCCCCGGCGATATCCATGTCGATGCCGTGGCCCGCTATCTCTACCTCGTCGAGGAAGGCGGCACCGCCATGCGCTACGGCGTGGCGATCGGGCGCGACGGGCTTTACACCCCCGGCACCTACACGATCAAACGCAAGGCGAAATGGCCGACCTGGACGCCCACCGCGAACATGATCAAACGCGAGCCGGAAATTTATGCGCAATATGCCGATGGCATGGAGCCGGGACCGCGCAATGCGCTCGGTTCCCGCGCGCTCTACCTTTATATCGGCAACCGCGACACCTACCTGCGCATCCACGGAACCCCTTACCCGCGCTCCATCGGCACCCGCGCCAGCTCCGGCTGCGTGCGCATGGTCATGGCCCATGTCATCGACCTCTACGAACGCGTCGACACCGGTGCGACGGCGCATCTCTACCCGGCCGAACAATACGTGACGGCGACGAGTTGAATCGTGCACAAAAGACAACCCGGCAACGAAAAAGGCGATGGAGTGCTCCACCGCCTTTTCTTTATCTCAAAATGTCGCATGCCCTGCCGGACACGGATCACATCGCCGTTTCGAGCTGTCCCTGAGACTGGGCGCAGATCACGCGACCGTCGGTGGCGCGCAGGGGCAACATGGTGGTTTCGACCGGACCCTCATGCTGATACCAGTAGCATCCGTCCGCCGGGTTGAGCTGCACCGCGGAGAGGTTCTGAGAGGGATCGGCCAGCGCGATCACGCTTTCCGGTACGTCCATCAAAAATCCGTCCACGGTGGTTTCCGGCATCGGAGCCGCACAGCCCGCCAAGGCCAGAAGCCCACCAAGCACCAGAAGATGTTTCATCCGACGTTTTCCTTTCGTGATCGCCATATTCCGTCTTACCCCTTATGTTTTTTCAGTAAAACCATTTCCCGCCCCACGATGCCCATATGCCCGACAAACATCCGGTGTTTTGCCGGGAAGCACCGCACTCAGGTTTAATTCACCGGAGTGGGAAAAGGTTCCCCGTCGAAATAGGCTTTGAGATTGGCGCATTGCGCAATCGACATGTCGCGGCGGGTCTCCACCGTCGAAGAGGCCTGATGCGGTTGCAGGAGCACATTCGGAAGCGCGATCAGTCGCGCGTCCACATGCGGTTCGTTGTAAAACACATCGAGCGCCGCGCCCGCGATCCGGCCCGCTTCCAACGCCCCGATCAGCGCCTCTTCGTCGATGCAGGTACCGCGGGCGATGTTGATCACCACCCCGCGCGGACCCAATGCGTCAATGGCTTCGCGCGACAGGTAACCTTTGGTCTTGTCCCCCCCGACAACGGCCACGACCATCCATTCCACGGCCTGCGCAAGAGACACCACATCCTCGCCATGATAGGTCCAGCCCTCAGGCGTGTCCTTTGCGGTGCGTGAGGTGTAATGCACCGGCATGCCGAAGGCGGCGCAGCGATCCGCGATGGCGCGGCCGATCCGCCCCATGCCCGCGATCCCGACGTGCGCGCCGGACATTTTCCGGTTCAGAGGCAGTTCCCTGCCCGCGGCCCATGTGCCCTCGCGCACCCAGGCGTCGCCTTTGACGATTTCCCGCGACCATGCCAGCATCAGGGCCAGCGCCAGATCGGCCACATCCTCGTTCAGCACGTCCGGCGTGTTGGTCACTGTGATGCCGCGCGCTGTCGCCGCCGCCACGTCGATGGCGTCATAGCCCACGCCGAACTGCGTAATCACCGCTAGGTTCGGAAACAGGTCCATTGTTGCCCCATCAATCGGTTTATGCCCCTTGTTGGCAATAGCCCGGATCGCCAGACGTGCCTCTTCCGGCATCGCCGCGCGCGCCTCGGGCGTCCCCGCCAGAACCGCCGGTCGCACCGCCTCGATCCTCGCCTTTTCGTCCTCCGAAAAATACGGGGCGGATATCAGAATCGCGGGATAGGTCATGGATCGCCTTTCAGTCTGCGGCGCGGCAGCGCGCTCGTTCATTTTGCCTGTGCATTTTTTCCTAAGCCATAGCCCTGCACAAGGAAACAGATCCACTGGGCCCCTTGCGAAAAAACTGTCTGAAACCGCCTTCAACGACAGCAAAAAACGCATTTCTTTGTCCGAAGTCAAATTAAGCAGTTTGAATATGTGATCTAACCCCACTCAGGACAGCGCGAACACTTCTCCCACGTCATGGCCTGTCTGCGAACATGCCATGTCTTCGGACAGACCGGACCGCACAGGGCGGCACCGAACGGAAAAGGTTTGCCCCCACGCCATCCGGAGGCCGCATTCATGAGCGACACTGGCACTTCCACACAAACAGGCCTCAAAACGGGGCCCATCGCCCCGCCGCTGAGGCGACTTGCGACGCGGCTTTTCGCAACGCTTCTCCTGTTCTGGCTGATGTTGAACGGCTCGATCTCCCCCGCGACCCTTTTTACTGGCGTGATCGTCGCGGGGGCGATCGCGGTCTTCTTCGCCCGCGATCTCTCTTTCCTATCAGGCTTCAACCTGACGCCCGAAGGGATCGGCGCGGCCTTCCTGTTCATCGGCTATTTCCTCAAGGAACTGGTAAAGGCCAATCTGGCGCTCGCCACCCTCGTGCTGACCCCCTCCCTGCCAATCTCCCCCGCCATCGTGAAGGTGCGCACAAGGCTCACCGATCCAGTCGGGCGGCTTTTGCTCGCGAATGCGATCACGCTGACGCCCGGCACGCTGACCTGCGAGATCAGGGGCGACCATCTTTACGTCCATTGGGTCACAGCCCGTGACACCGAGCTCGATGCCGCCACGGCGGAAATCGTCGCTGAGTTCGAGCGCTATCTGGAGAAGATGTATGGCTGATCTGCTTTTCACCCTCGCGGCCCTCGTCGCCGCTCTCGCTTTCGCCCTCGCCGCATGGCGGTTCGTCAAGGGCCCCCGCGCCACCGACCGGGTCGTCGCGTTCGACGCGCTCACGATCATTTCCGTCACCGGCATCGTGCTTGCCGCTCTGATCACGGGACGGTCGATCTATCTCGACGTGGCGCTGATTTACGCGCTCCTTTCCTTCCTTGGCGTGATCGTCGCCGCCCGCTATCTCGAAGGAGGCGAAGAATGATCCTCGAAGGTGTTCTCGACACGCTCGGCGCGCTCTCCCTTCTGGGCGGCACCGTGTTTCTCGCTCTGGGTGGGCTTGGCCTCGTGCGCATGCCCGACGTGTACAACCGCATTCAGGCTGGGACCAAGGCGACCACTCTGGGCACTCTTCTGGTGCTTCTGGGCGCGGCTTTGATCGTGCCGTCGTGGTCGATCAAACTGCTGTTGATCATGCTGTTTCTCATGTTCACCAACCCGCTGAGTTCTCAGGTTCTGGCCCGCGCCGCCCACCGCGCCGGTGTGCCCCCCGTGGCCTCCAAGGATTGCCTCGCGGAAGATGCGGAGGATCTGGCATGACGCTTCTCCTCTTCATGGCCGCCCTTCTGGCCGTCGCCACCCTCGGTGCCGCGCTGATCGCGCTTTTCACCAGCTCAACCGTGGTCGCGGTGTTGTCCGCCGGGCTGGTGTCCCTCTTCGCCTCTGTGATGTTCCTGCTTCTGGCCGCGCCGGATGTGGCAATGACCGAAGCTGCCATCGGCTCGGGCCTCACCACCTTCCTCTTCTTCTTCGTCCTCGGGCGCATCCGCAGGGAGGGCACGAAATGAACTTTACCACCCGCAAAGCCATTCCCCTCGTTCTCCTGCTGCTTCTGGGCTCGGTCTTCTATGCCCTTTTCGCCGGTTACACGCCGGACGAGACCCTGAACCGCACAGCCAGCTATTACGCCAGCCAGACGGTGCAGGAAACCGGCGCGCAGAACGTTGTGACGGCGATCATCGTCACCTATCGCGGGCTCGATACGCTGGGCGAGGTCACGGTTCTGTTTCTGACCGCCGCCATCGTCGGGCTGGTTCTGGCGCATTCGAAAGCGCCGAAAAGCCGCTCCGGGTCCGGCTTTTTGCCCTCGGGCGAATTGCTCACCACCGGTACGCGCATGCTGGTCCCGGTGATCCTGCTCTTTGGTGCTTATGTCTTCCTGAACGGCCATCTGACCCCCGGCGGCGGTTTTCAGGGCGGCGCGATCGTGGCCTCGGCCATACTGCTGATGCTCCTGTCCGACCCGGCCCAGCGTTTCTCGCACCGGCTGATCTCACGGATCGAAAGCTCCGCAGGCCTCACCTATGTGATCATAGGTCTTCTCGGCATGCTCTTTGCGGGCGGCTTTCTGGACAACCGTATCCTTCCGCTCGGCAGCTTTGGCTCGATCCTTTCGGCCGGGGTCATCCCGCTGATCTATGCGCTGATCGGCCTCAAGGTCGGTGCGGAGTTTTCCTCCATCCTGACCTCGCTCGAAGAAACGGAGGACGCGCAATGAGCCTCGTTCAGCTTTCCCTTGCAACCGGATTTTTGCTCATCCTTCTCGGGCTTTACGGCGCTTTGACGAACCGTGACATCATCCGCATGATCGTCAGCTTCACCATCGCCGACACCGGCGTCAACGTGGTGTTGGTGGCGGTCGGCTATCTGCCGGGACGCGAGGCCCCGATCCTCGACACCATCCCTGTCGCGGAGGCCGCAAGCCGCATCACCGACCCGGTGCCGCAGGCATTGGTCCTCACCGCCATCGTCATCGGCCTCGGCGTCACCGCCTTGATGCTCGCCTACGCCTACCGGCTGTTTCGCGCCCGCGGCAGCCTCGACATCTCTGAGTTTACGGAGCTGAAATGGTAAGCCCTCTTCTGATCCTCGCGGCTGGCCTCGGTGCGGCCTTTCTCCTCGGGCTTCTGCGCGACAGTTCCGAACGCATGGCCTTTTACCTGACCGTGATCGCTCTGGGTTTCATGAGCTTTGTCGGCCTGTCCTGGACCGTCTCTCTGGCCTTGGGAGAGGCGCAACCCGTGGAGATTTATACCGCGGGCGCCCGTCCGCCCTTCGCGATCAACCTGCGCATGGGCCTGCCGGAAGCGGCGCTGACTTCCGTCGTCACGCTCACCGGGCTTCTCTCCGCCGTCTTCATGCGCCGCGATCTCATGCGCCTCGGACGGCGGGCCATGGCGGTCCTGATGGTGCTGATCATGGCGCTTTCGGGCCTGATCATGACGCGGGACCTGTTCAACCTTTTCGTCTTCATCGAACTGATCGTCATCGCCTCCGCCGGTCTTGTGCTCCTGTCGCAGGACACGCGCGCACTGGGGGCCGGGTTCAAATACCTGATCGTATCTCAGGTGATTTCGATCCTGCTGCTCGTCGGCGTGATCTTTACCTATCACGCCAACGGTTCGCTCAATATCGACGACATCGCCGCCACACCTATGGGGTTCACCGGTGCGTCTCTGGCGATCTTCCTCGTGCTTATCGCGCTTGTGCTCGAACTCAAGCCCTTCCCCGCCAATGGCTGGGCGCTCGACATCTACGAGGCCGCACACCCCGGTTTCTCGGCACTGTTCTCCGCCGCCTCGGGGTCCGCCGCGCTCTTTGCCGTGCTCAAGCTTTTCGAGGCCGCCGGTCCCGACTGGGCCCCTCTGGCCACCGGCATTGGTCTTGTGACCTTCGTCGGCGCGAATATTCTCGCCCTAGCCCAAGATCATGATCGCCGCCTTCTGGGCTATTCCTCCGTCGGGCAAATCGGGCTTGTGCTCATGGTCGTGGGCTATGGCTATGACTGGGATGCGGGGCTTTATTATGTCGCGGGCGGGCTGCTGATCTCGCATGCCATCGCCAAGGCCGGGCTGTTCTGGCTTTCGGGTCTGGTCAAGGCACGCAAGCTCTCCGATTGGGCCGCGCTCCGGCAGAACCCGGCTCTGGTCGTGGCCTTCGCCACCTTCATCGCCATGCTCACCGGCTTGCCACCCTTCCCGGCCTTCTACGCCAAATGGACGCTGGTGCACGCTATGGCGGATTATGGCGATTATCCGCTGATCGCGATCTTCCTGATTGCCGCGCTGATCGAGGCCGCAGTCCTGTTCCGCTGGTTCGGCATGGCGATCAAACGCGAGGCAATACGTCCGCTCGCCTATAATCTCAGCCATGAGACCGTCGTTCTGATTGCCATGACGGCAGGCTGGGCGTTGAGCTTTGTCTGGGGCGCCATCTCCGGGCTCGACAATCTCGTGACTCTTGTGCCCCTACTCTTCGCGCTTTTGTTCCTGCCGCTCGACATCCTGCCCGCGCGGATCAAAAACGTGATCGCCATCGCCGGGCTGGTGCTTTGGTTCTTTCTCTCGAAAGACGGGCTCGATCCACTGCGGCTGATCTTCCTGACGATCATGGTTCTGGGCGGCGCGCTGCTTTTGCTCGCCTCCTTCCATGCCAAAGGCCGTCGCATGGGCTTTTATACGCCTGCGATGCTGATGTTTGCCGGCATGGCGCTTTTGGTTACGGCAGAGACGAGTTTTCAGTTCTTCGCGGCTTGGGAATTCCTCACCGTCGGCTCGTATTTCCTGATCCTGCGCGGCCATGACAGCGAACCGCATGCGCTCTCTTACATCACCTTCTCCCTGGGCGGTGCCTTTGCCCTTCTTGCAGGCTTTGCCGTCGCCTCCGAAGGGCAATTCGTCATCCCGCTTGCAAACCTCTCCGAAGTTGCGCCCGAGATTGCGCCCTATGTCTTTGTCCTTCTGGCCATCGGGTTCCTGACGAAAACCGCCATCATGGGGCTTCATATCTGGCTGCCGGGGGCACATGCCGAGGCCGAGACCGATGTCTCTCCCATGGTCTCCGGTATCTTGCTCAAAGCCGGGCTTTTCGGGCTTTTCGTCCTCTTGATGGAAATGGGCCGCCAAGAGCTTTACGGCGTCGATCTCACCGTGTTGCTCGTCTGGCTCGGGGCGATCTCGGCCTTCATCGGCGCGGTTCTTGCGGCCTTTCAGGAAGACGCCAAACGCCTTCTGGCCTATAGCTCGATCTCCCAAATGGGCTATGCGGTCTTTGGCCTTGCACTGATGAACCATCTTGGCTGGCTCCTGGCCATGATGTTCGCGATCAACCACTTCGTCTATAAATCCATGCTCTTCCTCGCCGTCGGCGGCGTCAAGGAACGTACTCATACCAAGCTCATGTACAAGATGGGCGGGCTCATCACGCTCATGCCCTACAGTTTCGTCTCCGTCCTCGTCGGCATCATCGCCATGTCGGGCGTGCCGCCGCTGTCGGGCTTTGGTGGGCGCTGGATTTTCTACAATGCGATCATGTCGACCGATCTGCGCCTGCCGATGATCCTCATCTTCATGGCGGGTCCCGTGGGCTTTCTCTATCTCTTCCGACTGATCCATACGATCTTCCTCGGTCAGCCAAAAGACGAACTGCGCAAGGTCAAGGAAGCGCCGTTCTGGATCATCCTGCCGCAGATGATTTTCGTGGCCTTCCTGATCGCCTTCGCCGCCCTGCCCGGCATGGTGCTACAGCGGGTCGATGGCTATATCGGCACGCTCTTTGGCGACCGGCCGCTCGTCTGGACGGGCCGCATCATCGACAGCCAATACGGCACATGGAACCCGGTGGCGATCTGGGGTGTGATCATCGTGGTCTTTGTGACCGTGCTTCTGCTCCTCGTCTGGATGAACCACAACGCCCAGCACGTAAAACAGTTCAACATCGTCTTTTCGGCGGAGCGCCCGTTCAAACCGCAGACCACGCATTTCGCATGGAACTTCTTTGCGCCCTACCGCAAGGCCATGGGGTTCCTTGAGATGCCCGTGTCCACGAGCTTTTGGACCGGCGTGTCGAACGCACTTCATGGCACCGCCGAGTTCAGTCGCAAATTCTACACCGGCAATGGCCAGACCTATGCGGTGCAACTCATGCTCTTTGTCGTCGCCGTCTACCTGATCAGCATGGGAGCCTCGTCATGACCGCGTTTCCGAATTTCGAATGGGTCCAGATCGCCTATGCCCTGCTGACGCTGTTCATCGTGATCAACTACGGCATGGTGATGACCGCCGTGGTGCGTAAAATCGGTGCGCGGGTCGGTGGGCGTTACGGCATCCCGGTCTGGCAGAACTATGTTGACCTTTTGAAAAACATCGCGCTGCGGTCCAAGATCTCCCATGGCGTGATGTATTACCTCGGGCCGGTGTTCCGGCTGACGGGCGGCGTGGGTCTTTTGATGTTCGTGCCGACGATCTACGGCTCCGAATGGCATCAGAATTTCTCCTATGCGGGCGATCTGATCCTTGCTTTGTACTTCGTGTTCTTCGGCACGCTGGGCATGGCCTTGGGCGCGGGCGAGAGCGGGCATCCGCATAGCGCCATCGGTGTGTCGCGGGGCCTCGCGCAGGTGACCATGGCGGAACTGCCGCTGGCCTTGGGCGTCTATGCCCTGTCGTTGCAATACGGCACGCTCGACATCACCAAAATCGTCGCCGCCCAGCAGGGCTCCATCTTCAACTGGACGCTCTTCACCAACCCGCTTGCGACCGTGGCCGCGATGGTGGCTTTCGTCGGCACGATGATGCGCTCGCCTTTCGATGTCGCCATGGCGCCGCAGGAAATCCCCATCGGCCCGCCGACCGAGTATCACTCGTCCTATCTGGCGCTGATGCAGACCAACCGCGTGCTCTTCCCGGTCGCCAAAACGGTGATCTACATGAACCTGTTCTTCGGCGGCGCCACAAGCTGGGCCGAGTTCGCGATCAAGGTGTTCTGCCTCTACATGATTTCCGTCGTGATCGGCGTCGTGCATCCCCGCTTTAGGGTCGAGCAGAGCATCCGTTTCTTCCTCAAATGGGGGCTGCCTCTCGGCGTCCTCGCCATCCTGACCGTGTGAGGGTGACACCATGAAAGACGTTGACGACAAGTTCCGCAAGACCGACACCGAAGTGCCACTCCGCGAAGAGTTGCGCCCACGCAAGGTGACCACACCCGACGGGCAGGAAATCGACATCGACCCGCTGCGCGATTATTTCTGCGAGGCCAAGCCCAAGGTGCACCCCAAGGCCTATTCCAAGATTGTCGAGGATTTCTACAACTGGGCGCGGGCGAATTCGCTCTGGATTCTGGGCTTTGGCACCGGCTGCGGCGCGATCGAGATGCGCCCGCTGATGACGCCGCGCTTCGATGCCTATCGCTATGGCATCCAATGGCGGCCCACGCCCCGGCAAGCGAACCTTTTGGTGATCTCCGGCTACCTGTCGGTCAAGACCCTCAAACGCGCCATTCGCGCCTATGAGCAGATGCCGCAGCCGAAATACGTCATGGGGCTTGGCTCCTGCACGATCAACGGCGGCATGTATTGGGACAGCTACAATACGATCAAGCGGCTCGACGATTACCTGCCCGTGGATATGTATGTCGCCGGCTGTATGCCCCGCCCCGAAGCGCTCTTGCACGGGTTCATGGAACTCAAACGCGTGATCCGCGAAGGCAAGGGCGAAGGCGCGAACAAATACGCCGAGAATTTCGACCAGTACAAAGCCAACCAAAAGGCGGTGATCAAGGACTGGGACATGCCGGATTACAATTGGTGAGCACGATGAGAGAAATTCTGTACCGCCTCAAGGAC
Source organism: Celeribacter persicus (assembly GCF_003050785.1). Taxonomy (GTDB): domain Bacteria; phylum Pseudomonadota; class Alphaproteobacteria; order Rhodobacterales; family Rhodobacteraceae; genus Celeribacter; species Celeribacter persicus. The sequence continues at coordinate 47,052 of NZ_QAOH01000012.1, forward strand.
CGCTATCATCTCGGCACGCCGACATTCCAGCGGACCGACCTGTGCTTTGTCACCGTGCGCCGCGATGAGATTCGCGCGATCCTCACGGAACTGCGCGACATGGAGGGGTTCACGCATCTGACTTTCCTCACTGCCGTCGACTGGATCGAGGAACAACTTTTTCAACTCACCTATATGGTGAACAACCGCGAAGCCAATCTTTCGCTCGGCCTGCGCGTCCTGCTCGACCGCGAGGACGCCACAGGGGATACGATCCACGATCTCTGGCCCACCGCCGCCACCTATCAGCGCGAGTTGCGCGAAATGTTCGGCATCAAATTCCCCGGCAGCCCCCGTGTGGACGAAGAGTTCATCTTGGAGGGCTGGACCGACCTGCCCCCCTACCGGCGCGATTTCGATACTTTGGCCTATTCGCAGCAGACCTATAACGACCGTCCGGGGCGCGTCACCCATGATCCGAAAACGCATATGCAAAAGACGCTGTATCCGAGCTATCCGAAAGGAGCCAAATGATGTTCTCCTTCAAACCCGATCGCTCGCAATATCCCGCCCCCGGACCCGATGGCAAACTCGAAGTCGATCTGGAAACCGGCAAATACCTGAAACTCTGGCATGGCCCGAACCACCCCGGCATCACCGGCAATATGTCGGTCGAACTCACCGTCTGTGGCGATGAGGTCGTCGAGGGCAAGACCCATGTCGGCTATCTGCACCGGGGTTTCGAGAAACTCATGGAGCGTCGCACCTTCATTCAGGTCTTCCCGATTGTGTGCCGCGTCTGTGTGCCGGAGCCGGATTTCAATGAATATTGCTACGCCGCCGCCGTCGAGGAACTGGCGGGGATCGAAGTTCCCGAAATGGCCAGTTGGATCAGAACGCTCATTTTGGAAATGGGCCGGTTCAACAGCTACATGATGGCCATGGGCGGCATCTCCGGCGCGCTTGGCCTCGGCGTGGTCGGCCAGTGGATGACCTATGTGCGCGACATCATGCTGGACCGTTTCGAGGAACTCACGGGCGCGCGCATCTATCACATGTTCATCCTGCCCGGCGGCGTGCGCGCGCATCTGCCCGAGGGGTTCGAAGCGCGGATGGAAGAGGTTCTGCAAACCGCCGAGCGCTATCTGGCGGATGCCGAAAATCTGATGTTCAAAAGCTCGGTGTTCAAAACCCGCACACAGGGCGTGGGCGTGATCGACCCCGCTTTGTTCGAGCGTTTCGGCGTGACAGGCCCCAATGCCCGCGCCGGCGGCGTGGCGAAAGACGTGCGCAAGGACAGCCCCTATCTGGTCTATGACCAGCTTGAGTTCACCGTCCACACGGAAGAGGCCTCAGACATCTACGCCCGCACCCTCGTGCGTTACAAAGACCTGCTTGAGACGATCCAGCTTATCCGACAGATCCTTCGTAAAATGCCGAAAGAAGGCGAGGTCATGACGAACCTCCCGAATGTGCTGCATTGGAAAATCCCGCGCGGCGAGACCTATATCAAGGGCGAAAGCTCGCGCGGCGAATATGGTTATTATCTGGTGACGGACGGCACGGGCTACCCCCGCCGCGTCAATGTCCGGGGGCCGAGCTACACCCATGCCATGGCTCTGCTCGAACATCTGATCCCCGGCACCAATATTTCCGACGTCGCAGCCCTCATGGTGTCGCTGCACACCTATCCGCCCGAGATCGAGAGGTAAGCCCATGTCCCTTCGTGATGTTCTCTCCCCTTTCACCGCGTGGAAACATGTCATCGACGATCCGGTGACCATCAAGGACCCGTTCAATCGTCCGGGCGCCGACCGTTATCGCGGCTTTCACCAGAACGACATGGACAAATGCATCGGCTGCGGCTCCTGCGAAGAAATTTGTCAGAACGCCGCCATCGACATGGTGCCGGTCGAGGGACAACACGCGGGTCCCGGCGATAGTGGCCTCAGGCCGATGATCGACTATGGTCGCTGCTGCTGGTGCGCCCTGTGCGTGGATGTCTGCATGACCGGCTCGCTCACCATGTCCAACGAATACACCTGGGTCGACAGCGACCCGGACGCGTTCCGATTCGTGCCCGGTGCAGACGGAAAGTCATGGGACCTCGATGTCAAAGGCTATCAGCGCGAAGATGTACGCCGCCTGACCGGCACCACCCGCGCGCCGATGGGCGAAATGCCCGCTGAGGAGCGGATCGGCAATTTTTGCGAGATTGTCGACGGGTTTACCCCCGAACAGGCCGTGATCGAAGCCGACCGCTGCGTCGAATGCGGGCTGTGTGTGGCCACCTGCCCAGCGCATATGGACATCCCGGACTATATCGCGAAGGTGCGCGACGGCGATTTCGAGGGTGGCCTGCGATTGCTTTACGAGACGAACCCTTTCTCTCAGGCCTGTGGCCGCATCTGTACCCACAAATGCGAAACCACTTGCGCCGCGATGCATGAAGGCGATACGATTGCGATCCGCTGGCTCAAACGCGCGATCACCGATAGCGTGCCGCGCGAGCGCTATTTCGACCTGATCCGGAAACCCGACGTGCCGGAAACCGGGCAGAAAATCGCGATCATCGGCGCGGGGCCTGCGGGGCTGACCACGGCCTATGATCTGGCGCGTGCGGGGCATAAAGTCGTGGTCTTCGAAGCCTTGGATAAACCCGGAGGCATGATGCGCTATGGCATCCCGGAATACCGCCTGCCCTATGACGTTCTGGATCACGAGATTTCCGTAATTGAGGCCATGGGTGTCGAGATTCGCTGCAACATGCGGGTTGGAAAGGAAATTTCCATAGACCAACTGAAGACAGCCTATGACGCCGTGGTGCTCTCCATCGGGCTGCACCAAGGCCGCTCGACCCGCGTTCCGGGGTCGGAGAAAGCCGAGGCTGCGATTGACCTGTTGCGCCGGATCACGGCAGGCGAAGAAGTCCCGGTGCCGGAACAGGTCGCGGTGATCGGCGGTGGCAACGTGGCGATGGACATCGCGCGCTCCATGGCCCGGCTGCAAAAGATCATATACGGCACGGTGGGCGTCACCGTCACCGCTTTGGAAGAACTCGACCGTTTCCTCGCCGACCGCGAGGAAATCGAAGAGGCACAGGAAGAAGGTTGCGTGATCTACCCGGCCCGCGGGCCACAGGAGATCACCGTTGCGGGCGACACGGTCACGGGGCTCAGAACCTGGAAGGTCAAAGCGATTTTTGATGAAGAAGGCCGGTTTGCCCCGAAATATGACGAGACGGACGAGATGATCCACCCCGCTGGCATGGTGGTCGAGGCCATCGGGCAAATGTCCGACATCTCGCTTTTGGGCGCGGATCTGACAGAACAACTCGAATGGAACCGCGGTCGGATCATGATCGACAGCGAAGGCCAGACCTCGGAGCCGTGGCTCTGGGCTGCTGGCGATGTAACATCGGGCCCCGATGTCATTCATGCGGTCGCCGACGGTCACCGCGTCGCGCGGTCGGTCGGCAAAATGCTGGCGGCAAAACGGGAGAAATTGCAATGAGCGAAGCAAACAAGGCCAAGCTGACCGGGCTGACCACGGTCAGGGAGATCATGGACACGGCCACGTCCTTCGAGGTGGTGGCGCGCGATTTTTATCAATCGCTCGCCCCGAAAGTGTCTAAGAACATCAGATGGTTGGTGGACGAACTTGCGGAAGAAGAACAGGGCCACGTCGACCTGTTCACCAAGCTCGCCAACGACCCGAAAGTCTCCGAGGTGATGGCGGAGAAAATCCAGCGCCCGGTGGCGGATGGCAAATTTTCCGACTGCGTGCAGGTACCCGATCTGGGCGAGAACCCGGACGATCAAGAGGTATTGCAATACGCCCTGATGCGGGAGACCGCCGCGATGGAGCAATACACGGAACTGGCCGAAACCGCGCCGGAAGGCCCCCTGAAAGAGGCCTTCACCTTCCTCGCCAATGAGGAGGCCGAGCACAAGGAAGAGCTTGAGAAAATCTATTACGAGATCGTGCATTCGGGCGGGGTGTGATCCCCGCCCCGCTCAGGCGGTCTCCTCCGCCCGCAACGGCACGGATTTGAGCGGAACGGACGTGTCCGCAAGCGCACCTTTCTCCGGCGACTGTCCCGCCTCGATCCAACGCTTGCCCTGCATATAGGCGCGCGGGTCGTTCATTGCGTCGACCGCGAGCAATTCCGCGCCCTTGAAATACCAGTGGCTCTGCGTCCCCGGCTTGTCTCCGGGGCGCACCACCACATTGTCGAAACCGGTGTTCAACCCGGCGATTTGCAGTTTGACGTCATACTGATCCGACCAGAACCACGGCTTCGCCACATAAGGCACGCCCTGACCCAACATCGTGCCCGCCGTCGCTTCCGCCTGCTCGATGGCATTGGGCACACTCTCAAGCCGGATGCGCTGCCCCTTCCATGGGAAGGAGGCGCAATCGCCCGCCGCGAAAATTTTCGGATGCGAAGTCTGGCCGAATGCGTCGACCTTGATCCCGTTGTCGATCTCGACACCCGCCATTTCGGCCAACGCCGTTCCGGGGCGCACACCGATGCCACAGACCACGAAATCGACCTCAAGCGTCGCACCATCCGACAACTCGGCGGAGAACCCGGTCGCGCCCTTTGACAGCCTTTCAAGGCCACAGCCCTCGCGAATGTCCACGCCATGCGATTTGTGCAGGGCTTTGATCCAGTCGGCGGTCTCAACAGAGGCCACGCGCGCCAGAATGCGCGGGGCCATCTCGACCAGCGTCACGTCAAGCCCCTTGAGCGCTGCGACCGCCGCCGCCTCAAGCCCGATATAGCCACCGCCGACGATCAACACCCGCCGCCCCGCGAGGAATTCATGCGCCATGGCATCGGCATCGGCCAGAGAACGCATGGTGTAAATCCCGGCTTCGCCACCGCCCATGGCAGGCGGCAAGCAGATCGGATCGGCCCCGGTGGTCAGCGCGATCTGATCGACCGGCATTTCGGTTCCGTCCGACAGCGTGATGACCATCGTCTCAGGATCAATTCCCGTCACCCGCGTGCCGGTCAAAAGCGCGATCCCTTGTTCCTCATAGAAACTTTCGGGACGCAGGAACAATCGGTCCAACTCCATCTCGCCGGACATGTATTTCTTCGACAAGGGCGGGCGCTGATAGGGCGGCTGGGCTTCGGCTCCGATGAGCGTCAAGCGTCCCTCATAGCCCAAAGCGCGCAGTCTGGCGGCAAGGGCGGAGCCGGCCTGCCCCGCGCCGATCACGGCGATATGCGTCATAACTCTTCCTCGGTGAGACAACGGGCGCGGGAAGAGCCCGCGCCCAGATAGATCAGTACATTTTGTAAGGCAGGAATTTACCGTCGAGCACAATCTTGACGCGGTCGCCTTTCGGGTCCTCGGTGCGGGAGATATCCATGGTGAAGTCGATGGCGGACATGATGCCGTCGCCGAATTCCTCTTCGATCAGCGCTTTCATCGTGGTGCCGTAGACGTTCACCACCTCATAGAGGCGATAGATCAGCGGATCGGTCGGCACGGCGGTCGGCAGCGAACCACGGTAAGGCACGGTCATCAGAAGGGCGACTTCCTCGTCCGAGAAATTGATCCCCATGGCGTTGTCGACCTTGGCGATCTGGTCTTTCGTAAGCGAGATCTGCCCCATCAGCGCGGCGGTAGTCCATTCCTTGGATTGCCCGACCGCCTTGGCGACGTCGGCCCATTTGATGTCGTTGAACACCTTGTGGGCGATGATTTTCTCGGTGAGTTCTGCACGGGTGGTCATCTGTATGTCTCCGTAAGTTCAGATGTTTCATTTGGGTATTTGAGATCAGGCGCCGAAGGGCAGCCCCTCTTCGATGGGAAGCGACATATCGCGCGACCATTCGTTCCAGGAGCCGAAATAGATCGCGACATCCTTGATCCCGGCCTCCTTGAGGGCCAAAAACGTGTTCGAGGCGCGCGCGCCCTTGAAGCAGTAAAGCTTGACCGGCGTGTCGGGCGTGATGCCGACGGTGGCGCATTCGGCGAGGACTTCCTCGCGCGATTTCATCATCTTGCCATGGGCGGATGGTTTCATCATGCGATACCATTCGATCCAGACCGCGCCCGGAATGCGGCCCTTGCGCGGACAGAAATCGACGCCATAGGGCGAGGATGAGGTGCCGATCCATTCGTCGATGTCGCGCACATCGAGGATCACCGCCTCCGGATCGCCGATTGCGGCCTTCATGTCGGCGGCATCCATCATGATCGCGCCTGCGGCCTCAACGATCTCGAAGCCTGCCGGTGTCGGCGTGACGGCAGTGGTCGAAACCGGAAGATCGTCGGCGGTCCATGCGGCGAACCCGCCGTGCAGCACCTTGACCTTCGGGTAACCCAAGAAGGACAACAAGTAGAAGCCACGGCAGGACTGGCCGAAACCTCCGTCCATCGCCGCCTCGTAGATCACGGCGGTTTTCTCGCCGTCGAGACCGGCAGCACCGAATTCGGCGGCGAATTTCTCCTTGAGCGCGGCCATACCGGAGGCGTCCGACGTGGCGAGGAAAGTAAAGATGTCATGCATGTTCACCGCACCGGGGATGTGCCCGGCGGCGAAACTTTCGGGATCGCGCGTGTCGATGATGACCGCGAGATCGGCGTCGGAAAGGGTCTTCAGATCAGTCGGGGTAATGAGCGCAGAGTCCATGCGGCGGCTCCCTGTTGTTGGTTCCGTTTGACGTTGTGTGACCTGTGTTTTGATTATTGGGGGGAGAGACGCGCCCTCCCCCATGGGGAATTTTGTGCGGAAAAATCCAGACGGAAACTCAACCTTCCATCTGGGCGATCAGCATCTTGAGATGCTTGGTCGCGGGGGTCACGATACCGATGAAATAAGCCTCGCGCAGGCGGCGTTGGGCAGCGCCCTGAGTGACGTAACCGCGCGCGCCCATGTGAAGCTGTGCCCAGTGCGCTGCCTCCATCGCCAGTTCACCACCGCGCAGACGCGCCCTGAGCACGCGCAGGTAGAAAGCGTCGGACAGATCGTAAGGCGTCTTGCAAAGCTCCAGTACCTCGGCGACGAGCGCGTCATAGTCTGCGCGCAGATCGGAGGCCTGTTTGTCGAGATACCGGTTCACATGGCCAAGCGGCGCTTCGACCTGTTCAATCAGTTCGATGCAATTCTTGATGATCCCCGCCGCCATACCGCATTGCAGGATGGTGAAACCGGGGCGGATGCGTTTGACGAACTCCATCGCCGGGTCGCCGAGAATGTACTCATCGGGCACGAAGACATCGCGGCATTGCACGTTGCAGGTGGCGGTTCCGCCCATGGCGACGAAATCGTGGTCGAGCTTGAGCTTGATCCCCTCCCATCCGGCATGGAAGATCGCCATGACGCGTTTCGGGCTCTCTTCGCCCTCGACATCCACATGGAACATCGTGCCGAAATAGCCGTCCTCAACGAGGTTGGAGACCCAAGGCAACAGGCCCTTGACCTTGTAGCCGCCTTCGACGCGCTCGCCTTTGAGCCGCATCTTCTCGATCTCGCCCATGGCCTTCATCGGGTTGGACATGCCGGTGCCGCCAAGAGCCTCGCCCTTGATCACCTTCGGCAGGATCTCGGTTTTCAGAAAATCGTTGTCGGACGAGGAAATATACCAGGCCAGAGTGTCCTGACACCAGACACAGAACCCGGTCGAGAGGCATTCTTCCGAGGCACGCGCCATGGACAGGATGGCCGAAGTCAGATCGACTTCGCCCTCGATCCCACCCACATGGGTGCCGTAAGCGCCGGCCTTGCCATATGCGCGCATGATGTCTTCGGCGTAGATCCGTTCGTCGTCGATCTTTTGGACGATGCTTGCGAGATCTTCGCGGGAAATACGGTCGATCTCGTCGAAATCGTAAGCCGTGAGGGAGGTGGCGACGTTCATCTCATCTCTCCAGAGGTTGGGTTTCGAAAAAGCGGGGGCCGTCCTATGCGCGTCTCTCGGACGGCCCCCGGAAAGGGTGTCAGACGCGCTCGGCGACCATGTTCACCGGACGCGAGAAGGTGTTGAACACCGGCGACCATTGCGTGACATGGGTGATCAGGGCGTCGATTTCCTCTTGCGGGCAATCGGCTTCCATATCGACCTTGATGCGCACATCGGTGAAGCCCACCGGCTTCTCGGACACGTCGCCCGTGCCCCAGACGGCGGTGATGTTCAGATCGCCTTCGAGTTCGAGCTCAAGCTTCTTGATCTTGATGCCGCGTGCGATGGCGTTGGCGTGCAGACCGACGGCGACACAGGAGCCGAGTGCGGCCAGAGAGGCCTCCGACGGGTTCGGCGCGGTGTCGTCGCCCAGAAGCCCCGGCGGCTCGTCCACGATGTAGGGGGCGAGATCGCGGATGTAGTTGGCGTGACGGAAACGCCCTTCCGCGACGGTTTTGCATTTCAGCGTCTTGATCGCCTTCGGGTTGGCCTTGCCGGACGCGATCAGCGCCTCAAGCCCCTCTTTCGAGATCGGGTCCAGCCCGTCGACATCCGGCGCAAGACAGCCGGTGAGAGCGGTTACGGGTTCAGACATGGGAATTCCTCCGTTGCGTCTGGTGGGTTAAAAGTCAGGGAGCGCAGGGCTTCAGTGCCCGTCTGAGCGCACCCAGTTGAATTTCCTGATGAGCTGGCCCGCGAGGGCATCGAGGGCGAAACCGATCACCCCGATCACCACCACCGTGGCGGCCAGCCGGTCGTATTCGAGCGTATCGCGCGCATCGTTGATCGCGTAACCGAGCCCAGAGGTGACGCCGAGATATTCGGCGGGCACCAAAACCACCCAGGCGACACCCAGCGCGAGGCGAATGCCCGAGAGGATATCCACGGCGATGGCCGGAAGGATCACCGAGAACAGCATATGCAGTGGGTTGGCACCCAGATTTCGCGCCACCTTGAGCCACGCGGGATCAATCCGGCGCACACCGCCGGCGGTGGAGAACAGGATCGGCCAGACCGCGGCCATACCGATCAGGAAAATGATCGCCCCGTCCCATGTGGAAAACGCCATGACTGCAATCGGCATCCACGAGAGCGGCGAAATCATCCGCAGGAACTGGAAGGGCACGTTGGCGACCTCGTTGAGGCGCTTCATCCGCCCGATCATGATCCCCACCGGCACACCAATGACGATGGCGTAAAAGAGGCCCAGCCCCACCCGCATCAGCGACGGCCCGGACATCTCCACAACCTCGCCGTCCATGAGCATCTCCCAGAGCCGCGACAGCGTCGGTGCCGGAGCGAAATCCGCGAAGGCGAAAAGATCGTCGCTGTTTTGAACGATCCATCCGCCGAGCCACCACAGCACCAGCAGTATGCCAATGCCGAGTATCCCGTTCGCAAGGCCGCGGAAGCGGCCCAGCTTCGGCAGGGAGAAACCTGTCGCAGGAAGCTGGGTCACGTCGCTCATAGCTTGAAGATCTCCTCACGGGTGTAAGGATCGCCACCGGTGGCGACCGAGGGATCGTTCTTCCACTCCGGGTATTTCTCAAGCGCGGCTTTGACGTAATCGTAGTTGACCAGATCGTCGGCCACGAATTGCGGATCGAGCCCTTCAAGGAAGGTGGTCTCCCCGGACACGACCGTCTCGTTCATCGCCTCGACGATGAGCTTGGTTGCCGACGGGTACGGCCAGGGCTGGAAGTCGATCCGGCCGTTGTGGAACTCGGCCTGATGCTTGATCGCGCCCGAGGCGATGTAATCGTGGTTGTTCTCGTAAAGCGTCATGGCGCGTTTCACCACGGGCGCAGGTGCCGGCAGATACCCTGCCCCGTCTTTCGACAGCAACTCCGCCACTTCCTCTTTGTTCTGAGAGGCATAGATCGAGGCGCGCACCACGGCGTTCATCACGCCCTGGGTCCATTCCGGCTTCGCGGTCGTCGCCTCTTCATGCATACAGACAACGCAGCACGGGTGGTTTTTCCAGATGTCGCCGGTAAAGCGCAGCATCCGCGCGCCTGCTTTCAACTCGCCCAAGGCGTTGAACGGCTCGGCCACGATGTAAGCGTCGATCTTCTTGGCGGCGAGCGCGGGCGGCATTTCGGGCGGCGGCAGGACCTGAAGGTTGCATTCATCGGCTGCGATCGGCTCGCCCTGCGGCTTGATCACGGCTTTGATGCCGTTGGCGCGGAGCGCGTATTGCAGCACGATGTTGTGCATCGAATACCAGAACGGCACAGCGACCTGTTTGCCGCCAAGACCAGCGAAATCTTCGATGTCCGTGTGCTTGCCGACCACCAGAGCGGAGCCGTTGGTGTGCGCCCAGGACATGATTTTGACCGGGAAATTGTTGTTGTAGCGCATCCAGACCGGGATCGGTTTGAGGAAGTGCACGAGGTTGAACTTGCCGGAGGCAAAGCCCTCGATCAGCGGCGACCAGCCCCGGATCAGGGTCGGCTGTTCGGCCTTAATGCCCTCCTCCTCGAAATAGCCCTTGGCGTGCGCCAGCAGAAGCGGCGTGGCGTCGGTGATCGGCAGGTAGCCGATGCGCAAAACGTCGTCGTCCTGCGCCTGCGCCATACGCGGCAACATCGCGGGCATGCCGCCCAAAAGGGCCGCCAAACCGCCCTTTGCGAGCAGGTCGAGCGCCGAGCGACGGCCCGGATCGAACTCGGTGTTGCCGCCACAGCAAGCGCCATGAAGGTCATTGTGGAGGTCGTGGTGATGATGGCCGTGGCCGCAAGTTTTCTTGTGGTCGTCAGTCATGTCAGGTCCCTGTTGGTGTTCGGTTGGTCTTGTTCGGATTATTCGGAAAGGCGGGTGAAATCGTTCTCGACAGGTGCGTCTCCCATCTCGGCGACCTCGGCGTAAATGCTCATGAGGCGGGCGTGTTCGCGGCCAAAGGCATCGGAGCCGCCGCCGCGTTCCTCTTCGGACAGCTCGATCTGCGTGTCTTCGGCGATGCGGCCCGGATTGGCCTTGAGCACCAGCACCCGATCCGCCATGCGCACCGCCTCACCCACGTCATGGGTCACGATCACGAGCGTCAGGCCAAGGTCCTTGGCGATCTTGCGCACGTCCTGCTGAAGCGAGCGGCGGGTGAAGGCATCAAGCGCAGAGAAGGGCTCGTCGAGCAAAAGCATCTCCGGGCGCGGCGCCAGAGAGCGGGCCAAGGCGACACGCTGTTGCTGACCGCCGGACAATTCCTGCGCGTTGCGATCCGCAAAGGCGCCCAGATCGACAAGGTCAAGGACCTCCGGCACGCGTTTGGCGATCTCGTAGCTGCGACGGGTGAACTTAAGGCCAAGCCCTGCGTTCTGCGCCACGGTCATCCATGGGTAAAGCGACGGCGCCTGAAACATCATCACCCATTTCGGGGAAGGATGTTCAACCACATTGCCATTGATCACCACCTGCCCCTCGGACGGATGCGTGAGGCCCGCGAGCATGTGCAACAAGGTAGATTTACCACAGCCGGAGCGGCCAAGAAGGGCCACGACCTCACCCTGATGAATTTCGAAATCCATGTCCTCAAGCACATGACCATCAGCCCTGCGATAGCTGTGGCTCAGCCCTTTGACCGCCACATGCGCACCGATAATAACACGCGGGTGCGCCGGCTCCTGCGCCTGTCCATCGGACGGCTGGGAAGGGGTCTGATCTTTCGGACGGCTGGGAAGGGGTCTGATCTTTCATTTTGGTCACGGCCATCTCTTCTCACTCCGGGCTGTTTGCACAAACTGCACAAACCGTTCTGTCTTATCGAGATGCAAAGATGAGCCAGCCGTCAACACCCGAATGTCGGAAAAGGTGACTCTTATTTTCCTGCTCAAATATTCAGCAAAAATTGAGGTAGACTGCTCGCATCTGGGCAATATTGATCGAATGTCGCCCTCAAAACCCGCTCAAAACCCCCGCACCTGCAAGATTGTCGCACCTGAGAATCCCACCCGCAACAATAGACAGAGCTGTCTTGTTTTTTTGCGATATATATGAGAGGGAGATTTAAGACATGTGCCGGAGGGCGATTCCCCCATCCGGCGCGCACATATTGCGTTCAGATTGCCGGAGACCCGAGATGGAAGACAGCCCACAGGACTTCTGCTCCCTGCAAACTTCCGATTGGAGCTTTGCCGCGATGGAGCCGAAAACCGCGCGCGACAAAATCATGACAGCGGCCTCGCATCTGTTTTGCAACCATGGCTTCGCCGCCACCGGGATCGACACGATCCTGACCCGCGCCGGGACCGCAAAAGCGACGCTTTATCATCATTTCAAATCGAAAGAGGATTTGATCGCCGCCGTGCTGGAAGCCGAGGGCAACACATGGCGCAACTGGTTCTTTGGCCGCCTCGCCGCCGTCGAGGGCCCGGCACGCACCCGGATGCTGGCGGTGTTCGATGTGCTCGAAGACTGGTTCTCAGATCCGGGCTTTTACGGCTGCCCGTTCATCAATGCGGTGGCGGAATTCGACACGGGCAATGATGCGGTGCGCAAAGCCGCCGAAAAACACAAGGAACACATCCTGACATGGCTCAAGGCGCAGGCGATCGAGCTTAAAGTGCCCGATGTGACCGAAACCGCGCGCTCTTTCGCCGTGTTGCTCGATGGCGCCATCGTCGCCGCCCAGCACACCCGCGATCCGAGCTTTGCACGCACCGCCAAACACATGGCCGAACATCATCTGGATGCCGTCCAAAAGGCGTAAGCCCCTTGGAAATTTCCGAAACCTGCCTTGACCCCCCCCCTGCCTGTATATACACCGTATAGGCAGACAATGACGATGGCCATGGCGTGGCCAAGGGGTAGGCATGGCGCCGAAAAATAAAAAAGACAGCTCGCTGATCATCCGCCTGCCCAAGGAGGACCGCGACGCCTTTGTGGCGCTTTGCGAAGAGATGGACACCTCCGCCTCCCGCGAGCTGCGCGACCATATCCGCAAGTTTTTGAAGAAGAATTCCAAGAAAGGATCGTAAGCCGTGAAGACACTTCTCGTTGCCAACAGCAAGGGTGGATCCGGCAAGACGATGACAGCCATCACACTTGCCGCGGCTCTGCGTGCGAACGGCAAACGGGTCGCCATCGCCGATGCCGACCCGCAGCAATCCGCGCGGATGTGGGGCAAACGGCGCTCGGCCTATGCCGCGCATATTCCGGTGTTGAACTGGTCCGGGGAGGCGCGCCCTTCGGTGCCGGGAAAGACCGACTGGCTGGTGATCGACAGCGGTGCGGGACTTGAAAGCACAGCGGCGAAAGCGCTTTTGAAGGACGCCGATGTGATGATTACCCCGGTCATGGCCTCGATGTTCGATGAGTTGGCCATCAAGGCCTTCCTCAAATCCCTGCGCGATCTGAAACGCATCCGCAAGGACAAGGTCGACATCATGCCCATCGGTTCACGCATCGACCCGCGGCGCAAGGACGCGCGGCTGCTCAAGGAGTTTCTCGAAGCCAACGGGCAGGAGCTTGTGACAATGATTTCCGAACGCGCCGCCTATATCGACCTCGCCCGCGAAGGTCTGTCGATTTTCGACCAGTCGCAAGCGAAATACACCCCCATGAAGGCACAGTGGCAACCGGTACTCAAACGCATAGGCGTCAAACTCTGACGCGCGCCCTGCCTCTATGATTTCTTGGGCTGGCTCTAAAAAACGGACCTGACAGGCGCTCGGCAATCTGTCACGGATAGGTCACATCGGGGCTCTAAAGAGAACCCTAGACTTTGGAGCCTGCCATGATCCCCACCGCCTTCACCGCCCCCGGCCGTTTCTGGCGCGGCAACCTGCACACCCATTCGGCCCTCTCCGATGGCTGTCTTGAGCCCGCCGAAGTCTGCCGCCGCTACAAGGCGGAGGGCTATGACTTCATCGCCCTGACCGATCATTTCATCGGTATGTATGGTTACCCGCTGGCCGACACGCTGCCGTTTCGCGAGGAAGGCTTCACCACGCTTCTGGGGGCCGAACTGCATTCCGGGGCGATGGAGAATGGCGAGCTGTGGCATATTCTGGCGGTCGGTCTGCCCGCCGATTTCGCCCCATCTAATTCTCCGGGCTTCCTGCCCGTCGAGGATCAGGAAAGCGGGCCGGAGATTGCCCGGCGTGCGCGTGAGGCCGGAGCGTTTGTTGCCGTCGCCCACCCGCAATGGTCGGGGATGAGCCTTGCGGATGCCCGCTCCCTCGACGCCGCTCATGCGGTGGAGATTTACAACCATGGCTGCGCCATGGGCTGTGACCGTGCGGACGGGGCGTTCTATGCCGATCTTCTGCTCTCCGAAGGGCGCGATCTGACGCTGATCGCCACAGATGATGCGCATTTCACCGAACCCGATCATTTCGGCGGCTGGGTCATGGTCAAATCCAAAGAACTGACGCCTGACGCCCTGCTCGACGCCCTCAAGCGTGGCGATTTCTACAGTTCGCAAGGGCCAGAACTGCGCCATGTCGAGGCCACGGCAGGCCGTGTTGTGGTGGATTGCAGCGCCGTCTCCTCGGTCATCGTGCAGGGTCATGGCACGGCGGCGACGGCCATTCATGGCCAAAGCCTGACCCGTACCGAAGTGCCCCTGCCCCGGCTGTACAACAGCCCCTGGCTGCGCGTCACGGTGATCGACCGATCCGGCAAACGGGCATGGTCCAATCCGATCCCGAACCCCGGTTTCGTCGGCTGACCCCGAAATAGCGCTGAAAAAACAGGCAACTTGCGTTCTGCGTCAGACCGGAGCGACGGCGGTCACCTCGACCTCGACCCTGAATTCTTCACGGGTAAATCCGGTGACGATGATCAGGGTCGAAGCGGGTTTGACCGTCACTTCGGCGAGCCAGGCATCCCGCACCGCCATATAGATCGGAAAATCCTCGCGTTGCGTCACGAAAGCGCTGATGCGGATCACGTCGTCACGCCCCGCGCCCGCCTCGGCGAGAATGGCGTCGATATTGGCGAAACACTGTTCTGCCTGTGCTTTAACGCCTTCCGGACAACTACCGTCAGGGGCGAGTCCCAACTGCCCCGAGGTCACGATGACCCGCCCCCCGGACGGCCCCATGACGCCGTGATTATAGGCCCCGAAAGGAGCGGCGATAGCGGCGGGGGTCAGGGGGGTCTTCATGATCTGGGGCCTTTGGTTCGAGATTCGTTTGTCGCCCTTTCCTCATGCCATTTTGCGACGGGAACGGTCCTCATTGTGTACAATGTCGCATCCGATTTTGCTGCTATGCGCATGAATATTGACCACACAGCCAGATTTCTGCCCCCAAATTGGGCATTTGGAGATTGTATGCAATTTCCCGCAACTCCCCCCTGTGCCTCCCCCCCGATGGTTTCGCTAACGTGGTCTGCGGAATTTCACCCACGGAGAATTTACATGACCATGACACGCGTTCTCGCGGGGCTTGCCCTTGCCGCGACCACTTCCACCGCAGCCTTCGCTGCGGACCTCACGCCGGTGTCCTTCGGCACCAACTGGCTGGCTCAGGCCGAGCACGGCGGTTACTATCAGGCCGTCGCCGACGGCACCTATGCCGCCTGCGGACTCGACGTGACGATCCAGCCGGGCGGCCCGCAGGTCAACAACCGCGCGCTGATGATGGCCGACAAGATCCAGTTCCACATGGGCGGTGATCTTCTTCAGGCATTCAACGCCGCCAAGGAAGGCATCCCGGTCGTCGCCGTGGCTGCCACCTTCCAGAAGCACCCGCAGGTGATCATCGCGCATCCGGGCAAGGCGAAGACCTTTGAGGATCTGAAAAACCTGACGCTGCTGATTGGCGACAACGGCTTTGCCTCCTACTATCAGTGGATGATCGCGGCCTATGGTTTCACCGCCGAGCAGCGTCAGCCCTACACGTTCAACCCGGCGCCCTTCCTCGCCGATGAGAACATGGCGATGCAGGGTTACCTGTCCTCCGAGCCCTATGTGATCGAGAAAGAGGGCGGCTTCACCCCCGACGTCTTCCTGATCGCCGATGCAGGCTATTCGACCTACGCCACCACGATCGAAACCATGCAGAAGACGATCGACGAAACCCCTGAGGCAGTAAAATGTTTCGTCGATGGCTCTGCGATCGGCTGGTACAACTACCTCTATAACGACAACTCGGCGGCGAACGAGATGATCATGGCGGATAACCCCGACATGACGCAGGACAAGATCGACTTCGCCATCGAGAAGATGAAATCCGAGGGTATCGTCGACAGCGGCGACGCGCTTGAGCTTGGCATCGGCGCGATGACCGACGAGAAAATCAAGGACTTCTACGACAAGATGGTCGACGCCGGTGTCATCGAAGCGGGGCTGGATTATTCCTCCGCCTATACGCTCGAATTCACCAACCAGAAAGTCGGCATGGACCTGAAATAAGGTCCACCGGACACGACACGCGGGGGCGGCATTTTCCGGCCCCGCCGATCAGGACGCGAAAGACGCACATGACCCCTCCCACCTCCATCCCTCCCATGGGCCAGCGCGCAAAGCTTTTGGACATGTCCAACGTGGACAAGGTTTTCAACGGCAATGTCGTGGCGCTCAAGGATATGAACCTGACCGTCAACCAAGGCGACTTCATTTCGCTTCTGGGCCCTTCCGGCTGTGGCAAATCCACGGCGCTGCGGTTGATTTCCGGGCTGATGCGCCCGACCTCCGGCCATATCACCTGGGATGGCGGGATGAAGAGCGGCGATCTGGGCGTGGTGTTTCAGGAACCCACCCTGATGCCATGGGCGACGGTGGAACAGAACGTCTGGCTGCCCTTCCGGCTACGCGGTAAATCTCTGGTGCAGGTGCAGGACGAGATCATGTGGGCACTCAATATGGTTGGCCTGGAGAAATTCCAGAAAAGCTACCCGCGCGAGCTTTCCGGCGGAATGAAAATGCGGGTGTCGATTGCCCGCGCGCTGGTGACCGAACCGCGGCTGATCCTGATGGACGAACCTTTCGCCGCGCTCGACGAGATCACCCGTCACAAGCTGAACAACGACCTTCTGGAGTTGCGCGAAAAGCTCAAATGCACGGTGATTTTCGTGACCCATTCGGTGTTCGAGAGCGTATTCCTGTCGGATCGCATCGTCGTCATGGCGGCGCGCCCCGGTCGGGTCTCCTCCGAGGTCACCGTCGATGCGCCCTACCCGCGCACCGAGGAATTCCGCACCTCCGCAGACTATGCGGAGCTGTGCCGCAAGGCGTCCGACGCGCTGCATGCGGCAATGAATGAACATGGCGCGAGGGCCTCGGCATGAGCACGACAGATATGAATATGGCCCCCGTGGTCGATGAAGAAGAACTCCGCTACGCCCGCGCGCAAAAACGCGAGAAGGTCGCCAAATGGGTGTTGCCCGTGGTGGTGATCGCTCTGGCGATTTTTCTCTGGGACCGCATCGTGGTGTGGAACAACATCCCGCACTATATTCTTCCGGGGCCGGGCGTGGTTCTTGAAACCCTGATCAAGGACTGGGGGATGCTGTCCTCGGCCCTCATGGTGACGCTCAAGATCACTTTGGCCGCTTTGGCCGTCGCAGTGATCGGCGGCGTGGGGCTTGCGATCCTCTTCACCCAGTCGCGCTATTTCGAGATGTCGTTCTACCCTTTTGCGGTGATCCTTCAGGTGACGCCGGTCGTGTCCATCGCGCCGCTGATCTTCATCTATGTGGACAACCGGCTGGCCGCACTTCTCTTGTGCGCCTGGATCGTGGCCTTCTTCCCGATCCTGTCGAACACCACGCTGGGCCTCAATTCGACCGATCACAACCTGCGCGATCTCTATAAAATCTACGGCGCCACGCGCTGGCAGCGGCTGCGTTACCTGCAACTGCCCACCGCTCTGCCCTATTTCCTCGGCGGTCTGCGCATCGCCGGTGGTCTGTCGCTGATCGGGGCCGTGGTCGCGGAATATGTCGCGGGCACTGGCGGCATCGGATCGGGGCTCGCTTTCCGCATCCTTGAAGCTGGATATCGTCTCAACATTCCGCGCATGTTCGCGGCGCTTCTTCTGATCGCGGCCACAGGTGTCGTGATCTTCACCGCAGCCTCTCTGCTATCCCATGCATTGCTGCACAAATGGCACGAAAGTGCGATCAAACGGGAGTCATAAGGACCTATATGAGCTTTTGCGTTCTGCCCAGCGGCGCGAAGACACTTTTAAATGTCACGGTTCCGGCCAGCCTACTCGGTCAACCCGGCGACCTCATCACCACCGATCTGACGATCAAAGACGGCAAGATTGTAAAAACGGACGCTGGGCAACCGGCCGAAACTACAATCGACATCCCGCATATCGACATGAAGGGCGCCATGGTCTTCCCGGCCTTCGTCGATATGCACACGCATCTCGACAAGGGCCACACATGGCCCCGCGCCGCAAACCCCGATGGCTCTTTCATGGGGGCTTTGGAGACCGTGCGCGCGGATCACGCGAACTGGACGGCGACGGATGTTGAAGCGCGGATGGATTTCGCCCTGCGCTGCGCCTATGCGCATGGGACGAAAGCGATCCGCACCCATATCGACAGCCTCGACGATCTCGCCTCGTCCTCCTTTGGCGTGGTCAAACGGATGCAGGAGAAATGGGCGGGCAAGATTGATCTGCAAGCCTCCTGTCTCGTCGCCATCGACAAGATTTTCAAGGATCAGGGCGACTTTCCGGCGATTGCCAGAATCGTCGCGGATGCCGGTCAAATCCTCGGTTCTGTCACCTATCCGGTGCCCGATCTGAAAGAGCGGCTATTGGATTTCTTCCACTATGCGATGCTCTACGATCTCGACGTCGATTTCCATGTGGATGAGACGGACGACCCAACCTCCGACACGCTGCGCACCATCGCGGAGACCGTTCTAGAGCTTCGCTTCAAGAACACGGTAACGGTCGGCCATTGCTGTTCCATATCGGTCATGCCGGAAGAGACCGCCGACGAGATCATCGCGCTGGTCGCAAAGGCCGGTCTCAACGTCGTCTCACTGCCGATGTGCAACATGTATCTGCAAGACCGCTACAAAGGCCGCACGCCGCGCTGGCGCGGTGTGACCATGGCACATGAGCTGAACGCGGCGGGCGTCAATGTCTCCTTCGCCTCTGACAACACCCGCGATCCGTTCTATGCCTATGGCGATCTCGACATGATCGAGGTCATGCGCGAGGCGACGCGGATTTGCCATCTCGACCACACCGATCAGCCCTGGGTGCAGGCGTTTCTCGCCAACCCGGCCAGGGCCTGTGGGTTCGACACACCGACTTTGACCGCAGGCGCTCCCGCCGATCTGGTCATCTGCAACGCACGCGGCTGGACCGAGCTTTTCGCCCGACCGCAATCCGACAGGGTGGTGCTGAGGGACGGAGATCCCATTGACCGTACCCTGCCCTCCTACTCTGAGCTTGATGAAATCGTGAGTGTGAAATCATGAAACCGAATGTCGCAGCCGCAATGGCCGAACTCTCCCATCTGGAGATTGACGAAAACCCCGCCACCATCCGCAACAAATCGCGGGACTTCTTCTGGTACTCCCCGGTCCTGAAGGCCGAAATGGATCATCTCGAAGCCGATTTCGTGGTCAATCCCAAGACCGAGGAAGAAGTGATCGAAGTCCTCAAGACCTGTTACAAACATGACGTGCCCGTCACCTGTCGCGGGGGCGGCACGGGCAATTACGGTCAGGCCATGCCACTTGCCGGTGGCTGTGTCATGCACCTGACCGGCATGAACAAGATCAAGGAAATCGGCGCGGGCTATGTCGTGGCCGAGCCGGGGATCATCATCAAGGAACTGGACGAAGAGCTGAAAAAAGCCTCCGGTCAGGAAATGCGCATGATCCCCTCGACGGCCTCGCAGGCCTCTCTGGGCGGCTTCATCGCGGGCGGCTCCGGCGGGGTCGGCTCCGCGAACTGGGGCGCGCTGCGCGATCTGGGCAATATCGACCGTCTGCGCGTCATCACCATGGAGGCCGAACCACGCGCGCTTGAGTTCACCGGCGAGGAACTGCACCGCGTCTCCCACGCCTATGGCACCAACGGCATCATCACCGAAATCGAAATGCCGCTCGCACCCGCCTATGAGTGGGTCGATATGTTCGTGCGTTTTGACAGCTTCCGCACCGCAACCGAATTCGCCGGACAACTGGCCGCCGAACCGGGCATCCTGATCAAGCTCGCCTCGGTCTACGCCGCGCCCATCGCGCATAAATATTTCCAGCGCGTGAAGGCCCATGTGACCGAGAACGATCACCTTTGCGGCGTCATGGTCGCACCGCAGTCCATGGCGGGTTTCCAGACCCTTTTGAGCCGTTATGAAGGTGGCGAGGTCATTTACCGGTCCGACGATGTAAAATGGGATCGCCATCCCGGCCCGGTCTTCGAATATGGCTGGAACCACACCACGCTGCGCGCGCTCAAGTTCGAGAAGGACCTGACCTATCTCCAAGTCCGCTATGGCGATGACATCGAGAAGATCATGAAAGCCTATGAGACGTTCAAGGACGATCTCTACATGCACCTCGAAGTGATGCGCGAGGGCGCGGGGCTGTCTTTCGCGGGCCTGCCGATCGTCTTCCCAAAAGACAAGGCGCAGCTCGACGATCTGATCGCCAAACACGAGGCGATGGGCTGCATGATCTTCAACCCGCACCGCTACACTTTGGAAGAAGGCGGGCGGCAATCGACCGACCAGCGTCAGCTCGACTTCAAACGCGAGGCGGACCCGAAAGGCCTGTTGAACCCCGGCAAGATGATCGCTTGGGACGAACCGGATTTCGATTACGCGGATATGTATTCCTACGCAAAGATCACGCCGAAACCGGAGGCCGCCGAATGAGCAAAGGCCGCGTCCTTGTCCTCTACGCCCACCCCTGCCCCGAAAGCTTCAATGCGGCGGTGCATGAGGTGGTCGTGGAGACGCTCAGGAAATCCGGCTGGGAGGTCGACGATTGCGATCTGAACGCCGAAGGCTTCCAGCCGGTCCTCACCACCGAGGGCCGCCGGGGCTATCACGACGAGCCGGAAAACATTGAACCGGTGCGCGACTATGTCGAGCGGCTTCAGGCCGCCGATGCGCTCGTCATGGTCTTCCCGGTGTGGAACTTTGGCTATCCGGCGATCCTCAAGGGCTTTCTCGACCGGATTTTCCTTCCGGGCGTCAGCTTCAAACTGGTGGACGGCAAGGTCCGACCGGGTCTTACCAACATCAAGAAGCTCTACGCCTGCACCACCTATGGCGGCACACGCTGGCGCGCGATGATGAACGCCGATCCGCCGCGCAAATGCGTCACGCGGGCGGTCTGGTACGCCTGCGGCATGCCGAAGAAGAAATACATCGCGTGTTACGACATGAACCGCAACGAGGCTCCGAAGCTCAAGGCGCATCTTGAAAAGGTGCGGCGCGAGATGGAGGCGATGTGATGGCGCATCTTCTCATGTGGAGGCGCGCATGAAACGCGCCCTCGTCCTCTACTGCCACCCGCGCGAGACGTCCTTCAACCACGGGATCAAAGACCTCGTAATCGAACGCCTTGAGAAGGCCGGCGTCGAATATCGCCTGCGCGATCTCTATGCCGAAGGGTTCGACCCGGTCCTCTCCGCGCACGAACACGAAATCTATGAGAACGTCCCGGAAAATCGCGTTATGGTGGATCGCGACTGCGCCGATCTGGAGTGGTGCGACAGCCTGATCTTCGTCTATCCGACCTGGTGGTACGGCTTGCCCGCGATGCTCAAGGGCTGGCTCGACCGCACCATGGTCGCGGGCGTGGCCTTCATCATGCCGCAACAAGACGGTGATGACATCAAACCGGGTCTCACCCATATCACCAAGCTGGGCGTCTTCACCACTTGCGGCGCGTCGCGCTGGCTCACGCTTTTCGTCGGCGCTCCGGGTAAACGCACTCTGATGCGCGGGCTGCGGGTGATCCTTGCCAAGCGCTGCAAAACCGCCTTTGCCGCGCATTTTCTGATGGACAGTTCAACGCCCGAGAGCCGCGCTAAACACCTCGCACGCGTGCAGAAACGGCTCGACCGGCTGATTGCGGTCCCAACGCCCAAGGAGGGTTGAATGGACATTCCCGTACTTGACTGGCAACGCTTTGCCTCCGGTTCCGATGTCGAGGGCTTCGTCAAGGATCTCGGCACGGCCTGCCGCGACACCGGTTTCTTCCTCGTGAAAGGCCACGGCATTCCCGAGGACCTGATTGCAGATGTTTTTGCCAAAGGAGATGAATTCTTTGCCCTTCCCATGGCAGAAAAGACGAAGATCGACATCCGCAACAACCCGCACAACCGCGGCTGGGCCTGTCAGGGTTCCGAGGCATTGGACGAAAATTCCGGACTGATGGATCGCAAGGAGGCTTTCAACGTCGGTTTCGACCTGCCGCCCGACGATCCGCGCGTGTTGGCGGGCGAGCCGTTTCGCGGCGTCAATGTCTGGCCCGAGGTGGATGGCTTCCGCGAAACCATGTTGGCCTATTACGACGCGGTTCTGGCGCTCGCGGTCGGGCTGCATCAGGCGTTTGAAATGGATCTGAACCTGCCGGAGGGGTATTTCCCGCCGCATTTCACCGAGCCCATGGCGACGCTGCGCGTGCTCTCCTACCCGGCGGCGCCGGACGGAGAAGGCATCGGCGCGGGGGCGCATACCGATTATGGCTCCGTCACCATGCTGATGACCGACGGGGTTGGTGGGTTGCAGGTCAAACCACGCGGGGGCGACTGGACCTCTGTCCCGCATGTGCCCGGCTCTTATGTCGTCAACATAGGCGATTGCCTGATGCGCTGGTCGAACGACATCTATGTCTCGACCCCGCACCGGGTTCTGCCACCCAAAACCGCCCGGCGCTCCATCGCCTTTTTCCTCGACCCGAACCCCGACAGCGTGATCGCCGCCCTGCCCGGCACGGGGGAAGCGAAATACCCCGCCGTCACCGGCGCGGATTACCTGCGGTCGCGGCTGGACGCGACCTATACCCCAAAGGACATCAAATGAGACGCTTTGACTGGGCCGAGTACCGCACCACGGAATTCGCCGATTTCAATCCCGAGAAAACCATCGTCATCCTGCCCACCGCCGCCGTGGAACAGCACGGGCCGCATCTGCCTGTCGGCGTGGACACTTACATCAACGAAGGCATGCTGGCCCAGCTCCGCGCCACCTGCCCCGACGATCTCGATATCCTCATCCTGCCGGTACAGGCGGTCGGAAAATCGAACGAGCATATCCACGCCAATGGCACGCTGACCTATACGGCGAAAACCGCGCTCGACGCTTGGACCGAGATCGGGCTGTCGGTGGCGCGCGCGGGTCTCAAGAAAATGGTGATCGTCAATTCCCATGGCGGCAACCTCGACCTGATCTCCATTCTGGGGCGAGAGCTTCGGGTGCAGGCGGGGATGATGGTCGTGAAATGCCAATGGGGCAATTTCGGCAAACCGGAGGGCATGTATAGCGCGCAGGAGAGCACTTACGGCATCCATGGCGGTGACCTTGAGACCTCTCTGATGCTGCATTTCAAACCGCATCTGGTGGATATGACCAAGGCCGAGGATTTCCGCTCCACCGCCGAGACCGCGCCGATTTCGCCCATCGGGCCGGTCAATCTGGCCTGGGTGTCGAAGGATCTGAACCCGAAAGGCACCGTGGGCGAAGCGCATCTGGCGACGGCTGAGAAGGGCAAGGCGACCTGCGAACATCAAGTGGCCGGGTTCATCGAAATGCTCAAGGAATTCCGTGATCTTTCGACCGAAGGCTATGCCCGCACGATCCCGGAGTGAGGAGCCGCGCGAGAAGGCAATACAAACAAAAAAGGGGGCCTTACGGCCCCCTTTCTCATTCCTCTGTCTGCGGTGGTGCAATCCCGCCAAACGCCCCGCCAAAGGCCGAGTTGTTCTCGACTTTCGGCGCAGGAGCCGCAGGGGCCGATGTGCCCACACCTCCGAAAGCACCGCCAAAGGCACTGTCGGGTTTCGGTACGGTGACGCCCTGCTCCGCCTCCTGCGCCTCGATTCTGGCCCGTTGCTCAGCACGAAGCGCCTCCTGACGGTCGAGTTTTTCCTGAAGGATCGCCGCCTCGCACTGGCTGCTGTCGTATTGCGAACCCGCGTAGGTGATCCCGCCGATCACGGCCACGAGGATCGCGAACACAACCCCCGGATGGGTCAGCGCCCGTGTTATCGGATTGGCATAAAGCGGTGAACGCGAGGCGCGCCCTCCGGCCTCCGCCTCCTTGCGGCGCTGGAAGGCCTCGTTGGTCAGCGCCCCGATTAGCGTCAGGGTGATGATGATCACCGCCAGCGCGGACAAGGACGGATCGGTGCCGTGCCGCACCTTGGACGCAAGGGCGGTGGTAAAGGTGCTTTCTGATAGAACCGTAAACACCGTGGTGTTGTAGTTCTCGAAAGAGGCCAGAAGCGTGATAAACGCCGCCGAACCGATGGCGGGCGCCATGAAAGGCAGAAGGATCTTGCGAAACGCCTGACCGGGGGTTGCGCCAAGGTCCAGAGCTGCCTCCGTCTGGGTCGCATCGAACCGCTGCAACCGCGCAATGAACACCAGCATGGCATAGGCCGAGACAAAGGTGATCTGGCCGACGATGGTCAGGAAATAGCCGTTGTAGAGAAACCCCGCTCCGATGCCCCGCGAGATTTGCCCCCACAGAACGATGGTCGAGATACCCAAAACCACGCCAGGGATCAGGATCGGCAGGATCAGGACCGTGTAAAGCGTTGAGCGCAGCTTCGAGGGCAACTCGGAAAGCGCCAGAGCCCCCGCAAGCCCGATCGGCACAGCCAAAGCCACGACGCCAAGGCCGATGATTACGGAGTTCATCAGACCTTCCATCAGGCGCGCATTGCCGAACAATTCGCCAAACCAGTTGGTGGTGAAACATTCCCACGGGGCCACCCGTGGAAATCTCGACGAATTGAACGCGGTCAGCGCCATGATGATCAGCGGACCGAAGAGGAAGGAGAAGAACGCAAGCGCATAGGCGCCGCCGAAAATTGTATTCCTGTTCATTTGCCGATCTCCCCGACGGAGACCTTGAAGACACGCATCATCAGCAACACGAAGCTGATACAGGTCACGAGCAGGACGACGGCATAGGCCGAGCCTCTGGGCCAGTTCGAACTTTCATTGAACCACTGATAGATGACTTGCGTGAACCACAAGGACGACGGTCCGCCCAAAATCTGCGGCGCGGCCAGTGCACCGGCGGTGAGCATGAAAACCATGGTCGCGCCCGAAGCGATGCCGGGTTTCGCCATCGGCAAAACCACCCGCCAATGCACCCGCCACAGAGGCGCGCCCATGTCGCGGGCGGCTTCGACCTGAGTATGATCGAGCGCCTCGACGGCATTGTAGATCGGGAAGATCATCAGAAGGATATAGGCATAGGCAAGCCCGCAATAGAGCGCCACATCGGCACGGATGAAATCCACCGGCGCGTCCCAAAGCCCAAGCTGCATCCCCCATGTGTTCACCACACCCGTCGAACCGAAGAGCACGCGGAAGGCAAAGGCGCGCAGGATCTCGTTGATCCAATAGGGAATGATCAGCCCGATCACCATGAGCCGGGCGGCCACACCCTTGGCACCGTGCGCAAGGATATAAGCGATGGGGTAGCAGATGATCACGTCGATGCCCGTCACGATCAGCGCCGCGATCAGCGTGCGCACGAGGATCAGGATATCGAGCCGGTTCACCGAGCCATCGTTGTTGAAGAAAAAGCTACGATACTGTTCCAGCGTGTAGTGATCCGCATCCGTGCCGAGCTGATCCACCGGCAGATTGAAACGGAAGGAATAATCGAGCATCGAAAGCTGCGGCAGGGTGATGAACACCACAACCCAGAGCGTGACGGAAATGGCGACAAAGAGCGCCGCCCCCATCCCGTGTTTGGCGAGCAGGGCATCATAGGCGAGTTTCAACTGTTTCATGTTTCGCTCGCCATATGCCCGACCGGAAGGATGGTGCCGTTCATCGGCGCGAAGCCCAGAGACAGGCTCTCGCCCTGCCCCGGAAGGCTGCCCGCCAACCCCGCGTTGACCATGGAAATACGCAATTCGTTCTCACCGGCTTTCGCAAAGACATGGTTGGTCGCGCCTTCGAATTCTTGCCGCGCGAGCGTGGCCTGAAAGGCGTTCTCGGTCGCGCCGGGAATGAGCTGTTCGGGGCGCACAAAGAGCAATGCTTCGTCGCCTGCCTTATATTTGCGCCCGCCGCCCACGCGGGCCTCGAACGTGCCCATCGGGGTCTCAAGCGCGGCTGTCTCGCCGGACTGGCCCTTGATAACGCCCTGCAACGCGTTGTTTTCGCCCACGAAAGACGCCACAAAGGCCGAGCGCGGGCGGTTGTAGATGCGATCCGGCTCGCCGACCTGTTCGATCACACCCCGGCTCATCACCGCCACACGGTCGGACATGGTCAGTGCTTCGCCCTGATCGTGGGTGATGTAGATGAAGGTCACGCCGACCTGTTTCTGAATGGCGCGCAGTTCCGTGCGCATGTGCTGACGCAGCTTGAGATCGAGCGCGGAGAGAGGCTCGTCGAGCAACAGAATATCCGGCTCGACGGCCAGAGCGCGGGCAATCGCCACGCGCTGTTTCTGACCGCCCGAAAGCTCGCCCGGTTTCTTGTCGCCGATCCCCGGCAGCGCGATCATCTCCAGCAGTTCGTCGGCTTTTTTGCGGCGCTCTTTCTTGGAAACGCCCCGCACTTCGAGCGGAAAGGCGATGTTCTCGGCCACGGTCATCAGCGGAAACAATGCGAGATGCTGGAAAATCAGCGCGGTCGGGCGTTTGTTCGGACCAACCCCGGCCATATCCTTGCCACCGATCAGGACCCTGCCCTCGGTCGGTTCGGAAAAACCGGAAATACAGCGCAGCATGGTGGTTTTGCCGCACCCCGACGGACCGAGGAAGGAAAAGAATTCGCCGGAATTGATCTTGAGATTGGCGTTGTCGACGGCGGTGTAAGTGCCGAATCGGATCGTGACATGGTCGAGCAGGACAGAACGGTCTGGGATCGTGTCGGGCATGATGCCTCTCTTATGAATTGAGTATGAAAAGGCCCCGTCCAAAATGGCGGGGCCTGATCGGGATTAGGCCGAGAGAAACTTGTTGGTGAACTCGGTGCGCATTTCCGAGTACCACGGCGCCTCAGCCGGCCATGCATTGAGGTTCGCCAGAGCGTCGCCCGGATAGGCATCGGCAAAGTTCTTGGCGTAAATCTCGCCACCATAGGCATCCGCGCCCAGAACCGGCGAGTTGTAGCCATGGGTCTTGATCGCCTCACCGGCCCACTCGGGATTGTAGCAGGCATCAATAAAGGCATAGACCTGCTCGATGTTCTTGGCGCCCGTGGGCATCGACATGCCGTCGACCCAGGCCATCGCGCCTTCGACAGGGGCACGGTACATCACCGGCTCGCCTTCATTCTTCAGAGCGATCGGCGGACCGTCCCAAGTCTGACCCACGATAACGCCCTCGTTGAGAAGGCCGTTTTTCTGAGTGTCGGCGTCGTTCCAGATCAGCTTGATATTGCCTTTCTTCTCGATCGCGTGCTCGATGACCTTGGTCCAGACCTCGGTCATTTTCTCCGGGCTCTCATACGCCGCCCACATGGAACCGGGTTCCATCATGCCAAGACGTTCCATGCCGAGGCCAAGGCCCAGCAACATGGAATGGCCACGCCCCATGGTCTTACCGGCGTTGGCGTCATCCCAGATGTCATAATAGGACGGGAACTCGCCCGCAGGGGTAAACAGGTCGGTGCGCCACGCCACGCCTTCGGTGCCCCAGATATGCGGCACCCAGCAAGTGCCGTCAAAGTTCCAGTGCTTCTCGCCCAGAGCCATGGCGGGGTTCACCTTCTCGATGGCGATCTTCGTCATGTCGAAGGGCTGCAGCAGGCCGAGTTCGGCCCAGAGAAGGTTGCGGTTGACGGTCGGCGACACGATGTCGAAACCCTCGCCGCCCGTGGCTTTCAGCTTGTTGATGATCTCTTCGTTGGAACCGATGCCGGTGAAGTTCAACTTGATGCCCGTGGAGCCTTCGAAGGCGGTAACGAAGCTTTCCGGCAGATAGTCGGACCACATCATCACGTTGATCTCGCCCGATGAGGCAAGCGCGGACCGGCTCACGATGGCCGGTGCGGCCAGACCGCCGAGAACCGTCGCGGTGCCTTTCAGGAACGAGCGGCGCTTGAGGCCATTGCGCTGTCCGGTGGTCGAATTGATTGTCGTCATGTCACTCCCCGTGAACCTGTGTGTTGTTATGCGGCGGCTGGGCGTCTGGCCCGATACCGCTCATGCAAAAGCCTAGAGGTCGGGCTTTTGCTCAATTTAGAGCCAGAAGGTGCAAAATATGGAGCCAGAGGGGCTTTCCTTCTGTCACCTTTCGTGCTGCACAATAGAGTGGCGTTTGACCCGCCGGTTTGCCCGTATCGGGGCAGGATCGGGACCGCGCCGAAACCACGCGGGCCGTCACCGAAGAACCATGAGAAAACCCATGCTGGACCGTTATTTCGAACAGCCTTTCGATCAGAGCGCCTCTTTGCAGCACCAGATTCAGGAGCGGCTCATTCAGGCCATTCTCGACGGTGCGCTCTCGCCGGTCGATCCGTTGCCCTCCTCGCGGGAGTTTTCCAAGACCCTCAAGGTCTCGCGCAACACGATCTCCATCGTCTACGAGCGGCTGCATCAGGACGGGTTCATCACCGCCAAGCCAAGGCGCGGTTATTTCATCGACGAGAATTTCGTGCGCGAGAAACTCAATGTCGCGCCGCCCCGGCATCGGACGGGCACGGGTACGCGCGCCGATTTCGACCGTTTCCTGCCGCGCCGCTTCACCGACCAGCTCAATATCGCCAAACGCGCCGACTGGCGGCGCTTTCCATACCCGTTCATTTACGGTCAGGTCGGGCGCGATGAGATTTCCGTGGCGCGCTGGCGCGATTGCCTGCGCCGGGCGGGCACGTCGCGCCATGTCGGCACCTGGGCGGACGATCTCTTCGACAGCGACGACCCGCTTTTGCTCGAACAGATCTCCCGCCGCGTCCTGCCACAGCGCGGGTTTCGCGCCGGTCCCGATGAGCTTCTGATCACGGTGGGGGCGCAGAATGCGATCTGGATGGTCGCCAATCTGTTTCTGGCGCCGGGCCGGGTGATCCATGTCGAGGACCCTGGCTATGTCGATGCCCGCAATATCTTCGCCGCTCAAGGTGCCGAGGTCATCCCCTCTCCGGTGGATCGCAACGGTTTGAAAGCAGGCGAGAATCTTGCAGGCGCAGACCTAGTTTATGTCACACCGGGGCATCAGAGCCCAACCAATATCACCATGCCGATGGAGCGGCGTCTGGCGCTTCTGGAAGCGGCCTCCACCCATGATTTCCTCATTCTCGAAGACGATTACGAACATGAACTGAACTTCGTCGGCGCGCAGCATCCGACGCTCAAGGCGCTCGACGGCACGGGGCGCGTGATCCATGTCGGATCGCTGACCAAGCCGCTGTTTCCCGGCATCCGCCTTGGCTTCATCGCCGCCGACCCGGAAGTGATCCGCGAGATGCGCGTGCTGCGGCGGCTGATGTATCGCCACCCTTCGGCGTTGGCGCAACGGGCCATGGCCCTGTTTCTGTCCGAGGGACATTACGACGCCCATATCCGCCGTCACCGGCGTGGCATGGCGGAGAAATGGCGGGTGATGCTGCGGGAGATCGACCGGCAATTGCCCGGCTGCGAAGTGACCATGACCACGGGCGGCTCCGGCGTCTGGCTCGCTTTGCCCGAAGGCATGGATGCGGGCGCGGTCAAGACACAGGCCGAGGCGCGCGGCGTGCTGGTCGAGGACGGCACGCCCCATTACCTGCGCGAGAATGCGCCACTCAATCGGCTGCGGCTCGGGTTCGGGGCGATTGATCTGGCCAAGATTGCGCCGGGAATCGCGGAATTGCGCGCGGCAATCGAAGCTGTGCGAGACAGCTCCAAAAACTGAAATTGGACTGTCGGCAAAGCGTCGGACTTGCGGCGGGCGTTTCTCCGCCCTGCGCCCCCAATCCGGAATATCGCATCTCATCCCTGCCTCAAACAGAAGGCCGGACTCTTTATCCGTCACACATCTCAGATCAAACGGA
Source organism: Celeribacter persicus (assembly GCF_003050785.1). Taxonomy (GTDB): domain Bacteria; phylum Pseudomonadota; class Alphaproteobacteria; order Rhodobacterales; family Rhodobacteraceae; genus Celeribacter; species Celeribacter persicus. The sequence continues at coordinate 77,050 of NZ_QAOH01000012.1, forward strand.
CCTTGGGCGCAGGGTGCATGATGGTTGGCTGTGTGGGACAAAGCACCATTTCGCTGCCTATGCGCAAATGTCGGCTTCCTGCAGACAGAGGAAAAACTGAAGAGTGGATAAGCATCAACGTATAGCCTCCACGACGCCGCAGCGCAAAAGATGCTTTTTGCATGCTCGTTTCGGAAGTATGAAAGCAAATCTGAGGAATGCGATAAAGGCTTTAGAGGGGATCATAGACGAAGCAAGCGTGATCCTGACATCAGCTTATGAAAAGGAGTAGGCTCCGCCTCCCCCACAGTCTAACTCGATCAGCGTGCTTCAGATTTGCCCGTCTCCGCGCGGGTTCTTGCCACTTTTCACATCCAGAGCGAAGAAGCGCTGCGCGGCTCGCCCCAGTTCCTCCAAGCTGTGAAAGCCCCGTCGCGCGTGCTCTATCTTCGGTGTGCTATCCAAATTCCTCCAATGTCGCAAAAAGAGACTTGCGCAAATTTGCGGCGGGGGAACCTTGATCGGATCGGAGTTGGTCGCCTCATCTGCCTTGCTCAGGATGTTCTGCCAATCAGACCAACGGTCCGTTCCGCGCATCTGGTTTACCATTTCGGACCGCCAATCACAGCGGTGCCAGATTGGCCAGGCGCGCACCAGGATAAGAAGACACAGGTCTTCGTGCGACAAGGAACCCAGTTCTTTTTCCGTGAACCAGTCGTGCAACTCGGCCGGGAGGTCTTTTGTGCTCTTGACGCCAAGCAGGTTGGACGTTTCCTGACCTTTGCCAGCCGCCTCTCTGAGCATTGCCGCAAGGGCTTTGTGGTGTAACGCCGGGTAGTCGGGGTCAAAAAGGCGGGCTGCATCCAATACGTCGAAATCAGTTTCCCAACGCCCCGAGGGGTTCTTGCGGCGCGAGCGCCAGAAAACCTCTTCGTGCCGCGTTAGCCTAGTGAGCTGTATTTCATTTGTCCCGATCCCTTCCAGCGCCTCTCCTTCCTCAGCCGCGGCTGTCAAAGCGCTCACCGCATCGAGCAGTTTGAGGTTCCAGCGCCCCAAGCCAATGTTCTCTTCGAGGAGTTGAAGCTCGTCATGGTATTTCACCAGATCACCATCCTGGCACAGGCGCTCCCAAGTTCTTTCGAAAAAGGGCATTTCCTTTACGATCGTCGTAATGCCCTCCGCAGCGCTCGGTGACATCAAGCCAGCCGAGATCGCTCTTTCGCACCCATAGCGAAGGTTCACCATCGCGACCGACAAGGCGCAGAAATCGAGCTCTTCCGGACCGTGCAGAATGGCCACTTCGTCGTCACCGTCTATTTCTTGATTGGCGTACATTTCGAAAACCGACCCGACGCCAATCATGCCAAACTCAGACAGTTCGCAGGCGCGAAGTGCGCCGATGCTCGCGCATCCAATCGTTTCGACCCCCTGTTCGATCAACCAAAGGATTTCCTTGTGGCCCACCGACAACTGGTCGCGGAAATACCCATCGACAATGATTGCCTTGTCGCCCGTGCTCCAACTTTCAGCAAAGATATCGCCGCGACCAGCTGGAGGCCGCAGCTCCGCCCACGGTAAATGCGCCGTGATGTCAGAGCGTGAAATCGTTGGTCCAGCAAAGATGACAGTCTTGTTCGGATGCATCAAAAGACCTCCGGCGTCACAAGAGCGTTTGGAACAACGACACGCACCACCGGCACATCAATGTGAGGGTGCGTCAGGTCTGAGAACAAAGGTGGGGCGTCAAAAGCCTGAACCACCCGCCCGACAACCTCATCCAGATCTTCAGACAGGCTCATCCGTGCGGATTTCGGGACAAGGGCCACGGCATCATCCTGCGCGGCACTGACCTGCTGCTGATGAGATGTGGAGAGCGATCTATCTAGATCATCCCGGGCGCCGGAAACATAGCCCAGGCGCGCCTGGGCGGCCTCGGTGATTGCACGTGTAAGAGCAATTTCCGTGCTGGAATGGCAGCCAAAACCTGTGAACTCAGCAGGGTAATCACGGCTGTAAACCTGCGCCATGAAACATGGCAGCCCGGTTGGTGATTCAAGAGAACAGACCTCCAGCGTGACCTGCGCGTTGCGGAATTTCTCCAATAACCCCGCGACGACGCTGGAGGAGATCGACAAAAGATCGACCTTTTGTCTGTTTTGCCCTCCGCTCTTTAGCATCCGGGTAATCGCATCTCGCTCAATCACTTCATACAAGCCGTGCAACACCGCCTCGAGCACCGAGTTTCCGCTTGCCAGTCCATTTGTCGACGCGAAAAAGGCAGGTGGTGTCCATTCGACACCACCCCCCAGAGAAAAACAGACCAACTCGTGCGGGAGCCAAGTGGCTGATCCATCGACGAGCGACACCGCCGGCACCCAGTAAATTGGCAGCCCGTCGTGCAATACCGACGGTTCAGCCCGTGGTAGATCATAAACATCATAGCCAAGCCGGGGCTTCATTTGACGGATGGGGGCCAAGATGCCTCCAGCCATTGGCTGCTCGGCATGCCAATGCTCGATGGACTCCATCATCGCAGAAACCCGTGCGAGATCCGGCGTCACCCCTTTGCCCTGCGATACTACAACGATCAAGGAATTGGGGCGTACCGCCTGAAACGTCGGGATCCCAACTGAATCCAGCCGTGTAATGTCTGCGACCCGGGTGATCCCGACCTTGCTGGCAGCCGCACGCGCCATGTCCAAGGTTTTGGCGACCGAGCATGCCCGGTCCGTCCCGGGCAAACACACTTTCGAGGCGTCGCGGCGCCAAGCAAAACTATCGATCGACGCGGTATTCTTCAGTACGTCCTGCATGACGCTGCTTGCTCCAGTCCTGGCGTGATCCTGCGACGGTTTCACGAGGTGCTTTCGATTTTACACTCGAACACCCCGAATTCGGCCACCCATTTTTCAAGTTCCGGAAATTGCGCCATCGCCTCCAATGTCGAAAGCGGTGGCTTTCGAACCTTCATCGCAAGTTTCAGCCGCTCTTGAGTTGTCAAGGCCGAGCCCTCCCCCGGATGAGCCCGGGTTTGGAAAAAGTCTTTGGCCAATTCTTTGCTGCGCAATGTGGCCAATGCGATCTGTTGTGAAATTCGGCGTTCCAGCGACGACAAAGAAGAAGAGGGTTTCTCTGGTTTCTTATCCTGCGCCGTCTGCTGCATTCTCGTGACATCCCAAAAGGCGGTCGCAGCCTCGGCAATGCCGGCCTGCAGGTTGCCGTCGAGCCCGACACTTGGGAGGTTTTCCGAAAGCCAACGTGCTCCCAAGGCGGCGCTCGCCATGCCAAGCGAATGGGTGGGCTCTACCGCAACAAACGCGTCGCCGAGCGCCAGGAATCCTCGGGGAAAAGTTGCCTCGTCATAGTGGCGCCAAATGTTGCTAAGATTGCGGTATCCGTTGACTAGCCCAACCGGCGGAGATGCGGCCATTAGATCGGCGACGATTTCGGGCCCCACGCTGCGTGCATATTGCAAAAAGCCGTCCTCGGTCACGGGAGGAGGGTCAGATTTCGGGCCGGTCAGCGTTACGATGAATTCTTCATTTTCGATCGGGTACACGGTCGCACCACGGCCATTGGCGGACGCGCTGTCCTGTGGTTGCAGCAAAATGGCAGGAAGTACATCGTACAAACCGTTTGATGCCGCATAGCGCCGCGAAGAAGATGCCATGCCGGACGAAACCACAGACGCGCGCGCGGCTGGAACACCAAGAGTGGACAACCAGTCCGGCGCCTTGGAATTGCGACCGGTTGCGTCAACGACAAGCGCGGCGTCGAGTTTTTCGGTCGTGCCATCACCACGATTGAGCACGACGCCACCCACCCGCTGTTTGTCCCCGAACAGGCGATCCGCTGTGGTTTCCTGACGAATCTCGATCCCTGCGTTTTCGCGCATGACGTGATCCACAAGCGCGCGACTGCAGGAAATCACGGATGTGCCCAAGTCGAAGCGTTCGAACCATCCCATTGGCGCGCTTATCAAGGCGTTGTTTGTCAGATCGATCCTCCGCGCTCCGGCGGACAAAAGGCACTCGATTGTTCCCGGCATCAGCGCCTCGAGCGCCCGCATGCAGCTTTCGACCATCAGGTGGCAATGTCTCGATTGTGGAACACCAAGCCGTTGTTCGGGCAGATCGGGGTACCGATCGCGCTCGATGACCATGACCTCGTCGACATGATCACGCAAAGCAACAGCCGCAAGCAATCCGGCATAACCACCGCCCAGGACGACTGCTCTGCTCATTGTACGGTTTCCACCACCCATCCATTCGCAAGTGCCGTGTCAAGAAAGCCCTTTGTGTCCGACAAAACGGTCACGGCCAATTCTGCATTGCCCGCAGCAAAGTGCCCCACAGTGGCCGACAAGACATCCCGACGCGTCATGCCGTCCGAAACCAGCATCCAAAGGTACGACCCTGTTTCGTTCAGAGTTTGAAAGTCGCCCGTTTCAAGGTGGTAAAAAGAGACGCTGCCCTCCACCTCATTCCACATCATGGACTCGCTGATCCGAAGCTTCATGTTAACCTACGACACTTGACAGGGGAGCGGCATCATGCACGGTCCTTTCCGGCGCTGCCGCTTGAGATTTCCAATCAAAGAAGACGGAGTGAACTTCCCCGGTTCTGACTAGATACGGCTTGGTCATCTCCAGGTTTCCGGCTGCAAGCTCTTTTCGTTCTACCCCAACCTCTTGCCACATCCGCGCGATAATCCCGTGACGAAGTATCCTGCAATAATTCCGGCTGTTGCGCTCGATATTGAATGTTTCGGACATATGCGTTGCACGGCACCCACCGCCGCAGGACGACCTGATATAACACTTGCGGCAATCCGAATGAAATTCACCCTCGAACACAGTGCTTTTGCGCATTCCACGCAGCAGCGGGTGATCAAATATCTCTTTCAGCGATTGTTCACGGACATTCCCCGCATGATGCGACTTCTCAGTCACAAGCTTGCATGGATACACATTCCCGGTCGAGTCGATGTAGATTTCATTGCCGCCCATCCCGCAATTTCCGCGAACTGTGCAAGGATTGTAAGGTTTTGGCACGTCGGGATTGATCTTGTTCGCAACGGACGAAGTCCATGAAATGTCTTGCAGCCTAAGATGGTCCTTCCAGCCAAAGCTCGAGTCGTCTTCGGCGCCGCGCCCAATATCGTTGTGTGACATCAGGCGGATAGCGCCAATCTCGAAATCATCCATGAAGGTGGCAAATTCTTCGACTGCCTCCACATTGTCAGACGTCACAAGGTGATTGATTTGCGGAACAACGCCCTGCGCATTCAACAGCCTGAGAGCGCGGCAGGTCGAGGCAAACGACCCCGCTCCACGGGTCTTGTCATGAGACGCGGCAGCGGCGCCATCCACGCTGATCGTGACCATGTTGAACAAGCTCGCGAATTTCTGCGCCGTGGCCGCATTCTTGATCAGTGTACCATTTGTTATGATGTTTGCCGTCAGGCCCAGGTCCAGCGCATGTTCGACGATCGCGAACAGGTCCTTTCTCAACGTTGGCTCACCGCCGGTGAATATCACCTGTTTGGCACCCATCATCGCGATTTGATCGATCACCTCCAACGACTCGGCCGTTGACAACTCGCCTGGCCGACGCTTGAGCGATGACGCATAACAGTAAGGGCAGCGCAGATTGCAACCATCTGTAATAGCGTAATAAACCTGAGAGAGCTGCACTTCATCGAAATCGAGGTTGGGCCGATTTCCGTCGATGTACACGATCCAATTCAGCACAAGTTTTGACAGCAAGCGACGGACCCCATCCTTCAGGTCCAACTGTCCGCTCTTGAGCGGGTCGCTTAACGTTCTTAGCGTGCCGAACTCCTCCTCGGTCAACACGCATCTCCCCCCCACCAGGGGATTGATGACGAGAAAACATCCGTTGTGCTTGAAGTAGGTTAGGTCAGCAGGAACCTGAAGCCGATCAACAGTTAGCACAGGTACACTCTCCATTCAGGGTCCCAAAAAAACGCAGGAGAATTAACTGCACCACACTGCGGGCTGCGTAGTCCAAGCTCTAACAGGGAACCTGTAAAGTTCCAATTGCCTCAGCGTTGGACTTGTTCTGCACCCGATCCAGACCCAGACCAGACACCACACATGCAGCGCAGAGCCACTTCGCCCTGCATCGCCGACGCGGCTGGCAGCGCCCATGGCGCTACACCGGCGTTTTTGGATGTTTCGGAATGCGCCGAAATAATCATATCCACTTCATCTTGGTTCATTTTCTTCAGAGCCAGCGCTAGGGTTTCTGGAATCGGCTCTTGAAAAACACCGGCGGCCAATAGCGCCTGGACGGGATCATACGACACGACTAATTCCCTTTTGAAAGATTTCTTCAGCATCTTCGAGGCTAGAAGCCCTAAGATGTAATTGTCAATAAAATTCTCGCTTAGGTTGATCTGACGCCAAAGGCCAGAACTCATAACCAGAACAGCACGGTGGCGGCCAATGCGATGGCAGAGAGGAAGACCTTGGGGCATCTGTCGCAGCGGGTCGCCACGCGCCGTCAATCCTTGAGCCTGCCGAACATGATCTCAATCCGATTACGACGTTTGTATCGGCGCTTGTCGTACTTGTCGGTTTTCTTGCGCTGCTTTTAGCCCGGGATGCAGGCACGTATCCCTTTGTCTTTCAATGCTTCTCTGAACCAGTCGGCGTCATAGCCACGGTCTCCAAGCAGCCAGTCGACGTCCGGCAGGCTGCTCAGCAAAGCCCGTGCCCCGATGTAGTCACTTCTGTGGTTGCCGCCCGTAGTGCAAGAAGCTTTTGACCATATTAGCGTGTGATCGAGTGCGAACTTCTGTGAGGCCTTCATGATACGGCGTTTCCAGAAGCCGCGGGCCGGGATGGTGATCAGCAGATTGGGTCCAAATCTGACTTTCGAGCTCAATGCTCGTAGCGACTAACTGGTTTTCCCAATCCAGATCTGTTCGATCATTTTGCCCATTCAGGTCGTCGTCTTCTCACACTCCCTCGGCACCGGCCCTAGCGGTTCGACATGAGCATCATGCCACGATCGCCATCGCCGGATCTCTGTAATCTTTATTCTTTGTCAGCATCGCCCAGATCTGGCGGGCCATCTTATTGGCGAGCGCGATCGCGACCAGCATCCTGGGTTTGCGCGCCAGCATGCGTGACAACCAGCTGCCCTCCGTAATTGTGCGCTGTCCGAGCCAGTTCAGTCGCGACATTGCGCCGATGATCAACAGGCGTCGGATATCGGCTTGACCAGCCTTCGTCATGCGACCAAGGCGCTTTTTGCCTCCGGAGGAATGTTGCCGAGGAACAAGGCCCAACCATGCCGCAAAGTTGCGCCCGGTTTTGAATTCCACCATGTCGGGACCAAACGCTTCGACTGCAACGGCCGTCAGCGGTCCAACACCCGGCATCGTCTGCAGCCGGCGTGCTCTGTCTGACTGGGTGGCCAGCGTCTTGAGCTTCTTGGTGCGCTCAATGATGCGCGCGGTTTTCTCCGCGATCTGCCCGAGCAGGTCCAGGCACTCTTCCCGGATCAGCGCGTGCAAGTCGACGGTCTCATCCTGCACAAGCGCCGTCATGCGATTGAGGTGGGACATGCCGACCGGAAACACATAGCCGTGCTCATACAGCAGAGCCCGTAAGGCGTTCACATCAGCGGTCCGCTGATGCACCAAGCGTTCCCGGCCGCGGAAGACCGCCGCGCAAGACTGCTGCTCGACTGTTTTGGGCTCCACGAAACGCATCTCAGGCTGGCGTGCCGCAATGACAAGCGCCTCAGCATCGGCCGCATCATTTTTCTGCCGCTTCACAAAAGGGCGCACATATTGCGGGGCGATCAGCTTTACCTCGTGCCCAAGAGCTTCCATCTCACGGGCCCAAAAATGTGCGCTGCCGCACGCCTCGAAAATCACCATGCTGGGCTCTTGCTGCGCCATGAACGCGGGGAATTGCTTCCGCGTCAGCTTCTTGCAGAACTGGACCTCCCCCGTTCGAAGGGCACCATGAACTTGAAAAACTGCCTTTGCCAGATCGACCCCAATCATCATATTCTTCATCTCGCCGTCCTCCTTTGCGCGTGGCGTTGAACACCACGACCTTGGCACATTGCGATGCCGTCTAAGGAGGGCAGCAACCACTCCATCTGACCTGTCCGGCAGACACAAAGAACCTGATCGGGCGGCCATTCGTGTCAGTCACCGCATGGAGCTTGGTGTTCATACCGCCTTTGGTGCGACCGATCAGGCGCCATTCGCCATTGTGCTTGAACCAATGGCGCACAATGGCTCATCCCCCTTTTTCGACCGCAGGCTCAAGGCCGTGCGGTGCGCTTTGAGATAGGTCGCGTCCATTGCCCGGCAGGGCATCGCAACGCGATGTCCCGAGAGGGGATCATGATGGTCGTCGGCTCCGCCGCTTCGGCGGCCAACCCTTCGAATATCCGGGCGAACACGCCCATCTCGCTCCAGCGCTTTCAACGGTTGTAGAGTGTCTTATGAGGCCCATAGGCAGCAGGGGCATCGCGCCATCGTAATCCATTGCGATTGATGAAGATAATCCCGCTCAACACGCGACGATCATCGACGCGGAGTCTGCCGTGGGACTTGGGGAAGAAAGGCTCAAGACGCGCCATCTGCTCGTCGGACAGCCAGTAAAGATCAGACATGTCCACCGCTCGGTTTTCGAACCGTGAATCACGTCGCTTGCAGAAAATCAATGGGCCCTGACCCTAGGGGGACAGCGCTTCTCTTCAAATAATGTTGCTCACGGGTAATTCGGTTTGTTGCCGCCTGATGTTCGAGGTCAGCGCAAAGATCGCAGACCAACTGCTCTCATGTTGCCCTGCACTGGCCAAAGCCATTCGGACATTGCGCGTGTCCAATGTGGGGAAGGTTTTGGTTTCTTGCTGGAAGCACTTCAATCTACTCAGCAACTGATGACGCCGAAAAACCGATGCGGTTCACATCCATGGGCACAGCCAGATACTCGAAGACTAAATCTACACTCCCCAATTGACCCGCAGTTTGGCAAGAGAAATGCTGGCGAGACCGCGAAATCGCCCCGATCCGCCAACTGCCAGCCCACCTACCCTAGGTGGTCCATGAAATACACTCGTCACAGATATTAACACTACGATTGATATGGGAACTATCAAGGACGGGACAGCGAAGTCAGCAGATCAAATGGTGGACGTTGGCCAAAGCTCGGCAAGACAGAAGCTATTGATACACCAAATCTCTGGCATGAGGACGAGTAGCTTAACCGCGTCAAGATTCTAATGGAAAATCTCTGAAGCTGAAACACAGCCTCGCCAGAAAACGAAAAGCGGACATCTATGTGAAATGCAGAATCAGAGGATTTGAGCTCCAAACCACCCTTCGCCATGGCGTTCATGAACGGCGGCTTATCCCGCATCGGTTGACGATCTGCCCCGCGAACAAAACAGAACTCCCCCCTTAATCCATCGCGATCACAATCGTCTTAGACCGGGTGAAATGGGCGAGCATCGATTCCAGAGAGGCCTCCTTGCCAAGCCCCGAGCGCCCGAACCCGCCATAGGAGACGTTGGGCTGGATCGTCAGGTTCTGGTTCACCTGCACATAGCCCGCGTTGAGACGCGAGGTGGCGTCGAGCGCGGTGGAGAGGTCTTCGGTCCACACGGACGCCGCGAGCCCATAACGGCTGTCATTGGCCTTTTCAATCACATCCTCATAGTCGGACCATTTCTGAATCGCTGCCACCGGGCCGAAAATCTCGTCGCGCAGGCAGGGATGATCTTCCGGCAGGTCGAGAAGCAGGGTCGGCATGGCGAAGAGATCGGGCGAGAGCGCGCTGTCCTCCGGCATCTGGCCGCAGCGGATCACCTTGGCCTCTGCGGTTGCTTCGGCCTTGGCCACGTAATCGGAGACCACCTTGGCCTGTTTGGCATTGATGATCGTGCCGATGTCCGTGGCCTCATCGAGCGGATCGCCGATCTTGAGCGCATTCAATTCGGTCATGAGGGCGGCAATAAAATCGTCATAGAGGCTTTCGTGGACATAAATCCGCGAAGAGGCGGTGCAGCTTTGGCCCTGACGGGTGAAACGCATTCCGGCGATGGCGCCCGGCACGGCCTTGTCGAGCCTGGCGTCGGCGCAGACGATCATCGGGCTTTTGCCACCCAGTTCCAGAGACACCGGCACGATGCGCGCGGCACCGGCTTTGTAAACGGTTTCCCCCACGGCCTCCGACCCGGTGAAAGTGATCTTCGCCACATCCGGATGCGCGGTCAGCGCCGCGCCACAGGCGGTCCCCGTGCCGTTGATCACGTTGAGCACGCCCGCAGGCAGGTGTTCCATCAGGATTTCGGCGGCGAGATAGGTCGCGAACGGCGCTTCTTCGGAGGCCTTCACCACCACCGTGTTGCCCGCCACCAGAGCAGGGGCGATCTTGAGCATCATGAGCACCAGCGGCACATTCCACGGCACGATGGCGGCGACAACCCCCAGAGGTTCGCGGGTGGTCATGGTCAACATGCGCGGGCTGAACGGGATCGTCTCGCCTTTGAGTTCGGAACCCAATCCGCCATAGAATTCAAGGATATCGGCGGAAGTCTTCACCTCGCCCCGGCATTCGGTGCGAATGGCCTTGCCGGTCTCGCGCGCCAGAACCTGCGCCACCAGTTCGAAATTTTCGGCCAGAGCCCGCCCGGCGGCGGCGACGCACTTGCCACGCTCGCGCGCCGGGGTCAAAGCCCATGCCGCCGCCGCCGCTTTCGCCGCCTTCACGGCCGCATCCGTCTCGGCAGGGCCAGAAGCGGCAGCCTGCCCGAGCACCGCGCCCGTAGCCGGGTTCAGCACGTCGAGGCCGGAGGCGACGGGCACGCGCGCACCGCCCACGAGGTTGAGGGTCTGATAGGCCGCGATGACGGCCTGCGGGTCGGGGAATTGGGATGCGATCTGGCTCATGCCCCTTGCATTGCCCGAAAATTTATCCCGGCAAAGGCACCAGCATTTCAAAACAATGAGTCCAGTGCATGTGCGTCCATATTTTGACCAATTGATACAAAATTCCACTGGCCCAATAAATCTAAAGCTCTGGCTCTATAGGCCCGGCCCGCAAGCGGTGATTTACTTGGCCCAAGAAACACGGAGTCCCGCCATGCACGACAATGATCTTTCCGCCATCATCGAGGCCGACCGCGCCCATGTCTGGCACCACATGTTCCAGCACCAGCTTTTGGAGAGCCGCGATCCCCGCATCATCGTCGAGGGCAAGGGCATGCGGGTCTGGGACCAGAACGGGCGCGAGTTTCTCGACGCGGTGTCGGGCGGCGTCTGGACGGTAAACGTCGGTTATGGCCGCGAACGGATTGCCAATGCGGTGCGTGACCAGCTCATCAAGATGAACTATTTTGCGGGCTCCGCGGGGTCGATCCCGGCGGCGAAATTTGCCGAGGTCCTGACCGCGAAAACGCCGGGTCTAAGCCGCATGTATTACTGCAATTCCGGATCGGAAGCCAATGAAAAGGCTTTCAAAATGGTGCGTCAAATCTCGGCGCAACGCTATGGCGGCAAGAAGTCGAAAATCCTCTACCGCGACCGCGATTACCATGGCACAACGATTGCCACACTGTCGGCCTGCGGCCAGCAACAACGCGCTACGCATTACGGCCCGTTTGTGCCGGATTTCGTCGAGGTGCCGCATTGCCTTGAGTACCGCAAACAGTGGGACGTGGAGAATTACGGTGAGCGTGCTGCCGAAGCCATCGAAGAGGTGATCCTGCGCGAAGGGCCGGACACCGTGGGCGCGCTCTGCCTTGAGCCGGTGACGGCGGGCGGTGGTGTGATCACGCCGCCGAAAGGGTACTGGGAAAAGGTGCAGGAGATTTGTCGCAAGTATGACATCCTGCTGCATATCGACGAGGTCGTCTGCGGCATGGGCCGCACGGGCGAATGGTTCGGCTATCAGAACTACGGCATCGAGCCGGATTTCGTGACCACCGCCAAGGGTGTGGCGTCGGGCTATGCCGCCATCGCGGTCATGCTGACCTCGGACCGGGTGTTCGACATGTTCAAGGACAAGCCCGAAGACCCGCTCAACCACTTCCGCGACATCTCCACCTTCGGCGGCTGCACGGCCGGTCCGGCAGCGGCTCTGGAGAACGTGGCGATCATCGAGGAAGAGGGGCTTCTGGACAACACCAAGGCGATGGGCAAACGCTTGATGGACGGTCTGGCGATGCTTGAAGACAAGCACGCGCTGATCGGCAACACGCGGGGGCTTGGCCTGTTCTGCGGTGCGGAGTTGGTGGCGGATCGGGAGACCAGGGAACCGCTCGCCGAGAAACTGGTGCAGGCCGTCGTGGCCGAGTGCGACAAGCAGGGCGTGATCATCGGCGCGACCATGCGCTCGCTGCCGGGGTTCAACAACACGCTGTGCTTCTCGCCCGCGCTGATCTCCACCCCGGACGACATCGACGAAATTCTGACCGCCGTGGACAATGCGCTGACCACGGTTGCGGCGGCGATGTAAGATCGCACAGTATCTCATTGAGATTTAAAGATTACGCCTCGCCGATATGCGGGGCGTTTTCTTATTCAAGAGTGTTGCTTTCTTCCTTGAGCCCCGTCCCCGTGATCCCACGCCTAAGCGCCTCGCGGGTGAGCCATGCGATCTTGTCGGCGGCCTGATCGTAAGACATGCCACCCTTGCCGTGGATGTTCGACAGGCAGTTACGGGCGCTGTCCTTGAGCCCCGGCTTCGGTCCATAGGTCAGGTATGCGCCGAGACTGTCGGCGACGGTCAGACCAGGGCGTTCTCCGACCAGGAGCACGACCAAACGCGCACCGAGCGCTGCGCCGATCTCGTCGCCGATGGCGACACGGGCCTGTGTGGCGACGACGACGGGACCGAGGGTGAGGCCTTCGAGTTTGGCGGCGGCGGCATGGACCACGGCGGCGGCATGGGATTGGACAGCAGCGGAGGATAACCCGTCGGCGATGACAAAAGCCACGTCGCAGGGTGGGCGAGCGTTGAGCTTGTCCATCTCGCCCTCTCCGAGTTTCCGGCCAAGGTCCGGGCGGCGCAGATAGCTCGCGCGATCGGGCGCAGCAGAAGTGACACGGATCACTTCGAAAGGGGCAAGTTCGATTTCGAGCGCGTCGAGATCGAGCCCGGAATGCACAGCGTCGCGGGCGCGCGCATGGGCGAACTGAAATTCGAGATTCGCCCCGGTCGGCAGACCCGCCCCGTTGCGGCCAAGGCCGATGCGGGCGGGGGTTGCCGCACGCAGCTTGGCCCATTTGTCGTTCACCACATTGCTCATTGTGCCGCCTCCAAAAGCCGTGCCGCGCCAAGATCGCTTTGCAACAGATGGCCGGTCTCCGACACAAGGCCCATCGCTTCGAGCCAGCTCTCGAACTCGGGCGCGGCCTTGAGACCCAGCGAGTTGCGCAGGTAGGCGATGTCGTGGAACGAGAGGCTTTGGTAATTCAGCATGATGTCATCAGCGCCGGGCACCCCGATCAGGAATTGCGCGCGGGCGTTGGCGAGAAGCGTCATCAGCACGTCCATGTCATTCTGATCCGCCTCGGCGTGGTTCGTATAACAGACGTCACAGCCCATCGGCAGGCCAAGGAGTTTGCCACAGAACACATCCTCAAGACCGGCGCGGATGATCTCCTTGCCGTCATAGAGATATTCCGGCCCGATGAACCCCACCACCGTGTTGACGATCAGCGGATCGAAAGCGCGGCACACGGCATAGGCGCGGGCCTCCACAGTCTGCTGGTCGATACCGTGATGAGCATTGGCGGAAAGCGCCGATCCCTGGCCGGTTTCGAAATACATCACGTTCTGACCCACCGTGCCGCGTTTCAGCGAGAGCGCGGCGTCATGGGATTCCTTGAGGATCGAGAGATTGACGCCGAATCCCTCGTTCGCAGCCTCGGTCCCCGCGACGGATTGGAACACGATGTCCAAAGGCGCGCCGCGATTGATGATCTCGATTGAATTGGTGACATGGGTCAGAACGCAGCTTTGGGTCGGAATGTCATAGCGCGCGCGCAGATCATCGAGCATGGAAATCAGCGTCATGGCGGTCGGGATGTTGTCGGTCGCCGGGTTGATGCCGATCACGGCATCGCCTACCGCGTAGGAGAGACCATCGAGCGTTGAGGCGACGATCCCCTTCAGGTCATCCGCCGGATGGTTGGGCTGAAGCCGCGAACCGATCCGGCCTTCCAGCCCGAGCGTGGAGCGAAAGGCCGTCACGACAGTGATCTTGCGGGCGACAGCGATGAGATCGCGGTTGCGCATGATCTTGGACACCGCCGCCGCCATTTCCGGCATGAGGCCGGGGGCAAGCGCTTTGAGCGCCTTGGGCGTGGCGGCGTCCGACAAAAGCCAGTCGCGGAACTGACCGACGGTCATATGCGAGACGGGCGCAAAAGCCGCCGCATCATGGCTGTCGACGATCAGCCGCGTCACCTCATCCTCGTCATAGGGGATCAGGAGTTCTTCAAGGAAGGCTTTCAAAGGCAGATCGGCCAAAACCATCTGCGCCGCTACCCTCTCCACATCGCTTTGCGCAATCAGTCCCGCGAGCGCATCACCAGAGCGCGCAGGCGTGGCTTTGGCCATGACCTCCGCGAGACCCGAAAAGCGAAACACTTCCCCTCCAAGGGTGCAATGATAGACCGACATTTTCTCGTCCCGTTGCAGTCTTCGTCTCGCGACACTAACCTCCCAGTCGGCGAAGGCCCGTATTTTCGTCAGGTCGCGCGGCGGCGCGTGGGACTTGCCCGCAAATCAGGCGCTGTCGCTCGTTTTTGCGGCACATCCGTCGAGAAAGAGGCCGATTGCCAGATCGCGCCGCGCTGCCAGAAGCACGGGTGTCGGTTCCGGAAAATCCGGATCGAGCAACCGGGCCAGCGGATCGCCGAAGGCCATAATCACCAGAAGATCGGCAGAGAGCTCCGCCTGCTCCGGCGCGAGCGACAACCGCCCTGCCGTGATCTCGCGCACGATCTCGTCACGCACATAACCGGTCAGACGTCCGCGCCCGTTGTGCACCAGCCCGCGCGCCAGCGCGGGATAGGTCTGCGCCCGCGCCACGATGGTGCGCAGGAATTCGAGCTTTTGCCGGTCCGATCCCGGCGGTTTGTTGAAGGTCAGAAGCAATCGCAGACGTTCGGCGAAAGGCTTGTCCTGATCTTCTTCCGGCAAGGGTTGGAATATATTGGCGCTGACACGGGCCATGACACGGCCGAGAAGCACTTCCTGACTGTCGAAATGCGCATAGAGCGTGCGTTTCGACATGCCGGCGCGCCGGGCGATTGCAGACATGGTGACCTGATCGAAGCCGCGCTCCATCATCAACCCATGGGTCGCATCCAGGATCATCGCCTCGCGCGCCTCGAAATCCATCTGAACCGGACGCCCACGCTTGCGCGGCGCGCACGCGTCCGGGGCGCCTTCTGACATATCTGCCTTATTTTTGGACATCTGCGACAGCCCACAACTCCCTGATCGGATGCGCACATTCGACGCACTTTACAAAACTATCGGGTTTCTTTAATCGAATTTCAAGCCACGTTCCAACGCACAACCGGAACCCGCCCCGACCACCGCGCTCTGCGCCCATCAAAACCCCTCGCCCCGACCAACGCGATCCGGGGCCTGTTTTGCCGGAGACCTCCATGCCCAGCCCACGTCCTGTCCTGCCCCGCCGGACCGCCGCTCTGCTTGCCCTCGCCCTGATGGCCAGCCAGCCCGTTCTGGCCCAGAATGCCCCGCCGCCGACGCCCGTGACCGTGGTTACACTGAGCGCGGGCGACGTGACGCTCAGCAGCCCGCTGCCGGGCCGGGTCGCCGCCTCCGCCGAGGCCGAGGTACGCCCGCAGGTCGGCGGCATCATCCAGAAACGCCTGTTCCAGGAAGGAAGTACGGTGAGCGAGGGCGACCCGCTCTACCAGATCGACGCGGCGACCTACGAGGCTGCGAAAGCCGTGGCCGAGGCGAGCCTCGCGCAGGCGAAAGCGGCATTGAAATCGGCGGAGATCGAATATGAGCGCCAGCAGGAGCTGAAAACCCGCAACGTCGTGGCGCAGCAGAACCTCGACAGCGCCATTGCCGAGCGTGACAGCGCCGCCGCAGCGGTGAAAGTCGCCGAAGCGAACCTTCTTTCGGCGGAGATCGACCTTGAGCGCACCCAAATCCGCGCGCCGATTTCCGGGGCTGTAGGGCTGAGTGCGGTGAGCCAGGGGGCGCTTGTGACCTCCGGGCAATCGACCGCGCTGACCACGATCCGGGCGCTCGACCCGGTCTATGTCGACGTGACCCAGGCCGCCTCCGACATGCTGCGCTGGCGCCGCATGGGCAGCGGCACGGAATTTTCCGAAACCCTCGGCCAGACCGTCTCTCTCACCCTCGCCGATGGCAGTTCCTATGAGTACAAGGGCGAGCTTTCCGCCGCCGAGCCCTATGTCAACGAGGACACCGGCACGATCGTGCTGCGGCTGTCCTTCCCGAACCCGGATCATTTCCTGCTGCCGGGCATGTATGTTCAGGTCGAGATGCCGCAGGGCGTGGTGCCGAATGCCGTGCGCGTACCGCAGGAAGCGGTGACACGGGATCGTCGCGGGCGCCCGATGGTACTTGTGGTGAATGCCGAGAGCGTGGTCGAACAACGCGTGCTCGACGTGGTGAGCGATCAGGGCACCGACTGGATCGTCACTGGCGGTGTCACGGCGGGCGAACGGGTGATCGTCGCCGGTCTGCAAAAGACTGCGGCGGGGGCGACCGTCACACCGCAGGAACAAGGGGCCGAGGCCGCTGGCCAGACCTCCCCGCAAGCCGCCCAGCCCAGTGAATGACCGGCATAAGGACCAGATAAATGGCTCGTTTCTTCATTGACCGCCCGGTCTTTGCCTGGGTGATTTCCATCCTGATCATGGGGATTGGCCTGTTGTCGATCTTCACGCTCCCGGTGGCACAATATCCACAGATCGCACCGCCCTCGGTGTCGATCCGCACCAACTATCCCGGCGCATCGGCCGAAACGGTGGCCAACACCGTGACCCAGATCATCGAACAGCAGATGACCGGGCTCGACGGCATGCGCTACATGTCGTCTTCCTCGACCTCGGCGGGCTCAGCCTCGATCACGCTGACCTTCGCGACGGGCACCGACCCGGACATCGCGCAGGTGCAGGTGCAGAACAAGCTGTCGCAAGCCACGGCGCTCTTGCCCGATGCGGTACAGCGTCAGGGCGTGACGGTGCAGAAAAGCTCCGCTGGCTTCCTGATGGTGATCGGGGTGATCTCCGAAGACGGCAGCATGGATCAGGCCGACCTTGCCGATTACCTCAACACCAATATGGTGGACGCCTTCAGCCGGATCGAAGGCGTCGGCGGCACGCAGGTTTTTGGCGCAAAATACGCGATGCGCATCTGGCTCGACCCATCGAAACTGGCGGCGTTCGACATGACACCGTCGGATGTGGTCGGGGCCGTTTCAGGCTATAACGCACAGATCTCGGCGGGTTCCTTCGGATCGCTGCCCTCCCCGGAGGGTCAGGCCTTTACCGCCACAATCTCTGCGCAATCGCTACTGCAGACACCGGACGATTTCCGCAACATTATCCTGCGCTCGGAATCCGACGGCGGCCTCGTGCTTCTGGACGATGTGGCGCGTGTCGAAGTCGG
The DNA here is from genome assembly GCF_003050785.1 of Celeribacter persicus. Classification (GTDB taxonomy): domain Bacteria; phylum Pseudomonadota; class Alphaproteobacteria; order Rhodobacterales; family Rhodobacteraceae; genus Celeribacter; species Celeribacter persicus. The sequence goes on from NZ_QAOH01000012.1 coordinate 94,715, forward strand.
AGCGGAAAATTACTCCACGATCTCGCAATACAACGGCCAGCCCGCTTCGGGCATGGCAATCCAGCTCGCGCCGGGCGCCAATGCGCTCGACACCTCGAAACGCGTGCGCGCAATGATCGACGAGTATTCCCAGTTCTTCCCCGAGGGCATGACCTACGTCATCCCCTATGACACCACACCCTTCATCGAAATCTCGATCCACGAGGTGCAGAAGACGCTGATGGAGGCCATCGTTCTGGTGTTCTTCGTGATGCTGCTGTTTTTGCAAAACATCCGCGCGACGCTCATCCCGACGCTCGCCGTGCCCGTGGTCATCCTCGGCACATTCGCGATCCTCGCCGCCTTCGGGTTCACGATCAACGTGCTGACCATGCTCGCCATGGTGCTGGCGATCGGCCTTCTCGTCGATGACGCCATCGTCGTGGTCGAGAACGTCGAACGGATCATGGAGGAAGAGGGCCTCAGCCCGCGCGAGGCGACCCGCAAGTCGATGGATCAGATCACCGGTGCGCTGGTCGGTATCGCCCTCGTGCTTTCTGCCGTGTTCATTCCCATGGCCTTCTTCGGTGGCTCCACGGGCGTGATCTATCGCCAGTTCTCGATCACCATCGTCTCGGCCATGCTGCTCTCCGTGGTGGTGGCGCTGACGCTGACACCGGCGCTCTGCGCCACCATCCTGCGCGGCAAGGATGCCCATCATACACGTCGCGGGCCGTTCGGCTGGTTCAACCGGGCCTTTGATAAAATCTCCGGCGGCTATGGCTCGACCGTGGGGTATATCATCCGTCGCCCGCTGCGTATGCTGGTGATCTACGGCGCGATGGGTGCGGGCATCGCCTGGCTCTTCATGCAGACCCCCACGGGCTTTTTGCCCGATGAGGATCAGGGCATCATGATGGCGCTGGTGCAGGGCCCCTCAGGCTCCACCGCCGAGAACACGCTCAAGGCCAACCAGCAGATCAAGGACTATTTCCTTGCCGCTGAAAGCGACAATGTCGATGCGGTGTTCAGCATCGCGGGCTTCTCCTTCTCCGGGGCCGGGCAGAACAACGGTCTGGCCTTCATCCGGATGAAGGACTGGGAGGAACGCCCCTCGCCCGCGCAATCCGTGCAGGCCATTGCGGGCCGCGCCTTCCCGGCCTTCATGGGGATCAAGGAAGCCATGGCTTTCCCGATCGTACCGCCTGCGGTGATCGAGCTGGGCAACGTCTCGGGCTTTGACTTCTACCTGCAGGCGCAGGGCGGTCAGACCCACGAACAGCTTCTGGAAGCGCGCAACATGCTTCTGGGCATGGCAACGCAAAGCCCGCTGATCGCCTCCGTGCGCCCCTCGGGTCTCGAAGATGCGACCCAGTTCAAGCTCGACATCGACTGGCGCGCCGCGGGGGCCATGGGCATCGACCCGGACGATGTGGGCAACACGCTGTCGATCGCCATGGCCGGGTCCTATGTGAACGACTTCAACGACAATGGCCGCACCAAGCGCGTCTATGTTCAGGGCGATTCTGACAGCCGCGCCACGCCTGCGGACCTACAGAAATGGCGGGTGCGCAACTCCTCGGGCGAGCTGGTGCCGTTCTCGAACTTCACCACCGAACGCTGGATCTACGGTCCGCAGGGGCTCAACCGCTACAACGGCACACCCTCAATGCAGATCCAGGGCTCGCCCGGGCCGGGTGTCTCCACCGGTGAAGCGATGGCGGAGATCGAAAAACTGGTCAGCCAGATCCCCGGCGGCTATTCCGTCGCTTGGACCGGTCTGTCGCTTGAGGAAAAGGATTCCGGCTCGCAGGCTCCGATGCTGTACCTGCTCTCCCTGGCCGCGATCTTCTTCTGTCTCGCAGCCCTCTATGAAAGCTGGGCGATCCCCTTCTCCGTCATGCTCGCCATGCCGGTGGGGATTTTGGGCACGCTCTTCACTGCCTGGCATTTCGGCTTTCAGAACGGCGTGTTCTTCCAGGTGGGCCTGTTGACCGTGATCGGCCTGACCGGCAAGAACGCCATCCTGATCGTCGAATTCGCCCGTGAACAGGTGGATGCCGGCAAGGATGTCTTCGAGGCCGTGCTGACTGCGGCGAAGCAACGCTTCCGTCCGATCATCATGACCTCCATGGCCTTCTCTCTCGGCGTCGTGCCTCTGGTGCTGTCCTCCGGGGCCGGGGCCGGTGGCCGCCGTGCCGTGGGGGCAGCCGTTCTGGGCGGGACCATCACCGGCACCGTGCTCGGTATCCTCTTCGTACCGCTGTTCTTCGTCCTCGTGCGCAAGATTTTCGGTGGCAAGAAGAAACCCGCCTGACGGGGCTGACGGGAACGAACCTCACTTCAAACGCGAAAGGCCGGGCGCTCTGCCCGGCCTTTTTAATGTGTCACCCGGGTTTCACCTGCTTTTGAGAAATCCCTCAAACGCCGCAAGCGTCTCGTCGGAGACATGGTGCTCGATCCCCTCGGCATCGAGTTCCGCGACCCCTTCGGGCACACCTACCGCCACCAGAAGCTCCACCACCGTGCGATGGCGCGCCCGTACCCTGTCGGCGAGATCGGCCCCCTCTTCGGTCAGGAACACGCCGCGATAGGGCCGTGCGGTGGCCAGCCCTTCGCGTTTGAGCCGCGAGATTGCCTTGGTCGCCGTAGGTTGCGCGACGCCCATGCGTTCGGCGATGTCCGCCACCCGCGCCTCGCCCAACTCCGCGATCAGATCGCCGATCATTTCCACGTAATCTTCCAGAAGCGCCACCGATTGCGCCTCGCGTGCGCGGGCAAAGCGTTCGGGAACCTGTCCGTCCATCTCCGTCATCCGCGCCTCCTCTTTTTGCCGAAGATATAATCGACACCATGACCATGCACCAGTCTCGCCCGAAAAGATACCCGCACAAAGATTTGTGTTTTGCAAGAAATATAGCAATGGCTATAAATCAACCAAAGCAAGTTCACTGAGTCGCCACGAGCGGCCAAAGCCGGACCAGCCATTCATGCTCGATCTCACCCGCAACACCCGCACAGGCATTGACGCCGTCCTCAGAGGCGAACGCCACGGGCTACGCGCGCGGCTGTTGTTCGCGGGCCCTGCGATCATCGCTTCCGTCGCCTATATGGACCCCGGCAATTACGCGACCAATATTCAGGCGGGCGCGGGATATGGCTATACGCTTTTGTGGGTCGTGCTGCTCGCCAACCTGATCGCCATGCTGTTTCAGGCGCTCTCCGCCCGGCTTGGCATCGTCACCGGCAAGAACCTTGCGGAGTTGTCGCGTGATCATTTCTCGAAACCTGTGGTACTCGTGATGTGGGCCGTGAGCGAGGTGGCCGCCATGGCGACCGACCTCGCCGAATTCCTTGGCGGAGCCATTGGTCTCTCGCTTCTGTTCAACCTGCCGCTGATCGTCGGCATGGCGATCACCGCCATCGTGACCTATGGCATCCTCTTGTTCGAGGGGCGCGGGTTTCGTCCGATGGAACTGATCATCGGGGCCTTGGTGGGCGTCATCGGCCTGTGTTACCTCGCCGAGATTCTGATCGCGCCGATTGACTGGCAGGCCACCGGGCTTGGCCTCGTCAGCCCCGCCCTGCCCGATCATGCCGCGCTTACCATCGCCGTGGGGATCATCGGCGCGACCGTGATGCCGCATGCGATCTATCTGCACTCCGGCCTCACCCAGTCCCGCGCTACGCCGCGTGACGACAATGACCGGCGCAAACTGGTGCGCTTTTCCAACACCGAAGTGGTTCTGGCCCTGGCCGTCGCGGGCATGGTCAACATGGCCATGGTGATGATGGCCGCCAGCGCCTTTCATCAGGGGCATTCCGAGGTCTCCGAGATCGAAACCGCCTATCACACGCTCACACCCCTGCTCGGGGGCGCTGCGGCGGCGATCTTTCTCACATCGCTCATCGCCTCGGGCGTCTCATCTTCCGTGGTCGGCACCATGGCCGGTCAGATGATCATGCAGGGCTTCCTGCACATCCGCATCCCGATCTGGCTCCGACGTCTGATCACCATGGTCCCGGCCTTTGTCGTGGTCGCCATGGGGGTGAATGCCACACAGGCGCTGGTGGTATCGCAGGTGATCCTCTCCATCGCCCTGCCTGTGCCAATGATTGCGTTGATCGTTTTCGTGGCACGGCGCGACATCATGGGGGCGTTCACCGTCTCGCCGCCGATCCGCCTGCTCGCGATCCTGGACGCCATCGCGGTTCTGAGCCTCAATTTCATCCTTCTGGCCGGGGCCTTCGGTGTGCCGATCCCTTTCCTTGACGGCTGAAACACAAAAGGCCGGGACAAACCCCGGCCTTTTTTATGACATCCCAACAATCTCAGGTAATCACGTCGGGCGTATTCCGCCCGGTGCGGTTGCGGATTTCCGCAAGACTGTCGGCCGCCGCCGCGATGCCCGAAAGCGCGTTCTGCGGGTTGTCCTGAAGCGCCGCCGCGTTGGTCTCGACCTTTTCGAGATAGACCCGCAGAGTCGCACCCTCGGTCCCCGTGCCAGAGAGCCGGAACACGATCCGCCCGCCGCATTTGAAGAGGATGCGAATGCCCTGCCCCTCGGAGCGCGAGCCGTCGACCGGATCGTCATAGGCGAACTCGTCCGCCGCCTCGATCACCATGCCCTCGACCTCACGACCCGGCAGGTTCGGCAGGCGCGTGCGCAGCGCCTGCATCAATCCATGCGCGGCATCGCTGTCCACCGCTTCGAAATCGTGACGCGAATAGTAGTTGCGACCGTATTTGGCCCAGTGATCGGCCATGATCTCTGCCACGCTCTGACCGCGCACGGCCAACACATTGAGCCAGAACAGCACCGCCCAGAGCCCGTCTTTCTCGCGGACGTGATCGGAGCCGGTGCCCGCACTTTCCTCGCCACAAAGCGTCGCCCGCCCCGCATCCAACAGGTTGCCGAAGAATTTCCACCCCGTGGGCGTCTCGTAACAGGCAATCCCGAATGCCTCGGCCACCCGGTCGAGCGCGCGCGAGGTCGGCATGGACCGCGCCACCCCCTTGAGCCCATCCTTATAGCCCGGCACCAGAGTGGCGTTGGCCGCAAGCACGGCAAGGCTGTCGGACGGCGTCACATAGGCGTTGCGACCGACGATCATATTGCGGTCGCCGTCGCCATCGGAAGCCGCACCGAAATCCGGGGCCTCGCCAGAGAACATCAGATCCATAAGGGATTTGGCCCAGATCGGGTTCGGGTCCGGGTGACCCCCGCCGAAATCCGGAGAGGGCACAGCGTTGACGACGGAGCCCTCGGGCGCCCCCAGAGAGCCTTCGAGGATCGCCTTGGCGTAGGGGCCGGTGACCGCGTGCATGGCATCGAACCGCAAGGTGAAGCCGGAAGCGAACAGTGCACGGATCGCCTCGAAATCGAAAATCTCCTCCATCATCAGATGGTAATCGGCGACCGGATCGACGACCTCGACCTCCATGCCGTAGATCGTCGTCATGCCGGGCATGGAGAGGTCCAGATCATGGCTCTCGCAGATGTAATACTCGCTGATTTCAAGGGTCTCTGCGAAAATCCGGTCGGTGATGCCTTCGGGGGCCGGACCGCCATTTTCGCTGTTGAACTTGACGCCGAAATCCTCGGTCGGACCGCCCGGATTGTGCGAGGCGGACATGATGATGCCGCCATCGGTCTTGCGCTTGCGAATGAGGTTTGAGGCGGCTGGCGTCGAAAGCAAGGCATTCTGACCGACGATGACCTTTTTCGCCCCGTTGGCCGCCGCCATGCGCAGGATCACCTGCGCGGCGCGGTCATTGAAATAGCGCCCGTCGCCGCCCAGCACATAGGTCTTGCCCTTGGCCCCGCCGGTGGCATTGAAAATCGCCTGAACGAAGTTCTCCAGATAATGCGGTTGCATGAAAACCGGGGTTTTCTTGCGCAGGCCGGAGGTGCCGGGCTTCTGGCCTTCGATCGGGGTCGTGGCAACCACAGTGCGGGTCATGGTGTCTTCCTCTTTCATCGGTCGTTCCGGCGCATGATCTCGGCCACGCGCTCAAGTTTCTCATGGGAGGCCAATGCCCCGGCCCCGCCCGGCAAACGGATGCGCCAGTTGGGGTATTCACTCGTGGTGCCCGGCAGGTTCTGCTGATCTATCATATCAAGAATCACTTCCGCTTGCACCGCGACAAGACGCGACGGCGTGCGTGCGAGGAAGTCGTGCAGAGCGTCCTGATCCGCACCCGGCAGAACCCGGTCGATGGCCGCGACCTCGCGGGTGCGGTGCGCCATATTTTCGACAGCCTGCGCGCCGTCGATGCCCCCCGCCTTGCACCGCGCGGTGATATCGGCACCTTGCCGCCAGCCGAGCCATGTCGGCAGATCATGGGTCGAGAACGACGCCACCGCCGCCTCGTCATAGGCCTCCGAGGGTTTGAATTCCGGGTCGTCCCAGTTCCAGCGCTCGAACATCGCAACGCGGCATCCCAGCACGCCCGAAGCACTCAGAGCCTCGCGCAACCCATCCGGAATATTGCCGAGGTCTTCGCCGACGATGATGCCACCCGCGCGCGCCGCCTCGATCCGGGCGACGGCCAGCATGGCATCGCGCGGCATGGCGACATAGGAACCGGGGGCATCCTGCGGCACCCAGAAAGTGCGCTCAAAGCCGAGAATGTGGTCGATCCGGAGCATGCCCGAAACCCGAAGCTGGCGCGCAAAGGTTTCCGCCAGCGGCGCATAGGCGCGGTCGCGCAAGGTGATAGGATTGAAGGGTGCAAGACCCCAGTTCTGTCCTTCGGCAGAGAAGGCATCGGGCGGCGCACCGAGTGAAGCGCCAAAGGCGAAGACCTCGCGATCTTCCCAGGTTTCGGCCCCGTGCGGATGGGTGCCTACCGCGAGATCGAGATAGATGCCATGCGCCATACCGGAGGCTTTCGCCTCGTCCTGAAGCTCGCTCAACGCCACCTCGGCCTTCCATTGCAGCCAGGACCAGAACAGGATTTCTTCCTTCAGCTCCGAACGCGCGGCAACGCAGGCTTCGCTTTCAGGGTCCTGATATTCGGTCGGCCAATGGCACCAGAAGGGGCCGTGAACTTCGGAAAGTGCCTGATGCAGCGCGAAGGTTTCGAGCGCCGGGCCCTCAGAGGCGACATAGGCAAGGAAGGCTGGCGACGGAGTCGTTCTATCGAAGCTCTTGCGCAGATGTTTGAGCCGGGTCGGTCCGGCCTTGACGTAATCAATGAGCTTGCCGCCGCGCCCTGTGTCAGTCGCAAGATAGAGCGCGTTGAGGCGGCGACGGTGCGAAGGCGTGTAGGGCGAGAACAGCCCCGGATCGGTGGGAAAGCCGGCATGGACCGGATTCATCCCGACAAACCCCGCGCCCTTCGCCCCAAGGCTTTGCACCAAAGGCAGAAGGTCGTCATAGGACCCGATGCCCTTTTCCGAGAGCGCATAGAGCGGCACGGTCATGCCCCAGCCCCGCTCCGGCAACGGGATCGTCGCAGGCGCGGCCAGAAGCGTGATGCGCTGCGGTCCGCCCGGCAATTCCGCGATCAGGCTGTGAATGCCCAGGGGCAGCTCCGGCAGATCGGAGACACCCTGCCCGCGGGTCTCTTCCCCGTCCTCAAGGATCAGCTCCCAGCGCGCCTCGCCAATATCGACGAACGGTGCCTTTCCGGCCTCGCAGACCACATCCCAAGGCAACACGCCGTCGCCCTCTTCGAGATGCAAACGCGCGGCCTCTTCGGTCGCCGCTTCGATCCCCATCGCGGCCAGAAGCGCCACGGCGGTTTCGACCGAGGTCGCATGATGCACACCCATCTGGTCGTAATATTCGGCGTAGATGCCGCGCGCATAGGCCAGTTCGAGCCTCAGGTCAGTCATTATAGGCCTCCAGCTCCAGCATCAGCGTCGTCTCACATCCGGCGAAAACGGTCGGCAAGGTGATCACCTTGCCGTCGATCTCCGGCCGCCCGGTGTCGATCCAGAGCCGCCAGCGCCGCCCTTCGGCGCATTCCGGCAGCTTGACCTCCACATCATGCCCCCGGTTGAAAATCAGGAACAATGCCTCCTCACGCTGCGCATAGACCGGCGTGCCGGAGGCGATCCGCATCTCGACGCAAAGCGTCTTGAGATCCGGCGCGCCCCAGTCCTCGTCCCGCATCGGCCGCCCGTCGGCGCGCCACCAGAACAGGTCCTCAAGCCCGTCGACGATGCGTTCACGGGCATGCAAAAAGCGTTTCTGCCGCAGGATCGGGTGCTCGCGCCGGAAGGCGATCAGGCGGCGTACGAAATCGAGGAAATCCTCGTCATAGTCCGACCAGTCGAGCCAACCGATTTCATTGTCCTGACAATAGGCGTTGTTATTGCCCCATTGCGTGTTGCCGATCTCGTCCCCGGCCAAAAGCATCGGCGTGCCCTGCGAAAACAACACCGTAGCCAGAAGGTTGCGCCGACGTTTCGTGCGCGCGGCAAGGATTTTCGGATCCTCGGTCGGCCCTTCGACCCCCATGTTGTCGGAGGCGTTGTCATTATGGCCATCGCGGTTGCCCTCGCCATTGGCCTCGTTGTGTTTCTGGGTGTAGCTCACAACATCCATAAGGGTGAAGCCATCATGGGCCGTGACGAAATTGACCGAGGTCGTCGCCGGACGCCCGGAATGGTCGAATTGCAGTGCCGAGCCGGTGATCCGGTCGGCAAGCACCGCGACGTGTCCCGCATCGCCACGCCAGAAGCGCCGGATGCCGTCCCGGAACTTGTCGTTCCACTCAAGGAAGGGCGGCGGGAAGCCTCCGACGCGGTAGCCACCGGGGCCGATGTCCCAAGGCTCGGCGATGAGTTTCACGCGGGTCAGCACCGGGTCCTGACGGATCGCGTCAAAGAAACTTGCACCCCGGTCGAACCCCGTGGGTGTACGCCCCAAAGTGGTGCAAAGGTCAAAGCGGAAGCCGTCGACATGCATCTCCTCGACCCAGTACCGCAAACTGTCGAGCACCATGCGCAGCACCATCGGATGGTCGATGTTGAGCGTGTTGCCAGTGCCGGTGTCGTTGATGTAATAGCGCGGGTCTTCCGCCAGACGGTAATAACTGCGGTTATCGAGCCCCCGGAACGACAAGGTCGGGCCAAGTTCGTTGCCCTCGCAGGAGTGGTTGTAGACCACATCCATGATGACCTCGATCCCGGCGGAATGCAGACGCGCGACCATATGCTGGAACTCGGCGATCTGATCATGGGCGAGGTAACGCGGATCGGGCGCGAAGAACCCGAGCGTCTGATACCCCCAATAGTTCACCAGCCCCTTCTCGACCAGAAACCGGTCATTGAGAAAGGCTTGCACGGGCAGAAGTTCGATCGCGGTGATGCCGAGTTTCACGAGGTGATCGAGGATCGCGTCGGAGGCGAGGCCGAGGAATTTTCCCTTGTGCTGCACATCGGGGTGCAGTTGGGTCATACCCTTCACATGGGCCTCATAGATCACCGTCTGCGAGGTCGGACGGCGCGGCGGCTTGTCCCGGCCCCAGGCGAAAAGCACATCCTCGACCACACAGCGCGGCATGTAGCGCGCAGAGTCGCGCCGGTCGAAAGACAGGTCCACATCCGCATGACCGACCCGGTAGCCCATCAGCGCATCGTGCCATTCCGGATGGCGCGTCAGGCGCTTGGCATAGGGGTCGAGCAGAAGCTTGTTGTAATTGAACCGATGCCCCTCATGCGGCGCATAGGGACCATCGGCGCGCAGACCGTACATCTGACCGGGCCGCAATCCCGGCACATAACCGTGCCAGACATCGCCGTCGCGCTCCGGCAGGTCGATGCGATGCGTCTCCGTGCGCCCGTCCGGAGAAAAGAGACAGAGCGTGATCCGGCGGGCATGTTCGGAAAACACCGCGAAATTGACGCCTTCGCCATCAAACGTGGCCCCGAGGGGCGCGGCGTGACCGCCAAGGATCGTCATGGAACTCATGCTTGCGCGTCCGTCTCACTCTGCCCGGGTTTTGCGCCGACCATCTCCTTGAACAGATCGGCATAAGCCGCCGCAGACGTGTCCCAGCCCACCGGCTGCGCCATGGCGTTCTTCATCATCTGATGCCAGATCTTCGGCTTGGCATAGAGATCGCACATCCGATGGATCGCAACTTCCAGCGCCGCCGTGGTGATCGGAGTAAACTGCAACCCCGTCGCCACTCCAGCAGAGAGCGCCGCCGGATTGGCCTGGATCACCGTATCGGCAAGACCGCCTGTGAGCGACACCAGCGGGATCGTGCCGAAGCGCAGCCCGTAAAGCTGGGTCAGACCGCAGGGCTCGAAGCGCGAAGGCACAAGGATCGCATCGCCGCCTTCGATCAGACGGCGGGCAAAGGCCTCGTCGTAACCGATCCGCACGGCAACATCTGCGTATTTCAGCGCGGCATCGCGGAAGGCACTCTCGAAATAGCCCTCCCCCGAGCCTAAAAGCGCCAGTTGCCCGCCGCGTCGGATCAGCGTCGGCAGCGCTTCGAGCAGCAGATCGAAGCCCTTCTGCCCGGTCAGACGCGAAATCACGACACACAAAGGCCCGTCACTGTCCGGCAGGTGCAGTTCCTCGCGCAGTGCCGCCTTGAATTTCTCTTTGCCCTTGGGCGATTTGTACGACGGTTTCCAGAGATCGAGGTCGATGCCGTTGAGGATGCCGGTAAAATCCGCACCACGCGCGGCAAGAACGCCCTCCATCCCCATGCCGAACGCCCCGTCCATCAGTTCGCGCGCATAGGTGGGAGAGACGGTCGAGACCTTGGTCGAGGCCATGATCCCCGCCTTGAGCGTCGAGACCTGCCCCCAGTATTCGAACCCGCTCTGTGTAAAGCCCTGCGGCGGCAGGCCGAGGGTCTGCACCATATCGGGACCGTAACAGCCCTGAAACGCGATATTGTGGATGGTCATCAGGGTCTTGACCCGCTCCGCCGCCCCCAGTTCGCGCAGGTACACGGGCGTCAGCCCCGCCTGCCAGTCATGCAGGTGCAGCGCGTCGGGGAACCACTGTTCGATGCCATGCGCGGCGATCATCGCAGCGGCCAGAGACAGCGCCGCAAAGCGCTGCGGGTTGTCCCACCAGTCATGCCCGTCGGGACCGTTATAGGGCTTGCCATCACGGTCGAAAAGATGCGGCGCGTCGAGGATATAGAGCGGTGTCGCCTGTTTGCCCTCGCCCAGCGTCCCGCGCCGGATGCGGGCGAAACCCCCGAACAGGTCCCAGACCTCGAACACGGTTTCGGCCTCGGGTTGCGCCGCGAGCACCTGACGGTAGCCGGGCAGAAGGGTGCGCATCTCGACCCCGTGCGGGATCAGAGCGGACGGAAGAGAGCCTGCCACATCGGCAAGCCCCCCGGTCTTGATCAAAGGCACACATTCCGAGGTGACCGACAGAACCTTGATCGGCGCCTCGGCCTTCACAGCCGCAGCACTCATAATCCCTGCGCCCTCCGGTCGAGCATTTCCTGGGTGATCAGCGTCACACCGCCCGCAGAGACACGGAACCATTTGGCATCGACCTCCGGGTCCTCGCCGACGACAAGCCCCTCGGGCACCTGCACGCCGCGGTCGATCACCACATTTTTCAACCGGCAGTGCCGGGCGATATTGGCCTTTGGCAGTACCACCGCGCGTTCGAGCGAGGAATAGGAATTGGTCATCACATGGGTGAACAGCAGGCTCTCACGAATTTCCGTCCCCGAAATGATGCAGCCGCCCGACACCATGGAACTCACTGCGGAGCCGCGCCGGTCGGGTCTATCGTGAATGAATTTCGCGGGCGGCGTCAGTTCCGAATAGGTCCAGATCGGCCACTCGCGGTCCCAGAGATCAAGCTCCGGTGTGAAATCCGTCAGGTCGATATTGGCCTTCCAATACGCGTCAATGGTGCCCACATCGCGCCAATAGGCCTCGGCGTCTGGGTGGCGCACGCAACTGTCGGTGAAACGATGCGCCTGGGCCTTGCCCAGTTTCACAAGCTCCGGGATCAGATCGTTGCCGAAATCGTGAGACGAGTTCGGGTCTTCCATATCTTCGAGCAGGCGCTCGCGCAGGAACTTCCAGTTGAAGACATAAATACCCATGGAGGCCAGCGATTTGGTCGGCTCGCCGGGGATGGCGGGCGGATCTGAGGGCTTTTCGAGGAAAGAGGTGATGCGGTCGGTCGCATCGACCCCCATCACGCCAAAGGCCGTCGCCTCCTTGCGGTCCACGGTCAGACAGCCGATGGTGACATCCGCATGGGTGTCGACATGCTGGCGGATCATCACCTCGTAATCCATCTTGTAGATGTGATCGCCCGCAAGGATCAGAATGTAATCCACGTCGTAGCTGTCGATGATGTCGATGTTCTGCGCCACGGCGTCGGCGGTACCGCGATACCAGGTGCTTTCCTCATAGCGCTGAGACGCAGGAAGGATATCGAGAAACTCGTTGCGCTCGGCCCGAAAGAAGGTCCAGCCACGCTGAATATGGCGGATCAGGGAGTGCGCCTTGTACTGCGTCGCGATCGCCATCTTGCGGATGCCGGAGTTCAGCGCGTTCGAGAGGGCGAAATCGACGATCCGGTTCTTGCCACCGAAATAGACGGCCGGTTTCACCCGATCATTGGTCAATTCCTTGAGCCGCGAGCCGCGCCCGCCAGCCAGAACGAAGGCCATAGTGCGCGGTGCCAGCCTGTTCCTCGTATGTGGCATGTCTATCCTCTCTCCTGCGTTTCCTGACGGCCCTGCTATGCGACAAGCCGTTCCTCCGATCACGCGTCGTCTTTAATAAAAATCATGGTCGAAAGCGGCGGCAGGGTGATCACGGCTGCCGCGGGTTGCCCCTGCCAGGCATCCGCCTTGGCGAGAGCGCTGCCCATGTTGCCGCGGCCACCGCCACCATAACATTCCGCATCACTGTTCAACGCTTCGATCCACCGGCCTTCCGAGGGGAAACCAAGTTTGTAGCTCATGCGCTCCACCGGGGTGAAGTTGCAGACTACAACCACCTCCGGGTCGCCCGGCTGGCCGCGGCGTACCCAGGCATAGACCGAATCCTCGGCATCGTTGGCCTCGATCCACTGGAACCCGTCGCCCTCGCAATCCTTGGCGTAAAGCGCCGGGGTCTCGCGATAGAGCATGTTGAGATCGCGCACGAGGTGCTGAACGCCTTCATGCATGTGATACACGAGACAGGACCAGTCGATCTCCTTTTCATGGTTCCATTCCTGCCATTGAGCGAATTCCTGCCCCATGAACAGCAGTTTCTTGCCGGGGTGCCCCCACATGAAACCGTAATAGGCCCGCAGATTGGCAAATTTCTCCCATTCGTTGCCCGGCATTTTCGACAACATCGAGCGTTTGCCGTGCACCACTTCGTCATGGCTGATCGGCAGGATGAAATTTTCCGAGAAGGCGTAGTGGATGCCGAAAGTCATCTGGTGATGGTGGTATTTGCGGTGGATCGGCTCGCGGGACATGTAGTCCAGCGTGTCGTTCATCCAGCCCATGTTCCACTTGAAACCGAAACCGAGCCCGCCCGCGTCGACCGGTGCGGAAACCCCGGCATAGGCCGTGCTTTCCTCGGCCACGGTCATCACGCCCGGCACCTCGCCATAGGCCAGCGTGTTCATGGCCTGAAGCATCGAAATCGCTTCGAGATTTTCGCGCCCGCCCATGACGTTCGGAATCCACTGACCTTCCTCGCGCGAATAATCGCGATAGATCATGGAGGCCACCGCATCCACGCGCAGCCCGTCGACGTGATATTCCTCAAGCCAGTAGAGCGCGTTGGAAGTCAGGAAATTGGCGACCTCGGTGCGACCGTAATTGTAGATCAGCGTGTTCCAGTCCTGATGGAAGCCTTCGCGCGGGTCGGCATGTTCGTAAAGCGCCGTACCGTCGAAATGCGCAAGCCCATGACTGTCGGTCGGGAAATGCCCCGGCACCCAGTCGACCAGTACGCCAAGCCCCGCCTTGTGCGCCGCATTCACCAGATCGCGGAACTCATGCGGCGGCCCGAAACGGATGGTCGGCGCGAAGAGACCGACCGGCTGATAGCCCCAGGAGCCGTCGAACGGATATTCCGAAATCGGCATCAGTTCGATATGGGTAAAGCCCATCTGCTTGACGTAATCCACCAGTTCGACGGCAGCTTCCTTGTAGGAGATGGGACGCCCGCCTTCCTTATGGCGCCAAGAGCCGAGTTGCACCTCGTAGATCGAGATCGGCTGATCGCGGCCCTGCAATTTCTGGCGGGTCTCGATCCACGCCTTGTCGGACCAGCCATAGCCCGAAATGTCGCGCACCACGGAGGCGGTTTCCGGCGGGTGTTGAGAGCCAAAGCCGACCGGGTCGGCCTTGAGCCGGATGTCGCCATAGGCACCCATCACCTCGAATTTATAGGCCGTGCCCTCGCCGAGCTGCGGCATGAAAATTTCCCAGACGCCTGTCGCGCCACGACGGCGCATGACATGACGCCGCCCGTCCCAAGCATTGAAATCGCCCACCAGAGACACGCGCCGCGCGTTCGGGGCCCAGACCGCGAAATGCGTGCCCTGGGTGCCCTCGTGCTCCATCACATGCGCACCGAGCGCTTTCCAGATGTGGTGATGCGTGCCCTCACCCAAGAGGTATTCGTCGATCTCGCCCAGCACCGGCCCGAACCGATAAGCGTCATCGACCTTCCAGACCTCTTGGCCCTGCTTGCCTTCGAGCAGATAGGGTTTAGTTCCCGCGACCTTGCCGTGGAACAGCCCCTTGAAGCCTTCGACCCGACCGAGCGGATAGCGCTTGCCGCCGGAGAGCGCCGTCATCGTCTCCGCACCGGGATCGAACACGGTGACATGACGCACCCGACCGATCTTGTGCGGCCCCAGAATGGCGAAAGGATCGTCATAGCGCCCCTCGCAGATCTGGGTCAGCACCTTGGGGTCTGCGAAGTCGTTCTCAATCAGCGGGGACATATGCGATTTCCTTTGGTTAGGGCGAGCTTAGGAGATTCTCAGGCCTGATCAACTCTTTGATTTTTAGGCAAGAAGACTCTCAGCTCCCCAAATATCGCACATGTAACCGCGAATTGTGCGATCAGAGGAGAACCACCCCGACCGCGCCACGTTCAAAGCCGCCATCTCGGCCCATTTCTCCGGGTTCCGATAGGCCTCGTCCACCTCGCGTTGGGCGCGCCAGTAGTCGGAGAAATCCGAACAGACCAGGAAATAATCAGACCAGGTCAAATTGTCAGCGATATGCGTATAGCGACCCGGATCTTCGGGGCTGAACGTGCCGTCGCGCAGGGCGTTCAGAGCCCGTGCGAGGCGCGGATCGGCGTTGATCGCCTGTTGCGCGTGATCGTGAATCATCCGGCGCTGCATCACCTCGTCGGCAAGCATGCCGAAAAGGAAGAAGTTCTCCGGGCCCACGCGTTCGCGAATTTCCACATTGGCCCCGTCGAGCGTGCCGACGGTGAGCGCACCGTTGAGGGCGAATTTCATGTTGCCGGTGCCGGAGGCCTCCTTGCCCGCCGTCGATATCTGCTCCGACAGGTCCGCCGCCGGGATCAGCCGCTCAGCGAGCGTGACGTTGTAGTTCGGCAGGAAAATGACCTGAAGATAATCGCGCGTCGCCGCATCCGCGTTCACCAGTTTGGCAACATCATTGATCAGCCGGATGATGTCTTTCGCGAAATGATAACCCTGCGCCGCCTTGCCCGCGAAAATCTTGACCCGTGGCGTCCAGTCACCGTTCGGGTTGTCCTTGATCTCCTGCCAGTGCGCGATGGCTTCGAGGATGTTGAGGTGCTGACGCTTGTATTCGTGCATGCGCTTGATCTGCACATCGAACATCGCCTCGGTGTTGAGCTTCACCCCATGGGTCTGGGCCACATAGCTCGCAAGCGCCTGCTTGTTGTCCGATTTGACCGTTTCGAACCGTTCGATCCAAGCCTTGTCCCCGATCAAGGGCTCCAGCCTTTCGAGTTGTTCGAGATCGTCCACCCAGCC
This sequence comes from Celeribacter persicus, assembly GCF_003050785.1. Classification (GTDB taxonomy): domain Bacteria; phylum Pseudomonadota; class Alphaproteobacteria; order Rhodobacterales; family Rhodobacteraceae; genus Celeribacter; species Celeribacter persicus. The sequence goes on from NZ_QAOH01000012.1 coordinate 110,648, forward strand.
CTCGCCAATGGTGTCGGTGATCAGGCGCGACAACCCCGGGTTGCAACTGTGCAGCCAGCGGCGCGGCGTCACCCCGTTTGTCTCGTTGACGATGCGATCCGGGTGCAGCTCATGCAATTCCCTGAATACGGTCTTCTTCATCAGATCCGTGTGCAGCGCAGAGACACCGTTCACCCGGTTGGCAACGATGAACGACAGCTCGCCCATTTTCACCTGCCCGTCGGAGCGGGCCGAAAGCGTGCGGTGCGGGTGCGCCTTGTAATGCGCGTCATCAATCCGGTCGATGATCTGGAGATGCCGCGGCAGCAGACGTCCGAACAGACGTTCGTCCCAACGCTCCAGCGCTTCGGGCAGAAGCGTGTGGTTGGTGTAGTTCATACAACCATGCACGATCTCCAGCGCGTCCTCAAAGGACAGACCGCGCTCGTCATGCAGAATACGCAACATCTCCGGGCCCGCAATCGCCGGGTGGGTGTCGTTGAGCTGAATGGCAACCTTTTTCGGCAGCATGCGAATGTCGTCATGCTGGCTGTCGAAGCGGCGCAGGATGTCGCGGATCGAGGCGGCGGAGAAGAAGAACTCCTGCTTGAGGCGCAGCTCCTTGCCAGCCTCGTTACTGTCCTCCGGATAGAGCACGCGAGAAATGGTGCGCGCCAGCGCCTCATGCTCGGCGGCGGCGGCGAAATCACCGGCATTGAACAGGCCGAGATCGAACGGGTCCACCGCACGCCCCGCCCAGAGCCTGAGCGTGTTGGCCCATTTGCCCTGCCAACCGATGATCGGCGTGTCGAACGCCTCCGCCTGAATAAGCTCCGCCGGACGCCAGAGCGTCTTGCCGTTCTCATAGATCACATCGCCGCCGAAGCCGAGGGTAAAGCGCACTTCCGGGCGCTCGAATTCCCAAGGGTGCGGCTCCTGCAACCAGGTCTCCGGGCTTTCCACCTGGCGACCGTCGACGAAGCTCTGTTTGAACAGCCCGTTCTCGTAACGGATACCGTAGCCCATGGCCGGACAACCGATGGTCGAGAGACTGTCGAGGAAACAGGCCGCGAGACGCCCAAGCCCGCCATTGCCCAGTGCCGCATCCGGTTCATCGTTCAGAATGGTGCGCATGTCCATGCCGAAATGGTCGAGCGCTTCCTTCACCTCTTCGACCATATCGAGATTGAAGATACCGTCTTCGAGCAGGCGTCCGATCAGGAATTCCATCGACAGGTAATAGACACGCTTGCCGTCCTGTTCATAGGTCTTGCGCGTAGAGGCCACCCAATGATCCACCATCCGGTCGCGGATCGCGTGGGACAGCGCCATACGCCAGTCGAAAAACTGCGCATGCTCCGGGTCTTTCCCCATTGTATAGGTGAGATGCTTGAGGAGGGCATCGCGGAACTCGGAGGATGTGCGGGCTTTTCGCGGCATGTTTCACCTTATGCAAAGAGAAGAGGGTTTCGAACGTCAGACACAGGACCAATCGTTTATATTCAGCTAAAACTCTATTAATTCCTGTGACAAGGCACAGCCCCCGTTTTGTGGCTGCACCGCAGCATTCGTATCGCGAAACGCGCCAAACATGCCAGAGTTTTACGCAATTCCCTCTCATGAGTGTGATGGCCGCACACTCAGCCCTTCCTAAAACCCAAGCATGACAGTTTTGTGGAGCCAAGCGGTTTCCCGCCTGCCCTCCTTCAGGGCAAAGGGCTGATCCCGATCACCGGCCCGTGCAGTGCAATCAGCACGCCGTAAAGGATGACCGCCACCCCGAGACGCAGCCCGGTCCCAACCGTGGGTGACAGCCGCAGCGGCACGGCCCGCGTTGCGCCCCAAAGACGCTCATAGTCCGCCCCCATTTCGCGCCGTTTGCGCCGGGTGATCATCCCCCCGCCCAAAAGCGCAAACCCCGCGAAAGCGCCGAACAGGATCGCATGCGCCAGATCGCCATTAACCAGCAGATGCGCCCCCGCCCAAAGCGTCAGCGCCAGCAACACAGGATGGCGTGTCAGCCGCACGATCCCCGGTTGCGACGGGTCGAAACGCTCATTGTGCGTACCGCCGAAGGAAAACGGATTGGGCCGCCCCAGCGTAAAGGCAAGGATCACACAGACCGCAAACATCACCGTGAGCGTGACATGGCGCAGCCAATCGGGTCCGCTCCAGAGCAGCACGACAGGCGCACGTCCGGCGGCCACGATCAACCATGCGAGCACCGCCACCGAGAGCGCCGAGTAGCCCCATGCAAACCCGCGCGCCCCGAACCGGGCCACCAACCAAGGCTTCACTGGCGGGCGCACCGGCAGCGCGTGCGACAGGAAGAAGACAAAACATGCAATGATGAAACCGCCCCAACCATGCATCGTTCAAAGCCCCTTCCACGCGATGTGCACCATTACCGCATCTCGCCGCCCACAAGCCCCCTTCATCCGCGACCGGGGGAGAAAAGCCCGGACCTGAACCGGATCGGAAATCAGCCCGCGTCCCTTGCCTGTCCGCCCTTTTTAACAAAGCAGCGCGCAAATCCTAGTCGCCACGGACCACGACGGGCAGATCAGCGACAATAACGTCACTCCGATGAGGCCTTGCAGCACTCCATCTGCACGATTGCAGCGCCCCCCGTTTGTCGCTACCCAGAAAGGGACGCAAAACGAGGACCCGATCATGCTCACCCCAGTCATATTATGCGGCGGTTCCGGGACGCGGCTTTGGCCGTTGTCTCGGAGGTCCTATCCCAAGCAATTCGTGCCTTTGATGGGG
>NZ_QAOH01000013.1 GCF_003050785.1 Celeribacter persicus
TGCGTGTAGGGCTCCATCCAGTCGAGCACCTTGCCCTGCTCAGCCCAGAAACTCACCGGATCTTCAACCGAGCGACGGTAAAGATCTTCGTAATCTGCCGTGGAGATCAAGGCGTCGGACGCGAAGGTTTCAGAGGGCGGGTAAATGTCGGTCATAATGGCTCCTCCCAAAGCTGACCCTCGCCGCTTTGGGAGGGGCATGTCATCAGATGGCGAGATATTCGGCCCTCAGCGCTTCATTCTCAAGCACTTCTTTTGCCGAGCCATCATAAACCACCCGTCCGGTGTCGAGGATCACGGCCCGGTCGGCCAGATTGAGGGCACGCACGGCATTCTGTTCGACGAGCACGGTGGTGATGCCCTGTTCCTTGATGATGCGCAGAGTCTTTTCGATCTCGTCGACGATGACTGGCGCGAGACCCTCGTAAGGCTCATCGAGAAGCAGCACCTTGATGTCGCGGGCCAGTGCACGGGCGATGGCGAGCATCTGCTGTTCGCCACCCGAAAGCGTCACGCCCTCCTGTTTGCGGCGTTCACGCAGGCGGGGGAAGAGGTCGTAGAGCCGGTCCAAAGACCAACCCACCGGTTCGACGATCTGCGCCAGTTGCAGGTTTTCCTCGACTGTGAGGCCGGGAATGATGCGGCGATCTTCTGGGACGAGCGCGATGCCTTTCACGGCGGCCTCATAGGAGGTCTTGGTGTGCAGGCGTTCGTGATCGAGCCAAATCTCGCCATGAGTGACCTGCGGGCTGTCGAGGCGGGCGAGTGCGCGCAGCGTCGAGGTCTTGCCCGCACCATTGCGGCCCAGAAGGGCGAGGATTTCGCCCTCGTGAATATTAAACGTCACGCCCTGCACGATGTAGCTTTCACCATAATAGGCATGCACGTCCCATGCGGAGAAGAAGGCGGGAGCGTTCTGGGCATGGTTGGCGTTGGGATTGAACTGTTCTGTCATGTCTCACACCTGCTGGGTTTCGCCAAGATAGGCTTCTTTGACTTTCGGATTGCCCTTGATGTTGTCGGGCGTGTCCTCCACGAGGGGCGTGCCTTGGGCCAGAACGGTGATGCGGTCCGCAAGCGAGAAGACCACATGCATGTCGTGTTCGATGATGGCGATGGTGATGTCGCGCTTCTCCTTGATTTCCTTGAGCAATGCGATGGTGTTGTTGGTGTCGGCGCGGGCCATGCCGGCGGTGGGTTCGTCGAGCAGCAGGAGTTTCGGTTCCTGTACCAGACACATGGCGATCTCCAGCCGCCGCTTGTCGCCGCGCGACATCGAAGAGGCGATCATGTCGCGCTTGTCAAGCATGCCGACATCGTCGAGCATGGCTTCCGCCTTGGCGATCAGATCGGTTTCCGCCTCCATGCTCTCGATGGCGTGCATGCGAAACGCCCCGTCGCGTTTGGCGAAACACGGGATCATCATGTTTTCCATCACCGTGAGATCGCCGAAAATCTCCGGTGTCTGGAACACGCGGGAGATGCCCAATTGGTTGATCTCATGCGGTTTCTTTCCCAGTACCGAGGTGCCTGCGAAGGTGACGGAGCCCTCATCGGGGATGAGCTTGCCGACGAGGCAGTTCAGGAGCGTGGATTTCCCGGCACCGTTCGGGCCGATGATGGCGTGGACGGTGTTTTCTTGCACCGAGAGATTGACGTTGCCGAGGGCTTGGAGGCCGCCGAAGCGTTTGCCGACGCCTTTGACTTCAAGAATGCCCATGGGAGGTCTCCTTGGATTGGAATTCGGTTGAGCGGTGCCCGGTGCGTGGAGCAAAGGCCGCAGGCCGCCACGCACTCGCCAGCTCAGCCCCATGGGCTGGCGATCTTGTGAGCTTTGCGCGTCGTTTCGAGGTCACGCGGATTTGGCATTCATAAAGCGCTTCGTTCAGAGGGAGTATCGCCATCCCCTGAGCTGGCGAGCGCGCGGCTTGAGAGAATTCGAATGGTTTCATCTTTCCTCCCTCACACCACATGCTTGCCGGGGTCGGGGCGGTGCTCCGGGTCCGGGTTGTCGTATTTGTCGCGCTTTTGCGAGCCGTTTCTGATCCGGGAGCCGAGACGTTTCAGCCCTTCGATCAGCCCTCCCGGCAGGAAGGTCACCACCAGCATGAAGGTCACGCCAAGGGTGAGGTGCCAGCCCTCGCCGGTGAACCGCGCAAAGACCCAGATCACCACATCTTCCACCCCATCGGGCAGGAAGGAGAACCAGTCGTGCAGCACGCCTTCGTTGATCTTCGAGAAGATGTTTTCGAGATATTTGATCACGCCCGCACCAAGGACCGGCCCCATCAGCGTGCCCGCGCCGCCAAGGATGGTCATGATCACCACCTCGCCCGAGGCGGTCCAGAGCATCCGGTCGGCGCCCGCCAGCGGGTCCATTGCCGCCAGAAGCCCGCCCGCAAGCCCCGCGTACATACCGGAGATAACGAAGGCCGCCAGCGTGTAGGGTTTCGGATCGAGACCTGTGTAGGTCATGCGCTGCTGGTTCGATTTCACTGCGCGGAGCATCATGCCGAAGGGCGAGCGGAACAGGCGGATCGCGACGTAGAAGGCAAGAATCGCAATCACGGCACAGAAATAGAAGCCTACGTTGAAGGTGAAAACTCGCCCCAAAGCCTCTACTTTATATGAGGAATTCATCGCCAGACCGAAGATGTTGGTGACCGGCAGAGAGCTTCCTTCGCGCGCGCCGTCGAGGATACGGGGATCGTTGAGGGTGAGCTGGAGACCCGTTTCGCCATTGGTCAGCGGCGTGAGCACGGAATAGGCCATCTTGTAGCACATCTGCGCAAACGCCAGCGTCAGGATGGAGAAATAGATGCCCGAGCGGCGCAGGCTCACATAACCGATGGCGGCGGCAAACAGCCCGGAGACCACCATGGCGAGGATAATGCCGGGGATCACGTTCATGGTCAGCAGCTTGAACATCCAGACGGCGGCATAGGAACCGATGCCGAGGAAGGCGGCGTGGCCGAAGGACAGGTAACCGGTGAGGCCGAAGAGGATGTTGAAGCCCACGGCGAAGATGCCGAAGATGGCGATTTTCTGCATCAGGTCCGGGTAGCCGCCGTTGAACTGTGCGAGTTCAGAACCGGCCGCGAAGGGTTGCAGCAGGATCGGGGTGAACAGAGTCAGAAGCACGACGATCAGCAGGAATTTGGTGTCTTTCGGGTTCAGTCCGAGAAGGTTCTTTTTCATGGTCTCACTCCTCCATCACGCCTTTGCGCCCCATCAGACCGCGCGGACGGGTCAGAAGGATGACGATTGCGACGACATAGATGATGATCTGGTCGATGCCGGGGATGATGGATTTGATGGCGTTCATGGACGCGAAGCTTTCGAGAATGCCCAGAAGGAAGCCCGCGGCGACCGCGCCCGGCAGGCTGCCCATGCCGCCGACGACCACGACCACGAAGGACAGGACAAGAAAGTCCATACCCATGTGGTAGTTGGGCGACAGGATTGGCGCGTACATCACGCCCGCGACACCTGCCACGGCGGCGGCAAGGCCGAACATCAGGGTAAAGCGCCGGTCGATGTTGATGCCCAGAAGGCCCACGGTCTCGCGATCCGCCATGCCCGCACGCACCACCATGCCGAAAGTGGTGAATTGCAGGAAGGAGAACACAGCTCCGATCACCAGAGCGGCAAAACCGAAATAGATGAGACGCCAGTAGGGGTAGATGATGATGTTCGGATCAAAGCCGAGCATAGCCCCGAAATCGAAGCTGCCCTTGAAAGCATCGGGGGCGGGGGTGGAGATCGGGTTGGCGCCGTAGAAATACTTGATCACCTCTTGCAACACGATGGCGAGGCCGAAGGTGACAAGGATCTGGTCGGCATGGGGGCGTTTGTAGAAATGCTTGATCAGCCCGCGCTCCATGATGAAGCCGACGGCGATCATGATCGGAATGGAAAACAGGATCGCCAGAGGCACCGACCAGTCGATCAGCGCGTGACCGAAATCGGGGCCGAACCAGGCTTCGACATAGGGCGTCTTGACCTTGAGCGGATTGCCGAGGAAATCGGTTTTCGTCGGGTCGACGGTCTCGAACGACAGGTTGAGAAGCTTTGAGAGCGTCACCGCGCAGAACGCGCCGATCATGAACAGCGCGCCATGGGCGAAATTCACCACGCCCAAGGTGCCGAAAATCAGCGTCAGCCCGAGCGCGATCAGCGCATAGGCCGAGCCCTTGTCCAGCCCGTTGAGCAATTGCAAGAGGATGGTTTCCATGGACGTGTCGTCCTTCCCTGTGTCCTGTGTGGGTCCCCGAGGGCCAAAGCTCTCCCGGTCCCGCGACATGGCGGGGCAGGGAGGCGGAGGATCCGCTGCTTTGAGAGGGGTGGGGTGGGGGCTGCCGCTTTGCGGTTCAGCCCCCGTTCAGAGGCCTTTGAGGAGGGGTGTCTCCCCAAAGGGCCGCTTAGCCGGCGTTGCACTCACCGAGCGCACCACCCGCGAACATCGGGTGATCCGGCGGATATGTGACCTGGGCTGCGGGCGTGATTTCGACGATTTCCAGAAGGTCGAACTCGGAGGTCGGGTTTTCTTTGCCGCGCACCACGAGCACGTCCTTGAAGCACTGATGATCCTCGGCGCGGTAGAGCGTCGGGCCGTTGCCCAGACCGTCGAACTCGTAGCCTTCGAGCGCTTCGGCCACGGCACAGGGGTTGAAGGAGCCTGCACGCGCCACAGCATCGGCGTAGAGCAGTGTCTGCACATAGCAGGTGTGCGCGGCCTGCGACGGCGGGAAGCCGTATTTCGTGCCGAACGATTTCACAAAGGCCTTGGAGCCTTCATCCGTGAGAGACCAGTGCCAGTTGGTCGAGCCGAGAATGCCCTTGATGTTCTCGCCCGCGCCGCGCGCCATCAGGCGGGAGAACAGAGGTACGACGATCTCGAACTGCTTGCCGTTCACCATCTTGTCGCGCAGGCCGAACTGCACTGCGTTGGTGAGCGAGTTCACCATGTCGCCGCCGTAGTGGTTCAGGATCAGCACATCGGCGTCGGTTTGCAGCACCGGCGTGATGTAGGACGAAAAATCCCCCGCGCCGAGTGGTGTGCGTACCTTGTTCACGGTCTGCCAGCCAAGCGCCTCGGTGGCCGCCGCGATGCTCTCTTCCTGCGTCCAGCCCCAGGTGTAATCGGCGGTCAGGTGATAGGCCTTGCGATCCGTGCCGTAACGCGCGGCGAGCACCGGAGCGAGCGCCGCGCCGGACATATAGGCGTTGAAGAAGTGGCGGAAACCGTTGGCTTTCTTGTCCTTGCCGGTGGTGTCGTTGGAATGCGTCAGACCGGCCATGAAGATTACGCCCGCCTCCTGACAGAGGCCCTGAACGGCCACGGCCACACCCGAGGACGATCCCCCGGTGATCATGATCGCACCGTCTTTCTCGATCATGGATTTGGCGGAGGCGCGGGCAGCGTCGGATTTGGTCTGGGTGTCGCCGGTGACATATTCGACCTTCTTGCCGAGGATGCCGTTGCCTTCGAGCGCCTTGGAACTGAAGGTGTTTAGCATACCACCATCGCCCTCGCCATTCAGGTGCTCGACCGCAAGCTGGTAGGCGCGCAGCTCATCGGCGCCCTCATCCGCATAGGGACCGGATTGCGGCACGTTGAAGCCCAGCGTCACGGTGCCGCCCATCGGTTCGTTGGTAAAGGCGTAAGCGCCGGAGGTGAAAATCGTCGGCAGCGCGAGACCTGCGCCCGCGACGGCACCGGATTTCAACACGCGGCGGCGCGTCAGATCGGTTTTGGTCATTGGAAACTCCTCCCTGAGTTCTCATTTGGCCTGAGTTTTTCGTTTGGCCTGCGTAGAGGCCCGGTTGTATGGCCTGATTTTTGACGGCCTTATCTTGCAATTGGCGCATCGCCCGGAGGTCCTCCCCGATCCCCGGGCGATGCGCGAAACCCGTTTCCCGCCCCGTGATCCACGGTGGTGGCCACTGTTGCGGCTGTAAACGAGATGGGGGTATTATTGAAGGTGTATCGAAAATCGGGCAACAAGTGGCTTGGAAACAATGATTTTTTTGTTAAGGATTACACAATGCATTCGCATACAATGTAAATGCATTTTCCCGCAGTCGCAGAAGGATTCTCTTTGCGCGCGCGGAAAGGACCTGAAATCGCGACGAGAATTCATGTCGCAGGTGAAAAGGCCGGGGCCGCAGGAGGACAAGGGGCGGCCCGGGCTCTGGGAGGGATCATGCCACGTTCGGCACTGACAGGCACGCGCATTCGCGAAAGACGCACGCTCGAAGGGCTCAAGCAGGCCGATCTGGCGCGCACGGTGGGGATTTCGCCTGCCTATCTCAACCTGATCGAACACAATCGGCGCAGAATCGGCGGCAAGCTTCTCGTCGATCTGGCCCGCGCGCTGGGTGTCGAGCTCTCGGTGCTGACCGAAGGGGCGGATGTGCCGCTGATGGAAGGTTTGCAGGATGCGGCGAGTAATGCGGTTGCGCGGACCCGTCCCGCCGGACGCAAGGCGGCGGTCGAGCCGGAGGCGGAACGGGCGGAGGAATTCGCCGGGCGGTTTCCGGGCTGGGCCGAACTGGTGGTGGCGCAACGCGACCGGATCACGGTGCTTGAACGGCGGATCGAGGCGCTGAACGACCGGTTGGCGCATGACCCGTTTCTTTCGGACAGTCTGCACGAGGTGCTCTCCACGGTGACAGCAATTCGCTCCACGGCGGGCATTCTGAACGGCATGGGTGAGATCGACCGCGAGTGGCAGGCGCGCTTTCACCGCAACCTCTACGAAGACAGTCAGCGCCTTGCGCAGGGCTCGCAGGCGCTGGTGAGTTATCTCGACTCGGTCGGTCAGTCGGAGGACACGCTCAGTTCCCCGCTCGAAGAGGTAGAAGCCTGGCTTGCGGCGCGGGATTTCGCGCTGCCGGAGCTGGAGCGCGGCGCGATGCCGGATCTGACGGGCGAGGGGGGGCTGCGTTCGGCCCCTGCGCGGCAGCTTGCGCGCAAGTGGGTGTTGCGTGCGCGGGCCGAAGCCGAGAAAATGCCGCTCTCCATGGTCGAGGAACTGATCTCGGAACATGGGCCGGACCCGGCAGCGCTGGCGCAGGCCGCAGGCGTCGATCTTGCGGCGGCGATGCGGCGTCTGGCGAGCCTTCCGGCGTTTGAGAACCGACTACCGACGGGGTTGGCGATCTGCGACGGTTCGGGTGCGTTGACTTATCGCAAGCCTCTGGACGGGTTTGCACCGCCGCGCTTCGGGGCGGCCTGTCCGCTCTGGCCGCTCTATCAGGCGCTTTTGCGTCCGATGGTGCCGATCCGCCGGGTGGTTGAGCAACAGGGCCAGCCCCCGCGCCGCTTTCTTGCCTATGCCATCGCCCAACCCCAGCGCCCCGAAAGCTTCGAGGCGCCGGAGGTGGTGGAGGCAACCATGCTGTTCATCCCGCTGGAGCGGCTTGAAATCTCCCCGCGCGAGGCGGAGGTGCAGGGCATCGGGACAAGCTGCCGGGTTTGCGCCCGGATGAACTGTCTGGCGCGGCGCGAGCCCTCGATGGTGCTCGAAGAGCCGGAGGAAGGATGAGGCTCAATAGATATGTGTGCCGGAGACGATGAACACGCGCCCGGCTTTGGTTCTGAGCCAAAGAGTGCCGAAGCTGCGCAGCAGAGTCAGAACGGCGGGCAACTGGCTTTCGAAGGCAAAGAAGCGAATGCGCCCGTCGGGGAATTGATAGGCATCCGGCAGGGTGCTGTGCTTGTCGTCCTTGAGAAGGAAAAGCTCGTTGCGAAAAAAATTGCCGCCATCGTCCTGGCGGCTGTCATAGATATAGACGACGATCTGCAACGGGTCGTTGGCGGGATCGGCAATGTCACCACAACCATAGACGACTTTGTACTGTCGGATTTCGCTTGTGGAGTCGATGGGCAGCGTACTGTTTTCGGGTGTGCGTAGCTGTGTCATGAAGAAAGTCCTTTTCAAAATGTGTAGGCGCGGGCGCCGTCATCAACAGATCATGGCAGCGGGGCTGCGTGCAGGGGAATTTGCGCGACAGACGACATGGCAGGGATAAAATGCGCGCTCGGAGGCCCGTCTGGCACAAATTTTTGACAGAGACGCGACAAATCGCCATAAGGTGCGACACGCGAGGGGGAGAAGAGGGCAATCATGGGCAAGCGCGTGCTCCTGATCGAGGACGAGCCGAACATCATCGAGGCGATCCGGTTTATCCTGTCGCGCGATGGCTGGGTGGTGGAGACCCATTCCGACGGTGCGACGGCGGTGGAGGCGGTGGGGCGCAAGCGTCCGGACATCGTGATCCTCGACGTGATGCTGCCCAACAAGTCCGGCTTCGATATTCTGCGCGAACTTCGTGCGGATGCCGAACATGAAAGCCGCCCGATCCTCATGCTCACGGCGCGCGGTCAGAAGAAGGACCGCGACATGGCGGAGGCGGCGGGCGTGTCGCATTTCATGACCAAGCCGTTTTCCAATTCCGAAATGCTTGAGATGGTGCGCCGTCTGGCCAACGGAGCCGGTGAGGGCGATGGCTGAGCGGCGCGGGCCGCTTTATCTGGCGCGCGCCTCGTACCGGCGGCGGCGGCTGATTGATGCTCTGCGATTGCTGCCGTTTCTGATGTTCGGGCTCTGGCTTTTGCCGCTCTTGTGGGGCGGTGAGGGGACGGATCGCCCGGTCGGGGCGGGCGCGCGGGCGTTTTTGCATGTCTTCGTGGTCTGGGCGCTCGGGATTGCAGCGGCGGCGCTGCTCACGCGGCGTCTGGCACGGGCGGAGACCGCGCCGGAGCGTGCAGCACCGATGCAGGACGGGCAAGGCGATGAGAGTCGGGATGAGGAGGCGGAGGGGTAAATGCTGCGCTTCAACATCCTTGTTCTCGCCTGTCTGAGCTATGCGACGCTCCTGTTCGTCGTCGCCTTCTGGGCCGAAAAACGCGCTGAGGCGGGGCGGCTCGGCTGGCTGCGCTCGCCGATGATCTACACCCTGTCGCTGTCGATCTATTGCACCGCCTGGACGTTTTACGGCGCTGTCGGATATGCGGTGCGCTCCGGCCTTGAGTTCGTCACTATTTATCTGGGGCCTTCGCTGATGATGATCGGCTGGTGGTGGGTGCTGCGCAAGCTGGTGCGGATCGGGCGGGTGCAGCGGATCACCTCGGTTGCCGATCTGATTTCCTCGCGCTACGGCAAATCCACCACCCTAGGCGTGCTGGTGACGCTTTTGGCGGTGATCGGCACCACGCCCTATATCGCGCTGCAACTGCAATCCGTGGCGCTGTCCTTTGCGGTTTTCGGGGTCAATGATCCGTCGGGTGCAGTGCTGCCGGATCTCGACAAAACGGCGCTCTGGGTGGCGGTCGGACTTGCGGTCTTCACGGCGCTGTTCGGCACCCGAAATCTCGATGCCAACGAGCGTCATCACGGGGTTGTCACCGCCATTGCGCTCGAAGCGGTGGTGAAGTTTCTGGCCCTCGTGGCGGTGGGGGTGTTTGTGGTCTGGGGGCTGGGCGACGGGATCGGCGATCTGATGGCGAAGATCGACGCCTCGCCCGTGGCGCAGCACCCGATCCAGGGCACGCGCTGGATCGCGCTCACCATGTTGTCTGCGGCGGCATTGCTGACCTTGCCGCGGATGTTTCAGGTGCTGGTGGTGGAGAACTCGGATGAAAGCCACCTGTTCACCGCAGGCTGGGCCTTTCCGCTCTATCTCTTCGGCATGTCGCTTTTCGTGATCCCGATCGCGGTGGTGGGGCTTGAGGTTCTGCCGCAAGGGTCGAACCCCGATATGTTCGTCCTCACCCTGCCGCTGCATTCCGATCAGCGGGTGTTGGCGACGCTTTCGTTCCTCGGGGGGTTTTCGTCGGCCACCTCCATGGTGATCGTCGCGGCGATTGCGCTTTCGACCATGGTGTCGAACCACATCGTCATGCCGATCTGGCTTTCCGTTCAGGACAAAGGTGGCGTGACTGTCTCCGGCGACGTGCGCCGCGTCGTGCTTTATGCCCGCCGACTGTCGATCTTTGGCGTCTTGGTGCTGGGCTATCTCTATTTCCACTTCTCCGGTGGCTCTGAAGCGCTCGCCTCCATCGGCATGATTTCCTTCACCGGTGTGGCGCAGGTGCTGCCCGCCATGCTCGGCGGCATCTTCTGGCGCGGGGCGACGCGTCTGGGGGCGATCCTCGGCGTGGTCATGGGGTTTGTCGTCTGGGCCTATACGATGTTTTTGCCCTCTTTCGGTGTGGCTGCCGGGTTCACGCCGGAACTGCTCGAACACGGGCCGTTTGGCCTTGTGCTGCTGCGTCCGCAGGCACTTTTCGGTGTCACCGGCGTCGATCCGGTGGTGCATGCGGTGAGCTGGTCTCTGGCGCTCAACACCTTGGTGTTTCTACTTGGCTCGCTCTTCTCCTTCCCCCGGCCCGTCGAACGGCTTCAGGGTGCGCAATTCGTCAATGTTTTCGAACATTCCGGTTCGACGCGCGGTTGGTCGCATGGCTTTGCCGAGGCAGAAGACCTGTTGGTGATGGCGCAGCGCATCCTTGGCCCGGTGGAGGCACAGGCGTTGTTTCAGTCAGAAGCGGCGGCACAGGGCAAGGAGGGCTACCTGCCCGACACCACGCCGGATTTCATCGAGCGGCTGGAGCGGGAACTCGCGGGTTCCGTGGGCGCGGCCACGGCACATGCCATGCTGGGCCAGATCGCGGGGGGCGTCGTCGTCTCTGTCGAGGACCTGATGGCGGTGGCCGACGAGACCGCGCAGATCATGGAATATTCCAGCCAGCTCGAACTCAAATCCGAAGAACTCAGCCGCACCGCGCGCAAGCTCCGCGAAGCCAACGAGAAACTCACCGCGCTCTCGATCCAGAAGGACGCCTTCCTGAGCCAGATCAGCCACGAGCTGCGCACGCCGATGACCTCGATCCGGGCGTTTTCCGAAATTCTGCGCGACAGTGGGGCTGCGGGCGATCTCGATGCGGCGAGCCTTGAGCGGTTTTCCTCAATCATCCATGACGAGGCGCAGCGTCTGACCCGTCTGCTCGACGATCTTCTGGACCTTTCCGTGCTGGAGAACGGGCAGGTGAGCCTGAACTGGGCGCGTGACAACCTGCATGACGTGATCGCCCGGGCGGTGAACGCCAGTACCGAAGGGCGCGAAGGGCGGGCGCTTACAATCCGGCGCAACGAGATCGCCGAGCATATCGCCATCGAAACCGATCCGGACCGTCTGGCGCAGGTGTTCATCAATCTGATCGCCAATGTGCGCAAATATTGCGATGCGCCCGCGCCGGAGCTTCGGATCGAAACCCGGCGACTGGGCGGGGATCGCATTCAGATCGACTTCATCGACAACGGGTCCGGCATTCCCAAGGAAAAGCAGACGGTGATTTTCGAGAAATTCTCCCGCCTGACGGATCACGCCAAGGCGGGCGGTGCGGGGCTTGGGCTGGCGATCTGCCGGGAGATTGTGACCAATCTTGGCGGCAGTATCGCATATTTGCCGGGGCAGGGCGGCGCGGCTTTCCGCATCGAACTGCCACGGGTGCGTCAGCGCACGTGAACAGGTGGTTTTCGGAGCAGAAATCCGTCGTGCTTCAATGATTTGTTTACTTTGAGCGGAGACAAAGGGCGGGAGAGTGCGTGCCAGAAACTGTGTGAGATTGCCGTCCGTCATGTCCGATGCCGACATCATTTCCGCGATGCGCCGCAAGGCAGGCGTTGGCCGTCCGCCGCCGGACGTCCAGCCCTTGACACCGGCCAAGGCGCTGCGCATCGCGGCGGCCAAGGCGGCGGAGGACACGATCGGTCTGGTGCTTCAGGTTACGGAGGTCCGCGAGGAGAAAAGCGCGATTTCCCGTCTGCCGGGGGAGGTGCCAGACCATGCGCTTCTCTCTTTGCTTGAAGGGCCGGCCAATGCCTATGGCCTGATGGTGTTCGACCGCAACACCGTGGCCGCCATCGTCGAACAGCAAACGGCGGGCCGGGTCCTGTCGCTCGCCCCGGAAGCACGCCCGCCGACCGCCACCGATTCCGTCATGTGTACGCCGCTTTGCGAGCGGATGCTGCGGCTTTTCGAGGCGCAGCTTGCCGAGTTGGCCGATCCGCCGGAGGTCGCGGGCTATCATGTCGCGGCCCAACTGCGCGAAGCGCGCTCCATCGCCATCGCCTTTGAGGACATGCCTTACCGGCTCTACCGGCTAAAGGTGATGCTGGGCTGTGAGGGGCGTGAGGGGGAGATCCTGTTGATCTTTCCGCATGTGCCGGTTGCCAGTGGTCCTGTGCATGGGACCGGGCGCGATTTCGGTGCGGCCCTCCAGGATACGGTGATGAAGACGGAGGCGCGGCTCGACACTGTGCTGCACCGCCTGTCCCTGCCGCTGTCCGATGTGACCGGTCTTGCGGAAGGCATGATGCTGCCGATCCCGCGCGAGGCGCTGTCGCGGGTCGAACTGCGCGCGGGGGGGCGGGTGATCAGCCGGGCGCGGCTCGGGCAGATCAACGGCAAACGTGCGCTCCGGGTGATGCTGCCCTGTGAGGACGAAGACGCTCTTGGGGGAGATTTGTCCTCTGGCGGCGATTTCGGCATAGCGCCGCTGGCTGCGGAGGACTATCCGGCGCTTTCCAATGGCGGACTGTCCAGAGATATGGCGGGCGATCTGCCGCCGCTCGGTGATTTTCCGGCCATGACGGACCTTCCTCCTCTGGGAGATTTGCCTCCGCTTGGGGAGGGCGAAAGTTTCCCGGAGACGGGCGAGCTTCCGGCACTGGAATAGGCTGTGCCCCTGTCGGCGAGAACCGGCCTCGCCGCAGTGGCGAAACCGTCATTTCTGTTGATGTGAATCAAGGCTTGGGCGACGGTTTGGGAGGATGCTCATGGTCCAAGGAGGAGCCGCTATGATCGACCTTGCAAAAAGAAAGGCGCAATTGCTGGAGCGCAGAGCCGAGTTGACCCGGCGTCTCGAAGAAATCGACGCCGAGTTGGATGCGCACCAGTCGAAAGACTGGGCGGAACTGGCCACAGAACGCGAAGGCGATGAGGTGCTTGAGGGCATGGGAGCCGCTGGCAAGACGGAGATCGTGATGATCAATGCCGCTCTGGAGCGGATCGAGGATGGTGAATACGGCTATTGCGCCGTGTGCGGCGAAGAAATCAGCGAACAGCGTCTGGATGTGCTACCCTATACCCCGATGTGCCGCGATTGCGCCGCGCGTGCCGCTGCGGGCCATTGAAACGCTGACGAGACCGTGAGGCCGGGCAGGTCGAAGGTATCAAGGAGGTTGAGATGACCAGAGTGACGAAAACGGAGGCGGAGATCGACAAGATTGTCGACGATCTCGTGAAAGACGAGAAAACCGCCAATGCCTTGAAGGAAAAACTGCATGACTCGCTTGAGGGGGAGGAGGCGGAGTATATCCGACCGGTGCCCGACGACGACGATGCGGATGATATGTGGGACAACATGCCGGTCTGATCCGGCTCCCCTGACAGGATGAAAGGACGGCGCCATGGCATTCGAAGCGCTGAAAGCTCAGGTTTACATGATCCTGGACGAGATCGCGGCGCGTCCGGAGGACCGCCATATCCTGCAGGAAAGCCTGCGCGAGAAACTGGCCGAACTGTCGGCGCTGGGCCTGCCTTTGCCGCAGGATCTGGTGCGGCTGGAGGCCGAGTTGGAAGATCGCTCCGCCGACGATCTCTATCCTCACCGCTAATGCGTTCAACGGCGCAGGCCTTTTGCATGTAGTCCGTGCCTCGGATCAATTGTAAAAAGCTTTAGGTCTGCGGCCTGTGACGGGTGTTTCAGCCTGAAAAGCCTTGGGAAGGGCGCTGCCGTCTTGCCAAGCGGCGGGTGTCTTCGCATTATGTGGAAAACCTGTGGATAACTTTCATGCGAGCCGCTGTCAGGGTGGAGGGTGCGTGGAGCAGGGGACGGTAAGTGTTGTGCGGGGGCGCGGATGAGTGAGGCGGTGGAACTGACCAGAAAGATGGAGCAAAGTGACCGGGTGGACGGAATGCCGACGCCCCTCGTCCGGAGTGGCCGACAGGGTAACGTCGCGGTCCTGTGCCTGTCATCCCCGCCCGTGAACACATTGACCCCGGGACTGCGTCAGTCTCTGCTTGAGGCGGTCGAGGCGGCGGAGCGGGACCCAGAGGTGGGGGCCATCGTTCTGATGGCGGAAGGTGCCTCGTTCTGCACGGGTTTTGCCGCGGACAAGCTGACGGCACAGGAGCCTGCGCCCAGTCTCAACACATTATGCGACCGGATCGAAGCCTGCCCGAAACCGGTGATTGCCGCACTGCATGGCAGCACGCTGGAAGCGGGGCTGGCTCTCGCCTTGGCGGCACATTACCGGGTGATCGGGCGCAGCGCGCGGCTCGGTGCGCCGGAGATCACCCTCGGTCTCGTGCCGACGGGTGGGGTGACCCAGCGTCTGCCACGGCTGGTAGGACCGGGTGCGGCGTTTGAAATCCTGCTGTCCGGTCGCCCGGTTCCGGCGTCGCAGGCGCTCGAACTGGGACTGGTTGACGAAATGACCCCACAGAACCCCGGTGAGGCGGCCATAGCCCTGGCCGAACGGGTTCTGACCGAGGGGCGCGGGCCGCGTCCGACGCGCGGGATCACACGGGGGCTTGCCGACGGCGTAACATATATGAAAGAGGTTGCGGTCCGACGTGCCCGGATCAAGGGCGCGCGGATCGGTGCGCCGGGGCGGATCGTCGACTGTGTCGAGGCGGCGCTCATACTGCCCTTCGAGGCCGGCGTGGCACGCGAGACCGTGGCGCGCGCCGACTGTTTCGCCAGCGAGGACACAGAGGCGCTGCGCCATGCCCATTTCGCCGAACGCCGCGCGGCACGGCTTGAGGACGTCGAAGGGCTGCACCCCGCAGAGGTGAAGGAGCTCGGGTTGGTCGGCACCGGCTCTCTGGCGCTCGGTATCGCCATCACGGCGCTCGATCACGGGATCAAGGTGCGGCTTGTGGGCGCTTCTGCCGATCAGTTGGTGGTGGCGGAACAGCGGATCGCCGCAGTCTATACGCGCGCCGAGCAACAGGGGCAGATCACGGCGGAACTGCGTCAGGAGAGGCTTGCGGGCCTTACGGCGACGACCCGGACGGACAGCTTGTCGCAAGCCGATCTGGTGCTTGAGGCCAGTGCCGCCTCGACGGAGGCCCGGGCGCGGCTTCTGGCGCGTCTCGAAGAATTCCTGCCGGAGGAAACGGTGCTTGCCACCGTGGCGGATCGCGGTTTTGCGCAACTGGCACGTGACCTCGCCCATCCGGAGCGCTTTCTCGGCCTGCATTTCTTCGCGCCCTCACAGGTGATCCGTGTGGTCGAACTGGCGCTGCGCGATGGCGTGTCGAAACAGGCACTGGTGACGGTGCATGGGTTTGTGAAACGTCTCGGCAAGGTGCCGGTGACACTGCACGCACGCGACGGGCTGATCGCCAATGTGGTGCAGGAGGCGGTCTGGGCGGCGGTGGACGTTCTGTTGCTGATGGGGGTACGCCCCGCGCGGATCGACCGGGTGATGCGCGATTACGGCTTTCCGGCGGGGCCTTGCGAAACCATGGATGCGCTGGGGCTCGATCACATGAGCGGGGCGGTGGCGCAGTTCCTCGCGGGGGAGGGGCGCACAGGCAAAGAGGCGGGGCAGGGGTTCTACGATTACCCCAAAGGGCTGGCGCCGAGCGATATCACGACGGAGGCGATTCTCGCCGATCTGCGCGCGCAGGGCGGTGTGCCGGAATTGTCCCTGAGCGATCGCGACATCTCCGAGCGGCTTTTGCTGGCGGCAGCCAATGCAGGCGCGCGGCTGTTGCAATCGGGCGTGGTGATGCGCCCGGTGGACATCGACGTGGTGATGATGTTGGCCAAGGGGTATCCGCGCTATCACGGCGGTCCGATGAAGGCGGCGGATCTCATGGGGATTTTTCAGGCGGAAAAACGTCTGAAAAGCTTTTCCTCCGCCGCACCGGACATTTGGGAACCTGCGGCACTTTGGAGGGAATTGGCGAAAAATGGCGACAATTTCGAGAATCTGAACCTTCTCTGATCTTTGTTTCCGTCTTTTTTCAATTTTTTCAGGGGAATTAGACGATTTTTTGTCTGGGGATTTTTCCGTGTTTTTTGCGTTTTTCCCAAGAAAACGAGTTTTTTCGCTGCAAGTGCATCGGGGTCAATATCAGACTGAAACCCATGGTTGATCGAGATCAATGTTCCGAGTCGCCCGCTCCCTTATTCAGAGTCTCGAGCGCAGTGACCTGTTCGTCAGCAGTCAGACATCCGGGTCCTGCATTCCTCCCGCGGACTCTCCTTCCGATCGTCCGCGCCGTATCCTGCCTTTTGTGCGTGGGCAGAATACTATACTGGCGTCGCAGGGTTTGCGTTTCTCCTGCGACGCCTCTTTTTTGCGCGTTTTCCGGTTTTGCATTCTGCGGTTGACGGACGGTTCCCCTTGGCATGGCATTAAAACGTTTCTGATTAAACCTGTATCAAGGTTTGGGCAGAAACGCTGTGCAACGCTCAAATGGAGCGGGCATTTCGAGTTTATGTGATAAATCAGGTTAAACTGGAACCGCTTTGAGGGTGGGATTTGATCCGGTTCAAGCCAGGGCGGACTGGTGTTCCGAACGTCTGGCTTTTGGCGTGGGCACTTCCGATAACGATTTGACCGATCTCGGGGTCGGTGGGCTGCTTTCCGCACCGGATGCAGGTCAAGAACCAGATTTCTCTTGCATGACCGTTATGCATTTGCAGAAAGTTGAGACATATCAGGTACAGACAAGGACGCGCGACATAGGATCGCAATGGGGAGGTTCTAATTAGCGCTGAAGTTCTCCTGAAATTCTCCCAAAGAAAGCAAGCCTATGGCCCTCTCTCTTCCACTTTCAGACATTGCCATCACGACCCTCGCCCTGACGCTGGCAGGTGCCTTCGGGCTGTTGTTCGGAAAATTGCAGATCCGCAAGATCGGCCTCGGCATCGGTGGCGTACTGTTTTCCGGCATCCTTGTCGGCCATCTCGCTTCCCGTGCGGGGATCGAATTCGATGGCGAGGTGATGCATTTTGTGCGTGAACTGGGGCTGATCCTGTTTGTCTACACAATCGGGATTCAGGTGGGTCCGAGCTTCTTTTCCTCCTTCGCCAAGTCCGGTCTCAGGTTCAATCTCGCGGCCATCGCCATCGTGCTGGGCGGGGTTGCGGTGACGCTGGCGATCTGGGCGATCACCGATCTGCCGCTGCCGGTGCTCGTCGGCGTGATGTCGGGGGCGGTGACCAACACGCCGGGGCTGGGGGCTGCGCAGCAGGTGCTGGGTGATGCCGGGTTTCCGGGCTCCGAGGTGGCGAATTCCGGCATGGGCTACGCCATGGCCTATCCTTTTGGCATCCTCGGCATCCTGACAGCGATGTTCGTGATCCGCTTTTTGTTCCGCATCGTTCTGGCCGATGAGGAAGCCGCGTATAAGGCCGAAACCCGGAGTGGCGAGGAAGCGCTTCCTTCGATGAATGTCGAGGTCATAAACGCCAATCTCGACGGTCTCCGTCTGGGCGATGTGCCGGATCTGTTCGATCATGGCGTGGTGGCCTCCCGGATGAAAAAGGCCGGTGAATTGGTGGTGCCGACGCGGGACGTGATCGTGCATGTGGGAGACTGTCTGCACCTCGTGGGTCCCAAGGACAAGTTGCAGGCGATGAAGCTCATTCTGGGCCGAGAGATCGACGCACCGATGACCACCAAGGGAACAAAACTCACTTGGACGCGTCTTGTGGTGACCAAGGAGCGGGTACTGGGCAAGTCGCTGCGTGAGCTTGCCTTTCTCGAAGGCAACGGGGTGACCGTGTCACGGATCAACCGCGCGGGCGTCGAGCTTCCGGCGCAGGCCTCCTCGACGCTTGCCTTCGGGGATATCGTCACCGTTGTGGGCGCGCAGGCGGATATCGACGCCGTGGCAAGCCAGCTCGGCAACGAGAACGCCCGGCTTCAGGAGGTGCAATTCCCCGCGCTGTTCTTCGGCATCGCGCTCGGGGTGCTTCTTGGGTCCATTCCGCTCGCCGTGCCGGGGCTTCCGGCGCCTCTGAAACTCGGGCTTGCAGGCGGGCCCTTGATGGCGGCGATCCTTCTGGGCCGTCTCGGCCATTGGGGGCCGTTCACCTGGTACATGCCCCCCGCCGCCAACCATGCGCTGCGCGAGTTCGGCATCGTCCTGTTCCTCGCCGTTGTCGGCATCATTGCGGGAGATCGGTTTTTCGAGACGCTGTTGCATGGCGACGGTTTGCTCTGGATGGGCTATGGCATCCTGATCACGATCCTGCCGCTTCTGGTCGTGGGTATCCTTGCGCGCATCTTCGGCAAGTTCAACTACCTGAGCCTGTGCGGCGTGCTTGCGGGGTCGATGACCGATCCGCCGGCGCTCGCCTTCGCCGTGTCGATGAGTTCGACGGGGGCGGCGTCTGTCGCTTATGTCTCGGTCTATCCGCTGGTGATGTTCCTGCGCATCCTGGCGCCGCAGATTCTCGTGCTTGTGCTCGCGGGGATCGGGGCGGGGGCGTTCTGAGCCGCGCGCCATCGAAACCGCAAAGAAAAACCCCCGGTCGAGGCCGGGGGTCGTTTCGGATTACAGCATGTAGGCCGGATCAGCTTTTCGAAGGAAGCGGACCGATCATCATGATCATCTGACGGCCTTCCATCTTCGGCATGTTCTCGATCTTGCCGATCTCCTTGACATCCTCGGCAACACGCTCAAGAAGCTGACGCCCCAAATCCTGGTGCGCCATTTCGCGGCCACGGAAGCGCAGGGTGACCTTCACCTTGTCGCCATTCTCAAGGAACTTGATGACATTGCGCATTTTCACTTCGTAATCGTGCACGTCGGTGCCGGGGCGGAATTTGACTTCCTTGATCTCGATGATCTTCTGCTTCTTGCGGGCTTCGGATTCCCGCTTCTGCTGTTCGTATTTGAATTTGCCGAAGTCCATGATCTTGCAGACCGGCGGCGTGGCGTTCGGGGAAATTTCCACGAGGTCCAGCCCGGCTTCGATCGCCAGATCGAGGGCCTTGGCGGGCGTGATGACACCAATATTCTCGCCCTCTGCACCGATCAGTCGGATTTCCGGCGCTCGGATGCGTTCGTTGATACGCGGTCCGGTGTCGCGGGTCGGCGGGGCGTTATGCGGTCTGCGGGCTATGGTCGGCTCCTGTTTGTCGTTGCGTTTGTGTTGCGGGAAAATAAGGCGTATCGCCGCCGCTTTCAACCCGCATTCGGCGGCTTCCCGCACAGGGTGCGCCACGGGGGAAAATCCTGTCGACAGGCCCCTTTTATTTCGTCATGCCTCATGCCATATCCGCGGTGTTCGGGGGGGAAATACCCCGCAAGTATTTGTGAGGAAGACTGACATGACCAAACGTATTCTGACCGGCGCTCTCGTGACCAGCCTCGCGCTGACGCTCGCGGCCTGTAAAGAGGAAGAGAAAGCTGCGGAGACCACGACGGAAACCACCTCCGTGATGGAACAGGCTTCCGAAGCGGCCTCCGACGCGGCTGATGCCGTATCCGAGACTGCCGAAGAGGTGGCTGCCGAAGCGACCGAAACCGCAACTGAAGCTGCCGAAGCCGCTTCCGAGGCAGCAAGCGATGCTGTCGAGGCTGCGACCGATGCCGTGACCGCCGCCGGTGAAGGTGCTGTCGAGGAAGCCTCTGACGCCGCCGAATCCGCTGTCGAAGCTGCGACCGACGCCGCCGATGCCGCAACCGAGGCGACGGAAGCCGCCGCCGAGGCTGCAACCGAAACCGCCTCTGATGCTGCCGAAGTGGCTGCGGACACCGCCGAATCCGCGACCGATGTTGCCGCCGATGCCGCTGCCGATGCGATGGAAGCCGCCTCCGATGCCGCCGACGCCGCCGCGGATGCAGTGGTCGAAAGCGCGCCGTCTTTCGACCTCGCCACCGCTGCCGAAGTGCTGACCGTCGACGGTTTCGATCTCGATAAAGCGACCGAAGTGGTGAATGCCTCCTCGCTGTCGGACGAGGCGAAAGCCACCGTCATCACCAGCATGGAACAGGCCGCCGAAAACCCGGCGATCCTTGGTCCGATCCTGGAAAAAGCCCGTACCCTTCTGGGGATGTAATCATCGCTGAGTCAGAGCGAGCAGTTCAAAACCAAGGGCCGCGTGGGGAAAACCTCACGCGGCCTTTTTGTTTTCCGATGGTGGAAATACTCAAAAGAAAACCCCGCCGGAGCGGGGTTCCCTGCACGCTTGCCCGGGGGTGGATCAGTCCACGAAAGCCTTCTCGACCACATATTCCTTCGGTTCGGAATTGGCTCCCTCGCGCAGGCCGAAACCGTCGAGAATGGCCATGATGTCCTTGTTGAATGCGAGGTTGCCACAGACCATGCCGCGGTCGGTTTCCGGGTTGATCGGCGCGATGCCGAGGTCTTCGAACACCTTGCCAGAGGACAGGTTGTCGGTGACGCGGCCCATATGATGGAACTCTTCGCGGGTCGTCGTCGGGTAATAGCGTAGCTTGCCGTCTTCGATCTCGCTGAGAATCTCGTCCGACTTGATATGTTCGACCAGTTGACGCCCGTATTCCAGTTCCGAGACCTCGCGACAGGTGTGCATCAGGATCACCTCGTCGAATTTCTCATAAACCTCCGGCTCGCGCATCAGGGACGCAAAAGGCGCAATCCCGGTGCCGGTGGCGAAGAACC
Source organism: Celeribacter persicus (assembly GCF_003050785.1). Classification (GTDB taxonomy): domain Bacteria; phylum Pseudomonadota; class Alphaproteobacteria; order Rhodobacterales; family Rhodobacteraceae; genus Celeribacter; species Celeribacter persicus. Next base: position 20,689 of record NZ_QAOH01000013.1, read on the forward strand.
AGAGCCGTTTGCCGGGCAAAAGCGCATCGACCACCAGCGTGCCGACCGGTTTCGGGCGCAGGATGATCTGATCGCCGGGCTGGATGTGCTGCAAACGCGAGGTCAGCGGGCCGTCCTGCACCTTGATCGAATAGAATTCGAGATGCTCTTCCCAACTGGGCGAGGCAATGGAATAGGCGCGCAAAAGCGGCTTTTGCTTGCCGGTTTTCGGGTCCGGGTCGTTCATCAGCCCGATCATCACGAATTCGCCGGAGCGGAACCGCAGGGTCTGGGGCCGTTCCACCTTGAAGGAAAACAGCCGGTCGTTCCAGTGTTGCACCTCAAGAACTGTGGCGGCATCGGGCAGGGTGGGCACGGGTTTGGTTTTTACGTCGGTCACTTGGGTCAGCTCGGTCATTTGGGTCTCGCGCCGTTTAATGGGGAGTTGCGGATACATCTTTGATCCACATCAGGCAGAGGTCGCCCCGGCGCGCGGTCCCGTCCCTTTTGGACTGTTCTGACCGTGCGTGCAAGCGTGACCGGGGCTCAGGTTTGTCTGCGGGGCCTATCCGCGCGCCCGTAAGCGCATTTGGTAATCATGTGCTCGCCAATTGGACCGGGCAAGCCATTGGTCCTCGGGTTGGCGCGCCGCGAGGGTCTCGGGAATTTCCACCTCGTCGAAGCCCGCGCGCCGGGCCATGGCATATTGATCGGCGATCACATGGCCATGGGCACGCAGCCGCCCTTGAAAGCCCGACAACCGCAGAAGGCGGGCCAGCGTGAAACTACGCCCGTCGCTGAATGCGGGAAACTCAATGCGGATCGCAGGCGCATTGCCGTGTTGCGCCAGAGTTTCGGGATCGGTGTCGGAGGGCAGGTCGACCCACTCACCTGTGTAATCCTCGGGGATGAAGCCGTCGTCTCTCACAATCACGCTCATGCTGCGTCTCCTTTGATGGGACCGCCGATGGGACCGCGCACGATCTTGCCATCGACGAAGTGAATCCCGCACTCGGTCTTGTCCTCGCCCCGCCAGCGCCCTGCGCGCGGGTCCTCGCCCTCTTTCACCGGGCTCGTGCAGGGCGCGCAGCCGATCGAGGGGTAGCCTTTCGCCACCAGGGGATGACGCGGCAGGCGGTTGTTGATCATGTAATCCTTCAGGTCCTCGGGCGCCCAATAAGCCAGAGGATTGATCTTGATCCGGGTATCGGCCTCGTTCTCGAAGAAATCGAGTTGAGCGCGGGTCGATCCCTGGAACCGTTTGCGTCCGGTGATCCAGGCATCGAAATTGCCCAAGGCCTGTTGCAGAGGCACGGTTTTGCGCAGATCGCAGCAGGCGTCCTTGTTCGACAGGTGCAAAAGCCCCTCCGGATCATGAGCGTCGAGGCGTGCGGGGGCCGGTTTGATCCGCCGCACGTCACGCAGATCGAGCCGGTCGATCAGGTCGAGTTGATACTGAATCGTCTCTTCGAACAGCATTTCCGTGTCGATGAAGATCACCGGCGTGTCGGGTTTCATCACCGAAATCATGTGCAGGAGCACGACGCTTTCCGCCCCGAAAGAGGAAACAAGCGCGATCCGTCCCAGTTCCCGGTCCCGCAAGGCGAGTTCGAGAACGGAGGTGGCCGAGTGGTGGGCATAGCGCGCATTCAGCCGGTCGACACGGGCCTGGACCGTGCCAAATTCGTCGCGCAGAGAAAGGGCTTGCGCCAGATTATGCTGCATGTGCTTTCTCCTCTTTCGGAGGATAGAGCGCGGTCTTGAATGGATCCATGCCAAGCCGACGATAAGCTTCGAGGAAGGTTTCCTGGGGCGCTTCGCGCAGATCGAGATAGGTCATCAGGATACGCTCGATTGCGGGCACGATCTCGTCATAGGCAAAGCCCGGGCCCGTGCGCTCGCCGATCACCATGTCCTCGGTGCCGTCGCCGCCCAATGTGATCTGGTAATTCTCCACACCCGCCCGATCGAGGCCGAGAATGCCGATGTGACCGACATGGTGGTGCCCGCAGGCGTTGATGCAGCCGGAGATCTTGATCTTCAGCGGGCCGATGTCCTGTTCGAGTTTCAACTCCTCGAAGCGGGTGGCAATACCTTGCGCCACGGGGATCGAACGGGCGGTGGCCAGAGCGCAGTAATCCATGCCGGGGCAGGCGATGATGTCGCTCACCAGCCCGATGTTGGCCGTGGCGAGCCCTGCGTCCTTCAGCGCCGCATGGATGGCGGGCAGGTCGGATTTATGGACATGCGGCAGGATGACGTTCTGCTCATGAGAAATGCGCAACTCGTCATGGCCATAGTCACGCGCGATCTGCGCCAGCACGCGCATCTGATAGGCGGAGGCATCGCCCGGTGTCTGGCCGGGTGTCTTGAGCGAGACGGTCGCGATGGCATAGCCCGACGCCTTGTGGGCGCTCAGGTTGGTGTCCGTCCAAGCGCGGAACACCGGGTCGTTGTTATAGGCACGATCAAAGGCGTCGGTTGGTGCGTTGCGAAATGCCGGGGGCGCAAAGGCCGTTTCGATCTCCCGCAGCATGGCCATGTCGATGCCGCCGAAGGCCGGTTTGATCTGTGCAAACCGGGCTTCGACACGGGCGCGGATATCCTCGATCCCGTGTTCATGCACGGTGATCTTGATCCGGGCCTTGTATTTGTTGTCCCGCCGTCCAAGCAGGTTCCAGACCGACACGGTGGCCTCCAGATAGGGCAGCAGGTCTTCGAGGGACACGAAATCCTTGAGCACTTTGCCGACCATTGGCGTGCGGCCAAGCCCGCCGCCGACAATGAGCTGGGCGCCGATCTCGCCGCCTTGTTCGCGCAAGTAAAGGCCCACGTCATGCGCTTTGATGACGGCACGGTCGGCCTTGGCGCCCGACACCGCAACCTTGAACTTGCGCGGCAGGAACTGGAATTCCGGGTGATCGGTGGACCATTGACGAATGAGCTCGGCTACGGGGCGCGGATCGGCAATCTCATCGGCGCTCGCGCCCGCGAAATGATCGGCGGTCACGTTGCGGATCGTGTTGCCGGAGGTCTGGATCGCATGCATTTCCACATCCGCCAAATCCGACAGGATCGCGGGCACGTCCGGCAGTTTCGGCCAGTTGTACTGGATGTTTTGCCGCGTGGTGAAATGACCATAGCCGCGATCGTAGGTCTCGGCGATATGGGCAAGCTGATCCATCTGGCGCGAGGACAGCGTGCCATAAGGGATCGCCACCCGCAGCATATAGGCGTGCAGTTGCAGATACAGCCCGTTCATCAGACGCAGCGGACGGAATTCTTCCTCGGTCAGCGAACCGTCGATGCGGCGGGCGACCTGAGCGGAGAATTGCGCCACACGTTCCCGGACGAAAGCCTCGTCGAAGTCGTTGTACTTATACATGGGCTTCGGCCTCTTGTTTTCCGTGAAAATAGTTGGACGGGCCGGTGCGGCGGAACTCTTCGCGGAAATGCGCAGGCTCCGGGCCATACTCGCCGAGCTTCACGTCGGTCAGATACGCGCCGACCACCATGCCGTCTTTCGCGGCCTCCGAGAGAGCGGCCTCGGCGGCCTCTGCCTCTGTAAAGGCCTGCGCCATGCGCAGATCGCGGACCCACTGGCCGGACTGGTCGAGATAGATCACATCGCCCTCCAGAAGGGCGTTGGCGGTGACGGCTTTGGGCGTGAACGGGCGCGGCATGGCTCTTTCCATCTTGCGAATTCTTGCCATTAATTTAGAACATTCTCCCAATATCAGGCCATATGCCCGCGCGAATAAGGATGTTTGTTCCTTTCCCTTGCGGCAGAAAGGCCGGAATTCCGATATGGAAAGGAAAATCGAAATGGTGGACCAGATCGACGCGATGGACCGGAAAATTCTGGGTGAGCTGCAACGCGATGCGAGTCAGTCTCTGGACGAAATTGCCCGCAAAGTCGGCTCTTCGAAGACGCCTGTTTGGAATCGCATCCGCAAAATGAAAGAGGGTGGCGTGATCGGTCAGCAGACAGTGATCCTCGACCCCGAAAGCCTTGGGCTTGAGGCCTGTTTCTTCGTGCTGGTGCGCACCAATGCCCATGAGGCGGGTTGGCAGGAGAAATTCCTGAAAGTGCTGCAAAAGCGACCAGAGGTTCTGGAGGCGCACCGTCTTGCGGGGGAGATCGACTATATCCTCAAGGTGCGGGTGAAGAACGCACGCGCTTACGATGAGTTCTATCAGGCGCTGATCAAGGAGGTGACGATCTACAACGTTACGGCGCTGCTTTCGATGGAAGAGATCAAATCGACGACCGAACTGCCGCTTTAGGGCTTTTCTGATGGTTTAAATACTCAAACGGCGCGCGGGCGGTGGCCCGGCGCGCCGTGAGTATTTTTGTGAGTATTGGAGCCATCAGAAAGCCGCAAGGGCTCAGCGATTTCCCGACCGTGTGAACAGTCCCGCATCCTCGGCGGCTTTTCTGAGGGCGTTGGATTTGTTGACGGTTTCCTGATATTCGCCTTCGGGCGAGCTGTCGTAGACGACGCCGCCGCCCGCCTGGATATAGAGCTTTTCGTCTTTCAGGACGGCAGTGCGCAATGCGATGCACATGTCCATGTCGCCGCCTGCGGAGAAGTATCCCACACCGCCACCATAAACGCCGCGTTTTTCGGGCTCCAACTCGTCGATGATCTCCATTGCTCGCACTTTCGGCGCGCCTGAGACGGTGCCGGCGGGCAGGCCCGCAAGCAGGGCGGAGAGCGCATCCTCATCCTCGCGCAGTTCGCCGACCACGTTGGAGACGATGTGCATGACATGGGAATAGCGCTCGATGATGAATTCTTCGGTCGGATGGACCGTGCCGATTTTTGCGACGCGGCCCACATCGTTACGGCCCAGATCGAGAAGCATCAGGTGCTCGGCCAGTTCCTTTTCGTCGGACAGAAGATCCTCTTCGAGAGCCTTGTCCTCCGCCGGTGTCGCCCCGCGTTTGCGGGTGCCGGCGATGGGGCGGATGGTGACTTCGTTGTCGAACACGCGCACGAGAATCTCGGGCGAGGCGCCGATGATCTGAAAGCCGCCGAAGTTGAAGAAGAACATGAAGGGCGAGGGGTTGGTGCGCCGCAGGCTCCGGTAGAGCGAGAAGGGCGGCAGCGGGAAGTCCTGCGTCCAGCGCTGTGCGGGCACGACTTGGAAGATGTCGCCTGCGGTGATGTATTCCTTGGCCTTCTCGACGGCGGCCTTGTAGCCTTCGTGGGTGAAGTTCGAGGTGGCGGGGGGCGCGATATAAGCCTCGCCCATCTCATGCGTTGCTTCGGAGGGCGCGCGTTCGAGATCACGGAGCGCATCCATCACGCGCTCGGCGGCCTGCGCATAGGCGGCTTTGGCGGAGAGGCCGCTTTCGACCCAAGCGGGGGAGACGAGGATCACGTCGCCTTTCACCCCGTCGAGGATCGCAATCACGGAAGGGCGCATCAGCACCGCATCGGGCAGGCCGATCGGGTCGGGGTTCACATTCGGCAGATGTTCGACGAGACGGATCATGTCATAGCCGAGATAGCCGAAGAGACCGGCGGCAGCACCCGGAAGCTCGTCGGGGATATCTACCCGGCTTTCTGCGATCAGGGCGCGGATCGAGGCGAGGGGATCGCGCTCATCTCGGACATAGCTTTCCGCGTCGAAACGGGCATTGCGGTTCACGAAAGCCTCCGTGCCCTCGCATTTCCAGATCAGGTCGGGCTTCATGCCGATGATCGAATAGCGCCCGCGCACCTCGCCGCCGGTGACGGATTCGAGGATGAAACTGTCGGTGCGTGCCCCCGCGAGTTTCAGCATGATTGAAACGGGCGTGTCGAGATCAGCGGCCACCTTGGCGTAGACGAGCTGGTTTTGGCCCGCGTTGAAGCCGGTTTCAAACTCGGCGAAGGACGGAATGAGCGTGGCCATGTCGGGCGTCTTTCTGGTCTTTATTGCAGTTGGCTATGCACCGCGTTGAGCGCGGTCTGGTTCACCGTCACGCCCTCGCGGGTACGCAGTGCGCGGGAGAAGGCGTCGATCACATCGGTGGCGACACCTTGGGCGGCGGTTTCGATGTAATTTTCCGCGATGGCGGCGTTCTCGTCCGAGGGTTCCGGCGCTTCGACGGTTTCGACCTTGGCGATGACCACGCGGCCCTCGCCGGGGATCAGCGTGGTGCCTCCTGCCTTGAGACCCGGCGCGAAGACCGCATCCATGAAGCCTGCGGGCATGGTGGAGATGAAATCCTGACGGGTGATCTTGGTGAATTGTTCGACCGGCAGGCCGAGATCGGCCATGGCGGTGCCAGAGGCGACGCCGGTTTCAAGCGCCTCGGCGCGGGCGGTGAGTTTCTGGGCCAGCGCATCGGCTTCCCAGTCGGCGGCGACCTGATCGCGCACCTGATCGAGCGGTTTCACGCTTGCGGGCACGATCTCGTCGAGACGTAGGGCGAAAACCCCGCCATCGGACAGCTCGACGATCTCCGGATAGTCGTCCAGCGTCACGGAGGCGGCGGCCTGCTGGAAATCGGTGTAGGCGGCGATCCCGCCTTCGCTCTCCGGTGTCCAGTCGATCTGCCCAAGTTCCATGTCGGTCTCATTTGCCAGATCCTCAAGCGTGTAGCCTTCGGCGAGGTCGTTATCGAAAGCTTCGATCTGATCGGCGATCAGGCGGGCGGCGGCATCCGCGGCCATCTCGGTCGCAAGTTCGTCACGGGCCTCTTCGAAAGGAATTTCGGAGCCCGCAAGTGTGCCGTTGACACGATAAAGCGCCGGACCCAGATCGGACATCAGAGGACCGACGACGCCCGTGCCTTCAAGCGCGAAGACGGCGGGCCCGGCCTCGGACGACAGATCACCCTCGGAGACATCGCCCATGTCGGTGTCGATCAGCGCAAGGCCTCGGGCGGTGACTTCATCCTCGAATGTGCTTTCGCCGGATGCGATCCGGTCGGCGGCGGCCTGCGCTTCCTCCTCGCTGCCATAGACCAGACGTTCGACCAGACGGCGCTCCGGCTGGACATAGCTGTCGATGTTGTCCTCATAGAGCCGGCGCAGCGCGGCCTCGTCGAGATCGACCTTGTCGGTCAGCATGGCGGGGGTCAGCCAGGCATAGGTGATGCGCCGCGCCTCGGGAGCGGTGTAAGCGTCCGGATGGGCATCGTACCAGCTCTGGATGTCGGTATCTGAGGCGGCGGGCACGCCGGTTTCGAGATCGGTGGCGGAGAGCACGGCAACGGAAATCGTGCGGCGTTCGCCAAGCCAGTCGACCACGGCCTGACCGTAGGACGGGGGCATGGTGATGCCGGAAGCCAGCGCACCGGAAAGGATCGAACGGGCGGCCTCATCACGCAGATCGGCTTCGAAATCGCCTTCGTTCATATTGTTGCGCGCCAGAAGCTCCTTGTAGGACTGGGTGTCGAATTTGCCGTCAATGCCCTTGAACGCGTCATAGGTCAGCAGTTCGCGGCGCACCGCGTCGTCACCGACGGAGAGGCCGAGGCGCGCGGTCTCGTTGTCGAGCGCGGCCTGTGACAGGAGCTGGTCAAGCACCTGTTGCGAGAGGCCGAATTCCTGTGCCTGAGTGACGGAGAAAGGCTGGCTGGTTTGGGCCTCGATCGCGCGCATCTGGGTGCGAAGCGCATTGGCGTAATCGTTGACGGAAATGTCCTCGTCGCCCACAGAGGCCACACGGGTCACGCCACCGCCGAAATTCGCCGTGCCAAACCCGCCGAGGCCGATGATGAGGAGGCCGAGAATCCCCCAGACCACCATTTTCGCGCCAGAACCCTTGCCGCTCGCCATGTTTTTCTTCTCCCATCAAGGTTGGGCAATTGTGTAGGGGCAAGCGACAGGGAGGGCAAGGCGGATCAGGGCTTGATTTGTGCCAATCTCGTGAAAAGCGTTTCGATCTCCGGCACGCCGATATTGGCAAAGGCGATGCGCAACTGCCGCTCTGCACGCGGGTCGTTTTGCGGCATGAAGGCGGTGCCGGGCAAAAGCAGCACTCCCGCTTCGCGCAGGAGCCAGGGGGCAAACTCGGAAGAGGGCATGTCGAACGGGTGCTCGGCATAGGCGAAGAATGCGCCGCAACCGAGGAGTTTCCAGCCCTGGAGGGCCTTGAAACCTTCGATCATCGCCGCGCGCCGGGCGAGGATTTCGGTGCGCTCGCCTGCGACCCACTGACTGAGATTGCGCAGCCCCCAAAGTGCCGCGCGCTGACCGATTTGATTGGGGCAGATGGTGACTGTGTCGAGATATTTCTCCACCTCGACCATCCGGTCGGTGCCGGTGATCAGCGCGCCGACGCGGTGACCGGTGAGGCGGAAGGCCTTCGAGAAGGAATAGAGATGCACGAGCGTGTCACGCCAGTCGGGTTGCCGGAACAGGTGATGCGGCACCTCGGAACGGCTGTCGAAATCGCGATAGGTCTCATCAAGCACCAGCATGATGCGATGTTCGCGGGCCAGTGCGTAGAATTTCGTCAAAAGCTCGGGCGGGTATTCGACGCCGCCCGGATTGTTCGGGGTGATCAGCACGATGGCGCGGGTGCGCGGTGTGATCAGCCGGGCGCAGGTCTCCAGATCGGGTAAAAGATCGTCGCCGGTGGGCAGCGGCACGGCATGGACGCCCGACATATCGCACCACATTTTATGGTTGAAATACCATGGTGTTGCGAGGATTACCTCGTCACCCGGCCCGGCGATGGTGGTCATCACGGCGGTGAAGGCCTCGTTGCAGCCGGAGGTGATCGCAACCTCCGGCGGGGAGATTCCGGCGTGATAGGCGGTGGACCATTGGTGAGCGAGTTCCTCCCGCAACTCCGGCAGGCCCAGCACCGGGCCGTAAAGATGTGCGGAAGTGTCTTCCAGCACAATGCGGGCGATCTCTTCGCGCAGCGGCAGGGGCGGAGCCTCCATGGGCGCGGCCTGACTGACATTGATCAGCGGGCGCTCGGGCGGGAAGGTCATGCCGTCCATCCAGCTTTTCGACGCGACGATGGGCGAGGCGGCGGTATGGGCCATGGCTGGATTGAGCGGGTTCGGCATGGGTGTATCCTTTCGTGATCGGGCCGAATTTAGGAGCGGCTCTCGCGGGATGCAATCGTTTCGCTGAGCTGTGATGTGTCCGTGACACGTCCGTAACAAGCGGTGTGCCATTGCATGCAACGCGATGAAAACACTGGCAAGGCGCTGAAAAAACGACCTTTCATGCGGGGGTGAGCGGTTTTAGGGCAGCTATTCAGGATTTGTTTACCATTTTTGCAAGAGCCTTGGATGACACTGGGGCAAAAGCGCCCCAATTGGAGAGCAGGCGTACCCGGATCAGAGCCGAAACGGATCTGGGCCAGATAAAACGATAAGAGGTTGATATGGCAGTCATGAACACAGGCGGGATGGAGGGCGATCCCTATCTGATCGAAGACCTGCGGGCGGCACTCGATATGGCCCGGAGAGGCGATGCGACGGGTGAAGCGGAGATGACGGAGCGCATCCGCGATCTGTCTTACGATATGGAATTGCGTCAGGCAGGCTATCTCGTGCGCTCGGCCTGCGGGGCTATCGACGCAGTGCTACGCGGCTCGGATCGCGGGGCCGGTCTGGCCTTTGCCGAGCATGAGATCGACAAGGTGCAGGATATGCTGCTGCGCGCCTCAGCGGCGTAAACCGGGGGCCTAGACGATCAACTCTGCGGCAGCAACCATGCGGTGAGATACCCGGCCAGCCGCACCTCCAGCGCCTGTTGCCCATGCAAGGCGCAAAAGGTCAGGGCGATGGCCTGAATGAGAAAGGCGCTGATGCCTTCCCCCAGAAGCTCCGGGTCTGTGTCCTTGCGAAACGGACCCGAGGCGGCCCAACGGCTATAAAGCGCGATCTGGGCATCGAACTGCTCGGCGATGGGGCCAATTTCCGCACTCGCCGCAGCGCCCGAATGGCGGACCATTACATCGAACACCGTGCGTTCCGAGGTCGAAAAGGCAATCAGCGGGCGCATCCGGGCGATCATTTCCGCAATGTTTTCAGGAACGGGGGATTGGGCCATGGCTTCATTGAACCCGGCAAGCCGTGCGCCGATGATCTGTTCCAAAAGCGCGTCCTTGTCCTTGAAATGCGCAAAGAACGTACCCTTTGCGACGCCAGCGGCACCGACCACATCCTCGACCCGGAGATGTTCAAAACTGTCCTGCTCGATCAAGGCCTTGGCGGCTGCGAGCAGCTTTTCCCGGGTGGCGATGGCGCGTTTCTGGATCGGCTTGGTCATGGTGTCAGTTTGCATGTTTCTTGACCACGGTCAATTTCGCGAATAAAATTGACCGCGGTCATTTTTTTGTTGGGGGGAGACCATGTCCCAGAAACGTATCTATATCCTGAACGGTCATCCTGCGGCCAATTCTCTGTCGCGGACATTGGCGGAAAGTTATGCGCGGGCCGCCGAAGCGGCAGGGTACGACTTGCGGATACACCACCTGAGCGATCTGCACTTCGACATGGATTTCGAGCGGGCGGGGTATAAGGACATCAAGCCGCTGGAACCTGATCTCGAAGAGGTTCTGGCGCATATCGACTGGGCGGAGCATGTGGTGCTGTTCACGCCGATGTGGTGGGGAAGCCTGCCAGCGAAGCTCAAAGGGCTGATCGACCGGGCCTTTTTGCCGGGGCGGGCCTTCGATACGCGCCACCCGAACCGTTTCGGCATGCCGCGCCCGATGCTGACGGGACGCAGCGGCCGGGTGGTGATCACCTCCGACACGCCGACATGGTTTCTCTGGCTCGCCTATCGCAATCCGGTCGCCGCGACGCTCAAGGGACATATCCTCGGTTTTGTCGGCATCAAACCGGTGAAACTCACGCAGCTTGCGGGGGCTTCGGAGGCAACGCCCGGAAAAGTGGTGCGCTGGCGGAAAAAAGTTGAGGCTCTGGGCGCGAGGGGCGCATGAAAAAGGGGCCGATTGGCCCCTTTGAGTTCGATCCGAGATCAGTCCCGCCCGCGATACGGCTTGACGTATTGCATCGCCATATCCCACGGAAAGAAAATCCATGTGTCCTGAGACACTTCGGTGATATAGCTGTCCACCTGCGCGCGGCCTTTCGGTTTGGCGTAGACCGTGGCGAAATGGGCGTTCGGATAGAGCTGACGGCAAAGCTCAAGCGTGCGTCCGCTGTCCACCAGATCGTCGATCACCAGAATGCCGGTGCCATCGCCCATCAGATCGGCATCGGGAGCGTTCAGCACCTTCGGCTCGGTTTGGGTCTGGTGATCGTAGGATTTCACCGAGATCGTGTCGACGGTGCGAATATCCAGTTCACGCGCGATTATCATCGCGGGGGCCATACCGCCGCGGGTGATCGCCACGATGGCACGCCATGCACCGTCATCGGGACCCTTGCCGTCAAGCCGCCAGGCCAGCGCGCGGCTGTCCCGGTGGATCTGGTCCCAACTGACATGAAACCCTTTTTCATGGGGCAGGCGGTCGGACATCTCTTTCATCCTTTCATCATGGTGGCGAAGCCGGAGCGGTTCTTCTCAACTGGTGGCGATCCGCAGACCGAAAACGGCGATAAGGCCGCCTAGGACGCGGTCGGTCCAGAGTTTGGCCCGGCCATAGGCTTGTCGTGCTTTTTGCCGCGAAAAAAGCCGCGCGACAATCACATACCACAGGGTTTCGTCAAAAAAGACGAAAAACAACAAGACCGCCTTAACGACCACGGAGGTTTCCGGCGGGACCAGACCGGCGAACACGGCTCCGAAGAACACGGCGGGTTTCGGGTTCGAAAGCTGCGTCATCAACCCGAGACGAAAGGCATTGGCCAGAGAGCGCGGGCTGGTCATCGCCGAGGCCTCGGGCAGGGGATCGGCGGCATGGCGGAAGGTCTTGTATCCGATCCAGATCAGGAACAGCCCGCCCGCGAGTTTGAAGGCGAGATAGGCGCGGGGGAAAATGTCGAACAGGATCGAGAGGCCGGAAAGCGCGGCAAGTGCCCAGATCACCGCGCCCAGCCCGAACGCCACGGCAAGGCCGAAGGCGGGGCGGAAGCCTTCTGAGGCGGCGGTGCGTACCGAGACCACGAAAGAGGGGCCGGGGCTCATCGCCGCGATCAGATGGATGCTCAGGATCGACAGGAATACGGTGAGTGTCATGTTGTGTCTCCTCCCAAAAGCACAGGCTGACGAAAAAAGGGAGCCGAAGCCCCCGTTTCGAAACAGTCATCCAAGGCCGGATCAGTTCTTGGAAATATCCGGCGCATCCACGGCTTTCATGCCGACGACGTGATACCCCGCATCCACATGGTGGGTTTCGCCGGTCACGCCTGCGCCCAGATCGGACAGGAGATAGAGCGCCGAATTGCCCACGTCGTCGATGGTCACGTTGCGGCGCAGGGGCGAATTGTATTCGTTCCACTTCATGATGTAACGGAAATCGCCGATACCGGAGGCGGCCAGCGTCTTGATCGGGCCTGCGGAGATCGAGTTGACGCGGATACCGTCCTTGCCGAGGTCCTCGGCGAGGTAGCGCACGGAGGCCTCAAGCGCGGCCTTGGCGACACCCATCACGTTGTAATGCGGCATCACGCGCTCGGCACCGTAATAGGTCATGGTGAGCATGGAGCCACCCTCGGGCATCAGCTTCGCCGCACGCTGTGCGACCGCGGTGAAGGAGAAGACGGAGATGTCCATCGTCAGGTTGAAATTCGCGCGCGAGGTGTCGACATAACGGCCACGCAGCTCGTTCTTGTCGGAAAAGCCGATGGCGTGAACGATGAAGTCGATCTTGCCCCATTTTTCCTTGATCGCCGCGAAAAGCGCATCAATCGAGGCCTCGTCGGCCACATCGCATTCCACGACGAAATCGGAGCCGAGGCGTTCGGCCAGCGGATCGACGCGCTTCTTAAGTTGTTCGCCCTGATAGGAAAAGCACAGCTCGGCGCCATGATCTGAGAGCGCTTTCGCGATGCCCCAGGCGATTGATTTGTCGTTGGCAAGGCCCATGATCAGCCCGCGCTTGCCGTCCATCAGTTTCGTCATGGTCTTCCTCGACCCCATTATTTTTCGTGTTATGACGTGCTTTAGGGGTTTTCAGATAGGCGATCAAGCCTGCGTGGGGGCAAATTCGTGACGTGGCGTCACAACTCGGTGCAAATCTCCTTTGCGGCGCGGGGGTGCACAGGCCCTTCATGACCCCGCGCCTGCCTGCGATGACGCTTGCCGCTTCCGGATGTAGGGGGTATCCGGGGAAGGATAAAAAGAGGAGGGCGTCATGGCTCCACGCACAGTTCCGCGAAAAGGCATTTTCGCAGGCAACGATCCGTTCGAGATCGCGCGCAAATGGCTGAAAGAGGCCGAAGCAAAGGAAATCAACGATCCCAATGCCATTGCCATCGCCACCGTGGACCCCGAGGGGCTTCCGAACGTGCGTATGGTGCTTCTGAAGGAGATCGCTGACGATGCTTTCGTGTTTTACACCAATTACGAGAGCGCCAAGGGGCAGGAAATCGAAAGCGCGGGGAAGGCGGCTTTCGTGATGCATTGGAAGAGCTTGCGTCGTCAGGTGCGTGTGCGCGGACTTGTGACGCGCGAAAGCGAGGAGCATTCGGATGCCTATTATCGCTCACGCGCGCTCGGGAGCCGGATCGGTGCCTGGGCCAGCCGTCAGTCGCGTCCGCTGGAGTCGAAGGCGGCGCTGATGGAGGCGGTGGCGAAAGAGGGGCTCAGGCACGGGCCGAATCCGAAACGTCCTCCGTTCTGGGGCGGTTATCGGATCACGCCTTTGGAAATCGAATTCTGGGCCGATGGCGAATTCCGCCTGCATGACCGGTTCCGCTGGCGCAGGAGCGCACCGGATCAGCTCTGGGATATTCAACGGCTTAATCCATAAGTTTTGCCTGACTTTGAGGCAAGAGGTGCAGGATGACGCCGGGGAACCCGACCTCTTGGTCAAAAAGACAGGGGGGAGGGGGCTTGAACCTTCGGCCCGAATGGCACAGGGTCTGGCAGGGATGAGGGGCTCACGCCCCATGGTTCGGGCTCTGCCGTTTGGTATGGGCCCCTGTGAGTATATAGAAGAGAATGAACGAAACTGACTTGAGCCAAGTCGTGTCGGGCCATGTGAAATGGTTCGATCCGGCACGAGGATTTGGATTTGTGGTCGCCGATGACGGCGGGCCGGATATTTTGCTGCACGCAAATGTGCTGCGCAATTTCGGACAAAGCTCCGTTGCCGATGCGGCGGGCATCCGCCTTGTGGTGCAACGCACCGATCGTGGTGTGCAGGCGGTCGAGGTGCTCGAAATCCTGCCACCGGCGCCGGGCACGGGGGCCGTGCTCGAAGATCTGGAAGACATCGACGAAAGCAGTTTGACCCTGCCGTTGGAACCCGCACGGGTGAAATGGTTTGACAAGGGCAAGGGCTTTGGTTTCGCCAATGTGTTTGGCCGCCCCGAGGATGTGTTCATCCATATCGAGGTGCTGCGGCGCTCCGGTCTTGCCGATCTGATGCCGGGTGAGGCCGTTGGCCTGCGCGTCATCGAGGGCCGTCGGGGCCGGATGGCCGCGCATGTGACCGCCTGGGATGCGGCACTGCGGGAGCCGGAGGCACAGGATCTGGATCATGGCTGAACGGCGGGCGGTCCTGACGCCTCTCGGGGCGATGACCGGGGCCGTGATGCTCGCGTCTGTGGCAGGAGCTTCGGCGCAGACGACATGTGACAGGAACGAGGTGATCGTGACGGGGGAGGGCACGGATGCGCGCTTTTCCGTCGAGATTGCCGATGATGCGGGCGAACGCGCACTCGGGCTGATGAACCGCTCCGAGATGGCGCGCTCCCATGGCATGCTCTTCGTTTATGAGAAACCTCAGCCAGTGGCCTTCTGGATGGCCAATACGCTGATTCCTCTGGACATGATCTTCACCGACCGGCGCGGCGTTGTGACCCGTGTGCATGAAAATGCTGTGCCGCTTGATCGCACGCCCATTCCGGGCGGGGATGCAGTGTTCGCGGTGTTGGAGATCAATGCCGGGCTGGCCAAGGGGTTGGGGATTGCGCCGGGGGACGTGCTGCGCCACCCGGCTTTCGGGCCGGAGGCGGCCGATCCCTGCGTGGTGCAATAAGACCTTTGCAATAAAGCTCTTTTCAACCGCGTTCTGGCACGGTAGGAGAGGCGCACGGTCGGGGCGTGGCGCAGTCTGGTAGCGCACCTGTTTTGGGTACAGGGGGTCGTGAGTTCGAATCTCGCCGCCCCGACCACTTTCTGAACAGTCGATAGTCAGGGCATTTGCCCTTTCGGGGCACGAAATGCCCTTTGGCTGCCGCTGCGCCCTGGCTCGGTTTGCACGCCGCTTCATGAAAACCTAAAGGTCGGCATTGAGCCCTAAGTTACATTGTGTGCATGGGGGAGCCGCTTTATTCTGACGCAATTGGCCGAACGTAAAACAAGGAGAGCCAAAATTATGGCTTATGAAATCCATATCGAACGAAACAATGGTCGGCCAATCAGCCTAAATGAATGGATGAACGCCGTAGGCAGTGTTGAAAGCGTTAGGCTGGCAGATACGGCCACTACGATAGTGACGAACCCCGTTACTGGCGAAAAGATATCGAATCCTACAGCGCATGGAACAGCTGAACTGTTTGACCCTAATAGTCAAACTTGGATCGCAATGTTCAGATGGTTCAATGGACGGATTTCAACCCCTCCTTCCCCTGACTTTGAGACATCCAATAGTCATCAAAGATCAGTAATGCGGGCTTTATCTGCGCAGCTAGGTGCCCAGATCGTGGGCGACGAAGGAGAAATTTACGAATAGGCGGACAGTGGATTGCGCCATTCACGTGAATGACCACTGAGTCCACATAGTTGCCCCTCGGGCCGCGCTCACCTTCGGCAAATCCCCTGACGAAAAAGGGCACTTTCGTCACTGATCCAAAATCGGCCCGCATGTTTCCAAGGGGCTGCCGAAGTCCGAAAGGACAAATCCGGTGTGTTTCTCGACACGAACATCGGATAAATGAAAAGGGCACGCGACTTCGCATGCCCTCTCTGTTTACGCCTCGACACCCTGATCCGCAAGGTGACAGGCGGTGTGGTGATCGCCGCGCAGACGATCCTCCGGCACGGTTTCACAGACCGCCTGCGTCTTCGGGCAGCGGGTGCGGAACACACAGCCTTTTGGCGGCGCCATGGGAGAGGGCAGGTCGCCTTCGAGCGGGATCACCTGTTTCGTCTTCTCGATCTTCGGATCGGGGATCGGGACTGCCGACAGCAAAGCCTGCGTGTAGGGATGGCGCGGATCGGCAAACAACTCGTCCGAGCAGGCCTTTTCCATCATCCGTCCGAGATAGAGCACCATGACCTCGTCGGAGAGGTGTTTCACCACCGACAGATCATGGGCGATGAAGATGATCGTCAGGCCGAGATCGCGGCGCAACTCTTCGAGCAATCCGATCACCTGCGCCTGAATCGAGACGTCGAGGGCGGAGACAGGCTCGTCGCAGATCAGGAGTTTCGGCTCCACCACCAGTGCGCGGGCGATGCCGATACGCTGACATTGGCCGCCGGAGAACTCATGCGGGTAGCGGTTGATCTGGTTCGGCAACAGCCCCACGCGCTCCATGACGGACCGGACCTTTTCCTTGCGCTCTTTCGAACTCATGCCGGGGCGGTGGGTACGCAATGGTTCGGCGATGATGTCGCCCACGGTCATGCGCGGATTGAGCGAGGCCAGAGGGTCCTGAAAGATCATCTGAATTTGCGAGCGGTACTTGAGCATCTGACGCGGGCTAAGCGTCAGAAGGTCGGTGCCGTCCTCCCAGATCACCTGTCCGCTGGCGGGCAACATGCGGATGAGCGCGCGCGCCAGCGTGGACTTGCCACAGCCGGATTCTCCCACGATGCCCAGCGTCTGACCCGGTTCCAGCGAGAAGCTTACGCCATTGACCGCGTGCAATTGTGCGGGCGGCGTCCACGGAAGGTCGGAGGGGCGGCGAATGTCGAAGGTGACCCGCACATCGCGGGCTTCGATCAGCGGACGGCTCATGCGGCGACCTCCTCGATGGGGCGGAAACAGGCACGGGCGCGATCTTCGCCGAATGTCAGAAGTTCCGGCGTCTCGATCCGGCACCGCTCATCCGCAAAGCCGCAGCGCGGCGCAAACGGACAGCCCTTGGGCGCGCCGGTCATGTTCGGTGGGTTGCCCGGAATGGCGCGGAGCGCCTCCTGTTCCTCGTCGACCCGAGGAATCGCGTCCAGAAGCCCGCGCGTATAGGGATGCGTCGGGGTTTCGAACAGCGGATCGACCGGGGCCTCCTCCATGATCCGCCCGCCATACATCACGATGGCGCGTTCGCAAAACCCGGCCACGACGCCGAGATCATGGGTGATCAGGATCGTCGCCATGCCGAATTCACGTTGCAGTTCAGAGAGAAGCTCCATGATCTGGGCCTGCACCGTCACATCGAGCGCGGTGGTCGGCTCGTCGGCGATGAGGATTTCCGGGTGACACAAAAGCGACATGGCGATCATCACCCGTTGCCGCATCCCGCCGGAAAACTCATGCGGATAAAGCCGGACGCGATTCTTTGCGTCGGGGATTTTCACCGCGTCGAGCATGGCGACACTTTCCGCAATGGCCGCGCGTTTGCTGAGTCCCTTGTGCAGCATGATCACCTCCGCCATCTGGTCGGAAATGCGCATATAGGGGTTGAGCGAGGTCATCGGGTCCTGAAACACCATCGCAATGCGGTTGGCGCGGATCTTGTTCAACTCCCGCTCAGAGATCGACAGCAGGTTTTTGCCATCGAACATGGCCTGTCCGGTGGTGCGGCCGTTGCGCGCAAGAAGCCCCAGAAGCGCGAAGTTGAGCTGGCTCTTGCCGGAACCGGACTCGCCCACAATGCCAAGGGTTTCGCCCTTCTCAAGGCTGAAGCTCACGCCATTGACGGCATGAATTTCGCCCTCGGGCGTATCGAAACGAACGGAGAGGTCTTTGACGTCCAGAAGTGCCATGTCAGCGATCCTTCGGGTCCAGAGCGTCGCGCAACCCGTCGCCGACAAAGAAAAAGCCGAAGAGGGTGAGGACGAAGAAAAGAAGCGGGAAGGCCAGTTGCCAGAGCGTCCCGTAAGAAATGGTGCCGGAACCTTCGGAGATCAGCGCACCCAGAGAGGTCATCGGTTCCTGCACGCCGAGGCCGAGGAAGGAAATGAAGCTCTCGGTCAGGATCATGTTCGGCACCAGAAGGGTCGCGAACACCGTCACCACGCCGATCAGGTTCGGCAGGATATGACGGCGGATGATCACGGGGGCCGGGACGCCAATGGCGCGCGCCGCTTCGATATATTCGCGGCCCTTGAGCGTGAGCGTCTGCCCGCGCACGATCCGGCTCATCTCAAGCCATGAGATCAGGCCGACGCCGACGAACAGCATGGTGATCGAGCGGCCATACATCACCAAAAGAAGGATCAGCACGAACATATAAGGGATCGCCAAGAGGATATCGACGGCGCGCATCATGAAATTGTCGAGCCGCCCGCCGAAATAGCCGGCGGTCGCGCCATAGATCGTGCCGACGACGACGGCGATGGCCGATCCGATGATGCCCACGGCGAGTGAGATTTGCGTGCCCTGCACGGTGCGGGCGAAAAGATCGCGGCCCAGATCGTCGGTGCCGAAATAATGCCCGTTGGCAATCGACGGCCCGCCCTGTTCGGCGACCATGCCCATGACGGAAAAGTCGATTTCCTCGTTCGACCATTGCGCGATGTAATTGCCGAAGAGGGCGAAGAGCGTGACAAAGACGAGCAGCACGAGCCCGAACATCGCCGCCTTATTGCTGAAAAACCTGCGCCTCGCATCAGCCCAGAGGGAGCGGCCCGCTACATCCTCGCGGGAAGTGGCTTCGGCCAGGGACTTCATTTTCTGACTGTCGATGACCATGGCTCAGTACCGGATTTTCGGGTCGATCCATCCGTAGATGATATCGACGACAAGGTTGAACAGGATGGTGAGCGCGCCGACGAGGATCGTGACCCCCATCATCACCGCGTAGTCGCGGTTCAGCGCACTGTCGACAAAGGCCTTGCCGATGCCGCCCGTCGAGAAATAGATGTCCACGATCACAGAGCCTGTGATCATCGCCACAAAGGCCGGGCCGAGGTAGGAGATCACCGGCAAAAGCGCGGGTTTGAGCGCATGACGCCAGATGACGCGATGACCGGGCAGCCCCTTGGCGCGCGCCGTGCGGATGTGGTTGGAGTTCAGCACCTCAAGCATGGACGAGCGCATGATCCGCGCGATTGAGGCCATGTAGGAGGTCGACAGCGCGATCACCGGCATGATCCAATAAGAGGGATCGGAAAACCGCCAACCGCCCCCCGGCAACCAGCCGAGAATGAGCGTGAAGACGATCACGAGGATCGGTGCCATGACGAAGTTCGGTAGCACCTGCGCGCCAATCGACACGCCGACTGCGAAATAGTCGATGATCGTGTTGTGTTTGACGGCGGCGACCGCACCGAGCGTCACGCCCGCGACCACGGCGACCACGAAAGAGACGCCGCCATAGGTCAGTGTGACCGGAAAACCCTGCGCGATGATCTCGTTCACGGTGCGGTCCTTGTAGACAAAGGACGGGCCGAAATCGAAATGCGCGACGATGCCCCAGATGTAACTGGCGATCTGTTTCCACAGAGGCTGGTCGAGACCGTATTTGGCGTTGAGATTGGCGAGCACCTGTGCGGGCAGCTCGCGTTCCTGCGTGAAGGGGCCTCCGGGGGCCGCGTGCATCAGCAGGAAGGAGAAGATGATGAGCAAAAGCAGCGTCGGGATGGCAATCGCCAGACGCTTGAGAATGTAGACAATCATGGATGTCTCTCCGGGTGGGAACGCGGCACACTAAAGTGCCGCGTCCTGCCTGTTTTCAAAGTGAGATCACTCGGCGATGCGGTACAGGTCTTTGCCGTACCAGGTCTGCATCACGTTCTCGGTCGGAAGGCCCTTGATGTCCGACGAAATCATGTCGACCTGTGCATAGTGATAGATCGGGATTATCGGCATCTCGGAGGCGAGAATCTGTTCCGCCTGCGTATAGAGCGGCTGCGGATCTTCGGCGGTTTTGCTTTCCTTCATCAGTGCATCGTATTCGTCATTGAAGAAATGGCCGTTGTTGTGGCCCGAATAGGAGGTGAAGAGATCGAGATAGGTCGAGGCCTCGTTGTAATCGCCACACCATGCATAACGCGCCAGATCGAAGTCCTGGTTCTGCATCTTGTCGGTGTGCACCTTCCATTCCATGTTGTTGAGCGTCAGGTTCACGCCGAAGGGCTTGAAGAACTGCTGCGCTGCGATGGCGATCTTCTTGTGATCCTCAGACGTGTTGTAGTTCAGTGTCAGGTCGAGCGGATTTTCCGGGCCATAACCGGCCTCGGCCAGAAGTTCGCGCGCCTTCTCGTTGCGCTCTTCCTGCGTCCAGCCCGCATAGTCGATCTCGGGCATCTCAAAGCCTGCGGTCGCCCAGTGTGTCCAGTTGTAGGACGGGTGCTGACCGCCCTGAAGGATGTTGTCCACCACGATGTCACGGTTCATCGCATAGGACAGCGCCTTGCGCACGCGCACGTCCTTAAGCGCTTCCGGACCCTTTTCGGACATGTTCATCATATAGATGTAGGAACAGGAATAAGGCAGCGAGGTCGCCTCGTCCGGGTATTCTTTTTTCAGGCGTGGGTACTGACCGGCGGGGATGTCCACGCGATCCAGCTCGCCCGCGAGGTAACGGGTTAAACCCTGATTCACGTCATTGATCGTGAGCGCCGTGAGATGTGTCATTACCGTCTTGTCGGCATCCCAATAGGTATCGGATTTGTCCATCTCGACGCGTTCGCCGAGGATGTGCTCGGTCAGCGTATAGGCGCCGTTGCCGATCATGTTCTCCGGCTTGGTCCAGTCCGCGCCGAATTTCTCGATCACGTCCTGACGCACCGGGAAGGTCGAACCATGCACAAGCATCTGCGGGAAGTACGGCAGCGGGGTCTCGATGGTCACTTCGAGCGTGTGATCGTCGATGGCTTTGACACCCAGATCGGAGGGCGGCAATTCGCCTGCGGTGATTTTCGACGCATTCACCACCTGCATCAGTTCCATGTACCAGGCGTATTCCGACGCTGTCGCCGGGTCCGCCAGACGCTGCCAGGCGTAGACGAAATCACCGGCGGTCACGGGCTTGCCATCGGACCATACGGCCTCGGGGCGCAGGTGGAAAGTGTAGGTCATGCCATCTTCGGACAGATCGTGGCTCAGCGCCACGCCGGGGACGATGTCTCCTTTGGCGTCTTCATTGTAGAGGCCTTCGAAAAGGTTGCGCAGAATGTCTGAGCCTTCGACGTCCGTGTTGATCTGCGGGTCCATCGACTTGATCGCGTCGAGGAGCCAGAACGTATAGGTCTGGTTCTCCGAGAGCACCGTGCCTTCGGGCACATCGGCGGCAAAGGCCGTCGGAGCGGCCACAAGCAGGGCCAGCGCGGACAGGGCGGTGGTGAGTTTCATGAAGACCTCCTGGGTACTGTTTATTTGTCGGTTATCTCAAAAGCGCCATATCCGGGCCACACAGGAGGCGATCCGGGGCGGCGCGTGAATGTAAGAAGGGAAATGTATTCGGCCGGAGAAGGCAAGGCTTCGTCGGAAAAGTGATCGTAACGTCAACCTGTCCCGCCGTCTGCTACCGGGATTGCCTTGTCTTGTGGCAAATGTGGTGAATTTTCCGGAGATTATGCGCGGAGCGGCGGGTGTTTCGTTCGGGCGGTGACTGCGCGGGACATATGTTGCGACTCGCAAAAGGGCGCTTTCGGCGAAGATCCGCCCAAAATTTCATACAGGCGATCTGGTGGAGCCGATGGTGGCTCGGTGGCCGCCTGCGTCCTTTTGTCGGACGGTTCCGCGCCGGTTTCTTCCTACATCAGGGAAAAGGAGACACGCATGACCGACATGATCCTCACCCCCATCGGACGCATTCGCACCCCTTACAAGACGCTCGCAGACTGCCCGAAAGGGCCGGGGCGCGAAGGGCAGGAGGCGCGCATCGAGCTGGACCCGACTTTCGCCCCCGGTCTCAAGGGGCTTACGGCCACCGAGGTCGATGTGCTTTATTGGTTCGACCGCGCGCCGCGTGATGTGTTGCAATCGGTACGCCCCCATGACGGGGTGCATTGCGGCGTTTTCGCCATGCGCTCGCCGCATCGTCCGAACCCCATCGCCCTGTCGCGGGTCCGGGTGCGGGCGGTGGAAGAGGCCGCGCTTGTGGTCGATGGACTCGATTGTCTCGACGGCACTGTTCTGGTCGATCTCAAGCCTGTTCCCTCCGCGATGTCACAAAAATGATTCGTTGAACCGCGAAGCGCTATGCCGGTGGGAAGGTCCGTTGAGGATTTGGCCTGAAATACATCCTGTGATTGTATTTTCTCGCAGGTTTCCGTGCAAAACCGGGCGCTTGCTGCGGCTGCGAGGCCAAGTTTATGCTACCAGATGTAGTATGCTGATGGATTAGGCACAGATTGCTGCGCCGCCCGATTTCGATGCTCCACAGGGCGGGCCGACTTATCCACAAACACTCGCTTAAATTCTTAACGTTTTGCGTGAAACCCATGGGAAACAAAGGAAAATTAGTTAACGTGCAGGGAGGCGAATCGAGCGTCCCTGTGGGCAAAATTCGTCAACGAAATTTTGCTCTCGAAAAGGGTAAATTTTGCGTTGACCAGTGGGCCGTAACCGCTGCACATTGTGTGAGCCGGATGGGTGACACACTACATTTAGTCGATCCTGACTGGCGAGGGACAAGGGTCCCGGGGAACATATCCGACAAAGGGCCGTGTGGGATCGGGGCGAATATGCCTTGTTTTCGCGGAAACGGACGGGGTGAAACACGGATATGACCACGGTGACCGAGGCGACGCACTGAGGCGAATCTCTATAGAACCGGACCT
The DNA here is from genome assembly GCF_003050785.1 of Celeribacter persicus. Taxonomy (GTDB): domain Bacteria; phylum Pseudomonadota; class Alphaproteobacteria; order Rhodobacterales; family Rhodobacteraceae; genus Celeribacter; species Celeribacter persicus. Next base: position 43,608 of record NZ_QAOH01000013.1, read on the forward strand.
GCGCTGCGGGACCGGATAAGGTTGGGTTTGTCCGTTGCACAAGGCTGTCTTTCGCCGGATCAGAGCACAATATGTAGCTTTAAGCTCTGAGGGCACAGGTGTGCGGCGGACACGCTCGGGCCTGTGGGTCGAGAGACCGGGGATCGGAGCCGTCAGGGGCGGGTCACCGGATGCAGTCAAGGGCGGGGCGTGGACGACACGCCGGGAACGCCGAAACAGATTTGGTCGGGGCAGACATGAAGATCGAACGCAAATTTACGACGGCAGGCAAGGACGCATATTCGGAGCTTGAGTTCACCACGACGAGTTCGGAGATTCGTAATCCGGACGGGACGATCGTTTTCAAACTGGACGATTGCGAGGTTCCCTCGAAATGGTCGCAAGTCGCCTCCGACGTCATCGCGCAGAAATATTTCCGCAAGGCGGGCGTGCCCGCGGCGTTGAAAAAGGTTCGCGAAAAAGGCGTGCCCTCCTTCCTCTGGCGTTCGGTCCCCGATGAAGACAAGCTCGCGAAACTCCCCGAAGAGGAGCGTTTCGGCGGTGAATCCTCCGCCAAACAAGTGTTCGACCGTCTGGCTGGCGCTTGGGCCTATTGGGGCTGGAAGGGGGGGTATTTCTCCTCCGAGGAGGACGCGAAAGCCTATTACGACGAAATGCGCTTCATGCTGGCTGCCCAGATGGGCGCGCCGAACAGCCCGCAATGGTTCAACACCGGTCTGCATTGGGCCTATGGCATCGACGGTCCGGGGCAGGGGCATTACTACGTGGACTATCAGTCCGGCGAACTGACCCGCTCGCAATCTTCCTATGAGCATCCGCAGCCGCATGCCTGTTTTATCCAGTCCGTCGCTGACGATCTGGTGCAGGAAGGTGGCATCATGGACCTCTGGGTCCGCGAAGCACGCCTGTTCAAATACGGTTCCGGGACGGGCACCAACTTCTCCTCGCTGCGCGCCGCCAATGAAAGCCTTTCGGGCGGCGGTAAATCCTCCGGCCTCATGGGTTTCCTGAAAATCGGCGACCGTGCGGCGGGCGCGATCAAATCCGGCGGCACCACACGCCGTGCGGCCAAGATGGTGATCTGCGACATGGATCACCCGGACATCGAGGAATTCATCAACTGGAAGGTGATCGAAGAGCAGAAAGTGGCGTCCATCGTCGCGGGCTCGAAGATGCACGAACGCCAGCTCAACGAGATTTTTGCCGCGATCCGCGCATGGGACGGTTCCGAAGAGGGCGCGTTCGACCCGAGTCAGAACACTGCGCTCAAGGCCGCGATCCGTGGCGCGAAACAGGTGGCAATCCCCGAAACCTACGTCAAACGCGTGCTCGATTACGCGAAACAGGGCTTTTCCTCGATCGAATTCCCGACCTATGACACCGATTGGGATTCCGAGGCCTATGCGTCGGTCTCCGGTCAGAATTCCAACAACTCCGTGCGCGTCACTGACGCTTTCCTCAAGGCGGTGAAAGACGATGCCGAGTGGGAGTTGCTGCGCCGTACCGATGGCAAGGTCTCGAAAGTGGTCAAGGCCCGCGAGCTCTGGGAGCAGGTCGGTCATGCCGCATGGGCTTGCGCCGATCCGGGCATCCAGTTCCACGACACGATCAATGCTTGGCACACCTGCCCGGAAGACGGTCAGATCCGCGGTTCCAACCCGTGTTCCGAGTATATGTTCCTCGATGACACGGCCTGTAACCTCGCCTCGATGAACCTGCTGACCTTCCTGCGTGACGGTGAATTTGACGCGGAAAGCTACATGCATGCGACCCGCATCTGGACGCTGACGCTGGAGATTTCCGTGATGATGGCGCAGTTTCCGTCCAAAGAAATCGCGCAATTGTCCTACGATTTCCGGACCTTGGGTCTTGGCTATGCCAATATCGGCGGGCTGTTGATGAACATGGGTCTGGGCTATGACTCTGACGAGGGCCGCGCTTTGGCGGGTGCCCTGACCGCGATCATGACCGGCGTGTCCTACGCGACCTCCGCTGAGATCGCGGGAGAGCTGGGCACCTTCTCCGGTTACCAACGCAACGCCGAGCACATGCTCCGCGTCATCCGCAATCACCGCACCGCTGCCTATGGCAAGACCACGGGCTATGAGGGGCTTTCGGTCAAGCCGGTCGCGCTCGATCACGCCAACTGCCCGGATGCACATCTTGTCGAGCTGGCGAAATCCGCATGGGATGAGGCCCTGAGCCTTGGCGAGAAAAACGGCTACCGCAACGCGCAGGTGTCGGTCATTGCCCCCACCGGCACTATCGGTCTGGTGATGGATTGCGACACCACGGGGATCGAGCCGGACTTCGCGCTGGTGAAATTCAAGAAACTCGCGGGGGGCGGCTATTTCAAGATCATCAACCGCTCCGTGCCCGCAGCGCTCGAAAAGCTGGGCTATTCGTCGAGCCAGATCGAGGAAATCGTCTCCTATGCGGTCGGTCATGGCACCATCGGCAACGCGCCGGGGATCAACCACACCGCGCTGATCGGTCATGGCTTCGGTCAGGCTCAGATCGACAAGATCGAAGCAGCACTTCCCTCCGCCTTCGACATCCGCTTCGTGTTCAACCAGTGGACGCTGGGTGAGGAGTTCTGCACCGGTACGCTCGGCATTCCGCAAGAGAAGCTGAACGATCCGTCCTTCGACCTGCTGCGCTCCTTGGGTTTCACGAAAAAGGACATCGACGCCGCCAATGACCACGTTTGCGGCACGATGACGCTCGAAGGCGCGCCTTTCCTCAAGGAAGAGCATTACCACGTCTTCGATTGCGCCAATGCTTGTGGCAAGAAGGGCAAACGCTATCTCTCCGTCGAAAGCCACATCACCATGATGGCGGCGGCACAGAGCTTCATCTCCGGCGCGATCTCCAAGACGATCAACATGCCGAACGATGCGACCATCGAGGATTGCCTCGCGGCCTATGAGCTGTCCTGGTCTCTGGGCACCAAGGCCAACGCGCTCTACCGTGACGGCTCGAAACTGTCGCAGCCGCTCGCCACCGCTCTCATTGAGGACGACGAGGAGGCCGAGGAAATCCTCGCCACCGGTTCTGCGCAGGAAAAAGCTGCCGTTCTGGCCGAAAAGATCATCGAAAAAGTGGTGATCAAGGAAGTGGCGCGCGGCCGTGAGAAACTGCCGACCCGTCGCAAGGGCTATACCCAGAAATCCATCGTCGGTGGGCATAAGGTCTACCTGCGCACCGGCGAATACGAAGACGGCTCCCTGGGCGAGATCTTCATCGACATGCACAAAGAGGGCGCGGGCTTTCGGGCGATGATGAACAACTTCGCCATCGCGGTCTCCGTCGGTCTCCAGTACGGCGTGCCGCTTGAAGAGTTCGTCGATGCTTTCACCTTCACCAAGTTCGAACCGGCGGGCATGGTGCAGGGCAACGACTCGATCAAGAACGCCACCTCGATCCTCGATTATATCTTCCGCGAACTGGCGGTGAGCTATCTCGACCGCACGGACCTCGCCCATGTCAAACCGCAAGGTGCGACATTCGACGATCTGGGTCGCGGCGAGGAAGAGGGCGTATCGAACGTCAAGGAACTGTCGGAAAACGCTGCCTCGAAGTCTTTGGAAGTGCTCAAGCATATTTCCTCCACCGGCTATCTGCGCAAACGCGTACCGCAGGAGCTGATGGTGCTTCAGGGCGGAATTCAGTCCGGTGCGACCGCATTTACCGGCTCCATCGACCCGGAAGTGGCGCTTCAGACGCTGGTGCCGGAAACCAAGGCTGCCGCGAAAGCCGCCACCTCCGAGACGGCCCTGTCCTCGGGCGCGATCTCCATGGATGCGCGCACTAAGGCAAAGATGCAGGGCTATGAGGGCGAGGCCTGTGGCGAATGCGGCAACTACACGCTGGTGCGCAACGGCACCTGCATGAAATGCAACACCTGTGGCGCCACGTCGGGCTGTTCGTAAGGAGAGACGATGAACCTCGTTTTCGACATCGCCGGCCAACTTTGCGCGGCAGATCGCGTGACCATGCGGGGCAATACGCTTGAGGCCGAGTTCGACCGCAACGTGATGGGCGCGCTGGCCGATGCCTATCAGGGCGCGCGGGCGGTTTCCGTGCTGGGCGTGCCGTCTCTGAGCGTGACCTATTCGGTGCAGGACTACCGTGACACGGGCGAAGCGGGCTGCAAGGCCGTGTTCTCCGTCAACAGCTCGGCGGGCCGGGTGCTGCACTAAAGGAATACGTTTTGCCCGACCCGCGGGCGAAGCCGTCGCAAGGGCGCGAAAAGTGGGAACCAGTTTTCGCCGTTCGCCCTGAGGCGAATAAAAGAATACGTTTTGCCCGATCCTCGGGCGAAACGGGGTGGGGGCTTTCCATTCGACCCGGAAAGCCCTGAGTGAGGAGTTCTTGGAATTCCTTTTCTGGAGCGGATGCGTTCGCTCCCGACGCGGATCGGGCCGCAGGCATAAAATCTACCGGGCGGTATCAATATGAGCCCGATCAGCGAAACTACAGGGAGGTCTCAGGACCTCCCTTTTTTCTTGCCGTGATTTGGATCGCAGAGAGTGAAAGAGCACTTCAGGCGGCGGAAGCTTCTGCGGCGAGGGCGCGCAAAGCCTCTGCGAGTTCCGGAGCGGCAAAGCGTTGAATGGGATGCAATTGCGTGCAGATACGGACACCGTTTTCCATGTGCGTTTCGCAATACACCATGGTTCCGGCTTCGGGCATGTCGAATGCGCCGATGAGCGTTTCAGGACCGGTGGCATAGGCGAGAGGGCCGTGGTCGCTGCACCAAATCACCGCTTTATGGGCCTGCGGATCGGCCCAAAGAACTATCCCATCCATTTCAATGACTCTGAGTAAATGCTATTTGCCTGAACATTCATTTTTATCATGAGTATAAGTCTCATCATATTTCGATTTATGTATCATTCTGGGATCATATAGACGCTCATAAGCGTCAGATTTTTTTGACCCCCCGTAAATTGACGCAAAACAGTATCAATATGCACCAGAATGACGCATAATTTTGCATATTGGGGGGATGTCTCTCGGTCTCAGATGTTGGGACCATGCAAGTGGACGTGTTTGGACAGGAGAGGGCAGTGCGGGAAAAAGAATTGTCTCCCGTGCAGTTGCGCCATGTGTTCGGGGCGAATTTGCGCGCATTGTCTTCCGGAGCGCGGTCGATCTCGTCCCTGTGCCGCGCGCTTGAGATCAACCGCACACAATACAACCGCTATCTGAATGGCGAAGCCTTTCCCCGCCCGGACGTGCTTAACCGGATTTGCAAGCATTTCGACGTCGATGCCCGGATTCTGCTCGAACCTCTGGAGACGATCACGCGCCAATCCTGCGCAGACGCGCTCGGCGAAATCTCAAGCCTGCTCTCCGATCTCGACATGCTCGACATCCCGGCCAAAACCCTGCCGGAAGGGGCCTATCTATATTACCGCGTGTCCTATTTCGTGCCCTCGGACATCAGTTGCTCCCTCATCGGGTTTCGGCGGGACGCCCATGGGGTGATGCGCATCCGGGGGTATATGCCCTATGCTTCGAGCGACCGCATCGGACTGCCGCGGGCGGCCTCTACACGAAGGTTGCGCGGGGTAGTGTTTCGTCAGTTGATGGGGTTTCCTTCATCATGTCGATGGAGCGCACTCCGCTCATGGTGCTGGGTGGTTTTGAACCGGGCTATCTTGGACTGGAAAACTTCTATTTCGGAAGTGCGGTTTCAATGCAGGATGTGCTTTCGACAACGCCCATCCTGCTGCAACGGCTGGAACCGTCTCTGGCCGCGATGATCTCCGCCCGTGACAGGATCGGCATCCATCCGAGGACGCATTCCCCGCCGTTGATCCGCGGCTATTTCGACAAGCACAAACCCGTGTAGTCTGTCGCCGATACGAAAGCCGATACGAAAAAGGGCCCTGTGGGGCCCTTTGGTGTTTCTAGAGGAGCCGGGCTCAGGCCTTGCTGCCACGCGCGAGCGCTGCAACGCCGGTGCGGGCGGTTTCCACCAATCCCAGCGGGCGCATCAACTCGGCGAAAGCGTCGATCTTTTCCGAGGTGCCGGTCATCTCGAAGACAAAGCTTTCCAGTGTGCTGTCCACAACATTGGCGCGGAAAATCTCCGCCAGACGCAGCGCCTCGATGCGGTTGTTGCCGGTGCCTTCGACCTTGAACAGTGCCAGTTCGCGTTCGATCGACGGGCCCTCGACAGTCAGGTCATGGACCTCATGCACGGGCACGATGCGCCCCACCTGCGCCTTGATCTGTTCGATCACATCGCGCGTGCCAGTCGTGACCACGGTGATGCGCGAACGATGGCCCTCATGATCGACTTCGGCCACGGTCAGGCTTTCGATGTTGTAGCCCCGGCCCGAAAACAGACCGATGACGCGGGCCAGAACCCCCGCCTCGTTGTCGACCAGAACGGCGAGGGTGTGTTTTTCGATGACTTCCGCGTGGTAGTCACGAAGGTCATAGGCGGAATGGCTCGACGAGCCTTGTTGGATACGTAGGGCGGACATGCTTTTCTCCCTTAATCCACGCGCTGCGTGGCGAATATCTCTGTAAATCCCGGGCTCACCCCGCAAGCCCCCAGGTCGCGACCAGCGCGGCGAGGGCAGTGCGGAGCCATTTCCCGAAGCGTTTCATCAGACCAGAACCGCGCCGTCGGATTTGATCGCGCCTTCGACGTAGGCTTCGCCCAACAACATTTCGTTGTGCGGCTTGCCCGACGGGATCATCGGGAAGCAGTTTTCATGCTTCTCGACGAGGCAGTCGAAGATCACCGGACCGTCGTAGTTGATCATCTCCATGATCGCGTCGTCCAGATCTTTCGGGTCGGAACACTGGATGCCCTTCGCGCCAAAAGCTTCGGCGAGCTTCACGAAATCGGGCAGGGCTTCGGACCAGCTCGACGAATAGCGCTCGCCATGCAGCAATTGCTGCCACTGGCGCACCATGCCGAGGCGTTCGTTGTTCAGGATGAACTGTTTCACCGGCAGGCGGTATTGGATCGCCGTGCCCATTTCCTGCATGTTCATCAGCCACGAGGCCTCGCCCGCAACGTTGACCACGAGGCTTTCGGGATGCGCCATCTGCACCCCGATCGAGGCCGGGAAGCCGTAGCCCATGGTGCCGAGGCCACCGGAGGTCATCCAGCGGTTCGGGTCTTCAAAGCCCAGAAACTGTGCCGCCCACATCTGGTGCTGGCCGACCTCGGTGGTGATATAACGATCCATGCCCTTGGTCAGTTCTTCGAGCCGTTGCAGCGCATATTGCGGTTTGATCACCGTGTCGGAATTCTTGTAGGTCAGGCAGCGGACCTCGCGCCATTCCTCGATCTGTTTCCACCAGGCCGAAATGTCAGCTTTTTTGCGACCGCGCGATTTCCACACTTTCAGGACGTCTTCCAACACATGGCCGACATCGCCGATCACCGGCAGATCGACATGGATGATCTTGTTGATCGAGCTGGGGTCGATATCGACATGGATCTTCTTGGAATTCGGCGAGAAATCCTGAATCCGTCCGGTGATCCGGTCATCGAACCGCGCGCCGATGTTGATCATCAGGTCGCAGCCGTGCATCGCCATATTGGCCTCGTAAAGACCGTGCATGCCCAGCATCCCGAGCCAGCCTTTGCCAGACGCCGGGTAGGCGCCCAGACCCATCAGCGTGGAGGTGATCGGAAAGCCCGTCGCATCCACCAGCTCGCGCAAAAGCATCGAGGCCGCAGGGCCGGAGTTGATCACGCCACCGCCGGTGTAGAACACCGGGCGTTCGGCTTTCTCGATGAGCGCAACGATGTCGTTGATCTCCTCGATGGAGGCTTTCACCCGCGGTTTGTAGTGACCCATCTTGACCTTCGTCGGAGGTGTGTACTCGCCATCGGCGAACTGCACGTCTTTCGGCAGATCAATGAGGACCGGGCCGGGGCGACCGGAGGTGGCAACGTGGAACGCCTGATGGATGGTCTCGGCGAGCTTGTCCGTGTCTTTCACCAGCCAGTTGTGTTTCGTGCAGGGGCGGGTGATGCCGATGGTGTCGGCCTCCTGAAACCCGTCGGTGCCGATCATGAAGGTCGGAACCTGCCCGGAGAAGACCACGAGCGGAATGCTGTCCAGAAGCGCGTCGGTCAGGCCGGTGACGGCATTGGTCGCGCCGGGGCCGGAGGTCACGAGGGCGACACCGGGCTTGCCGGTCGAGCGCGCATAGCCCTCGGCGGCGTGGAGCGCGGCCTGTTCATGGCGCACCAGAACGTGCCTGATGTCGTTCTGCTGGAAAATCTCGTCGTAGATCGGAAGGACAGCGCCCCCCGGATACCCGAATACCGTGTCCACGCCCTGATCCTTGAGGGCCTGAACCACCATTTTCGCTCCGGTCATCTGACGTGTCATGTTGTTCTCCGTCTGCACATCGTCACTTTGTTTTCTGCAATAAAAAAGCCCCCGCTGTTCAGTCGGGGGCGCATGGGTTCCATTATGGTCAACCGTCACCGGCCCATGCGCGTGTTCCCTACGAGTACAAGAATGCCAGACATGGCGTTTCCTTTTGGGGCTCTGACCCTTACGGGCCCTTCATTGCGTGGGCGGGACATTAGGACCCGGCTGATCATGCGTCAACCGCAAAACATCCGCTTGATTGAATAAAATGTCGCAGCGCGGCATGTGTGTGAAATAATGTTAAAAGGGCTGACCTATTTTATGCCATCTCCGGATTTGTGTGTGAGCCCGGGGCATGTTTGGGGGGAGCGAATTTGTAAGGTTTGCGGTAAGGGGCGCGTGATCAAGTGTCTCTGTCAGCGCCTTCTATATTCTGAAAAAGGCATCCGACCGAATTGCGGACTGGGTATCCGTTTCTCCGATGAGCCTGTAGCCAAACAAGGCGCGATACATTCGAGTGCAAGATAGAACATGGCACCACCCGCGGCCATCACGGGAGGAAGGGCGGGGTCAGGTATGACCCTGCCAAACCTTATGCCGTGGGACTGACAGAGTGCACTGAATGCGCGCACAGCGGCGATCTGGAGAGACTACACCAAGGGTGTTCCGATCAGAGAGACATGGACAGACCGCGTGTCGTATTTCCCGAGATACCACGCGACAGCCCTCCGGTATCACGCGATGAATTGGCGGGCTTTCTTCATTACACCAGTTCGCTGCCTTTGGTTTGATGGAGCGAGCCCCGCTCCCTTCACTCAAAATGCTCTTCCGCCTGCTCCAAAATCACCCGCCACCAGTCGAACGTGTCATCGAGCGCCTCGCGGGTGATGCCGCCCTTGAAGGCGAAAGAATAGTTGATCTCCAGATCGCCGTCGCCATCGACCGAGGCTTTGCCGAAGCGGTAGCTGTTGTTGTACTCGTTGATCACATCCGGGTCGGTGGAATAGTCCTGCCCGTCGAAATAGGCCACGAAGGTGCCGTTGTTGCAGTCCTTGTGGTCTTCGCAGCCGTAGAAATAGAGCGAATAGCGGGTGCCGCCGATCCGGCCGCGAAACATCGGGTCATCCTCGCCGTCGATATCGCGCTCGACCGAGCCGAACCCTCTCAGAAGCTCTTCAAACGTGTCCAGATTGTCGAAGGTCAAGACCTCGGTCTCGGCCAGGGCGGGCAGGGCGGTGAGGGTCATCAGGGCGCTGAGGGCGGCAGAGAATGCTGTGGGGCGAAGCATCGGTCGGTATCCTTTCGTTTCGGGGGAGCTCGCTCCCCGACGCGGGCAGTCTGGCCGGTGGGGCCCGTGAAAGGAAGGGGAAAATGCCGGGGGCGTCCTCCCCGCTCCGAGTGTGCGAGAAAGCAAAGGATGCCGTGGCTGGGCCGGATGGGTCTTCGGCTGCTGCACAGGCTCGGATCACATCTCCCGGTCAATCTGTCGCGGTCAGGCGATTTCGGGCCGGTTTCATCCCGTTGTTACAATTTCGTCACCTCGCTGTTGCGCGCGATTGGCACCTGATGCGCCAGAAGACGCGCCTGTGCCCAGGTGCGGCGTCATCGATTCTCAAGCAACGCACTCAATGGAGCGAGATATGAAAGATCAGGACATCGTCGACCTGTCATGGGACGATTTTGACGAGATGCGCGACCCGCGCCCGGACAACAACGGTTTCGACGCGGTCGTGGAGCGCGCCATTTCCCGTCGCGGTTTCCTTGGCGGTGCGCTGGCCTTCGGGTCCGGTGCTCTTGCCATGGGGTCTGCTGGCCTCCTGTCCTCCACCACCGCGGCGCGCGCGGAAGGGGCGGCCTTCACCTTCAAGCCGATCCCGATTGCCACCGATTTCGACATCCATGTGCCGGAAGGCTACCAGTGGAAAGTGCTCGTGCGCTGGGGCGATGCGCTGTTCTCCGAGGCGAAGGACGCCTATTCCCCGGAAACCGGCGTTTCCGTCGAGATGTCCGACAAGGTCTTCGGCGAGAACACCGACGGGATGGAGACCTTCACCGATGGCGACAAGACGATCCTCGCGATCAACTCCGAATATGTGAACCCGAAGATCAACCTGCCTGCCGACTCCGAAGGCATGCCGAAAAACGCCGATGAAGTGACGCTTCTGAAGAACATGCAGGGCGTGACCGTCATGGAAGTCGCCGACATGGGCAACGGGTTCGAGGTTGTCGTTGACAGCCCCTACAACCGTCGTATCACCCATGAGACCCAGATGACCATGGACGGCCCGGCCGCCGGGTCCGATCTGGTGAAAACCAATGCGGACCCCGAAGGCATGAGCCCGAAAGGCACCATGAACAACTGTGGCTCCGGCAAGACCCTCTGGGGCACCTACCTGACCTGTGAAGAGAACTTCAACGGCTACTTCGGCGCGACCGGCGAGTATGAGGTGACCGAGGGTCTCAAGCGTTATGGCATCGGGGGCGAAGGCCGCTACGCCTACGAGAAATTCGACACCCGTTACGATCTCTCGAAAGAGCCGAACGAGCCGAACCGTCACGGCTGGGTCACCGAGATCAATCCGCTCGACCCGTCCTCGACCCCGGTGAAACATACTGCTCTGGGCCGCTTCAAACACGAGAACGCCGAGATGGTGCAGGCTGCCGACGGTCGCGTCGTGGTCTACATGGGCGACGATGAGCGCGGCGAATTCATGTATAAATTCGTCTCCAACGGCACCTACACCGAAGGTGGCTCGACCGAAGGCCTGCTGTCCGATGGCACGCTCTATGTCGCCAAGTTCAACGACGACATGACCGGAGAATGGCTGGCCCTGACGCCGGAAACCACCGGCATGTCGATCGAAGAGATCCTCGTGTTCTCCCGTGAAGCAGGTTCCAAAGTCGGCGCGACCACCATGGACCGCCCGGAATGGATCGCCGCCAACCCGCTCAAGTGCGAAGCCTATTGCGCGCTCACCAACAACAAGAACCGCGGTGTGAAAACCAACGCGGGCGGTGATGAGCAACCGGCGATGGGTCCGAACCCGCGCGAGACCAACAACTACGGCCAGATCGTACGCTGGCGCCCGGAAGGCGAAGATCACGGTTCCGACAAATTCGGCTGGGATCTCTACGTCATGGCCGGCAATCCGACCGTTTACGACAACGCCTATGCGGGCTCCGAGAACGTCAACGAAGGCAACATGTTCAACTCCCCGGACGGCATGGCGTTCTCTTCCGACGGTTACCTCTGGATCCAGACCGATGGCGACGACAGCAATGAAGGCGAGTTCGCCGGTCAGGGCAACAACCAGATGCTCATCGGCAACACGGAAACCGGCGAAATCGGCCGCTTCCTCACCGCGCCGAACGGCGCCGAGGTCACCGGTCTCACCTGGTCCCCGGACAAGAAAGTGGCTTTTGTGGGCATCCAGCACCCGGGCGGCTCCTGGCCGGACGGCGCGGGCAAACCGCGCTCGTCGGTGATCGCCGTGTGGCGTGAGGATGGCGCGCTGATCGGGTAAGCCGATCCCGTCTTAGGATTTTATCAGGCGAGGGGTGCGGTGAAAGCCGCGCCCCTTATTTTGTAGCGTGACTTGAAGATCCTTTAACGAGACTAGTGATGGACTATATGTACTTTCTTAAGTGATTTTACGGGTGAGTTGATGAATTACAGGTATATATGTACTGCAGCTAAAATCTCATATCTTGGTCTACGTACTGCGCACAATGCTGCAGGCAGATTGGGGCACGGAGAAGAAGAGCCTAATATGGAGCGTGCGGTCGAACTATACTGTTTAAGGCTACTTTATTTTCGTCACATAATGTTGGAAATTGCAAATATCGCAGATGTGGCCTCGACCGCCCGTGCTTTGTATAAAGATCACCCTGAACTTGGAGAATTACACGGGGAGCTTTCACAAGCTTTTGAGTTCTTTAAGTATATTCGTAATAAATACGTTGGTCATCTCGTGCCGGAGTTGGTGGATAAAACTTTCGAGTGGCTACCTCAGTCATTCTCTACTCTTGGAGATGTGGATGAAAGTAACGCCCTCATTTTATCGTGGTTTGTTCTGGAAACAGTTATAAATACTTACACTGATCCGAGTACAGGCCATAGAGTATTCGATACAGAAACTGACCTCAATTATCCTCCTGATCAAATTCGATTTTTTGATTATCTTGGAGAAACTGCCGAAAAAGCGATGGTATATGCTGAACTTCTTTCGAAGGTTGCTGCAACATATGTAGAAGTCCCTGACATGAAAGAAGAGTGGTTTAAATTAGCAATGCAAGCCGGAGCGACTGAGTTTTCGTACCTTGCAAAGAAAGGGCGATAATTGGCGTTGGAGCGAACAATCATTTGAACTTGGAGGAGTTTTTATTCAGCTCAATGCCCCCCCTCCGCAATAAACCATCCCCCCTTCTGCATCTCTGCGCAACATTCGCGCGAAATGTCGCGTCTTCCCCTCTTCAATCTTCCGCAGCCCCTCTCTATGGTGCGCGCGATTTGGCGCGGGGCTTTCCCTCGCGCGCCTTTTGGAGGACACAACATGGATCGCCGCTCTTTTCTGAAAACTTCCGCGCTGGGTGGCTCTGCCGCCGCTGCCTCGACGCTGGCCGCACCGGTCTATGCCCAGGGCAATCGCACCCTGACCATGGTCTGTTCCTGGCCGCGCGGTCTGGCGGGGGTGTGGGACGCGGTGGAGCGTTTTGTCGATGCCGTGCAAACCATGTCCGACGGTCAGCTCACCATCGAGGCGCGGGCTGCGGGCGAACTCGTCGGCGGGCTTGAGGTCTTCGACGCCGTGACCTCGGGGCAGGCCGACATCTACCACTCCGCCGATTATTACTTCACCGGTCAGCACCCGGCTCTGGCGTTCTTCACCACCTCGCCGTTTGGCATGACCGCGCCGGAGATGATGGTGTGGTATTATGGCATCGGCGGTCAGCAGTTGCACCGCAACCTCGGTGAGATTTTCGGCCTGCACACCAACATCGGCGGCCAGACCGGCGCGCAGGGCGGTGGCTGGTACCGCAAGGAAATCACCTCGGTTGCCGATTTTCAGGGGCTGAAACTGCGTATGCCGGGTCTCGGCGGCGAAGTGGTCGGCAAGCTCGGCGCTTCCGTGCAGGTGATGCCGGCGGGCGACATTTATCAGGCGCTGTCCTCCGGCGCGCTTGACGGCACCGAATGGGTCGGCCCGTGGTCCGACGAACGTCTCGGTCTGCAAGAGGTCTGTGACTATTTCTACCCCGCTGGTTTCCACGAACCGGGTTCGGCGCTCTCCGTCAATACCAACCTTGAGGTGTTCCAGTCGCTCACGCCCGCGCAGCAGCGGATCATCGACAACGCCGCCGCCGAGTGCAACCAGTTCGACTACGCACTGTTTCTCGCCAACAACGGCCCGGCGCTGCAACGCCTGATCGCGGGTGGCACCCAGATCAAGCAATTCCCGGACGATGTTTGGGAGGCTTTCGGGCGTGCGTCGAAAGAGGTTCTGGATCAGTACATGGATGACGATCTCTTCGTTGAAATCCGCACTTCCGTGGAAGAGGCGATGAAAGCCACCTCCGGCTGGATGGGGCAGTCCGACAGCTTCTACACCGCTCAGCGCAATCGCGTTCTGGCGATGCTCGAAGAGTGATCGGCTCGAAAGCTTGAGAAATTTTGATACGCGCGGGAGACACCTCCCGCGCTTTTTGCATTTGGACAGCGTGTTGGTGGCCTTGAGGCGAGCTCTGGTCATGGTGGATCGCAGTCGGCTTGAGGTCTTTCCGTGGGGCAAATACTCCCGCCGGAGGCAAGCGCCCGTGGGGGCGTTTTAAAACCGTCCCGTTCCCTGTAACACCCCGTGCTCCATGGCATATCGCGTAAGCCCTGCGGTCGAGGAAATCCCCAGTTTGCGCTTGATGTTCTTGCGGTGGGTTTCCACCGTGCGCACGGAAATATCCAGTGCACAGGCCACTTCCTTGTTGGATTTACCCTGCGCCAGTTCCAAAAGGATCGTCGTTTCCCGGTCGGTCAGGGGCTCTCGCCCGTCGCGGATTTTTGTGGGTTTGATCGCGGCTTGCGCACCGTCGCAGAGATATTGTTCGTTCCGCATCACCGCGTCGATGGCGTCCTTGACATCGTCTGTCGGCACGTCCTTGAGCACATAGCCCTTCGCGCCATGGCTCAATGCGGCGCCGATATATTCCGGGCTGTCATGCATCGACAGGATGAGAATGCGGGTTTCGGGGCGGCGCTCCAGCAGAAGTTCCGTCGCCGTCAGCCCGCCCATCTGCGGCATGTTGAGATCGAGAAGCACCACATCCGGAGCCAGCGCCCCGACCTGATCCACCGCTTCCCGCCCGTTCGAGAGCGTGCCGACCACTTCGATATCCTCGAAGGTTTCCAGAAGCGCACGAATGCCCTCCGCCACCATCGGGTGGTCGTCGACGATCAGGACGCGGGTCGGTGTGATACTCATCGGGCACTTCCAATCGGGGCGGGCGGGCGACCGGAGGTCGCGGGCGGAAGGATATGCTTCAAGGGGACGGTTGCGTCAATGGAGGTGCCGGGGTGACGGGGGGTGATCGTCAGGCTGCCGTCGAGCTGTTCCATGCGTTCCGCCATATTGCGAAGGCCAAGCCCCCGCCCGCGTTTGCCCACATCCGCCGGATCGAATCCACGCCCGTTGTCGCAAATGAGCAGCGTCGCGCCTTTGCGATGTCCCGCGAGTTTCATGGTCACTTCCGTCGCGCCCGCATGACGCTCGATATTGGTCAGAGCCTCCTGCGCGATACGAAAGAGCGCGATCCGGGCTTCCTCGTCGAGCCGGTTGCGAAAGACCACGGTCTCCAGCTCGGTCCTGATCCCGGTGCGAGTTTCGAATTCCTCGGTGAGGGATTTCAGCGCGGGTCCAAGCCCCAGATCGTCGAGAATGCCGGGGCGCAGGTCGCGGGAAATCCGGCGCACCTCGCCGATTGCGCCCCCCAGCATCTCGACGCTGCGGTCGAGGCTTGCGGGGGCTTTCGGATCGCCCGATTTCAACTGTCGCCGCGCAAGTTCCAGGGCGTAGCGCACACCTACCAGAATCTGACTGATCCCGTCATGCAACTCGCGCGCCACACGTCCGCGCTCCTCTTCCTGGGTGTCGAAAATGCGCTGGGTGAGCTTCTTAAGCTTGCCGTCCGCCAGACGCCGCTCGCGGATGGTGATCGTCAGTCCGGACAGGAACACCAAAAGCACGGCGGCCATGGTAATTGTGCCGATATAGCCGAAGGTGCGTGTCACGCGGTCTTCCACCTCGGCGCGTGCGGCGGCCACCGAGCGCAGCACATCGTCGATGAACACCCCCGTGCCGATCGCCCATTGCCAGTCCTGAAGCCCGATCACATAGCTCATCATCTGTGCTTCTTCGCCGGTCGAGGGCTTTGGCCAGAGGTAGCTGTGATACCCTCCGCCCTGTCGGGCGAGCCGTATCAGTTCATCCACGATGGGCGTCCCCGCGCTGTCGGTGAGACCCGCCCAGTTTCGGGTGATCAGCCTTGTGTCGCGCGGCGCCACGAGGTTGGTGCCGTCGTAGGTATAGACAAAGAAATACCCGTCCTGCCCATAGGTCATGGCGGCAAGGATTTGCGTCACCCGCAGCTTGGCTTCTTCGTCATCGGGGGGCGCGGGGCTGTATTCCGTGGTGATCGAATTGCGTGCGAGTTGCAGGTAGTTCTGCAACTCCTGCCGTTTGGCGCTCAGAATCTGCTCCTCCAGTTCGGCGATCTCGCGTTCGGCCATGGTGCGCGACTGATGCGCGACCACGAGCGCAATCGCCGCCACGGACAGGATCAGCGGCAGCGTGGCGAGCAGGAAGAGCTTGCGCGCATAGGTCAGTTCGGGGAAGGGGACGGCGATCTTGCGGGTCCTTTGGTGATGTGGTGAATCGCAGGATAACGGCACAGGGCGATGCGTCAATTGTGCGGTTTTTCGGGTCAAGTTGAATGAAAGTTGCGAAATTTCGCAAGAGGCAGTCACAAAAAATCGCGGCCTGCGTAGTGTTGGGTATTTCAAGACCTCATCGGCGTCGATAACGTTAACATCACGATTTGTTCGGTTTGTCCGTGAAGGACCCGCCATGTCCGGTCGCGAGGAGCTGCTGAGTTCTTTGACGGGGGGAAACATGCGCAGGGAAGGGGCCGGGCAGACTGCCATAGCCATAGACAATCTTGGGAGGACAAACTCTATGGATCGCCGTTCTTTTCTGAAAACCTCTGCTCTGGGGGGCGCCTCCGCTGCGGCCGCATCGACGCTGGCCGCGCCGGTTTACGCGCAGGGCAAACGCACGCTGACCATGGTTACAACCTGGCCGCGCGGTCTGGCGGGCGTGTGGGATTCCGTCGAACGTTTCGCCGCCAATGTCGATGCGCTGACCGACGGTCAGCTTACCATCGACGCGAAAGCCGCAGGCGAGCTTGTTGGCGGCCTTGAGGTCTTCGACGCCGTGACCGCGGGTCAGGCCGATATGTACCACGGCTGCGAATATTACTTCACCGGGCAGCACCCGGCGCTGGCCTATTTCACCACCGTGCCTTTCGGGATGACCGCGCCGGAGATGATGGTGTGGTATTATTCAATGGGCGGCATGGAACTGCACCACAAGCTCGGCGAGATTTTCGGCCTCAAGGGCTTCATCGCGGGTCAGACAGGCGGTCAGGGCGGCGGCTGGTTCCGCAAGGAGATCAAATCGCCCTCCGATTTCCAGGGCCTCAAGTTCCGTATGCCGGGGCTCGGCGGCGAAACCGTGTCGAAACTCGGCGCGTCCGTGCAGGTGCTTCCGGGCGGCGAGATTTACCAGGCATTGTCCTCCGGCGCGCTCGACGGCACCGAGTGGATCGGCCCGTGGTCGGATGAGAAGCTCGGCCTGCAAGAGGTCTGCGACTTCTACTACCCGGCGGGTTTCCACGAGCCGGGGGCGGCGCTCTGCGTGACCTCGAACCTCGAAGTGTTCGAGAGCTTGACACCTTCGCAACAGAAAGCCATCGAGATCGCGACGGGGGAGTGTCATCAGCACAACTACGCGCTGTTCGTGGCCAACAACGGCCCGGCGCTTCAGCGTCTCATTCAGGGCGGCACCCAGCTCAAGGAATTCTCCGACGATGTCTGGACCGCCTTCGGGACGGCGGCGAAAGAGGTGCTCGACGGCTATATGGGCGACGAGATCTTTGCCGAGATCCGCACCCATTACGAGGCGTCCATGGCGGCGACTTCGGCCTGGATCGGGCGTTCCGACGGCAATTACACCCCGCAGCGCGACCGCGTGATGGCGACTGTCGCGGAGTAAACCGTGAAAACGTCATAAAAAACGGGAAATGCGCGCGGTTTTCGCGCGCATTTTTAGCTCCGGGCGTTGCTCATCGCGGCGCAGAGGCGTAAAGCGGCCCGACAGAATAACAACAGCCAAAGCGTTTCGCGAAAAAGCCTCGATCACAGATTTTCGGGAAACGTGGTGCGGGCGTATTTATGTGGCGGGCCTTTCGCAATCAGCTTGTATCTCAAGTTTATCGCGAAAGGCTTCATTCACTGGGAATTCACTGGGAACGGGGCGCGGGACAGGCGGTCCGGGAAGGGGACAAGAGAGATGGAAGAACAGAGCGGCGCGTCGTTTCTCGGTGCCGTGGTGGACGGGCTTGTGAGCCTTGTTGTCAACCTCGGGCTCGGGTTCTGGCACATCATCTATGCGATCAGCCATCCGGGCCTGTGGCTTGATTGGTCGAACAAGGAAAGCCTTTTGCGCTTTGTCTATTACGGCGGCTCCAAAGAGCTGTTGTTCGTGTTTTTCGATGTGGTGATCGTGATCACCCTCATAGGCTTTCTCTACCGTCCCTTCCTCTGGGCGCTGGTGCGCGGGTTGGAAAAGATCGCCAACACGGCGGGGCGCGTGGCCGCCTGGGCCGGTCTTCTGATGGTCTTGCAACAGATCATGGTCGTTTTCCTCCAGTCGGTGTTCCGGCAGGGTGAGATCACCCTGTCGCCCTTCGGCGGCGGTTTCACCCAATCGGTCGGCTGGTTTTCCGAAAGCCTCAAGTTCGAGAATGCGCTCGTCGTGGCGCTCTGCGTGTCCTACGCCTTTGTGCAGGGGGCGCATGTGCGGGTGGACCTTGTCTATGCGGGTGTCAAACACCGCACCAAACGGGCCATCGACATGTTCGGATCGCTCTTCTTCATGCTTCCGGTCGCGTTGCTGACCTGGATGTACGCCTGGTTCTTCCTCTGGCGGCATCTGATCACGCCGAAGGTCTCGGCCTCCGATGCGCTCGACCGGATGCTGATGAAAGCTCGGATCGTGAAATGGAACGTCGAAACGATCTCCTTTTCCGCCAACGGGTTCAACGGCTATTTCCTGTTCAAGATCCTGATGCTGTGCTTCATCGCTCTGGTGATCCTGCAGGCGCTGGCTTTCTTCTACCGCTCCTATCTCGAATTCATCGAGGGGGAGGAGAGCGCCGGGAAATATCTCGACAAGGACACGCTCGGCGAGGGCGAAGAAGCCTACGAAGGCACACATTAAAGGCAGGGACAGACTATGTTTTTCGGACTTGATGGCGTAGAGATCGGCCTCATCATCGTATTCCTCTGCCTTTTCGGCGGTATTCTCACAGGGTTCCCGGTGGCCTTCGCCATTGGCGGCGCGGGGCTGATGTCCTTCGGGATCATCGCCGCTTTGGACAGTGCGGGCATCCTTGTGCATGAGGCGCTCGACACCGGGTCGCAGGCGTACCGCGATCTTGTGAACTCGGGGGTGAACCCCAACATGATCTCGCATTTCCGATACCCGGATTTGCCAACGGTCTCGGAGTCCCTGTTCCCCGGCGGTTGGGAGCAGGCGGTCGACCGCAACCTGTCCTTCATCGTCAACCGGATGAACGAGCGCGTTTTCGCGGGGGCCTCCATCGAGACTCTGCTTGCCGTGCTGATGTTCGTCATGATGGGGATCGTGCTGGAGCGCTCCAAAATTGCCAACGATCTGCTGACCACCATGGCGCGCGTCTTCGGTCCGCTGCCGGGCGGTCTGGCGGTCTCCGTGGTGATCGTGGGCGCGTTCCTTGCGGCCTCTACCGGCATCGTCGGGGCGACCGTGGTGACCATGGGTCTCTTGTCGCTCCCGACCATGCTGCGCCATGGTTATTCGCCACAGCTTGCCACCGGGGTCATCGCCGCCTCCGGCACGCTCGGGCAGATCATTCCGCCCTCCATCGTCATCGTGCTTTTGGGCACGCTGGCAGGTGACATCTATTCCGCTGCTCAGGAAGCGCGGGCGCAGACCGCCGGCTGTACCGATGCGCTGACCTATCTTGGCGAGCCTGCCGTGGTGTCCGTCGGAACGCTGTTTCAGGCGGCGATGCTGCCGGGCGTGTTCCTTGCCGGTCTCTATGCGCTCTATGCCTTCGGCTTTGCCATGTTCAACCCGCACAAGGCGCCACCGGTGCATCTTGAACACACCCACCACGAGACCATGACCCGCCGTGACGGGCTACTCTGGATGGTCGCGGTGCCGGTGTTGCTGATCGGGGGGGCGGTGTTCTCCGGGCAGTTCGGGATTTCCGGTTCGCAGGATATCCATGTTTCCGAATTTACCGAAGCCGGGGCGACCGCATCCCTGCGCACCAATGTGTCGCAGCAATGTCAGACCGCGATGATCGAACTGCACGGCCAGTCCGCCTGGGACAAGGCCGTGGCCGAACAGGCTGCGATTGAGGCGTCCGGCGGAGCGCAGCAATCGGTGCAGCGCACAGCGGAAGAGATCGAAACCTTGACCGCCGATGCCATCGCCAATGCGCCGAAGCTCGGTTCGGGCCTTCTGACGGTCATGGTCATGCTGGCGATCACGCTGGCCTTCGGGCGCGGTGTCGCCCCCTTTGCGAACCCTGTGCCGCTTCTGATCGGGGCAGGTGGGATCGTTGCCGTTCTGGCGCTCGATGCGCTTTTTGTCGGACCGCAAACCTCATCTGGCACGGCTTTCGTGATCTACCTCATCCCCTTCATCGCTCTGGCCTACGGTCTCAAAGAAGCGGCGAATCATTTGTCGAAGAACGAGCTGTTCCGCGTGGTCTTCCCGCCGCTGGTGCTGATCGTGGCCGTTCTTGGTTCCATCCTCGGCGGTGTGACCAACCCGACGCCGGCCGCCGGTCTCGGGGCCGGGGGCGCTTTGCTGCTCGCCGCCTATCGCAAGCTCGCCGATCACAAGAAATCCGGCAAGATCATCCTCGCGGCGGCCTTTGCCATCGTCGTGATGCTGCTGATCGGCGGCAATTTCGACCTGCGTCTCGGTCGTGGCAATGTGCCCTTCGAGGATTGGGTTGCCTATCTCGTCGCCCTTGGCGCCTATTATTATGCGATGTTCGGCATCCTCTATGCCTGCTGGGTGCTGTTCTCCGACGGTACTCTGGGCATCGTGGTGCGGGAGACAGCCAAAGTGACCTCGATGGTCTTCACCATCCTGATCGGGTCGCAGCTTCTGAACCTCGTGGTGATTTCCTTCGGTGGCGAACATTACATCCAGAGCTTCCTGCGCTCGTTCGACAACGAGTTCACGGTCTTCCTTCTGGTCATGCTGGTGCTTTTCATCCTCGGCTTCGTGCTCGATTTCCTTGAGATCATCTATATCGTGGTGCCGATCGTCGGTCCGGTGATCTACGGCGGGACGATGGACCCGAAATGGGTGACGATCATGATCGCGGTCAACCTCCAGACCTCCTTCCTGACCCCGCCCTTCGGCTTTGCGCTCTTCTACCTGCGCGGCGTGGCACCGGCCTCGGTCACCACGGGGCACATCTACAAGGGCATCATTCCCTTCGTGCTCATTCAGGTGCTGGGACTTGGAATCCTGTGGGCGTTCCCGGATATCGTGACTATCGTGCCGAACCTTCTGGCGAAGTAGACACGCCGCACAGAAAACACGCAAAGCCCCGCTCAACCGGCGGGGCTTTTCTTATGGAAAAAAGAATCCCTTGCGTTGTGAGAAATGTCTTATAAAAAGACTAGGGTATTCAGCGCAGCCCCATAAGGAGCCCGAACATGTCTTTCCAATCCGCTCGTGCCATCGACCAATTGTCCGAAGAGGCCCTCGACGGCGCGCAGCCGGTGGGGAAGCTCTCGCAGCTCAATGAGCAGGGGCGCGTGGTCGTCACGCTGTTTCGCGGCTCGGATGCGCTGCGCCGGGGCAGCGATATGGGCAAGATTTTCGATCAGATGATGATGGTGTTCGAGCGCCACGGGCGCCGGGCTCTGGTCAGCCATGGCATGAGCTGCGACTGCCTCGGGGCCGATGAGGCGGTGCTGGCCCAATTCGTCCGTCATGCCGCGCGCGGTCAACGCGAGGACGCCTGCCTCATGGCGATGCTTCTGGTGCGCGCCGATGTCGCTCCGCTGGCGGTGTCTTTGGCGGAACAGTTGGGCCTGCTGATCAACGCTACGTTGCGCACCGATCCCCGCGCGATGATGGGTACGGTGAAGGTGCATTGAGGGGTAACTTGAGATGAAGACGCGGCTCAGGCGATCCGTGTCTTTTATCACTGCACCAGACTCGCGCTAAAACTCCGGTCGCGTCGTTTTCGGCCCCTGCATGTCCGGCAGGTCGATCTTCGCCACCTGCTGTGCGATCGGCTCCGATACCAGCGGATGCGTGTCCGGGGAAAAGTCGTCCGGGTCCTTCAGGTCGATCCATTGTCCGCCCTGATAGACCTCAAGCGCCGAGAACCGCGCCTTGTAGCCCATTTTCGGGGAGCCCGGCACCCAATATCCGAGATAGACATAAGGTAGCCCCGCCTCGCGCGCGATCTCGATATGGTCGAGGATCACATAGGTGCCAAGGCTGTCCTTGATCAGATCGGGCTTGTAAAACGAGTAAACCATCGACAGCCCGTCATCGAGCAAGTCTGTCAGACAGGTCGCCGCCAGTTCGCGCGGTGTGCCATTTTCTCCGGGAATGTAATATTCGATGACGCGGGTGCGGATCGGGGTTTCCTCGATCATCGCGGCGAATTCGAACACATCCATATCGGCCATGCCGCCATCGGCGTGGCGGGTTTCCAGATATTCCCGGAACAGCTCATATTGCGCTTCCGTCGCCCAGGGCGAGGTGGCAGCGCGTTTGAGATAGTTGTTCTTGTTGATCGTCCGTCGCTGCGATTTCGAGGGTTTGAAATCGGCGACCCGGATACGGGCGGACATGCAGGCGTTGCAATCGGCGCAGGTTGGGCGGTAGAGCACGTTTTGCGAGCGGCGAAACCCCTGTTTCGAGAGGCTGTCGTTGAGCTGCTCGGCATGTTCCCCTTGCAACGACGTGAAAAGTTTGCGCTCCATCCGGCCCTCAAGGTAAGGGCAAGGCTGGGGCGCGGTCACGTAGAACTGTGGCGCAAGGGGAAGGGTGTGACGCATGGGGTCGGCTTACGAGGAATTTCCAAATGTCGCGTAAACGGCTTTGGGGAAAGGTATCAACTCCGTTTCATTTCGCAAGCCTTAGACACGGTTTTCTTTGAAAACACGACAAAGGGCGCAAGGCTGCGCCCTTTTTGATCTTTGCCGGTGGGTTTCGGGGATCAGTATTCCGACGGCCGGTTGATTGCGGCGGAGCCGAGGATCAGATCGGACAGTCCCTGTTTGCGCGCCGTGGTGAGCATCAGAATGACGGAAACCACCTGCGGCAGGCCCATGGAGCACCAGACGGTGAAAAGTGTCGTGTGCAGGAAGGACATGCCGAGATCGAACCGTTCGCCTTTCGAGGTGCGGAACTCGATGCCCATGAGGCGCATCCCCCAGGTTGCAGACTGGTTCGCGATGGTGATCACCCGGTAGGCATAGGACACCACGGCCACGAGGAATGGGAAAAAGAAAATGCCCGTGAAGGCGGTGAAAGGCACGATCAGCGCGGCGATCACCACACCGACAATCAGGTCCACGACGAAGGCCAGCATACGCTTGGTCGGAACGCTGTCGTAAAAGCCGGGCTGCCGGTCGGGGTCGGGCAGGCCCCAGTGTTGGGTTTGCCAGTTCTGATTTTGCCAGTCTTGATTTCGATGATCACTCATGCTCTGCATTCTCGTTGTTCCCTGCGACGGAGGCAAGCCCGCTTTGGGCTTGCCCGATTCGGTCCTCAGGCCTGGTCTTTGTCGTCCTGATCGGTCTCGGACGTGGTGCGTTCTTCGGAAGCGCGGCGGGCGCGGTCGTCCATGAACTGATCGAATTCGGCCTTGTCCTTGGCGGCGCGGAGCCGTTCGAGGAAGGCTTCGAACTGGTCCTGTTCCTCTTCGAGCCGTTTCAGGGTTTCCTCCTTATAGGCGTCGAAAGCGGTGTTGCCGGAGGGGCGCATCGCGGCGTGCATGGAGCGGAAACGCTCGTGACGGGAATGGCGCGGGCCACAGCCGCGGCCGAAAGGAGAGGTGGGACGGGATTTGCAGGCAAACATGCGTTTACTCCAGATCATGTAGAAGAGAAGGGCGAGGCCGACAGGCCAGACGAAGATGAAACCGAGGACCATGGTCGCGATCCAGGCGCCTTTGCCTTTGTCGTCGAGCCAGGCCTCTGCCCGGCGAAACCAGCTCGTGGCGGTTTCTGCGGGGGTGTATGTGGAGGCGACTTGGGTCATGTCATCTTTCTTTCGATATGTGTGTCGTGGGTTTCAGTGGATGTGAATGTCTTTCACATTGCAAAAATGGGGAGCGCGGCATAGTCGCGCAAGGGGGTATGTGAATGTTTTTTACATTATTTTTGAGTTTCGTTTGAAATCAATAGATTGTCTGGTGTTTTCGAGGCTAGATGTGGGCGTTGACAGGCAGGGCTGGTCAGCGCGGCCTCAGCCGTGCATGCTGGTGATCAGGAGGGTTCTCAATGCCAGAATTTCCCAAAACCGGCGCCTGCCGTTGCGGAGCGGTCAGGCTCATGGTGTCAGCCGCGCCGGTGATGACTGCCGCTTGCCATTGCAATGGCTGCAAGAAAATGAGTTCGTCGGCCTTTTCTCTCACTGCCATGATCCCGTCGGAGACGCTGACAGTGGCGGGCGAGGTGGTCAAGGGGGGTACACAGGGACCGGAGCTTGACCACTATTTCTGCCCTTCCTGCAAGACATGGATGTTCACCCGGATCACAGGGTTCGATGCGCTGACCAACATCCGTCCGACGCTCTTCGACACGCAGGACGCGGAGATACAGGATTGGTGCCAGCCCTTTATCGAGACCATGGCAGGGATGCGCTTGCCTTGGGTCATGACGCCCGCCGAGCATGTGTTTGAAGGGATGCCGGACATGGTGGAGTTCCCGGCGCTGCTTAAGGGCTTCGCTGAGCGAGGTTGAATTCAGGTGGGATGATCAAGCGGTGAAATCCGCAACCCGTGCGCCAGACACCCGCAACAGATCGGCAGGTGCGATCTCGAAAATATGGCGTGGTGTGCCGGCGGCGGCCCAGACCGTCACAAAATCCGAAAGTTTCGGGTCGAAAAACGCGCGCGGCGGGGTCAGATGTCCCACTGGTGAAACACCGCCGATGGCAAAGCCCGTCACCTTGCGCACCTCCTTGCCATCAGCCCGTTCCAATGGTTCCCCGGCGACCTGCGCGGCTTTCTCGATATCCACCTGGTCGCCGCCCGACGTGATGAACAGGCAAATCACGCCGCTCTCACCTCCCCTGAACACGATCGACTTGGCGATCTGATCGACATGGCATCCGGCCTGATCGGCGGCTTCCTGTGCGGTGCGTGTGGAGCCATCCATCTCAAAGATATGGATCGCGAGACCGGCTTCGGCCAACGCCTCTTGGACACGTTTGAGACTTTTCGACATGAGGTACTCCTTCGGGGTGGGAAAAAACCATGTTGTTTGCTCTTGCACAAGGTGCTGAAAAGGCGATGCTTTGGCGCAGTTGGAGGAGACGTCATGACATTCGAGACCCGGATCACCCGCAGCCCGCGCGCCTATGAACCGGAGCGTGGCGCAGAGGCGCGTGCCGCGCTGCCCGATCTGAGCGGGGCGAGCGCGGAGGTGATCGCGGGGGCGGCGGGGTCTGCGCCCTATCTGCATGGGCTGATCCTCAAGGAGGCGGACTGGCTGCCCGAGGGGCTGGCAGACCCGGAGGCGGCCCTCGCGGCGGAAATCGCCCGGATCGACGCGCTCCCCCCCGATCGGATCGACAGCGGCCTGCGGCAGGCCAAACGCCGCATCGCACTTTTGTCGGCGCTCTGCGATCTCGGCGGGGTCTGGGCGCTTTCCGAGGTTACCGGCGCGCTCTCGCTTCTGGCCGACCGGGCGACCCATGTGGCGCTACGGGCGCATGTGGCGCGGGAGATCAGCAGGGGCAAGATCCCCGGCCAGACCGAGGCGGATATCGAAAGCTGCGGCGGTATGTTCGCGCTGGCCATGGGCAAGCACGGGGCCGGGGAGCTGAATTACTCTTCCGACATCGACCTCATCTGCCTGTTCGATGAGGAACGGTTCGACGGGATCGACCAGATGGAGGCGCGGGCAGGCTTCATCCGCGCGACGCGCCGCGCCATGGCCGCGCTGTCCGATCTGACCTCCGAGGGCTATGTCTTTCGCACCGATCTGCGTTTGCGCCCCGATCCGTCGGTAACGCCGGTCTGTTTCGCGATGGAAGCCGCCGAGCGCTATTATGAGAGCGTCGGGCGGACATGGGAGCGTGCGGCCTATATCAAGGCGCGGGTCTGCGCGGGCGATCAGGACGCGGGCGCGCGGTTTCTTCAGGCGATGACACCCTTCGTCTGGCGTCGACACCTCGATTTCAATGCGATCCGTGAGACCCATGACATGCGGCTGAAAATTCGCGCGCACAAGGGGTTGGGAGGCGCGTTGAAGCTCGAAGGCCACAACATGAAGCTCGGTTTCGGTGGCATTCGCGAGATCGAGTTCTTCGCCCAGACCCGGCAGCTCATCGCGGGGGGGCGCGATCCCGATCTGCGGCTGCGGGGTACGGTTCCGGCGCTGGCGAAGCTGGCGGAAAAGGGCTGGGTCGAGCGCGAGGTGGCCGATCAACTCAGCCGGGATTACGTGGCGCATCGTGAGGTCGAACACCGGCTCCAAATGTTGCGTGACCAGCAGACTCACAGCCTGCCCACCGCACCCGAGGAATTCGACCGGCTCGCCGCCCTCATGGGGACGACGGTCGAAACGATGCGCGCAGAGATTGCGGAACGCTGCGAACGGGTCAATGCGCTGACCGAAGATTTCTTTGCCCCCGGCGAGGCCGCGCCGACACCCGATCTGTCGCCCGAACAGGCGGAGGTCACGGCGCGCTGGTCAACCTATCCCTGTCTGCGCACCGCTCGGGCGCAGGAGATTTTCGACCGGCTGAAACCGGAGCTTCTGACCCGCATCCAGCGGCTCGACAAGCCCGAAGAGGCGTTGACCCATCTCGATGGCTTCCTGCGCGGACTGCCCGCGGGCGTTCAGCTTTTCGCGCTGTTCGAGGCCAACCCGCAGCTCATCGACCTGATCCTCGACATCGTGTCCACCGCCCCGCATCTGGCGCGCTATCTTTCACGCAACGCGCAGGTGCTCGATGCGGTCATCGGCGGGCGGTTCTTTGCCCCATGGCCGGGGCGCGACGGGCTGATCGCCCTACTGACGACACATCTCGAAGAGGCCGGGGATTACGAACGTCAACTCGACGCCTGCCGCCGCTGGGCCAAGGAATGGCATTTCCGCGTGGGCGTGCATCAGTTGCGCGATCTGATCACGGCGGATGAGGCCGGATCGCAATATTGCGACATTGCCGCCGCCTGCGTGGCGGCGCTTTATCCGCAGGTTGTCGCTGAGTTTGCCCGCAAACACGGCGATCCACCGGGGCGGGGCGCGATGGTGCTGGGTATGGGCTCTTTGGGCGCGGGGCGGCTGACGGCAGCCTCCGATCTCGACATGATCGTGATCTACGACGCGGCGGGCATCGAAATGTCGGAGGGGCGCAAGCCCCTGCAATCGCGGACTTATTATGCGCGCCTGACGCAAGCACTGATCACGGCCATGACCGCCCAGACCGCCGAAGGGCGGCTCTATGAGGTGGATATGCGGCTCAGGCCCTCGGGCAAACAGGGGCCGGTGGCGACTTCGCTCGAAAGCTTCATGAGCTATCAGCGCGAGGAAGCCTGGGTCTGGGAACATCTGGCGCTCAGCCGGGGGCGGGCGCTGGCGGGAGCCCCCGATCTGATGCGGGCCGTGGATGATTTTCGGGCCGATCTGATCGCGGCCACCAAGGACGAGGCACGCATACGTCAGGAGACCACTGAAATGCGCGCGCGTCTGGCGGAGGCCAAACCGGGCAGCGATTGGGACCCGAAAAACGGCCCCGGCCGTATGATGGACATCGAGCTTCTGGCTGAGACTGCCGCGCTTCTGGCGGGCAGTGCGGAACAGGACATCTACACCCAGCTTGGGGCAGGGCGGGCGGCGGACTGGCTCACCGGCGACGAATATGCGCTTCTGGTCGAGACCTACCGGCTGATGTGGCGGCTGCAATCGGCGGCGCGGCTCCTGACCGGAGAAGCGCTCGATCCGGAGGCCGTGGGCGCGGGCGGGCGCGGGTTCCTCATGCGTTCGAACGGGGCGGTGAGCATGGAAGCTCTGTCCGAGGAACTGAAATCGCGCTCCGCCGCGTCTGCCGCCGCGATCACCTCCGTGCTTGCGCGCCCCTTGCCCGGGGCGTAAGCCCGTCTCAGGAGGTGCCCCATGGCGCAAAAAGATCCTTATACCAGCGACCTGCCCGAGGTGGACGCCGCGCTCGATCCCGGCGGGCTGATCCGCGAATCCTATCGGATCGAGGGGCTGGGTCTGCCGGAGGCGCGCTCGATCTTTCTCGACTGGGCGATCAAGATCGACCCGGACCTGTCGCCGCAGATCGCGATCCGGCGGCTTCTGGCGCTCTATGCACCGTTGGCCGGTCCGTCTCATCCGATGACCGTGGTGCTGACCGAAGGTTTGGGCAAACTGAGCGGACCGGGTGGGAGGCGTGGCGGGTCGCGGGCGCGCCGCGGCTGAGCCGCCCCGATGTCACAGGGCTTTTCACAGGACCCTCTTCGAATTTGCGGGATTTGCCTCTTCTTGGGGCGTTTTCATTTAGGGCCTGTTTACCCTTTGGGCGGATGGTGGGGAAAAACATTTTTTCACGCACAAATCAAAGGGTACTCACATGAGGATCAAACGATTAAACGGCATGTTTACGGTCGCCACGCAGGTGAATCTGAACAAGATCCGCAAAATCGCGGAGGCTGGTTACAAGACCATCGTTTGCAATCGTCCCGATGGCGAGGGGGCGGATCAGCCGGGCTTCAGAGAGGTGGCGCAGATCGCGCGCGATCTCGGGCTGCGCACCGCCTATATTCCGATCGCTCTGAGCGGTGCGACGGCGGAGGATCACGCCGCTTTCGCCCGTGTGATCGAGGATATGCCCAAACCGATCCTTG
Organism: Celeribacter persicus; assembly: GCF_003050785.1. Taxonomy (GTDB): domain Bacteria; phylum Pseudomonadota; class Alphaproteobacteria; order Rhodobacterales; family Rhodobacteraceae; genus Celeribacter; species Celeribacter persicus. The sequence goes on from NZ_QAOH01000013.1 coordinate 72,410, forward strand.
CCTATTGCCGCTCCGGCACCCGCTCTATGACACTCTGGTCGCATTGGGAGCAGGCGGCCTCTGGTGATCACCGCACGGAGCGTCGCGTTGGGACGATTGCGCGACACCACCGGGCGGCGGGCAATCGCCTGAGCGTGGATTTATGCGGTCAACGCGGCAGGGCGGCGGCTTCGCGGGCAAGCGCCTCGATGGCTTTCCAGTCGCCCTTTTCGACGAGATCGGCAGGTGCAACCCAGCTTCCGCCGACGCAAAGCGTGTTGGAGAGAGAGAGGTAATCGCGGGCGTTCTTGAGTGAAACACCCCCCGTCGGACAGAATTTCATCTGCGGCAGCGGTGCGCCGATGGACTTGAGCGCAGGGGCGCCGCCATTGGCCTCTGCGGGGAAGAATTTCGCGACCGTATAGCCGCGCTCTAGAAGCTTCATCACGTCCGAAGCGGTCGATGTGCCCGCCAGAAGTGGCATGTCATGCGCCTCGCAGGCGTCGAGCAGTTTGTCGGTCGCACCGGGAGACACACCGAAGGTCGCGCCTGCCGCTTTCGCGGCGATCACGTCTTCGGGTGTCAAAAGCGTGCCTGCGCCGACCACGCCGCCTTCGACCTTGGCCATCTCGCGGATCACCTCAAGCGCCACGGGCGTGCGCAGCGTCACTTCGAGCGCGGGCAGGCCGCCTGCGACCAGCGCCTCGGCGAGAGGCCGGGCATGGGCCACGTCCTTCACCACGAGCACGGGCACGACGGGGGCGAGGGCGCAAATCTCTGCGCATTTCTGGCTGGCGTCCTGAGGGGTCATATCTGTCTCCTGATGGGGGATGGGAGTCGCCGTAAGTGTTAGCGCTAAATTTCCGAATATGAAAGCCTGCGCTGCGGCTGGTGCACGGAAAGCCCCTGCCCATGTGCATTTTTGTCAAGCCGCCCCTGCATGTCTTGCCGCATGTTTGCGCCACCATAGATGAGCCGAACACACATACAGAGGAGCGCTGCGATGACCGCACCGATCGAGACGCTGTTTCGTCCGTTTACCTACAAGGGGCTGAGCCTGAAAAATCGCATCGTCATGGCGCCCATGACGCGGGGTATGGCGCCCGACGGCATTCCGGGGCCGGACAATGCCGCCTATTACGCCCGCCGCGCTGCCCATGAGGTTGGGCTGATCCTTTCCGAAGGTACGGTCATTGAGCGTCCGGCTTCGCGCAATCTTCCGGGCATTCCGTTCTTTTATGGCGATGAGGCGCTGTCGGGTTGGAAGCGGGTGATCGGGGCCGTTCATGGCGAAGGCGGTAAGATGGGCCCGCAGCTTTGGCACACCGGTTCGACCCGTGCGGGCGCGTGGGAACCCGAAGCGCCGGTCGAAAGCCCTTCCGGTCTGGTCGGTCCCGGTGATCCGCGCGGTGTCGCGATGAGCGAGGCCGATATCGAGGCGACGATTGCCGCCTTTGCCGCCTCCGCGAAGGCGGCCAGGGATCTTGGCTTTGATGTGGCCGAACTCCACGGCGCGCATGGCTATCTGATTGATCAGTTCTTCTGGGCGGGCACCAACCTGCGCGAGGATCACTGGGGTGGTCAGACCATAGAAGAGCGGTCGCGCTTTGCTGTCGCCGTGATCAAGGCCGTGCGTGACGCTGTTGGGCCGGATTTCCCGATCCTCCTGCGTCTTTCGCAATGGAAACAACAGGATTACACGGTGAAACTTGCCGCCGATCCAAATGAGATGGAACGCTGGCTTACGCCGCTCGTGGAAGCTGGTGTCGATATTTTGCATTGTTCGCAACGCCGCTTCTGGGAACCGGAATTTCCGGAGATCGACGGCGAAGAGGGGCTGAATTTCGCGGGTTGGGCCAAGAAGATCTCCGGCGTGCCAACGATTTCGGTGGGCTCCGTCGGGCTTTCGGGCGAATTCCTTGCCGCCTTTGGCGGTGAAAGCTCGGCTGTGACGCCACTTGATAAACTGGTAAAGCGGATGGAGGCGGAAGAATTCGACCTGATCGCCGTGGGTCGTGCGCTCCTTTCGGATTACGCCTGGGCTGAGAAGGTCAAACGCGGTGCAGTCGATGAGTTGAAGGGCTTTGATCCGGCCTCGCTGGGCCAGTTGCTTTGAGTGGATAGCCTTCCCGGACACGGGGAGGCTTTTCTTCGACGAAGTTTCCTGCGAAACTGAATGCCTCAGGATAAGGAGATCTATGCGCAGAAAATCAGCATGGCCTGTCATGGCATGACGCGCGGCCCGACAAGGGTTGCATGATTTTTTATGCGCATCTGCGCTTTTCCTGAGAGTTTCTCATGACCGAAACTGACATCACACTCCGCCCGTTCGAGGTCGGAGACACCGAGGCCTTGTCCCATATCTGGCGCGCGGCGTCGGAGCGGGCACATCCGTTTTTCACATCGCGCCAGCTCGATCACCAACAAGAGTTGGTGGAAAGCGTCTACCTGCCCAAGGCCGAAACATGGGTTGCGCTGCGTGGGGCAGTGCCGCTTGGATTCATCGGGCTGTTGCCGCAACCGGGCGGGGCCGTGATCGGCGGGCTGTTCGTCGCACCTGAGGCACAGGGACAGGGGATCGACCGCATGCTTGTGGCCCATGCCCGCAAGCTCAAATACCGGCTGAGCCTTGAAGTTTACGAAACCAACCACGCCGCGCGCGGATTCTACGCCCGGCTTGGCTTTCGCGAAACCGGGCGGCGGGAGGTGGACGACAACGGACTACCGTTTCCGCTTTTGAAACTCGACCTCTAAGGGAGACGGTGTGCGCTCAGAACAGGGAACAGGCCCCGGTCGTGGCCGGGCCTGCATTCTGACGGAAGGTTTCGAACAGTTCGCGGCCCATGCCGACCGTATTGGCAGAAAGATCGACTGTGATCGCCGTGCGCGCCTCAAACCCCTCTTCCAGCACTTCAAGTGTGCCTGCCGTGGCATCGACGCGTACCAGATCACCGTCTTTGAGCTTGGCAATCGGTCCGCCGGTCGCGGCTTCGGGGGAGACGTGAATACAGGCAGGCACCTTGCCCGACGCGCCGGACATGCGCCCATCGGTGACAAGCGCCACCTTGAGACCGCGATCCTGCAACACGGCCAGCGTCGGCGTCAGGGAATGCAGCTCCGGCATACCGTTGGCGCGCGGGCCTTGGAAACGGACGACGACCACGGTGTCCTCGGTGAACTCGCCCGCTTGAAATGCTTTCTTGACGTCATGCTGGTCATGGAAAATCCGGGCTTTCGCCTCGACCACATGGTGTTCGGGCTTTACGGCGGAGACCTTCATCACGCCACGCCCGAGATTGCCCTTGAGTTCCTTGAGACCGCCGGTTTTCTGGAACGGATCGGAGGCGGGGCGGAGGATCTTGTCGTTCACACTCTCGCGCTCGGGCTGCTCAAACGTGAGCACGCCATCGCGCAGTTTCGGTTCCTTGGTGTAAAGTGACAGGCCCGATCCGGCGACGGTTTTCACGTCCTCATGCAACAACCCGGCGTCGAGCAATTCGCCGATCAGATAGGACAAGCCGCCGGCGGCATGAAAATGGTTCACATCGGCGAGGCCATTGGGATAGACCTTTGCCAGAAGCGGCACCACGTCGGAAATCTCGGAGAAATCCTCCAGATCGAGAATGATGCCTGCGGCACGCGCCATGGCGGGCAGGTGCAGCACGAGGTTCGTGGACCCGCCTGTCGCCATCAGCCCGACGACGCCATTCACGAAAGCCTTTTCGTCGAGGATCGCGCCCACGGGGGTGTATTCATTGCCGAAAGCGGTGATCTGTAGCGCGCGCTTGGCGGCTTCGCGGGTCAGGGCATCGCGCAAATCGGTGCCCGGATTGACGAAGGACGCGCCCGGAAGGTGCAGTCCCATCACCTCCATCAGCATCTGGTTCGAGTTCGCCGTGCCGTAGAAGGTGCAGGTGCCCTGGCCGTGATAGGCCTTCATCTCGCTGTCCATTAACTCGCGGCGGGTGATCTCTCCGGTGGCGAATTTCTGACGCGCCTTGGATTTCTCGTCGTTCGAGATGCCTGTGGTCATCGGGCCAGCGGGCACGAAAACGGTGGGCACATGGCCGAAGGCGGCGGCGGCCATGATCAAGCCCGGCACGATCTTGTCGCAGATGCCCATGTAGAGCGCGGCGTCATAGCAATTGTGCGACATGGCGATGGAGGCCGAGAGTGCGATGGTGTCGCGTGAAAACAGCGACAGCTCCATGCCGGTCTGGCCTTGTGTCACGCCATCGCACATGGCGGGCACGCCACCCGCGACCTGCGCCGTGGCGCCGTTCTGATGGGCGACCTCGCGGATGATGTCGGGGTAATGCTCATAGGGTTTGTGTGCCGAGAGCATGTCGTTATAGGCGGTCACGATGCCGATATTGGGTGCACGCCCGTCGGCGAGCGTCGTCTGATCCTCGCCCATGGCGGCATAGGCATGGGCCTGATTGCCACAGGAGAGATGCGCGCGCGCCGGTCCCTGTTCCGCCGCCGCGTCGATCCGGGCGAGGTAAGCTTCGCGAGTCGGGCGGGAGCGGTCGATGATGCGTTGGGTGACTTTTGCAATCTCAGGGATGATTTTGGGGGCGATCTGGGCGTTCAGGGGCATGACGGGCCTTTTGCTGGTCTGGCCAAATGGGCACATGAGACGGTCTGAAATTCGTTAGCGCTAACTTAACCCCTTCGGCCGGGAATGTCCATGATGGCGTGGGGAGGTGTGGCCTATGCTGCACACGCAAGGGGGTTGCTGCAAGTGCATAACGGCTCTTCGCAATTGTCACTCGTCTGTGTCAGCGATTTTGACCTATATCTGAGGCATCGGGAGGATCAACACAATCGCGCCAATGTCGGCACAGACCGGCGGGCCAACCCTTGAAAAGGTGATCCTGATGACCACACGTACCGTCGTTCAATTTTCCCATCTCGCTATCGAAGAAGAAGCGCGCATGCAACGCGCTCTGGCCATGCGCTCGATGATGCGCGCCGCTGGCAAGTGGCTGCGTGGCCGGTTCCATACTACTCGCGCCGCCGAACTGGCCTGATAAAAACGGGCCTGAAAACCTGCCTGAGCGGCAAATCTGGCGAAAGCCTCTGCCCACGCACGATAACGCTTTGAAAATCCCGGAAATGCTCCGGGATTTTCGTATTTCGGCCTCATTTCCCCGTCATCGTTACTCACGAAACAGGGGAGAACCCCGGAGGTCGTCATGAAAAAGACATTCAACATCGCAGCAGCCCTGATCCTTGCCGCCGCCACAAGCGCCTGCACCACGGAGACCACGTCGCGTGCGACGCCATTCAACCTGCCGCTCGGCGGTCAGAGTGCGGAGGTCGTACGGATCGCCCCGAATTTTCGGGTCACCAAGGTCAACGTGACCGTGCCGGAGACGCTTACCGTGTCCGAGGACAACGGCATCAAACCGCGCGCCGATATCGTCTGGCGCGAGGATCCGTTCGGCAACCGTCGCGAACAGGTGAAATCGGTGATGGAAGCCGGGTTCAACGCCGGAGCCAAGGCGCTCGACGGCGCGCGCGCGGTGGTACTCGACGTGCAGCTCGTGCGCTTCCATGCGCAGACCCAGCGCGTGCGCTATTCCTCGCTGCCGTCCAAGCATGAGATCGAATTCCTGCTGACCGTGCGCGATGCCAACACCGGTGCGGTGATCGTCCCCTCGCATATGGTCAATGCCACCTTCGATGCGCTCGGCGGTAACGCCGCTGTGGCCGCCGACCGTGCGGGCATCACCCAGCGGATGCGGATCGGCGAACATCTGGCCGGTGTGATTTATGGCGAGTTGAGCAAGCCGATCACACTCTGATCCCCCTTCCTTGCGGGGCGAAACACGGCTAAGAGGGCTCTCATGACAGAGCCCTCTTTTCCCATGTCCGACTTCTCCGGTCCGACCATCCGCCTCAAACCCAAAGCCAACGCCCGGGCGATCCGCCATGGCGCGCCTTGGGTCTATGACAACGAACTGGTCACCGACCGGCGCACCAAGGCGATTGCGCCCGGCAGTATCGCCCGTCTCGAAGATGCGGAGCACAATTTTCTCGCCCTCGTGGCGGTCAATTCGAACTCGCGTATCTTTGCCCGTGTGCTGGACCGTGACGAGGCGATTAAGATCGACGCAGAGTGGTTCCGAGCGAAATTCGAGAGCGCTCTGGCGCATCGCGAGACGCTGTTCGATGCGCCGTTCTACCGGTTGGTTCATGCGGAGGCCGATGGGCTTCCCGGCGTGGTGATCGACCGTTTCGGCGACACCTGCGTGGTGCAACCCAACGCCGCCTGGGCCGATGTGCTGATCACGCCTCTGGCCGAAGCGCTTCGCGATGTGACCGGCGTGACCACCGTAGTGATGAACGGCACGGGACGGGCGCGCGGGCTCGAAGGGCTTGAAGAGAAAACGGAAATTCTTTCGGGTCAGGTCGAGGGGCCGATCCCGGTGCCGATGAATGGCGCGACCTATATGGCCGATCTCATGGGGGGGCAGAAGACCGGGCTGTTCTATGACCAGCGCCCGAACCACGCCTTTGCTCAACGTCTGGTGGCGGGCAAGAAGGTGCTTGACGTGTTCTCCCATGTCGGGGGCTTCGCTCTGGCCTCTCTGGCGGGCGGGGCTGCTTCGGCGCTTTCCGTGGACAGTTCCGCCGCAGCTCTGGAACTGGCCGAAAAGGGCGCGGAAGTCATGGGCAAATCCGCCGCCTTCGCGACCCGCAAGGGCGATGCGTTCGACGTCATGGCGGCGCTTGCGGATGAGGGCGAGACCTTCGACGTGGTGATCTGCGATCCGCCAGCTTTCGCGCCTTCGAAACCGGCTCTGGAAAAAGGCCTTCGCGCCTACGAACGGGTTGCCCGCATGGCCGCACCTCTGGTGCGCGACGGCGGCTATCTGGGCCTCTGTTCCTGTTCGCACGCCGCCGATCTGGAGAAATTCCGCACCGCCTGTAACCGTGGGATCGGGCGGGCGGGGCGTGCGGCCCAGCTGATCCACACCGGGTTTGCAGGCGCGGATCATCCGCTCATGCCGCAGCTCGCGGAGAGCGGTTATCTCAAGGCGCTGTTTTACCGGTTGATGCCGTGAAGGTGCTTCTGGACGCCTGTGTGCTCTACCCGACGGTGATGCGGGAGGTGCTTTTGGGCGTCGCGAAACGCGGGCTTTACACGCCTTTGTGGTCGGCGCGTATCCTTGAGGAATGGGCGCGAGCCGCGCGCAAGATCGGCCCCGGTAGCGAGGCGCAGGCGCGTGGCGAAGTGGCTCTTGTGCGGGTGGCTTTTCCAAAGGCGGAAGTCAGGGAACACAAGGGGTTGGAGGCGCGTCTTTACCTGACGGACGAGAATGACATTCACGTTCTTGCGGCGGCGATTGCGGGCGGGGCTGAGGCCATCGTGACAATGAACGCGCAGGATTTTCCCCGTCATGTTCTGGCTGAGGAAGGGCTCGCGCGCTGGGACCCGGACGGGTTTCTCTGGCGGCTCTGGTCGGATCATCCGGAGATTGTGGCCGAGGCGGTGGAAGAGGTGCGGCTTGAGGCCGAGCGGTTGTCCGGCGAGGTCTGGGACGTGCGGCGGCTCATGAAAAAGGCACGCTTGCCGCGGCTCGGCAAGGCACTTGGCTGAGCGGTTTTCGAGTATTTGGGCCAAGAAGAAGTTGGGAGCTGGTTTCTTTGAGAAAACGGGTCTGCCCTGTCGGATTTGTACCGGGCGTTTGTCGGGCAGGTTCGTCGCGCTTTTGGTGCTGATTGGTAGTGTTAAGGTTAACCGAAATTAAGGTTAATGCGTGAGGGAGGGGCGTGAACTCAGGGGGCCAGAACCTCGGGAGCCGTGCATCTTGAGGTGTCGGGTTTGAGTATTCAGGCCATCAGAAAGCCGAAATGCGTTAGGGAAGGCCATCCACATCACGACCATTTCGCCTCATTGGCCTCGATCGCTTTGATCCGTTCCCCGGTCTTCGGGTGGCTCATCAGCCAGGCGGGCATCGAGGCGCCGTGTGCGCCGGTGAGATGGGGCAATTTCTCGAAGAGGGATTTCTGTGGTCCGGTGCCGATCCCGGCCTTGATCAAAAGGGCGGTGGCATAGGCGTCGGCCTCGTATTCATCGGAGCGCGACAGTTTGGCGGCGAGCATCTGCGTCAGCCAGCCCGCGAGATAGGCCCCGATGCCGGGCAGAAACCGGGAGAGCACCATGGCGAGTGCGGTGCGGAGCGCATTCTGGCCGGAAAAGTCGATCATCCGGCGTTTCGAATGGCCCAAGGCCACGTGGCCCAGCTCATGAGCGATGACGGAGGCCATTTCCGCGTCACTGATCTGACCCGCGCGGAACTTTTCGTAAAAGCCGCGGGTGATGTAGACCTTGCCGTCCGGCGCGGCGAGACCGTTGACCGGCTCGATCTCGTAGAGAAATACTCGCACGCGGGGCAGGTCGAGCGCCTTGGCGAGTTGGTTGAAAACGCGAGCGAGCGCGGGATCGGCGAGTTCCGAGGAACGCGCCTCAAGTTCCCGTACGGTACGCCATGCGGAAAAGCGGTACATCGCGAAGCCCCAGAGCAGGGCGAGGAGGAGGGGCGTGAATTTCAACATGGTCTGAATATGGGGGCGGCCAGAGGGCAGGGAAACCCCACCTGGTCGCATTTTCCCATCTCAGACCGGTTGGTGGTCCGGTCAGTCACTCGCGCGTGCTAACAGTCCGGTGAGCGGGCGCACCGGTGCAAAGCTTTCGCCATAGAGCGGGCGGATCGCTTGTCTGTCGCCGCCGGGGCGCCAGATCAGCAGGGCGGCGAGCCCGAAGTCCTCATCGTTGCCGGCTGTGTTGTCAACGAAACTGTAGGACGCTGCGAGGGTGAAATCGACGGGGGCGGCCGCGAAGGATCAGGTCGCGCCCAGGCTGGCCGTGATGTCGCGGGAAAACAGGTCGGCTTCCTCCAGATCGTAAGCGGACAGGTTCGCAGACAGGGCCAGTTGTTCGGAGAGGGCGGTTTTTAGTTCCAGATCGCCGAAAAGGAAATCGCGGTTCTGCGGTTCGTACAGGCCGATCCCGGCGCGCAACGACAAGAGCGTGCGCTTGCCAAAGGTCCAAAGGCCCTCCACGCCGAGACTGCCGATATAGGCGGCATCGTCGTTGAGGTCGGTATAGGCGGCAAAGAAGCCGTATTTCGCATCCGCGTTCGGTTGCATGTAGAGGTGTCCGGCCAGCGTGCCCTGGTAGTGATCCGGGAAAGAGATGGTGCCCAGATCGAGTTGCAGGCCGTGATGGCGGGAAATGCTGTAATCGAGGTTGCCGTCCGCTGTTGCGAGGGCCACGCCGTCGCGGGAGAGATATCCGATACTGCTTTGTGCCCCGGTAAAACCAAGGCCACTGTTTGCACTTGCGCTCAGAGGAACAAGCGAGAGGGCGATTGTGGTTGCCAAATTCAGAGGGAAAAAGTGTGGACGTGTCATCTTAACCTCGGTGCGGACAGGGCCTTGGGGCCGTTGTTTCGCTGTTCTCAAGCTGCCCCCAGCCCGATTTCGAGCATAGTTCTGACACTCTTTAAAATCTTAATATAGTCTTAACTTAAGATGTGGTTAACGAATGAAGTTAAGGTTAATTTATAACTTTATTTGCCCAGAAGTTTCATGCCGCGCTCCAGCCCTTCGAGGGTCATCGGCACCATGCGATCTTCGAAAATTTCGCGGATCATGGCAATGGACTGGGTATAGGGCCAATGCGTCTCCGGCACCGGATTGAGCCAGAGGTGGTCGGGCCATGTCGCGCGCGCGCGGGCCAGCCATGTGGCTCCAGCCTCTTCGTTCCAGTGCTCATTGGCGCCCCCGGGGATCGCGATCTCATAGGGGCTCATGGAGGCGTCACCGACAAAGATCACCTTGTAATCCTTGCCATAGGTGTTCATCACGTCGCGGGTCGGAATTTTCTCCCCCCAGCGGCGGCGGTTGTCGCGCCACACGCCTTCATAGAGGCAGTTGTGGAAATAGTAATATTCGAGGTGCTTGAACTCGCTGCGCGCAGCGGAGAACAGTTCCTCGACAACTTTGATATGGTCGTCCATCGAGCCGCCGATATCGAAGAACATCAGCACCTTGACGGCGTTGTGCCGCTCGGGGCGGGTCTGGACGTCGAGATAACCATGCTCGGCGGTGGCGCGGATGGTGCCGTCCAGATCGAGCTCTTCATGCGCCCCCGAGCGCGCCCATTTGCGCAGGCGCTTCATGGCGAGTTTGATGTTGCGGGTGCCGATCTCGACAGTGTCGTCGAGATTGCGAAACTCTCTTTTGTCCCACACCTTTACGGCGCGGCGATGACGTGATTCTTTCTGACCGATCCGAACGCCCTCGGGATTGTAGCCATAAGCGCCGAACGGCGAGGTGCCGCCGGTGCCGATCCATTTGTTACCGCCCTGATGGCGGCCTTTTTGCTCTTCGAGGCGTTGTTTGAGCGTCTCCATGAGCGCCTCAAACCCGCCCAGAGCCTCGATCTCGGCCATTTCCTCGGGGGTGAGATGTTTCTCCATCTCCTTGCGCAGCCAGTCTTCGGGCAGATCGAGCGCGTTCAGGATGTCGTCTGAGGAAATCTGTTCAAGACCTTGAAAGGTTTTGGAAAAGGCGCGGTCAAATCGGTCGAGGTGGCGTTCGTCCTTGACCATGGTGGTGCGGGCGAGAAAGTAGAACTCTTCGATGTCGTAAAGCGCAAGGCCACGGTCCATCGCTTCGAGAAAGGCGAGGAATTCGCGCAAGCTCACCGGGACGCCTTCGGATCGCAGGATGTCGAAGAAGCGCAGGAACATGGCTCAGATCCAGCGGTCGAGAAGGACGCCCGCGAACAGACCGACGACGCCGAAAATCAGCGCGTAGACCACCATATATTGCAGCTTGTCGGCGCGGTTGCCGCCGCGTTTGTGGGCCAGTCTCCAGCCCCAAAGCCCACCCATCACGGTCAGAATGATCCCGATCATCTTTTGCTCCCCTTGGAGGCGTGGGGACGGCGTGCTTTCTATCGCGCGAGGGCGGCGATTTCGGCGGCGCGGGCCCGGACCTCTTCGTCTGAGCCAAATCCATAGCGTGCCCAGCCGAGGCTGTCGAGCCGCACAGAGCGGGCGTCCTGTGTGCGCCCGAGTTTGGCCAGCGCTTCGGATTCAGTCAGCATGAGGGAGGCCAGAAGGGCGGCGTTCTCCGCATCGCGGGCGGCGTCGATGGCGCTGGCAGAGATTTCGTAGGCCGCCTCGTAGCGGTGTTCCGACAGGGCAAGGGCCGCGCGCTGCATGGCGACATGGGCGGCGTGGAAGCGGGTCTCGGGCCGGGCTGCATAGATGCGATAGGCCTCATCGAGCGCAAGATGCGCCTGTGCGCGGTCGCTGGATACGGCGAGGCGGCCCAGAAGGAACCACGAAAATCCGGCACGGGTGTCGGACCAGCCCTCATGCCGGGCGATGGTGACGGCGATTTCGGCGGCGCGGCGGCGTTGCGCCAAAGACCCGTCCCCCATGGCGATGAGTGCGGCGGTGGTCCAGTCGGGCGGGGTCGGTTGTACCGGATCGGTGGCGCGTCCCACACCCGCCGGGTGGATGCGATCGAGGATACCGGGCAGGGCGGCGGCGACCTGCGCGCGGGTCATGCCGGAGCGCAGTTCGGGCGCGTAGGTGGCACGCAGGATCAGCATGTCGAAGGACGTCAGGACGGAATGGATGTTGTCGTCGTTGAACACTGAATCCGGCAGGCGGTAGAGATCGTTGAGCGGCCCGAGCGCCTGAGCGAGTTCTTCGTGCAGACAGTCGCGGATTTCCTGCGGCGGGATGTTTTCGGGGATGAAGACGGCAAGGCGTTCGCGGCGCTCGACCTGGGTCCAGCTCAGACTGGCGCGACGGGCGTGACGAAATTCCTGCCAGCTCGACACGTTCGGTACGACGATGCAGGCGGTGTTGGGCGCGCGTCGCGACAGTTCCGCCTGTGTCAGGGTCTCGATGGTGATCGAGGCGGGCGCGGTGGCGGCAACGCGGCTGATTTCGATCCCGGCTTCGGTCCTGAAACGATCCATGAGGCGGGAGAGGTCGTAGCCCAGCGAGGCGGGGATACGTTCGCCGGTGATGCGCAGGGTGATCGGACCTTCGAAGCGGGTGAAACGATCAAGGGTCGCCCCGGTTTCGAGCGCGAAGCTCAGATCGAGGAAATCGCGGGCGATGGAGGCGTTGGAACGCGAAGTGCTCTGACGAGGTGCCGGGGAGAAGATTTTCATTGGCGGCAGGTCGAGGCTCGCGGGCGCCGCGCGGGCGGTGTCGGGCGTCCGGGACGGTGCGCTCATGCAACCGGCCAGCAGCACGGTGCTGACCAGAAGGCGGAGGATCGGATGGGTAACGGCGCCTCTGCGGGACCCTGCGGGCGCGGTGCGCATCGGGGATGGCGTCATAGTGCCTCTTTCAGTCTTCGCGACGATTTCGCCCTGACGGGCGCGCGGCAGAACCGCAGAGTATCTGGTTTCGGGAAAAGACCATGTTCATGGGATGACCGCGATGTTCGAACCGTCACAGAAACCCTTCGAACCGTTTGGGAATTTCGACCAGATAGACGTTGCGATCTTCTCCATTGATCCAGATTTTACCGTTGGCGGTCCGGTCCGAAAAGTTCTGAGGACGATTGCCGATCCGGCCATTCCTGTCTTGGAATTCCTCGCGAGCATAGCGAAAAGCTTCATCCATATCCATGAGGTTTTCGCATTGCTCAATGGCGTCGAATTTCGCGAAATGATGAACCTGATGCTTTTGAAAATCGTCATTAATGCCGTGGCGCCAGGCGTAGCGTTTTTCGGTGAGCGCCTTGTCGACTGCGGTCAGGTGGAACATGAAGATATTCTCGCTGACGATGGGAGGGACGCCGCGTGCGATGTGGCTGCCCTGATTGAGAGGCAGAAGGCGGCTGAAAATCATTGGTTTCATGTACCATTTTGAAATCACGCCATAGCGTCTCTGGGAAAGGATGGGCTGGGTGTTGGTCAGCGGGCCTTCGCAAGTCATATTCTGAACCAGATCCAGACCGGAGACGTACCGTGTGCCGAATTCGTCGGATTCGCGTGCGACATCGGCGATGGTCAGGTTTGTGCCGGGGTCCGGCATGACCAGTTCGTCGGCATCCGTGCGGATCACATAGTCATATGTTTCCAGAAGCTTTTCCACCATGCGGTCTTCGAATTTCATGACCCGGCGGTCGTCCTTGTTCTGGTCTCCCTTGAAGCCGGTCATGATGCTGGTCGAAATGCCGGACAGATCGACCGTCGGGGTCCAGTCCGTTCCGTCGAGCATGATATGCAGGTTTTCGCGTCCGACCAGTCCCGAATAATGTCGAATCCAGATATCCGTGAAAAAGGCATCTTCACGCACATGGGTGAGGGCAGCAATTCGGGTCATTTTCTATAATACCTGATTTAGGTTGTTTCTTGGGTGGCATTCTGGAGGGAGCGCTGGTTAGGTCAATGATATTCAGGCGGTTATTGCCTTGGTGATGGCATCTGACGTTGTCCTGACACGGTCCTGGTTCCGGGGCGTTTCAGTCGGGTTGAAACCGATTGTCCGAGGCCGTTTTGAACTGTTCTGACGGGGCTTCGAGCCTGATTTTCATGATGCCGGTTCCCTTTCAGGCGAGCGGCTCCTCCGATCACCGTGTGTACTTGAGGAATGAGCGGGCTCTGTTTGACGATGCGGTCATGCAGTCGGCCGACGGCACGGTGCTGGCCTGAAGGCCGATCTGACGGAGGCTTCGGGTGCGGTTTATACGCTTGCGGTGGCTTTACTGCGCCAGTCTCATTCTCGGATTTCACGCTTAACTCATTTTGCCTTAAGTCACTCATACCATGGTTTTCGTATTAAGAGGTAAACTATGGCCTTTCTAAGGCAAATACATGAGGACTCCGGTGAGGGAGGTATCCTGCGTGGGAAATGGTGTGTCCGGGCGGTGAGGAGCCGTTCCCAGATGAAGATATCGCCTAAGTCCTGACGGTGTTTGGTGTCCGAATAATGGTTTCCGCCATGACGGGGATTGTCTTCGAAACGAACACAATTTTGCCATTTTTATACATTAAGTTTCCGTTAAGGACGTTTTATGCGGGCCAAATGGTTCTGGAGCAGAAGAGTAAAGAGTTATGTCTCAAAAGACTTGAGGTGTGGTAAATGGCTTGGATATCTGAAATTCACTATTTAAACACGTATGCCAGTTCTTCCGGCGTTGCGGAATATGTGGAAATTACGCTTACGCCCGCTGAATTCGCCCGCGCGAATGATTTTCAGTTTGCGACTTATCAAACGACTGGCGAAACCTCTACAGTTGTGAGTCTTAGTACGCTGACTCCTGTTATCGACCCGAATAACGGATACTACGTTTATTCCGTCACGGTGAGAACAACAGATCCCGATTCTATTGGAGGCAATCTTGGAAGCGGGGGCGAAGCGGAAGCAATGGCCCTTGTCGACAATAGCCTTGCTTCGCCCGTTTTGCAGTTCTTCGATATCGGGGGCGGGACAACGGCGATCACCGCAACCGATGGGCCAGCCGCAGGTCAGACATCGACAAATATTCCGGCTGCCCCCGCCCGCGATGGCAATTCCATCCAGTTTACCAAGACCGGCAACCGGATTGATGGGACACTTACACAAGGTGGCGCGACGATCTGTTTTTGTGACGGAACACTCATCGAAACAGGTGAAGGTATGCGGCCTGTCGAAGACCTTTCGGCCGGGGATCGGGTGCGCAATTTTGCTGGGGAATTCATTGCCCTCAAATGGATAGGAGGGCGCGTCATAAATGGTGCGGATCTGGCGCGAAATCCCAAATTGTATCCGGTTCGGATTATGGCCGGGGCGCTTGGCAAAGGCTTGCCGCAACGGGATCTCCTCGTTTCGCGCCAGCACCGTATCCTGATCGACTCCAAAATTGCCGAGCGGGTGACGGGCCGGAGGGAGGTTCTGGTCGCAGCGATCAAGCTGACTGAATTGCCCGGTGTTTTTGTCGACACGACTGTCACGCAGGTCAGATACTTTCATCTGCTCTTTGATCGGCATGAGATTATTTTTGCGGAAGGCGCGGCATCGGAAAGCCTGTTTACGGGGCCCGAGGCCCTGAACGCAGTTTCGCCAGAAGCGAGAGAGGAAATTCTCGGGCTGTTTCCCGGGCTGAACACCTCTGCTGCCAGAACATCGGCGCGCTTCATTCCCGTTGGAAAGTTACAGAAGAGAATTATCGCTCGTCATGCCAAAAATGATCAGCCGTTGCAGGTTATGATCTGACGTCTTCCTGACGCTGAAGGCGTTTTCAAAACGCTCTGGGCTTTAGGTTTATGACGCGCAATGTCGTCGGCACATATCTCATACGCGCGTATATTTGATGAACGGCGTCAGTTTGCCGATGCGGTCATAGAGCTGGCGTGCGGTGGCGTTGTCTTCCTGCGTGGTCCAGTAGACCGTCGGCGTGCCGTGGGCGTCAGCCAGTTTGTAGAGAGCTTCCATCAGGGCGCGGCCGACACCATGGCCACGGGCGTCTTCGCTGACATAAAGGTCCTGCAGGTAGCATACATCCTCGAAGCGCCAGTTATGGGCGTGGAAGATGTAATGCGCGAGACCGACGAGCTTTCCGTCCAGTTCGGCCACCAACGCACCGCGTTCCGTGTGTTGCGGGTCGATCTGGCGGCGGAAAGTGGTCTCGTAGATGTCCGCGCTCAGCTCGGTTTCGTAAAACGCCAGATAGGCGCGCCATAGGTTTTCCCATTGGGAGCGATCGTCGAGGGTGAGGGGGCGGATGGTGAGGGGCATGGTGTTTGGCATGGGGGAGGCCTTCCGTGCGAGATGTGCTGACCCCCTTTGCTTCCCGCAAACGCTTTGCGATTTCAAGCCCTTCCCTAAAGCGTCCTGCCTTTAACCTGAGACATCAGATAAAGGCAGGACGTGTACAACGTTCAGATGTTGCGCGGCGTTCGACCAAAAACTGTGATTGAGGCTTTTTGGTCGAACGCTTTAGCGCGAATGACACACCGGGGAGAGCGCATTCACGCACATCGTTGTGGTTCTGCGTCAGCGCCGCTGCCCGCGAGCGAGGAAGGCGAGGCGCTCGAAGAGGGCGACGTCCTGTTCGTTTTTGAGAAGCGCGCCGTGGAGTTTCGGCAGGGCACTTGCACCATCGCGAGCGAGGTCTTCGGGGGAGAGGTCTTCGGCCAGAAGCAGTTTGAGCCAGTCGAGCACCTCCGAGGTGGAGGGCTTCTTCTTGAGGCCCTGCGTGTCACGAATCTCGTAGAATTGCGTGAGCGCGGTGCTCAGAAGCCGTTCCTTGATGCCCGGAAAGTGGACGTTCACGATGGCTTTCATCGTCTCCATGTCCGGGAAACGGATGTAATGGAAGAAACAGCGGCGCAGGAAGGCGTCGGGCAGTTCTTTCTCGTTGTTCGAGGTGATGATGACGACCGGGCGCTGGCGCGCGGTGACGGTCTCGCCGGTCTCGTAGACGTGGAAGGCCATCTTGTCGAGTTCCTGCAACAGATCGTTCGGGAACTCGATGTCGGCCTTGTCGATCTCGTCGATCAACAGGACGACTTTCCGGTCGGCCTCGAAGGCCTGCCAGAGCTTGCCCTTCTTGATGTAGTGGCGCACGTCCTCGACACGTGGATCGCCAAGCTGGCTGTCGCGGAGCCGCGAGACGGCATCGTATTCGTAGAGGCCTTGTTGGGCGCGGGTGGTGGATTTGATGTTCCACTCGATCATGTCGAGGCCGAGAGAGGCCGCGACCTGCCGGGCCAGTTCGGTCTTGCCGGTACCCGGCTCGCCTTTGACCAGCAGCGGACGCTCCAAAGCGATGGCGGCGTTGACGGCGACGGTTAGATCGGCGGGGGCGACGTAACTTTCGGTTGAGGAAAATTTCATAGTGTTTCGGGCCTTGAAGGACAGGGTTTGTGCGAGATCATAACGGTAGGGGGGAAAGGTGCAATAAGAGGGCGATTGTGACGTGACATCCCCGATCAAACGCGTTAAACGGGCCGCAATTGGAGGGCGCCTTATGGCTGATAACATCGAAAACGCGGCCGAAGGCACGACAGAGGTGAGCACTATGAAGGCTGAGGCTTTTTTGCCTGATGACTACCGTCCCGCCGAGGACGAACCTTTCATGAATGAGCGTCAGCTCGAATATTTTCGCCGCAAACTTTTGAACTGGAAGGCCGAGCTTCTCGACGAAAGCCGCCACACGATCGAAGGTTTGCAGGACAGCACCCGCAACATCCCCGACATCACCGACCGCGCCTCCGAGGAAACGGATCGTGCGCTGGAACTGCGCACGCGGGACCGTCAGCGCAAGCTGGTGGCGAAGATCGACGCGGCGCTGCGCCGGATCGACGAGGGCGAGTACGGCTATTGCGAAGTGACCGGCGAGCCGATCTCTTTGAAACGCCTCGACGCGCGCCCGATCGCGACCATGACTTTGGAAGCGCAGGAACGCCACGAGCGCCGTGAAAAAGTGCACAGGGATGATTGAGCGCTCGGGGCACGGTTAAGCCGCCTCGCGGCAATTTGGCCCCGTGAGCTTTGTGCGGAATTATGAGAAACACCGGGGGAAACTCTGGTGTTTTTTGTTTTGTGCAGAGGTAAACCCGGAGAGACAACATAAAGGAGCGCTGCCATGGTGATCGGTCAGGATATTGCGGTTTTGGGAGCGGGCGTTGCTGGGCTTGCCGTGGCTCAGGCCCTGGCGCTGCGTGGTGCCAAGGTGACGGTTTATGAGCAATCTCCCGAGATTGCCGAGGTAGGGGCGGGGCTTCAGATCTCGCCCAACGGGGTGCGGGTGCTCAAGGCGCTGGGGCTCGATCCCGAAACACGGGCGATGCGCTCGCAAGGCGTGCGGCTGGTCGACGGTTATATGGGACGCGAGGTGCTCTACCTCGATCTGGCCGCTTACCGTCCCGACGATGCGTTTCTGTTGATGCACCGGGCCGATCTTATCGCGCTTCTGGAAGAGGGCGCGCGCGGGAGCGGGGTGGAGATTCGTCTGTCGCATAAGGTCGATGAGATCCATGGCGATGCGGAGGGGGTGAGCCTTGTGTTCGAATCCGGCGAGACGGTGCGTCATGCGGTGGTGCTCGGCGCGGACGGGCTGCATTCGAAACTGCGCCCGATGCTCAACGGCCCGGCGAAACCGTTTTTCACCGGCCAGACGGCATGGCGTGCCACCGTGCCCGCCATGGGCAATGAGCCGCCGGTTGCCATGGTGCATATGGCCGCCGGGCGTCATGTGGTGAGCTATCCGTTGCGCGGCGGGACGCTGATGAACATCGTTGCCGTGGAAGAGCGGCCGGATTGGGTCGAAGAGGGTTGGAACCACACGGGCGACCCGGCCGAAATGATGCGCAATTTCGCGAATTTCTGTCCCGGGATCAAAGGCTTGCTGTCGCGGGCCACAGAGGTGTCGCGCTGGGGCCTGTTCCGGCATCCGGTGGCGCTGTGCTGGCATTCGGATCGCACGGCTTTGCTGGGCGATGCGGCGCATCCGACGTTGCCGTTTCTGGCGCAGGGGGCGGTGATGGCTCTGGAAGATGCCTGGGTTCTGGCCGATTGCCTTGCGACCTTGCCGTTGGATCAGGCGCTGCCCGCTTATCAGGCCAAGCGCCGTGAACGGGTGGTGCGGGTGATCGAGGCGGCCAATGCCAATGCGAGGAATTACCACCTGAGCGGACCGAAACGCTTTCTTGGCCATGCAGCTTTGCGCTTTGCCGGGCATCTGGCCCCGAAACAGGCGGTGGAGCGGTTTTCCTGGCTTTACGATTATGACGTGACCAAAGACTGAGGGGGAGGCCTCCGGCGGGAGTATTTTCGCCATCAGAAAACCAGAAGTGCCGCACTCCGATGAGGAAGCGCGGCACTTTGTGATTTTACGGGAAGCGTCAGGCGGCTTCGAGCGCCGTAACGATGCCGGAGAAATCGGCGGCCTTGAGGGACGCGCCTCCGACGAGCGCACCGTCCACATTGGAGGTGGCGAAAATTTCGGCGGCGTTGGAGGGTTTCACCGAGCCGCCGTAGAGCAGCGGAATGTCGGAGGCGCCCGCGCCGTAGCGGGCGGTCAGCGTGGCGCGCATGTCGTCATGCACTTCGGCGATCTGGTCGAGCGTCGGAATCTTGCCAGTGCCGATGGCCCAGACCGGTTCGTAGGCGATGACGAGTTTCGAGAGGTCCACCGCATCGGGCAGCGAGCCGGAAAGCTGTTTGCGGATCACGTCGAGCGTGTCACCCGCCTCGCGCTGATCCAGCGTTTCACCGACGCAGACCACGGGGATCAGCCCGGCCATGGTGGCAGCCATGGTTTTCTCGCAGACAATGCTGTCGGTCTCGCCATGATCGGCACGGCGCTCAGAGTGGCCGAGGATGACATAATCGGCCCCTGCATCGGCGAGCATTTCGGCGGAAATGTCACCGGTGTGTGCGCCGGAGGTTTTCATGTGACAATCCTGCCCACCCACGTCCACTTTGGTGCCCGAAAGCACCTCCGCCATGGCGGCGACAAGGGTTGCGGGCGGGCACAAGAGGATGTCGACCCTGGGGGCGGGGAACATTTCCGCCAGTACTTTTGCTTCGCTGAGGCTGGCTTTCAGCCCGTTCATCTTCCAATTGCCTGCGGCCAGTTTGCGCGCCATGAGAAAACCCTCCTGAATGGTTGCGGGCATCATTGCAGCCTGTGGCGGGCAGTCAAGCCGATGTGGACGCTAACGGGTAGATCATGAAAAGAATTTGGCAGAGGCGTTATCGTAGAAAAGCAAGGAAGGCCGAGACGAGATATATAATTCCTGCGCATATGAAAATGCCGATGGCAACGGTGAACCAGAGTTTGAGGAATGCAATGACAACTCTGAATATTTTCGGGTCGTAACCGGTGATTTTTATTATGAAACGTTTGATATGATCGCTTGTTTTCGGTCTCTTGGGGGGCATTGTTCTCTCAAATAGCTCTGTAATCAAAAAAACGGGGGGCGAATTGTCCTGAATGCTTCAGTCACGCTTGTGTCAAAGAGCTTGCAGCGCCCGCCGGGCCCAGTCTGAGGCAAGGTCGGGATCGTCGAGCGCGTCCTCGGGCAGGGTCCAGTAATTCATGCCGCGCCCGTCGCCCATATCGAATTTCTCGCAGCCCTCGGCGGCAAGCGCTTCGGCGAATGCCCCGGAGGCCTTGAGATAGACACGGCCCTCTGAGGACAGGATCGCGAATATCTGACCAGCGTGATAGATCGACAACCCGCCCATCATCTTGCGATGGGTGAGCGCGCCCAGAGGGGCGAAGAGGTCGTGGACGAACGCGATGTCTTCGTCCGAGACGGCCATTATTTCGCGGAGAGGTTTTCGTCGAACTTGATCGACTCGCCGCAGCCGCAGGCTTCGACCACGTTCGGATTGTTGAATTTGAACCCGGATTCCAGAAGCGAGACCTGATAGTCGATTTCCGTGCCAAACAGGAACATCTGCGCCATGGGCGCGATCATCACCCGCGCGCCGTCCTGTTCGACCATCTCGTCCATCGGGTCAATCTCGGAGACATAGTCCATAGTGTATTCCATACCCGCGCAGCCGCCTTTCTTGACGCCGATGCGCAGGCCCTTGGAGCCGTCTTTCTCCATGAGTTTCGCGATCTGTTTCGCGGCGGCGGGGGTGATGGTCACAGCCTGTTTTCCGGGAATGCCGAACATATGCGTGTCTCCTTTGAGAGTAATCTAATGCGCGGCGGACGAAATTCCAAGCTGCGGCAGGTGTGCGGATACGAACATCACCGCAAGCGTCACCGCGATGGCCCAGCCGAAGGACGCGAGCGTGCCGATGATCACCCATTCAGCCTTCTTGCCCTCCTGCGCGGCCTCGAAGCGCAAAACGGATTTCGCGGCGACGAGAAATCCGATGCCGCCGGGCATCTGGCCGATGAGCAGCAGGAAAATCAGCCCGCGCTCCAGAAGGCCGATCCAGAAGCCCCCTTTGTCGAGGCTTTCGCCAATCGGGTTTGGACCGAACCGCTCCATCAGCTTGCCCACGGCAAAGCCGCCCGCACGGGTGACGTAGATCGCGCCCGCAGTGAAGAGCATGGTTTGGGGCAGCCATGTGAGGGCGGCGTAGGGGCCTTTGGCGAAGAGATCGGGGGCGATCAGGGCGATGAGGGCGAGGGTCGCGAGGTGCAGCGCCTGATCGGCGATATGGGGCAGGAAGGTATCGGAGAAAAAACGGGTCTTGATCGTGTCGATGGTGATGTGGATCAGGGCGAGGGCGTAGATCGCGGGAGAGGCGACCTGCCCGGTGGTGACCATGGCGGTCAGAAGGACGATGAGGGCATGGAGGAACAGCGTCTCGGTCCGCGATTTTTCCTCGACCATCCATTTGGGTTGAAAGACATAATCGGCGAGGACGTGCGCGAGGAAGAGGGCGGCGAGGGTTTCAGGCATAATGGTCACTCGCTTCTATCATTCTTAGCGCGTATAAAACTTCTGTGAAACGCGTTGATGAGAGCGTTTTCCCTATAGCTTGACGGGACTTTTTCAGTTGTGCACCAACTTCTTCCTGCGTCGGTTTCTTTAAGGGGAGAAATTGAAAGATGGTTTGAGCTTGGATCTGTGTCCAGTCGCGAGAAAGAATATCGGCAAAGACGAACAGCGCGCTCATTTCTCCATCTTTCACAGTGCCTTCTGTTCCTGCTTTAATGCTTACATTCGTGTGCCAGAAGCGTAATTCGGATTTTTTAGCATATTCTAAAAGCGTGCCTGATGTTGCAAATGCGATAGACGTCTCATCATTCAAATCCGGCCCAATCTCCCCTTTAACTTCCCCCTCAGCAATCCCAATATAGCTGTCGAACTCTCCCCCCAGCGCTCGCAACGCCGCCCGAAAACACAGCGCCGATCTCAGCGCATATTTCGGCTCCGCCAAGGCCACCTGCCAGCCATCTCCGCGATGCCGCGTAAAGTGGAGGCTTTGGCCGTCCATCCAGTCTGCCTGCATCTCGGCGCAGTCTTCGAGCGCACGAAAGGCGCGTTCCACTTTTTCGGGCCCAAGCCCGGTGGAATTGACCAGATCGCCGGTGAGGACGGCTATTTTGCGGGTTTTGTCACTCATGATGCAACCAATATAGGGTGCGAAATTTAAAATGCAACCGATTTGGGTTGCGTTTATGCGTTTGCACCCTAAAAAGGTTGCGTCTCGCCAAAGCGGGCGGGAGACGTCAGCACCTCCGCCAAGGCCTCCAGTGCCGCGCGCACGGGCGGATCAAAGCGGGCGTCGTGGTGGCTCACGAGCCATTCGTCATGGGTGAGCGCGTCGATCTCCGGGGAGACCTGCACCAGACCGCTGATCGCGCGCCCGGCGAAACAGGGCAGGATCGCGCGGCCCACACCCGCAAAGGCCATGTCGGCGGCGGAGCGGGCGTCGGAGGCGGTGGCGATGATCTCATCTGGATGATTGGCGCGCAGCCAGCGCTCCGACGGCGTGGTCGGCAAATCGTGGTGCAGGGTGACATAGCCGGTGATGCGCGGGTGGGCGGCGTATTCGGCATAGGTGATCGGCGCGAGCTTGCGGCCTGCGAGCCAGCTTTGTTCGGGGCGGCGGTTGCGGATGCCGATGTCGGCTTCGCGCCGGGCAATGTCGACATTGGTGTTCGAGGCCAGAAGGGCCGGGCGCCAGGAGCTTTCGGGTGACCAGATTTCGGAGAGATGGCGGGCGATATAGCGCGTGGTCCAGCGACCTGCCGTGATGCGGACCTCGGGGGCGTTTTCGCGCAGTTGAAAGCGGCAGAGACGGGTGGCGGCCGCGCGCAGGGGCTCGGCCTCCTGCAACAGCGCGCGGCCTTCCGAGGTCAGCGTGTAGCCCCGTGATCCGCGTTCGAACAGGCGTTTGCCGAGGCTGCGCTCCAGCTCCGCCATGCGGCGCGACAGGGTGGGGAGCGACGTGCCGGTGGTCTTTTCCGCCCCCGACAGTCCGCCTGCGTCGGCCACGGCGAGAAACAGGTAATAATCGTCGAGCTTTGGTACGCTTTTCCCAAGGGTATCTTTCATTTTTGAAAATCATCTTTCGGTAAGGCGCAATATTACGAAGGGTTTCTCGCGTGTAGTTTGGGGATGTTTTCCAATATTGCAAGATAGGAGAGGGGATGGTGCCGTTCTTTCCCATCAATCTGCCAAAGATCGACCCGCAGGCCCAAAGCCTGTTTCGTGACGAAATCGGGTTTTACGAAGAGGAGTTGCAAAGGGTCGAGGCGGCTGAGCCACCGTGGTGGCGGCGTCTCGGATTTTGGCTCAGACACACAGGAGAAAAATGAAAAACGGCCCGGAGGCCGTTTTCTGCAAGTGACGATCCGTAGGGATCACATGAAGCCTAGTTCGAGCCGGGCTTCGTCGGACATCATTTCCATGCCCCAAGGCGGATTCCAAGTCAGGTCAACATCGACCTGTTTGACGCCCGGCAGCGGTTCGATCGCATCGGCGACCCAGCCCGGCATGTCGCCCGCCACGGGGCAGCCCGGCGCGGTCAGGGTCATGATCACACGCACTTCGTTCTCGTCGTTGATCTCGACCGTGTAGACGAGGCCGAGGTCGTAGATATTGACCGGGATTTCCGGGTCATAGACCGTGCGGCAGGCTTCGACCACCGCTTCGTGCAGCGGGTGATCGGTGCTCGACGGTTTGATCAACGGGGCGCCCTCGACCGGGCTGTCGTCCGTCGCGGTGTTTTGTGCCTCTTCGCTCATGCGCGCGTTCTCCTATTTCCGAGTAATCATATAGGGAATAGGGGCGGCGACGTCCAGAGATTAACAGCCAGAGATCAGAGCGACAGATCGCCCTTCCATGAGCGCAGCGGGCCGAGGCGGGCGGATTTCTTGGTCATGTGCCGGTCCATGCGGCCTAGAATGCGAGACAGGAAGCGGATGGTGTCCACCACGTAAGGCCCCTTGTTGAGCATTACGCAGTCCGCACGCTGCGCCATGGCAGCATCGGTGGTCTCGGCGCGGGTGGCGAGCCCCTGTTTCATCATGCCCTCAAGCACTTGAGTTGCCCAGACCACGGGTGTGTGTGCGGCCTCGCAGAGCCAGAGCACCTCCTCCTGAATTTCCGACATCCGTTCCAGCCCAATCTCGACGGCGAGATCGCCGCGCGCGATCATCACGGCGGTTTCAGTCAATGCGCCAGATTGCACGATGAGCTTCGGCAGGTTGCGCACGGCAAGCCCGGTCTCGATCTTGAGCACAAGCGCGGGACGGTGGCCGCCCTCGGACAGGCGTTTGTCCACTTCCTCGATCAAAAGACGAATGTCGGCAGGGGTCTGCACAAATGAATAGCCGATCATATCCGCGTGCCCCACGACGAAATCGAGCGCCACGCGGTCTTCCTCGGTGAGCGCCGGAATGTCGATCTCGACGGCGGGCAGGTTGAAGCCTTTCTCCGGCTTGACCTTGACGCCTTCCGGTCCCGCGCGGGTGACGCGAAGTTTCGCACCTTTCCGCGTGATCTCGACCACTTCCGCACCGATTTTTCCGTCGTCGATGAAAACGCTCATGCCGGGAGCGAGGCGATCGATCAGATCGGGGTGGCTCAGCGTGGTGGCCACGTGTTTCGACTTGGCGGAGGGCGCATCACGTCGGATGTCGAGCCGGTCGCCGACGAAAACCCGCTGCTTGTTCGGCCCCGCGACGGGTCCCGTGCGCAGTTTCGGCCCGGCGAGATCCATCAGAACCGGCACATAGCGGCCGATTTCGTCCTGCGTGGCGCGGATGCGGGCGATCATCGCGGCCCAGATCTCCGGCCCGTCATGGGCGCAGTTGATGCGCATGGCGTCGGCACCCGCGCGCAGCATGTCGGGGATCATGTCGGGGTCCGAGGCGGCTTCGGTCGGCAGTGTCAGCAGGATGCGTGAGCGTGGTGCACCCGACGCGCCGGTGCCAAAGAGCGTATCGCGCCGGGCGGCGAGACGGGCGGGGCCTTCGGTGAAGGCGGCGGGATCGGGGTAGGTGGCATCCTGCCCGGAGAGGCGGGCGAGCGTGGCGGCCACTGCGTCGAGCGACGCGCGGGCATGAGGTTCGGAGCGCCCGAGTGTTGAGAGACCGAGCGCGGCGAGATCGGGTTGAAGCGGGCTCAGATCGGCGTGGCGCAGGGCGAGATAGGCGGCAAGATTCTGTGCCGAGGGGCGAAACGCGGGGCGCATGTCGTCCCGCGCCCAAGTGGACTGGATCGCATCGGCTTCGTCCATGATTTTCTCGCGCAGGGCGTGCAGTTCGATTGCGAGACGGGCGGGGTCCGGGGGGAGAGGACAGTAGAGTTCCGACATGGGGCACCTGAGAGCTTGGTTCCCTTTGTCTTTCCACGGGCTTTGTAACAAGGCTATGGCAGAGATCAAATTTGGTGCCAAATGCCGCAGTCTTGCCGGGGGTCATCTTCCGTTTGTAGGAAAACGGCCCTTTCGGGAGATTTCCGAGGCACCGACAGGCGTGTCTGTTATCGCGCCCCGTCGGACATCAGGCGGGGGCTCTGCTGCGGGCCTTGCGCGCGGGGGCGGGGCGCATGCGTTTCTCGATCATATCAAAGAGCGCTCCGGCGATGTTTTTCGCCGTGGTCGTCTCCGCGCCCTCGAAGCCCGGCGAGGAGTTGACCTCAAGCACTTTCGGTCCGTCCTCGGCGCGCAACAGGTCCACGCCGGCCATGCGCAGGCCAAAGGCCTTGGCGGAGCGTACCGCCGTCTCGCGTTCCTCTTTCGAGATGCGCACCTTGGTGGCCTGACCACCCAGATGCAGGTTCGACCGGAAATCGCCACCCGAAGAAGAGCGTTTGATCGCAGCCACCACCTTGCCGTCGATGACGACACAGCGGATGTCGACGCCCGCGGCCTCTTTAACGAAATGCTGGACGAGGAAGTTGGCCTTGAGGCCACGGAAGGCGGAGATCACCGATTGCGCGGCCTTCTTGGTCTCTGCGAGGACGACGCCGCGCCCTTGGGTGCTTTCCAGAAGTTTGACGATCAGCGGCGCGGACCCCGCCAGAGCGATCAGGTTGTCGGTGTCCTTCGGAGAGGCGGCAAAGGCGGTGGTGGGCATGCCGATGCGGTGACGGGCGAGGACCTGATGCGCCTGCAACTTGTCGCGCGATTTGGTGATGCCCTCGGAACCGTTGACACAGAACGTGCCGATGGTCTCGAACTGACGGATCACGGCGGTGCCGTAGGAGGTGACGGAGGCGCCGATGCGCGGGATCACGGCGTCGTACCGGGGCAGGCGGGTGCCATCGTAATAGATTTCCGGCGCCATGGCATTGATCACCATGTAGCATCGCGTGGTATCGATCACCTCGACCACATGGCCGCGCGCCTCGCCCTCTTCGACAAGGCGCTGCGTGGAATAGTTGTCGGGTTCGCGCGACAGAACGGCGATGCGCAGGGCGCGCGGGGCCACGGTGTCGCGGATCGCGGTGGTGAAATAGACCGCATCGTCGAGCCGGGGCTGGCAAAAGCTCTCGGTCGGTTGCACGATCATGTCGTCCTGAATGGCCTGACGCCCCAAAAGCATCCGGTAAGCCATATTGGTGCGGTTGGTCAGCGTGATCTCGATCGGCCAGCTCCGCGCACCCATCGCGATCTCCGAGGCGATGACATAGCGCAGTTCGGTTTCGCCATTGGACGAGGTCACCTCGCGCCGGTCCACCACATCGGCGGAACAGGAAATGGTGATGTCCTCACGCCCCGGTACCGGATGGATGTTGAAGCGCACCTTGGGGGCGTCCTCCTTGCCGAAAGGTTCGATGTCGAAGGCATGCAGCGCCGAGGTTTTCGCCCCGGTGTCCACCTTGATCTTCAGCGCGGGCAGGCCGAGTGCGGGCAGGGAGGCCCACTCTTCCCAGCCTAAAGCGA
Source organism: Celeribacter persicus (assembly GCF_003050785.1). Lineage (GTDB taxonomy): Bacteria > Pseudomonadota > Alphaproteobacteria > Rhodobacterales > Rhodobacteraceae > Celeribacter > Celeribacter persicus. Next base: position 99,241 of record NZ_QAOH01000013.1, read on the forward strand.
AAGGAGCTTTGTCCGTCATGTGAGAGTCTCGCAATTTTGGGAGAGGCCGGGCGATGCTCCGTTCCGGCCAGATGCGCCCAATGTCACCTTATGAGGGTTCTGACAAGAGGGTTTGTCGCTTTTGTGACAGAGGATAATTTTGAGCCGGGTGGAATGCGGTGAACAGCGGGCTGCGTCCGGGCGATGTGGCTGGGCGCGTTAGGGAGAATGTGCCCGGAAAGATCAGGTGACGGGGTGTGGTTATAAAGACATGCTGCAATCACATGGCAAGCAGGGGCATGGCACGGTCATGCCCCGTTTTTCGCACCCAGCCGACGGGCCCCCGCAGGTAGTGACGGGGAGCTTGTGGCAGAAAGGTGGGTTGATCCGCAGCGCTCCAGACGGTGATGGTCAGCCCGCCATCCTCGGAGAGTTCGATCTGGTTGAAGGTGTTGGGCGTGCCGCGTGTCCGGGTCGAAAGCGCCGTACCCGCCTGAACGAACAACAGACCTGGCACCTGGGTGAAAGGCACGGCTTGGGCGGTGTGCAAATGACCGGAAAGCACGAGATCGGCCCCGGCGGCGGAGAGCGCAGTAAGCGCGGCTTTCGCCCCATGGGTGCGGGGCTTGTCGAGCGTCGGGGACTGTTCGAGCGGGTGATGCAGCACGGCGACGCGCAAACGCCCGTCGTCGGGGCCGAAATGCTCCATCATCCGTGTGAGATGCCGCTCGGAAAGCTTGCCGCTCTGCCAGGCGAAGGGGTTGACCGTGTTGATGCCCACGACCTGCATTTCCGGGGTTTCGAACGTAGGTTCCAGATTGGCGGAAATGGCTCGCTTGTAGCGGGCGAAGGGGGCAAGCCAGCGCATGACAAGATTGTCGAGCGGGGTGTCGTGATTGCCGGGCACGGCGAGCACGGGGGCTTCGATGGCTTCGATGAACCGGCGGGCCTTCTCGAACTGGCTGCGACGCGCGCGCTGGGTGACGTCGCCGGAAATCACCACGAGGGTCGGTTCCAGCCGTTCGAGCGTGCGCAGAAGCGGGGCGGCGAGCGCCGGGTCGGTGCGGCCGAAATGCAGGTCCGAGAGATGGATCAGGCGGGTCATGTGGCTTGTTCCTCCGTGCTGTGCGGGGTCAGGATGCGCAGGGGCATCTCGCTCATGGTGAGGGACAGGGGGGCAGACAGGCGGGCCTTCTCGCCATCGAACGCGGTAAGGAAGGGATGGTGCGAACCGCCGTGATGCGCGATCACCAGATGCTGAGCGCGAATGAGCGTGAAATCCTGTCGTGGCGGCATCTTGCGTGCGGCCAGTGTCAGCGCGAGGCGTAACAGGTCCATGCGCGAGCGGGCGTGGATCACGAAGGTGGCAAACCCGTCTTCCGAGATGGTCTGCGCCCCGTCGAGACCGAAGACATCGAGTTGATAGGCGGAGCGGGCGATGAAGACGAGGGGCGTCTTGATCTCATGGGGAGTGCCATCAGCGGTGATCGTCAGGCGCATCCGGTGCTGGGTTTGCAGGATGGTCTTGATCACCGACCAATAGGCCACGACACGGTGCCGCCCCCAACGGTCATAGATCGCCTCGCGTTTCTTGAGGATTGCCGGGTAGACGCCCAGAGAGGCGTTGTTGAGAAAGGCCTGTCCGTTGACCTGACCGACACGGATGTCATGCACCGTGCCGTCGCGCAACTGGGCGGCGGCTTCTTCAGGGGTTTCAGATAGGCCAAGGCCACGGGCGAAAAAGTTGAACGTGCCCATCGGCAGCACGCCCATCGGCACCTCGCGCCCGAGCATAGCATTGGCGATGGCCATTGCGGTGCCATCGCCACCGGCGGAGATCACCGCCTCGGCGCCTTCGGCAATCTTGTGGTCGATGAGGTCGCTGAGATCGGTGTCCGGATCGAGCATGATCACCTCACAGCCCGCTCCAAAGGCGTCACAGGCACGTGTCAGGGCCTCGCTGTCCTGAGCGTTGGTGCCGGAGCGGCGATTGGCAAGGATCACGGCACGCATCTTGGCGGTCTCCGGAATTAGGATGGGTTTGACGGTTCAACGCCTGAGAGCGAAAATCGTTGCATCTGGCTTGACGGGGCATTTGGCGCTATGGCCTGCGCCATGACCCAGAACACCACACCCCAGCGATTCTCATTTTCCGTCAGTGCCACCGACGGCAAGGCCCGGACGGGCGTCATCTCCACGCCGCGCGGCGAAATTCGCACGCCGGCTTTCATGCCAGTAGGGACGGCGGCGACCGTCAAGGCGATGATGCCCGAGAGCGTGCGCGCGACCGGGGCGGATATCTTGCTGGGCAACACCTATCACCTGATGCTGCGCCCGACGGCGGAGCGGATCGCAGCGCTGGGCGGGCTCCATAAGTTCATGAACTGGGAACGCCCGATCCTGACCGACAGCGGCGGGTTTCAGGTGATGAGCCTCTCCGATCTGCGCAAGCTGACGGAGGAGGGCGTGACCTTCCGCTCTCATGTGGACGGCTCGAAACATTTCCTGTCGCCCGAGCGTTCGATGGAGATTCAGAAGCTTCTGGGCTCCGACATCGTCATGTGTTTCGACGAATGCCCGGCGCTTCCGGCGGATCGGGATCGGATTGCAACCTCCATGCGGCTGTCGATGCGCTGGGCGGCGCGTTCGAAAGAGGCTTTTGGCGACCGGCCGGGCCATGCGCTTTTCGGCATTCAGCAGGGCGGGCTCGAACGCGATTTCCGCGAGGAGAGTGCCAGCGCCCTCAAAGAGATCGGTTTCGACGGCTACGCGATCGGCGGGCTGGCGGTGGGCGAGGGGCAGGAGCTGATGTTCCAGACCCTCGATTTTGCGCCGGATTTCCTGCCGGAGGACAAGCCGCGTTATCTGATGGGCGTGGGCAAGCCGGATGACATCGTGGGCGCGGTCAAACGGGGTGTCGACATGATGGACTGCGTGCTGCCCTCACGTTCGGGCCGCACTGGACAGGCATGGACGCGCCGTGGGCAGGTCAACATCAAGAACGCGCGCCACGCCGACGATCCGCGCCCCTTGGATGAGCATTGCACATGCCCCGCCTGCCGCAACTACTCGCGCGCCTATCTGCATCACGTTTTCCGCAGCCACGAGATCATTTCCTCGATGCTGCTGACCTGGCACAACCTGCATTATTTCCAGGAGATCATGCAGGGCATGCGCGACGCCATCGCGGGCGGCAGGTTCGAGGCCTGGGAAAAAGACTTCCACGACACGCGAGCGTTGGGCGATATCGAGCCTCTGTGATGTTCGAGCGTCCGAATGCAGACCGGATCAAAGCACTTTGCGCCTCGCGACGGATGTCTTTTGACGGAGCCGGACTTTAGGCGCTGGGGTTGAACGGTTTTCTGGACAGCGCAGGGCTTGTGTTTGGAGCGCTTTACAGGCCTGCGCGTGATATTCGGGGGAATTATGGCAATCAGATGCTCCCAAAGGAGCAGATTGTACGATTTCTCGGTGCTTATGTCTTCCCATATGAAAACGGCTTGCGCCTGCATTTCGAGACGCATGGTGGTAGGGCGATCTGTCTTGAGTTCAGTGGGGTATATGACGGAGACGCGCAAAATTGGGATACTCTGCATGTCTACAAGGAGATCGCGAAGGTCATGATGCGCATACCGGACAGGCATCTGATCCGACGGATCAGACTCGCACGTTTTCGTCAACTCCTATCGCGAATCCGTGCGAAGGGTGACAATTGAGGCGTGCCCGCAGAGGAATTTCTTGTGAAGCTCAATAGGTTGCAAACTGAGAGAATTCCGCCCTTGCGAGGCGCGGCCATGAAAGGCAAACTGACCGACAAGCCGTAACTTGACTTGGTTGAAATCACGGGGACAGGCCCCCAGATATAGACCCAAGACAGGAAAGACCGCATGGTTGCCGCAGGGGCGGGACCTTGGTCTTTTGCCAGAACAAGGAATGAACATGCACGAGCAAATCCAATCCTATCCCGTCCTGCCGCTGCGCGACATCGTGGTGTTTCCCCACATGGTCGTGCCGCTGTTCGTCGGTCGGGAAAAATCGGTCAAAGCGCTCGAAGAGGTGATGGCGCAGGACAAGCAGATCCTGCTCTCCGCCCAGATGGACCCGTCGGTTGACGATCCGTCCGAGGACGGCATCTTCCGCGTCGGCGTGCTGGCCAATGTGTTGCAGCTTCTGAAACTCCCGGACGGCACCGTCAAGGTGCTGGTCGAGGGCGAACGGCGCGTGCGGCTCGACCGTTTCCTCGAAAACGACAGCCATTTCGAGGCTGTGATCACGCCGCTTGAGGAAAGCGAAGGCGATCCGAATGCGGTCGCGGCGCTCCTGCGCTCCGTGCGCGAGGAGTTCGAACATTACGCCAAGGTGAAAAAGAACATCCCCGAAGAGGCGCTGGTCGCCGTTTCCGAGACGCGCGAGCCCGCCAAGCTTGCCGATCTCGTGGCTGGCCATCTGGGCGTCGAGGTGGACGAGAAGCAGAAGCTTCTGGAAACGCTTGCGGTCGATGAGCGCCTTGAGGCCGTCTTCGGTCTGATGCAGGGCGAGATGTCGGTGCTTCAGGTTGAGAAGAAGATCAAGACGCGCGTCAAATCGCAGATGGAGAAGACCCAGCGCGAATACTATCTGAATGAGCAGATGAAGGCCATTCAGAAGGAGCTTGGCGATGGCGAGGACGGGGCCGGTGAGATTGCCGAACTCGAAGAGAAGATCGCCGCCACCAAACTGTCGAAAGAGGCGCGTGAAAAGGCCGAGGGCGAGCTCAAGAAGCTCAGGAACATGAGCCCGATGTCCGCCGAGGCGACGGTTGTGCGCAATTATCTCGACTGGATGCTGTCGATCCCTTGGGGCACGAAATCCCGCGTCAAAAAGGATTTGAACCGGGCGCAGGACATTCTCGATCACGATCACTACGGGCTTGAGAAGGTCAAGGAGCGGATCGTCGAATATCTCGCCGTGCAGCAACGCAGCCAGAAGCTCAAAGGCCCTATCCTCTGCCTCGTCGGTCCGCCGGGTGTCGGCAAGACGTCTCTGGGCAAATCGGTTGCCAAGGCCACGGGGCGCGAGTTCATTCGCATCTCGTTGGGTGGCGTGCGTGACGAGTCCGAGATCCGGGGTCACCGCCGGACGTACATTGGCTCCATGCCGGGCAAAATCATTCAGGCGCTGAAAAAGGCGAAGACCACGAACCCGCTTATCCTGCTCGATGAGATCGACAAGATGGGCCAGGACTTCCGGGGCGACCCGGCCTCGGCGATGCTCGAAGTGCTTGATCCGGAACAGAACTCCACCTTCGTGGATCACTATATGGAGGTCGAATACGATCTTTCCAACGTGATGTTCCTGACGACCTCGAACAGCTACAACATGCCGGGGCCGCTTCTCGACCGGATGGAGATCATCCCGCTTTCGGGCTACACCGAAGACGAGAAAGCCGAGATCGCGAAACAGTATCTGATCCCGAAACAGATCAAGAACCATGGCCTCAAGGCCAAGGAATTCTCTGTGACGGATGAGGCGATCACCGATGTGATCCGCTATTACACCCGCGAGGCGGGGGTGCGGAATCTCGAACGCGAATTCGCCAAGATGGCGCGCAAGGCGGTGACGCAGATCGTGCGCAAACAGGTGGAGAGCGTGGAGGTGAACTCCGGCAATATCGAGGATTTCCTCGGGGTGAAGAAGTTCCGCTATGGTCTGGCCGAGAAGGAGGATCAGATCGGTGTTGTCACCGGGCTGGCCTATACTTCCGTGGGCGGCGATCTGTTGCAGATCGAGGCGTTGAAACTGCCCGGCAAGGGGCGGATGAAAACCACCGGAAAACTGGGCGATGTGATGAAGGAGTCCATCGATGCGGCCAGTTCTTATGTGCGCTCCATCGCGCCGCAGCTTGGGGTGAAGCCGCCGGTGTTCGACACGATTGACATCCACGTTCACGTCCCGGATGGCGCGACGCCGAAGGACGGGCCGTCGGCGGGGCTCGCCATGGTCACGACCATCGTGTCGGTGTTGACGCAAATCCCGGTGCGCAAGGACATCGCCATGACCGGCGAGGTTTCGCTTCGTGGCAATGCCACGGCCATCGGCGGGCTCAAGGAGAAACTTCTTGCGGCGCTGCGGGGCGGCATCAAGACGGTGCTGATCCCGGAAGAAAACGTCAAGGATTTGGCGGAGATCCCGGATAATGTGAAAGAGGGGCTGGAGATCATTCCCGTCACCCATGTGTCCGAGGTGCTCAAACACGCGTTGGTGCGGCAGCCCGAGCCGATTGAGTGGGATGAGGCCGCCGAAGAGGCCGCGCGTCTGGCGAAGCTGTCCTCGAATGGGGAGGGCCAGGGCGCAACAGCGCACTGATCCGATAATGGAAACAATTGTGAGAAAGCCGGCCTTCGGGTCGGCTTTTTGCTGTTACGCCAGCGACCGTATTGCACAGCGTTTGGGCAGATAAACTTTTGGGTCATCAAGGCACAACATTGCCGGGTTTGGTGCAATTTCCCATTTGCAGCGGGAAGGGGGAGAGAGTTAAGGTTTCCGCAACGGAAACAAACCACCAGAGGGGCTCTCTCATGGCATCGCGGACGACCGCATCCCGAAAAACCAAGACCACGCCGAAATCCGGAGCCAAAACGGCCCCGGTTTCGAAAAAAACCGAAGGAAAAACTGTGAAAAAGACCGTGCCGGTCAGCACCGAACCTGCGCCCGTGAAACCGCCCGAAACCACGGTGGTGGCGACCATGAAGAAGAAGGAGTTCATCGACCGGGTGGCCGAAGCCTCCGGCGTCAAGCGCGGCGAGGCCAGAAAGGCGGTCGAGGCGGCACTCAAGGAGCTTGGCGATGCGCTCCAGCGTGGCGAGGAACTGAACCTGCCGCCACTCGGCAAGATGACGGTGAAACGTCAGCAGGACGGTGGTGGCGCATATGTCATCGTCGCCAGGCTGCGTCGCTCCAAGACCATGCTGGGCGAGGAGGTCGAAGGCGGCAAGACCGCGCAAGAGGCTCCGGAAACGGTGACCGAGGAAATCTGAATTTTCTGGCAGAAGCCTCTTGCATCCGATTTTGCCAGAGGCTAAACACCGCGCCACGGCGGGTGATTAGCTCAGTGGTAGAGCGCTTCGTTCACATCGAAGATGTCAGGAGTTCAAATCTCTTATCACCCACCATCCTCTCCTTTTTTTGGATAAAGAAACGCCCTGAACATCGGGGATGGAACCCATTTGTTGAGCACGAATGGGTTTTCAAATGGCTGGCAGGGGTGCTTCGCTGAAAATGTTTCGGGGCGCGCTATCGTGTTCGGCTCATCGGGCTTCAGGATATTTGCGAAATCACCGGCCGTGCAACAAGCCGGAAAACTGCGGAAAGCTTTGGATGTGCCGACTGTTGTCTTGAGGTGATTTAATATTTGGCACCGGAGACGCGCCGGTTTCGAAGCAGGTTTTCAGAGAATTGTTGCGATTGGTCCGGAGAAAATGCCCGGACTTAAATGAATCTTATGGAATGGACGCCCTTTGCACCCAAGCCGATAGTTTCGGTACAAATGGCAAGCAAAAGGAGTTCATAAAATGCAGTTGCTCGCGATCGA
>NZ_QAOH01000014.1 GCF_003050785.1 Celeribacter persicus
CTGCCGCAAGAAGGGAAAAAGTGGACGACTTTTACGCCGCCCGCACCGTCAATACGACGGCGCTACCGTGGTCTAATTTTGCACCGCCGTTCTCAACCGCTCAGAGGGTCATGCGTACTGCCGTAATCGAGGAAGGTGTTGTAGAGTTTGCCTTCCACAGTGCCTTCGCCGAAATCGGCTTCCATGGTCATTTCTCCGACCATGGTTCCGGGAATTCCGCCTGTTGAAGCAATGGTATCAGCCGCAAAGACACCGCTCATCGAGGCGGTGTCCTGAGTGGGTGCGGTGTCAACCCGTGTCGCGGCACTCATATCCGCTGCGACACTGTCTGCCGCCACCGCATTTTCTTCATACCGGTTCCAATCCGGTTGATTGCCGGTCACGCCGCCACCGCTGCCGGACTCTTCATCCGTACTCTCGCCACAGGCGACAAGAGTGAGGCAGGATAGGGCGATCAGGGCGGAGGGGATGAGTTTCATGATGGAACCTGCTCATTGTAAATTCTTGATTGGTGACTGTGTATCAGCCGTATTGTAACCGGAGCAAGGACTTGGGGCGCTTGCGGTATGCCGCCCGGCCAATCGCCTCGGCGGTGTTGCACGCGCTCCACAAAAGCGGTTGAGGCGGCACCGGGATTATCCGGTCTTCAAGGGGGACGGAATCGCCTTGCACGATGGGCTTTGACCGCCTAGAAGGGCGACTGATTTACACGGTCGCCTTTCGTTGCGGCCTGACTGGACGTACAGACGTATCAAACAGACGTACAAGACGTAAGAAGGACGCCAAGATGCAGGTCACCGAGACCCTGAACGAAGGTCTGAAGCGCGGCTATCAGATCACCATCACCGCCGCCGAGCTGGACGACAAAGTTACCGCCAAGCTCAAGGAAGCCCAGCCGGAAGTCGAAATGAAAGGCTTCCGCAAGGGCAAGGTGCCGCTGGCGCTGCTCAAAAAGCAATTCGGCCCGCGCGTTCTGGGCGAAGCCATGCAGGAAACCGTCGATGCGGCGATGAACGACCACTTCGAGGCCTCTGGCGACAAACCGGCGATGCAGCCGAACGTCACCATGGAAGGCGGCGAAGAGTGGAAAGAGGGCGACGATGTCATCGTCACCATGACCTACGAAGCCCTGCCGCAGATTCCGGAAGCCGATCTCTCCACCGTGACGCTCGAAAAGCTCGTTGTCAAAGCCGGTGCGGATGAAATCGAAGATGCGCTGAAGAACCTCGCAGCGACCGCGCAGAACTTCGAGGACAAGGACGGTGCGGCCGAAGATGGCGATCAGGTCGTGATCGACTTCAAAGGGTTCGTCGATGGAGAAGCTTTCGAGGGCGGCGAAGCGGAAGACTACCCGCTGGTGCTGGGCTCCGGCTCCTTCATTCCGGGTTTCGAAGAGCAGCTTGTCGGTCTGAAAGCCGGTGACGCGAAAAACGTCGAAGTGAAATTCCCCGAAGAGTACGGCGCCGCCAACCTCGCCGGTAAAGACGCCACTTTCGAGTGCACTGTCAAAGCCGTGAAAACCCCGGTAGCGGCCGAGATCGACGACGAACTGGCGAAAAAATTCGGAGCCGAAGATCTCGTTGCGCTGAAAAACCAGATCACCGAGCGTCTCGAAGCCGAGTATGCCGGTGCGGCCCGTGCGATCATGAAGCGTGGTCTGCTTGACCAGCTCGACACCAAAGTGTCCTTCGAACTGCCGCCGAGCCTTGTCGAAGCCGAAGCCAAGCAGATTGCGCACCAGCTCTGGCACGAGGAAAACCCGGACGTGCACGGCCACGATCACCCGGAAATCGAGACCACCGAAGAGCACACCAAACTGGCCGAACGCCGCGTGCGCCTTGGTCTCCTGCTGGCTGACATCGGCCAGAAACAGGAAATTCAGGTCACCGACGCCGAGTTCACTCAGGCCGTGCTGACCCAGGCCCGTCAATACCCGGGTCAGGAGCGTCAGTTCTTTGAATTCGTGCAGCAGAACCCGCAGATGCGTCAGCAGATCCAGGCTCCGCTGTTCGAGGACAAAGTGGTCGACTACATCGCCGAGCAGGCTCAGGTGACGGAAAAAGAGGTCTCGAAAGAGGACCTCGAAAAAGCCGTCGAAGCGCTCGACGAAGAATAAGACATAAGCCTGAAAAGGGCATCTCGCATCGAGCGAGGGACAGAGGGCCGCTCCTGAAAAGGAGCGGCCTTTTCCGTCAAAACGGCCATTCGATATGACTGCGCCATCATGGAATTCCCCATGTCAGAGAGACCGCCCGGTGCTACGGGAAAGGAAATCTGTACAGGAGAAACTTCATGATGAAGAAACTTATGGCGGAAGGTCTTGGGACTTTCTGGCTGGTATTCGGCGGATGTGGCAGCGCAATCTATGCCGCCGGGGTACCGGATGTCGGCATCGGTTACGCGGGTGTGGCACTGGCCTTCGGTCTGACGGTGCTAACCATGGCCTATGCGGTCGGGCATATCTCGGGCGGTCATTTCAACCCGGCGGTGACGCTGGGTCTTGTGGTGGCCGGGCGTCACCCGGCCAAAGAGCTGCCGGTCTATTGGGGCGCGCAAGTCGTCGGGGCCATTCTCGCGGGGGCGGCGCTTTATGTCATTGCCTCCGGCATGACCGGGTTCGCGGGCACGGGCGGTTTTGCGTCCAACGGCTACGGCGAACTGTCGCCGCAGGGGTATTCCCTGCTGGCCGCTCTGGTGATCGAGATCATCCTGACCGCAGGGTTCCTCTTCATCATCCTCGGCTCGACCTCGAAAGGCGCACCGGCAGGGTTTGCGCCGATTGCTATCGGTCTCGGTCTGACGCTGATCCACCTGATCTCCATTCCGGTGACCAACACTTCGGTAAACCCGGCACGCTCGACCGGCGTGGCCCTGTTTGCGGAGACGGCCGCGTTGGGTCAACTCTGGCTGTTCTGGGGGGCGCCGCTCGTCGGGGCCGTGATCGGCGGGGTGCTCTGGAAACTGGTGTCGACGACCGAGGATTGATCCTCAGGACCGCTTTGAGACACAGGGAAAGGCTGCTTCGGAAACGAGGTAGCTTTTTTCTATTCGGGATGTGTCACAAGCAAAGAAAAAGGGGGCTCTGCCCCCTCGCTTCGCTCACCCCCGGGATATTTCCGGACAAAAGAAGCGTTTAGCTGCGTAGCCCCGTCTCATACAGAAGGCCTTGTTTCTTGGCCTCATAGTAATAGCCGCGCGCGTACCAGCCCATGGCGCGGTCGATGTCGCCGCCGGAGACGAGATAAGCGCCACGCAGGTATTTGCCCGCGTATTTCAGGTTTACATCTGCGTTCAGAAGGTCTCTCGGTTCGCCCTGAAAGCCCATGGTGCGCGCGGTTTGCGGCAGGATTTGCAGGAGGCCCCAATACGGCCCGTTGCGTGCCGCCGGGTTATGGGTGCTTTCACGCACGGCCTGACGATGTACCAGCTCACGCGGAATTTCGTAATGGTCGGCCCATTTGTTGATCAACGCCCGCAGTTCCGGTGTCTCATTGGGGTAGAGCGGCGGATCGAAGGAGCGGGCACGGGAGACTTCAGCCTTGTTGCCACAGGCTGCGAGGGCGAGGGCGGACAAGAGGAAGGTCCGGCGGGCGACTGCGGTCATTCGAGAACTCTTTGAAAGTTGAACTGAGTTTATTGACCATGTTTCGGACTCTCTGCCAAGTCTCGCGAGAACGTATCGGCAAAACCCCGCCGTTCCGGTTTTTGTGCTTTAAAGCGTTTTTCTTTTTATCTGAGGCAGGGAAAAAGAAAAACGCAGTGCAGCATATAAACGTTGTGAGCTTTTCACACTAAATCTGTGATTCAGCTTTAATGCGAAACGCTTTAGCCAAAGAAAAAGCCCCGCCGGTGAGCGGGGCTTTCAAAATCGTGGAGAGGAAGAAGATTACTCTTCTTCGGTCTCGGCAGCCGGAGCGGCGAAGTCTTCGTCGTCGGAGGCGGCGCCACCGATGTCGTCGAAAAGCTCCGCGATCTCGAATTCGGCCTGGGCTTCGGCTTCGGCGGCAAGTTCCTGAATGGATTTGCCAGCGGACTGAAGCTCGGCTTCTTCTTCCGAGCGGGCCACGTTCAGGATGATCGTGGCGTCGACTTCCGGGTGCAGGAGGACGTGCACTTCGTGCAGGCCAAGTTCCTTGATCGGGGCTTTCAGAGCGACCTGTTTGCGGTCGATGGAGAAGCCGCCGGCGGTCGCGGCCTCGGCGGCGTCACGCGGGGTGACGGAGCCGTAGAGCGAACCGGAGTCGGAGGCGGAGCGAATCACGACGAATTTCTCGCCGTCGAGTTTCGCGGCCAGAGCCTCGGCCTCTTTCTTGGTCTCAAGGTTGCGGGCTTCGAGCTGGGCTTTCTGAGCTTCGAAAGCCTTGATGTTCGCCTCGGAGGCACGCAGCGCCTTTTCCTGCGGCAGCAGGAAATTGCGGGCGTAGCCGTCCTTGACGGACACGACATCGCCCATCTGGCCAAGCTTGGCCACGCGTTCGAGAAGGATAACTTCCATTGGATCTACTCCTTACTTCACAGCGTAGGGCAGCAGGGCGAGGAAGCGAGCGCGTTTGATGGCACGGGCCAGTTCACGCTGTTTCTTCGCAGAGACTGCGGTGATGCGGGACGGGACGATCTTGCCGCGCTCGGAGATGTAGCGCTGGAGAAGACGGGTGTCCTTGTAGTCGATGGCGGGCGCGTTCTCGCCAGAGAACGGGCAGACTTTACGACGGCGGAAAAACGGTTTAGCGGCCATGGGTTAGGTCCTTTCCAAACAAGATTACTGACGACGCGGACGACGCTCTTCGCGGTCGTCGCGTTTCTGCATCTGGACGGAGGGGCCTTCCTCATGAGCGTCGACCTTGATGGTCAGGACGCGCATCACGTCGTCGTGCAGACGCATCAGGCGTTCCATTTCCTGAATGGCATCCGACGGAGCGTCGGTGCGCAGGAAGGCGTAGTGGCCCTTGCGGTTCTTGTTGATCTTGTAGGCCATCGTTTTGACGCCCCAGTATTCGGATTCGACGACTTTACCGCCGTTGTCCGACAGCACGGTGCCAAAATGTTCGATGAGACCTTCGGCCTGCGCGTTGGACAGATCCTGACGCGCAATGAAGACATGCTCGTAAAGCGGCATGGAGACTCCAGTTCATTTCAGGCGCATTTCATAGGGCGGGCGTTTGGCCTTTTCGCGGCCCGTCCACGAGAGACTGCGCGGTTCATACGTGTCTTGCGAAAAGGATGCGCCTTTATACGCATCCTGCGTGTTGGCGCAAGGGAGAATTCCCCGCAATTTGCCCGTGATTTACCAAGGCTTGTCCGGGTCGGACAAGCCAATGCGGAGTTGCCGCTACGGCAATGGGCGAATGGCGGGCAATGGCGCGAAAACTCCGTCTGCAGGCCACAATCCCGCCCAGATTAACCAGGATGACTCAACCTCAGGTGGATGAGACAACAATGAGGGAAAGAAGGTGATGACCTTTTCTTCCGGTCTGGAAAAAGATGCGCACTTCGGAAACGGGACAATCGCCCGTCTCGAACGCGGCTGGGGCTACAGCCTTGTGCGCAAGGATGGGATGGACGGGATGCGGGCGCGGGCGGAAACGCTGTTGCGGATCGGCTCCGTCCTGTGTTTTGCGGGCATGGCCGGGCTCTGGCTTTTGCCGGGGTCGACATTTACGTTCGGCGTTCTGGGGATCAAGGTCGGGCTTTCGGTCGCTCTCGGCCTGATTGGGTTGGCCTTCGGTCATCTCTCTGAGCGCGGGCTGATGCGCGAGGTGCAGGTCGATCTGCAACGCGGGCAGTTGCGCTTGGTCTGGCGCAACCGGAAATCGGAGGCCCGGCTGAACACGGTGATCGGGTTCGCCGAAATCGGATCGGTGTTCCTGCGACGCCTGCCCGGAGCGGGGCGGCTGACCCAGTTGAACCTGCGATACGGACGTTCTGGCGAGGTCATGACGCTGTTCACGGGGGAGGAAAATCTGATGCGTGAGGTCTGGTACGATCTGAACGGCGATCTGCACCCGGAGGAGCAGGAACAGGTGCAGCCGTCGCGGGTGAAGGCCGCGCCCTCGGGACAGACTGGCGTGACACGGAGCCTGCCGCGGGCTTTGCGCTGATCTATCCGCGTTTTGCCGGGTTCACCCTTCTTTCCGTCTGTGCTGCCTTGCCGTGCGGGCGCGGGATCGTTAGACCCGTGTCCGACAGAGACAGACATGTGGAGGGGCGGGCATGACGCGCGCATTCGTGTTTCCGGGGCAAGGCGCCCAGACGATCGGCATGGGCAAGGCTTTGGCCGCGGCCTATCCGGCGGCGAAAGCCATTTTCGATGAGGTGGACGAGGCGCTCGGCGAAAAGCTCTCCGCGCTGATCTGGGAGGGGGATATCGAGACTCTGACCCTGACGCAGAATGCCCAGCCGGCGCTGATGGCGACCTCTCTGGCGGCGATGCGGGCACTTGAGGCCGAAGGGTTTGCGGTGACGGACGCGGCATTCGTGGCCGGGCATTCGCTTGGCGAATATTCCGCGCTGGCGGCGGCGGGCGCGATTTCCGTGGCCGACACGGCGCGGCTTTTGCGCACACGCGGTCAGGCGATGCAGGCCGCCGTTCCGGTGGGCGTGGGCGCGATGGCCGCACTTCTGGGTCTCGATTTCGCGACGGTGAAAGAGGTGGCCGAAGAGGCCGCGCAGGGTCAGGTTTGTCAGGCCGCCAATGACAACGATCCGGGGCAGGTCGTGGTCTCCGGTCACAAGGACGCCGTGGAGCGAGCAGTCGAGATCGCCAAGGAGAAGGGTGCGAAACGCGCGGTGCTTCTGCCGGTATCCGCACCGTTCCATTGTGCTCTGATGGGGCCCGCGGCGGATGTGATGGCCGAGGCGCTGGACGATGTGGAGATTTCGGAGCCGGTTGTGCCGTTGGTGGCCAATGTGCGCGCCGCCGCCGTGACCGATCCGACGCTGATCCGCGCGCTTCTGGTCGAGCAGGTGACGGGGTCGGTGCGCTGGCGCGAATCCGTGGCCTATATGGCGGAGCAGGGTATCACCGAAATCTGGGAAATTGGCGCGGGCAAGGCACTTTCTGGGATGGTGCGGCGGATCGAGAAATCCATCGCCTGCACCGCGATCGGCACGCCTGAGGATATTGCAAAGCTGAAGGAATAAGGGGCGCTGCCCCTCACCGCGCCTTTTGGCGCGGCTCACCCCGGGATATTTAGAGACAAAAGAAGCAGGATGCTTCGGGAGAGAGTGGAAATGTTTGATCTGACTGGGAAAAATGCGCTGATCACCGGTGCGTCCGGCGGCATTGGCGGGGCGATTGCCAAGGCGCTTTACGATGCGGGCGCAACGGTCGCACTGTCCGGCACGCGGGTCGAGCCGCTGGAGGCTTTGGCGGCGGAACTCGGTGAGCGGGCGCATGTGCTACCCTGCAACCTTTCGGACAAGGAGAGTGTCGAGGCGTTGCCGAAACAGGCCGCCGAGGCCATGGGGTCGGTCGATATTCTGGTGAACAACGCCGGCATCACGCGCGACAACCTGTTCATGCGCATGTCGGATGACGAATGGGACAGCGTGCTAAACGTCAATCTGACCTCGACCTTCCGTCTGTGCAAGGGTGTGCTGCGCGGCATGATGAAGGCGCGCTGGGGCCGGATCGTCAATATTTCCTCCATCGTGGGGGCGACCGGCAATCCGGGGCAGGGCAACTATGCTGCGTCCAAGGCGGGTATGGTCGGCATGTCCAAATCGCTCGCTTATGAGGTGGCGACGCGGGGCATCACGGTGAACTGCGTGGCGCCCGGTTTCATCGCAACGGCGATGACCGAAAAGCTGACGGACGACCAGAAAGACAAGATCAACGCCCAGATCCCGGCGGCGCGCATGGGCACGCCGGAAGAGATCGCCGCGGCGGTGTTGTATCTGTCCTCTCAGGAAGCGGGCTATACCACCGGCACGACGCTGCACGTCAACGGCGGCATGGCTATGCTCTGAGCGCATAAGTCCCTTCCCGACGTGGCGTCACAAAACATTTGCCACCGGGGTGGATTGTGCTATGAGCAGCGCAGATTGAGCCACGCGGGCAGGTGTTTGCCAGTTGTTTGTGTGGTGCATGACCCGAGGACGGGGTTGCAATGACCCGGTTCCGGCGGCATGTAGAACGAGTGGCCCGAGGGCCGGATCTAAATTGGGCATCGGGCCCGAAATTGTGAGGAAAGAACATGAGCGACATCGCAGATCGCGTGAAAAAGATCGTTGTCGAGCATCTCGACGTGGAAGAAGACAAAGTGACGGAAACCGCGTCCTTCATCGACGATCTGGGCGCTGACAGCCTCGACACCGTCGAGCTGGTCATGGCTTTTGAGGAAGAGTTCGGCATCGAGATCCCGGACGACGCTGCCGAAACCATCCAGACCTTCGGCGACGCGGTGAAGTTCATCACCGAAGCTTCCTGATCGGATCACTCCGAGCGGGCCCCGTTCGGGGCGGAATTTCAAGACGGCGCGCTCGGTGAGTGCGTCGTTTTCTTTTGTGGGTACCTCAGGCGGCAAGCTCGGGATGAGGATCGCCGCTCCCCGTGTCGTCCGGAGGATCGTCCTCCTTTGCCAGAGCCCCGAAAGCCAGCGCTTCGGCACGATCTGCGGCGATCTGTGCGGCATGGGGGCCGAGCAGGCCCTTGAGTTCCGCCTCGGTCAGTTGGCGGTCGAATTTCAGGCCGAGAAAGTGGTTGTTGCGCCAGATCACGCGGGCTTTGCACTCGACCGGGCCACAGGTCAGTCGCACCCTCTGGCGGAGCTGCAATTCATGGCTGCTTTCGATCTTGCAACCCACCTGGCTGATGTCGAGCACCTCACCGATGACCGGCAACACCCCGTCGAAAATCACCACGGGCAGCGCGCATGGGTAACGAATGGCCCGGCGCTGCACAATGCCGCAGCGCATCCAGATCCAGACGGCGATGGCGGTGATGAAGGTGAACATGCCCAGCACGAAGGCGACGTTGCCCGACGGGCTGAGCGGCATGGCAGACGTTGTACTGCGCGCCGGCTTTTGCCCGGCCGGGCGGAAGTCATCGAAATTGTCCGGATCGACCGGGGGCTCTGGTTCGGTCTCTTCCTGCGACATGGAGGTGACGATTTTCGAAATTTCCTGCATGCCACCGGTGAGACGGGCCATCAGGCTGTCCTTAGGTGTGTCGCTGGCGTTGAGGTGATCGGGCGCGGTTGGGTCGCAGGGCGTGGCGGTGAGATAGCGCGAAAGGCTGTCCGCCTGCGCACCAAAGCGCGGATCGCCGCCGTACCTTTGGGCCATTTCGCCCCAGTTTTCCTGATGCAAATCCAGAAGATGCCGTCGCGAGGAAATGAAATCCATCAGCGGTTTTTCATTGACGCCGAGATCGGCCTCGTGGATCTGTTTCAACAGATGGTCGCGTTCATAGCGCTCCATTTCGGTGCGAAACTGGCGCGCACTGTCGTGCTCCTTCAGGGTGCCGAGGTCGGCGACATAGGAATTGGCGCTGTCGTTGAGTGCCGTGAGCCAGCCTTCCAACCCGCAGGAGGGATCGGCGGAGGCGGTACGCACAACGGGACCGCCAGGTATCGAAACGAGGCAGAGAGCCAGAGTAAACCAGCGCCGGCGCAGGGCGGTGAAGGGCCAAACCTGCCACATATCGGGACCAAAATCGCGCATGTCCCTATTGATATGCCCGAAACCCTCAATATCTGGTTACCGGCATACCGCCGATTTGGGGTTCCGGGTGCGTCCCGGTCTTCCATCGGGGGGCGGAGCCGTGTAAGAAAACGCAGACGAAAAATGAGGGGGCACGGATGCGCCGAGTAGTTGTCACTGGACTTGGGATGGTTTCGCCGCTGGCTTGCGGTGTGGAGGAGACCTGGACGCGAATTCTGGCTGGCGAGTCCGCCGCCGGAACGATCCAGCGGTTCGATGCGAGCGGGCTTGCGACGGATTACGCCTGTGAGGTGAAATTCGGCGACGGGACGAACGGCACGTTCAATCCGGACGACTGGATGGCCCCGAAAGACCGCAAGAAGGTCGACGATTTCATTCTGTTCGGCATGGCGGCGGCGGAACAGGCGCTCACCGATGCCGGGTGGAAACCCGAGGATGAGGAAGATCGTCTGCGCACTGGCGTGCTCATCGGGTCGGGCATCGGGGGGTTGTCCTCCATCGCGGATGCGGCGATCATCCTCAAGGAAAAAGGTCCGCGCCGGATTTCTCCGTTCTTTATCCCCGGTTCTCTGATCAACCTGATCTCCGGTCAGGTGTCGATCCGCTACGGGTTCAAAGGGCCGAACCATGCAGTGGTTACGGCCTGCTCCACGGGCGCGCATGCCATCGGCGATGCATCGCGGCTTATCATGCTGGGCGATGCCGATGTCATGGTCGCGGGCGGTGCGGAAGCGGCGATCTGCGAACTGGGCATTGCGGGCTTCAACGCCTGCAAGGCGCTGTCGACCAAGCGCAAGGACGATCCCTCCCACGCCTCGCGCCCCTATGACGCGGATCGCGACGGGTTCGTCATGGGCGAGGGTGCAGGCATCGTGGTTCTGGAAGAATACGAACACGCCAAGGCGCGCGGCGCGAAAATTTATGCCGAAGTGGTGGGCTATGGCCTGTCGGGCGACGCCTATCACATCACCGCGCCTTCTGAGGACGGGGACGGCGGCTATCGCGCGATGCAGGCGGCACTGGCGCGGGCTGGTCTTGAGCCGAAGGACGTGGATTACATCAACGCCCATGGCACTTCGACCATGGCCGATGTGATCGAACTGGCGGCGGTCGAGCGCCTCTTGGGCGATGCTGCAGACACCGCGACCATGTCCTCGACGAAATCGTCCATCGGTCACCTTCTGGGCGCGGCTGGCGCGGTCGAGGCGATCTTCTGCGTGCTGGCGATCCGCGATCAGGTGGCACCGCCGACGATCAACCTCGAAAACCCGGCGGTCGAGGCCAGACTCGATCTGGCGCCGAATGCCAAGCGCGAGCGCAAGATTGACGTGGCTCTGTCGAACTCCTTCGGCTTCGGCGGCACCAACGCCTCTCTGGTTCTGAAGAAGGTGGACGGCTGACATGTGGCGATCCATCGCCTCGAATGCGCTGACCCTGTTCATCGTCGTCCTCATCGCTCTGGCGGGGGGGATTGCCTGGGGCAAGCGGCAATATGTGGCCAAGGGGCCGCTCGATCAGGCGATCTGCCTGCGTGTGCCGTCGGGCTCGACCATGCGGCGGGTGTCGGAGGATCTGGCGGAACAGGGCGCGATTACCAACCCGTCTGTTTTCCGCATCGGGGCGGAGTATTCCGACAAGTCGCAACAGCTCAAGGCCGGGGCGTTCCTCGTGGACGAGGGCGCGTCGATGGCGCAGATCGTGGATATCATCACTCGTGGGGGGGCCTCGACCTGTGGCACGGAAGTGGTCTATCGGATCGGGGTGAACCGCGCACTGATGCAGGTGCGCGAGCTTGATCCCGCGACCCAGAGCTATGTCGAGACGGTGGAATTCCAGCCCGGTCCCGAGGGCGAGGAAGGCGATGCCATCCCCGAGGGCTACACCAAAGTGCGCAGCGATGCGAACACCCGTTACCGGGTTCTGGTGGCCGAGGGCACGACGGTTTGGCGTGTGGTCGAGAGCCTGAAGGGGGCGGATTTCCTCACGGGGTCCGTCGAGGCGGAGGAGATGCCGTCCGAAGGGATGCTGGCACCCGACAGTTACGAGGTGAGCGAGGGCACTGACGTGGACGATCTGATCGCCCGCATGGTCGCCTTGCAACAACAGCGTATCGACACGGTCTGGGCGACGCGTGTGGACGGGTTGCCGTTCGACACGCCGGAGGAAATGCTCACCATGGCCTCGATCATCGAGAAGGAAACCGGTGTTGCCGAAGAGCGGCGTCAAGTGGCCTCGGTGTTCGAGAACCGCTTGAAACGCGGTATGAGGCTGCAAACCGACCCGACGGTGATTTATGGCGTGACCAATGGGATCGGTGTTCTGGGGCGTGGCCTGCGCCAGTCGGAACTGCAATCGAACAGCCCCTACAACACCTATGTGATCGAAGGGATGCCGCCGGGACCGATCGCCAATCCGGGACTTGAGGCGATGCAGGCGGCGGTGGAGCCGGACGAAACGCCGTATCTGTTCTTCGTGGCCGATGGCACGGGCGGGCATGCGTTTGCGGAAACGCTCGCGGAGCACAACGCCAATGTCGCCAGGTGGCGGGAGATCGAGGCGCAGCGCGCCAGCGAGTAATGTTTTGATATGGATTGAAAAAGGCGCGGCGCGGGTCGCGCCTTTTGTTTTGGGAGAGCGCCCATGGAAACCATCGCCATCATCATCGCGACGCTCGCGGTTGCGGGGCTTTTGAGCTGGCCACGGCTCTCGGGGGCAAAACTCTGGAAAGCGACGATCACGCCGCTCGCGTCAATCATCGGTTCGGGTTTTCTCGTCCTCGGGCCGATCCTGGCACAGGCTTACGGCGCGTGGACCCCGCTCGCCATGGCGCTTCTGTGCGCGCTTGCCTATGCCATCGGTGCCGCGGTGCGGTTCAATATCGCGGCTCTGGCGCGTGCGCCGCATGGCCCGCGTACGGCGTGGATGGAACGGCTCGCCTCCTGGGCTCTGGCCTTCGCCTATGTCATCTCGGTCGCTTATTATCTCAACCTTCTGGGGGCTTTTGCCGTCAGCCTCACGCCATGGGACACGCAATTGGCCGGGCGCATCGTGACCTCGGCAGTGTTCGGCGTGATCCTGATCGTGGGCTGGACGCGGGGGTTCAAGGCGCTGGAGCGGATGGAGCAGGTTTCCGTAGGCCTCAAACTCGCCATTATCGCCGGGCTTTTGATCGGGCTTGGATGGTTCTTTGTGGGCAAGGCGCAGGGCGGGACGCTGATCGTGACGCCCGCGAGCCTGACCGGATGGGCGGGGCTGAGCCTGTTGTTCGGGCTGATCGTCACCGTGCAGGGGTTCGAGACCTCGCGCTATCTGGGCGAGGAGTATGACGCCGCCACGCGGGTGCGTTCGATGAAGCTTGCGCAATGGGTCTCGACCGCGATCTACATGGTCTATGTCGTGCTCATGGCCTACGTGTTCCGTCCCGATCAGATCGAAACCTCGGAAACCGCGATCATCGACATGATGCGGATTGTCGCGCCGGTCCTGCCCGTGATGCTGGTGATCGCGGCGCTTGCGGCACAGTTCTCTGCAGCGGTGGCGGATACCTCTGGCTCCGGTGGACTGGTCGAGGAACTCACAAAGGGGCGTGTGCCTGTGAAGGTGGGCTATGCGGTGCTGGTCGTGCTCGGGCTGGTGCTCACTTGGGCGCTCGACGTGTTCCAGATCATCTCATGGGCATCCAAGGCCTTTGCCGCCTATTACACGGTGCAGGGGGCGATTGCCGTGGGGCTTGCACGGCGGGAGGACAAATCCATAGCCCATGTCGCCTTCTTCACCACTGTCACAGGGATCGCGGCCATGGTGACGCTGTTCGGGACGGCTGTGGAATAAGCCGCGTGGCTTTCCGATGTGAAAATACTCCCGCCGGAGGCATCCCACGTTCTCAGTTCAGCCCTTCGGTGTCGATATGCACCACCGCGCCGCAATGCTTGCAATGCACCGCATCCGCGTCATGCAACATCAGCCCGCAGGTCTGGCATTCGTAACGTACCTTCGAGGGGCGAAACAGCACCTGCGCCAGACGCAGGAAAAGGGTGACGCCGAAAAACATCACTGCGATGGAGACCATCCGTCCCGACGTGCCCGGCAGGGTGATGTCGCCAAAGCCCGTGGTGGTCAGTGTGGTGACGGTGAAATAGAGCGCATCCGCGTAGTTGCGGATCATCGGGTTGTGGCCGTGTTCCAGCGCATAGATCAGCCCGGTGGTGACGAAGATGAACACCAGAAGGTTGATCGCGGCGACGATCACCTCCTCATGTTTACGGAACAGTTTGAAGTCCTGCCGCAGCCGGTTCATCAACTGATAGGTGTGCAACAGCCGCAGCGTGCGCAGGATGCGCAGAAAACCAAGTCCTTCTCCCGCCAGAGGTGCCAGAAAAGAGATCATCGCAACGATATCGGCCAGTGTCGAAGGCCGCGTGAGATAGCGCAGCTTGTTTTTGGCGACATAGACCCGTGCCGTGAAATCCGTCAGGATCAGCACGCCAAAGACCATATCCGTGATTTCGACCCAGAGCGGATGGGGGAAAAAAGAGGTGACGATGACGAAGAGGATCGTCACCAGATCGAAGGCCAAAAGCACATAGCGAAACAGATGCGCGCGGTCGCTGTCGCCTTCGTAAAGCTCGCAGAGCGTATCGTGCAGGGCGCTGGCCATGGTCTTTCTCCTCGTCGGTTCCGAGCAATGCGGGAAAAAAACCGTTCTGACAAGTCCATGGGTTTTTCTCAGGGCGGTTGGGAAAGAGTTAACGGAGATGAAGACACTGCCGCGCGCCGGTTTTAACCAATCTTATGTTCTTTGGATCAGTCTCACAGAAGCTGGAAGACGTGGGCGATGGCGCCTCCGGGACCTGAGGGGGTGTCGGGACCCATCGAAGAGGGAAACGGGGCCCTCGGGAAACGCCTGCGTCTCTCGTGCGGAGATCATTCAGGCATGAGAGGCGAAGACCATGAAAGTGACTTCATCTGTGGGGGATGAGTTCGAAACGGTGGATCAGATCGAGGCGTCGGTCAAACAGAGCCTGCTCTGGGCGATCATGGCGCTGGACGATGTGATCGACAGGCTTCTGGAGGGCGAGAAGGCCGGGAAAGAGGTGAAACCTCTGATCGCCGACCTGATGCGCGCGAAACTGGCCGCTGTCACGGAAAGGCAGAAACTCGATGACGAAAAACGCAAACGTGCAGAGCTTGGCGAGGGAGAAATCGACTTCGACGCCGCAAGAACTGAGATCCTTGATCGGCTGGCTCGCCTCAAGGCCAGAAGCCGAGCAGAGTGAGTTTTTGGAAAGTCTGGGGGAGGGGGCGCTTCTGGCGCTCCCTTACCTGTTCGAGGCATGGGCGCTGGAGCATCAACTGCCGCCCGGGGGCGCGTGGCGCACATGGGTGATCCTGGGCGGGCGCGGTGCGGGCAAGACGCGGGCCGGTTCGGAATGGGTGCGCTCCATGGTCGAGGGGGCCCGCGCGACACAGCCGGGGCGTGCCAAACGTGTGGCCCTGATCGGCGAGACCTACGATCAGGCGCGCGAGGTGATGGTGTTTGGCGACAGCGGTCTCCTCGCATGTTCTCCCCCCGACAGGCGCCCGCAATGGAGCGCGACGCGGCGCACATTGGTGTGGCCGAACGGAGCGGAGGCGACGGTGTTTTCCGGGAGCGACCCGGAAGCCTTGCGCGGGCCGCAATTCGATGCGGCCTGGGTCGATGAACTCGCGAAATGGCGCAAGCCGCAGGAGGCTTGGGACATGCTGCAATTCGGGCTGCGCCTTGGCGACGATCCCCGCGCGGTGGTGACGACCACGCCGCGCAATATCGGCATTCTGAAAGCGCTTTTGACACGCGACAGCACGGTGGTGACGCACGCGCCGACCGAGGCGAATGCGACGAACCTTGCGGCCTCTTTCCTCGAAGAGGTGAAGGCGCGCTATGCGGGCACGCGGCTCGGGCGGCAGGAGCTGGATGGCGTGCTGCTCGATGAGGAGGAGGGGGCTTTGTGGTCGTTGTCGCGGTTTGAGGAAATGCGCGCGGGCCGTCTGCCGGAGTTCGACCGGATCGTCGTGGCGGTCGACCCGCCAGTGACCGGGCACAAAGGGTCGGACGAATGCGGCATTGTCGTGGTGGGCGCGGTGACGAAAGGCCCGTCGCAGGACTGGCGCGCCTATGTGCTGGAGGATGCCTCCGTCTCGGCCTCATCGCCGACGGTCTGGGCCGGTGCTGCGATCAGTGCGCTGGAGCGCTGGGAGGGCGACAGGATCGTGGCGGAGGTCAATCAGGGCGGCGATCTGGTGGAAACCGTGCTGCGCCAGATCGACCCGCTGGTGCCCTATAAATCCGTGCGCGCTTCGCGCGGCAAGGCGGCGCGGGCGGAACCGGTGGCCGCACTCTACGATCAGGGGCGGGTGTATCACACGCGCGGGCTCGGTGCGTTGGAGGATCAGATGATCAGGATGACGGCGCAGGGCTATCAGGCGCCGGGAAGCCCCGACCGGCTGGATGCGCTCGTCTGGGCGATAAGCGAACTGATGATCCTGCCTGCTGCCGGGGCGGGGCGGCCAAGGGTGAGGCTGTTGGGATGACACAGCTCATACATCTGTTGAAAGCCTCGCCATTGCGGCGGGGCTTTTTCTTTTGCGACAGGAAGGCAAGGGGACAGAGCACCCTGTTGCGCCAAACGCCGCCCCGCGCACGCCCTGCTCAGACCTTCTTTCCTCCTCTCCTTTAGAACTCGTTTTCACCGGCGGCGCGGATGTTTTTCACGAGGTCCTGAGCCGACGGGCGACCGGACGGGTGCGGGCTGGGCGCGGCGGATGTCTGCGCCGGTCCCCCGCCCGGGAAGCACGGATTTGAGCGATTGGCAGGTCGGGAAACTGGACCGGAAGATGAGGAGAGACACGGATATGGTGTTTGACTTTCTGAAGCGGGGCGACGTGCCCGAAACGAAAGCCTCGGCGACCGGGCCGGTTGTGGCGGCGGTCTCGGGTGTGGGCCGTGTGGCCTGGAGCCCGCGGGACACGGTGACGCTGACGCGTGTGGGCTTTACCGGCAACCCGGTGGGCTTTCGCGCGGTCAAGCTGATCGCCGAAGCGGCGGCGGCTCTGCCTCTGGTGTTGCAGAACCACGCGGAACGGTTCGAGGTGCACCCGCTTCTCAATGTCATCACCCGTCCGAACCCGGCGCAGGGGCGCGCGGAACTCTTTGAAGCGCTCTATGCGCATTTCCTCCTGTCCGGCAACGGTTATCTCGAAGCGGTGGGTGAATGGGGGCAAATCCCGACCGAACTGCATGTGCTGCGCTCGGATCGCATGGCGCTCGTGCCCGGCGCGGATGGCTGGCCGGTGGCCTATGAATATTCGGTGAGCGGGCGCAAACATCGGTTCGATGTGATCGAGGGCCATTCCCCGATCTGCCACATCAAGGCGTTTCACCCCTCGAACGATCATTACGGCCTTTCGCCCATTCAGGCGGCGGCGACGGCGATTGACGTGCACAATGCGGCGTCTCGCTGGTCGAAATCGCTTCTGGACAATGCCGCACGGCCTTCTGGCGCGATTGTCTACAAGGGCGCGGATGGCAATGCGGCGATGAGCGCGGATCAGTACGACCGCCTGCTCTCTGAGATGGAGAGCCATCATCAGGGCGCGCGCAATGCCGGTCGGCCGATGCTCCTGGAGGGCGGTCTGGACTGGAAACCGATGGGGTTCAGCCCGTCGGATATGGAGTTCCAGAAGACCAAGGAAGCGGCGGGGCGCGAGATTGCGCTCGCCTTCGGGGTGCCGCCGATGCTTTTGGGTATTCCCGGCGACATGACCTACGCGAATTATCAGGAAGCGAACCGGGCGTTTTACCGGCTGACCGTTCTGCCGCTGGTGCAGAAGGTGACGGCGGCGATCGGGCATTGGCTGTCGGAGATGACGGGCGAGCCGGTCGAACTGAAACCCGATCTCGATCAGGTGCCAGCGCTGTCGAGCGAACGCGATGCGCAATGGAACCGGATCGCGGGCGCGGATTTTCTCACCGATGACGAAAAGCGCGCGATGCTGGGCCTGCCGCCTCTGGCGCCGGAACCGGTGTGCGAGGTGCTTCCCGAAGAGATCGGAGAACCGTCGGACGAAGATGTCGGGTCCGGGGAAGGGAACTGAGATGCAAAAGGATTTCTACAGCGGCCTTGAGCACAAATTCGCCCGTCTGGGTGAAGAGGTGACCATTGAAAACGGTGTGAGGATAGAGGGTTACGCCTCTCTCTTCGGGCAGCGTGACAGTGGCGGCGACATCGTGATGCAGGGCGCTTATGCCAAATCTCTCGCGGCGCTGAAGGCCAAGGGGCGCAGCGTGAAGATGCTCTGGCAGCACGACCCGGCGCAACCCATCGGGATCTGGGACGAGGTGCGCGAGGACGCGCGCGGTCTCTATGTCAAAGGACGTTTGCTGACCGACCTGCAAAAAGGTCGCGAGGCGGTGGCGCTGATCGAGGCGGGGGCGATTGACGGGTTGTCGATCGGCTACCGGACCTTGCGCGCCCGGAAGGATCAGAAAGGCGCACGCCTTTTGTCGGAACTGGAGCTTTGGGAGGTCTCTTTGGTGACCTTCCCGATGCTGCCGGAAGCGCGGCTTTCCGCAGAGCAGAAGGGCGATGAGGCCCTGATGTCTGAGGCGGTGCTGCGCGATCTCGCGGAGGCCTTGAACGGTGCCCGCAAGCTGCTGGCCGGAGGTGGCTTCAGAGATGACTGAGGCCAGCGCATTCACCCGCGAAACCCAACATCAGGACAAAGGAATGTTTGGATGAGCACACCCGAAAGAGAGACCCGACAGTCGGGTTCGGCCCCAGATCTGGCCCATGAGGTGAAGACCGCTCTGGCCGGTTTCATGAGTGATCTCAAAGACTTTCAGATCGAAATCAAATCGAAACTTCAGCATCAGGAAGAGCGACTGACCATGCTTGATCGTAAATCTCACAGCTTTGCCACCCCGGCAACCCGTCCGGCCCTGTCCGCGCGGCCCGAGGTGGATCTGTCCCACAAGACGGCCTTCACCACCTATGTGCGCAATGGCGACGACGACGCGCTGCGCGGTCTTGCGCTTGAAGGCAAATCCATGTCCGCCGCTGTGAATGGCGATGGCGGTTACCTTGTCGATCCGCAGACCGCCGACGTGATCAAATCGGTGCTGAAATCCACCGCTTCGATCCGGTCCATCGCCAATGTGGTGAATGTCGAGGCGACCTCCTACGACGTGCTGATCGACACCACCGATCTCGGCTCCGGCTGGGTGACGGAGACCGGCACGGTGGGCGAGACCGCGACCCCGACCATCGACCGCATCTCGATCCCGCTCTATGAGCTGTCCGCCCTGCCGAAAGCTTCTCAGCGTCTGCTGGACGACAGCGCCTTCGACATCGAAGCCTGGCTTGCGGGTCGCATCGCCGACAAGTTCGCCTCCGCCGAGGCGTCTGCCTTCATCAATGGCGATGGCGTCGACAAGCCGACCGGCATTCTGAACCACACGCAGGTGGATAACGACAGCTGGGCCTGGGGCGCGCTGGGTTACATCGTCACCGGCACCGATGGCGGGTTCGACGCCACCGATCCGGCGGATGCGATTGTCGAGCTGGTCTATGCGCTGGGCGCTCAGTACCGCACAAACGGCACCTTCGTGATGAACTCCAAAACGGCGGGTCAGGTGCGCAAGCTCAAAGATGCGGACGGTCGTTTCCTCTGGTCCGACGGTCTCGCCGCCGGTGAACCCGCCCGTCTGATGGGCTACCCGGTTCTGATTGCCGAGGACATGCCGGACATCGCCTCTGACGCCGCCGCGATTGCATTCGGCGACTTCAACGCGGGCTATACCGTGGCCGAGCGTCCGGATGTGCGCATCCTGCGCGATCCGTTCTCCGCGAAACCGCATGTGCTGTTCTACGCGACCAAGCGCGTCGGTGGTGACGTGTCCGATTTCGCGGCGATCAAGCTGCTGAAATTCGGCATCGCCTGAGGTTTCTGAACGACTTGCCCCGGTCCATTGGGCCGGGGCAGCGGATGCGCGGTCCATTTCTCCCCGTGTTGTCTAGCAGCTCCCCCTCCGTCCGAGTGACACGGGGGGCCGCGCATCCGAATTCGCAATTTCAAGGGGGACCCGGATACGGAGTTGTACCATGATGTTGATGGAGCAGACCCAGGTGGCCTCAACGGCGCTGCCGGTCGCTGAGTTCAGGGACCATATGAGACTGGGCACCGGGTTTGACGACGACGGGGTTCAGGACGGGGTTCTGGAGACCTTTCTGCGGGCGGCCATGGCGGCGGTCGAGGCGCGCACGAACAAGGTGCTGATCGCCCGAGATTTTCTTTACACGGTCACCGCATGGCGCGATCTGAGCGCGCAGGTTCTGCCGGTCGCGCCGGTTACGGCGGTCGCGAGCTTTGTCATTGTGGACCGGCTCGGGGCCGAGACCACGGTGGACAGCGCGAAATACATGCTGGAGCAGGACACGCACCGGCCGCGGGTGGTCTCGACCGGCTTCATCCTGCCTCAGATCCCGGTGGCGGGACAGGCGAAGATCGCGTTCACGGCGGGCTTTGCCGCGAGTTGGGGCGATCTGCCCGCCGATCTGGCGCAGGCGGTGTTCCTGCTGGCCGCGCATTATTACGAGCAC
This sequence comes from Celeribacter persicus, assembly GCF_003050785.1. GTDB lineage: Bacteria > Pseudomonadota > Alphaproteobacteria > Rhodobacterales > Rhodobacteraceae > Celeribacter > Celeribacter persicus. The sequence continues at coordinate 20,301 of NZ_QAOH01000014.1, forward strand.
CGGCATGAGACGGCGGTGGGCGAGGCGGTGATGCCGTTTGGCGTCAGCACGCTTCTGGAGCGCTACCGCAACCTGCGTCTCTTCGGAGGGCGGGGCTGATGTCGGCGGTGGTGCATCTCAATCGCAAGCTCGTGCTTGAAGAGGCCGAACGGGTCTCTGACGGCGCGGGCGGTTATGTCGAAACCTGGGTCCGGCTCGGAACGCTCTGGGCGTCGATCCAGCCCGGCACCGGCTCCGAGACCTCTCAGGATTTCCTCACCGTGTCGCGTGTGCCGATGAAGATCATCGTGCGCGGCGCGCCAGTGGGTTCGAAACGGCGTCCGAAACCGGATCAGCGCTTTGTCGAAGGCGGGCGGGTGTTTCGCATCCTTGCCGTGACCGAAACGGATGCGCAGGGCCATTACCTGACCTGCAATGCGCGTGAGGAGGTGACGTCATGAGCTACGGAGTGGCTGCGGCCCTGCAAACGGCGGTTTATCAGGCGCTTGCCTCTGATGCGACGCTCGCGGGGCTTGTCGGCGGCGCGATCTATGATGCGGCGCCTGCGGGCACGATCCCGGCGCTTTATGTGAGCCTCGGGCCGGAGGACGTCACCGACGCCTCGGACAAGACCGGGCATGGCGCGCGGCACGAGCTCACCGTGTCGGTCGTCTCCGACAGCGCGGGGTTTCTCACCGCGAAACAGGTGGCCGCGCGCCTTTCCGACATCCTCGTGGATGCCGATCTCATCTTGTCGCGGGGCACGCTTGTCGGGCTCTGGTTCGTGTCGGCCAAGGCCCGGCGCGTTCAGGACAGCGATGTGCGCAGGATCGACCTGAAATTCCGCGCGCGCGTCGAAGACAACTGATTTTCCAAGACGGAGTAAACGACCATGGCTGCCCAAAACGGCAAAGACCTCCTGATCAAGCTGGACATGAACGGGTCCGGCACATTCGAGACCATCGCGGGGCTGCGCGCCACGCGGATTTCCTTCAACGCGGAAAGCGTCGATGTCACCTCGCTCGAAAGCTCTGGCGGCTGGCGTGAATTGCTTGGCGGCGCGGGCGTGAAAAGCGCCGCGATTTCCGGCTCGGGCGTCTTCAAGGACGCAAGCACTGACGAGCGCGCGCGTCAGATCTTTTTCGACGGCGAAGTGCCCGAATTCCAGGTGATCATCCCGGATTTCGGCACGGTGCAGGGCGCGTTCATGATCACCTCGATCGAATATGCGGGCGCGTACAATGGCGGGGCGAGCTATGAGCTTGCCATGGCCTCGGCGGGCGCGCTGAGCTTCACGGCGGTGTAAGCCATGGCGAACCCCTTCCAAGGCGAAGTGGCGCTGACGCTGAACGGTGAGCGCCATGTTCTCAAACTCACGCTCGGGGCGCTGGCCGAACTGGAGGCCGGGCTTGAGACCGACACGCTGGTGGCGCTTATCGAGTGCTTTGAAGCGGGGCGGTTTTCTTCGGCGGACGTGCTGCGCGTGGTCGTGGCGGGGCTTCGGGGTGGCGGCTGGAAGGGCGGTTATGACGACATCCTGACCGCGGAGATCAAGGGCGGACCTCTGGAGGCGGCGCGCGTTGGTGCGGAGCTGATCGCGCGCGCTTTCACGGTGCCCGCGTAAGGCCGGAACAGGGAGAACGCCATGAGCATGATTTCCGCCACTGGCGGGTTCGAATGGCCCGCACTGATGCGGCTCGGGATCAGGGGGCTGGGCCTCAAACCCGCCGAGTTCTGGGCGCTCACGCCGGCCGAGCTTTTGCTCATGCTGGGCGCGGGATCGGGCACGGCTCCGATGGGGCGCGCGCGACTTGAGGAACTGGCCAGGGCCTTCCCCGACGAACATGCGGGCGAAGGCGGATTGAAAGGGCAAGACAAGGGGCAACATCATGGCTGACGAGTTGAACGGCACGGATATCAACGGCTTGAGCACGTTCGAGGATCGGGTCGAACAGATGGAGAGTGCCATCGGCGGGGCCGAGGCCATGGCGGCGGCGTTCAATCAGGAAATGACGCGGCTTCAGGCCACGGTGGCGGAGACCCAGCGCGAGGTCTTCAAGTTGGAGAGCGGCATTTCACGCGGGCTCAAGAAGGCGATCGACGGGCTGGTGTTCGATGGCGACACGCTGGCGGAGGCTTTGAAAGGCGTCGGACAGTCGATGCTGACCGCCGCCTATAATGCCGCCGTGACGCCGGTGACGAGCCATGTCGGATCGGTTCTGGGCACCGGGCTTGAGGGCATCATTCAGGGGCTTCTGCCTTTTGAGAAAGGCGGTGCCTTTGCGCAGGGCAAGGTGATGCCATTCGCCAACGGCGGTGTGGTCTCGCAGCCCACCTATTTCCCGATGCGCGGCGCCACGGGTTTGATGGGAGAGGCGGGCGCGGAAGCGATCATGCCGCTCACCCGTGGCGCCAATGGCAAGCTGGGGGTGCAGGCCTCCGGATCGTCGCGGCCTGTCAACATCACGATGAACGTCACCACGCCCGATGTCGCGGGCTTCCAGCGCAGCCAAAGCCAGGTGGCCGCGCAACTGAGCCGCGCTTTGGGGCGCGGTTCGCGCAACCAGTAATCGCAGGAGGGGCAGACCATGGGTTTTCATGAGGTGAGATTTCCCGCCAATCTGAGCTTTGGCTCCGTCGGCGGACCGGAGCGGCGCACCGATGTGGTGACGCTCGCCAACGGGTTCGAGGAGCGCAACACGCCCTGGGCGCATTCGCGCAGGCGCTATGACGCGGGGCTCGGTATGCGCTCGCTCGACGACATCGAGACGCTGATCGCGTTTTTCGAGGCGCGGCAGGGGCAACTCTACGGATTTCGCTGGAAGGACTGGTCGGACTACAAAAGCTGCAAACCCTCCGTGGCGACCGGGTTTCAGGATCAGGTGATCGGCGAGGGCGATGGCGAAACCACGGTGTTTCAGCTCTCCAAGACCTATCGTTCCGGCGATGTCTCCTATGTCCGTCCGGTCAAGAAGCCCGTGTCGGGCACGGTGCTCATCGGTGTGGGCGGGCAACAGGCGTTCGAGGCGATCGACTGGGAGGTGGACACCGCCACCGGTCTGATCACGTTTGGCACGCCACCCACGGGAGGCGCGGAGATCACCGCAGGGTTCGAATTCGACGTGCCGGTGCGCTTTGACACCTCCAGCATCTCCACCTCGGTCTCCTCGTTTCAGGCGGGTGAAGTGCCGAATGTGCCGGTTGTGGAGGTGCGTGTCTGATGGCCTTTTCCGGGGAACTTCAAACCCATCTCGCGTCCGGTGTGACGACGCTGTGCCGCGCCTGGGCGCTGGTGCGCAAGGATGGCACGACCTTTGGCTTTACCGATCACGACAACGATCTGAGTTTCGAGGGCGTGAGCTTCAAGGCCGATACCGGGTTGACCGCCAATGCGCTTGAGCAATCCACCGGGCTTTCCGTGGACAACACCGAAGCGCTGGGCGCGCTCTCGGCGGCGTCTGTCACGGAAGAGGACATCCGCGCGGGGCGGTTCGACGGGGCGCATGTGCGGTCGTGGCTGGTGAACTGGGTCGATGTTTCCGAGCGTGCGCTGTTGTTTCAGGGCACGTTCGGCGAGATCACCCGTGTCTCCGGCGGGTTTCGTGCCGAGTTGCGTGGCCTTACCGAAGAGTTGAACCAGCCGCAGGGGCGCGTCTATCAGTCCGGCTGTTCCGCCGTTCTGGGCGGTAAAGGTTGCGGTTTCAATACGTCGCAGCCGGGCTATTTCACCGAAGTGACGGTCGAGAGTGTCGAGAAGGGCAAGATTTTCGCCTTCGCCGATCTCACCGGTTTTGACGACCGTTGGTTCGAACGTGGGCGTCTGACCGTGCTGTCCGGTGCGGCCAAAGGGCTTGTGGGGATCGTGAAGAACGACCGGCTGTCGGCGGACGGGCGCAGGGTCGAGCTTTGGGAGGAACTGCGCGCCGAAATCACCGTTGGCGACACGATCCGCATCGAGGCGGGCTGTGACAAGCGCGCGGCGACCTGTCGACTCAAGTTCGACAATTTCCTGAATTTTCAGGGGTTTCCGCATATTCCGGGTGATGACTGGCTGGCCACCTATCCGGTCCGCTCGGGCCGGAACGATGGCGGCAGCCTGATGGGCAGCGGATCGGTGTGAGGAGGCGGCGATGACGGATGTGAGCATTGCGGATCGCGCGCGGGCCTGGATCGGGACGCCCTATCTGCATCAGGCCTCCTGCAAGGGGGCGGGGGCGGATTGTCTCGGGCTTTTGCGCGGGGTCTGGCGGGAGATTTACGGCTGTGAGCCGATCAACATTCCGCCTTACACCGCCGACTGGAGCGAACCGCAGCGCGATGAGCGCATGTTGCGCGCCGCGCAGGAAAACCTCGTCGAGAAACCGCTCGCCGAAATGGCGGCGGGCGATGTGTTGCTGTTTCGGATGCGTGACGGGGCGGTCGCCAAACATCTCGGCATCGTCGGGCGCACGGGCGCGGCACCGTCGTTCATCCATGCCTACAGCGGGCATGGTGTGATCGAAAACGCGCTGAGCGGCCCCTGGAAACGCCGGGTCGTCCGGTGTTTCGCCTTTCCGCCTGTTTTAACCACGCAAGGAGGTCTCTGATGGCGACGCTCGTACTTTCCGCCGCAGGCGCGGCAATCGGGGCATCCGTCGGCGGCGGGGTCTTCGGTCTCTCCTCCGTGGTCATCGGTCGCGCGATCGGCGCGACCATCGGGCAGGCCATCGACCAGCGCCTCATGGGCGCCGGCAGTCAGACGGTCGAAACGGGTCGCGTCGAACGTTTTCGCCTCACCGGGGCCTCCGAAGGCGCGTCGGTCGCGCAGGTCTATGGCCGGATGCGGGTCGGCGGACAGGTGATCTGGGCCACCGAATTTCTCGAACATACCTCCACCCGCCGCGTGGGGGGCAAGGGCACGTCTTCCTCCAGCACCAAGGTCACGGAATACAGCTATTCCGTCTCGCTTGCCGTGGCGCTTTGCGAGGGCGAGATTTCGCGCGTGGGCCGGGTCTGGGCCGATGGCTCCGAAGTGGACAAGAGCACGCTGACCATGCGGGTCTATCATGGCACCGGGGATCAGTTGCCGGATGCCAAGATCGAGGCGGTCGAGGGCGCGGGGCGTGTGCCCGCCTATCGCGGTATCGCTTACGTGGTGCTCGAAGATGTGGACCTGACGCCTTTCGGCAACCGGGTGCCGCAGTTCACCTTCGAGGTCATGCGGCCCGATCAGGCCGACGAACCGTCGGATCTGACCCATCTGGTGCCCGCCGTGGCGATGATCCCCGGCACCGGCGAATACGCGCTGGCGACCGAGCCGGTCTATCTCAGGGACGGGGCGGGCACGGTGCTTGTGTCCAACATGAATTCCTCCTCCGGTCAGCCGGATTTCACCACCTCGCTCGACGCCATGACCGGGGAACTGCCGAACTGTGGCTCCACCTCTCTGGTGGTGTCGTGGGTCGGCGACGATCTGCGCTGCGGGTCGTGTCAGATTCAGCCGAAGGTCGAACAGAGGGCGCTTGATTCCTCGGACATGTCGTGGCGCGTGTCCGGTGTGACCCGCTCTGCGGCGGAGGTGATCGCGCGTGACGAGGAGGATCGGGTGATCTACGGCGGCACGCCCACCGATCAATCCGTCGTGCAGGCGATTAGGGCGTTGCATGAGGCGGGGCAGGAAGTGATGTTCTACCCGTTCATCCTGATGGATCAGATGGCGGGCAATGGGTTGACCGATCCGTGGACCGGGACGGGGGAACAGCCCGCACTGCCCTGGCGGGGGCGGATCACCACCTCGCTCGCGCCGGGGATCGGCGGCACGACGGATGGCACCGCCGCCGCCGAGGCGGAGGTTGCGGCCTTCTTCGGCACGGCACAGAGGGGCGATTTCACCGCCTCGGGGCGGACCGTCAACTACACCGGCCCGGCCGAGTTCTCTTTTCGCCGGATGATCCTGCATTACGCGCATCTCTGTGCTCTGGCGGGCGGCGTCGAAGCCTTCTGCATCGGTTCGGAAATGCGGTCTCTGACCCGCATTCGCGGCGCGTCGGGCTTTCCGGCGGTGGATCAGTTCGTGCGGCTTGCCGCCGATGTGCGTGCGATCCTCGGGGCGGGCTGCAAGATCGGCTATGCCGCCGACTGGTCGGAATATTTCGGCTATCAGATCGACGGCAATCTCTATTACAACCTCGATCCCCTGTGGGCGGACGCCAATATCGACTTCATCGGCATCGACAATTACATGCCGCTCTCCGACTGGCGCGAGGGCGACGATCATCTCGATGCGGATTGGGGCGCGATCTACAATCTCGACTACCTCAAATCCAATATCGAGGGCGGCGAGGGCTATGACTGGTATTACGCGCATGACAACCATGACGCGGCCCAGATCCGCACGCCGATCACCGACGGGGCTTACGGCGAGGATTGGGTCTGGCGCTACAAGGACATCCGCAACTGGTGGCAGAACGATCACCACGAGCGCATTGATGGTGTGCGCAGCGAGACGCCGACGCTTTGGGAGCCGCGTTCGAAACCCGTGTGGTTCACCGAAATGGGCTGTGCCGCGATCGACAAGGGCACCAACGAGCCGAACAAGTTTCTGGATGCGAAATCCTCGGAAAGCGCGCTTCCGGCCTATTCCAACGGGCGACGCGACGATTTCATCCAACTGCAATATGTCCGGGCGATGACCGAATACTGGGGGGATGCGGCGCGTAACCCGACGTCCGATGTCTACGGCGGGCCGATGATCGACATGAGCCGTGCCCATGTCTGGGCCTGGGATGCACGGCCCTATCCGGCCTTTCCGGCGACCACCGACGTCTGGTCGGATGGCGACAATTACGCCCGGGGCCATTGGCTCAACGGCCGCTCCACCGCGCGGTCTCTGGCCGATGTGGTGCGCGAAATCTGCGCCCGTTCCGGTGTCGAAGAGGTGGATACCTCGGAACTTTGGGGCGTGCTGCGCGGCTATGACGTTTCCGACATTTCCGGGGCGCGTTCGGCGCTGCAACCTTTGATGCTGGCTTACGGTTTCGAGGCGGTCGAACGGGAGGGGCAGTTGGTGTTCCGCTCGCGCGATGGCAAGTCCCTGCTCGATCTGAGCGAAGAGCAACTGGCCGAGAACGACGAGATGGACGGACTTCTGGAGCGGGTGCGCGCGCCCGAGGCCGAGGTCGCGGGCCGGGTGCAGCTCACCTTCGTGGATGCCGATGACGATTACGGCGCGCGCTCGGAGGCGGCGATCTTCCCCGATGAAGAAACCCGGCTGATCTCACAATCGGAGCTGCCTCTGGCACTCACCCGGGCCGAGGGGCGGCAGATCACCGAACGCTGGCTTTCCGAGGCCCGCGTGGCGCGCGACACGGCGCGGTTCTCCCTGCCGCCCTCTTTGATGGGGATCGGTGCGGGGGACGTGATCACGCTCAAGAGCGCTGAGGGCGATCTGCGCTACCGGATCGACCATGTGACCCTCGGCATGCAGCAACAGATCGAGGCGGTGCGCATCGAGCAGGAGATTTACACCCCTTCCGAGGCGGTGGAGGAGAACGTCGAGGCGCGGGCCTTTTCCGCCCCGGTGCCGGTTTATCCGCTGTTCCTCGATCTGCCGCTTCTGACCGGCGAGGAAGTGCCTTACGCGCCCTATCTTGCGGTGACGGCGGAACCCTGGCCGGGATCGGCGGCGGTCTATACATCGGCCTCCGACAGCGGGTACGAATTCAACACGCTGCTGCCGACCTGGGCCACCATCGGCGTCACGCAGACCGAACTGGACCCCGCCGCGCCCGGGCTTTGGGATCGTGGCGCGGCGCTTCGGGTCAGGCTCACCAAGGGGCAACTGTCCTCCGCCGAGATGCTCGACGTGCTCAACGGGGCCAATATCGCGGTGATCGGGGACGGCACCTCGGCCAATTGGGAAGTGTTCCAATTCGCCACTGCCGAACTGGTTGCCCCGCTGACCTATGATCTGTCGCTGCGCCTGCGCGGGCAGCTTGGTTCCGACGGTCTGGGCGAGGGTGGTCTGGCACCGGGTTGGCCCGCAGGGTCGCGCTTCGTACTTCTCGACAGCGCATTGCGGCAGATCGACCTTGCGCAATCCGCCCGCGGGCTGGCCCGTCATTACCGCATCGGCCCGTCGAGCCGGGGCTATGACGATCCGAGCTATCAGCATTATGTCGAGGCTTTCGAAGGGATCGGCCTGCGCCCCTATGCGCCCGCCCATCTGCGCGCCACAGTGACGAGCGCTGGGGATACGAAGGTGAGCTGGGTGCGGCGCACCCGGATCGACGGCGACAGCTGGCAGTCCTACGAGGTGCCTCTCGGTGAGGCTTTTGAGCTGTACCTCCTGCATGTGGTGCAGGGCGGGGCGGTATTGCGCGAGACCACCGTCGCCAGCACCGTCTGGACCTACACATCCGCTCAGAAAACCAGCGACGGTCTGACCGGCGCCTATGAAATCCATGTCGCCCAGATGTCCGACAGCTTCGGACCGGGCCTCTTCCGGGAGATCGAAATCCATGACTGACACACCCCGCTTCGCCCTGCCGCTGCTTGAGGCCTCTCAGGCGCAGAAACATGTCACCGTGAACGAGGCGCTCGCGCGTCTCGACGGGTTGATGCAGCTCACACTGATCTCCGTGACCGAAACCACGCCGCCCCTGACCCCGCAGGAGGGCGATGCCTATGGCGTGCCGTCCGCCCCGGTCAACGACTGGTCCGGGCAGGGCGGCAAGATCGCGCTCTACGTCAACGGTGGCTGGGTGTTCGTGCCCGTGACGCTCGGTATGCGCGCCTATGTGACCGATCAGAACGGCTGGGCCGGGTTCGATGGCAGCGGCTGGGTGTTGGGCCTCATCACGCTTTCGGCGCATGGCGCGGGGATGGTGCAGAAAGTGATCGAACTGGATCATACGATCACCGCTGGCGCCACTTCCGTCGTGAGTTCCGCCATTCCCGGCCAGTCGGTTGTCTACGGTGTCACGGGCCGGGTCCTGTCGGGGATCACCGGCACCGGGCTCACCGGGTTCTCGCTGGGCGTGGCCTCATCCTCGAACCGGTACGGATCGGGACTGTCGCTGACCCAGGGCAGCTGGCTGCGCGGTCTGACCGGCACTCCGTTGACCTATTACAGTTCCGAGAACCTGATCCTCACCGCCGAAGGTGGAGATTTCAATGCGGGTGGCGTGATCCGGCTCGCGATCCATTGTGCGCAGTTCGCTTTGCCGTCCGAATGACGTTTCAGTCATCCCGGAATATGCCCCGTGCAGAATTGCGCGGGGCTTTTTTATGCCGCTTGCACTTGCGCTTTGGCATCGGGAGCTATCTATAGTAGGCTTCCGCAAAAGAGGACCCGCGCATGGCCAAGATCCGCACCACTCTCAAGGAACTCGATCCCGTCTGGAGCCGCATCGTCTCCGAGGCGCGCGACGCCGTGGCGGAGGAACCGCTTCTCGGCGGGTTGGTCCATGCCTGTATCTTGCATCACGAGACGCTCGAAGATGCGCTGGCCTACCGGATCGCGCAGAAGCTTGCCTCCGGCGACATGTCCGAACAGCTCATCCGGGAGATCGCCGATCAGGCTTATGCCTCCGATCCCTCGATTGCCGAAGCCGCGCGCGCCGACATCTGCGCGGTTTTCGATCGTGACCCGGCCTGCCACCGCTATATCCAGCCTCTGCTCTATTTCAAAGGCTTTCAGGCGACGCAGGCGCATCGCGTCTCGCACTGGCTCTGGAAAGAGGGGCGTCGTGACCTCGCCTATTTCTTCCAGATGCGCATGTCCGAACAGTTTTCCGTCGACATCCATCCGGCCTGTCAGATCGGTAAGGGGCTGTTCCTCGACCATGCTCATGCGCTGGTCTTCGGCGAAACCGCCGTCATCGGCGACAATGTTTCGATCCTGCATGACGTGACGCTCGGCGGCACGGGCAAGGAGGACGAGGACCGTCATCCGAAAATCGGCGACGGCGTGCTGATCGGGGCCGGGGCCAAGGTGCTCGGCAATATCCGGATCGGCTGCTGCTCGCGCATCGCCGCGGGTTCCGTGGTTCTGGCCGAAGTGCCCCCTGCCACCACCGTCGCGGGTGTGCCCGCCAAGGTTGTGGGCGAGGCGGGCTGTTCCCAGCCGTCGATCTCGATGAACCAGTTGATCGGTGCGCGCACCGGCGATCGGGGCTAAGGCACAAAAGGGCGATACCGGAATGGATGTGAAATCGCTGCTCGCCACGGGCTATCGGTGGCTCTTTGCGAAACCGCACCGGCCCGGCTCCTCGCCGCTGATCGTGGTGATGATCCCGCTGATCGGCAAGGCGCGGGCGCAGGACTGGCAACGGGTGTGCGACATTCTCGAAGACACGCTCGCCTCGCTGCGCGCCCAGTCCTATCGGAATTTCGAAGTGCTTCTGTGCTCTCAGGACCGGCCTGACAATTTCCCGGATGGGGAAAACCATCATTTCATCCCTGCACCGCCTCATAATGCTGCGCCGAACGTGTCGGATCATCGGTTGAAAATCCGGTTGATGACGGAATATGCCGCGCGGAGTTTCGACCGGTTCAGCTATGTCATGCACCTCGACGCCGACGATCTGTTACACCCGGACCTGTTTCGCTATGTGGCGCAGGACAATAACGGGCGCGGTTATCTGGTCGGGCAGGGCTATATGATGGATGCGCAAACAAGACGTCTGGCACCTCTGGGGCGCGCCATCGGCGGCAAGACCGAATTCTGGGAACATTGCGGCTCCTGCGCCTTTTTTGCGGTGGACTGGGGCAAACAGCGGTTTCCCGTCTTCTTCCTGCGCCTGATGGGGAAGGGCCATAAGAACTACGCAGATCGGGCCAGACGTCTGGGATATCCTCTGGCCGCCATCCCGTTTCCGGCGATGCTCTATGTGGTCAACCACGGTGACAACTTACAGACCCGCAAGGGCAACGATAAACTGCGCTATCTGACACATCTCGAAATCACGGAGCCCGAACGCCTTGCCGCCATTCGCGCGGAGTTCGGGCTGTCCGAAGGAACTGACGAACATGGCGTGGAGGGCGGGCGGGCTCTGCTTCGTTCCTGTCAGCCGGTCATTTCGTCATAGGCGTCCAGCGCTTTTATGCCATACATATAGGACGGCCCGCCGCCCATCAGGATCGCCACGCCGACGGTTTCGGCGATTTCCTCGCGGGTGGCCCCGGCCTCGATCGAGGCTTTGACGTGGAATCCGATGCAGTTCATGCATTGTTTGGTGATCCCGATGGCAAGCGCCTGCAATTCCTTATGTTTGACAGAAATTGCGCCCTCAGCCGTTGCCGCCGCATGCAGAGCGTTGAAACCCTCCCCGACGGAGGGAAGCGTCGTACCGTAGTCCATCATGCCACTTTGTACGGTTTCAAGTTCCGATGACCAGCTCATGAGAAGCCTCCTTTGTGCAAATCTTTCGCGAGAAATCCGCCACATAGGTGGACCGCAACTTCTCCGAACATGGCGCGACGCTAGCACAGAGTGGCTCAAGGGACCTTAAGCTGGATCAGTTGGCAAGAAAAAGCCCCGCGGACCGTATCTGCGGGGCTTTGGGGTTTGATATATGTGACCGGTCAGGCCAGCATCGCCACCGGGTTTTCCAGGTTCTCGACGATGGCCTTCAGGAGTTCCGCCCCAAGTGCGCCGTCGATCACGCGGTGATCCACCGACATGGTGACGCTCATCACGGTCGCGACCTTGATCTCGCCATCTGCGCCAACCACCGGTTTCTTGACCCCGGTGCCGACCGCCAGAATGCCCGCGTGCGGCGGGTTCACGATGGCGTCGAAATTGTCGATGCCGAACATGCCGAGATTAGAGATCGCAAACGACCCGCCCTGATAGTCCTGCGGTGCGAGCTTGCGGTCGCGGGCGCGGGCGGCGAGGTCTTTCATCTCTTTCGACAGGGCAGAGAGCGATTTTATGTCGGCGTCTTTCAACACCGGCGTGAATAGCCCGCCTTCGACGGCCACGGCCACGGCCACATCGGAGGCTTTCATCTGAAGCACCCGGTCACCGGCCCAGACGGCATTGGCGGTGGGCACCTCTTGCAGCGCGTTCGCCACGGCCTTGATGATGAAATCGTTGACCGAGAGTTTCACTCCCTTGCCTTCGAGCTGTTTGTTCAACTCGCCACGGAATTTCATCAGCGCATCGAGTTGGATGTCGCGGCGCAGGTAGAAATGCGGGATGGTCTGTTTCGCCTCGGAGAGACGCGCGGCGATGGTTTTACGCATGCCGTCGAGCTTGATTTCCTCGTATTCGCGGCCTTCGTACATTTTCGCGACCATATCCGCCGAGGGACCCGCCGGAGCCGCAGCCGCCGGGGCAGCCACAGCAGGAGCGGCGGCTTTCGGGGTCTCAGTTTTCGGTGCGGAGGTGGCACCTTCCACATCCGCTTTCACGATGCGGCCTTTCGGGCCGGAACCCGCAATCGCCGACAGATCGAGACCTTTCTGAGCGGCGATGCGACGCGCGAGCGGCGAGGCAAAGATGCGCTCGCCGGAGGCCGCGACGGGGGCTGCCGGGGCAGGGGTGGCCGCAGGGGCGGGGGCCGGAGCGGCGTCTGCTTTCGGGGCTTCCGCCGCCACAGGGGCGGGCGCTGCACCGACATTGTCTGCCGCCGATGCATCTTCCCCTTCTTCGAGCAGCACCGCGATGGGCGCGTTCACTTTCACGCCCTCGGTGCCCTCGGCCACGAGGATCTTGCCGACGACACCTTCGTCCACGGCTTCGAATTCCATCGTCGCCTTGTCGGTCTCGATCTCCGCGATCACGTCGCCCGACGACACGGTGTCGCCCTCCTTGACGAGCCATTTCGCCAGCGTGCCTTCCTCCATCGTCGGAGACAGGGCGGGCATCAAAAGTTCAATCGCCATGACGGGCTCTCCTTAACGGTAGGTTACTTCTTTGCAGGCGGCCACGACTTCGTCGGTGGTCACAAGCGCGAGTTTTTCGAGGTTGGCGGCGTAAGGCATCGGAACGTCCTTGCCCGTGCAGTTGATCACCGGCGCGTCGAGATAGTCGAAAGCGCGCTGCATGATCGTGGCCGAGATGTGGTTGCCGATGGAACCGACCGGCCAGCCCTCTTCGACGGTGACGCAGCGGTTGGTCTTCATCACAGAGGCCAGCACGGTGTCATAGTCGATGGGCCGCAGCGTCCGCAGGTCGATGACCTCGGCGGAGATGCCCTCGGCGGCCAGCTTGTCGGCGGCTTCCAGAGCATAGGTCATGCCGATGCCGAAGGAGACGATGGTCACATCTGTGCCCTCGCGCCAGATGCGGGCCTTGCCGAACGGGATGGTGAAATCTTCGAGATCCGGCACCTCAAAGGACTTGCCGTAAAGGATTTCATTCTCAAGGAAGATCACCGGGTTTGGATCGCGGATCGCGGTTTTCATCAGGCCTTTGTAGTCGGCGGCCGAGTAGGGCATGACCACTTTGAGGCCCGGAATTTGCGCGTACCAGGCGGCGTAGTCTTGCGAGTGCTGGGCACCCACACGGGCGGCGGCACCGTTCGGGCCACGGAACACCATCGGAGCGCCCATCTGGCCGCCCGACATGTAAAGCGTCTTGGCGGCGGAGTTGATCAGGTGGTCGATGGCCTGCATCGCGAAGTTGAAGGTCATGAATTCGACGATGGGACGCAGACCGCCAAAGGCCGCACCCGTTGCGATGCCCGCAAAGCCGTGCTCGGTGATCGGCGTGTCGATCACGCGTTTCGGGCCGAATTCGTCCAACATCCCCTGAGAGATTTTATAGGCGCCCTGATATTCGGCGACCTCTTCGCCCATGAGGAAAACGGTCTCGTCGCGGCGCATCTCTTCGGACATCGCGTCGCGCAGTGCTTCGCGCACGGTCTGGGTCTTCATCTTGGTGTCTTCCGGGAAATCCGGGGAGGCTTTGGAGATGACTTCGACAGGGGCGGCGGCTTTCGCGGGGGCCGAGGCCGGAGCCTCGACCACCGGCGCGGCCTCAGCGGCGGGGGCCGGGGTCGCCACATCGTCGGCGCTTTCGCCCTCTTCGACGAGCACCGCAATCGGTGTGTTCACTTTCACGCCTTCGGTGCCTTCGGCCACGAGGATCTTGCCGACGATGCCTTCGTCGACCGCCTCGAATTCCATCGTGGCCTTGTCGGTTTCAATTTCCGCGATGATGTCGCCGGCGGAGACGGTGTCGCCTTCCTTGACCAGCCATTTCGCGAGCGTGCCTTCCTCCATGGTCGGAGAGAGGGCGGGCATCAGAAGTTCGGTTGCCATGGTTTCGTTCCTCCCGGATCAGGCGTAAATATCGGTCCAGAGCTCTTCGAGCGCCGGTTCCGGGCTGGTTTTCGCGAATTCTGCGCTCTCGTTGACGACGGCCTTGATGTCCTTGTCGATGGCCTTGAGATCGTCCTCGCTCGCGTGACCGCCGGTCAGCAGGATAGACCGCACCGCCTCAATCGGGTCGCGTTCCTCGCGCATTTTCTGCACTTCCTCGCGGGTGCGGTATTTCGCCGGGTCGGACATGGAGTGACCGCGGTAGCGGTAGGTCTTGACCTCAAGGATGTACGGACCTTTGCCCGCCCGGCAATGCGCTACGGCGCGCTCGCCCGCTTCCTTGACGGCCAGAACGTCCATGCCGTCCACTTCCTCGCCCTCGATGCCGTAGGCAAGGCCGCGACCGTAGAGCGTGGTCGATTTCGTGGATCGTTGAACGGAAGTGCCCATGGCATATTGGTTGTTCTCGATCACGAAAACGACCGGCAGGTCCCAAAGCTCGGCCATGTTATAGGTCTCGTAAACCTGACCCTGGTTCGCCGCGCCATCGCCGAAATAGGCGAAGGTCACATTGTCGTTGCCCTTGTACTTGTCGGAGAAGGCGAGCCCCGCGCCAATCGGCACCTGTGCGCCGACGATGCCGTGACCGCCGTAGAAATGCTTCTCTTTCGAGAACATATGCATCGAGCCGCCCTTGCCCTTGGAATAGCCGCCCTCGCGACCGGTCAGTTCGGCCATCACCCCGTTCGGGTCCATGCCGCAGGCGAGCATATGCCCGTGGTCACGGTAGGAGGTGACGCGCTTGTCACCTTCTTTCGCGGCGGCTTCGAGCCCGACCACGACGGCTTCCTGACCGATGTAGAGGTGGCAGAACCCGCCGATCAGGCCCATGCCGTACAACTGGCCGGCCTTTTCCTCGAAACGACGGATAAGAAGCATGTCTTTGTAATAGGCAAGAAGCTCGTCTTTCGAGACGTTGGCTTTGCTTGCTGGTTTGGATGGTGTTTTCCGGGGTGCCATGCGGCCTCCTCCTCCAAGGTTCGCAGCGAATAGTTTAGCGTTAAACTATATGATAAAGGAGGCGAGCCGCGATTGCACGGATTTTCTGATATGCGCTGTGGGAGGCAGCTATGCGTTTGGGGAATGGCGGGTTTTGCCTGACATTGTTTTATGCAGAAAGAGTGGAAAAGAGACCAAAACGGACAGTCGGGTTTTGTTGTGGACAAGTCTGCCCGTGGGGTGGTGATTTGGGGTATGAGGTCTACGCTGTATCCCGGTCAAATCTATGAAAGTTCAATCTGTTGTGTGCGGGTGACAATGCGTCAGCCCGCCGGAACGGGCAGGCGCAGGCGCGGCGGCTTCGCCTTGTTCCGCGCCGATTGCGGCTTCGTTCGGCGGATCTTGTATTTTGGAGCGTGCGGAGCAGAATGCATGCTTGCATCTAACCGAGCGATCCCTCACCGACGACAATACCCCAGTTGCGCCTCGTACCGTGCCGCCCGTGCCGCAACCCCATCCGCCGTGTTCAAGAGCCATGTTTTGCCATTGTGCGAGCCGCGGGCGTAGCCCGTGCGGCCTTCGTGATAGGCGAGATAGCTGTTGCGCGCATCCGAGTTGGAGATGCCCAGAGCGGCGTTGTTTGTGGACACATACCAGCCGATGAAATCGGTGGCGTCGCGGATGTTGCTGCGGCTGGCGCCTGCGCGGCCCGGGCCGTTGCGGTAGTCGTCCCATGTGCCGTCGAGCGCCTGTGCGTAGCCGCGTGCGGAGCTGGCCCGGCCTTTCGGGATGATGAAGAGCACATAGCGCTTTGGCGGGCGGGCGGTCGCGCGGAACGTGGATTCCTGATAGATCAGTGCCATCTGCACATGGATCGGCACGCCCCATTTGCGTTCCGAGGCCTCAAGGGCGGAGCGGTAATGCGGGCGTTCGCGGAAGATCGCGCAGGCATCTTCGGGGTTTGAGGGCGCGCCGCCATAACCGCCGCCACAGGCGGACAGCGTCAACAGTCCTGCGCTGCCGATAATCATGCGGCGGCGGGTGAGAAGCGGTGTGATATCGGTGGTTCTCTGTGTCATCGGATGCCTTTCGGGGCAGGGGATGTCAGCGGATCACGATCTCGTCGGCGCGCAGATACCCGAGAATGTCGCGCGCCTGTTCGTCCAGCAGATCGAGATCGAGGTAGGTGTCGGACATGCGCAGGGTCTTGTTGCGCATGACGGCCAGCTCATCGTCGAGCTGTCCGCTCACCGTTTGCAGTTGAGACAGTTCTGCCTCGATCTGCAAACGGCGAAACAGCCCATATTCCCCTTGCACGGCGGCAAAGGTGAAATAGCCACCGAGGGTGACCATGACGCCACTGTACAACAGCACAGTCAGCGACGGGCGTTTGCGCGGATGAGCCATGATAGGCTTCTTACCTTGTATGAAAGGTGCCTGATGGCACCTGCTCTGCCTCACGGGGCTCTCTCTTTGGTGGATCGCCTCCGTAAACTGTTTATGACACAGGCGATTCGCCCTGTGAATCCCAAAAACGAATCATCCGCAAAAAAATGCTGAAACGAAAAAGGGCGCCCCGGAGGGACGCCCTGAAAAACCTGATGGTCTTCTCGGGAGATCAGCCCGCGATGGAGGCTTTGTAGATGCTGTCCACGGCGTCCGCGAGCGTCGCGTTGAACTCCTCGTCGGTCTGTTTCGCGTTCAGCCCTTCGGAGAGCGCGCGGGAGAAGGAGGCGATCATGCCGGTGTTTTTGCTAAGGATTTCGTTGGCCTCGTCGCGGGCATAGCCGCCGGAGAGTGCCACGACCTTGAGAACACGCGGGTGATCGACCAGCGGTTTGTAGAAATTGGCCTCAGTCGGCAGGGAAAGCTTGAGCATCACCTGCTTGTTTTCCGGCATGGCGTCGAGATGCTTGAGAATCTCTTCGCGCAGGATGGCTTCGGCCTCGGCCTTGTCGGAAATGGTGATGGTCACCTCGGGTTCGAGGATCGGCATCAGCCCTGCGGCGATGACCTGATCGCCCACGGCGAATTGCTGATCCACCACGGCCTTGATGCCTTCCGGGTTGGCGGCATTGATCACGGAGCGTTCTTTCGTGCCAAACACGCCGAGTTTGTACGCGCGGGCCAGAAGGTCGTCGAGGCCCGGCATCGGTTTCATGAGCTGCACGCCGTTTGCCTCGGCCTCAAGGCCTTTGTCGATCTTCAGGAACGGCACCACGCCCTTCACATCCCAGAGGTAGGAGGGGGTCGGTTTGCCCTCGACCATACGGTCCATGGTCATCTCAAAAAGGATCGCGCCGATCACCTTCTCGCCGGTGAAGGCGGGCGAGGTCATGATGCGGGAGCGCATTTCGTGGATCAGGTCGAACATCTGCTCTTCGCCGGAATATTCGTTTTCCTCGATGCCGTAGAGTTTCAGCGCTTTCGGTGTGGACCCGCCCGACTGGTCGAGTGCTGCGATGAAGCCCTGGCCTTCGCCGATCTTGGCGGTCATTTCCTGAATGGACATGTCTTTCCTCTTTTGGCTCAAATCTGTCCCCTGAGGGGAGTTCCGGAGTTCCCGACCGGGTTAACCCGCCCGGCATTCTGTCGCAATCGTGGTGGCGCTAACGCCTTGATTTTCTTTCCTGTGGTGGCGCTAACGGGCGATTTCGCCCAGAAGCTAGGCCCTTTTGTGGGCATATGGCATGATCTGGCGCAAGCTCCGGTTTCATAACTGCCATGCAGCGGGATCAGAGCATGAAAAAGCCCGCACGCGGCGGGCTTCTCCAGAGTTATCCAAGCGCCACGACGCCCGGAAGGTCCTTGCCTTCCATCCACTCAAGGAAAGCGCCGCCCGCCGTCGAAATATAGGTGAAGTCGTCCGCAGCCCCCGCCTTGTTCAGCGCCGCCACCGTGTCGCCGCCGCCTGCGACCGACACCAGCTTACCGGCCTTGGACAGTTCTGCGGCCTTTTTCGCCGCCGCATTGGTCGCCGCGTCGAAAGGTTCGATCTCAAAGGCTCCGAGCGGGCCGTTCCAGATCAGGGTCTTCGCCTCTTCGAGAATGGCGGAGATTTTTTCGACCGATTTCGGGCCGGCATCGAGAATCATCGCATCCGCCGGGCATTCCGTAGTCGGCACGGTCTCGTTCTCGGCATTGGCCTTGAACTCGCGCGCCACGACCACATCGACCGGCAGCACGATTTCGCAGCCTGCTTCACCAGCTTTCTTGGTGATCTCGCGTGCGGTTTCGGCCAGATCGTGCTCGCACAGCGATTTGCCAACGTCCACGCCCTCGGCGGCGAGGAAGGTGTTCGCCATGCCACCGCCGATCACCAGATAATCGACCTTGCGCACCAGATTGCCCAGAAGGTCCAGCTTGGTCGAGACTTTCGCACCGCCGACAACCGCCACGACAGGGCGTTCCGGGGTGGAAAGTGCGCCTTCGAGCGCAGAAAGCTCGGCCTGCATCAGGCGACCGGCGCAGGAGGGCAGGAGTTTCGCCACACCTTCGGTCGAGCCATGCGCACGGTGCGCGGCGGAGAAGGCGTCGTTCACATAGACATCGCCAAGTGCTGCGAGCGAGGCGGCGAACTGGCCGTCATTGTCGGTTTCGCCCTTGTGGAAGCGGGTGTTTTCCAGGAGCAGAACCTCGCCTTCGCCAAGCTCCGCCACGGCTTCCTTGGCCGGGCCGCCGATGCAGTCGGAGGCGAATTTCACCGGTACGCCGAGCACATCGGCGACCGCGTCCTTGATCAGGCCGAGGCTCATATCGGGGACCACCTGACCTTTCGGACGGCCGAAATGCGCCATCAGAACCGGTTTGCCGCCCTTGGCGAGAATGTCGTCGATGGTGGGCTTGATCCGCTCGATCCGGGTGGCGTCCGTAACTTTGCCGTCCTTGACGGGCACGTTGATGTCGACGCGCGTCAGCACCACCTTGCCGGAGAGATCCATGTCGTCGAGGGTTTTCCAGGCCATGTCGAAAAGTCCTTGTCTAAGAAGGTTGGGCATCTGTCGCTAACTGTTTGACGGCTCCTCACCGCTTCGTCAACCGCGCGTGAGCGGGAGAGGGCATCCGGGCGCAGATCGGCCTTTCCCTTGGTCTTCCGGCACTCTAAACTGCGCAAAAATCTGACCCGTTCTCACCCGGAGGAGGCATTCATGGCCGAGATCAAGGACCCCGAAAACACGATCATCATCACGCTCGACGGCGGTGAGGTGGTTATCGAGCTGCTGCCCGATATCGCCCCGAAACATTGCGAACGGATGAAGGAACTGGCCCGTTCCGGTGCCTATGACGGTGTGGTGTTTCACCGTGTGATCGACGGTTTCATGGCGCAGACGGGCGACGTGAAATTCGGCAATCAGAACAAGGATTTCGAATTGCGGCGCGCGGGCACCGGCGGGTCCGACCTGCCGGATCTTCCGGCCGAATTCTCCGGTATTCCGCACGATCGCGGCACGCTGGGCGCAGCCCGCTCGATGAATCCGAACTCCGCCAACTCGCAGTTCTTCATCAACTTCGCCGACAATCACTTTCTCAACCGGCAGTACACGGTCTATGGCCGCGTGATCTCCGGCATGGACGCGGTGGACAAGATCACCCGTGGCGAGCCGCCGATGTATCCGGATGCGATGATTTCCATGAAGGTGGCCGCCGATGCTTAAGTCTCTGACCCTGATCGCCGCTCTGGCGACCGGCCCGGCCTTTGCCACCGGGCTCGACATCGTGGTGGAAGGCGAGGCCAACGGGCTCGTCCACATCGACCTGTTCGAGGACGTTGCGCCCGGCCATGTCGATCAGATCACCAAGCTCGCCAATGAGGGCGCTTATGACAACGTTGTCTTTCACCGGGTGATCGACGGCTTCATGGCTCAGACGGGCGATGTGCAATATGGCAAGATGGGAACGGCGGATTTCTCCATGCAGATGGCCGGACGCGGCGGGTCGCACTATCCGGACCTCAAGGCCGAGTTTTCCGATCTTTCCTTTGACGAAGGCGTCGTCGGCATGGCGCGCAGCCAGAACCCGAATTCCGCCAATGCACAGTTCTTCATCATGTTCGCCCCCGCGCCGCATCTGAACGGCCAGTACACGGTGGTGGGCAAGGTGACCTCCGGCATGGATGTGGTTCACGCGATCAAGAAGGGCAATGGCCCGAACGGCGCGGTGATCGGTCAGCCGGATGTGATGACCTCGGTGAAGGTCACGGAGTGAAGCGATCTCGCGGAGATTAACGGAAGGGCGTTCTCGGACGCCCTTTTTCTTTGGAGTTTTCCTTGTCTGAGTGGTGTCGGTGTCAGAACTCGAACCGCAAAGCGGCATTCGCAAGCCCGTCTCCGGCCCCGTAGCCACCCGAAACATCGAGGGAGGTGCTGCCCCGGAGGTAGATATTCGCCCCCAGAAGTGCGACCCCATCCTCGGGTTCTTCAATCGGCACGGAAACCAGTTCGGTCAGCGCCACCCGGTCGCTCAGGGCGTGACGATAGGCCAGTTCCATCGCGGCAGGGGCATCGTTCGCCTCGTTATAGGAGAACGTGCCGGTGATTTCACCGGGGCCCAACACACGGCTGCCCTGCACCTTGGCATTGGCGTCGGAGCCATCGCCGTCGATATATTCCAGCGCCGCCTCGATCCGCCAGTCTCCCGCGTTCCAGCCGCCGCCAAGCCCCAGAACCGTGGTGTCGTAATCCTCGACATAATGCAGCGACAGCGCCATTCCCGTATCGCTGTAGCGCAGCCCGTAGGGCAGGTAATTGTCCACGTTGATCGTCCCGTCGGTCAGGCGGCTGAACCCGCTTTCCGTTCGTATCAGTGCTTCCGGCAGCATGACGTTCGAGATCAGCGGACGCGCGAAACTGTCATAAGCGGGGCGGGGATTGCCGATTTCGTAGCACGCGCTTCCAAGGCTGTAGCTCAGCGCGGCATAGGTTTCGTGCTCGCGCCCCAGCGTGCCGAAGGCTCCGAAGGTCAGCCCCAGCCCGTTCCAGGCGGTTCTCCATGTGCCATCGCCGCCCAGCCAGACGTCCTGATCCTCGACCGTCGAGCCGCCAAGCGCAATCCAACCATCGCCGGTCAGCCAAGGCTCGGCCTGTGCCGCGCTGGCGAAGCACAAAACAAGAGGGAGGAGGGCAATTCGCTTCATACGTGTATTCTGCACCTGAAAATGGAAAAAATCCATGAATTTCAAATCACAAAACCGCGCGCGGATTGCTCTGCGCGCGGTTTGCAAAAGATTGGGTGGGGGGGTTAGCCTTTGAGCACCACGAGAGCGTGGCGTTTTTTGCCCGCCGAGAGCTTCATCGGCTCCTTGAGCATCTCCGCCGTGACCAGAAATCCCGCGTCCTTATGATCTTCGTCATTCACCTTGGCACCGCCCTCGGCAAACAACCGTTTTGCCGCTTTGCCAGAGTCCGCCAGACCCGATTTGACAAACAATTGCACGATGGAGATGCCATCGCCGATGTCTGCAGGCGAAAGCTCCACGGTCGGAAGGTCATCACCCACGCCGCCTTTCTCGAACACCTCGCGCGCGGTGGCTTCGGCGGCTTTGGCGGCCTCTTCCCCGTGCAGAAGCGCCGTGACCTCATTGGCGAGGATGATCTTCGCTTCATTGATTTCGGAGCCTTCGAGCGCACCGAGGCGATCACATTCCTCGACCGGCAGATCGGTGTAGAGCTTGAGGAAACGGCCTGTGTCCGCGTCCGTGGTGTTGCGCCAGAACTGCCAGAATTCGTAGGGCGAGAGCATCTCGGCATTGAGCCAGACCGCGCCGCCCTGCGATTTGCCCATCTTGCGCCCGTCGGACGTGGTCAAAAGCGGCGTCGTCAGCCCGTAAATCTCGTTGTCGAGAACCCGGCGTGTCAGGTCGATGCCGTTGACGATGTTGCCCCACTGATCCGATCCGCCCATCTGCAACAGACAGTCGTAGCGGCGGTTCAGTTCGAGGAAGTCGTAGGCCTGAAGGATCATGTAGTTGAATTCGAGGAAAGACAGCGATTGCTCACGGTCCAGACGCGATTTCACGCTCTCAAACGACAGCATCCGGTTGACGGAGAAATGCCGCCCGATGTCACGCAGGAAATCGAGGTAGTTCAGATCGTCGAGCCACTCGGCATTGTTGCGCATGAGCGCTGCGTTCTCGCCATGGTCGTAGTCGAGGTAACGGGCAAAGACCTTTTGCATGCCGTCGATGTTGGCGTCGATCTGTTCCGGCGACAGAAGCGGACGCTCATCGGAACGGAAGGACGGGTCGCCCACTTTCGTCGTGCCGCCGCCCATGAGCGTGATCGGCTTGTGCCCGGTCTTCTGGAACCAGCGCAGGAGCATGATGTTGAGCAAATGGCCCACGTGCAGGGACGCGGCGGTTGCGTCATAGCCGATATAGGCGGTCACCATCCCTTTGCTCAGCGCTTCGTCCAGCTCTTGCAGATTGGTGCAATCGGCCAGAAATCCGCGCTCGATGATCACGCGCAGAAATTCCGATTTGGGATGGTAGGTCATCTCTCACATTTTCCATTCAATGGTCGGTCGCGGCCTGATATATCGGGGCGCGCACCAAAGGGAAAGAGTGTGATGAGCGGTAAGAGCAAAGCGGTGCCCCTGTGGGTTGCGGGCTGTATGTCGGGAACCTCTCTCGACGGGGTGGATGTGGCGCTGTTGCGGACCGACGGGGTGGAGATTTTCGAGTTCGGCGACACGGGCTTTCGCCCCTACAGCACGGCGGAGCAGGAGATGTTCCGCGCCGAGCTTGGCACTTGGCGGGCCTCTGAGGCGCTCACCGAATTGATCGAGACGGCCCATGCAGAGGCGCTTTCAAAGCTCGACGGTTTCGAGCTGATTGGTTTTCATGGCCAGACCCTGGCCCATGCGCCCGACGAGGGGCGGACTTATCAGGCAGGCGACGGTGCGGTTCTGGCCGAGGTCACGGGCGTGCCGGTGGTCTGGGATTTCCGCACGGCGGATGTCGAAATGGGCGGGCAGGGTGCGCCCTTGGCCCCATTCTATCACCATGCGCTGTCGCGGTTCATCGGGGCGCAAGGTCCCGTCGCCTTTCTCAATCTCGGTGGCGTCGGCAATCTGACATGGGTCGATCCCGTGTTGTCCGATCCGGCGGCCAAAGGCGCTTTGCTGGCGTTCGACACCGGGCCCGCCAATGCGCCGGTCAACGATCTGATGCGGGCGCGCAGGGGTGAGACGTTCGATGCAGGCGGGGCACTGGCTTCGGAAGGGCAGCCGGACATGGAGATCGTTGCCAAGGGGCTGGAGCATCCCTATTTCTACAAGATGCCTCCGAAGTCTCTGGACCGGAACGATTTCCATGGTGTGCTCAAGGCTGTCGAAGCACTCCCGGACGCCGATGCCGCCGCCACGCTGACGGCTTTCTCGGCGGCCTCCGTCGCCCGCGCCATGGAGCATTGCCCGTCTCCGCCCGAAGCGCTCTATGTCACTGGCGGCGGGCGGCACAACGCCACGCTGATGGCGATGATCGCGGCGGGGGTGGATTGTCCGGTGATGCCGGTCGAGGAGGTCGGCCTCGATGGCGATATGCTTGAGGCGCAGGCCTTTGCCTATCTGGCGGTCCGTGTTCTGCGGGGCCTGCCGACCTCTGCGCCCACGACAACGGGGGTGCGTGCGGCCATAGGGGGGGGACGGGTGTCCCGTCCGGACGGTCAGGCCTGACCGATCAGACGTGCGGGGATCGACGCTTCGCCACTGTCGGGGCCGCTGGGCACCGGCGCGGGAAATGGGAGGGGAAACAGGCGACTGACAGTGGAAAGATCGGGGCCACCCCTGACTTTCCCCTCATCAGCGCCATACTCGGTACTCCGGGAAAACGAGCGGTCACATGTTTCCCCTCCGGTACTGATTAACCTGCCCAGATTAACCTGACGTCAGTTCAGCGCCAGTGCGGAAAACCTTACCATTCGATGAAATCTGCCGGGAAACGCGAAATGCTTTCCCCTTACTGCTCCGGGCTCTGTGCAAAATCTCTCTCTTGACGGGAAAAAGCTGTGCAGGTAACACGCACACCTGCCGAAAAGCGTTAGGGCGGTTGGTTATCCCGCCCCTCGGATTTCCGAGCGCAAGTCGAAAGAACCCACGGCATCCTTTTCCTGCGGGAGATGGGTGCCAATTGTGCTCCTCCCGCCTAATTTATGAGAGTGAGCTATGCTGGACGACAGAAAACGTAAGAAAGACAAGATCACCATCCTGTTGGCGCAGGCATTCATCTCCTGCATCATGGCATTTCTGATGACCCTGATCGTGAGTGAGTTGATTCCCGGGTTTCAGGAAGGTTTCACGCCGGGATGGCCCCGTGAATGGTTGACGCGCTACATCACCGCCTGGCCGATTGCCTTCGTGCTGTCGCTTGGCGTCGGGCCGATCGCCTTCTTTCTCTCCCATGCCGTCATGGGGCGGTTGATGCCGGAGTGAATACCCGACCCCGGTAGGGCGCAAGTCTTCTGGTGCGGCGAGGAGGAGCGCCGTTACCCGACCGGATCATCTTTCGGATGACTGTCTTGTTCCTCTCCGGGCCCTTCTGTATCCACGCTCATCTCGGAATGTCGAAACCCGGCGCGGCCAGTTCGAAGCCCTCGAAGCGAAATCCCGGTGAGACGGTGCAGCCGACCAGCGTCCATGCGCCCGTGCTACGCGCCGCCTGCCAGTGGTCCTTGGGCACGATGAGTTGCGGTGCCTGACCGGCGACGAGATCAGGGCCGAGGATCAGATCGCGGGCCGGGCCGCTCTCCGTTTCCGCCATCGACAGCACCAGAGGCGCCCCCGCGTAATAATGCCAGATTTCGGTGGCATCGACCCGGTGCCAGTGGCTGTTCTCTCCGGCTCTGAGCAGGAAATAGATGCAGGTGCCAGCGGGGCGTTCATTCCCCTCGGATTCTGCGATCCAGGTTTGGCGATACTGCCCGCCCTCGGGATGAGGTGAGAGGTTCAGCTGTGCGATGATGTCATCGGCCGACAGGTTTTGTGTCATGGTTTCAGTGCTTTGTTAACGTCCTTGGGAGAGCATCTCGGGAAGGCATGTGGCGGCGCGAAAAAAATCGGAACCGAAAGTCGTCGGCTGCGTTATTCTCTCAGAGATAAAGACAACGGGAGACTTCCATGTCCAAGAAAATTCTTCTGGCGCTCGCTTTTGCCGCGCCGACGCTCGCTGCCTGTACCACCATGAGCAACACCGATGCGAGCACTGCGTTCGGTGCGGCTACGGGGGCCGGTCTCGGCTATCTGACCGCCGACGCGCTCGGTTCGAGCGACGAGTGGAAAGTTCTTGCCACGCTGGGTGGTGCGGCCGCCGGTTCGATGGTGGCGAAGAACACCAACTCCGCGACCTGCGCCTATTCCAACGGCGACGGCACCTATTACACGGCGCCGTGCCCGTAAGGGGGTTCAGTTCCCAGTATTCCGGTACGAAAAGGCCCCCTCGCGGGGCCTTTTTGCATCAGTCGGTTGGTTTGACCCTGTTGAGCCGCGTGACCAGAACCATGGCGCAAAGCGCGCCGGAGGCATTGAACACAAGATCGAGCGCCGTGTTGACATAGCCGCCCACGTTGGTGTCGGGAACGAGTAGAACGGCGGTGAATTCGATGATCTCATTCACCGATCCGAGCCCCATTGCACCGAAGGCCGGCAGGGCGAAGGCGGTTTTCGTGCCTTTGAGCACCGGGAAGGTGTGGGTCATGATGTGCCACAAGAGCCACGCGGTCACGCCGAAGCCGTAGAAATGCACGATCTGGTCGTATTTCAGAAGGGTCATCTCGCCCTCGCTGACGATTGGGATCAGTTGCAGCGTGTAGAGCACCGATCCGTTGAGCGGCACGCCGCCGCCCGCCATGTGCAAAAGCCCCCAGAGCGAGAGCGCCCACAGCAGTTTGGGAGGATAGTCCACCATGCGCAGGCTGGTCGCGACGAGGCCGATCAGGATCAGCATGGTCGCGACATAGATGACGAATTCGAAATTCCCGATGGCAAAGAACCACAGGGTGAAACCGAGGACATAGACGGCGGTGAACAGGCCGACCTGTTTTTCCGCGCGGGTGACGGGGCCCATGGGGATCTCCTTCTTTTTCGCCGATCATCTCTGTGATGTGGCGGGAAGGGAAGGGGGAAACTTCACCACTTAAAGTGTTCGCCCAAAAAGCCTCAATCACAGCTTTTGGCCGAACGCCGTGCAACATATGAACGTTGCACGCGCCCTGCCTTTATCTGATGTCTCAGGTTAAAGGCCGGATGCTTTAGGGACGGGTTCAGATCAGCGGAATCTGCGGCGCGGCCGTCTCGGACAGCGGGCCGTTCATGCGCGGATCGTCCATCACCTCGATGGCGCGCCCATAGGGTTTGAAGCCCGAGCGGATGTAGAAACCCACGGCCTGCGGGCTGTCGAGCGTGCAGGTATGGACGAAGAACCGTTTGATCGGGGGCCGTTTTGTCGAGGGGGCAAACGCCTTGTCCAGCGCATGCTCCATCAGCCACCGCCCGGTGCCGCCGCCGATCAGGCCGGTGTCCAGCCCGAAAAACGCCAGTTCGGTGTTGTCGGGATCGCGGAAATCGAGTTCCAGAAGCCCGAGGTCAACACCCTCCTTGCGGACCGAATAGACCTCCACATTCGGGTCGGTCAGGATCGCAGAGAGCTTCGCGTCCTCCATGTACATCCTTGAAAACCAAAGCCAATCCTCGCCGATGCGGCGGTAAAGCGCACGATACCAGTCGAGGGTCGGGGCCTCATGGCGGACAAGCTCCAATCCCGGCTGCTCCGGTACGGACCGGGGCGCAGGGCGGGCGAACATTTCGAGGTAGGTGACAACGGCGGCAAGCTTGCCGGTGGGCAGGTCGTGAATGCCATCGGGGAGGGGGCTGGGGAGATGGGATTTGGTCATGGGGGGACATTGATGTAGGATAACCGGATTGGCAAGTTGTGCTTCTGAGGACATTGCTCGCCTGCGAAATCACTTTATTCGGTATGTTCAAACCTTTTAGCCAAATCGGCTACTTGAGTTTTTGAGCATCCAGCAAAACTTGTGCTTTGTGCGGCCAGTCGTTCATTCCATTCCAAAACTTGTTTGCTTTCCAAATGGACGGTGTTTGGTCCCCTCCAATCTGGGACAAAACCAACGGCGAGCTGAGAGCCGAAAGCTGCCCATAATTCCATTTTCCCGTCGATAAGACTTCCAGATGTCTCTCCTTGGTTCAAGAGGTGCATCACAGGATTGCTGCCGACTATGAAGAAATCTATAGGATTTGACGGTTTTGCAATCACAACTGGTATCATTGATAAAAAGTCGAGAAGATCCTTTGGCTGGTCGCCCAAGGTTTTGACCCGTATGTTGTCGATTTTCTGCGTCGAAAATTCTGTGTCAGGTGCGTGACGCTTTAGCATAGGCCCGTGCACGTCAGGTGAACAAAGCATGTGATTGTAAAAGAATTGAATGAGAATTGTTTCTTCATCGTGGGACAATGCTTCCGGGTTCAACGTAAATTGCGATCTCAATTTTCTTATGATTTGGGGAAGATAGTTCTCGAAATTCCTATCGTAAAAGATTTCAAGTGAATTGTCTTCCATACCATCAGGCAGATGAAGTGTATTCAGGTGCTTTTTGTAAAATATCGTTTTAAACGATCTCCATTTTGTACCTTCTGCTGGTTTCTCCTTGTCGTAGAAAAAGAGTCCCTTTTTGCCTTGTGAAGCAAATTGGCGTTGTAGCGTGACTGGTATGAAATGATGATTATTCTTGCTCATCGGCTTGCCCGCTTTGAAACAAAAAGCCCCACCAATCTGGCGGGGCTTTCTCTATTTCGTCAAGCGATTACGCTCACTTCTTCAAAATCGAAGCCCCGGCATATTCCGCCGTCGCGCCAAGCTGTTCCTCGATACGGATCAGCTGGTTGTATTTCGCCATCCGGTCAGAGCGCGACATGGAGCCGGTTTTGATCTGACCGCAGTTGGTGGCCACAGCGAGGTCGGCAATCGTCGCGTCTTCGGTCTCGCCCGAGCGGTGCGACATCACGTTGGTGTAGCGGGCGCGGTGGGCCATATCGACGGCTTTGAGGGTCTCCGATAGCGAGCCGATCTGGTTCACTTTCACGAGCATGGAGTTCGCAACGCCCTGTTCGATACCCGACGCCAGACGCTCGGGGTTGGTCACGAAGAGATCGTCGCCCACGAGCTGCACCTTGTCCCCCAGCTTGGCGGTCAGGAGTTTCCAGCCATCCCAGTCGTCCTCGGCCATGCCGTCTTCGATGGAGATGATCGGGTAGTCGTTGCACAGCTCGACGAGGTAGTCGGCGTTTTCCTCGGAGGTGAGCGATTTGCCTTCGCCCTTCATCTCGTATTTGCCGCCCTCGTAATATTCGGTCGAGGCGCAGTCGAGGGCGAGGTAAATGTCCTTGCCCGGTTCGTAGCCCGCCTTCTTGATGGCAGCGAGGACGAAATCCAGCGCTTCGCGGGTCGAGGAGATGTTCGGGGCAAAGCCGCCTTCGTCGCCGATCCCGGTGTTGTAGCCCGCCGCCGACAGCTCTTTTTTCAGCGTGTGGAACACTTCGGAGCCCATGCGGATCGCTTCTTTCACGCTGGTCGCGGAGACCGGCATGATCATGAATTCCTGAAAGTCGATCGGGTTGTCGGCATGCTCGCCGCCGTTGATGATGTTCATCATCGGCACCGGCAGGACGCGGGCGGCGGAACCGCCGACGTAGCGGTAAAGCGGCAGGGCGGAGTAATCGGCGGCGGCTTTGGCACAGGCGAGCGAGACGCCGAGGATGGCGTTGGCGCCGAGGCGGCCTTTGTTTGGCGTGCCGTCAAGCTCGATCATCACGGCGTCGATGGCTTCCTGTTCGGTGGCGTCCATGCCGACAAGCGCTTCAAGGATTTCGCCGTTCACGGCGGCCACGGCCTCCAACACGCCCTTGCCCATGTAACGGGACTTGTCGCCGTCCCGTTTTTCCACGGCCTCATGCGCGCCGGTCGAGGCGCCCGAGGGTACGGCGGCGCGGCCCATGGTGCCGTCTTCGAGGATGACGTCCACTTCCACGGTCGGATTGCCGCGGCTGTCGAGGATTTCGCGACCAATGATGTCGATGATGGTGCTCATGGCTTTATGTCCCTTTGCAAAGTTTGATTGGCGGGCCAGTCGCCTGTCTGAATATCAGCCGGGGCGGGCAGGTCAACAAGGCATGCGCTAACATGGCGCGTCTCTTTGCGTGCAAACGTGGGTAAAGCCGCGCAGTGCAAAGCTTTTGTGACGATTGCCCCAAAAATCACCCTGAAAATCGCCTCGGAAACGGGCGCGCTCAGACCCGGGGCGTCTCAAGATCGGCGCTCAGGGTCTCCCGATCCAGCCGCGCCAGTTTGCGTTCCCGAAGGAAGGTGTAAAGCCCGGAGGCGATGATCAGCGCGGAGCCTGCGAGCGTCATCAGATCGGGCCGCTCGCCAAAGATCAGCACGCCGCCGATCATGGTGAATACGAGGCGCGAATAGCGGAACGGGGTCACGGCGGAGGCATCGCCAAGGCGCATCCCCGCGACGATCAGCGTATAACCTGCGGCCCCGGCGACGATTGCAAAGAGCGTCTTGATCATGAGCGGCAGGTCGGGGGCCAGCGGCGTTGCGCCTGAGAGCCAGAGGTTCAGAAGGGCTGCGGGGATCACGGCGAGGAAGGCCTGAAAGGAGACGACGGTGGAGGGCACGGCGGCGTCCATCACCCGGGTCATCAGATCGCGGGTGGCGACCGCAACGACGGAGACGAGCACCCAGAGCGCCTGCGGCTCGAAGCCGGAAACCCCGGGGCGGATGATCATCAATACGCCGATGAAGCCCACGACGATGGCGCACCAACGTCGCCAGCCCACACTTTCCTTGAGAAACACCGCAGCGCCCAGCGTCACGGCCAGAGGCATGGATTGAAACACCGCGCCGACGGTGGAAATGTCCACCCGGGAAAGGGCGGTGACGAAAGCGACGGAGGCGACGGCTTCGGTGGAGGCGCGGATCAGGATCAGCGGTCGCCAGTTGCGCGCCACAAAAACCGGATCATGGCGGACAAGCGCCCAGATCAGGAAAATCGCGGCACTCGCCACGGCGATGGACAACAGCACCTGACCCACCGGGAGAAAACCGGAGAGATGTTTGATGAACATGTCTTCCACGGTGAAAAACGCCATGGAGCCGATGATCAGAAGGATGGCGCGCAGGTTGTGCATGGGAATGTCCTTGGAATGCGTTCTTCTGCCATGCCCTGTGATCGGCGTTCTGGCAATTGCGCAGAGCCGCAGACGGGGGTGCGGGAAAGTTCTCAACTCTTCTTCTGACGTCGTAAGGCGTGCAACGGTGGCTTGAGTTCCTAACCGGGTTTTTCGGCGATGTCATCTCGAAGTGCTTTGCCCTCCGGCTTTCTGCCGAATGCCGGTTCAGAAAGGATTAAGGTTAATCCAGTTAACCTTAATGCGAAAATGCGAAGAAAAAGGGGGACCGGTACGCGGGTTTCGCAAACGCGTCTGCCTCCGGGTGAGCGGAATACGCTGACAGGCCCGTCTCAGAAGACGAGCCTCCCCTCCATCATCCGCAAGGCCCGCCCGCCGATGGTGACACTCCCGGTTTCCACCGAAACCGTGATGCGCGAGGGGCGGCCCATGTCGTCGCCCTGATGGACGGTGAAGGCCAGCGCTTCGCCGGTCTCATCGAACAGCAACCGCCCAAGCGCCGCCGCCGCCGAGCCTGTGGCCGGGTCCTCGGGGATGTCGTCAAGCGGCGCGAACATGCGCATGTGCACGGTGTCGCCATCCCGCCACCATGGCACCTGGGCGAAATCCAATCCCATCGGATAGCGGGCATGGCCCTCGCGGAAACGCGCGACATCGGGGGCGATCCGCGACAGGGCTGCGCGCGAACTAAGTTCGGTGAAGGTGAAGGCCAGCCCCATGCCCGCCATGACGGGAGCGCCATTGAGATCGTCCTCTTCCAGTCCGAGCGCTCTGGCGACCAGCGCGGCGTCGGGCCGGGCGAGGGTGTCGAGCGGTTGACGGGCGGTAAAATGCGCCGCGCCATTCCCGGCCTGTGCGGTGATCAGCCCGACCTTGAGTTCCAGCCGCAAGTCGGGCCCGAAGCCCATCTCGGAGAGCGCAACCGCCGCCCCGATGGTGGGGTGTCCGGCGAAGGGCACCTCCATCGTCGGCGTGAAAATCCTGAGCCGCGCGGTGTTCGCCGCGTTCTCCGGTGGGTAGAGAAACACCGTCTCCGAATAGTTGAACTCGCGGGCGATCTTTTGCAGCCGCTCTTCGGGCAGGTTTTCCGCCTCGGGGACGACCGCAAGGGGATTGCCGCCAAAGGGCCGGTCGGTGAAGACGTCATAGGTGAGATAGCAAGTCATAGTTTCAGCTCCGGTTCGCGCCCGACGCGTTTGGCAAGTGGTCCGACGGTGAGGCCCTGCACGATGATCGAGAAGACGACGATGACATAGGTGGCCGCGAGGATCACGGGTTTCCATTCGCTGTCCGGCAGAGAAAGGGCGAGCGCGACGGAAATCCCGCCCTTGAGACCGCCCCAGGTCATGATCGGCACGGCTCCGCGCGAGAACGGTGTTACATTGTGCAGCAGGATGGCGGGGACGGTGACGGAAATCAGCCGGGCGACGAGCGCCAGCACGATGGCCAGAGCGGCGGCCTTGATCGTGACCATGTCGAAGACCACGGCGAAGACTTCGAACCCGATCATCAGGAAGAGAACGGCGTTGAGGATTTCGTCCACCATGGTCCAGAAAGCGGCGACATATTTGCGGGTTTCTTCCGACATGCCGTATTTCGTGCCGACATCGCCAATCAGAAGTCCGGCGCAAACCGCCATGATCGGGGCGGAAACACCGAGAGCCACGGCGAGTTCGTAGCCGCCGAAGGCGAGCCCCAGCGTGATCAGCACCTCAAGCGAATAATCGTCGATGAGCCGCATCACGCGGAAGGTCAGCCAGCCGAGGACAAGGCCCAGAACCGCGCCGCCCACTGCCTCGCGGAAAAAGAGCTTGCCGACCATGAGCGCCATGTTTTCCTCTTCGCCTGTGCCGCCATGACCCGAAGAGGTGGCACCAAAGGCCAGCCCCGCGAGGATCAGATAGACCACATAGCCGACGCCATCGTTGAACAGGCTCTCCCCGGCGATCTTGGTTTCCAGGCTTTTCGGCAGGTTCGCGTCCTTGAGCACGCCCAGAACCGCCACCGGATCGGTCGGCGAGATCAGTGCGCCGAAGGTGAGCGCGATCAGAAGTGGCATGCCGGTGAGCCAGGAAAATCCCACGCCGACCACGGCCGTGGAGAGCGCCACTCCGAGAGTCGCCATGAGGATGACCGGCAGCCACTGGTCCTTGAGATCGTCGAGTTTCACATGCAGGGCACCGGCGAAGAGCAGGAGGCCCAACATGCCGTCCAGAAGCGTGTCGGTGAAGTCGAACTCCTGTACGGTGGCGCGTATCTCTTCCTCGAACACGGTCGTGGGAAACAGAAGGTCTACGCCAATGATGACCAAAGAGGTGATCAGAGAGACGACGAGAATACCGATGGTGCTGGGCAGGCGTAAAAACAGGTAGTTAATCGCGCCAAAAGCCCCGGCAAGGACGATCAGCAGAGAGGCAAGTTGCAATACGGTCATGGGAGAAGCTCACGGGATGAAAGGCATCTCCTGTGTATCACCTTGGCGAAAATGGAAAAAGGGAGTTTGCGACCGCTGCCGTCTCCCCGCTGTGTTCCCGTATCAGGGCGTTGACACCGCAGGTCTCAAATCGGCCCAGATCGGCAGGTGATCGGAGGCGCGTTGGGACAGGATGGTCTGGACCACCCCGGCATTGCGCATCTCGAACCGGTCGGTGAAGGCGATTCGGTCCAGCGCCGCGACGGGGCGGTTGGCATGAAACGAGCGCCCGGGAGCATGAATCTCGAAAGCGTCCCGCAGCGGATCGAGCCCCTGGCTGCGTGACCATTCGTTGAAATCTCCGAGGATGACGGTGGGTCTCTCGTCAAGGGTTTTGAGATGCGCGCGAATGGCATGGAGCTGTTTCTGCCGTGAACTGCGCAACAGGCCGAGATGCACGCCGACCACCCGCAACTCCGGCAGATCGACCGCCACCGCGCCGCGCGGTTCAAGACCGGGAAGATCGAACCGGTGTACCGCGTCGACCTTTGCCTCCTTGCGCACGAGAATGGCGTTGCCGTGCCAGCCCACCGACACCGGCGAAGTGTTGACCGGCAGGGCGATGAAATCGGTATGGCTCTCGATCATCCGGCTGGGCAGGGCGGCGGGGCGGGGGCCGAGCCGCATGTCGGCTTCCTGAAGCGCCACGACATCCGCGCCAATGTCGTTGATCACATCGAGCACGCGCGCGGGCGCGCGTTGCCCGTCGGTCCCGCGACATTTGCGCAGATTGTAGGAGGCCAGCCTCAGAGCACCTGTTTCCACTTTTGGTTGCATGAGGTTAAGATAGGGTCACACCGCCGCCGTTTCATCACCACCAGAGGCACAATGCGCAAGTTTTTTCGCACATTCCAACGGGAACCGATCGTCATGCGGCTGGTCTGGTTGGCGCTGTTGTCGGAAGCCGTCGTCTCTCTGGCGACCGGGCGCTATGCCTCGACCTTTATCGCGCTGGGCACGTTTGGACTGACGCTTGTGCCCATGGCCCTGAGCCGTCGGTTCCGGATTTACATTCCACGCAGTTTCATGGCGGGGATCGTCGTGTTTCTCTTCGCCACCCTGTTTCTCGGTGAGGTCGGCGATTTCTATTACCGCTACTGGTGGTGGGACGTGGTGCTGCATGGCGGCTCCGCGCTTGGTTTCGGTCTGGTGGGCTTTGTCGCCATCTTCATGCTGTTTCAGGGGGACCGCTACGCCGCACCGCCCTGGGCGATGGGTCTGTTCGCCTTTTGCTTTGCCATGTCGATCGGTGCGCTGTGGGAGATTTTCGAGTATGCCATGGATCAGATTTTCGGCACCAACATGCAGAAGTCCGGGCTTCAGGACACCATGTGGGACTTGATCGTTGACGCGGGCGGTGGTTTGATCGGGGCGCTGTCCGGGGTGATTTACCTCAAACGCGACCGGGGCGCGCCCTTTGCCGGACTGATCCGGGATTTCATTTATCGTAACGGAAAATTTTTCACGAAATATCGGGACAAGTGATCCTGTCGAAGGGAGAGCGCTCATGTCAGTGCAGATTGCGGTTCGGTGGAGTGCCTGGGAAACGGAGGGTCTGGAGCATTGCCACGTCTCGCTGGATACGGACGGGGTGCAGATCAGGGCGGCGCTGAGTCGTAATCGCTCCATACCCTATGCCGTCCAGTACCATGTCCGGGCCGATGCGGGCTTTCGCACGCGGGAGGTCTGGGTCGATTGCATCGGCGGACCGCGGCTCCACGTGACAAGCGACGGGCAGGGGCATTGGCACGACCTGATACGCGATGATCCGCTTCCGGGGCTGGAGGGCTGTCTCGACGTCGATCTCGCGGTGACGCCCGCGACGAACATGTTGCCGATCCGACGTCTCGGCCTTGCACAGGGCGAACATGAGGAAATATCCGTGGCTTTCGTGCCGCCGCCCGATGAGATCGTCGGGCGTTTTCTGCCGCGCAAGCTGCCGCAGCGTTACACCTGCCTTGGGGATGGGCGCTATCTCTACGAGGGGCTCACCACCGGGTTTTCCGCCGAAATCGAGGTCGATGAGCACGGTCTGGTGATCGACTATCCGGGGGCGTTTCGCCGCCTGTAGATTTCAGGTGCCGCAGAAGGTCTGATGCACCATCTGGTCTTCGGTCGGAGGATGGCTCAAAGCGCGATCCGCTTCGGCAAGATCGAAGGGCTGGGTGAGAACCTCGGTCAGCCGTTCCGCCTTGCTGTCATCCCCTGCGAGCGCGGCGGCAATCGCCTCCTCAATCCGATGATTGCGCGGAATGACGGCGGGGCTCGCTTTGGCGACGATCTCCTGCCAGTCGGGCGCGCGGCGCTCCTGCCAGCGCGCGGCCCAGGTGTCGAAAGCCTCACGATCCAGCATCCAGTCCCGTGCCGAGCCGTCAAGCAGGCCCCGGAAGGTGTTGGTGAAATCCGCGCCATCTTTCGCCATCAGCCCGAGCAGGTCCTGTATGAGCGCGACATCCTCTTCCGCCGGATCAGAGATCCCGAGTTTCGCCCCGAACACCTTGCGCCATTCCGCCTGATACAGTTCGGGGAAGCTGTGCAGCACCTCGGTCAGCGCATCAATTGCCTGCTGCTGCCCGCCCAGTTCCTCCTCCATCTGCGGCACGAAACAGGACCCGAGTTGCGCAAGATTCCAATGCGCCATGGTCGGCTGTTGCTCATAGGCATAGCGCCCGTGGGTGTCGATGGAACTGTAGACCGCTTTCGGAGAATAGCCGTCGATGAAGGCGCAGGGGCCAAAGTCGATGGTCTCGCCCGACACCGCCATATTGTCGGTGTTCATCACGCCATGGACAAACCCGAGGCCCATCCATTTCGCGATCAGTTTCGCCTGCGCGCTGACCACCTCCTGATAGAATTCGAGCGTGTTCGTCGCCTGTGGGAAATGCCGGGCGCGGGCGTGGTCAGTCAGAATGCGCACCGCCTCGTAATCCTCGCGGGCGGTGAAATACTGAAACGTGCCGACGCGAATGTGAGAAGAGGCGACTCGCACCAGAATGCCGCCGGGATAGGCGCGTTCACGTTGCACCCGTCCGCCGGTGCGCACCGCTGCGAGCGCCCGCGTTGTCGGCACGCCCGCCGCATGCATGAACTCGCTGACGATGAACTCGCGCAGCACCGGCCCGATCCATGCCCGCCCGTCGCCATTGCGGGAATAGGGTGTCCGGCCCGCGCCTTTGAGATGAATGTCGAAGCGGCCCTTGTCTGTGACGACCTCACCCAGCATCACCGCGCGCCCGTCGCCAAGCTGCGGCGACCAGCCGCCGAACTGATGCCCGGCATAGACCTGTGCAATCGGATCGGCGCCGTCGGGGATGACATTGCCCGCGCAAATCTCCGCGTTCCAGTCGGCGACGCCCAGCTCTTCTGCGAGCGTCGCGTTCCAAAGCACCATTTCGGGCGCAGGCGCGCGTTCCGGGGCGATGCGGGTGAAGAAGCGGTCGGGCAGGCGGGCGTAGGAATTGTCGAATTGGGTCATGGGGCTTATCTAAAGCGTTTTTCGTTTAATCTGAATCAGATTCAGCGAAAAACGTTACAACACTGCTTCGATATTGCTACGTTTCTCAAGATTGAGTGCCTCAAGTTTTTTAGAAACGCTTTAGGGCGTCTTCTTCTTGGCACAAATACTCAGAGATTCAGGCCACTGTTTCAACTCAGGCGTCGCACCCGTTCGGTCAGGAGATCGAAGAACCCTTCCGCATCCGCATCCCCCATGAACATCGCATTCGCAGGCCGGCGGGTGACGCCCCACCAGTCGGCGACGGTCATGCCGCGGGTCAGATCGGATCGGGTCTCGATCTCGACATTGATGAACCGCCCGGAGAACAGCTCTGGCCGGATCAGCCAGGCGATCACGGTCGGATCGTGCAAAGGCCCGCCTTCGGAGCCGTATTTTTCGATATCGAAGCGTTCGAAGAAATCGAGCCAGCCCGCGACCACATCGCCAAGGTGATTGCCGAAATCCTTGAACACCTGCAAGCGCGGCGCTGTGACCAGCAGCTTATGGGTGACGTCGAGCGGCATGACCGTGAGTTTCACGCCAGATTTGAACACGATTTCGGCGGCTTCCGGGTCGACATAGATATTGAACTCGGCGGCGGGGGTGATGTTGCCCACTTCGAAATAGGCCCCACCCATGAGCACGACTTCCTGCACGCGCTCCACGATGTCGGGGGCTTTTTCAAACGCGGTCGCGATGTTGGTGAGCGGTCCCATGGCGCAGAGCGTCACTGTGCCGGGAGGTTCGTTGCGCAGGGTTTCGATAATGAAATCGACGCTGTGCTGGTCTTGCAGCGGCATTTTCGGTGTGGGCAGCTCGATGCCGTCGAGCCCGGTCTTGCCATGGACATGTTCGGCGGTCACCAGCGTGTGGGCAAGCGGGCGGTCACAGCCCGCGAACACCTTCACATCGGGCCGCCCGGCCACTTCGCAGACCTTACGGGCGTTTTCCGAGGTGCGTGCGATTGGCACATTCCCGGCTACCGCCGTGATGCCCAGAAGGTCGATTTCCTCCGGCGAGCCGAGCGCCAGAAGGATCGCCATGGCGTCGTCCTGACCGGGGTCTGTGTCGATGATGATCTTGCGCGGAAAGCCGGACATGTGCGTGCCTCAGTGTTGTTATGAGGCGAGAATGAGCCGGGTCTCCGCGATTGTCAAAGCGCTTCCGCCGATCTTAGCGGCGCACCTGCCGTGCGCCGTCTGCACCCTGGACGATGATCGTGCGAACGCCTGCGATCTCGTCGAAAGAGAGCGAGCGCGCGGCGGTGATCCTGCGTTGCGCGGCTGTGCCTGCGGGGGCGGCCCCTTCGGGCGTGCGCAGGCGGAAGTCAAGCACCAGCGTATCGGCGCGTTCCGTGGCCACGGGGACCAGTTCGGCGTCGAAATAGCCCGTGGAGGGCAGGGCGGCGGTGGCGGTCACGATGGCGCCGGAGGCGGATTGCACGACCTGCACGTCGCTGATCGTTGGCGCGAGCGGGCGGGTGTCCACGAAGACCGGATAGCCTTTGCGCGGGGCAAGGGATTTGAGTGTGACGACCTGCTGGCCGTTTGCATCGACCGCGACGGGTTCCGATTTGCCGAACCAGTTGAGCGGGTTGAACCGCGACT
The DNA here is from genome assembly GCF_003050785.1 of Celeribacter persicus. Taxonomy (GTDB): domain Bacteria; phylum Pseudomonadota; class Alphaproteobacteria; order Rhodobacterales; family Rhodobacteraceae; genus Celeribacter; species Celeribacter persicus. The sequence continues at coordinate 58,306 of NZ_QAOH01000014.1, forward strand.
CTTTCACCGAGGCACAGCCCGCCAGAAGCGACAGAACCAGCCCTGAAATGATCACCTGACGCCGCATCGGCCTCTCCCTTTCACGTCCACGCCCAAAGGGCTACCCGAAAAGGTCCGCGTTGAAAAGGGCAGGTTGAAAAGGTCCGGGTGCAAAAGCGCGCGGCTGGACCTTTGCCGGACGAGCGCGTAAGAAATTCCCGAATGCAGACAGGTGCGCGAGCAAGGGGACATCATGGCGAATGAGAATTTCGAAGAGATTGTCGAAACCTTCGAGTTTCTGGACGACTGGGAAGATCGCTACCGCCATGTGATCGAGATGGGCAAGGCCTTTCCGCCGCTCGACGACGCCTTGAAAGTGCCCGCCACCAAGGTCGAGGGCTGTGCCTCTCAGGTCTGGCTGGTGCCGACCATCGAGGATGGGAAGTTCGAATTTCAGGGTGCCTCGGACGCGATGATCGTGCAGGGGCTGATTGCGATCCTGCATGAGCTTTTCGCCGGGCTGACCGTGCAGGAGGTTCTGGCCGTGGATGCCCATGCGGAGCTTGCGCGGCTTGGTCTCGATGAGCACCTGTCCTCGCAGCGCTCGAACGGGTTGCGCGCTATGGTTCAGCGCATCCGGGAAACGGCGGAGCGGGCGGCCTGAGCCACGCTGAGGGTTTTCCGGCAAAGGAAACTCAGGAACGCAGGAAGCGTTGCAGATCGCCATATCCCGTAAAACGCCGTTCGAAGGGTAGTTCGAGCCGCGCGGCGCAGGTTCTGGCGGTCTCGGTCAGGGCCGGATCGTCGGTTTGCGCCAGATAAACCAGCTTTTCGTAATTGCCGAAATAGGCGTGGAGCAGGTCCGGGTAGCGGTCGAGACCCAGAGGTTTCCACACGAAGGCATCGAACTGGCGCGCGAGAAAATCGGTGAGGTAATAGGTGGTCGGCTCGTCACGGTTGGGAAACTGATCCATCCCGTCGAAAAACGCATAGCAATGCGGGGCGTCGATCATGGTCACACCCTTTTTTTCGCAAAGCACCTGCAACAGCCCGCCGGTGCCGCAATCGCCGTAGGCGATCAGGATGTGATCGTAATCCGCGCGGTGTTCGTCAATCGCACGCTCGACGGCGGCGGGAATCTTTGCCGGATCGTTGTGCAGGATCGCGGGCAGGCAGGTCAGCGTCAGGTGATCCAGCCCGTTGAGCCGGATGATCGCAAGCACCTCGCGGGCCAGAGCGCCACAGGCGATGACCAGTGTCTTACCCGTGCCGGTCTGGGCGAGGCCTTGATCGCGCAGGTTTTCGTCGCGCAGGGCTTCGTCATTTATGTCGGGGGCGTCGCTCACTTGAGCTTCACGGCGGTGCCGTAGCACAGGACCTCGGAGGCGGATTGCGCGATGGCGGAGGTCTGGAAACGCATCGCGACGATGGCGTCCGCGCCCTGAACGCGGGCCTCTTCGATCATGCGGTCGAGCGCCTGTTCGCGCGCGCCGGCCAGAAGCGAGGCATATTCCTTGACCTCGCCGCCGACGATATTGCGCAGGCCTGCCACGATGTCGGAGCCGATATGTTTGGCGCGAACCGTGGAGCCGCGAACGAGGCCAAGGGCGGTGTCGATTTCGCGACCGGGAACGGTTTCAGTTGTCACTATGATCATGGTCGGAAAACCTCTTCACTTTTCAATCTTGTCATAATGGTCGTCCTCGGCATTGCGCAGACGATCTTCGATCACGCGCCAGACTACATAGCCCGCAATCCCGGCGGGGATGAGAAGCAGCCAGCCGAAGGCCAGTTGCAGCGTGGCGGCCAGAAGCGTGAGGAGCCAGAAGGTGATGCCGACGGTGGCCAGAACGGCCACGACGATCAGTACGAATTTGTCCAGCGCCATATGCACCTCATGACTGGTCCCCTCCCGCATGTGGGAAGGGGCGCGGTATATGCAAGCTCTGTTACGCGGTGACGCTGTTGTGACGACGGCTGATCAGCGCTTTCGCCGTTTCCACCGCAATCGCCGCATCGTCGCAATAGGCATCCGCGCCGATGGCCCGACCGAATTCCTCGTTCAAAGGCGCGCCACCGCAAAGCACGATATACTTGTCGCGCAGGCCCTTCTCGTTGAGGGATTCGATGACGGTTTTCATGTAGGGCATGGTCGTCGTGAGCAGCGCAGACATACCGATGATATCCGCCCCCTCGCGTTCGGCGGTGCCGATGTAATTCTCGGCTTCGGTGTTGATCCCGAGGTCGATGATCTCGAAGCCTGCGCCCTCCATCATCATCGCGACAAGGTTCTTGCCGATGTCGTGGATGTCGCCCTTGACCGTGCCGATCACCATCTTGCCCATCTTCGGTGCGCCAGTCTCGACCAGAAGCGGTTTCAGGATCGCCATGCCGCCCTTCATCGCCTGCGCCGCGCGCAGCACTTCGGGCACGAACAGGATGCCATCGCGGAAATCGTCGCCGACGATGGCCATGCCGGGTACAAGTGCCTTGGTGAGGATGTCATAGGGCGTCCAGTTGCGCTCCAGAAGGATGGTCACGCCTTCCTCGATCTCGTCTTTGAGACCGTCGTAGAGGTCGTCCATCATCTGTTCGGTCAGCTCCCCGTCATCGAGCTCGGACAGGATCAGATCGTCATCTTCATCAGACATGGGCGTTTCCTTTCATCAGGCAGGTCTTTGCCGTTGAAGCCTCTTTGTGCTCTTGGCAAATGTTCTCATTTTGTTCTAGTCTTGCGGCATGAGCCGCGAATCCACCCTGTTCTTTTCCGACACGCTTCCGCTCGGTCTTGTGCCGAAAGTGCGGGGGGCGGGGTCGAATGCCTCGGGCCGGTTCGAACGGCTTGCGCGCGAGACTTTTCTCGACGGTTGGGACAGTGAGGTCGAGACGAAGACTTTGGGCACCACGACGGTGGACGAGCGCCCGAAAAAGATCATCACCCGCAACGACAGCCCGGACATTCCCTTCGACCGTTCGATCAACCCTTACCGGGGCTGCGAGCACGGCTGTTCCTACTGTTTCGCGCGCCCGACGCATGCCTATCTCGGTCTCTCCGCCGGTCTCGATTTCGAAACCCGGCTGACGCGGAAGGTGGGGGCGGCGGAGGTCTTGGCGCGTGAGTTGTCCGCCAAAAGCTATGAATGCGCCCCCATCGCCATGGGCACGAACACCGATCCCTACCAACCCATCGAGGCGCGTGACCGGATCATGCGTGGCATTCTCGAAGTGTTGCGCGATCACAATCATCCGGTGGGGATCGTGACCAAGGGGACGCTGATCGAGCGCGACATCGACATTCTGGCCCCCATGGCGCGCAAGGGTCTGGTGCAGGTAGGGATTTCCATCACCACGCTGGGCTCGCGCCTGTCGCGTCAGATGGAGCCGCGTGCCCCGGTGCCTGCGCGACGGCTGAAAACCATCCGCGCGCTGTCCGACGCGGGCATCCCGGTGCGCGTCATGGCCGCTCCGATGATCCCGGCGCTGACCGATCACGAACTGGAGGCGATCCTGACGGCGGCGGCCAGCCACGGGGCCAGAACCGCGTCCTATATCATGCTGCGCCTGCCGCTGGAGGTCGCGCCCCTGTTCGAGGAATGGCTTGAAACCCATGTGCCCGACCGCGCCGCCCGTGTGTTGAACCGGGTGCGCGAGCTGCGCGGGGGCAAGCTCAACGATCCGCGCTTTGGCAAGCGGATGAAGGGGGAGGGAGAATGGGCGGAGCTGATGGCCAAACGCTTCGAGATCGCGCTCAGCCGTACCGGGCTTGCGCGGAAGGGGCCGGGTCTCAGGACCGATCTCTTCGCCGTGCCACCCAAACCGGGCGACCAGCTCTCTCTGTTTTGACCGAAGATCCGACATGATGTTACCGGCGGCGACGCCCGGAGCGTTCGCGTTTCGCCGGACCTTTGTCATCCGTACCGTCGGAGGCGGAAGAAAACGGTCCGAGTTTCTCGACGATTTGTTCGAGCGTCGGACGCGGCCCGCGCGGGCGGGTTTCCAGCGCTTCTTTCATGGCCCTGAGATGTTCCGGCGTGGTGCCGCAGCAGCCGCCGATGATTTTCGCCCCCGCATCGCGTGCCAAAACCGCATATTCGGCCATCAGCTCCGGGGTGCCGTCATAGTGAATATGACCGTCGACATAGCGCGGAATACCGGCGTTGCCCTTGGCGATGATCGGGCGTTCGTGGCCTTGCGCGGCAAACCCCAGAACGGTGCGCAGGAGGTCCGAAGACCCGACGCCGCAGTTCGCGCCATAGGCCACGGGCGGCGTGGGCAGTTTCTCGACCATGTCGGAGAGCTGTGCGGAGGTGACGCCCATCATGGTGCGTCCTGCCGTGTCGAAGCTCATGGTGCCGATCCAAGGCAGTCCGGCCTTGGCGGCGCCTTCGGCGGCGGCCTTGTATTCCTCGGGGGCGGAGATGGTTTCGATCCAGGCGATGTCGGCGCCGCCCGCCTTGAGACCCTTGGCCTGTTCATAGAACATCTCGACGGCGCGCTCGTAGGACAGGGGGCCCATCGGTTCCATGATCTCGCCGGTCGGACCCATCGAGCCCGCGACGATCACCGGGCGCCCGGCGGCATCGGCAACCTTGCGGCCGATCTCGGCGGCGGCCTTGTTAAGTTCGAACACGCGATCTTCCGCGCCATGGAGTTTCAGGCGCGAGGCGGTGCCGCCGAAGGAGTTGGTCAGGAAGATGTCGGAGCCGGCATCGACCGCGCCCTGATAGAGCTTTTCGATGTTTTCCGGCTTGTCTATGTTCCAAAGCTCCGGTGCGTCGCCCGAGGACAGTCCCATGTTGAACAGCGTCGTGCCCGTCGCGCCATCGGCCATCAGCCAGTCGCGGGTCTCAAGAAGTTTGGTCAGGGCGTCGGTCATGAGGCCTCCGGGTCTTTGCATCGCACCGTGAGGTGCGCGCGGGGTCAAAAGGGGATCGCCCGGACGGAAGACCGCCGGGCGTTTGGGCTGATGTGCCACGTCTGGGCGATATTTTCAAATTCAATCAGGTCATAAAGATCATGAGCCGCAACTCACATTGCTCTTCGCAGGCTGCCCTATGTGCGCCGCCCCGGAAACAGCCGGGACAAGCGCAGGGTGCTGTGGGTGGCGAAGCGCGCGGCCTTCATCGGGTTGCCCGTGGGTTTTGGCGGCGGGGCCGTGACCCGGCGCAGGATGTCCATGGCGGAGACGGCAAGGGCGATCCGGGAGGGGGCGACGAGATAGAGCGTTTCCCAATGCGGCGCGAAGGCGGCCTTGAACCGGCGCAGACCGGCGGCCCCGGAGCGGGCGAGGAATTTAGCGCGCAGGCGGCGGATGAGCGGATCGCGATCCTCGCCCTGCCACGGTACGGCGGCCAGCGACAGGCGCGGCACACCCTGCGTCCGGGCGCTTTCGATGGCGGTGGCGATCAGAAGTTGGATCGTGCCATCGGGGGCGGCGGGGCCGAAGCGCATCAGATCGAGGGTCATCTCATGGTGGCTTTCATGGAATGTCACGAATGCCACGAGAGTTGTGCCCTGCCAGGCGAGGAAGACGCGCTGACAGGAGATGTAGTCGCGGTCATAGGTGCCCATGGAAAAGCCGCGTTCGCACCCGCGCAGGTGCAGCCATTCGGCGGCGACGCGGTCCATCTGGTCGAGCGGCAGCTCGTGTGTGCCTTCGCTGACCGTGATCCCGGCCTCTTCTGCCTTGCGCAGGATGCGGCGCAATTGACGGTATTGCGGGCCTTCAAGGGAGAATTCCGCAGGATGCAGCCAGGCTTCCTCGGCGGTCGGAAGCACGCGCCAGCCCGCGCGGCGGGCGGCGGCGGCCATGCGCGCGCCGCATTTGTAGATCGCGGGCATACGGTAGCGGCGTGCGGCGGCGCGGGCCAGCGCTTCGCGTGTGGCGGAGGGGCAGGCGCGGGCGGCGAGTGGGTCGGAGAGCATGACGAGCGACTGGCCGATGGGCGCGGCAAGGCCGAGGCCGGTGCCGTCGCTTGCGGTCAGAAGCGAGAAATCGCGGGTGCGCAAAAGCCCTGCCTCTGCGCGGGGGGCGGCGAAAATCTGCCCTTCGAGCTGTGGCGAGAGGAAGGGCGAGGGGGCGGTTTTGACCAGTTTCGGTTCCTGCGCCAGATTGCTTTTGCGCGGGCCGCGCAGGATCACGAGGGTGGAGAGCGCCGCCGGGATGACGTAGTAGACCAGACGGAACGCCACGACCGCACCCAGAAGCGGTTCCAGAGGGATGTCGGGCAGGAGCGAGGCCAGCGTCGCCTCGAACGGGCCGACGCCGCCGGGGGTGGAGGCGATGAGGCCCGCGCCCAAGGAGAAGAGATAGGCGGAAATCGTGTGCCCGAGCGGCAGGTGGAGATGTTCGGGCAAGAGCGCGTAAAGCGCAAGCCCGGCAAAGATCGTGTCGATGGCCGTAAGACCGATCACGGTCGCCATGGTGCGCAGAGAGGGCCAAGGCAGGCGTACAAGCGGTCTTGGCGGAAAAAACGAGAGGATCGCCATGGTGGCGGAGAGCAGGACCGCGCCGGTGGCCAGCGTCCTGATCCATGGCAATTCGGGCTGAAAAAACATCAGCGCGGCGGCGGCGACCACGGCCCACCCCGCGAGGAACGACAGCGCCACGGCGGCGGACAGCCGCGCGGCCTGCCACAGGGTGAGTTCCGGCAGCATGCGCCAGCGGATCAGCGTGCCGGTCAGCGCGCCAAAGCCGAGAAACTGTGCCAGACCGATGGCGACGATGCCGCTTTTGCGTGCCGCGCGGTCGGAAATGCCAGTGCCGAGCTGGGCGTGCAGCACGCGGTCATATTGGCCCACGGCCCAGAAACTGCCGAGTGTGGCGAGTCCGGCGAGTCCCCATTGCGCGGGTTGGATGTTCGCGATGGTGGCGAGCACGGCATGAATGTTGAGATGGGCGACCTTTTCCCAGAGGAGCCAGCCGAAAAACAGCATGACCGCCAAAGGCAGCGCCTGTTTGCCGACGAGCCTGCGCAGGCCGGAGGGATCGGAGGGCGGGGTGCGTTTGGGATCGTCCGGGCGTTCAGGGCGTGTTTCGGCTGGCTGCGTAAGGTCGAGGGCTTTCTCGATCTCGATCGGGCTGTGTTGCATCGGACCCGTGCTCCTCTTTCGGGCGATTTTCGGGGCGGCACCGTTACGGGACGGTGTGAATCCCCGAAGGCATAAGCGCTCTTTGCCAAGATTCACTTATAAGCCTTTCGCGAAACGCATTGACTGCGGAGTGATCGAAGAGTGGTCACGGCACAGGAGGGACCCGTGCTCTGCGCCGTTTCTCTTCAGTTCAGCGAAGGGCGAGAGGGTGGGTCTTTGGCGCATGTCGGCGGATTGGGGGCAAAAAACAAGGGTCCGTATCGGAATACGGACCCTGAAGCCTGTCACTTTGAGGTGAGGCTTTGGTGAAGCCAGCCGTACAATTCGTTCTTAGCTGGCAGTCAGCTCGGCCTTGGCTTCGGCCAGAAACGCCGCATATTTCTCACGTACGGTCATGGTTGTTGCGACCGGGGCGAGATCGGCGGCCACCTTTGCGATCACATCTTCCGGGCCGGCTTCCTTGAGATCGGCTCGAATCACCTCTGCGGTGTAGCTGTCGAGTTCGCTGGCGGATTTGCCGAGCTGTTCGGCCGCCCATTGAGCGAGTTTACGATTGGCGCGCGCCTCCAGGCGGAACTGAAGCTCGGCGTCATGCGCATATTTGCTCTCGAAGGCCGCTTCGCGTTCGTCGAAGGTGGTCATAGCAGGCTCCTCCTCTGTAACCTCTTGTTTGAAATTATGCCCTTGCGGGCAGGGAGGAACAAGGATGTAAATCAATATTCTGTTTAAACTTTGAGCGAACCCGGCGCGTTTTCAGGCCGAACTCAGGCCAAACTCCTGTCGCGGAGACCCGTGGCCACCTTGCCCCCGCGCCTCCCTTGCCCTAAAGAGCGCATCTGAAGTGGCCGGTCGCGATGATTCCCGGCCCCATTAGCTTTGGAGGCCCCATGGCGCGCCGCAAGAAAATCTACGAAGGCAAAGCGAAAACGCTCTATGAAGGTCCGGAACCGGGCACTCTGGTGCAGTATTTCAAGGATGACGCGACCGCGTTCAACGCGCAGAAACACGCGACCATCGAGGGCAAGGGCGTGCTCAACAACCGCCTCTCCGAGTTCTTCATGAACGGCTTAACCGCCTTGGGCATTCCGAACCACTTCATCAAGCGTCTGAACATGCGTGAGCAACTGATCCGCCAATGCGAGATCGTGCCGCTCGAAGTGATCGTGCGCAACTATGCCGCGGGTTCCATGGCGAAACGTCTGGGCCTTGAGGAAGGCATGCGCCTGCCGCGCCCGATCATCGAGTTTTCCTACAAGGACGACGCTCTGGGCGACCCGCTTGTGCCCGAGGAATATATCATCGCTTTCGGCTGGGCCTCGCAACAGGATCTCGACGATATCGTGGCGCTGGCGTTGCGGGTCAACGATTATCTGTCCGGCGTGATGTACGGTGTCGGCATCCGTCTGGTTGATTTCAAGATCGAGATCGGCCGGGTCTGGGACGGCGATTACATGCGTTTGATCGTGGCCGACGAAATCTCGCCGGACAGCTGTCGTCTCTGGGACATCGAGAGCGGACAGAAGCTCGACAAGGACGTGTTCCGCCGCGATCTCGGGTCTCTGACCGACGCCTACACCGAAGTGGCGCGTCGTCTGGGCGTACTGCCCACGAACGGTCCCATCGAAGATACCGACACGCCCAAGATCATCAATTGAAAGCCCCGAGTGGTGCGCATCTGAGCGCGCCGAGTGGACCACTGAGAGGAACGACTTCATGAAAGCCCGCGTCTTTGTCATGCTGAAAAACGGTGTTCTGGACCCGCAAGGCGAGGCCGTGCGCCACGCGCTCGGAGCGATGGGCTTTGATGGCGTCGAAGGCGTGCGTCAAGGCAAGGTGATCGAGCTCGATCTGGCCGAGGGCACGACGGAAGCGACCATCACGGAGATGTGCGAAAAGCTGTTGGCCAACACGGTGATCGAAAGCTACCGGGTCGAATTGCTCTGAGGTATCAGAGGATTGAATGAGAGAAGCCGCCTTGGGGGAGATACAGCCTGCGGGCGGCTTTTTTGTATCCTTTTGTGTGGAGACCTGTAGTCTGTACGGCGCGCAGACATTGAAGCCGCAGATATCATTTTGAATTGTGAGTTGAACCATGAGCACAAAGAACGATCCCGCCTACAAATATGTGCCCAAATCCAAAGCAAAACCGACCCAAGGAGAGGGCGGAGAAGACATGGCCTCTGCCGGAATGGTCAAGCATGGCCTGTTCACCGATATTGCCTATGTGACCGCTTGGGCGGTTGGACTTCTGGGGAGTTTGGCAGGCCTTATGATTCTGTTGCCAGCACTGGAAGGGGGCTATAACGCCTCGTACAATTTGATGAGCGGGATCGGAATTTTCGCGGGAAGCTGGGTGTCCGCCTCCGGTCTTGGCGTCTTGGCAGAAATTAGCCGCAAGCTTTCTATGCGGGCGTCCTAAAATCTGAACAGATAATGGTGTCGCTCTGACATTCTAAAAGCCGCCCCGAGGGACGGCTTTTTTCTTATGTGCGGGCCTTACCGCCACCCGAGTGCGGGGGCGACCTCTTTCAGGATCGCCTCCAACACATGGACGTTGTACTCGACGCCCAGCATGTTCGGTACGGTCAGGAGAAGCGTGTCGGCTTCGGAAATCGCCTCGTCGGTTTTGAGTTGGTCGATCAGCTTGTCCGGCTCGTCGGCATAGCCCCGGCCAAATATCGAGCGCGTCTGGTCGATCATGCCGATCTGGTCGCTGTCCTTGCCGCCCCGGCCGAAATACATCCGGTCCGTGTCATTCACGAGCGCGAAGATCGACCGGCTGACTGAGACGCGCGGTCTGCGCGTGTGCCCGGCGGCTTTCCATGCCGCGCGATAAGCCCGGATTTGCTTGGCCTGCTGCACATGGAAGGGCTCGCCCGTTTCGTCGTCCTTGAGCGTCGAGCTTTGCAGGTTCATACCCAGCATCGCGGCCCATTTCGCAGTGGCGTTGGAGCCGGAGCCCCACCAGATGCGGTCGATCAACCCTTCGGAATGCGGCTCAAGGCGCAGCAATCCCGGCGGATTCGGGAACATCGGGCGCGGGTTCGGTTGGGCAAAGCCTTTGCCTTCAAGCTGTTGCAGGAACACTTGTGTGTGACGGCGCGCCATGTCGGAGGCGTCTTCGTCCTCAGCGGGTTGATAGCCGAAATAGCGCCAGCCGTCGATCACCTGCTCGGGAGAGCCACGGCTCAGGCCAAGCTGCAACCGCCCGCCCGCGATCAGATCGGCGGCTCCGGCGTCTTCGGCCATGTAGAGCGGGTTCTCGTAGCGCATGTCGATCACGCCCGTGCCGATCTCGATCTTCGAGGTCTTCGCACCGATGGCGGCCAGAAGCGGGAAGGGGGAAGCCAGTTGGCGGGCAAAGTGGTGGACGCGGAAATAGGCCCCGTCGAGGCCAAGTTCCTCGGCGGCGACCGCGAGGTCGATGGATTGCAGAAGCGCGTCCGAGGCCGAGCGCACCGCCGAGCCGCGCTCGGGCGCCCAATGGCCGAAGGAGAGGAAACCGAGGTTTTTCATGACATATCCTTTTGTCGCCGCAGCGCAAGGAGGGGCTGCGGCCTGTTGCTCTCAACCTAAGAAGTCGGGGCCGGTGGCGGCAAGGGGGGGGGCTCTGTTCTCTCAGGCACAGGATCGGTGCGAAGGCGCTTTGCACAAGATCCGGGTCGCCAGAGCAGAGGGGATTTTCCTATGTCGGAGAAAATGAAAAGGAGCTTTCACGATGATCTTTCAGGGATTGCCGACCCTTACCGTCCATGCGCTGCGCCTCGGAAAACCCGATGCCAACGGGCAGGAGCCGGAATTCGTTCTGAACCCTTATGAGGCGGCACCTTGCCGCCATTGTCTTTGCAACATTCCCAAAGGTCACGGGATGCTGATCTGTGCGCACCGGCCCTTTGAAACACGCAATCCTTATGCGGAAACCGGACCGATCTTTCTCTGTGCGACCCATTGCGCGCCCTATCGGGGGGAGGGGTTGCCGGAGGTGCTGAGCACTTCGCCGGATTATCTGCTCAAGGGCTATTCTCTCGACGAGCGGATCGTCTACGGAACCGGACGGGTGACGCCGCAGGGAGAGATCGAAGCTTATTGCGCAGAGCTTCTGTCGCGCGACGAGATTGCCTTTGTCGATATTCGCTCGGCCCGCAACAATTGCTGGCAGGTCCGGGTGACGCGGTAAGCGGGGGGTGGCAGGGAAGGCGCCAGTCGCGTATCAGGGGAAACAGTTTCTCCGTTGCCGATCAAAAGGTTTCCCGATGCTCCTGCGCCTTACGACATTTGCCGCTTTGCTGACGTTTCTCGGGGGGCAGGCTCTCTTGCCCACCCGCGCAGAGGCGGATGCGCTTGGACATTTCCACTACAAACAATGGCACGCGCAGTGTGGACCGGATTATTGCAAACTGACCCCGCGCGCGCATCCGATCCTGTCGCTGGTGCGGGCTCATACGGGCGGATCATGGCTGCTGAGTTTTCGCAACCGGGAGATGGTTGAGGAAGGCACCATCCTGATCGACGGGGTCGAGATGGGCTGGCAGGACGAGGTCGAAATGGCTTTTCCGGGACCGCTGCTCGATGGGAATATCCTTGAAATCGTCTATGAGGCGGAAGGGTTCAGCGAAGGCGTCTCTCTGGCGGGGATCAAGGCGGCGATGCTTTGGGTGGAGGAGCAACAGGGCCAATTTGGCGTGCAAAACCTTCGGATTCATCACCCCGATTGGCAAGCCTTGCAGGCGCAGGCCCAAACGATGACCACCGAGATGTGCGACGGGTCCGCACCCTGGGTGGAGGAAAATGAGAGTGCGCCGCAGGAGATCGAGGGGCACCCGGAGCTTCGGGTGCTGGCGCAGCTCTGTTGGACGGCGGCCTATAATGTCGGCTCTCAGGTCTATCTGCTGGGGCCGGTGATGGACGGGGTGGACCCTGTACGTGTGGCGGCGGTGGACCCGGATGGGATGCCCGTGCCGGAACTGGCAATTTGGGGCATCGACGGCAATACGCAGGTGCTCGACAGCTACTACAAGGGGCGGGGTCTCGGCGATTGCTTTACCCATGAGACCTATCGGTTTGATGGTTTCAACTATGATTTGGAGCGCCGCGTGGTCGATGACGCCTGTGACGGGAAAATCATTCCCCAAGTCGTCTGGCCCGAATGACACAGGTCGTTGTCGGCTTACAGGAGGTGTGAAGAGTCTTGAAGAGTCCGGGGACAACGCGTATCAGGCGCTCAACACATCCCGTGACACGCCAAGGAGTCCCGCCCGATGAAAGCCGCCGTTCTGCAATTCCCCGGCTCCAACTGCGACCGCGATATGTATATGGCGCTCAAAAATGCAGGCGCGGATGTCAGTATGGTCTGGCACAAGGATGCCGAACTTCCGGCGGGCGTCGATGTGGTGGGTGTGCCGGGCGGGTTTTCCTATGGCGACTATCTGCGTTGCGGGGCGATTGCGGCGAATTCGCCGGTGGTGGCCTCTCTCAAGAAACACGTCGAGCGTGGCGGCTATGCCTTCGGTATCTGCAACGGGTTTCAGGTGCTGACCGAGGCGCGGCTTCTGCCGGGCGCTCTGCTGCGCAATGCTGGTCTGAAATACATCTGCAAGACCGTGCCGCTTGTGGTCGAGACCACCGACAGCCCTTATACCTCCGCCTTCGCGCAGGGCCAGCATATCGGCATCCCGATTGCGCACCATGACGGCAATTTCACCGCCGACGAGGAGACGCTCGACAGGCTCGAAGGCGAGGGGCGTGTCGCCTTCCGCTATCTCGACAATCCGAACGGCTCGAAACGCGACATTGCGGGCATCCTGTCGGAGAACCGTCGGGTGCTCGGTATGATGCCTCACCCGGAGCGCGCCGCCGAGGCGGCCCATGGCAATCAGGACGGCAAGCTGTTCTTCACCTCGCTGATGGACGCTCTGGTTTCCGCCTGAACGCCTGTTGTACAGGCGGGAATTTGCTCAAATTGCATGGAAATCCTGAGATGCGGGGAGGATCGCCCCTGTACGGCCCCTTGCGGGGGCCCATGAGGCGCGCGTAATCTGGGCGTCATGAGTGATCGCGATATCATCGGGGGTGGACAGCGGGCCGGACGGGCGCGCACCATGGGCTGGGCCTGGCGGCTGGCGCTTGTGGCTTTTGTCGCGCTGGCCATCGGGGTGATCTGGGTCAGCAACCTGCTGCTCACCGAACGCTTCACGACATTGACACGCAACCGCGCCGAGGTGCGTCAGGCGTTGTACGCCGGCAACCTGATGAGCGAATTGCAGCGCAATTCCATCGTGCCCATCCTGTTGTCGCGCGATCCGATCCTTGTCGGTGCGCTGACCTCGCGGGATTTCTCCCAGACTTCGCAGCACCTGATCGCCTATGTCGATGAGATCGGTGCGGCGGGGATCACGCTTCTGGACGAAACCGGACGGGTGGTGGCGGCCACGGATCGTTCGCTTCTGGGGGCGAACAATCGCCAGTCGCCGTCCTTCATCGACGCGCTGCGCTCCAACGATACGATTTTCAAGACCACGGCGCTCGACAACAACGCCTATGAATTTACCTATTCGCGGCGGATCGACGTCAACGGCGCGCTGGCGGGGGTGATCGTCGTGAAGGTCGATCTCGCCAAGTTCGAAAAGAGCTGGGCGGGGATTTCCGACGCGGTGATTGTGGTCAATTCGGAGGGCAATATCATCCTCTCGACCGAACCGCGCTGGCGCTCGAAATCGGAAGGTGAGGCGCTCGCCACCCGCGACGCGCCGACCGCCATCGAACGCGCCTTCCAACTCACGACAGACTGGTCGCCGAACCCGGATGAAACCTATCTGGGCGGCGAGGCAGTGATGCGTCTGGAGAGCCGCATTCCGTTTCGGGGCTGGCGGATGACCTCTTTCACCACCTATTCCTCTGTGCGCGAGCGGGTGAACGCGGTTCTGGCGCTGGAGATTATGGGCTTTGCGATCCTTCTGGCGGGGGCGTTCTATATGACCTCCCGGCGCGCGGTGTCCCGCGCCGGGTTGTTCCAGCGCGAAAGCGCTGAGCTGCGTCAGCTCAACGCCGCGTTGCAACGCGAGATCGCCGAACGCAAGCGCGCGGAGAAAAGCCTCGAAGTTGCCGAGCAGACGCTCGCGCAGTCCTCGAAGCTTGCGGTTCTGGGCGAGATGTCGGCGGCGGTGAGCCATGAGCTGAACCAGCCTTTGGCGGCGATGAAAACCTATCTTGCCGGTGCGCGCCTTCTGATCAAACGCAAACGTTCCGAGGAGGCGCTGGCCTCCTTCGGGCGGATCGACGACCTGATCGAACGCATGGGCGCGATCACCAAGCAACTCAAATCCTATGCCCGCAAAGGTTCCGACCAGTTGCAGCCCATCGACCTGCGCGACTGCGTGTCCTCGGCACTTTCGATGATGGAGCCGCAGTTTAAACAGGGCGCGGTGGAGATCATCCGCAGCCTGCCGCCGGAGCCGGTTGTGGTCGATGGCGACCGGGTGCGGTTGGAGCAGGTGCTGGTGAACCTGTTGCGCAACGCTTTTGACGCCAGCAAGAACTCGGACGAACCGCAGATTGAAATTCTGGTTACGGGCGGGGCCGCGGGAGGCACTCAAGCAAGCGTGACCGTGCGTGACAACGGCACCGGGATCAAGGACCTCGACACTTTGTTTGAGCCTTTTTACACCACCAAGGCCCCGGGCGATGGGGTCGGGCTTGGCCTCGCGATCTCCTCGGGGATCGTTTCTGAGCTGGGCGGGCGGCTCATGGCGCGCAACCGGCCGACGGGCGGTGCGGCCTTTGAAATGGTGCTGCCTCTGTCGGAAGAGGCAAAACACGCGGCGGAATGATTTCGCTCACACGTTGAATGTCCGGTCAGGACCGGAAGAAGAAGGGAAGAGACCATGGCGACGGCAATGAAAATCGCGATTGTCGATGACGAACAGGATATGCGGCAGTCGATCAGCCAGTGGCTGGCCCTGTCGGGGTTCGACACGGAAACCTTCGCGAGCGCGGAGGATGCGGTGAAATCGCTCGGCTCCGACTATCCGGGTGTCGTGATCACCGACATCAAGATGCCCGGCATGGACGGTATGCAGTTTCTCAAGAAGCTGATGAGTGTCGACAGTGGCCTGCCGGTCATCATGATCACCGGCCACGGCGATGTGCCGATGGCGGTGGAGGCGATGCGGATCGGGGCCTTCGATTTCCTTGAAAAGCCGTTCAACCCGGATCGGATGACTGAGCTTGCGAAGAAAGCCACCAATGCGCGTCGGCTGACCCTAGACAACCGGATGCTGCGGCGCGAATTGTCCGATGGCACCGGCATCATGAACAAGCTGATCGGGGCAAGCCCGGTGATGGAGCGGTTGCGCGAGGACATTCTCGATCTCGGGCAGGCCGATGGGCATGTGCTGATCGACGGGGAGACCGGGACGGGCAAGACGCTCGTGGCGCACGCGCTGCACGCGGTGGGAACGCGGGCTTCGAAAAAATTCATCACCTTCGCCTGTGCCGGGCGTGACGAGGCCGATCTGACGAAACGGTTGTTCGGGCCGGACCCGGACGGGCAGATTCAGCCCCTCATCGAAGAGGCACGCGGCGGCACGCTGGTGCTCGAAGATGTCGAGGCCATGCCAATGCCGCTTCAGGCACGGCTTTTGAAATGGATGGATGAGCAGGGCACGCCGCCGGAGACCCGCGTGATCGCGATCTGCAACCTTCAGGAACAGGGCCGGACCTGTGAAAGCGCGCTGCGTCCGGATCTGTATTTCCGTTTGGCGGCGATGAAGATCACCACGCCGCCTCTGCGCCAGCGGGGCGAGGATATTCTCTTGCTGTTTACTCAGCTTTCTCAAC
Source organism: Celeribacter persicus (assembly GCF_003050785.1). Taxonomy (GTDB): domain Bacteria; phylum Pseudomonadota; class Alphaproteobacteria; order Rhodobacterales; family Rhodobacteraceae; genus Celeribacter; species Celeribacter persicus. The sequence goes on from NZ_QAOH01000014.1 coordinate 74,212, forward strand.
AGTTTGCCGAGGAATATGGTTGCGACGCGCCAGAGGTTTCCGCGCAGGAGGCGGCCCAGCTTTTGCAGGCGCCCTGGCCGGGGAATATTCGCCAGTTGATCAACGTGGCCGAGCGCTCCGTGCTGCAAAGTCGTCGGGGATCGGGGTCGATTACCTCGCTTCTGCTTTCCGAGTCAGACGCCCCGGAACAACAGACCATGACGACAGAGGGCAAGCCCCTCAAGGAATATGTCGAGGCCTTCGAGCGCATGCTGATCGACAACACGATGCGCCGTCACAAGGGCTCCATCGTGGCTGTGATGGATGAGCTGTGCCTGCCGCGCCGAACGCTTAACGAGAAGATGGCGAAATACGGGTTGCAGCGGTCGGATTATCTGTAACTCTTACGACTGAAACGAAAAAAAGGCGCTCCATTGCGGAGCGCCTTTCCACATCCGAGGTCGGGGGGAGTGCCTCAGATGTGATCCGAGACCCATTTCGCATAGGCTTCCATCCAGGATTTGAGAAAATCCTCGGTGCCTTCGGTGACGATCCTGCCGTTCTCATCGAACAGGTTCCACAGGTTGCCGATATAGGCTTCGGGCTGTTGCATGGTGGGCATGTTTAGGAACACCAGAGGCTGACGCAGATGGTGGTTGGCGCCGAAACCGCCAAGGCCGGAGGGGCTCGCGGTCACGATGCCGGCCGGTTTGCCGTTCCAGACGCTCTGGCCATAGGGGCGTGAGCCGACGTCGAGCGCATTCTTGAGGGCGGCGGGCAGGGAGCGGTTGTATTCCGGCGTCACGAAAAGCACGCCATCGGCGGCCTTGACCTCTTCGCGGAACCGCGTCCAGGAGGCGGGCGGTGTGTCGGTGTCGAGGTCCTCGTTGAAGAACGGCAGATCGCCGATTTGCACGAAATCGAATTCCATGCCTTCGGGAGCCAGTTTGGTAAGGGCTTGGGCGAGTTTCAGGGTCTGGGAGGCCTTGCGGAGCGAGCCGACCAGAAGAGCGATGCGGGTCATGATATGTCCTTTCGGCTTGCGCAGGGTTCTGCGCATTTATGCATTTTTCTTAATTTAATTTAATGTTTCTGATCGAAAATGAACATCATGATTTATGTGCGGTGTGGCACCCTATCTCTGTTCTGCCGCACAGCGGCTGGCACACAGGTTTGTGTAAAGCGTCCTGCCTTTAGCCCGAGACATCAGCTAAAGGCATAACGCTTTAACCATTTTGCCGCAAATTTGAGGGGAAACCGCCGGTGAATCCCATCTCGATGGGCGAAAATGGCGTTTCGATGAATTTGCGTGTTGTCTAAAGGCACATGCATCACTACTGATATAAGAACGCAGGTCCGTCGGACGCTTGGACGTCCCGGAAACCGCGTGAGACAGATTCGCTGCATGCGTGTGTTGGAACTCAGGGACATTCCCGACGCTTCCCCGCAGAGCAGACCGATACCGCCGGGCGGCATGACAAAACCACCGGCACGAACCGCCCGAAGCCTCATCAAAGGTCAGAGGGATTTGAACGGGCGCCGAGGGGCCGATGCCTCACTACGCGCCGGAGAAGAACCGCGATGCAACGCGCAGAGGCAAGATCAGAGCACAGAGCGGGCGCCAGCGCCCCCGCCGTCTTGCCCGCACTGCTCGCCCCAAAACATCACCCGGATCAAAGCGTGACCTGCCGCAGGGGAGGGACGCCCGTTTCGGGTGCCGGAAGACAAACTCAATGGCAAAGAAAATGCTCATCGACGCCACCCACGCGGAGGAAACCCGCGTCGTGGTGGTGGACGGAAACAAGGTCGAGGAATTCGACTTTGAATCGGAAAACAAACGCCAGCTCGCTGGCAACATCTATCTCGCAAAGGTAACACGCGTCGAGCCGTCCTTGCAGGCGGCTTTCGTGGATTACGGCGGAAACCGTCATGGGTTCCTCGCCTTCTCCGAGATTCACCCGGATTATTACCAGATCCCGCTGGCCGACCGTGAGGCGTTGCTGGCCGAAGAAATGGAATATGCCAAGGCTCAGGAAGAGGAAGAGGAAAAACCGAAGCGGTCCCGCCGTTCGCGGTCGCGTTCTCGTTCCAAAACCAAGGCTGAGACCAGAGCTGAGGACGTGAAGTCCTCGGATGCGATCGAGACCCGTGAGGTCTCGCTCGATAACGAAACCGGTCAGGGCGCTGAGCAGGACGGGGCCTCGGTTGCGGGCATGGATGTGATCGAACCGGAAGCTTCCGAGGCTGACGCGATGATCGCCGGGGAACATGCAGAGGTCGAAGAGGGCACGTCGCCCGCTTTCACCGTGCAGGACACGCCGGTCGAAGAGCCTGAAGAAGCTGCGGAGGGCAACGCTGAAGACGCCGGTTCCGAGGATGACGCTGACGAGGCGTCCGAGGAGGATGCGGCTGAGGACGAGACCTCTGAGGAGGAAGGCTCCGAAGACGACGCGGATGAAGATGAAGACGATGCGGACACCGCCTCCGACAAGGACGACGACATCGAAAGCGTGGCCGATGACGACACGACCGAGGAAATCCGCCCGCGTCGCAAACCGCGTCCGCGCAAATACAAGATTCAGGAAGTTATCAAGGTGCGCCAGATCATGCTGGTGCAGGTCGTCAAGGAAGAGCGCGGGAACAAGGGCGCGGCTCTGACGACTTACCTGTCGCTGGCCGGTCGCTATTGCGTATTGATGCCGAACACCGCGCGCGGCGGTGGCATTTCCCGCAAGATTACCAATGCCGCAGACCGCAAGAAACTCAAAGAGATCGCAGGCGAGCTTGAAGTGCCGCAGGGTGCCGGTCTGATCATCCGCACGGCGGGCGCACAGCGCACCAAGACGGAGATCAAGCGCGACTACGATTACCTCAAACGGATGTGGGAACAGATCCGCGAGTTGACGCTGAAATCGGTGGCACCCGCGAAGATCTACGAAGAGGGCGATCTGATCAAACGGTCGATCCGCGATCTCTACTCGAAGGATATCGACGAGGTGATCGTCGAGGGCGAGACCGGCTATCGCGAGGCCAAGGACTTCATGAAAATGATCATGCCGTCCCACGCCAAGAACGTGAAGCATTACGCCGAAACCCTGCCGCTGTTTGCGCGCTATCAGGTCGAAAGCTACCTCGCCGGCATGTTCAACCCGGTGGTGCAGCTCAAATCCGGCGGTTACATCGTAATCGATGTGACCGAGGCCTTGGTCGCCGTGGACGTGAACTCCGGTCGCGCCACGAAAGAAGGCTCGATCGAGGAAACCGCGCTCAAGACCAACCTTGAGGCCGCCGAAGAGGTCGCCCGTCAGGCGCGTCTGCGCGATTTGGCCGGTCTGATCGTCATCGACTTCATCGACATGGAAGAGCGACGCAACAACACGGCGGTCGAGAAACGTCTCAAGGACAAGCTCAAAACCGACCGCGCCCGCATTCAGGTCGGTCGCATTTCGGGTTTCGGCCTTCTGGAGATGTCGCGTCAGCGTCTGCGTCCGGGGATGCTTGAGGCCACGACCCAGCCCTGCCCGCATTGCCATGGCACCGGTCTTATCCGCTCCGACGATAACATGGCGCTGACCATCCTGCGCCAGCTTGAAGAAGAGGGCACGCGCAAGCGTTCCCGTGAGGTGCTGCTCAAGGCGCCGGTCGCCATCGTCAACTATCTGATGAACATGAAGCGCGAAAAGATCGCCCAGATCGAGGCGCGCTACGGCATGGCGGTGCGGATCGAGGCCGATCCCTTCCTGATCTCGCCGGATTTCTCGATGGAGCGCTTCAAGACGGCCACCCGCGTGGTGCCCGAAGCGGTCGCCCCCGTGATCTCCGCCTCCGCCGATCTGATGGAGGATTACGAGGAGGATGAGGCCGAGGATCAGGTGGAAGAAGAGACCTCCGTGATCGAGGAGGCCGTGGAGGACGAGCAGAAGCCCAAGAAACGCCGCCGTCGCCGTCGCCGTCGCAAGAAGACCGATACGGTCGAAGGACAGGAGAACGGTTCCGAGGACGCATCCGATGAGGACGACAGCGCCGAGAGCGAGGCTTCCGATGGGGCAGGCGCTGAGGAGGCGCAGGTTGTTGAAACCGTGACCGAAGCTGCTCCTGTCGAGACCGAGGAAAAGCCGAAGCCACGTCGTAAGCGCCGGACCAAGGCGGAGATCGAAGCGGACAAAGCCGCGAAAGCCGCCGAGGCGGAGGCCGCAGGGGAGACGGTTGAGGAAAAACCGAAGCCGAAGCGCAAGCGCCGGACCAAGGCGGAGATTGAAGCGGACAAAGCTGCGAAAGCCGCTGCCGAGGCGGAAGCTGCGGCAGAGACCCCTGCGGAGGCAGTGGTGGAAACGCCGGTCGCGGAGCCGGTGTCCGAACCGGTGAGCGAGGCACTGACGGAGGTCGCCGAAGTGCCTGAGCCGGTTGCCGAAGAGGTACACGAGGCGCAGCCTGTTACAGAGGCGCCGTCCGAGCCTGAAACGGTTGCAGAAGACGCGACCGCCGGGGAACCTGTTGCCGAAGCTCCCGCAGTCGAAGCTCCGCGGGAGCCGGAACTGGCCGAAGCGAGCGTGCCCGAGGCCGAAGACAAGCCGAAGCGCCGGGGCTGGTGGAGCCGCTGAGCGGATCAAAAAAATCGTGAGAACGGCCGGGCTTGTCCCGGCCGTTTTTCGTTGCGCGAGGTACACGAAACATAAGCCAACGCGAATGTGAGCACCCGCGACAAACGAGGCGCTAGGCGGGGCGGTGGTTTTCTGGCATGAGGCTCTCTATGTTCGGAATTGATCTTTTTGACGCAACGCTCCTGCCTTCGATGCTCGTGGCCCTTGCCGCGGGTATGGTATCGTTCCTGAGCCCCTGCGTGCTGCCCATCGTGCCGCCCTATCTGGCTTATATGTCCGGGATTTCCATGAATGAGCTGACCGGCGGCGGCAAAGCCTCGCGCAAGGCGATTCTGCCCGCCCTGATGTTTGTTCTCGGGCTCTCGACGGTCTTTCTGTTTATGGGCTTTACGGCTTCGGCCTTCGGGATGTTTTTCCTGAAAAATCAGGTGCTTTTCGCGCGCATTTCCGGCGTTGTGATCATCATTCTCGGCCTGCATTTCCTTTCCGTGTTCCGTATTCCGATCCTTGATCGCGAGGCGCGGCTGGATGCGGGGGACAAGGGCGGCACTGCTTTCGGGGCCTATATCCTTGGGCTCGCCTTCGCTTTCGGCTGGACGCCCTGCATCGGGCCGCAGCTCGGTGCGATCCTGTCCATGGCTGCTTCCGAGGGCTCCGTGTCGCGGGGTACGACGCTTCTGGCGACCTATGCCATCGGGTTGGGATTGCCCTTCCTTTTGTCGGCGATTTTCATCACCCGCGCGGTCGGTCTGATGAACCGTCTGAAACGCCACATGGGGCTGATCGAAAAGATCATGGGCGGGCTTCTCCTGCTTGTCGGCCTTCTGATGGTCACCGGCGCCTTCTCGGGCCTGTCCTACTGGTTGCTGGAAACCTTCCCCGCATTGTCGCAGCTCGGTTAAAACGCCACGCCAGCAAACTGAAACACAGGATTCTGGCGGGGCGTTCGCAACGCTCATATGTTGCACGGCGCTCCGCCTCATCCCTGTCTCAGATATAAGACGGGGCGCTTTAAAGGGGCTTAATTTCGCCCGAAATCCACATTAGTGTTCCGAAAACGTTAAAGGTTTTCATTATGGTCGAGCGGGGGAAAGAAGTGAAACGACGTCGGGTGTTCTACATCCCCGGCTACGATCCTATTCCGCCGCGCCGCTACCGCGAACTTTACCGCAAGGAAGGCGCCGCACAGGCGGAGATTTCCGGCTATGCACTGAGCCTCTCCCTGAAGAAGGGCGGCAATTTCGGTTGGTCCGTCGAAGGCGAAATCGACGGTGCAAAGACTCATAGCGAGATCGACGTGCTGGTCTGGTCCGACATCGTACAGGAGAGCATGGAGGCGGGGATTTTCCGCACCTACCTGATCCTTGCGCGCACGGCCTGGACCTATATTTCCACGGGCGCTTTGTTTCGTTTGATGAAGCTCCGGCGCGGTCCGGTGATTGCGGCGCTGTATCCGATCGGGGTTCTGCTCGCACAGCTTCTCATCGCCTTGCTGATTTTGGGGCTGATCACCTGGATCGGCAGCCTGTTTGGGGTTGCATGGGGCGGGCTGGTTCTGGGCCTCATCGCGGCTTATCTGCTTTTGCGCTGGTTCAAGGCGAAAGACGGCGAGGTTTTCGCCTATTATCTGATGCATGACTACGGGTTTTCCGCGCGTTGGCGCGGGGCCGATCCGCCGCCCCTGCGCGCGCGAATGGACGAGTTCCGCGCAGAGATCGCGGAGGCGCTGACGCAAGACTGGGACGAGGTTCTGGTCGTCGGTCACAGCTCCGGCGCGCATCTGGGCATTCAGATCCTTGCCGATCTGATCCGCTACGGGGAGGTGTCCGCGCGCGGCCCGGCGCTCTCTTTCCTCACCCTCGGCCATGTCGTACCCATGGTGTCCTACCTGCCGGAGGCCAGGGTGTTGCGTCGTGATCTGGCCTATCTTTCTGCCCGCGACGAGATGTTCTGGCTCGATGTGACCGCGCCCGGCGACCCGTGCTCCTTCGCGCTCTGCGACCCGGTCAAGGTGTCGGGTGTTGCGCCCGAGGATCAGAAATGGCCGCTGGTGATTTCGGCGGCCTTTACGCAGACGCTTTCTCCGGAGAAACAGGCCGCGATGAAGCACCGGTTTTTCCGGCGGCATTTCCAGTATCTTTGCGCTTTTGATTGCCCCGAAACCTATGACTATTTCAAGATCACCGCAGGGGGAGAAACCCTCTCGACCCGTTTTCACGCGCAGCTTCCCAGTCCCAGCCGGATCGACACGCCGGCCAACCGTTTCAAGGATATGGCGACATGATCCCGCCGAAGCCGACGCCCCGCCCCGAGAAAACCAGCCTGCGCAATTACGTGAAACTCTTTCGCAAGGACATCCTTTCGGCCCAGCCGGAAAAGCTCTACCGCGCCTGGATGGCCGAATATAAAACGCCGTTCTTCCGCAGTTTTCTGGTGAACCAGCCCTCTTTGGTGAAACGTGTGCTCAACGAGGAGCCGATGGATTTTCCGAAATCCGCCCGCGTGGCGGAGGGGCTGCGGCCTCTGCTCGGCAATTCGGTGTTTCTCACCAATGGCGAGACATGGCTGAAACAACGCCGCATCATCGACCCGGCCTTTGAGGGCGGACGGCTCAAGGACACGTTTCCGGCGATGCTCAGGGCGGGGCAGGCGATGGTGGCGCGGCTCTCCACGCAGGAGGGTGCGTTCGACATCGAACCTTTCGCCTCCGAAGGTGCGGCGGATGTGATTTTCCGCACGCTCTTTTCGATCCCGATCACCCATGAGGCGGCGGCGAAAGTGTTCGAGGAGTTTCAGGGCTATCAGCGCGCCCAACCGATCCTCAACATTGCCGCCTTCATTCCGCTGCCAAACTGGTTGCCGCGTTTCCATCGCAAGAAAACGCGCGAGGGGGCGAAGGCGATCCGCAAGCTGATCACCGATCTGACGGCCGCGCGGATGACGGAGATCGCGGCGGGGACCGCGCCCGACGATCTGGCGACGAAGATCATGACCACCGCCGATCCGGTGACGGGGGAGCGGTTTGACACGGAGGAGATGGTCGATCAGGTGGCGATCTTTTTCCTTGCGGGACATGAGACCTCGGCCACGGCGCTCGGCTGGGCGCTCTGGCTTCTGGCCGCGAACCCGGAGATTCAGGAACGCGCGGCGGCGGAAGCGCTGAGCCTGCCGGAAGAACCGTCTTTCTCCGATCTCTCGAAACTGCGGTTCATCAAGGATGTGTTCCGCGAAACCCTGCGTCTTTACCCGCCGGTGCCGATGATGGTGCGCGAGGCGAAATGCCCGGTGCGGTTTCGCGAGCGCGACGTGCCCAAAGGGGCGCAGATCGTGCTCTCTCCCTGGCATCTCGGACGGCATCAGATCTTCTGGGAGCGCCCGGACGAATTCGACCCGGACCGGTTCAGGACCGAAAATGGCAAGACGTGTTTGCGCGATGCTTTCATCCCGTTTTCTTCCGGTCCGCGGGTCTGTACCGGGGCGGGATTTGCCATGGTCGAGGGACCGCTGTTTCTGGCGCTGATCCTGCGTGCGTTCCGGCTTGAAACGGTGGAGGGCAAGACGCCGGTTCCTGTGGCGCATCTCACCGTGCGCTCAAAAGATGGCATCTGGTTGCGTCTTGCGCCGCGTCCGGGGTTTTCCGATGATGAAAATACTCATGCGATGCCGGGCGAATGAAAACACGCGTTCCGGCATCTTGCGAAAAGCCGGAACGCTCTCCCTGAGTTTCGGCGCCTGTCTTGAGTTCACAGGATGTACGTCCTACACATTCAGGGACTGCGAGATTTAAAGGACGACCAATATGTCTGCGCCCGGCACCCGGAATTCGCCTCTGAAACGCGATATGATCGACAGCATCGGCAATACGCCCCTGATCCGGCTCAAAGGCCCGTCGGAGGCCACAGGGTGCGAGATTTACGGCAAGGCGGAGTTCATGAACCCCGGCCAGTCGGTCAAGGATCGTGCGGCCTTGTTCATCATTCAGGATGCTCTGAAAAAAGGGACTCTGAAGCCCGGCGGCACCATCGTCGAGGGCACGGCGGGGAACACCGGTATCGGTCTGGCTCTGGTGGGCTCGGCCCTTGGCTTTCGCACGGTGATCGTGATCCCGGAGACCCAGAGCCAGGAAAAGAAGGACATGATCCGTCTCGCCGGTGCGGAACTGGTGCAGGTGCCCGCCGCGCCCTATTCCAATCCGAACAATTACGTGCGCTATTCCGAACGATTGGCCCGGGAACTGGCCAAGACTGAACCGAACGGCGTGATCTGGGCCAACCAGTTCGACAATACCGCGAACCGTCAGGCGCATATCGAAACCACCGGTCCCGAAATTTGGGAGCAGACCGGCGGCAAGGTGGATGGCTTTATCTGTGCGGTCGGCTCGGGCGGCACCTTCGCGGGGGTTGGCATGGCGCTTCAGCCCAAGGGAGTGAAAATCGGCCTCGCCGATCCGATGGGCGCGGCGCTCTACAGCTATTACACCACCGGCGAGTTGAAATCGGAAGGCGGCTCGATCACCGAAGGCATCGGACAGGGTCGGATCACCGCCAATCTCGAAGGCTTCACCCCGGATTTCGCCTATCAGATTCCCGATGAGGAAGCGCTTCCCGTCGTCTTCGATCTTCTGGAGCACGAAGGGCTTTGCGTGGGCGGATCGTCCGGCATCAACGTCGCGGGCGCGATGCGCATGGCGCGCGAGATGGGGCCGGGGCATACGATCGTCACCGTCTTGTGCGACTACGGCACGCGCTATCAGTCCAAGCTTTTCAATCCTGAGTTCCTCAAGGAAAAACAACTTCCTGTGCCCGAATGGCTTGACCGTGGACCGCGCGCCCTGCCTGACGTATATGAAGGTGCATGATCGCGCGAATTTTTGCCCGCCTCCTCCTGATCCTGTGCCTTGCGCTGCCGCTTGCGGTCAGCGCACAGGACAGCACATCACCCGACTACGCCCAATGGGATAAGGCTGCGAGCGCAGCCGAGGTCCAAATCGAAGACAATGGCACGAGCAATGCCGATCTTGAGCAGTTGCGCGACGCTCTCGTGGTCTGGCGCGAAAGTTTTCTGGCCTCGGAAAATGCCAACGGTCCGCGAATCGATACGCTCAAGGCCCAGATCGAGGCTCTGGGGCCGGCGCCTGGCGAGGGCGAAAGCGAAAGCGCCGAGATTGCGCAGCGGCGCAAGGAACTGAACAAGCAACTCGAAGCCGCACAGGCCCCGGTCAAGACCGCCGAGGAGGCCTATACCCGCGCCAACGGGCTGATTGCCGAGATCGACCAGGTGTTGAACGAGCGGCAGGCCGATGCGTTGATGGAATTGGGGCCGAGTCCGCTCAACCCGACGCTCTGGCCCGGGGCGTTTGGCGCGCTCAGCCATACCGCTGTTGAGGCCTGGTCCAGTGTGGCGGAAAATGCCGCCTCGAAAACCGGGCAGGCAACGCTGAAATCCAATGCGGCGACACTGCTTTTGTATTTGCTGATCGCGCTGGTTCTGGTCACTCGGGGGCGTGCGTGGTCGGAGCGGCTGACCGGCTTCGTGCGGGCACGGGTGAGGGGCGAGGCGGGCCGTGGTGTGATCGGGTTTGTCGCGTCGCTGAGCCAGATCGTCGTGCCGCTGCTCGGCCTCGTGGCGATCACGGAGGCGGCCCGTGTCTCCGGGCTTCTGGGGCCGCGGGGCGAGGTGGTGTTTGCCGCCGTGCCTCGTATCGGGTTGGCCTATTTTTTCTCACGCTGGATCACCGGGCGGCTGTTGTACGCGACCGGATCGGCGGAGCCGGTCTTCGATCTTTCACCTGCGCGGAGGATCGAGGCGACGGGCATGGCGACACTAGCCGGGCTGATGCTGACGCTCGACGGGATGTTGAGCGCTCTGGTGGAGATCGACGCCTATGACGCCGGGGCGCAGGCAGTTCTGGCTTTTCCGCTGGTGGCGCTCGCCGCCTTTGCGCTGTTCCGTCTGGCGCGCATCTTGCAAGCAACCAAGCCGCATTCGATCAGCGAAGGGGGAGCGTCGGGCGAGGAGCAAAGCGACACTGGATTTGCGGTCCTGATTGCGGGCGCGGTGGCGCGGGCGGTGCTTCTTGCCTCTGTCCTGGCGCTGGCGCTCGGCGCGGTGGGCTACATGTCGGCGGCCACGGGCATCCTTTATCCCCTGACGCTCTCGCTGGCGCTGATGGCGCTTCTGGTCGTGCTGGCCCGTCTGGCCTACGATCTCTACGGGCTTGTGACCCGCCATGAGGATGGCGCGCGGGAAGCTCTTGTGCCGGTGCTTCTCTCCTTCGCGCTGGTGGTCGTGTCGTTGCCGTTCTTTGCGCTGATCTGGGGGGTGCGGGAGGACCGGCTTTGGGAAATCTGGGCCCAGATGCGCGAAGGCGTCTCTCTCGGCGGGGTGCAGATTTCGGTCACCGATTTGCTGATGCTGGTGGTCGTTTTTGCCTTCGGTCTCGGGGTCACACGCCTGTTCAAAGCGGCGCTGCGCTCGGCAATCCTGCCTAAGACCCGGCTCGACAAGGGCGGGCAGAACGCGGTGATCGCGGGGGCGGGCTATGTCGGGGTGTTTCTCTCGGCGATTGTTGCGATCACTGCCGCCGGGATTGACCTGTCCGCGCTGGCCATCGTCGCCGGGGCGCTGTCGGTCGGGATCGGTTTCGGCCTTCAGAACATCGTGCAGAACTTCGTATCGGGCATCATCCTTTTGATCGAGCGACCGATTTCGGAAGGCGACTGGATTGATCTCGGCAATGGTTCGATGGGGATCGTCAAGGATATTTCCGTACGCTCGACGCGGGTGGAGACCTTTGACAAGACCGACCTGATCGTGCCCAATGCCGATCTGATTTCCAATCAGGTGACCAATTACACGCGTGGCAATCTGATCGGGCGTGTGATCATCCCGGTCGGCGTCGCCTATGGCACCGACACGCGCAAGGTCGAAGCGATTCTGCGCGAGATTGCCGAGGATCAGGCGATGGTGGCGGTCAATCCGAAACCGCAGGTTTTGTTTCTGAACTTCGGGGCGGATGCGCTTGAGTTCGAGATCCGTGCGATCCTGCGCGACGTGACCTATATTCTGGCGGTGAAAAACGACATCAACCACGCAATTGCCAAACGCTTTGCGGAAGAGGGGATCGAGATTCCCTTCGCGCAGCGCGACATCTGGCTGCGCAATCCTGAGGCTTTGCTGCCGAAACCGGCGCAGCCCGCAGTACCGGACGCGACCGAACCCGAGCGCGAGATGATCGAGCCTTCCGATCTCCACGAGCAAAGCGATGCGGAAGGCGATGCAGAGGGAGAAAGCACATGACCGAAGCGCTGTTTCGCGAGGATGCCTATCTGCAAGAGACTTACGGCACGGTGAGCGGCCACACGCCGGAAGGCGGCGTGATTCTCGACCGGACGATTTTCTACGCTACCGGCGGCGGACAACCCGGCGACAGCGGCTGGCTCGACTGGTCGGGTGGCAGTTTGCCGATTGCCACGGCGATCAAGGGGGAAGGGCAGGAGATCATCCTCGTGCCCGCCGAACCCGCCTCGCTGCCGCCCGTCGGTGCGGAGGTCACGCAAAGGCTCGACTGGATGCGTCGCCACCGCCACATGCGGGTCCACACGGCGCTGCATCTTCTGTCTGTGGTGATCCCTCTGCCGGTCACGGGCGGTTCCATCGGCTCGGAGAAGGGGCGTCTGGACTTCAAGATGGATGAGCCGCCCGCCGACAAACAGGCGCTTGAAGATGCGCTCAACGCATTGATCGAGCGCGATCTTGTGGTCAGCGACGACTGGATCACCGATGAAGAATTGCTTTCTAACCCGGCGATGATCAAGACCATGTCGGTGATGCCGCCGACCGGGCAGGGTCGGGTGCGTCTCGTGCGTATCGGGCAGGGGGCGAATCAGGCCGATCTTCAACCCTGTGGCGGGACCCATGTGGCGCGAACCTCGGAAATCGGTCGCATCCGCTTTGGCAAGGTCGAGAAAAAGGGCCGCGACAACCGGCGTGTGACGATTCATCTCGACTGAGGGCCGGGGTGCCGGAGGGTTCGGGACGCGGCGAAGCCGGTGAAAAAAGGCTTTCGCAAGCGCATGTTAAAAAACATTCATTTTCTGACATTCCGGGGGTTGCATCCCCCTCCCGATCTCCACTATAGACGCCGGCGGAGAGGTGGCCGAGTGGTCGAAGGCGCACGCCTGGAAAGTGTGTAGGCGGGGAACCGTCTCGAGGGTTCGAATCCCTTCCTCTCCGCCACTTCGGAACAAAACCGGGAACGCCGGTTTGGGCCGCTGACCACGCGTAGATGTCCGTCTCGCAGCGAAATCAAATTGTAAGTTGAACTGTATTGCGGCCCTTGCGTGCGATTAAAGCGGTTTGCGTTGCCGACAAGGACCGTACTGTTTTTTGAGCATTCTGCCGCGTTTTCCGTTGTTTTTTTATCAATGTGGCTGTTTCGCAGGGATAATCGTTGACTTTTTTCGGGCCAATCGAGGTATTTTACCAGGAGGTAAAATAAAGGCATGCTGCAGTGAACAAACTCGCGACAACTTTCACAGGCCTGGAATTCGTCAATCCATTCGTTCTGGCGTCCGCACCGCCGACGGAAAGCAAACGCAAAATTCTCAAGGCTTTCGAGTCCGGCTGGGGTGGGGTCGTGACCAAAACGATCGGTTTGCATCCGGTTGAAAACGTAGCTGGTCCGAGAACGATCTTTCAACGCGCAAGCGAGACGAAGCCCTATGTGTCGCGCTCCAAACGACCGGACACGGTCTCGCATTCTTCCTGGAACTGGGAATTGATCTCGGATCAGCCGCTGGACGTGTGGCTTCCTGAACTTGAAGAGATCAAGAACACCTACCCGGACCGCATGCTGATTGCTTCGATTATGGCGGGGGCCGGCAGTGAGGAAGAAATGGACAATTGGCGCAGGCTGGCCACCGCATGCGTGGATGCCGGGTGCGATGCGCTGGAGTTGAATCTGTCCTGCCCGCATATGGACCGCAAGGATATGGGCGCTCATATTGCCGATGACGAAGTGATCATCCGGTCTATCCTTGAGGCCGTGACGGGTGTGGTGACTGTGCCGGTCTGGGCCAAGCTGACACCCGCGACCTCGTCACTCGTCGATGCCGCCAGAGTGGCTTATGACGCCGGGGCCTCGGCCATTTCACTATGTAACACGTTCCCCTCCATGCCTTTGATGGACCCCGAGACCATGAAATTCGAGGTAGAGGTCGATGGTCTTGTGTCCTCTGGCGGGCTGGGTGGGCTGGCGATTGTGAACCAGGCTTTGCAATGTGTGTCGGATCTCTCGCGGGCCTTCCCGGATCAGCCCATTTCCGGCATCGGCGGCATCAAGGGCTTTCACGAGGCGTTCAACTTTATCGCCCATGGCGCGGGCAACCTACAGATTTGCACGGCCGCGATGGAAGAAAAGGGCAGCGGCGGTGTCGGGGTTAAACTCATTCAGGAGCTGAAAGACGATCTGGAAGATTACCTGACGCGCAAAGGGTTTGCCTCGCTCGAAGAGTTTCGGGGCATCGCGCGTTCACGGGTTGTGGAACACTCCCAGATCCGCCGGAAGAGTGAGAATTACAACGGAGGCTATGAGAAATCGGCGTAAATCCTGCGCCCGGGCATCTCTTTTGTGCTGACTGAAACGCCTGTGGAGGATGATCCGCAGGCGTCTTTTTTCGGCTCACATGTTCGTAACTGCGGGCGGCGTTGAAGGCTGTGCACTGGATTACAATCCGAAAACCCCCGGCCAAAAGACCATCAGCATGAGAACGGCGGTGCAAAATTAGACCACGGTAGCGCCGTCGTATTGACGGTGCGGGCGGCGTAAAAGTCGTCCACTTTTTCCCTTCTTGCGGCAG